>NZ_VDCZ01000004.1 GCF_006491645.1 Flavobacterium profundi
ATAACAACGAAAGAATTAAATCAAATCTAAACAAAATGAGCCCGATAAAATATCGAGCTCATTATTATCAAAATTAAGTTTAAATTTGTCTAACTTTTTGGGTGCAGTCTATTTCAGAGCTTTTTTTATTATTTATTCATATGTTGCATTTCATAAATGAAAGTGTCTAAATCTACATTTAAAACTAGTAATGATAAGGCTTTGTCAACAATATAGTTGACGTTACTTGGTGTAAAACCTAAAGCTAATGCAAAACGAGTTAAAATTTGTTTTTGTTTTGGCCCTAAAACATGATCTGCATACACCATACGTGCTAAGTCATATAAACGCTCCAATCTATTAATGTGTAATACTGGAGGATTAATAGGATATTTCGTTGGATTTTCTAAAATTTCTTCATATTCTGAACTAGAAATTTCTAAACGTGTAGCTAATTTATCTAAGAATTCTTTTTCTTCAGCCGTTAAAGCTCCATCAGAAAGAGCAACTCTTACAATAGCAGAAAAATGACCTTTATTTCTATTTTTAAATTCGTTATCAAATAAATCTGAAAATGACATATCGTTTTTTTTAAAAGTTGGACAAAATTACATATAATTTAGCTTTAAAAACAAGCAAAAAAATATTTTTTGAAATGGATCTCTTTATTTATCATAAAATTTAATAAGCTTTTTATAAAGCCAGTTATTTTTACTAAAATAAATTGTAAGTTTGAATTCCCCAAAAAAATTATAATTATGTCAGAATTTTGGTTGTATTTTAAAATTGGTTTAAACCATGTTTTGGATATTCATGCGTATGACCATGTACTTTTTTTAATCGCTTTAATGGTGCCTTATGCCTTTAAAGACTGGAAAAGAGTTTTAATTTTAGTCTCCTTATTTACATTAGGGCATACTTTAGCTCTTTTATTATCGGTTTTTGGAATTGTTTCTGTAAAATCGTCCTTAGTAGAGTTTTTAATACCAATCACAATTCTAATAACTGCTGTGTTTCATCTTTTTACAGCAGGAAAATCCTCTAAAAATGAAAGCATTACATTTGTAGCTATTGTAACGTTATTCTTTGGAATTATTCATGGATTAGGGTTTTCTAATTATTTTAAAATAATTCTACCAGGAAATGCTTCAAATAAACTGTTGCCGTTATTAGAGTTTGCTTTAGGAATAGAAGCGGCTCAAGTTATAGTGGTCTTTTTAGTCTTGATTTTAGCCTATATCGTACAAACTTTCTTTAGATTTTCAAAAAGAGATTGGGCATTGGTTATGTCAGCATTTATTATTGGTGTAGTTACTCCTATGATCATTCATAGCGAAATTTGGAACAGATAACAATGAAACAAAAAAAATTAAAATACGACAGAGCTTATTTGCGTATCGCAAAAGAATGGGGTCAATTGTCTTATTGTAAACGAAAACAAGTTGGCGCAATTATTGTTAAAGATAGAATGATTATATCGGATGGATACAATGGTACACCATCTGGTTTTGAAAATTGTTGCGAAGACGAAAGTGGATTAACCAAATGGTATGTGCTTCACGCAGAAGCAAATGCTATTTTAAAAGTAGCGCGTTCCACACAATCTTGTGAAAATGCCACTTTATATATTACCTTGTCACCTTGTAAAGATTGTAGCAAATTAATACATCAGTCAGGGATTAAAAGAGTGGTGTATCATGAAGAATATAAAGATACTTCAGGAGTTGATTTTTTAAGAAAAGCAGGTGTTGAAGTAGAATTGTTAGAAGATTTAAGCTAAAGAATGAAAACAAATAAAATATATTTCCCAATTATTATTACAATGGCAGTCGCTATCGGTTTGCTATTGGGGAATTATTTAAATTCTTTTCAAGATTCAGATTTTTTAAGTAAGAATACACGAAAAAACAAACTGAATAAGCTGATTGATTTTATCGACAGAGAATATGTTGATGATATCAATACGGACTCAATTGTAGATTTAACGGTAAATGGGATACTCGAAAATTTAGACCCGCATTCGGTTTATATCAGTAAAAAAGATTTAAAATCGGTTACCGAAAACATGAAGGGAGATTTTGTAGGAATTGGTGTTAATTTTTATGTATATAAAGACACAGTTGCAGTTATAAAACCCATTCATAACGGTCCTTCAGATAGAGCAGGTATTAAAGCGGGTGACCGAATATTGTTCGCAGATCAAGATCAATTGTTTGATAAAAAATTTCAAAACGACAGTTTATTTTCCAAACTAAAAGGGGAGAAAGGTTCTACCGTTTTAATTACAGTTTTTAGAAAAACTACAAATGAAAAGCTAAAAATTAAAGTAAAAAGAGATGTTATACCTATTAAAAGTGTTGATATTGCTTTAAAAGTGAATGCTGAAATAGGCTATATTAAAATCAATCGATTTGCTGAAACTACTTATGACGAATTTCATAAGGCATTGTTATCTCTAAAAAGACAAGGAATAAAAGATTTAGTAATCGATTTAAGAGATAATGGTGGAGGTTATTTAGAAATGGCAGTTGCTATTGCAGATGAATTGTTAAAAGACAAAGAATTAATTGTAAAAACTAAAAATAAAAAAGGGACAGAAGATGAAACTTTTGCTACTTCTAAAGGAGATTTTGAAAAAGGGAAAGTATATGTTCTTATCAATGAAAACAGTGCTTCTGCAAGTGAAATTTTAGCAGGTGCTATACAGGATAACGATAGAGGAACGATTGTTGGAAGACGTTCTTTTGGAAAAGGATTGGTGCAACGCGAAATGCCTCTTGGTGATGGTTCAGCTGTTAGATTAACTATTGCGCGCTATTTTACTCCTTCAGGGCGTTCCATTCAAAAACCTTATGATGATAAAGCAGATGGTTATTTCAATGAGTTTGAAAAACGTTTTCAAAGTGGAGAATTATATGAAGCAGATAGTATTAAAGTAGCCGATAGTTTAAAATTTAAAACTAAAAGAGGTCGGATTGTGTATGGAGGTGGTGGTATTACTCCAGATGTTTTTGTACCTTTTGAGGCCAAACATGGAGAAGAAGCAACGCTTATGATTATGCAATCTGGTGTGGTGAGTTATTTTGTATTTGAACAATTGGACAAAAAAAGAACTTTTTTCAACACATTAGATTTTAAAAAATTAAAAGCTGAGGTCATTGAAAAAGATGATTATTTAGAAGCTTTCAAACAATATATTTCAGATAGTGGCATTATTTTAAATTTTTCCGATAAGGAAAAAATTAAAAAATATTTATATGCTGAATTTGTAAAACAACTCTTCGATGATAATAGTTATTATGAAATACTACTTTCAGAAGATGCTATGATTAAAAAAGTTTTAGAACTGAATTAGTTTTTTTATATTTGATTTCACTTGGTTGATTTCTAAGCTATGCCATTAAAAACTCTTGCCTTATTCTTTTTAATTCCTCTTGTTATAGCATGTAACTCACATCAAAATAACAAAAAAGAAAATCTTAAAAAGGAAGATGCTGTACTTTCCTCTAAACCAATATTAAATGCTGACATAGATACTTTGCAAACGTATTTTTTAGAGGTTTATAAAGAAGGTACTATGAGTTCTATGTATAGCTTAAATCAAGCATTCAAAAGCGCAGTACACTTTTATGATTCTACCTCAAATTATTACAAAAAAATAAAAGCTTTAAATTATCTTGGTAGAAGTTATTTAGCACTCTCAAAACCAGCAGAAGCTTTTCCTGCCTTTATTCTAGCTGATAGTTTATATCAAGCACACAAAATTAAGGATATTCCTCTCAAACATAGTATTGATTATTATTCAGTTTATGCTAAAGTTCAGTTTACCAAAAAACTACATTTTAATGAAACGGTAGCCGTTTATGAAAAATATAAAGAGGGACCAAAAGACGCTTATGTCTTTGCTTTATCGGAAGAATATTTAGCACGTGTATATATTGATTCTGCAAAATATGATAAAGCCATTCCAAAATTGCAAAGTGCAATTGCTTATTTTGAAAAAGAGTCTTACAATTTATCTACTTCTATTGCCTATTCGGTTTTAGGAGTTGCTTATGATGGTAAAGAAGATATCGATCGTTCTTTACAAGCGTATCAACATTCGATTGCCATCGGGGAAAAATTAAAAGAGCCTAATTATGCAGTGTTAGCCAGTAATAGTTACAATATTGGGTTGATGTATCAAGATCGATTAGGTAATGCTACTAAAGCGATTACCTATTTAGAAAAGGCAGTCGCATACGATCAAAAAAGTGCTGCACAACAAGGTTATTTGGTTGACGATTATACAAGTTTGGCCGCTGCTTATTTGGCTAAATTTGATTTGCATAATGCTAAAATTTATGCTGAATTAGCTTTGTCAATAGCCAATGAAAAATTGCCTGAAACCGAGTTTTACAGAAGAGCAATTGCTTATTTTACCTTGTCTAATGTGCTGTCTGAAAATAATGAAAATGAAACTGCATTAGTATTGGCTCAAAAAGGATATGTGTTAATCACAGAAAACACACCTGAAAAGCATCGTTATGTTTGCAACGCAAATCTGCACTTAGGAAATGCATTTTTAAAAAATAAGGACACTTTAAAAGCCATTTCTTGTTTTAAAAAAACGGCCCAAATTGCCAAAGAAATCGATCGGGCTGTTTTTGAAGTTCAGGCCAACAAAGCCTTACTCAATTTAAGTAAGAATTCTCAAGAAATGCAAAAAATATTCCTAAGACAAGATGCTATTTTTACTGAAAAATTTGAGAATGCTTACAAGTATCAAATGGAGAATGAATTGCAAAAATTGAATTTTTATGAAAAAAATAATGAAGATGAACTGCGTTTCAAAACATTTGAGCATTTATCCAACTTGATTCATAAAGAAGATTTGTATGCAGAAATTGCGATTCAATTAAAAGCTGCTGAGATTGCTATTTTCAATGAGAAATCTAACTTTAATACTAAAAAAGCTATTCAGGCTTTTATCCAAAAGCTAATTACGAGTAAAAACAACTATCAAAACCCTAATAATAAAGTCTTTTTTTCCAATCAATTAAAAGAACCTGTTGCCAAAGTATTGCAGGTGGTGTATCAGAATTATAAAAAGACGAATGATAAAGAGTACTTGCAATTGGCTTTTCAGTTGATGGAAGTAAATAAGAATACAGCATTATTACAAGGATTACAGTATCTTTCATTTAAAAATATAGCAGGTATTCCCAAAGAAGTTTTTGAAAGAGAAGAAGATTTGCAGGAAAAAATGAATAACAACTATCAATATATTCATTATTACAAAAATAATTCTTTAGCCAATGAAGATTCCATTCGGAAATTGTTCCAAAAACAGTTGGCTTATGAAAAGGAATATTCATCCTTCTTGCTTGATGTGGAAAAAAAATATCCGAATTATGCGAATGCTAAAAAGTTAACCGTTATCAAGGATTATTCTGATTTTATTAAAAACAAAATTCAAGAAGATGAGGTAGTTTTGCTTTATTTCATGGATACTAGTATTTGGTACCGAATGGAATTGTCTAAAAAGGGAGTGCAATTGGAACAGTTTAAAAATGCAGCTGTGATTTCAAACCAAATAGAGCATTTGCAAAACCAAATCTATCAAAGGCAATCCATAACGACTTTGTCTAACAGTTTAAGTGAAAGTATTCTTCCGAAATTTGATGCTTCTATTAAAAGAATCACCATAATAGCGGATGATTTTTTAAATGTTATTCCTTTTGAAATTCTTCAAGTTGAGAAGCGTTTTTTATTTGAAAGTAAGGCAATTCGATATGCTGGTTCGGTGCAATTATTAAATAAACAAATGGAATTGCAATCTTCTAAAAGTAATAGCAATTGGGTGGGTTTTGCTCCGCAATATACGACTTCAAAATTACCAAATAATGCCAAAGAAGTAGCAAGAATTCAAGAAATTATAGGAGGAAAATCCTATCTTGAAAATCAAGCAACCAAAGTGAATTTTATTGCAGAAAGCAGTCAAAGTGGTATTCTTCATTTGGCTACTCATACCGAATTAAACCAAGTAAACCCCATGTTCAATCAGATGTGGTTTAGTAGTACCAATAAAAAGCAATCACTAACCGCTGCAGAAGTTTATAATTTAAATATTCCTGCACATTTAGCCGTTTTAAGTTCATGCAATACCGGTTTTGGTAAATTGGAAAAATCTGAAGGATTAATGAGTATGTCCCGATCATTTACGTATGCAGGAGTGTCAAGTACTTTAATGAGTATGTGGAAGGTGCCAGATAAAGAAACTTCAGAAATCATGGTTTCTTTTTATAAGTATCTTTCATTGGGGAAACCCAAAGATGAAGCCTTGCAATTAGCGAAACTTGAATATTTAAAAAAGCAAGACGATGATGCGTTACGACATCCTTATTATTGGGCTGGATTTATCGTTTCTGGAAATGTTGAACCATTGCCAACAAACCAAAATACCATAATTTATTTTATTTTTGGAGCCCTTCTATTAGGCTTAGGATTGTTTTTTCTTTTGAAATGGAAAAAATCTTAATTAGCGGTTATACGTTCTAGAATATTTTTTGCTTTTACGTAATTATAACTTTTATGTTGTATTATTTCTTTCAAAATAATTTTACATTTTGCCCTATCATTAGTTTTTAAATAGGCTAGAGCTAAATACCATTTCCCTTTTTCTTTAAAAGTATCGTTTGATTTTTGATGTGCTAAAAAGGAATCTATTGCAAGGTCAATTTTATCGAGTTGTAATTCGCAATTGGCTTTATAAAAGAGATAATACGATTTTTTTTCGGATTCGTATAAATGGGTAAATTCTAGTAAAGCCGTTTCATAATTTCCAGTTTCATATTCATAAAAAGCAACATATTCCTCACTTTTATTGTGAGGTCTTGCTTCACTTCTTTCAATAGGGGTAATGATATTTCGATAGGGCTCAAAATTTTCTGAAAAAAGGGCTTCATTGGAAAAGGTACTATTCGTTAAAAAATAAGCTACTATTAGAATACTTATAAAAATAGAAGCAGCTACACCATAAGGTATGAATTTCGTAATAAAAGTTGGTTTTTTGGGTTGTTCCAATGTCTTAAAAGTAGTTTTCAATTGCTCTTTTTTATGTGCAATTATTGCTTTTCTTACATCAAAAGCTTCTTCTAATTCTCTTTGAAAATCAGGATTTTCTTTTATTTCTTTTTCAAGCATGACCTTTTCTTCTTCTGTTAAAGAATGGTCTAGGTATTTTTGAAGGAGTTGTTCTTTGTTCATGATTTATTAGTTATCATTTCACGTAAACTTTTCATGCATCTCGATTTTTGAGCTTTTACCGTATTTTCATTTTCGTAATTTTCTAGATGCATAATTTCTTTAATGCTTTTGTTTTCAGTATAAAAGAGTTCTAAAATGCGTTGGCATCTTTTTCCTAAGTTTTTAAAAGCCGTCTTTACTTTTTCTTGTTGCTCATCGAGTACGTTTTCTTCTAGATTCCAATGGGTTAAGTTCTCAATATTTTCAACTTGTTCCAAGGTAATAGTACTTACGATTTTCTTTTTTCTTCTCAGTAATTCATATATTTTATACTTACCAATGCTAAAAAGATAGGTCTTAATACTGCTTTCAAAAGAAGTCAGTCTGCCTTCTGCAATATTTTCGTAAAAAACCACTAATGCATCCTGATATACTTCTTCAATCTCTTCTTCTGATATTGTAAATTTTCTGGCATAACTATAAAATGCCTCTTTATTTTCTTTATAAAGAAGACTGTAAATTCTATTGTTACCCGTTCTTAAATCTTCAATCGAGAAGTTGGTATTCATTAATGCTTTTATGTTGAAAAAGTTAACATGATTTGGACAAAAATAATTAATTAAATTAAAAATGTTAACCTATTTCTAAAAATGACATTAAGTAATAAATATCAAACAAAATATATAATGAAAAAATTCAAATTTATTAGCTATTTACCAGCAGCTGTGCTCATTTTAACTTTAATGTCATGTTCAGCTGAAGATGGAGTGGATGGTCAAGAGGGGCCACAAGGAATTCAAGGACCTGCTGGTGCAGATGGCTTGGATGGAGTTGACGGCCAGGATGGTCAAGACGGAAACGCAAATGTCGTTGCTTCAGGTTGGTTGCCAGCAGATTGGAGTTTTTACGACACACCTACCAAAAAAATCATGCGTGTGGTTGTCAATCAATTTACACAAACGGAATTAAGAAATGAGTGTTTGGTAATGGTATATGCAAGACAATATGGTACCTCCGCAGTTTACAGTATTCCAGGTCCTGGAAGATGGTCAAATGTAGCGTATAATCTTTATTTTGGTTCCAATTCACCTAATGCCGATGGAATTTTAATTGAAATTAAATCAACGGAAAATGGAGTTGACTTAACAGATTATCAATACGATGTTGCAAGGGGAAATTACTTCCGATACGTAATTATTCCTTCTAATCAAACCAATAGATTGCCAGATCTTTCAGATTACGAACAAGTAAAAGCATATTATAATTTAGTAGATTAAAAATAAAACTATGAAAACAATTTTTTTAAACACTTTTGTCCTTTTTTCTTTTTTTACCTTGTCTTTATTTTCTTGTTCAAAAAGTGATGACAGTAGCCCTTCAACTGCGAATACTTTCTTTTGTAAAGTAGATGGTGTAGATTATAATCCACCCAATGCAACGGGTTTAATTTCTACAATAACGAATACATTGGTAATTACAGGTTCAACGGGAAGCAATGCTCAAAAGATTCAAATTTTCCTACCTAATGATATTGCAGTAGGAACCTATACGCAATTTTATGATTATACTGCAGATGAATTTATTCAAATGTATTACTCACCGCCTACTTCTCAAGATGCAGATGATGATGGTTTTGCTAATTCAGGACAATTGGTAATTACAGAACATGATACCAATGCAAAAAGAATAAAAGGGACTTTTAACTTTGTGACAGATCCTTCTATCAATGGTAGTACCGTTTGGAATGTCACGGAAGGAAGTTTTACCATTACTTATCAAGAGCTATAATACTTAGTTGCATAAGATTACTGCAAATTTGTTTTGATTTCAATTATAAATCCAGTGGGTTAGATGGAGTTTTATGTAATGGATTACAATGAATTAGTATGAGAAAGGAGCGTGTAACGCTCCTTTTTTATTTGTCTATGGCATCGTGTACTTGTGCAGGATTGCCTTCATTCCATAATGTTAAAATATCACCCGCTACACTTGCTCCACTTCCGGCAGCAATGGATAATTGACTTCGATGTCCGGCTAAGGTTCCACAAACATAAACGCCTGCTTTGACTAGGTGATCGTCGTTTTCCAATTGAATTCTATTTTTGATTGCTAACGCTTTTTTATGTGGAATTACATAGGTTTCTAACCCTTCAATTAAAAAAGGACTCCCAGAACCAATCGCAATAACAATTAATTTGGAATGGTACTCATTTTTGTTGGTCTTAATCGTAAAATTCCCAACAGAACCTTCAATTTTTAATACTTTTTCTTTTTCAATTTGTGTTACATGTGGATATAATTGCTGAAGATGCTCTAGGCTTTCTTCTAACAATTCAGAGCCTAATTTTCCTGGAGGAATACCATAAACATTGTTATAAACTCCATTTTGTAAAGAAGATGCCTTTTGATGAGCAATCAAGCCTATTTTTTTGTCTGAACCAAAAGGTTTGGTATAAGCTGACCCTAATACTAAGGCACAAGAAACTCCAGAAACACCTCCTCCAATGATTAAAACATCATACATGATAAAAATCTTTTTGATTTTAAAATTACTTTGTTTTTTCTTCTATTTTTTTGGAAACCAAAAAGATTAACATCAAAACGATAGCGCAAAAACCAGAAACAATTCCAATTAAGGCTACAGTGTTATTGCCTTCTAAAGGAGCATCATAATTAATTTGAGTGGCATTAAAAACAATTAAGGCAAATGCTAGAATGATGACAACAATACTAAATATTTTCATGAGCGTATTTTTTATATAAATAATTGTTTTACATTGGCACCAAATAATTTTACGGATATCGCTAATAAGATGATACCAAATATTTTACGAATAATACCTAAGCCGTTTGGACCTAGTATTTTTTCAATTTTTCCAGAAAGTTTTAAAACAATATAGACGACAACTACATTGATGATAATGGCAATAATAATATTAATTTTAGCATATTCGGCACGTAAAGATAATAATGTAGTCATAGTTCCTGCGCCAGCAATCAATGGAAATGCAATAGGAACAATGGAAGCCGTTGTAGGGTTGTCTTCTTTATATAAACGAATGCCGAGAATCATTTCTAAAGCTAAAAAGAAAAGGACAAAAGAACCTGCAACAGCAAATGAATTGGCATCTATTCCAATTAATTTTAAAATTTCTTCTCCTAAAAAAAGAAAAGCAATCATAATAATGGCTGCTACAATGGTGGCTTTCTCAGATTGAATATGTCCAATTTTACTTCGTAAATCAACGATAATTGGAATACTGCCAATAATATCAATTACAGCAAATAAAATCATACTGACTGTAAAGATGTCTCTCCAATTGATAAGTTCTGCTAAATTCATTTTGCAAAGATAGGAATAAGTAAGAAACAAATAGAGTATGTGTGTTATGAATACAAAAAACTTATCTTTGCCCAATAATATATACAAGTATGTTTCAGTTAAATAAAACCATAGTTTCCGAAGAAATTTTAGAGAAAGAATTTGTTTGCAATTTGTCAGCATGTAAAGGAGCGTGTTGTGTAGATGGCGATGCTGGAGCGCCATTGGATGAAGCTGAAACGAAAATACTTCAAGAAATTTACCCTAAGGTTAAACCCTTTTTAAGACCAGAAGGCATTCAAGCTATTGAAGCGCAGGGGACTTTTGTAACTGGTGAAGATGGTGAATTTGAAACTACTTTAATTGAGGGTCGAGACTGTGCCTATGTTATTTTTGACAAACAAACAGCATTGTGTGGTATTGAACAAGCCTATAATCAAGGTATTATCGATTGGAAAAAACCAGTTTCTTGTCATTTATATCCAGTTCGAGTAAAAGACTATTCTGATTTTGCGGCTGTCAATTACCATAAATGGCATATTTGTTCGGATGCTTGTTCTTTGGGAAAAGAATTAGAAGTGCCCATTTATAAATTTGTCAAAGAAGCGTTGGTTCGTAAATTTGGACAACAATGGTATGAGGAATTAGAAAAAGTAGCTCAAGATTTAAAAAAATAGACTTCCTTTTTCACCTCTAAAAAATACTTCTTAGCAAAGGTGTTTACTGCTGTTTGCGACTATTTAACAGTTGTTTGTTAAAAAGATAAACATCTATAAATCAATGTTTTAAAAATATTTTTTTCAGTAAGAAAATTTCTACTCGTTGTTAAAAACTTGCTTCAATTGTGAATAAGTTTGACTTTCATTTCTCGTTTCAAATTACAAACTTTGTAAACTCTAATTCAGACAAAAATCTATAACCTAATACGTTTAAATCAAAACAATTATGTCGGCAGTAGAACCAATTTTACAAGAAAATAAAGATCGTTTCGTAATTTTTCCTATCAAACACCATGATATTTGGGAATGGTATAAAAAAATGGAAGCCAGCTTTTGGACTGCTGAAGAAATAGATTTACATCAAGATATTACAGATTGGAATACGAAGTTAAATGACGATGAAAAGTATTTTATCAAACATATTTTAGCATTTTTTGCGGCTTCAGATGGAATTGTAAATGAAAATTTAGCCGAAAACTTTGTAAACGAAGTGCAGTATGCTGAAGCTAAATTTTTCTACGGTTTCCAAATCATGATGGAGAATATCCATAGCGAAACCTATTCGTTGCTAATTGATACGTATGTTAAAGACGAAGTTGAAAAAGATAAATTATTTCACGCTATTGAAGTGTTTCCAGCGATTAAGAAAAAAGCAGAATGGGCATTGAAATGGATTGAATCGGATTCTTTTGCAGAACGATTAATCGCTTTTGCTGCTGTAGAAGGTATTTTCTTCTCAGGTGCTTTTTGTTCTATTTTCTGGTTGAAAAAACGTGGTTTAATGCCAGGTTTAACTTTTTCTAACGAATTAATCTCACGTGATGAAGGTGTGCATTGTGATTTTGCAGTACACTTACACAATCATCATTTAGTGAATAAAGTTCCTAAAGACCGAATTAAAGAAATTATAGTGGACGCTTTAAATATTGAAAGAGAGTTTGTTACCGAGTCACTTCCCGTAAGTTTAATTGGAATGAATGCGGCTTTAATGACACAATATCTAGAGTTTGTTACCGATCGTTTATTAGTAGAATTAGGATGTGATAGAGTGTACAACGCTTCTAACCCATTTGATTTTATGGATATGATTTCACTTCAAGGAAAAACTAATTTCTTTGAAAAACGTGTGGCAGAATATCAAAAAGCCGGTGTTATGAATAACGATTCAGAAGCTGGAAAAATTAGTTTTGACGCTGATTTTTAGAACTATAGAAGCGCATTGTCTAAGTCATTAAGCGCTTTATAAAGATACAAACCGATAATTCTATTGTTTACCTACAACAATAACATGTAATTTTTCGGAACGAAAGAATTGAAATAAGAACGCCCCTTCTTTGCTTCTCTTTTGTTTCAATGGGTTACTTTTCTCGATACTTTAGTTTCGGATAATTCATTTTTTGATGTTTAATCAAACGGAATGGCGAAAAAGAAAGGATTCGAGAATAGAAAAACAGGTTTTTCTTCTAACAAAGCTAGGAAGTAAAATAAAGCTTTGGCTAATAACCATTATATAAAACAAGTTACAATATGAATGTAGTAAAAAGAGACGGAAGAAGAGAGCCTGTAATGTTTGATAAAATTACGGACAGAATTAGATTTTTATGCTATGAGCTGAATGAATTAGTAGATCCTGTAAAGGTTGCTATGCGAGTAATTGAGGGGCTATATGATGGTGTTACCACTTCAGAATTAGATAATTTAGCCGCTGAAACAGCAGCATCTATGACCATTACGCATCCAGATTATGCGCAATTGGCAGCGCGTATCGCTGTTTCTAATTTACACAAAAATACCACAAAATCGTTCTCTGAAACCATGACAGAGATGTACCATTACATCAATCCTAGAACCAATCAAGAAGCACCTTTGCTTTCTGATGAGGTGTATGAGGTAATTATGGAAAATGCAGAAAGATTGGATTCTACGATTATCTATAATCGCGATTTTAATTACGATTACTTTGGTTTTAAAACCTTAGAGCGTTCGTATTTATTAAAGATAAACGGGAAGATTGTTGAAAGGCCGCAACATATGTTAATGCGTGTGTCGGTTGGAATTCATTTAAATGATATTGAAGCAGCGATTGAAACCTACGAATTAATGTCGAAAAAGTTCTTTACGCATGCAACACCAACGTTATTTAACGCGGGTACACCAAAACCACAAATGTCTTCTTGTTTCTTATTAACGATGAAAGACGACAGTATTGATGGCATTTATGATACGTTAAAACAAACAGCAAAAATTTCACAATCTGCTGGAGGAATTGGTCTTTCTATCCATAACGTGAGAGCTACAGGTTCGTACATTCGTGGAACAAACGGAACTTCAAACGGAATTGTACCGATGTTGCGTGTATTCAATGACACCGCAAGATATGTGGATCAAGGTGGAGGAAAAAGAAAAGGAAGTTTTGCAGTCTATGTAGAACCATGGCATGCCGATATTTTCGATTTCTTAGATTTAAAGAAAAATCACGGGAAAGAAGAAATGAGAGCTAGAGATTTATTCTATGCTATGTGGATGTGTGATTTGTTCATGAAAAGAGTAGAAGAAGATGGAAAATGGACATTAATGTGTCCTAACGAATGTCCTGGTTTATATGATGTATATGGTGAAGAATTTGATGCCTTATATTTGTCTTACGAAGCTGCAGGTAAAGGTAGAAAAACCATTAAAGCACGTGAACTTTGGGAGAAAATATTAGAATCTCAAATTGAAACGGGTACGCCTTATATGTTGTACAAAGATGCAGCAAATAGAAAATCAAATCAGAAGAATTTAGGAACGATTCGTTCTTCTAACTTATGTACTGAAATTTTAGAGTATACTTCTGAAGATGAAATTGCAGTATGTAATTTGGCTTCTATTTCATTACCAATGTTTGTAGAAGATGGTCAATTCAATCACCAATTCTTATTTGATGTAACCAAAAGAATTACACGAAATTTAAATCGAGTTATTGATAGAAATTACTATCCTGTTAAAGAAGCAGAAAACTCAAACATGCGTCACCGTCCAGTAGGATTAGGGGTGCAAGGTTTAGCAGATGCTTTCATTTTGTTAAGAATGCCATTTACAAGCGACGAAGCTAAAAAATTAAATCAAGAAATTTTTGAAACGATTTATTTTGCAGCCGTAACTGCTTCTATGGAATTAGCCAAAGAAGAAGGACCGTATTCAACTTTTGAAGGTTCTCCAATTTCGAAAGGAGAGTTCCAATACAACATGTGGGGCTTAAAAGATGAGGATTTATCAGGAAGATGGGATTGGGCTTCTTTACGTAAAGAGGTAATGACAAATGGAGTGCGTAATTCCTTATTATTAGCACCAATGCCTACCGCTTCTACTTCTCAAATTTTAGGAAATAATGAGGCTTTCGAACCGTATACGTCTAATATCTACACACGTAGAGTATTGTCTGGGGAATTTATTGTAGTAAACAAACATTTATTACACGATTTAGTAGCACTTGGATTATGGAACGAAAGTTTGAAACAAGAAATCATGAGAAATAACGGTTCAATCCAAAATATTGATGTGATTCCTCAAGATATTAAAGAGTTGTATAAAACGGTTTGGGAAATGAGTATGAAAGATATTATCGATATGTCACGTCACAGAGGGTATTTTATCGATCAGTCACAATCGTTAAACTTATTTATGGAAGGTGCTACCATGGCAAAATTAACGTCGATGCATTTCTATGCTTGGAAAAGCGGCTTAAAAACAGGAATGTATTATTTACGTACCAAAGCTGCGGTTGATGCGATTAAGTTTACCTTAAATAACGATAAAAAAGAACAACCAGTTCCCGTTTCTGTAGAAGTAGAACCAGAAATGACAGCAGCTGAATTTAAAGCCATGTTAGAGCGTTCTAAAAATGCAGGACCAGAAGATTGCGAAATGTGTGGTTCTTAAAAGATAATAGGAAATAATAAGTTTATTAATAATGTGAATTATGGATATTTTAAAGTTAGAATTAGAAAAGGTATTAACTTCTTTTTTAAGTAAAATGCCTAAAAAGAGAGACGTTACAGTTTTTGGGATGATGAGTAGGTTAGAATTTGTAAAAGAAAACCAAGAAAAATTTGAATTAAGACTTAATGAAATTGGTAATGATTATTTAAAAACAATAGAAAAAAATGATTCTTTCCAAGAGCCAGTAAAGGAGTTGTTGAAAATTTATCAATTAAAATTCTTGCAAAGTTTTACAAAAGAATAAGAACATAAATTATAAAACAGTCATCAAACGATGGCTGTTTTTGTTTTATAATAGATTTATTTAGTAAATTTGTTATTATACAAAAGATTGTAGTTATGAATATTGATATTGAAAAAAAAAATATTGTTCAGTGGGTTCAAAATCTAACTGATGAGAAAATTATTGAAAAGATACTTGCTTTAAAAGATAACACTCAGATTTCATCTTTTGAAAAGAAATTAATTGATGAAGGTTTAAGAGATATTAAAGAAGGTAATTTGTATTCTCATGAAGAAGTCAAAGAAAGTTTTAAAACAAGATTTTCTAAAAAATGAAAATAATTTGGTCAAAAACTTCTCGACTAACTTTAAATGAAATTATTAATTATATAGAAAGCAATTTTGGTTATCTTACAGCAGAAAAATATTATTTTTCAGTTGTAGAGGCGGTTGAAAATATTGGATTAAATCCAGAATTATTCCCTCTTTTTAATGTAGATGAAGAAATTAGACGAGCTGTTGTGAAAAAGAAAACAGTATTATATTATAAAGTATTCCAGAATGACATAATCTTATTGGCTTTTTACGATGTTAGAAAAGGAGAACATAAACTATAAAAAACAGTCATCAAACGATGGCTGTTTTTATTTATTTTAACATTGATTAAGAAATGCAATTTATTTACTTTAATAAAGGTATGTTTAAATGAAAACAGAATTTAAAAATAATAAACTAGAAATTTCTTTTGGAGAAAAGATAGATAGTAATAAAATGTCAATCAGATTATCTCAAGGTACTTGGAACATAACATTGTTTTCATTATTTGAAGACAATCAAATTATAGAAAGTTCCTTTCCTTCAGAAGCTGGGATTTATAGTTTGGTAATAAATTATGCAAATGAATTGTTTTATTCGGAAATAGTTTTGTATTAAGCAAATCCAAAATTTGAAAAACTTTCATTTAAATTTTATCAAGAATGTGAAAGGATTTTTTGTAGCATAAGCTCAGAAATTGTTTTAGAATTAAACAAAGAGATTGTGCTTAATAAAATTGATGGCAACATAAAAGGATTATTAAAGAATATAAATTAAAATTTCTCATTTACTAATGGCTGTTTTTTGTAAAGTAGAATTGCATTTCAATTCGTACCTTTGGAACCAAATAAAAAATCATGTCAAAAGAGAAAAAAGGAATTTATACCGGAAAAATTGAGCAAGATGAAAAAGGGAATTTTTTCTGTGGGGAATATTTATTAGATTATAAATATACAACAGCTAAGTTTGCCATTGGAGATGAAATCACGATTAAATCCGTAATTGAAAACCCAAGTGATATTAGTTATGATCAATATCCCAAAAAATCGAAAGATTTCTTTTTAGCTAACGATAAGCCTGCTAAATAATGTATTCCAACTTCTAAATTCTAACTTCAAATTTCTAATTTCAAATGATGCACTGGGAACAATTACTTTCATTAAAAAGACAAGGTGATACAGCAAAAAGACTACGAAAAGACCAAGACGATACGCGTTTGGGTTTTGAAGTCGATTACGATCGTATTATTTTTTCAGCTGCTTTTAGAAGTTTGCAAGATAAAACCCAAGTCATTCCACTTTCCAAAACTGATTTTGTGCACAATCGATTAACTCATAGTTTGGAAGTTTCCGTTGTAGGAAGATCTTTAGGTCGCTTGGTCGGGAAACAAGTGTTAGAAAAACACGGCTATTTGAAGGAATTGGGGTATCAAATGAACGATTTTGGAGCCATTGTAGCCGCTGCAGCTTTGGCACACGATATTGGCAATCCACCTTTTGGACATTCAGGAGAAAAAGCCATTGGAGAATATTTTAAAACAGGAAACGGTTTGCGTTTTAAAGCGCAACTATCCGATAAAGAATGGCAAGATTTAATCGATTTTGAAGGAAATGCGAATGGTTTTTCGGTTTTAGCTACTTCTAGAGAAGGTATTGAAGGTTCGTTGCGCATTTCCTATGCTACTTTAGGTGCTTTTATGAAATACCCAAAGGAAAGTTTGCCCAAAAAACCCACCTCAAAAATATGCGATAAGAAATATGGCTTTTTTCAACAAGATAAAGCTTTCTTTACCGATGTTGCTCAAGAATTAGGGCTTATAGCTAATAAATCAGGTGATGATATTGGTTATGAACGTCATCCTTTGGCTTATTTGGTAGAAGCAGCCGATGATATTTGTTACACGATTATCGATTTTGAAGACGGTATCAATTTGGGTTTAATTCAGGAAGAATTTGCTTTGGAATACCTAATCAAATTGGTTAAAAATGGCATCGATACGAATAAATACCATCAATTGACTACCAAAGAAGATCGTATTAGTTATTTGAGAGCCTTAGCAATTGGAAGTTTAATTAATGATGCGGTGAAAGTCTTTATGGACAATGAAGAAGCCATTTTAAATGGTGATTTTCCGTATTCTTTGATGGACAAAAGTCAGTATATCGCTCAAATGAAAGACATTATTAATATTAGTATTAAAAATGTGTACCAATGTCGTGAAGTGGTTCAAAAAGAAGTCATTGGTTATAAAATTATCAACACCTTATTGGATAAGTTTTGTACAGCTTATCATAATACCATTGATGGTAAAGCCTCAAATTACGACACCATTGTCTTAAAATTATTACCAGAACGTTTTCTGCATCCTAAAGAAAAAGTGTATGATCAATTGCTGCATATTTGTCATTTTGTTTCTCTTTTAACCGATGGAAAAGCCCTTCAAACGTATAATATCATTGAGGGAAACCCTAATTAATACAATTGTAGAAAAGTGAGAGGAATAACTTTTTTATTTTTATTTTTCACTTTTCTTTGGGCAAATGCCCAATATAAAATCACGCAGTATACCACTTCAAATGGTTTGCCTCACGACTTGTGTTATGGTATGATACAAGACCATAAAGGATATCTTTGGATTGGTACCGATGATGGATTGGTAAAATACAATGGAAAAGATTTTAAAGTTTTTCAAATTAAGGACGGACTCTTATCAAATTATATTATTGATATTTGCGAAATAAGTGATTCAACCTTTGCAATTGCAAGTTGGGGTGGAGGAATGCAACTACTCCAAAAAGACAAAATACTTCCAAATAAAACTCATCAAAAATCTAAAATTAATAAAATTGCAAACTTGCCGAAATTTCTTTTTGCAAAAGGAACAGGGCATCAATATCATTTTTATTCTAAAAAAAACAATACTTATTCAGAAACTATTGTAAGTTATTATTTTGACCAGACACTTATTCCAACAAAGGATAACATTCGTAATAAAACTATAAAACCTCAATTTGATGTTATAGATAATGAAGTTTATCTTTTTAATGATGTTTTGTTTTCAAATGAAACCCTAAAAGGGGTTTACAAAGTAAAGGATGTAAATCAAGTAGATAGGGTTTTTCCTTTTTTGAAAGATACATTTATAAATGACATAAAAAAAGTAACGGATACCGTTTTTCTTGCAGTTACTCAAAATGAAATTCTTTTTTTTTCGGATCAGAAAATTCTAGAAAAAAAAATACTTCCTTTTCAAAATAGTACTATAAGGAAAGCTACTGTAAAAGGAAATAGAATTGTTTTAGTGGTGCAGGATAACCAAGACAAATCAGAAGAAGTAATCATTTGGAATAGAGAATTTAATTCTTTTTTTTATGTTGATAAGAAACAATTGGGTAGTAAACAAATTAGTGATATTTTAATTGATAAAGATGAAAATATTTGGATTAGTGTATATGGTTCTGGTGTTTTTAAGTTAACACAAGAAAAGCAATTTCAAATTACCAATGATTTGCAAAATAATAATGTATATGATGTTGTAAGCCTTAATACCAGACTGTTTTTCTTAACATCGAGTAAAATTATTGGCTATGATACCAAGAAGCAAATCAAAGATTCATTGTTATACGAAGAATCGCTTTGGAAATTTGATTATGTAGTAAAAGACACTCTTTTTATACATACTAAGGAAAAATCAAAAAGCGGAAGTGTTAGGAAACTATGGGATATATTTGTTAAAACTTCAAATAATGAACATTTGGTCTTTCAAGATAGAACACTCTCTATTCGTTATGGTGATAATACTATTGTGGTTCAAAAAGAAGATAAAAGCATTAAATTTATTTCAGAAGGTACCATTAGAAAAGTTGTTAAAAAAAAGGATAAGATATATTCTTGTACCAATAAAGGTCTGTTTGTTTACAACTTAAATACCTTACAATTAGAAAAAACTTATAACACAGCTATAGGTATTTTAAATGATGATATTCGGGATATTGCAATCGATGCCTCTAAAATTTATATCGCTACTATAAATGGATTAAGCATTGTTGAAAAAGATAGGGTAATCAATTATAATGAAAATATTGGTTTATTGTCATTAAATATTAATTGTTTGTTATTGGATCACCATGGCGTACTATGGTTAGGTACTCAAAAAGGTTTTTCAGTATTTAAAAAGGAATCTTTCTATAGTTTTTATAAAAACTCAAAAGAGAATTCATCCTATATTCAAAAAATTGTAGAAGACAAAAAGCAACAAATTTGGTTGGTGGGTAATAATGGAAGTATGAAAATAAATAATAAAATTCCTTTTTCCCCTGTCTCTAGTCCCGTTTTAGATATTGATAAAAAAGAAAATAAATTTTCGGTAGACGTCATTTCATTCGATGATTTTGAAGTTGTAACAGAATATAAGATTAATAAAAATCAATGGGAAATTTTACAAGCTGATATTTTAGATTTGACGAAGTTTCAATACGGTCAATACGAAGTTACTTTTAGAACTAGGAGTACCAATAGTAATTGGAATTTTTCAAAAAAATATACGGTTGAAAATAGTGCTCCTTGGTACAAACAATGGTGGAGTTATACCCTAGTAACTCTTTTTATATCTAGCTTACTTACTTTGATATTTTATTTTAGATTCAAACATATAAAAGAGCGTAATGAATTATTAAGAGAAACCATTGCTTATAATGAGAATTTACAAAAGGAACTTAGTGAAGTAAGAGAAAATGTAGCTCAAGATTTTCATGATGAATTAGGTAATAAATTAGCAGGAATAACCGTTTTATCAGGAATGATGATAGAAGATGAAGCTTTTAAAAATTCAATTTGGTACAAACAATTGTTTCGAATCAATAAAGATGCTCAGGATTTGTATTTTGGAATTAAAGATTTCATTTGGAGTATTGATAGTAAAAATGACGATTTGAATGAATTGATTTATTATCTTAAAGATTTTGGAGAAGAACTTTTTTCATCTACCATGACTCAATTTAATAGTCAAATTGATGTTCAAGAACTACCTGTAAAATTACCTTATTATTGGTCCAGACAATTGCTTCTCCTTTTTAAAGAAGCAATGACGAATAGTTTTAAATATGCAGAAGCCACAATTTGTCTTTTTGAAGTTAAATACACTAAAGAGCAAATTGTAATTATCTTTTCAGATAATGGAAAAGGCTTTGACATTGATAATTTAAAACGTAAAAACGGATTAATTAACATGGAGAAAAGAGCCTCAAAAATTCATGGAAAATTAGAAATAGATGGAAGTAAAGGAACAAAAATAAAATTTATCGGTCATCTTTTGTAATTAATAAGGTTTTATTCAGGTATAGAAATTTCACCCTTTTAGGGTGAAAAGTAGTGGTGTTAAATTTAGGAATTTTGCTGAAAATTTAATTCACATCAAAATGAAAAAAACACTACTCCTTTTAATCTTATTTTTCTCAAGCTACATTCGTGCACAAAACGTAAATATTCCAGATGCGAATTTTAAAAATGCATTATTAGATCATGGTGTTACAATTACAGGAGAAGGTGTTTCAAAAATAGACATAAATGATGACGGAGAAATACAAGTTACTGAAGCAACAGCTTATGCTGGGACTATAAATGTTGTCGCAAAAAATATTTCAGATTTATCGGGTATTGAAGCTTTTATAAATGTAACAGAATTATGGTGTTCTCAAAATCAACTGACAGCCTTAAATCTAACCCAAAATACAGCTTTAGTTAAATTGAGCTGTTTTTTAAATCAGTTAGCAACTTTAAACCTGTCACAAAACACTCAGTTAGAGTTTTTGGGTTGTAGTCACAATCAATTGACTAATTTAGATCTAAGTCAGAATACGGTTTTAAATGACCTGAGTTGTTTTTCAAATCAATTGACCAGTTTAAACATAACAAATAATACTTTGTTAACCAGTTTGAATTGTGCTTTAAATGCATTAACTACTCTAAATATTAATCAAAATGTAAATCTCACTCACCTAAGTTGCAGTGATAATCAAATTACTAATTTAGACATTACAGCTAATACGGTTTTAGAATACTTAATTTGTAGTTCTAACCAATTGACAAGCTTGGATTGTTCAAACAATCCTCTTTTGAAAGGCATTTATTGTGAAAGAAACCATTTGAATTCGTTAAATATTAGTCAAAATACAGCATTGGAAACATTCTGGTGCTATTCAAATTCATTGACTAGTTTAGATGTTAGTCAGAATACTGTATTGAAAAATTTTTGGTGTTATTCTAATAATTTGTTCAATTTAAATTTAGCAAATGGTAATAACAATCTTCTTATTTATCTGAATGCTACGGATAACCCAAATTTATCGTGTATTCAAATAGATAATGGTTTCACAATACCGTCATCAGATTGGGAAAAAGACGCAACCGCTTCTTATAATACATATTGTGCTTTAAGTACAGACGATTTTGAATTTTCAAAACAATTTACAGTATATCCAAACCCAGTAAAAGATGTATTAAATATTCAAAATAATGAAGGAATTACTGTAAAAAAATATACAATTCTAGATGTAAACGGTAGAATTTTAATCAACCAATCAAAAGAAATTCAAAATAATTCTATCAATTTTTCCAGTTTATCTAATGGGACTTATTTTATCCAAATAGAAACTGAAAAAGGATTGGTAACCAAAAAAATTATAAAAGAATAAGCAATTTCAAATTTTAAAAGCCGTTTTTAAAACGGTTTTTTTGTGAAAAATTCACCCTTTTCGGGTGAAAGTCGTTGTTGATTAATTGTAGAATTTTGTATCCAATAAAATTTTACAATATGAAAAAAACAGTACTTTTTTTAATTTTAAACTTTGGATTTGTAACTGCAAATGCACAAACATTAATTGGAAATTCTATTAATGGTAGTTTTGGTGAAGAATTAAGTTTTGATATTGCGATTAAGGATAATGGTGATAGATTGATATTTGGATCACCAAACTACCCAAATAATAATAATGGAATAGTTAAAGAGTATTCACGAGGAAACAACAATTGGTATCTTACCAATGTAATAGACAATGACCCAGTAGAAGCTTCTCGATTTGGAACTAGTTTAAGTATTTCAAACAATGGGAATAGAGTTGCTGTTGGAGCTCCATTTAGTGGATTTTTTCAGCCATTTGGTATTGGCAAAGTATATGTTTATGATTATAATGTTGCTACTTCAGAATGGCAACAAGTAGGAAATGTTATTGAGGGTATAAACACAACAGATCTTTTTGGTGGGAAAGTCTCATTAAGTGCTGATGGAAATCGTTTGGCTATCTCTGGATATTTAGCAGATGTAAACGGAATAACCAACTCTGGATTAGTAAGGGTTTTTCAATTTAATTCTTCTAATTCCCAATGGGAACAAATGGGAAATGATTTTTATGATAATGAAAGTGGTAAAGATTTTGGTTATCGTTCTTGTGTGCTTAGTAAAGATGGAAGTACTCTTGTTATTGGTATTCCTGGTAAATCTTCTAACCAAGGTGAAACAATAGTATATAGATGGTACGAAAGTGGGTCTTTTTGGGGTCAGGTAGGTGCAACATTAATGGGTGATAATACTACTGAAAGATTTGGATCTAGTGTAGTTGTTAATCATGATGGAACTTTATTAACCATTGGCAGTGTTAGTGCAAGCGTAAATAATGTAAATAATGTCGGTAGAGTAAGAACTTTTAGGTTGGTTTCTGGATCATGGGTGGAGTTTTCAACTTCTTTATATGGAGAAAATGAAAGCAATTATTTTGGTGGCAATTTAGCAATGTCAGATGATGGAACTGTATTGGCTGTAGCCGCGGTTGGATGGGAAAGTTCTCAAGGAAGAGTATATGTGTATTCTTTAGTAGGAAACGAATGGGTTCAAAAGACTTCCTTTAATGGGACTTCTCATTCTCGTTTAGGAGATGCACTTTCATTAACTTCTGATGGGAATAGAATAGCATTAGGTAGTAAGCCAAATGGTGGTTATAGGGTTATGTTATATGATATTGCTAACGTATTAAACGCAAATCAGTTTGTTACTGAAAACACAAAAATTTATCCAAACCCCGCTAAAGAAAACATAAGTGTGTCTTTAAATAGTTCATTAGAATTTATAAACTCTAGAATTTATAATGCAATGGGACAACTTGTCACAGAATCCAATTCAAAAGTAATTAATGTGCAGCATCTTTCAAAGGGGCTGTATTTTATAGAAGTTCAAACGAATAAAGGTAAAGGCGTTCAGAAATTTATAAAAGAATAAAACACGTAGCGTTTAGCTAATAAATTACTTCTTATATATCGAGATGTTTTTATATTAAATCAATTTAGAAACCTAAAAAGAATTGATAACTAAAATTATAAAAGAATAAGCAAATTCAATTTTTAAAAGCCATTTTAAACGATTTTTTTATTAAAAATCACCCTTTTTGGGTGAAAGCTCGTGTATTTAAAATGGAGATTTTTGCACAAAATAATTATATAAAAATAAAATGAAGAAAAAGTTACTCATTATAACTTTAATTTTAGCAAACTTAATTTTTGCTCAAAATGTAAATATTCCAGATGTAAATTTTAAAGCATATTTGCTGAATAATTCTGCTATCAATACAAATGGAGATTCCGAAATACAAATTACTGAGGCAAGTGCTTATACAGGATATATGGATTGTTCTAATAGAAATATTTCAGATTTAACAGGAATAGAGGCTTTTACAGCATTTTATTGGCTTTCCTGTAAAAATAACCAATTAACAAGTTTGGATTTAAGTCAAAATACGGCATTAGAGTATTTGAACTGTGATAGTAATCAGTTAATTAGTTTAGATTTAGGTCAAAACACGGTATTGGAGTACTTATACTGTTCTTTTAATCAATTAACAAGTTTGGATTTAAGTCAAAATACAGCATTAAAGTATTTGAACTGTTTTACTAATCAATTAACAAGTTTAGATGTAAGTCAAAATACAGCATTAGAGTATTTTGATTGTAAATACAATCAATTAACTAGTTTAGATTTGAGTCAAAATACAGCATTGATTGAAGTTTACTGTCTTAATAATCAATTAACTAGTTTAAATGTAAGCCAAAGTACAGCATTAACTAAACTGTATTGTTATAGTAATCAATTGACAAGTTTGGATGTAAGTCAGAACTCAATGATAAATGTGCTTTCCTGTTACGGTAATTTATTAACTAATTTAGATGTAAGTCAAAATACATTACTAACTCAACTTTACTGTCATTATAATCAATTCACAAGTTTAGATGTAAGTCAAAACACAGTGTTAAATGTGCTTTATTGTCAAGATAGCCAATTAACTAGTTTAAATGTAGCTAATGGTAATAACCAAAATATGACTAATGACAATTTTCGTGTTTACCTTAACCCGAATTTAACATGCATTCAAGTAGATAATGAAGCTTATAGTACTACAAATTGGTTAAATAAAGATGCTACTGCGTCCTATAGTACAACTTGTGCTTTAAAAGCTAATGATTTTGACCTTTCTGAACAAATTACTGTTTACCCTAATCCAGTTAAAAATAGTGTATACGTAAAATTGAATACTCAAGAAACAATTTCAAAAATTCAAGTAGTTACTCTTGATGGAAGAGTCGTTGCCTGTATTGAAAATAAAACCAGCATTGCAATTGACACTGTAAATTCAGGTGTGTATTTGCTTAAAATAACCACTAAAGAAGGAAAAACAGCTATTCAAAAAATAATCAAAGAATAGTTTGCTAGATTTGTTATAGATTTGTTTTAAAAGCCATAATTAAATTATGGCTTTTAGTAATTTTTAAATATGAAACGAATTCTCTTAATAGAAGATTACGAATTAGTAAGAAAAACCTACAAAGAAATCATTAATTCTACTGAAAACTTTAAAGTTGTTGGTGATTTTGAAAGTTGCGAATTGGCCATTCCAAAATTGGAAGAATTAGCTCCGGATGTCGTTTTTATGGATATCAATTTGCCGGGTATGAACGGGATTGACGGTATAAAAATTATAAGAAAACAGTTTCCAGAAATTGCCATTATAGTTATAACAGTAAATGAAGAATCGAACTATGTTTTTGAAGCATTATGTGCTGGAGCTGTAGGCTACATTACTAAAGTAAGTGGAAAGCAGAAAATTATAGAAGCATTAGAACAACTCAATCTTGGAGGTGCACCTATGAGTGTTAAAATTGCTAGAATGGTAGTAGAATCTTTTCAAGAAAAAAAATTAAATGAACTTTCAGATCGTGAAAATGAAGTATTGACTTTATTAACGAAAGGCAAAAGCTATGCTTCAATTGGTGAAGATTTAAATGTAAGTGTCAATACCATAAAAACACATGTTCGAAATATTTACGAAAAGTTACATGTGACAAGTAAGAATGAGGTGATTAAGATATATAATAATGCCCACAAAAAATAAAATTACATCTTCAAATAAAAATCTTGGGTGAGTTTGATATATTCTGGAGTGTATTCATGACGAGAAATTTCAATAGTTAATTCGTCAATTAAAGGAGTTTGTTGGATTCTTGAAAAAGCCAGCAAACTTCTTTTAATTTCTGTTGTTGGATTTCCTTTTACACGAGTAATTTGTAAAGGATATAATTCAAAAGAGGCTGCTAAAGCTAAAAACCGATTTTCTTCTTTATAAGGAATGACGACTGCAAAAATACCCTGTTCTGAAAGTAATAAATCAGCAGCTTCTACTAAATCTTCAAAAGGTAAAACCTCTTCAAAACGAGCTAGATCTCGTCGTTCATCTTCAGTTTTATAATTCTCAGTGTAAAAAGGAGGATTGGAAACAATTAAATCATATTCATCTTCAGGTTCTTCCATGAATTCATCAAGACCAGCATGAAAGCAAAATAAGCGGTCGTTCCATGGTGAGGCTTCAAAATTATCAGTGGCTTGTTCAAAAGCCGCATCATCAATTTCAATAGCATCAATTTGTTCCGCATGGCTTCTTTGAGCAAGCATTAGAGCTACAATACCTGTTCCAGCACCGATATCAAGAATATTGTAAGGATTGTTAATCAAGGGTGTCCAAGCGCCTAACAAAACCCCATCAGTGCCAATTTTCATAGCACAGCGATCTTGTTTAACTGTGAATTGTTTGAATTTAAAAACCGACAAAATCTACTCTTTTTTTATGAACCTAAATATAAGTCAACTAATCCCACAGGAGTGTTAAGAATTACTTTTTTGTTGCCTCTATCAATTTTTACAATAAAATCATCTATCATGGGAACCAAGATTTCGATTTCACCATTTAGAATTTCAAAAAGAGGTTGTGCATTACTATCGTTCACCCCTTTCATTGTGCCAATAGTTCCTAAACGTACATCTTCAACTTCAAAACCTACAATTTCATGATAATAAAACTTGTTGCCTTCTAATTTAGGCAACATGGAAAGTGGAAGATAAATTTCACAATTCATAATTTCATCAGCCGCAGCTTCTGAATCAATATCTTCAAAACGTACCCGTAAAAATTTATCTTTGTGAAGAGCACTTTTTTCAATAAAAAAAGGAACCAGTGATTTGTTTAATTCAACAAATACTGATTCCAAATTTTCATACAATTCAGGTTCGTCTGTATCTAAATAGATTAAAACTTCCCCTTTAAAACTAAATTTTCTCGCAATCTTGCCTAAATAGAAACACTCTTTTTTATGCATTATTACGAATTAAAAATTAAGCTTCTGTTTCTTCATTGTTTTCTTCAACAGCTGGAGCTTCTTCAGCAGCAGCTTCTTCGGTTGCAACTTCAGCTTCCGCTTCAGCAGCTTTTGCAGCTTCCGCTTGAGCAGCTAAACGTTTCTCGTTAGCTTCTTTTTCAGCTTTCAATGCTTTCGCTTTAGCATCTGCTTGCGCTTTGCTTAAACCGTCTTTTTTAGCGTCAACTTTTCCAGCTTTTTCTTCTAACCAAGCTGCTAATTTAGCATCAGCTTGTTCTTGAGTTAAAGCACCTTTACGAACTCCTCCATCTAAGTGGTGTTTTAATAAAGCACCTTTGTAAGATAAAATTGCTCTTGCAGTGTCAGTTGGCTGAGCACCATTGTGTAACCATTGTACAGCGCTATCTAAATTTAAATCGATAGTTGCTGGGTTAGTGTTTGGATTGTAAGTTCCGATTTTGTCTAAGAATTTACCATCTCTTTTTGAACGAGCATCTGCTGCTACGATCCAGTAAAAAGGTTTCCCTTTTTTACCATGTCTTTGTAATCTAATTTTTACAGGCATAATCTTTTGATTAATGTTGAGGTACCCGACCTCAGTTATTTAAGGGTGCAAATGTACAAAACTTTGTTTTACAATAGTATATGTTTTGCAAAAATATTTTTATGATTTTTATGTTAAGTTTGAATTAAAAAAATTATTTTTGTCTAATTATGTACTAAACAAGATATTAAATGAAAAAAATAATTGCTTTAATGGGATGTGTAATAATGGTTACTTCATGTGTGAATGAAACACAAGTTAATAACCCAGCATTTCAAGCAAAATTTAACGATAGTAACTGGAAATCACAAGAAACTTCATTAGCAATAGGGCCTAATGGTGGTTTGATTATTACAGCTTTAAGAGGGAATGAAGAGTTGGTTTTAACCACAAGTTCAGCCAATCCTGGAACCTATCTTTTAGGAACTACTAATGAGGCTAATTTTGCATCATATAGCTTAAAATCTGGGATTAATACTACGACGTATGATACAGGTGCTTTTCCTGGTCCAGCTTTTGTAACACGTAAATTAACCTCTGGAAATGGATATGCCAATGATGATTCTGCTTTAACAACAGGAGGTTCTGGTAGTGGATTGGTTTTTCGTATAACAGTAAATAGTATTGGTGCGATTTTAACAGACACTATAAAAGCTAGAGGCGCTAATTATGTAACTGGAGATGTAGTAACTGTTGAAGGAGGAAATAATAATGCGACTTTTAGAGTGGTGAACACACAGCAAAGTAACGGTGAAGTTGTTATTGAAAAAGTTGAGGATGGTAAATATACAGGATCATTTAAGTTGAATGCTGTAAATGATAGTGGAGAAGTAGTTACTTTTTCTCAAGGGATTTTCTACCGATTGCCTTTAAACTAAAAAGAATCAATTATAAAATAAGAAGCCATCTCATTTGAGGTGGTTTTTTTGTTAGAATCTATAGCGGACTGTAAGTAAAGCGTATCTTTCAATTAAAGGAATACTTCTCGTTGTAATCGTATAATCGTTTAAGGAAGTAATTTTAAATTCGTTTTCGTTCCACAAATTATTCAATACCATTCGGTAAGAAAATTTACTCTTTTTAGGAGTATAGTTCAATTCAGCATTTAAGAACGAATAGGTTTCATCTAACCAATAGACATCATTTTTTAATGCTACTATAAAGGTTTCATTTAGTTTGTAATTTATAGCGAAATTCGCTTTGGTAATCACATTGCTACTTTTAGAATCATTAAAAGTAGTATAACTTCTATTTTGGGTAACCGTAAAATCAAAATTATAGGGTTTTTCCAAATAAGTAGTTCCAGATACGATATAAGTACTAAATAAAGTGTTAATTGTATTGAAATCACTAGTGTTTACTTTTACAGGTGCTGAGGTCCAATTTTGATCCGTTTCTAATTTGGTTGCCATTTGTATTTTTCGAATGAAATACAGTAACTTAAAGTTAAATCGATAACTATCTCCGCCTTCTACAAAAGAGGTATTGTTGAAAATAAAATTATTTGTTATGGTGGTTTCTGATGCATTAATTTTTCCCGATTTGGTATAAGACAAACTACTAGTGGTAGAATAGCGAATGGAACTTCCTGAATAATGATGCGATAATGTGATACTCTGACTTTTTAAAACGGGCAATTCTTGGTTTACAATTCCTTTAGAAAAATTTCGATAACTTATCAATTGATACTTTTGAAGTAAAGCTGAAGTTTGAGGTAGTGTTTGATTGAAACTATGAAATAAGCTGTAAGTACCTGTTTTTTTACTATCGTAATTCAAACCATTATGGGCTCTATAAAGCACGTATCGTTTAGAAAAATTTTCGCTTTTAAAATCGTTAAAATCAAAAGTAATTTGAGAATCTAATTTTAAATCCTCTGTAAATTCATATTTAATGCCATTATCAACGCTAATGGTGTTTTGTTTAAAATCTAAACCCGTACTGTATTCTGAATTTTGAGTATTTTCAACTAAAAAATTGGTTTTGTTTTTTTCGGTACTACTTTCTAATTTAACACCTATTACGTGTTCTGTTTTTTTGTATTTGGAAATGAGTTTGCTCTTAATTCCAGTATAAAGAAGGGTGTTGTTAACTTCTTCTTTAATAAGTGCTTGACTATCAACAGCGAAAAAATCATTTAAATAGGGTGAAATAATTTTATTTCTTTCCGTCAATTGATCGTTTCCAAAATAGAGATAATTCACTAAAACCTTGTTTCCTTTGATTTTATAAGTATGATACAAATGATTGTAAAAACTGTAATTGTTATTTCTAGAGTTTACAGCTACTAAATCTTCATTAAACAAAATGTTATCCTTAATGCGTTGGGGGTTGTTTTTAAAAATCAAATTGGCTGTAAAATAGTTTTTTGAGTTGGCCGTATATTTAAGTTCTAGTTCACTGCCTATTTTTTTATTTTGTAAACTATAGTTTTTCTGCTCTGAGGTAAAAATAGGATTTGGTTCCACTAAATATTTCGTAGAAGACAAGCTATTTTGTATTTGCTCGTCTAAAGCAAAGTAACTCACACTGCGCACCGAAAAATCGGGTTTGATTTTTGTATTAAAAGCTAAAGTATTAAAAAAAGCATCGTTAAAAATACTTTGGGTATTACTAAAAGTGGTGTTTTCTCCACTAAATGAATGAAACACACTTCGTGCTTCTTTTTCATATCTATCTTGTCTGTAAATATCAAAAGAAGCAAAGCTTTTAGAAATCTGACTGCTGGCTTTAGTTCCAGAATTGTTGTAATCGGCTAAGTTTAATAATTTGATTTTTTTACGAATCAATCCAATATTTAAACTTTCTTTCCAACGATTCTCTGAAACAACTCCTGCACCTAAAGTAAGGTTTCCAAACCAAATGTTTAATAGATTTTTTTTCAACTTTAAATTCACAGCAACAGCCTTAGAATCACCTAATTGTTTTAATATAGGATTGTCTTCAAAATTTTTTAAAATCTGAACGGCATCCAACACTTTGCCATCTAAATTTTTGGACAATAACTTATAATCTTGATCAAACAAATCATCTCCTTCTACTAAAAGTTTTTCAATTGGCTTTCCATTTGCTTTAATAGTTCCATCTTCTTCAACTTCAATGCCTGGAATGCGTTTTAAAACATCTTCTACCGTTTGTTCAGTATCATTGGTAAAGTATTTCGTTTTTATGGTTATAGTATCGCTATCCACTTTTATTTTTTGTTCCGTTTCCAGTACCACTTCATTTAATACTTCTGTTTGTTCTACTAGTTCAAAAGATTGAGACACAATTTTTTTGTCCGTTAGGGTTAGTATAACTTGTTTTTTTTCATAGCCTAAACAAGAAACGCTGATAGTTATTTTTTTATTTTCATTAACTGATATCAAGATTCTATAACTCCCCTTAGCATCAGAATAGTCATAACCTAAAACAGACTCATTGGCATCTAAAATAATAACAGAAGCATTTTCGACGCTTCTGTTATTGTTTTTAATAGTGCCAGTTATAGAATACTGTTGTGAAAAACAAAATGTAGTAAAAAAGAATAATATATATTTCATTTACTCTGCTATTTCAATTCTTTCATTTTCAATTCTGTCATTTTCAATTGTATTTTTTATTGGGACAGCATTTATATTTCTTTCTTTATTGAATAAAGCTTTTCTTTCGTTATTTTTTTTAATTATATTGTTTGCGTGTTTTAAATAGTTATTATAACTATGCCACTTGCTAAAGGCTTCATCAGGATCAAATTTTATAAAGTCAATTTTAATTTCTTTTTTTAATGGATATTCCATATTTTTAAAATAAAAAAATATTTTATATTCACTATCATACGCCTCTAAAACGAGTCCTGGCAAGCCGTTTAATTTCCATGGGCCATAAGGTATGGGTATTTCTGTAGTATACCAAACGGTATAGTCTCTCCCTCGAAAAGTGGCTGTAGCTTTATGACACACGTATTTGCCTATTTTTTTGGTTTCGTTATCGAATTTCCATGAAATAGTAGGTTTTTTTTCTTTGATATAAACACTTCCCATGTACATAATATATGACCACAAAGTATCTTTAATTCTGTCAAAATAGACTTGATTGCCTACCCTATTTGTACCTGTACCACTTAAATCTATAATTGCTAATGTGCCCTTTTCTTCATTGGCTTCTGTGTAAACTGGATTTAATAATTTATTTAAATCTGTTTCTAAAGAATCTTTTTCAGATACGAAGTAAGAACGATTTACATCAAATGTTAATTGGGCATTAAACTCTTTGCCTTGTTTTTGGCCTAATTGTAAACTTTTGACATAACCGTAATTCACAATACCTTGTTCTTCCTGAGCACTTATTATCAATGAAAAAAATAAAAAAACTACTAGCTGATTTTGTTTGTACATCTTTATTCTGTTATTTCAATATATTGTCTATCTATTTTTTGTTTTGTAGGAATAAATTTTGGATGGTCTTTAGCAATCAAAAGCATACTTTCATATTCACTTTCTATCAAATAATTAACATGTGCTAGATATTCTTTATAAGAAAACCATCGAGTAAATTTTTCTTCAATATTTTCTTTAATAAAATCAATTTTTATTTCATTTTTTAAAGGGTATTGTATGTTTTTAAAATAGAAATAGATTTTATATTCACTATCATAACCCTCTAAAACTAATCCAGGTAAACCATTCAATTTCCATGGGCCATAAGGAATAGGTATTTCAGTAGTGTACCAAACGGTATAGTCTCTTCCTCGAAATGGAGCAGTGGCTTTATGGCAAGTGTACTTACCAATTTTTTTAGTTTCTTTTTCAAATTTCCAATTGAAAGCAGGTTTCTTTTCTTTGATATAAATATTACCCATACCCATTACATACGACCATAAAGTGTCTTTTTCGCGATCAAAATAGACTTGGTTTCCTACATAATTGGTGAATAACTCTGAACTGTTAAGTTTTATTGTTCCAAGTGTTTCATTTCCTTCATTCGATTCGGTGAATACTGGTTGAGTAATTGTTTTATCAGTTATAGTTTCTAAAGAATCTTTTTCTGAGACAAAATATGAATGCATACTATCAAAAGTTAATTGCGCATTATATTCTTCTCCCTGTTTTTGACCATGAAAAATGCTTTTTATATAACCGTAATTTACAATGCCTTGCTTTTGTTGAGCACTTATTGTCAAGGAAAAAAATAAAAATAATACAAGTTGATTTTGTTTGCTCATCTTTATTCCGCTATTTCTATATATTGTTCTTCTAAGACAACTCTTACTGTAACTCCTGGGTGATCTTTTAATACCAATAACATGCGTTCTCTTTTTGTTTCAATTAAATCCTTTGCGTGTTTTAAATAGGTACTATAACGAAACCATTTTGTTCGTTTTTCTTCTATGTCTTCTTGGACAAAACTAATCTTTATCGTTTCTTTTACAGGATATTCCATGTTTTTAAAATAGAAATAGATTTTGTATTCGCTATCATACGCTTCCAAAACCAAACCAGGTAAGCCATTTAGTTTCCAAGGACCATAAGGGATAGGTATTTCGGTAGTATACCAAACCGTATAGTCTCTACCTCGAAAAGGAGCAGTGGCTTTATGGCAAGTGTACTTGCCTATTTTTTTGGTTTCTTTCTCAAATTTCCAGGAAATAGTGGGTTTTTTTTCTTTGATGTACATATTGCCCATGCCCATAACATACGACCATAAAGTATCTTTTTCGCGTTCAAAATACACTTGATTTCCTACATAATTGGTTATTAACCTTGAATTGGAGCCGCTAAGATTAATAACGCCTACATTGCCATTGGCTTCATTAGGTTCAATAATAGTAACTTCTTCCGTTTTGTCAACATTATTTTCTAAAGAATCTTTTTGTGTTACAAAATAAGAACGTTTGCTGTCAAAAAGTAATTGAGCTTTGTATTCTTCTCCTTGTTTTTGCCCAGTTAGTAAACTTTTAATATATCCGTAGTTGACAATGCCTTGTTTTTCTTGAGCAATTGTAAATTGGGTAATTAAAATAAAGGTTAGTAAAAAAAATATTTTTTTCATGTGTACTATTTAAATGCAAATCAAAATAAAAATAGGCAACTTTCAAAAGGAATATTTCATTTTATACTGTTAACAACTAAAATTGTGCATCATTTTTAATAATTGTATTTTTGAAGTTTGTCATTCTAAGAGACAAAATAGTTTTAATTATTTGGAAATAAATCTATTATGTATTTAATCTTCGATACGGAAACCACAGGATTACCTAGAAGTTGGGCTGCACCCATAACCGACACCGATAATTGGCCTCGTTGTATACAAATTGCGTGGCAATTGCATGATGCTATGGGAAATCTTATCGAGCATCAAGATTATTTGGTAAAACCAGATGGGTTTAATATTCCGTATGATGCCGAACGTATTCATGGTATTTCTACCGAATTAGCAGAAGAACAAGGGGTGTCTTTGAGTGAAGTACTGGAAAAATTCAATATAGCGCTTTCCAAAGCCAAGTTTGTTGTGGGTCAAAATGTAGGTTTTGATGTTAATATTATGGGCTGCGAATTTTACCGAATGGGTGTCGCTTCCGAAATGGCAAAAATGCCTGTTTTAGATACTTGTACAGAAGTTACAGCCGAATTACTAAAATTACCTGGAGGTAGAGGAGGTAAATTTAAATTACCTACCCTGACCGAATTACACGAATATTTATTTGGTGAACCTTTTGCAGAAGCGCACAATGCTACAGCCGATGTGGAAGCAACCACACGTTGTTTTTTAGAATTAATCAAAAGAGAGGTCTTTACAAAAGAAGAATTAGACGTTGCTCCCGATTATTTTACACGTTTCAAAGAAAATAATCCGACTGAAATTCAATTAATTGGATTGCAGCACATCAATTTAAAAGCAGCTTCAGACGCCATTCGTAAAAAACTGCAAAAAATTGAGCAAGAAAACGTTCAAACAACCATCTCTGAAGAAGATAAAAAAGATTTTTCTAAAGCGAAGTTCGCGCACTTACACAATCACACCCAATTTTCAGTATTGCAATCGACTATTGCGATTCCTGCCTTAGTTGCTGCAACTGCAAAAAACAATATGCCAGCTGTTGCGATGACCGATACTGGGAATATGATGGGTGCTTTTCACTTTGTGAGTGCGGTTATGAATCATAATAAAGCTGCAAAAGCAAAGATTGAAGCGGCAATTGAAGCCGGTGAAACACCTACGGATGCCGAAATAAAACCTATTGTAGGTTGCGAATTTAATATTTGCGACAATCATTTGGATAAAACCAAAAAAGACAATGGGTATCAGGTGGTTTTATTAGCAAAAAATAAAAAAGGGTATCATAATTTAGCTAAAATGGCTTCCATCGCTTATGTAGATGGGTTTTATTATGTGCCTAGAATTGACAAAACCATTGTTGAAAAATACAAAGAAGATATCATGGTTTTGTCTGGGAATTTATACGGTGAAATTCCTAGTAAAATTTTAAATATTGGTGAAAACCAAGCCGAAGAAGCTTTGATTTGGTGGAAAAATCAATTTGGAGCCGATTTCTATTTGGAAATCATGAGGCACAATCAAGAAGATGAAAATCGGGTAAATAAAACCTTAATTGAATTGGCTCAAAAGCACCAAGTAAAATTGGTTGCAACCAATAATACATTCTACCTGAATAAAGAAGATGCGAATGCACATGATATTTTATTGTGTGTGAAGGATGGAGAAAAACAGGCAACGCCTATTGGTAGAGGAAGAGGATATCGTTACGGGTTACCCAATCAAGAATATTATTTTAAGTCGGAAGAAGAAATGAAAAAACTTTTTACCGATTTACCAGAAGCCATTATAAACATCCAAGAAATAATTGACAAGGTCGAAATTTACTCTCTTTATCGCGATGTATTACTGCCAAAATATGATATTCCTGATGAATTTGTAGATCCTGCCGATGCTGAAGATGGTGGTGTTCGAGGTGAAAATGCCTATTTAAGACATCTTACTATGGAAGGTGCCAAACGCAGGTATACTGAAATTACTCCAGAAATTCAAGAACGGTTGGATTTTGAATTGTTAACGATTTCCAATTCAGGTTATCCAGGTTATTTTTTAATTGTACAAGATTTCATCGCAGAAGCTAGAAAAATGGATGTTTCTGTTGGACCAGGACGTGGTTCTGCTGCGGGTTCTGCGGTAGCATACTGTTTAGGAATTACTAATATAGATCCTATTAAATACGATTTGCTTTTTGAGCGTTTCTTAAACCCAGATCGTGTATCCATGCCCGATATTGATATTGATTTTGATGATGAAGGACGTGGACGTGTGATGGATTATGTAATTAAAAAATACGGAGCCAATCAGGTAGCGCAAATTATTACGTATGGGAAAATGGCAACGAAATCGGCTATTCGAGATACCGCTCGGGTATTAGATTTACCTTTGTTTGAAGCGGATCGGATTGCTAAATTAATTCCTGGAATGATGCCTTCCAAATGGAATTTGGCCCGATTCATTTCTGAAAAAGAAGAAGAGGTTAAAAAAGCCTTGCGTTCCGATGAATTTGATCGAGTTAAAGAATTAATTGCCATTGCAAACGAAGGCGATTTAGCGGGAGAGACGATTCAGCAGGCGAAAATATTAGAAGGTTCGATGCGTAATACCGGAATTCATGCGTGTGGGGTAATTATTACACCTTCTGATATTACCAATTATGTTCCGGTAACAACAGCTAAAGATTCCGATTTATATGTAACCCAATTTGATAACTCTGTTGCGGAAAGTGCTGGATTACTAAAGATGGATTTCTTAGGTTTGAAAACCTTAACCTTAATAAAAGATACGGTTAAATTAGTTAAATATCGAACAGGAATCCAACTCAATCCAGACGAATTTCCTATAGATGATCCAAAAACCTATGAGTTGTTCCAAAGAGGGGAAACGGTTGGGATATTTCAATACGAGTCACCTGGAATGCAAAAGTACATGAAGGATTTGAAACCAACTGTTTTTGGTGACTTAATTGCCATGAATGCGTTATATCGACCAGGTCCTTTGGAATACATTCCCTCATTCGTAAGAAGAAAAAATGGAGAAGAACCTATAGTATATGATTTAGATGCTTGTGAAGAATATTTAGGTGAAACCTATGGAATTACAGTATATCAGGAACAGGTAATGCTTTTGTCTCAATCTTTAGCAGGATTTACTAAAGGTGAAGCCGATGTCTTACGTAAGGCAATGGGAAAAAAGCAGAAGGATGTATTGGACAAAATGAAGCCTAAATTTGTAGAACAAGCGGCTGCAAAAGGGCATGATGCTACTGTTTTGGAAAAAATTTGGAAAGACTGGGAAGCTTTTGCCAGTTATGCCTTCAATAAATCGCACTCCACTTGTTATGCTTGGGTAGCTTATCAAACCGCTTACTTAAAAGCACATTATCCGGCGGAGTATATGGCTGCTGTGCTTTCTAATAATATGAACGATATTAAGCAAGTTTCTTTCTTTATGGAAGAGTGTAAACGGATGGGATTAGCTGTTTTGGGTCCGGATGTAAACGAATCCTATTATAAATTTACCGTAAATGAAGATTATGCGATTCGTTTTGGAATGGGAGCTATTAAAGGTGTGGGTGAAGGAGCTGTAAATACGATTGTTGAAAACAGAAAAGAGGGCAAATACAAATCGATTTTTGATTTAGCCAAACGAATCGATTTGCGTGCGGCCAATAAAAAAGCGTTTGAGAATTTAGCTTTAGCAGGTGGTTTTGACTGTTTTTCAGATACACATAGAGCACAATATTTTCATGATGAAGGCGATCATATTACGTTCTTGGAAAAAGCCATGAAATACGGGGCAAAGTTTCAAGAAAATGAAAATTCCTCTCAAGTAAGTTTGTTTGGTGATGCTTCCGAAGTGCAAATTGCTGAACCCGTTGTTCCACCTTGTGAAGAATGGAATACCATGGAAAAATTGGCCAAAGAGAAAGAAGTAGTTGGGATCTATATTTCGGGTCACCCTTTGGATGATTACAAATATGAGATGAAATATTTCTGTAATGCTAAGTTAGAAGAACTGAAAGATTTAAACAATTTCGTAGGTAAAAATATTAGCATTGGTGGAATCATTACAAAAGTAGAACACCGTGTGGCAAAAAATGGTAAAGGTTGGGGCATGTTTACTTTGGAAGGTTATGACGAAACCTATGAATTTAGAATTTTTGGAGAAGAATACTTAAAGTTCCGACATTTTTTAATTCAAAACAATTTTACCTTTATTAAATTGGTAGTAAAAGAAGGTTGGGTGAACGCTGAAGGGAAAAAAGGGGATCCAAGATTGCAGTTTATAGAAGTGAAAATGTTGCAAGATGTGTTGACTACTTTTGCTAAAAAACTGATTTTACAATTTAGTATTGTTGATTTAAGTGAAAGCTTAATTCAATCTTTGTATGATTTATTTACCAAAGAAAAAGGCGAGAATACTGTTACTATTGAAGTCATGGAGTTGGAAAAAATAAAGAAACAAATCATCGAAACAGTTGAAGATGAAACTATAGATGTGAGTGATGATACAGATTCGGAAGAAGCATTAGAGTCGGTTGCAATTGCTCCAACTATTAAAGAGGTGGAAGAAATAAAAGTGGTAACCAAGTTGAGTATGCCGAGTAGGAAAATGAAAGTTAAAATTTCTAACGAATTATTGCAGGAACTTGAAAGCATGCAAATTAATTTTAAACTCAATTAATGTTAGCTAGATAACACTGTAAAAAAGAATGGTAAAATACCTTTGTATACTTAATTATAAAGTCATACAAATGAAAAAAAACGTATTCCTCTTTTTGCTGTTAAGTTTTATAACCTATTTACCAGCTCAAATAGCAGATAAACCAGAAAATATCGCGCCCTTATTAATTGGAGAAAAAATACCTAATAGTACTCTACAAGATGTGCAAGGAAAAACCAAAAACACTGGTGAACTCTTTGCTCAAAAAACGGTTTTAATCGTTTATAGAGGTGGCTGGTGTCCTTATTGTAATGCGCAATTGGCCGATATGCAAGAGATAGAAAAAGACATTTTAGGTTTGGGTTACCAAATTATTGCAGTAAATCCTGATGCGCCTTCTTTTTTAAAAGAAACAATTGAAAAAGATCATTTAGGATATCAATTGTATGCTGATAGTAATGGCGTTTTCTCAAAAGCTTTAGGGATTGCTTTTGCAGCACCAGAAAAGTACAGTAAGATGTTAGGGAAATATTCCGATAATAAAAACACGAATTGGTTACCAGTACCAACGGTTTATGTTTTAAATGAGAATCAAGAAATTGAATTTTTATATATCAATCCAGATTATTCCAAGCGATTAAGTGGTAAAGTATTAGTAAATGTGTTAAAGAGTTTATAAATTCAATTTTTAAATTGGGCTATAATTAAAATTTATATTAATTTAGAAAAATTGGAATAATTATTTTCTAAATTTGTAAACGAGTAATAAAAACTCAAAATTAGTTTTAGGAATTTTAAATATAAAAATAAAGAAAATGGCATTAGCAATTACAGATGCAACTTTTGAAGAAGTAGTATTAAAATCAGATAAACCAGTAGTAGTAGATTTTTGGGCAGCTTGGTGTGGACCATGTAGAATGGTAGGACCAGTTATTGATGAAGTGGCTACAGAATATGACGGGAAAGCAGTTGTAGGAAAAGTAGATGTAGACGCAAACCAAGAATTTGCAGCAAAATATGGTGTTAGAAACATTCCAACTGTTTTAGTATTCCAAAACGGAGAAGTAGTAGGAAGACAAGTTGGAGTTGCTCCTAAAAAAACTTATACTGATGCAATCGATGCATTATTATAATTGATTTACAATGAAATGAGAAGCCTAACTTAATGTTAGGCTTTTTTTATGATTAACTAATTTATCTGATTATCTTTACCTTATGAAGATAGAATCTCAATTAGAAAAAATAACTCGTTTTAAAAACTTGGAATTACTTGCTAATCAAGTGGTCGAAGGTTTTATTTCCGGAATGCACAAAAGTCCTTTTCATGGTTTCTCTGCAGAATTTGCAGAACATAAAATTTATAATCCAGGAGAAAGTACCAAGCATATTGATTGGAAATTATTTGCTAAAACAGATCGTTTGTATACTAAAAGATATGAAGAAGAAACGAACTTACGTTGTCATTTAATTATTGATAATTCTTCTTCTATGCATTATCCTGTATTGACGAAAAAGGATTCTTTCTACGAAAATAAGATTGGTTTTTCGGTATTAGCCTCAGCAGTTTTAATGAATCTGTTAAAAAAACAACGCGATGCTGTCGGATTAAGTGTGTATTCTGATACCTATGAATTTTATACAGGAGAAAAAGGAAGTGAAAGGCATCATCGAATGATTTTAAATAAATTAGAAGAACTGCTTCAAACTACAGTAAGTAATAAAAAAACAGATACGGTTACTTTTTTACATCAAATTGCTGAAAATATTCACAGAAGATCCATGGTCATCTTGTTTACAGATATGTTTCAGTACGAGAATGAAGATAAAATTTTCAAAGCTTTACAGCATTTAAAACATAATAAGCATAAAGTAGTGGTTTTTCATGTATACGATAAAAAGACAGAATTTCATTTTGACTTCAATGCTTCTCCACGAAAATTTATTGATGTTGAAACAGGAGAAAGTATTCAGCTTTTTTCAGATAATATAAAAGAAGCTTACGAAAAACAAGTAGAAAACTATTTTAAGGAAATTTCAGATTCTTGTTTACAGTATAAAATTCAGTATGTACCTGTTGAAATTGGAGAAAATTTTGAAAAAATTTTAACCACGTATTTGGTTGAAAAACAAAAGTTTGGCTAATCATTATCTTTTTTTATTAAATTTTTTTTACTTTTTTTTAAAAAAATATTTGCAAGATTCGAAAAGCGTTGTATATTTGCACTCGCAATAAGGCACTGGTTTGGTAGTTCAGTTGGTTAGAATACATGCCTGTCACGCATGGGGTCGCGGGTTCGAGTCCCGTCCAGACCGCTAAATTGGGAAGAAGCATTCTGAGAAATCGGAATGCTTTTTTGCCCCATAAAAGCATCGAAAATAGTTGTGTTGTTTAGTTCCGAGTAAAATCGGAATGGTTTAGTAGTTAGACCGATGAAAAGCTTTTCACCTTTAAGGTGGATGGCTTTTTTGTTTAAATAACAGTCTTTGTTGTAGAAAGTATTAAAAAATTGAGATTCGTTCAAAAGAATTGTTAATTTCAATAACATATTGTAAAATTAGGTTTGGTAGTTCAGTTGGTTAGAATACATGCCTGTCACGCATGGGGTCGCGGGTTCGAGTCCCGTCCAGACCGCTAATTTTAATAAAAAAGCATCTTATTATAAGATGCTTTTTTTATTATATGAATTAAAAATAGACATTCCAGTTTTTCCATACTATGGCTAAAAACAAACCTAAATAAATAATTGTAATTAGAAACTTCATAAAAGTGCTGGCTAAAAATCCAATAAAAGAACCTGTTGCTGCTTTCAAAGCTCTTTTGTGGTCTTTTTGGTCGTAAAGTAATTCTCCTAGTAAAGCGCCAGCAAAAGGACCAATTATAAAACCAAAAGGAATAGGGGCAAGCAAACCTATTATTAAACCAATATTAGTTCCCCAAATGCCATAACTACTACCTCCAAATCGTTTGGTGCCTTGAGCGGGTATGATATAATCTAAAATGGCAATACCTAATGCAATAGTTAAGGTTATACCTAATATCCAATAATTTATTTTAATTTCTGGTGTAAGATATAGTAAAAGTATACCAATCCAGCTGATTGGTGGACCAGGTAAAACGGGTAGAAAACTACCTATAAGTCCGATTATCATGCAGCTAAACCCAAGAAATAATAAAATGTATTCCATATTAAATTTTATTTTAAAGATATAAATATTTAACTAAATAATTAGTTAAAACTAAATAATTAGTTTACATTTGTTTTTATTAACTAAAAAATTAGTTGAAAAGAATGAGACAACTTACAAAAGCAGAAGAAGAAATAATGCAGGTTCTTTGGAGATTAGAAGAAGCAAATGTAAAAGATATAATTGCTTTCTTGCCAGAACCAAAACCTGCTTATAATACTGTTTCTACAATTATAAGAATATTAGAAACTAAAAAAAATGTGGGCCATCGTCAGCAAGGAAAAGGGTATGTTTATTTTCCAATTGTAAAAAAATCAGAATATAGTAATAATACCTTGAATAAATTAATGGAAGATTATTTTCAAGGGTCCTTTAAAAATATGGTTTCTTTTTTTGTAAAAAAGAATGATATAGATTTAGAAGATGTTGAGTTGTTATTAAAAGAAATTAAAAAAAGGAAAGATGAATAGTTTTATCACTTATAGTTTTCAAGTTGTAATAATTCAATTTCTTTTTTTAAGTTTCTATTATTTGTTATTGAGGAAAGAAACTTTTTTCATGTTAAATAGATTTTACCTTTTAGGATCTGTTCTCTTTTCATTTGTAGTACCATTGGTGCCAATTTATGATTCTAAAGATAGGTTAGTTGAAATTCAACTAAATGAGATAATTGTTTCTAATTTTAAAAGAAATGTGATAGATAATTTTATGGAAAACGAATTCAAGACAAGTCAGATTTTTTTTACAATCTATCTTTTAGGAATACTTGTTTTTATGTCGTTGTTTTTGATGAAAATATTTAAAATATGGAGGATAAAGAAGGGGTCTAAAAAAATAATTTTCAATTCGACTAAGATTTATTTAGTAGAACATTCAAGTTTAGCATTTACCTTCTTGAATTCTATTTTTATAGGTAATCATAATCATGAATTTGAAGTTATTGTAAAACATGAGTTAATACATCGAATTAAAAAACACTCTTTTGACTTGTTGCTTTTAGAGATAATTAAGGTTTTATATTGGTTTAATCCATTAGTAATCGTTTTTCAAAATAGATTAATTGAAGTTCATGAATTTGAAGCAGATGCTTTAGCTGTTCAACAGGATAAAGTAAGGTATTTTGAAAGTCTTTTAACTCAGGTTTTTAAAGTTCAAAATTGGTCATTTACGAATAGTTTTTTTAATCAATCATTAATAAAAAAAAGAATATTTATGTTACAAAAATCACAATCTTCCAAAGAAGCACTTTACAAATATGGTTTAATAATACCAATGATGATTTTTTCTATAATGTTTTTTTCAAGATGTGTAGATGCAGATGAATCTACTGTGAAAAAGTCAGAAGAATCAAGTTTTATAAATGATGAAGTCAGTTCTTTGCAAAAAAATGATGCTAAAGTTCCTTCTGTTAGTTTCGAAAGCGTTGATGAAACTCCTCGATTTGTAAATTGTGAAAATATCGATAAAGATGAAAATTCTAAATGTTTCAATGATCAAATGAATTTGCATATTATGAAGAATTTTACCTATCCTGATTTAGCTCTTGAAAAAAATATTGAAGGTACCGTTGTTGTTCAATTTATAATCGATAAAGAAGGTAATGTAATTAATGTTGAGGCTAGAGGTCCTGAAAACGGAGCTCTTTTAGAAAAAGAAGCCATTCGATTGATGTTAATCCTTCCTAAATTTATTCCTGCTAAATTAAAAGGAGAACGTGTAAATGTAAAATATGGATTACCAATAACTTTTAAATTGAAATGAGATTTATAAATTGGATCAAATTGATATTGCTTGTTTGTGTACAAAATGTATGCTCTCAATATATAAAACAAGCTGATAGTTTAGTTAATATGGGAAAATTAGACAAAGCAATTGAAATTTATACAAAAGATTCAAGTCGTATTAAATTTTATAAAACAGCTAAAGTTTATGAAATAAGAGGAGATTTAGATTTGGCAAAGGAATATTATAACTACTATTTAGATGAAGATGCCCTAAATAAAAAAGTTAATTATGATTATGCTCTATTATTATTAGAATTAAATAGATTTAAAGAGGCGGAAATAATATTCAAAGAGTTAGTAAAAGAAGATAACAACTCTATATATAATTATTACTTAGGTAATGTTTTAGAAAAGCAAAGTAGTCTTGCTGAAGCAAAATTCTATTATGAGAAAAGCGTCACTTGTGATTCATTATTCTTAAAAAGTAATTATAGATTAGCTCTATTGCTTACAAATGAGAATAGCCTTCAGGAGGCCAAAAAAATATGTAATCGCTTTTTAAATAATAAAATTATAAATTTAGAAATGCTCAAACTTCGCGCACAAATAAATTTTAATTTGAAAGATTATTTTGCCGCTATTGATGACTTTGAAATGCTAATTGAAAGAAATCAAGATGAAAAATTTATTTTTGAAAAATTGGCCATTTCTTATTATGAAATTAGACAATATGAAAAGAGCAGAATTCTGTTTTCGGAGTTAATAAATGAAAAAGACGATGCTCAATATTATATTTATAGAGCAAAATGTTATGGTTTTTTAAATTTACCTGAAAAAGCAGAGGAAGATATGGTAATGGCAATAAATTTGAGAACATTTACTTTTGAAAATGAGTATTTTTCATTAGGTTATTTCTTTCAAAAGGCTAAAAATTATAAAAAAGCGATTTATTACTATAATAAAACTTTAAAACAAGATAAAAACCACCTTGAAGCGAACTATCATTTAATTACGATTAAGGACTATTTAGGGAATAGCCCTCAAGAAAGTATTCAAAATTATAAAAAATTTCTTTTAAGATTTAGTAACTTATCCAATGAAAAAAAAGAGTATATTAATCAAAGGTTAACCGTTCTAAACAACAATTAAGTATAAATTATTATACTATTCGCATTACGAAATCATTTTAGTTTTTTATTCTTGTAATTTATTAGGTGTTTTTTTAAGAATCTATTATTTTTTTTGTATTTTAGTTATACCCTAAAAACTGCTTAATAGAATGTGCTACAAAATCAATGGATATAGGATTATTAACTAAATTTCTATTACTATGCTAAAAACTACTCAAACTAAATTTAGAACAATTGTGTTGTTGTTTTTCCTTTTTTCAATAATTACTTCTTTTACAAATGTTGAAAAAAATACTTCAATAGAAGATTTTATTGCATTTGAAGTTACGGAAGAGGTACCTCTGTTTAAAGGGTGTGATGGCTCTTCGTCAAGAAAAGAAGCGGTTGAATGTTTTAATAAAAAAATGATGAATCACATCAAAAGGAATTTTACCTATCCTGAAGAAGCATTAGAAAACAACATCCAAGGTAGAGTTGAGGTAAGTTTTATTATCAATGAAGTAGGAATTGTGAAAGATATTCAGGCCAATGCATCCAATGAAAAAGCAAACGAAAAAAAGATATTGGAAACAGAAGCGATTCGTATTGTTAGCTTGTTACCAAAATTTACTCCAGGAAAGCACCAAGGTAAAGTTGTTAATGTGAAATATGGATTGCCAATTACCTTTAAAATGATGTAATTCACTATTTGTAAACCCATTTCATTTTGTGCTTAGAAATTTTTTGTAAATAAAAAATGCTATTTTTACAAAAAATATATTTTGAAAAGAACAAATGCTATTTTAGTAGCCCTATTCTTTACTTTTTTTTCTTGTCAATTTTTTGATAAAAAGGCTCCAGATAAGGAACAGTTATTAAAGGAAGAACTAGGGAAAATAAATTGGGAAGAAGTGGACGAATTCCCAACAGTTACGAATTGTGATTCTGTATTAGATAAAGAAACGCAAAAACAATGCTTTTTTGATTATTTAATCCAAAATATTCAAAATAGAATTGGTGTAGATACCTTGCAAATTATGTATCCTGAAATGGATACCATTTCTGTAAAAGTTACCATTAATCCAGATGCAACTTTAGAGTTTCGTACTGAAAAACCTAAAGAGGCAATTACATATGATATAAAGGTAATTGATAGTATTCTGCAAAATAAGTTAGCTGATTTTCCTGCAATTGAACCCGCTATTAAAAGAGGAATAAAAGTGAAATCGCAATTCATTTTACCTGTAATTATAAAAGTAGAGGAATAGTTATTTTTTAAATGACCTTCCTTTCCATTGATAAGAGCCGAAAAGAGAATAGAAAGCAACACTCGTACTAAAAAAAGAATATAAACCAAGACTTGGTAATAACCAACTTAATTTGCTTTCATAAAATAAAGCTGTTTGTTTTAAAAGAATATAATCTACAATTGCTTTAATAGCTATAAAAGTAAATAAGCTACTCAGACTTATTTTTTCAAATCCAAAAAGTAATAGGTTGGCTATCCATGCTAAATTTGTTAAAAAAACAAGTATGGCTACTGTTTTTCCAAAAATTGAATGGTATTCTGTGCTTTTTGAAGCCCATCTTACTCTTTGTTGGAATAATTCGTTCCAATTTTTAACGCTTTTTGTTTGAACAATGCTTTGTTTGTGTAAGCAAAATCCAAGTGCTTTTTTGTCTTTTTTTATAGCCTTTTGTAATAAAAAAACATCATCTCCACTAGCAATGGCTTCATTTCCTGTAAAACCATTTAGTTCATAGAAAAAATCTTTTCTGTAAGCAAAATTGGCTCCATTACACATAAAGGGTTCGTGAATGCCAAAACTACCAATTGTTGCGCCTTGCAAACTAAGGAAATCTAAATTCTGAAAACCAAATAAAAACTCTTTTCGAGGTATATAACACACTCCTGATGCAACCATCTTAACGTGACTTTGCTGAATGTAATTGTCAATGACTTGCAGCCAATTGGTTTTTACTTGGCAATCAGCATCTGTAGTAATGACCCAGTCGTGTTGAGCTTGTTGAATTGCGGTTTCTATGGCATCTTTTTTAGGTGAATTAGATTTTCTTTGATTCTTAATAAGTGTTATGTTGAATTTATAATGCTGAAGTTCAAATGCTTCGTCTGAATCATCATCTACTAAAATTACTTCAAGTTGGTCTTTTGGATAATTTAAATGCGAAATAGTTTCAAGTAAAAGAGGTAAATTTTGAGACTCATTTCTAAACGGAACTACTATTGAAAACGTGTTCTTTGGTACAGTTTCATAGATAGAAAGGGGTTTCATTTTGGTAAACCCAAAAATTAAAATACCTATGGTTACAACATAGCTGCTTAGTATAATAAATAATAGAGTAGTCATTTTTTTTGAAATTTAAATTGAAAAACAAAATAACTGCCTAAAAGAACAGGGAATAACAAATTAAAAACCCACATGATTGATGTTGTCATAATAATTTTCCATTCCAGGACTCCAAATTTAGCAAACAAATATACTGCAACACTGCTTTTAATGGCTACATCTAATACATGAATGCTTGGTATGATAGAAGCTAAAAAATACATACTAAAGATACAAGGTATTGCTGTTGGATAACTGATATCGCAATTTAATAGATAGAGCAAATAATAAAATTGATGAGAAAAAACTAAAAATCGTAAAAGAGAGAATAGAAAGGTCTTTTTTAAAATAATTCGAGGAAAGGAAGTGACTTTTGAAAATAAAGTTGCTATTGAAATACTGTAAATTTTGCTTTTCTTGAATCGAAATGCAATCAATATTGCGCATGCAAAAACAATTGTTGCAATTAAAACAGGTAAGATTTTAATTTTAAAGGCAAACCAAACCATGGTTTCAGTATAGCTAATTTTAAATAATAGTAACCCTAGTAGTCCAAAAAAACAAGTGATGGCCATTTGAGAACTATTGCTTATAAAATTTAAAAAAATAATTTTTTTGGTTTCTTCTTTTGAATAATAGAGCGCTTTGGCTCCATATTCGCCTATTCGGTTTGGGGTGAAAATAGAAGCCGTTAAGGAACCTAAGCATTGTTGAGTTGCTTCAAAAAATGAAATCGATTTAAAGTTAGAAACTAAATTACGCCACTTTGCTATTTCTAGTAGCCAATTAATAGTAGAAAATGCAACTAATAATAAAATGGACTGAAAGCTAAGTGCATTAAAAATGGTACTCCAAATTATTTTTTTGTCTTTTATTTCGTAATAAAGATAAATCATAGCTATACTTACAATCAAAAGTTTGATTATAACTAATAGGAATTGTTTAGCTTTGTATGAAATTGAAAACATAATGGCAAAGTAACAAACTTTACGCTGTTAAACCCTAAAATTTTAAGCTAAATTTTGATAAACGAACGTATCATATTAGGAATTGACCCAGGAACTACTATCATGGGGTTTGGACTCATAAAAGTAGTTCAAAAAAAGATGGAATTTCTGCAGTTAAATGAATTAATCCTAAATAAATATGATGATCATTATACGAAGTTGAAGGTCATTTTTGAAAGAACTATTGAGCTTATCGACACCCATCATCCGGATGAAATTGCGATTGAAGCTCCTTTTTTTGGTAAAAATGTACAGTCGATGTTGAAATTAGGAAGAGCGCAAGGTGTGGCTATGGCTGCAGGTTTGTCTAGACAAATACCTATTACAGAATATGAGCCAAAAAAAATAAAAATGGCTATTACCGGAAATGGAAATGCAAGTAAAGAACAAGTTGCTAAAATGCTTCAGCAATTATTGGGTTTGAAAACCTTACCAAAGAATCTTGATTCTACTGATGGTTTGGCTGCAGCAGTTTGTCATTTTTTTAATTCGAGTCGGGTTGAAGTGGGGAAAAGTTATTCGGGATGGGAAGCATTTGTAAAACAAAATGAGAATAGAATTAAAAAATGAGTGGTATCTATATTCATATCCCTTTTTGTAAACAAGCGTGCCATTATTGTGATTTTCATTTTTCTACAAATTTGAAGAAGAAAGATGAAATGGTTTTTGCTATCACTAAAGAAATCGAACTTAGAAAAGACGAGTTTGAAAAAGAAACCCTAGAAACGATTTATTTTGGTGGAGGAACACCTAGTATTTTAAGTAATTCGGATTTAAAATTAGTAATCGATTCGGTTTACCAAAATTACAACGTTGTAAATAATCCAGAAATTACAGTAGAAGCAAACCCTGATGATATAACGGAGGAGCGCGTTTTAGAATTGAAGCAAATGGGAGTGAATCGGTTGTCAATTGGAATACAGTCTTTTTTTGAGGAGGATTTACTATTGATGAATCGCGCTCATAATGCAAAAGAAGCAGAAAAATGCTTGCAAATAGCGACAAAGTATTTTGATAATATTTCTTTGGATTTAATTTATGGAATTCCTGGTTCAACTAATGAAAAATGGAAACATAATATTGATAAAGCTTTGTCTTTTAATATACCTCATATTTCCAGTTATGCCTTAACAGTTGAACCTAAAACGGCTTTGCAAAAATTTATTCAAAAAGGAATTGTAAATCCACCCGATGATACAGTTGCAGAAGCGCAATTTCATATTTTGATTGAGGAATTGGAAGAAAAGGGTTTTGTGCATTATGAATTGTCTAATTTTGGGAAGCCTAATTATTTCTCAAAAAACAATTCTGCATATTGGTTGGGTAAAAAATATATGGGCATAGGTCCGTCAGCACATAGTTATGATGGAAAAAATCGCAGTTGGAATATTTCTAATAACACGTTGTATATCCAATCTATTCAAAAAAGTCAATTGCCAATGGAAACTGAATTGTTAACGCGTCAGGATCGGTATAATGAATATGTAATGACAGGGTTGCGAACGATTTGGGGTGTTTCATTGGTACGAATTGAAAAAGAATTTGGGAAAACCTATTTGAATTATTTAAAGGAACAGTCAAAAAGACACATAGCAGATGGATTGCTTGAAATTGTTTCTCAAAATAATGATGAAAATGTAATGAAAACTACTGTAAAAGGAAAGTTTCTGGCTGATGGAATTGCTTCCGATTTATTTTTGTTAAATTTGGAGTAATTCAATAACTAGATAGAATACGTGAAAGCACTTGTAAACAATACGATTCAAATTGATTTATCACAACCTTTAGATATATCTATTCCATTAAGTAATGATGAAAAAAATCCAATCGCATGGTATCAAGGTTTACCTAAAATTGAACCGGTAAGAATGGGAACAGCTGATTCAGAATGGATTGGAAAAGTATCAGAAGGAAGTTCGTCTACCAATTTCAACAATATATTTTTTAATCCACATGCACATGGTACACATACTGAGTGTTTGGGTCATATTACTAATGATTTTTACAGTATTAATCAATGTTTGCAGACCTTTTTTTTTACAGCGCAATTAATTTCAGTAATTCCTAAACAAAACGGGGAAGATTGGATAATTACTAAAGAACAAATTGAAACATTGCTTTTAGAAAAAAAGCCAGAAGCTTTAGTTATTAGAACATTGCCAAATGAGGAAGCAAAAAAGCATAAAAAATACTCTCATACCAATCCGCCTTATCTTTCTGAAGGAGCTGCTGTTTTTTTAAGAGAGCAAGGGGTGATGCATCTGTTAATCGATTTACCAAGTGTGGATAAAGAACATGACGAAGGAAAGTTATTGGCTCATAAAGCATTTTGGAATGTTAATGATGTGAAGAATGTAAATAAAGAGGCTCGTTTTAATGCCACCATTACGGAAATGATCTATATTTCGGAACATATTTCTGACGGAGATTATCTCTTGAATTTGCAAATTGCTTCATTTGAAAACGATGCTTCACCAAGTAAGCCTATATTGTATAAAATAGAATAAAAAAGAGCTGTTTTCTAAATCAGCTCTTTTAAGTTAAAAATAATTAAGGCGAACATTTATTTTTCATTCAATCTAAAATCAGGGTAAGCATTCATGGCATGTTCAGTTATGTCAAGGCCTTCTGTTTCATCTTTTTCAGAAACACGTAGTCCAACCGTTTTCTTTAATGCAAATAACACTATAAAAGTAGTGACTATAGCCCAAGTTCCAATAGCGAATACTCCTAATGCTTGAACTCCTAATTGGGTTAAACCACCACCATATAATAATCCTCCGTCAATCGCAAATACACCAACTAAAATTGTGCCTAAAGCTCCACAAACACCATGTACAGAAATAGCACCAACAGGATCGTCAATTTTGAGTTTTGCATCAATAAAGCTAATGGCTAATACTACTACTAAACCGCAAATAGCACCTATGGCTAAAGCGCCAACATTAGAAACGACTGCACATCCAGCAGTAATCCCTACTAAACCAGCTAAAGCACCATTCAAAGTCATAGATACATCTGGTTTTTTATACTTAAACCAAGTGTAAAACATAGCAATAATTGCTCCAGCCGCAGCAGCTAAATTAGTTGTGATGAAAACATTGGAAACATTTTTAGCATGATTTCCAGAAATTGCCAATTCAGAACCTCCATTAAATCCAAACCATCCAAACCATAAAATTAGAACTCCAAGGGCGCCATACATCATGTTGTGTCCAGGAATTGCATTGGATTTACCATCAGTATATTTTCCAATTCTTGGACCTACTAAATAAGCCGCTACTAATGCAGCCCATCCTCCCACAGAATGTACTACGGTTGATCCCGCAAAATCAATAAAGCCTAAATTGGTTAACCAACCGCTTCCTTGCCATACCCAATGACCTGAAATAGGGTAAATGAAAACTGTCATAACTAAAGACAGTATTAAATAAGTTGAGAATTTTGTTCTTTCAGCTACGGCTCCTGAAATTATTGTTGCTGCAGTTGCACAAAATACAGTTTGAAAAAATAGATTGTGCATTTCGCCTTCTGAATTATAAAATAATGAAGGGCTGCCAATAAAAGAACCTATAGTGTCTCCATACATCAACGTGTAGCCGATTGCCCAAAAACCTAATGAACCAATACATAAATCCATTACGTTTTTCATGATTATATTAATAGTGTTTTTGGATCTTGTGAAACCCGCTTCAACTAAAGTGAAACCCGCTTGCATTAAAAAGACGAGCACACCAGCAATAAGTATCCATAAAATATCGAATGCTCCATTTATTTCGGTTATTTGTTTCGTAACATCTTCCATAATAAGTTTTGTAAATTTTGATTAGTTATTTTAAAGTTTGACCGCCTTTTTCTCCCGTACGAATTCTGTACACTTCGTCTATATGGGAAACAAATATTTTACCATCGCCTACTTCACCTGTTGCGGCAGCATCAAGAATAGCTTTAATGGTTGCTTCCTCAAAATCATCATTAACAACGATGGAAAGGTATCTTCTTTGAATATCACTAGTACTATAAGAAATGCCTCTATAAACATGTCCTTGTTTTTCGTTGCCAATGCCTGTTACGTCCCAATAAGAGAAAAAGTTGACACCAATTTCATGAAGGGCTTTTTTTACAGCAGAAAATTTTGATTTTCTGATTATTGCTTCAATTTTTTTCATTAGAAATGTAGTATTTAGTTAAAATTTATAAATAGCAGCGATTAAAAAGGAACCTAAAGATTTAGTTGGTTCTAGTTCATTGGTAATAAAAATTTCTTTCGAACCATTGTCCAATCGAAATTCCGGCTTAATGGTTAAGTCATCAACGGTATAGCTTCCAGTAAGGGTTATGGCTATTACGTTAGGGTCATCATCTATGAGGTCGCTTTGTCGTGTGAAATATTCGCCTCTTAGGCCTAAAATAAAAGATTTGTTAAGTGTGTATTGAGGGTATAAAGCGGCTCCATAAAAACCTTCACCATCATTGTCTGCATAAGCGCCATTTATACCTAGAAAAAATGATTCTGACGGGTTGAATCCTCCAGTAAAATCAATTTCTAACCCTAAGCCAGCATCGTCATATAAAATATTTAAAAACTGACTATTGTAACCAAATTGCGCTCCTACGGCATAACTGCCATCTGGATTAAAAAGATTAATATCAGTTTGGTTGAAAACCCCTAAGAGTAAACTTGTTTTTTCAGATAAAGTGAAATCTGCTTTTAAACCTGTGTGATTAAAAGGGCCATTGGTAAAGAGATAAGAAGTGCTATAATTGAAGTTGCCAACAGGTGAAATTAGTTCGTAACCTAAATAGGTGTTGAATTTTCCCGCGGTTAGTTTTACTTTGTCTGATAGGTTGTAGAAAACATAAAGTTGATTTACAAAAGTAGAGTCGATAAAGCTGGCTTGAATAGCTCTTGGTCCAAAAGCTAAGTCGGCTACAGCGCCTACTTTGTTTTTTTCGTATTTGGCAATGATATTTGCCATTCCTAATGCGAATCCGGATTTGTCAGCAAATGAGGTGCTTGGTGCAATTTGGTTATCATCATTTGGTGCGGTTAAATTAGCCCTGTAATACGTATCTACACTTCCATAAAAGGTAAATTTTTTTTCTTCTGTTGCAGTTTCTTCTGCTGTTGTTTGTTCTTGTGCGTAGAAACAAATGGAAAATAATAATAATGTAATTGTAAAGTGTTTTTTCATAAATGTTGTTTTTTATAGTTGTTGAAACAAATGTATTTAAAAACAAATTACACCCATAAAAAAATAGGACTAAGTTATTGATTTTTATTATATTTTCATTTTATACCCTAAAAAAATTAGGGTATCTTTTTATTTTTTAATTTTTTTAAAAAAATAATAATTAAAAAAATGAATTTTATTTACTATTTATTAAAAATCGTTACATATAATTCATGTTTTTAATTCAATTAATAATTAAAGTTTAATAAAATTCAGTATTTGTTAAATTTTAATCATTGTTAATTTCTTAAAAAAAAGCCTTTAAATTATGAAAATAATTTTTTTAAGAGTTAATATTTTCAAAATCGTAATAATCATTGTAAGATTTTAGTATTAAAATTCTAAATTATAATTTAGTGGTAGAGGGGTAAAAAAAATCGAAAAAAAATGACAACAATGCTAAAAAAACAAGGACTTTATTTGCCAGAGTTTGAACACGATAATTGTGGTGCTGGTTTTATTTGTAGTTTAAAAGGAAACAAATCAAATGATATTATTCATAAAGCATTAGAAATACTTGAAAAGCTTGAGCATAGAGGAGCTGTAAGTGCTGATGGGAAAACAGGAGATGGTGCTGGAATTTTAATAGATATTCCTCATGATTTTTTTGTGAAAAAATGTGATTTTGTGTTGCCAAAAGAAGGTGAATATGCAGTAAGTAATGTTTTTCTTCCTAAAAAAGAAAACCAACGCAACTATTGTATTGAAAAGTTGGAATATTATATAGAAAAACAAGGATTGCTTGTTTTAGGTTGGAGGGAAGTTCCAGTTGATACCACAGTTATTGGAAGAATTGCTGCTGAAACGGAACCATATATAAAGCAAATTTTCGTTGGTAAATCAGAAAAAAAACAAGATGATTTTACTTTTAATTTAAAATTATTTACAGCTAGAAAACAAGCCGAACATGATATTAATACATCAAAATTATCGGAGAGCAAACGTTTTTATTTGCCTAGCTTATCGACTAAGACTATTATTTTTAAAGGACTTTTGATTCCTGAAGACATTAAATTATACTATAAAGATTTACAAGATCCTTCACTGGTTACTCGGTTGGCTTTAGTACATCAGCGCTTCTCTACCAATACTTTTCCAACTTGGGATTTAGCGCAACCTTTTCGATATATGTGTCATAACGGTGAAATTAACACATTAAGAGGAAATGTCTCTCGAACATTATCCCGACAAGAATTAATGGAAAGCGAATGGTTTGGAGACGATATTAAAAAATTGTTTCCTATTATATTACCTGGAAAATCAGATTCTGCTCAAATGGATATGATGGTAGAACTGTTGTTAATGACGGGGCGTTCTTTGCCAGAAGTAATGATGATGCTTGTTCCCGAAGCTTGGGAGAAAAACCCAAATATGTCTGAAGCTAAAAAGGCTTTTTATGAATATAATTCTTGTATCATGGAACCTTGGGATGGTCCAGCTTCTATTCCATTTACAGATGGAAATTATATTGGTGCTGTTTTAGATAGAAACGGATTGCGTCCTTCACGCTATACGGTTACTAAAGATGGTTATGTAATTATGTCTTCAGAAACAGGTGTTATAGATATTGATCCTAAAAATATTGAACGTCATGGCCGATTAGAACCAGGAAAAATGTTTTTAGTTAATATGAATCAAGGGAGAATTGTAAATGATGAAGAAATTAAAGAGAAAATTGTTTCTAAACATCCCTATAAAAAATGGTTGGATAAAAATTTAGTTCATTTAAAAGATATTCCAGCAAAAAAAGGACCCATTAAACATAAAGAAGATGCACTTCAAAAACGACAAATTCTTTTTGGATACACAGAAGAAGATTTGAAGACAATTATTTTGCCAATGGCGCAAACGGGTAAAGAACCAATTGGTTCCATGGGAAATGATGCTCCAATAGCAATTTTGTCTCAAAAACCACAATTAATTTACAACTATTTTAAGCAATTGTTTGCTCAAGTAACCAATCCGCCATTAGATGGTATTCGTGAAAAATTAATAACCGATATAAGCTTAACTTTAGGAAGTGACACAAATATCTTTAAAATTAATGAAGATCAATGTAGAAAACTAAAAATTCAAAATCCTGTAATTTCAAAACATGATTTAGATAAGATTAAAAATTATACACACAACCCTGACTTTGTTGTAACAACTATTTCTATTTTGTATGAAGTTGGCAAAGGTTTAAATGAATTAGAAAGAGCTCTTGTTAATTTAGTAGATACCGCTTCCAAAGCCATTGATGAAGGAGGAAATATTATCATTTTATCCGACAGAGGTGTGAATCATAAAATGGCACCTATTCCTGCTTTATTAGCTTGTTCTTACGTAAATCATGAGTTGTATAAAATAGGGAAAAGAGCTAAAGTAAGTATTATTATCGAATCGGCTGAACCTCGAGAAGTACATCATTTTGCGTTACTTTTCGGCTATGGTGCAAGTGCTATAAATCCGTATATCGTAAATGAAATAGTCTATAATCAAGTTGAAAATAAAGAACTTGAAAATATTGATTATTTACATGCCATTCAGAATTATAACAAGGCGATAGGTATGGGTATTTTAAAAGTAATGAATAAAATTGGTATCTCAACTTTAAATTCTTACAGAGGTGCGCAACTTTTTGAATGTATTGGTTTAAATACTAAAATAGTAGAAGAATATTTTCCAAATACTATCACTAGAATTCAAGGAATTGGTTTAAAAGAAATTGAAAGTGAAATTTCTAAAAGACATCATAAAGCCTATCAAAAAAATGGAATTGAAGGAGAGCTGGATTTAGAATTTGGTGGTGACTATAAATGGAGGAGAAATGGAGAAAAGCACGCTTTTAATCCATTATCGGTTGCCAAATTACAAGAGTCGGTTCGAAGTAATAAACATAGTACCTTTAAAGAATATTCTGAAATCATAAACGAACAATCGAAACGATTGATGACCATTCGAGGTTTGTTTGAATTTACGAATTATGATCCTATTCCTGTTGAAGAAGTAGAACCATGGACTGAAATTGTAAAACGTTTTAAAACCGGGGCGATGTCTTATGGCTCTATCAGTAAAGAAGCACATGAAAATTTAGCTATTGCTATGAATCGAATTGGAGGAAAAAGTAATTCTGGTGAAGGAGGTGAAGATGAAGAACGATTTTATAGAGATGCTGATGGAGACTGGAAAAATTCTGCAATAAAACAAGTAGCGTCGGGTCGCTTTGGTGTTACTTCAAATTATCTTACCAATGCTTCTGAAATCCAAATCAAAATGGCTCAAGGTGCTAAGCCTGGAGAAGGTGGGCAACTACCAGGTCCTAAAGTAAATCCTGATATTGCAAAAACAAGGAATTCTACTCCTTATGTAGGTTTAATTTCTCCACCACCACACCACGATATTTATTCTATTGAAGATTTATCGCAACTTATCTACGATTTGAAATCGGCTAATAGAGAAGCACGAATTAATGTTAAGTTAGTTTCTGAAGTAGGAATTGGAACGGTTGCGGCAGGTGTTGCCAAAGCAAAAGGCGATGTTATTCTAATTTCTGGTCATGATGGAGGAACTGGTGCTTCCCCTTTAACTTCTCTTAAACATGCAGGATTACCTTGGGAGTTAGGTTTGGCTGAGGCCCAACAAACATTGGTTATGAACAATCTTAGAAATAGGGTGGTTTTGGAATGTGATGGACAATTGAAAACTGGAAGAGATGTTGCAATAGCTTGTTTATTAGGAGCAGAAGAATTTGGTTTTGCAACGGCTCCATTAGTGGCTTCCGGGTGTGTAATGATGAGAGTGTGTCATTTAAATACTTGTCCTGTTGGTATTGCTACTCAAAATCCTGAATTAAGAAAGAAATTTCAAGGAAAACCCGAACATGTGGTTAATTTTATGTATTTCGTGGCGCAGGAATTAAGAGAAATTATGGCTCAATTGGGTTTTCGAACAGTGAATGAAATGGTGGGTCAAGTGCAAAAATTAAATCGCAATAAAACCATTCAACATTACAAAGCCATGGGATTGGATTTGTCTCCTATCTTACATAAAGTAGAAGTACCAGAAGGGACTAAATTATACCATACAGAATCTCAAGACCATCACTTGGAAAAATCCCTCGATTTTAAGATTATTCGACAAGCGCATCCTGCTTTATTTAGAAAAGAGAAAACCGTATTAGAATCTAAAATAACAAATAGAGACAGAGCTTTTGGTGCGGTTTTAAGTAATGAAATTTCAAAAATTTATGGTTCCCAAGGGTTGCCAGAAAACACCTTGAAAATTAATTTTACGGGTTCAGCAGGTCAAAGTTTTGGAGCATTTGCAACCAGAGGATTAACTTTAGTGATTAATGGAAACTCGAATGATTATTTGGGTAAAGGTCTTTCAGGAGCAAAATTAGTGGTTAAAGTACCCGAAGAAGCTACTATTATTCCTGAAGAAAACATTATTATTGGGAATGTAGCTTTATATGGAGCAACTTCTGGAGAAGTATATATTAACGGAAAAGCAGGAGAACGTTTTTGTGTTAGAAATTCAGGGGCTACAGCTGTTGTAGAAGGAATTGGGGATCATGGATGTGAATATATGACAGGCGGAAGAGCCGTAATTTTAGGTGAAGTAGGACGCAATTTTGGTGCAGGAATGAGCGGTGGTATTGCTTATATTTATGATGCTAAGCAAACTTTTGAAAAACAGTGTAATACGGAAGGATTAAATTTAGATCCAGTAGTTTTAGAAGAAGATTGCATCGAACTAAAGCAACTTATCGAAAATCATTATAATGCGACCATGAGTCCTTTGGCACAACGCATTTTAGAAAATTGGGAAACAGAATTAAGTAAATTTATTAAAGTTTTCCCAGAAGAGTACAAACAAGCATTAATCAAAATACAACAAGAAAACCTCGTAAAACAATAATGATATGGGAAAAGCAACCGGATTTTTAGAATATGAACGAGTAAATGAAAACTATTTAAAAGTTGAAGAAAGACTTAAAAATTACAAAGAATTTACAATTCCATTAGAGGAAAATAAATTAAAGACTCAAGGCGCGAGATGCATGGATTGTGGTATTCCGTTTTGTCATAGTGGGTGTCCTTTAGGAAATCGTATACCCGATTTTAATGACAAGGTGTATAAAGGAAGGTGGAAAGAAGCAGCTCAAATTTTACATTCAACAAATAACTTTCCCGAATTTACAGGTCGTTTATGTCCAGCTCCTTGTGAAGAGGCTTGTGTTTTAGGAATTAATGAAGACCCTGTAACAATCGAAAATATTGAAAAAAACATTATAGAAACCGCTTTTAAAGAAGGTTGGATTGTACCCAAACCACCTCAAAATAGGACAGGCAAAAAAGTAGCCATTATTGGTTCTGGCCCATCAGGTCTAGCGGCTGCCCAACAATTGAATAGAGCAGGACATTGGGTAACTGTTTTTGAAAGAGATGCTAAAATAGGAGGTTTATTACGTTATGGTATTCCTGATTTTAAATTGGAAAAACACATTATCGATAGACGTTTGCAAATTTTGGAAGCAGAAGGAATTACTTTTCAAACAGTAGCACATGTTGGCCAAAATATAAGTGTAGAAACAATTAAAGCTAGTTTTGATGCAGTTTTATTATGCGGTGGTGCAACGGAAAGAAGAAGTATGCCTGTCAAAGGAATTCATTTAAAAGGCATTCATCAAGCCATGGATTTTTTAAAATTAAACAATCAATATGTAGATGGTTTGGTTCCTTTTGACGAAATTATCTCAGCAAAAGATAAGAAAGTAATTGTAATTGGAGGTGGAGATACGGGTTCAGATTGCATTGGAACGAGTAATCGTCATGGAGCAGTATCGGTTGCTAATTTTGAAATTTTAAGTAAGCCTTCTGAAGGGCGCCCTGCACATCAACCTTGGCCTTATTGGCCTATGAAATTAAAAACCACTTCATCTCATCAAGAAGGAGTAGAGCGTTTTTTTAGTATTTCAACCAAAGAATTCATAGGAGATAAAAATGGAAACGTAGTCGGATTAAAAACCGTTGAGGTCGAATGGGTTTTTAAAGATGGAGAACGACCTCAATTAATTGAAATTCCAAATACAGAAAAAGATTGGGATTGTGATTTAGTCTTGTTGGCTTTAGGATTTGTAGGTGCTGAAAAAACGTTAGCTGAACAGTTTGGTGTTGAAATGGATTTTAGAACTAATATTAAAGCTTCTACGAAAGATTATGCTACCAATGTAAAAGGAATTTTCTCAGCAGGCGATATGAGAAGAGGTCAATCGTTAATTGTTTGGGCCATTTCAGAAGGAAGACAAGCTGCCTATCATATAGATAAATATCTAATGGGGACTTCTCTTTTGCCTTTAAAAGATGAAAACGATTTGCCAAGAATTTAAAGGTTGAACATTTTTTAGTACTTTTATTCCTTTAAATTGAAAGAATGAATATTCAGCAGTTATACGAATATTGCCTTTCTAAAAAAGGAGTTACAGAACATTTTCCCTTCGACGAAGATACATTGGTATTTAAAGTGGGTGGGAAAATGTTTTGTTTAACCTCATTACAAAATTGGGAAAAAGGCAATCCCTCATTAAATCTGAAATGTGATCCTCAAAAAGCAATTGAGTTAAGAGCTACATATGAAGCCATCCAACCAGGGTATCATATGAGTAAAAAACATTGGAATACCGTGTTTTTTCATAATGACGTGGCTACAAAAATGATGGTCGAATTGATCAATCATTCCTATGATTTGGTTTTCGAAAGTCTTCCAAAAAAAATCAAACAAGAAATAGAAAAATTAGAAAATTAGCCTTTATCTTTGTTTATCTACTAAAGTTTTCCAATTATGTTAGACCACTTAAAAAAAATTTTAAACGAAGATCAAGATCCAAAAGCGATAGAGAAAATCACTTCAAAATTAGAAAATTTAATCATGACTAATGAAGAAGTAGGGTATATTGCAGTTCAAAAAAAACCAGCAATTACTATTTTTCCAGATAGTATTGTGGTTACCAATAAAAGAATCATTCTTTGTAAACCTAAAAATTTAGGCTTGTCGATGGAATTTGTAGATTATGATTGGGCTGATATTGAAGCAGCGTTTGTAAAAGAAGGAATCTTGGGTTCTGATTTTACTTTGAGTACCAAAACGCAACTCACACAAACCATTGATTATTTACCCAAAAATCAAGCGAGAAAACTCTATACCTATTCCAAAGAACAATTGGATATTTTTAAAAATAAAGAAAAGAATACTTTTGTAAATAACATCCGAATATTCGAAGATAATTCAGAACTTTTAAATAAAGTAGAAGACGTAGAAGTGAATGGTTTGGAAGAAGATAGTATTCCAAATCAAATTGAAGAAGCTGTAGTGGAAGAAGTAATCGATTTTGCTGATATATTACCAGTTCCTCATGAGGAAAGCAATTTTACAATTACAAATGAATTAGAAAAAAAAGAAAAAAAAGTAAGTGAATTATCACAAGAAGAGCTTTTTGAAAAACTCCAAAATTATAAAAGACTACTCGATAATGGCTTAATTTTGCAAGGAGAATATGATAAGTTGAAATCAGAAATTCTAAAATACATGTAATACAATATAAAAACTAAAGCTTATTTTTAATAAGCTTTTTTTATGCCATTCGTCTACACTTTTTTTCCATTCGTCTATACTTCTTTCTTTCTAATCGAAAACAAAATAAGGGAATTGATTTTGCTTTTAATTTTGTTGTTGAATAAGTGTCTGCTATAAACAAAATAAAAAACATGACAAAATCTCTAAACATATTATTAATAGAAGATGATGCAATCGAAGTAATGAAATTTAACCGTGTAGTTAAAACATTAGGATTGAATCATAAAATTATTGAAGCGAATAATGGCGAAGAAGCTTTAACAATTTTAAAAGAAAAAGAAATCATTCCAGATATTATCTTATTGGATTTAAACATGCCGAAACTAAACGGAATAGAATTTCTTACTATCCTAAAGAATGACGAAATATTACAATATATTCCAGCTATTATTTTAACCACTTCAAGTAACCACAAAGACATGCTTGAATGTTATAAAATTGGTATTGCTGGATATGTTTTAAAGCCTTTAAAATATGAAGATTATACCGATAGAATCAAAAGAATGCTAGACTATTGGAGTATTACCGAACTCATATCACAATAAATTATGTACGGAATTGTAAATAAAGCCATTCAAGATTTAGTTACTTCTAATTTTGGAGAAGAGAAATGGGAAATTATCTTAGAGAAAAGTGGTATAGAAGAAGATTTTTTTATTAGTGGTGAAGCCTATGACGATGCGATCACTTTTAAATTAGCTCAAGCGGTTTCAGAAGAAATGAACCTGTCGCTACAAGAAGTGCTAATCGCGTTTGGAGAATGGTGGGTGGTGAAAACGACTAAGGAAAAATACGGTGGATTAATGGAATCTGGAGGAAGTACTTTCAAAGAGTTTCTAATTAATTTGCCTTTATTTCATAATAGAGTGATGTTAATTTATCCAAAATTAACACCTCCAGAGTTTAAAGTTTCGGATATATCAGAAAATAATCTTAACTTACATTACTTTTCAAAAAGAGAAGGATTGCAAGAGTTTGTAAGAGGTTTAATACAAGGTTTGGCTATTATGTTTGGCGTTTCCGCTACTATTACACTTTTACAAACAAGAGATTTAGGTGATAGTCACGAAATTTTTAATGTAAGTTGGTAAGCATATGCAAGATTTTCAATTCAATTTTAATGTTTCTAGTTTTAACGAAATTTTTCCTTTTTACATTTTAATTGATAAAGATCTACAAATTGTTAGTTTGGGTAAGAGTCTGCAAAAAATTATTCCCAGCTTAACAGAAAATAGTCTTTTTACAGAAGTCTTTTCGGTAGAACGACCACACATTCCTTCTTTTTCCCATGAAAATTTTAAGGACACTATTGAAACATTGGTTGTTTTAAAATCAAACCTAGATGCTACTATTTCTCTTAGGGGCCAAATCAATATACACAACGAACACTACCTTTTCATTGGAACGCCTTGGTTCAAATCCATGGAACATGTTATTGAAAAAAACTTAACGCTGCATGATTTTGCTATTTTTGATCCTTTGCTAGATTTACTTCATGTTTTAAAAAACCAAGAAATCAACAATCAGGAGCTTAAAGAATTGTTAGATACGGTAAATTCGCAAAGAAAAAAATTAAAAAAAGACAAAGAAGAATTAAATAAAATTTCTTTAGTTGCAAGTGCTAATAAAAACGGGGTCGTTTTTACGAATCCAATGGGTACTATTTTTTGGTGTAACCAATCTTACTTAGACTTAACAGGTTATACTTTAGATGAAATTATTGGGAAAACACCTGTTCAAATTGGTAAATGTGACTTATCGACACCCGAAGAGCTTCAAAAAATGGTTACTGCTTTTTTTAAAGGTGAGTTTTTTGATGTCGAAGGATATCACGCACACAAAAATGGACGACCGTTTTGGGCAAAAATAAAAGGGCAACCTGTTTATGATGAAAATAAAAAATTGGTTCAATATTTTGCCATTGTTGAAAATCATGATGATGAAAAGGAGCGTGAAGAACAGCTTTCAGTACTCTCTTCAATTGCTGAAAAAAATATCAATTCGGTTATTATTTGTAATAAAGATGGACTTATTGAATGGGTTAATGATAGTTTTGTGGAAATGTCTGGTTTTAATAAAACGGAACTCATCGGCAAAAAGCCAGGCCATTTATTACAAGGCACAGAATCGGATCCAGAAACGATTCAATATTTAGCAAATCAAATCCAAAAAGGATTACCCTTTAGTTGTGAAATTATCAATTATTCTAAAAATAAAAAGAAATACTGGGTTCGCATTCAAGGACAAGCGTTACACAATAAAAATGGTGAAATCATAAAATTCTTTGCCATCGAAGAAGATATAACACTTGAAAAAGAATTCAATCAACAATTAATTGAGTCTGAAAACAGACTAACATCGTTAATAGAAAATCTGCAATCGGGGATTCTACTAGAAGATGAAAATAGAAAAATTCAAATTGTAAATAAGAAATTCTGTACCATGTTTGGTATTCAAGTGGAACCCGAATTAATGAAAGGATTTGATTGTGAATTAGCAGCTCAAGAATCGAAACATTTTTTTAAAAACCCAGATCAATTTCTCGAAAGAATTGATGTTATTTTAAAAGATAAAAAAAATATCATTTCGGAAGAAATTGAATTAATTGATGGAAGAATTTTTGAAAGAAGTTTTCTTCCTATTTACAAGGAAGGTAAGTATGCAGGTCATCTTTGGAGTTATGACGATGTTACGCTTCAGAAAAGGTATAAAGAAAGCCTAGAAGCTGAAAGACAAAAATACAGTAGTATTATTGCAAATATGAACATGGGGTTACTAGAGGTCGATAATAATGATGTTGTTCTTTTTGCCAACCAATCCTTTTGTGAGATGAGTGGTTATACGCTATTGGATTTGTTAGGAAGTAAGGCTTCCGATTTAGTATTAACAGAGGAAGGGAAAACCATCATAAAAAATAAAAATACAATCCGAACCAAAGGGGTTTCCGATTCTTACGAAATTACTTCTAAAACGAAAACAGGCGACATTAAACATTGGCTAATTAGTGGCGCACCCAATTATAATTTAAATGGTGAAATTACAGGTTCTATAGGAATTCACTTAGATATTACGCAGCAAAAAAACCTAGAACTCCAAAAAGAACAGCTTTTAAAAAAATTAGAAAAGCAAAATGATCAATTAAACGAATACGCTCAAGTAGTTTCACATGATTTAAAATCTCCTTTGCGTAGTATTCATTCTTTAATCACGTGGATAAAAGAAGATAATGAAAAGGAGTTTAGTGAACAAACATCACAATATCTGAATATGATTGAGAGTAAAGTGGAAAAGATGGATCACCTAATTCACGGAATTCTTACCTATTCAAAAGTAAATACAGAAGAAGTAACTGATGAAAAAATTAGCATACAAGAGGTAGTCGAAAATTGTATTAACATTATTCATATTCCTGAAAATATTACAATCCAAATTGATAGTTATTTACCAGTCATTCAAGCAGATAAATTTAGGATGCAACAACTCTTTCAAAATATTATTAGCAATGCTGTAAATTATATTGATAAACCTGAAGGATTAGTAACGATAGCTTGTAAAGAGAATACGAATAGCTATGTTTTTTCTATTGCAGATAACGGACCAGGAATCGAAAAAGAAAATCAAGAAAAAATCTTTAAAATTTTTCAATCCTTTACGCAACACGAACAATCCACTGGGATAGGTTTGTCTATTGTAAAGCGTATTGTTGATAATTATGGAGGGAAAATTTGGATAGAAAGTGAATTGAAAAAAGGGACAACTTTTTTTATTAAATTACCTAAAAATTAGCGTATGAAAATTAATCAAGCCTATACTTTAGATGGAAAAAATTGGACGTATCTTCAAAAAAAAAGCACGCTGCAAAATCCTTTAGTTTTTGTGTTTGGAAATCGAATGGAATTGCAAAAAGAAGCAGTCATTGAGGCTGTTAGAAAAGAATTTCCATACGAACATTTAGTATTTGGTTCTACTTCTGGAGAAATTATAGATAGTAATGTGTTGGATAACTCGGTTGTCGTGACAGCCATTGAATTTGAAAAAAGCACGTTTGAAATTCGTACAGAAAATATATTCAATCATCATAAAGACGCTGAAAAATTAGGGGAATCTTTATATAATGCGTTACCTAAAGAAAATTTAAGACATTTATTTGTACTTTCTGAAGGGAGTTTTGTGAACGGAAGTTCTTTAATAGAAGGTTTGGAAAAAAACATTGAAAATGCAATTCCCATTTCTGGCGGTATGTGTGGAGATGATGCAAAATTTGAAAAAACATTGGCCTCTTATAAAGAAAATCCCAAAGAAGGTGAAGTCGTTTTAATTGGTTTTTATGGTGCTACATTAGAAATTTCATTTGCAAGTTTTGGTGGATGGACTTCTTTTGGCCCCGAACGTATTATTACAAAATCAGAAGCCAATATTTTGTACGAAATCGATGGCCAACCCGCATTGGATCTATATAAAAAATATTTAGGTGAAAAGGCACATCAGTTGCCACAAGCTTCTTTACTATATCCATTAAATGTAACTCCAGAAGGAAAGAAAGAACCTGTCGTTAGAACTATTTTAGGTATTGATAATGAAAAGCAATCGATGACTTTAGCAGGCGACGTTCCTGAAAATTCAAAAGTGCAATTAATGATGGCTTCAGTAGATGCTATAGCAGAAGGAGCGAATGAAGCAGCACAACGAGCGATGCAAAATAGAAAAACAGAACCACAACTCGCTTTACTGGTGAGTTGTGTTGGTAGAAAGTTAGTAATGAATCAACGAGTAGAAGAAGAGATTGAAAGAGTGCAAGAAGTGATAGGAAATACCACTGCTATAACTGGTTTTTATTCCTATGGCGAAATGGCTCCTTTTGCAAATAATACCTTTTGTGATTTACACAATCAAACGATGACATTAACCTTGATCAGTGAATAATGAAATCACTTTTAAAAAGACAAATTGATAAATTAATTCAAAACAATCCTGCTTTGTTAAAGGATTTAAAGCCTTTTTTAAACGCAGTAAATGATTCGTACGAAAATTATGAGGATCAATTAAGTATGTTGCAAAGAGCCATGAAAATAAGTTCAGACGAACTATTTGAAGCCAATAAAAAATTAAGAGAAGAAGCCAATAATCTGAAAGAAGTGAATCAGAACTTGTCTGCTATTTTGAGTGCAATGAACTTAGATGCTACAAAATTAGCCGATGAGAAAGAATTCAATCCAACCGAATATTTAAAAAAACAAGCCCTTGAAATTGTAGCAATAACAAACCAAAGAGAGGAATTATTGAAGAATTTGGAAATACAAAATCAAGAATTAAATGAATATGCTCATGTGGTTTCTCATGACTTGAAAGCGCCTTTACGAAATATAGATACTTTAATAAATTGGGTTATTGAAGATAATAAAGAAAGTATAGGAGAAAATGGTTTAACTTCTCTTTATCAAGTATTGTCGAATGTTGAAAAAATGGATTTATTAATTAAAGGGATATTAGATTATTCAACCATCGACAAGTTAGAGTCAGAAGACCGAATTTTAAATTTAAATCTAATTATTGATGAGGTCATACGAACACTTACTATTCCAAAAAACATCACAGTAATAGTTCAAGAAGATTTGCCTAAAATTTATGGAAATGCGTGGCGTTTTAAACAGGTTTATCAAAATTTAATTCAAAATGCCATTACGTATAATGACAAACCAGAGGGGAAAATTGAAATTGGTGGCAAAGAAATGCAACAATGTTATGAGTTCTTTGTAAAAGATAATGGAGTTGGAATTGCAGCACACTATTTTGATCGAATTTTTAAAGTATTTACCAAATTAGAAAGTAATACTTCTTCTTCTGGAATAGGCCTGTCTATCGTAAAAAAAATTGTAAATTATTACGATGGAGAAATTTGGGTCGAAAGTCAAGAAGGAGAAGGCACCACTTTTTTCTTTACAATTTCAAAATGATATGGAAAAACCTAACCTTACTTATATTGAACAGTTAGCAGGAGATAATTCAGAATTTAAAACCAAAATGATAGCTATTTTAAAGAAAGAATTGCCTGAAGAGATAGCCGTTTACAAGAGTCAAATGCAAAATAATAATTGGCAAGAAGCAGCACAAAGTGTCCATAAATTAAAACACAAAGTGTCTATTTTAGGTCTAGAAAAAAGTTACTATCTTGCTGAAACCTATGAAGAAAATTTAAAAAATAAGGTGTCAACGTTTCAAAATGAGTTTGAAATAGTTTTAGAAGCGATGTTAAATTTTGTACAAACATTATAAACAAACAAACATGAATTGTATTATTATTGATGACGAAGAAATGGCTAGAGTAATCATTGCACAAATGATTGATAATCAAAGCGAGTTAAACTTGATAGAAAGTTTTTCAAACGCAATTCAAGCCATAAAATTTTTGAATCAGAATGAGGTTGATCTTATTTTTTTAGACATTCATATGCCTGATTTTACGGGGTTTGATTTTATACAAACCTTAAAAAATCCTCCAAAAATTATTTTGGTAACTTCAGATAAAAATTTTGCCATTGAAGCTTTTGAATACGATTGTATCGTAGATTATTTAGTAAAACCAATAACAGAAGATCGCTTTCAAAAAGCCCTTCAAAAAGCTACTGCAACTGTGATGTCTAATTTTTCTAAAATAGCTACTAAGCAACCTGTTTCAGAGGATACAACCAAAGAGTTTTATGTCAATATCGACAGAAGATTGATTAAGATTGAATTTGAATCTGTTAAAGTCGTAGAAGCAAAAGGCGATTACATTCATATAAAAACCGATACTAAAAACTATATTGTACATTCTACGCTAAAAAAGATTGAAGATAAATTACCTAATCATTTATTTTTAAAAGTACACCGTTCTTTTATCATTAATACTCAAAAAATAATTGATATTGAGGATAATAGTGTACTTATAGGGAAAGAAGTCGTTCCCGTTAGTCGTGCCAATAGGCCCGAGTTAATGAAGCGATTGAATTTATTATAAATCCTTTGTCTACACTTTTTTGCCATTCATCGACACTTCTTTATTTTTTATCTATTTGATTTAAAGGTTGATATTTTTGTGCTTAGATTTGAATCATAATAAAATGTGAATGTAAAGCTAACGTTTTACTAAAAAAAGACATCAAGTAAGTCGGAATATGGATTAAATGATGTTATTAACCAAGAAAAAGCCGAAGGGACACCTTCGGCTTTTTTAGTTGCTATATAAAATAGTGGATTTAAATATCATTTTTTAAAAATCCAAACGATCCTCATATAAAGATTTTCTTTCTATCATTTCTTTACCTCTGTTGGTCTATACAAATCGGTAAGTTATCGAAAAGAACAGTAAATCAACTCATTCTACTGGATATTTGTACTATTATTAACTCTTAAAAGAAGAAATTATGGCACTACACATTACAAATAATCAAGGAATTTTTGAGATTAATGGCTTGTTGAATGCTACTAATACGGGTTTGATAAGTAACTATTTTGAAACCATTATTGATAAAGAAAAAATGATTACTATATCATTAGATAAAGTTAAAGATATTGATAAAGTAGCCGTAAAATGTTTAGGTACACTTTATAAAAAAGCCATTGTGAAAAATAAAATTTTTTACATTATTGGTTCAGAAAACAAGAAAGTACGGGATCAATTTAAAGAACAAAAAATGTTCTATGTTTTACGAAGAGATGTTTTTTAATATAAATTAAAATATACGATTATGGCACTACAAATTATACAAAACGCAGGTGTTTTAGAAATAAAAGGAGACTTAACGGCTCAAAACACCAATTCACTAAAAAATTATTTTGATGCATTATTTGTTCGATCTAGCTTTATTATGATATCGCTTAATGAAGTAAATGATATGGATAAAGCTTGTTTTAATTTATTAATGGATTTTTACCAAAAAGCAGTAGAAAAGAATAAAGTATTCTATATTATTAATGAATGTAATCTAAAGGTCGCACATTGGTTCCAATCCGAAAAAAAAGATTTTCTTTTACAAAGCAGAGCTGCGTAAAAGTCAGTTGAAAAATATTAGTAAGGTTTCTATTTCATGTGAAAACAAGAAGTAGGAGCCTTTTTCTTTATAGAAAATATACTACTCGTTTCAATTTTAATTTCAAATAGAATTGAAAAACAGTCAAACAATAGTAAAGAATCATTCAACTACACTTACGTTCAATTCGTCGAAATATACAGGTAAAAGCAAGCTATAGCAATTACTTTTGGTGTATGTTAATTCCTTGATTAAAAGAGGGATATGTTTAGAAAAAGAAAAAATGTTAACGAGTAAATAGTTGTAAAATGAAACTTATAGAATTTATAAAACTAATTTTAAAACACAAAGTACTACTTTTTGTGGCTCCCGTTTTAGCAGGATTATTAGCTGTTGTTTTGACGCACAATCCTAAACATACCTATTCTTCTAAAACCAAATTATATACTGGTTTAGCTTCAGGATCTTCAATAGATATGGATAAGTCTTTCAATTATTTTGCAACGAATATTGCTTTTGATAATTTAATTAATATTATCAATTCTAGAGAGACACAAGAAGAGGTTGCTATTCGTCTATTAAGCCAACACCTACTTTTAGAAAAACCAAACAGTAAGTTTATTGCAAAGGAAACTTGGGAAGAAATTAAACAAGATATCCCAAATGAAATTTACGATTATCTTGTAAAATCAGATTCTAGTGTAACGATTGGAAAAACCTTTTCTTGGGATGAAAAAATTGTCAATACGATTCCAGAATCTGTAGATAGTAGCGCTTATGAGGAAACAGTAGCGAATTTAATGCGTTTGATGAAACAAGACAATACCAATTTTGTATATGCTTTGTTAAATTTTGAACACCCTTATTATTCGTTAGAAGCATTATCAAAAGTAAAAGCGGTGCGTATTTCTACTAGCGATTTAATAGAACTTAGTTATGAAACTGACGATCCAGGTGTTTGTCAGCAAACTTTAGCTATATTCAATCAAGTTTGTATTAAGAAGTACAAGAATCTTAAAGAAAATGGTTCTGATGCGGTGATAAAATATTTTGAGGCACAATTAAATCAGTCTGAAAATAAGTTGAAAAACATTGAAGCGCTTCTTTTACAATTCAATCAAGAGAATAGTATCATCAATTATTATGAGCAAAGTAAAGCTGTTGCCAATGTAAAAGAAGAAATGGATGTAGAATATAGTAAAAAAAGAGCTGAACTGGCAGGATATGAAGCTTCCGCAAAAAAATTAGAACAAAAATTGGAAATTCAAGAATTGGTACAAGATAAAAGCAATACCATTTTGGATAACAAAAAACGTTTGGGACAATTGAATTATGAAATCGCGATGCGAGAGGCAAAATCTTCTGATTCTTCTTCTAATAAAGAAATAAAGAGATTAAAAGAGCAAGCCAATACACTTCAAGACGAAATAAAATCTAGTGTGTCCAAATTATATTCGTATCAAAATTCAGTAGAGGGTGTGCCCACTTTAAAGATTTTACCAGAATGGGTAGATAAAGTAGTTGAAGCTGAGAATATAAAAGCCAAACTAGAAGTGATGGATCAACGAAATGCAGCCTTTCAAAAACAATATGCCAAGTATGCTCCAGCGGGTGCCAACCTAAAAAAAATTGAAAGACAAATCAATGTGGCTGAACAAGAATATTTAGAAATTTTGCATGGCCTTAATTTGGCGAAGTTAAAATTTCAAGACACGCAATTATCGAGTAATCTTAAAGCAGTTGATCCACCCTATTTTCCTTTGAAACCAATGCCTTCTAAGCGTAAAATTGTAATTATTGCTATTGTTTTTTTAATTTTTGTATTGTTGTTAGCAAGCATCTTGGTAATGGAATTTTTTGATAATACGCTTAAAAATATTAAGATTAGTGAAGAAAAACTTAAAATTTCGGCTTTAGGAATGTTGGCCAAAGTATTTGTAACCAATGGTCAAATGGACTTAATTGGAATTCAAAATCGCTTGATGGATTTAATTATTCAAAATTTGAATCACGCGCTGAAGAGTACTCCTGAAATAAAAAAGCCGAAAGTCATTACTATTCTTAGTACCCAAAAAGATGAGGGTAAAACGGTTATAGCTACGAATATTGCAAAAAAACTTAAAAATGCAGGAAAATCGGTTTTAGTACTCAATCACTCTAATGTATTTAAGGAGGAAATCATTAGTAAAAAAAATCCACTAGTAAATGTATTAGGATATCAAGATCCAAGAATAGATTATGAACATCCTTTCTTAGAATCACCTTCTGATAGTTTGTTAGATTCAGAATATAAAACCTATAAAATTGATACTAACTTTTACAATGCAAAGAACTATAAAGACCTTACAATACAACTTGGAAATGATTTGCAATTGGAATACGACTATGTAATTATTGAGTTGCCTAATATTTTGGATACCAACTATCCTTCGGACTTATTGGTTGCAGCTGATTTAGTAGTACTTGTTTGTAGATCTAACAGATTATGGGTTAAAGCCGATGAAAATCTGTTACAGAATATTAAAGAGTTGGTTGCTAATAAACTACAGTTTGTTGTTAATGGAGTAGCGTTGGACGAAGTTGAGGCTGTATTGGGTGAACTACCTAAAAAACGCTCCAATCTTCGTAAAAGAATTAAGAATATGTTACGTTTTCAGGTTCATTCAAAAAATCACATATAGAAATTATGTTTACTTTCATTTTAAAAATCGTTAAAGAAGACAACTTTTTGTCTTTAATGGGGAATCTAATCCTTGCAGGTTTAGGATTTGCAGGCTTTGCTTTATTAGCCAGAAGTTTAGATACCGTACATTTTGCGCAGTGGGTTATTTTTATTTCCGGAGGATCATTAGTAGAAATGTTGCGCTTTGGTATTACAAATAATGCATTGGTTCGTTTTTTATCTGGAGCTTCAAAAGAATACAGTGAGCAATTAATTGGTTCGAATGTTCGAATTAGTTTTATAGTAACCTTTTGGATGGCGTTATTGCTTTTTTTAATTTATTTTTTATTTAATGAGACTATTTCTAATTCAGTGTATGCGCTTTTTTTTACTTGGTACCCTGTATTGGCTTTTGTGAATCTTCCTTGGAACAATGCGATGGTTGTTTTGCAAGCAAAAAGAAATTACGATAAGATGCTTTGGATTAAGACATTAAATAGTGGTCTCTTCTTTGTTTTTTTAGTGCTAAATATATGGATTTTTAAAGCGTCACTTTTAGATTTAATATTGGTTTTAATAGGTGTTAATCTCTTAACTTCTTTATTATGTATGTATAAAGGTTGGGACGGAATAGTACTATTTAAGAAAGCTACTAAAGCCACTAATAAAGTGTTATTAAATTTTGGCAAATACAGCACATTTACTTTAATTGGAACGAATTTGCTTCGCAATGCCGATTTACTCATTATCAGTATAAGTCCTTTGGGAAGTGCAGCTGTAGCTATGTTTAGTATTCCTTTAAAATTAACAGAGTTGCAGCAAATTCCTTTGCGAAGTTTTGCAGCAACCGCTTTTCCAAAAATGTCCAAAGCAAGTTTAGAAAAAAAACAAAGTGAGTTGAAATCATTATTTTATACCTATTCAGGAGCATTAACTTATTTCTTCTTTTTATTGTCTTTAATCACTTTTGTGTTTGCAGAATATTTTATTCTATTGGTTTCAGGAAATCAATATTTAGAAGGAAATCCTACTTCTTTTAATATGATTACTCTAGTTCGCATTTTTTCAATTTATGGTGTTTTATTACCTATAGATCGAATGACAGGTATAGGTTTAGATAGTATTAATAAACCGAATATTAATGCTCTTAAGGTAGTTTTTATGTTGGTAACCAATGTAATTGGAGACCTAATTGCTGTTTTTGTTTTTCAATCTTTAGAATGGGTTGCACTCTCAACATTAGCTTTTACTACTGTGGGAATACTTTTAGGAGCCTATTTCATGAATAAAGAATTTAATTTTTCATTTCTTGAAATTTTTAAAAGCGGAAACCGATTTTACTTATCTTTATGGAAACAGCTAATTTCGTTAAATAACACTCGTAAACTAATAAAGAATCAAGTGTAAACGGCTTTAATTCAAATTGTATGCATCCTTTTGAAAAACCATCTGGTTCCAATCGTTTAGCAAATGCGTATTCGCTACTCTTCATTTTGCTACTTACTTTTGTAATAAGTATGTTATTGGTCAAAACTGGGATAATTGGTTTTGTGGGTTGTATCGGTTTAATAATTACAGTCGGTATTGTCTATGCTATTTTCAACAATCCAAAGTTGGGAATCCTCTTATTGATTGTTTTAGGTTTTTTTGTAACTGGTTTAGCCAGATATGTCCCTTTAGCTTGGGGATTAACAATAGATGGTTTATTAATTTTAATCTACGTAGCTTTATTTTTTAAAGGATTTGCACACAAAATTCCTTGGGATAAAGCGAAATCACCACTTACTCTAGTAGTTAGCATTTGGATGGGCTATATTTTGCTAGAAATGGGAAATCCAGAAGCGCAAAGTAAAGAAGCGTGGTTTTATGCCATGAGAGGGGTAGCTTTATATCAGTGGCTATCAATTCCTTTGCTTTTTGTTTTGTTTAATAAAGAAAAAGATTTGAATACTTTTTTTATTATTTGGGGAATTTTATCTGTTTTAGGTACCCTAAAAGGATTTCAACAATTTGCTTTTGGTGTTGACCCATTTGAAAAAAGATGGTTAGATCAAGGAGGAGCAGAAACCCATATTCTTTTTGGTAAATTAAGAGTCTTCTCTTTTTATTCTGATGCAGGTCAGTTTGGTGCTTCTCAAGGTCATGCAGGAGTTGTATTTGGAATTTTGGCCTTATTTAAAAAAGACAATTTTAAATTAAAAGCCTTTTTCATTTTTGTGGCTCTAGCTGGTTTTTTTGGAATGCTTATTTCAGGAACTCGTGGTGCAATTGCGGTTCCAGCTTTAGGAGGAATTATGTTATTAATTTTAAAAAAGAATTTAAAAGTGCTTATCCTTGGAGCTATTTTAGGAATTGGTGTTTATATATTTTTTGCACATACTACTATTGGGCAAGGAAATGCTGAAATAAGGAGAATGCGAACCGCATTTGATCCAAATGAGCCCTCTTTAATGGTTCGGTTGGAAAACCAAAAAAAATTAAAAGGATATTTAGCGAGTAGACCATTTGGAGGTGGCGTTGGCGCAACTGGAAATTGGGGGCAACGTTTTACTCCGCATACTTTTTTAGCAAATACGGCTACCGATAGTTGGTATGTAATGATTTGGGCAGATACGGGTCAAGTAGGTTTAACGTATTATTTGCTGATGCTTTTCTTTATTTTGGGAACTGGAGCTTATCATGTAATGTATAAATTAAAAGACGAATGGTTAAAAGCTCAAATTGCGGCTTTAACCTGTGGAATGGCGGGAATTATGATGGCTTCTTATGGGAATGGTGTTTTTGGACAAATGCCAACTGGGATTCTTATGTATGTGGGAATGGTTTTCATGTTCATCTCACCAAAAATAGACCGTTGGAAACAAAAAACAACCATTCAACTACACTAAACTTCTATCCGTCGAAATACCAAGTTAAACCTTATTTTGTAACTGTAAGTTTGTACTATAAAAATATAGTATTATGAATTACAGAAGTTTAAATGATCTAAATAGTACAATTTTAAAACAATTGCACTTAATTCCTAGAGATATAGATCTTATCGTTGGTGTTCCAAGAAGTGGTATGTTACCAGCCAATTTATTAGCTCTATATTTGAATTTACCGTACACCGATATTCACTCTTTTATGAATGGATATATTTATCAATCTGGTGCAAGAAGACAGTTTATTACCGAGAAAGAGTATAAGAAAATCTTAGTGGTAGATGATAGTATTGCTTCAGGATCTGCCTTAAAAGAATGCAAAAGAGATTTAGCAGATTTTGAAACGAGGTTCGATATTCAATATTGTGTCATCTATTATACTCCAGAAAAAGGGAGATTAGCCGATTATGCGTTTGAAGCTGTGGCTACACCTAGATATTTTCAATGGAATATTTTTAATCATACTTCTTTGGAAAAGGCTTGTTTTGATATCGATGGTGTACTATGTGTGGATCCATCGGATGAACAAAATGACGACGGACCTTTATATCGAGATTTCTTGTTGAATGCAGTCCCATTGTATATTCCAAAATGTAAAATCGGGACAATAGTTACTTCTAGATTAGAAAAATACCGATCTGAAACGGAAGCTTGGTTGCAAAAGAATGGTATTCGTTATGATAAATTAGTAATGCTCAATTTGCCAGATATGAAAGCCAGACAAAAGGCTAACAATCATGCGCAACACAAAACCAAAGAGTTTCAATCAAAACCATACACCTTGTTTATTGAAAGTAATTTAGCTCAAGCCATTGAGATTAATAAAATTACGAAAAAGCCTGTTTTTTGCACAGAAAATTTTGAAATGGTTTACAACTCAGAATCATTGGTGTACAATATCAAAAGCGGGAAGTATTTTCCTTTTTTACGTCGTTTAGCATTAAAAATGAGATCTTTTTTGAGAAAGCAAAAAAATATTCCTGTTACTAAAAGAATGGCCTCTTTTTCTAAAAAGTATAATTTATAATACAAAAAATATGGAACTACTTGAATTCCTTTTAAAAGTTCTTGCCAATAGTATCTACACGTATTTTACTGCGTCGACAATATATGTTTTAGTGTTTGCAATTGCTGGATTTGGTTATAAAAAAAATAGAAATAATTCTGCTCGTAATAAAAGTAGCATTGCTGTTTTTATTCCAGCTTACAAAGAAGACGCAGTAATTGTTGAGGTTGCCAAAGAAGCTCTTAAACAGCAATATGAAGTTGAAAAATTTGATGTAGTTGTTATTGCAGATTCCTTAAAAAAAACTACTATACAAGCCTTAAAAGCATTACCAATTATCTTAATCGAAGTTTCCTTTAAGGAGAGTACCAAAGCAAAAGCTTTGAATCAAGCCCTATCAAAGTTGCAAAAAAAATATGATTATGCTTTGATACTGGATGCTGATAATGTAATGGAACCGAATTTTTTAAACAAATTAAACAATGCTTTTCAGAAAGGATATCAAGCTGTACAAGGTCATAGAAAGGCTAAAAATAGTAATACTTCTTTTGCTATTTTAGATGGTGCGAGTGAAGAAATAAATAACCATATCTTCAGAAAAGGGCATCGTGCTTTAGGTCTTTCTTCTGGTTTAATAGGGTCTGGAATGGGGTTTAATTATCAATTATTTAAATCCATCATGAAAGAGGTTAACGCAATTGGTGGATTTGATAAAGAATTAGAGTTTCAATTTGCTAAAAGAGGAATTGTTGTTGAGTATCTTAATGATGCGATAGTTTTAGATGAAAAAATTCAAAAAGCAAATGATTTTGCTGTTCAAAGAAGAAGATGGTTGTCAACTCAATTTATTTATTTGAAAAAATATTTTGTTACTGGATGCAAGGAACTTCTAAGAAATGGAAATATTAATTTATTCGATAAAGTTTTGCAAATGATTATTCCACCAAGAGTATTGCTTTTAGGAATTACTTTAATAATAGTCTTGGGTTATGGACTGGCTGTAGTTGCATTTGATTTTTCATCACAAATCATGCTTCAAAAATGGATTTTGAATTTATTACTTACAAGCTTGGCTTATCTTTTAGCGTTACCAAAATCTTTTTATCAATATACGACTTTAAAAGCATTGCTTTCATTGCCCAATGCCTTTTTTAAAATGCTACTCTTGCTTTTTAAATTGAAAGGTGCTAATAAAAAATTTATTCACACGACACATGGTATAACTCAAAATTAGAGGATTATGAGAATAGGTATAGAAGCACAAAGGTTATTTCGTACGCATAAACATGGTATGGATAGGGTAGCACTTGAATTAATTCAAAATCTACAGATAATTGATAAAGTAAATGAGTACTTTATTTTTGTAAAACCCGATCAAGATAAATCCGTAATTCAGGAGACATCTAATTTTAAAATTGTTGAAATTCCAGGAAATTTATATCCATGGTGGGAGCAGTTTAAATTACCCAAAGTAGCTAAATCATTACAGTGTGATGTACTTCATTGTACTAGTAATACAGCCCCTTATTCTAAAAATATTCCATTGATTACGACACTTCACGATATCATCTATATGGAAGGAAATCTGATGAAATTATTAACTAGTAAAGCTTCATTATATCAAAAAATAGGAAATTTATATAGAAGATGTATAGTGCATAGCGTAGTAAAAAACAGCAAAAAACTTATTACGGTTTCCAATTTTGAAAAAGAGAATATTACCAAGTTTTTTCAACTAGAAAATCACACAATTGAAACGGTTTACAATGGTGTAAATGAAAAGTTTAAAATGAATTTGGAAACGGAGTATTTAAAAAAATGTAAAACCGTTCACCAATTACCTGATAATTATGTACTTCATATTGCAAATAAAGACCCTAGAAAAAATACCTTAAGAGTTTTAGTTGCCTTTCAAAAATTCCTAAATCAATCCAAACTACCTTATAAATTAGTAATGTTAGGTTGCAAAGAAGAAGATTTAACTCTAAGCTTAAAAGAAATTAATGCTTTAAAACTTCGTGAGCATATTGTTTTGTTAGGCTATGTTTCAGATAATGATTTGCCAGCAATCTATTATTTTGCCGAACTCTTTTTATTTCCATCCTTGCGAGAAGGTTTTGGAATCCCAATTATAGAAGCCATGGCTTGTGGAATACCTGTAATTACTTCAAATACTTCTTCTATGCCAGAGGTAGCTGGTAATGCAGCTCACTTGGTAGACCCATTTAACACAGATGAAATTTGTGAAGGTATGATGAAAATAGTTTTGGATGAAAACTATAAAGGACTCTTAATTCAAAAAGGAATGTTACAAAGCAAAAAATTCTCTTGGGAAAAAATGGCTTGGCAAGTTTTGGAACAATACAAACAATTGTATAACGAAATAAATACTAAAGGTTATGATAAAAGGAAATGATATTGTTATAGTAGGTATTCAACCTTGGGATATCGAAATAGGAAGTAACTGCAAAAACATTGCTTTAGAATTCGCAAAAGAGAATAGAGTTTTATATGTAAATCCTCCTATGGATCGCATTACAAGAATGAAACTAAGAAAAGAGAGAAAAATTCAAAAGCGCATTCAAATTGCAAAAGGAGAAGTGGTTGATATAGAGCAAATAACAGAGAATTTATGGAATGTGTATCCTAAAGCCACAATCGAGTCGATCAATTGGATTGGTTTTCATAGCATTTTTAAAATTTTGAATAAGCGCAATGCCAAGTTGTTTTCAAATGATATTGTTTCCGCTGTATCTCGATTGGGTTTTTCAGATTTTATATTATTCAACGATAGTTCCATGTTTTTAGGACTTCATTTAAAAGAATTGCTTCAGCCAAAAGTCTATGTGTATTATATGCGAGATTATTTAGTGAAAGTGCCTTATTGGCAAAAACACGGTGAAAGAATTGAACCTGAAGTAGTGAGAAAAGCGGATGTACTAACGACCAATTCTGATTTTTTTGCTGCATTTGGACAACAATTCAACAAACATAGTTATATGGTAGGTCAAGGTTGTGATGTGTCGCAGTTTAGCGAAGAAGAAAATACGATTGAAATACCTGAAGATCTAAAACAAATTGCAGGTACTAAAATAGGTTATGTAGGTTCCTTAACTACGTTACGATTGGATTTGAATTTATTAGAATTTTTAGCAAAACAAAGAAAAGATTGGAATATTGTATTAGTTGGTCCTGAAGATCAGGATTTTAAAAACTCTAGTTTGCATCACCTTCCAAACGTTCACTTTTTAGGAAGTAAACCAAATTCTGAATTGCCAGGTTATGTAAAAGGATTTGATGTGGCTATTAACCCTCAATTAATCAACAATATTACGATTGGAAACTATCCAAGAAAAATTGATGAATATTTGGCTATGGGTAAACCAATTGTAGCTACTAAAACAGAAGCGATGAAAATGTTTAATGACTTTGTTTTACTAGCTTCCACCAATCAGGAATATTTGATTCAGATTGAAAGAGCTTTAGTAAATAATGATGATGAAATTGCAAAAAAAAGAATCGCTTTCGCAAAAAGTCACACTTGGACAAATAATGTAGATGCAATCTATAATGCAATAACAATTGCCACTAATAACAAAATACAATGGGACTAAAAGAGAAAATAAAAGGAAATGAGAAACTAAAAAAGTTAGTTCATTGGTCTATTTTGATTCCAAATCAAACCCGACCTAGATTATGGATCAAGTATTTGGTGAATCCCTTTTATCATAAGAAAGGGAAAGGAGCTTGTATCAGAAGAAGAACCCGTTTAGATGTGGTGCCTTGGAACAAATTTGAATTAGGAAAAGATTCAACTATTGAAGATTTCTCAGCAATTAATAATGGCGTTGGCCCTGTAATTATTGGACATCAAACTAAAATTGGGTTGAGTAATACTATAATTGGTCCCGTAACCATTGGTAATAACATTCGGTTTGCCCAAAACATTACTTTGTCAGGATTGAATCATAATTATCAAGACACCAATTTGCCTATTCATGAACAAGGGGTGTCAACAGCGCCAATTGTGGTGGAAGACAATAGTTGGATTGGTGCCAATGTGGTCGTGGTTGCAGGAGTTACCATAGGAAAACACTGCATTGTAGCGGCTGGTAGTGTGGTCACAAAAGATGTGCCGCCTTATTCTGTTGCGGTTGGTAACCCAGCTCGAATCGTAAAACAGTTTAATTTTCAAACCAATAGTTGGGAAAAAATTTAAAAAATAAGATTATGGAACTTTTAAAACTATTTTTTTGGGTATTGTTATTCATCATATGTTATACGTATGTGGGATACGGAATTGTACTTTTTGCTATTATTAAAATAAAAAGGTTTCTTAAAATAGGAGGGCCAAAAAAAATAAACTATCGTTATGAACCTGAAGTAACCTTATTTATAACCGCTTACAATGAGAAAGCATATGTAAGTGAAAAAATGAAAAATACTTTAGAATTAGATTATCCTAAAGATAAATTAAAAATAGTATGGGTAACGGATGGGTCAAATGATGGCACTCCAAAAATGGTAAATGCGTATGATAATGTAAAATTGTATCACTCTGATGAAAGAAAGGGTAAAATTGGAGCCATGAATAGAGGTATGCAATTTGTAGAGACACCTTTAGTTGTATTTAGTGATGCCAATACCCTATTAGGAAAAGACTCCATAAGACGTATGGTTAATTTATTTAGCGACAAAAATGTGGGTTGTGTTTCTGGAGAAAAGAGAATTTATAATCATAAAGAAGATACTGCATCTGGTGCAGGAGAAGGCTTGTATTGGAAATATGAATCGACTTTAAAAAAATGGGATGCCGAACTCTATTCGGTTGTAGGTGCAGCAGGTGAATTATTTGCTATTCGAACAGCTCTATACGAAACAATGGAAGAAGACACGCTGTTAGACGATTTTATTATTTCTTTACGAGTAGCTCAAAAAGGCTACACCATTCAATATGATCCTGAAGCTTTTGCAATAGAAACCGCTTCCGCGAATGTGAAAGAAGAGTTGAAACGTAAAATAAGAATTTCAGCTGGAGGTATTCAATCGGTTGTACGCTTAAAAAGCTTATTGAATGTTTTTAAATATGGCACACTATCATTTCAATATATTTCTCATCGTGTCCTTCGATGGACATTGGCTCCAATTTGTTTACTGCTTTTAATTCCAGTTTCTTTTATTTTGGGACAACAAGAAGGTTTTTTGTTCAGCAAACTATATGCAGCTTTATTTTGGTTACAATTAGGGTTTTATGTAGCTGCTTTAATAGGTTGGTTTTTAGAAAATAAATCTTTGAGAATCAAAGTTTTATTCATTCCATATTATTTTTTTATTATGAATCTTTCTGTAATCCTTGGTTTTTTCCGATTCCTAAATAACAATCAGTCTGTAAACTGGGAAAGAGCTAAAAGAGCCCATGTGTAGTGCTTTATATGAATTATAAATCATCCTAAAATGAAGACAGGAATCATAATTATATGTCATAATCAAGAGAAAACATTGGATACGCTCCAGTGTGTACAACATATTCATCATTCAAAAAATATTGAATTTTGTTTTGTTAATAATAACAGTAACGACAATACTTACGAACTTTTAAAAGAAATAAGCGAGGTTTGCCAAAATGTATCGGTAGTTAACATCAATAAATATAAAAAAGATATTTCAGCAATTCGAGCTGGAGCAAGATTTATGTTTGACCAATTTACGATACAGTATCTCGGCTTTGTAACTGCTGATATGATTGGTAAATATGAAAATTTAAGTCAATTATTAGCGAAAATTTTAAATAATCAACTTCATATTGTAAGCAGTAGACAATCGTTTTTGAAACAACGAAAAATGAAATTAACACTATTTCAAAGTTTGTTTCCCATTTCCGATTATTTAGAATGAGAAAAAAAATATTTCATATAACTTGTTGAATTTTAATTTGTTTTGTTTGTCAAGATGTTTTTTGCAATAGCGCAACATTCATAAAACCTTTAACCAACACAAAAAATTCATTCAACTACACTAAGCTTCCATTCGTCTAAATTCAAAGAAATTAAGCTTCTTATACTTGTAAGTTTGTATCATAAAATTAGATATTATGAAAATAACAATTGTAGGAAGCGGATATGTTGGGCTAGTTACTGGAGCCTGTTTTTCAGAAGTTGGAATTAATGTTCAATGCGTGGATGTTAATGAAGCAAAAATCGAAAATTTAAAAAAAGGAATTGTTCCCATTTATGAGCCAGGTTTAGACAAAATGATTGTTCGAAACTTGGAAAAGGGGAGATTACAATTTACTACGAGTTTGTCTGAAGCACTTAAAGATTCAGAAATTGTATTTATTTCAGTTGGAACACCACCAGATGAAGATGGTAGTGCTGATTTAAAATATGTACTTCAAGTGGCTAAAGATTGTGGTAAATACATGAATGATTACACATTAGTTGTGACTAAAAGCACCGTTCCTGTTGGAACTTCTATAAAAGTTAAAAACGCTATTCAAGACGAACTGCAAAAGAGAAATGTAAAAATACCGTTTGATGTAGCTTCAAATCCCGAATTTTTAAAAGAAGGTGCTGCAATTGACGATTTTTTAAAGCCAGATCGTATTATTGTAGGTGCTGAAAGCGCAAGAGCGGAAGCGTTACTTAGAAGTTTATACAAATCCTTCACACTAAATGGTCATCCCATTCTTTTTATGGATATCCTTTCGGCTGAAATGACAAAATATGCTGCTAATGCCATGCTAGCAACAAAGATTAGTTTTATGAACGACATGGCGAATCTTTGTGAGATTGTTGGTGCAGATGTCAATGAGGTTAGAAAAGGAATTGGTTCAGACGGAAGAATTGGCAACAAATTTATATATCCTGGCATAGGTTACGGTGGTTCTTGTTTTCCAAAAGATGTACAAGCCTTAATTCGAACTGCTCAAGAAAATAATTATAATCTTCAAGTTTTAAAAGCAGTTGAAGCTGTAAATCAAAATCAAAAAACAGTTTTATATCATAAAATAGTAAATTATTTTAATGGAAACTTACAAGGAAAAACGATTGCTATTTGGGGCTTGTCTTTTAAACCACAAACCGATGATATGCGGGAAGCACCTTCTTTAATTATTGTGAACAAATTAGTAGAGGCTGGAGCGAAAGTGAAAGTGTATGATCCAGTTGCTATTTCTGAAGCGAAACACCATTTTGGTGACACCATTACCTACTATAATGATCAATACGAAGCGTTAATAGAAGCCGATTGTTTAGCGATTTTAACCGAATGGCCCGAATTTAAAATTCCCAATTTCAATATTGTAAATAAGCTTTTAAATACGGCTGCTATTTTTGATGGTAGAAACATTTATGATACCTATGAAATGAAAAAGCAAGGTTTTGATTATTTCTGTATTGGAGTAAATACCTTGACTCATATGAAAAATAATCTATTACGATCTGTTAGCTAAAAACGGATACTTTACTAGATGTTAACTTTAAAAATCAACGTCATGAAGAAAAAAATATTAGTAGTAGATGATGAACAAACTACTTGTGTGCTATTAGAAAATTTTTTATCTCCAGAATATGAAGTGGTAACCAAAACCTCTGGAATTGAAGCCTTATTATGGTTGAACAATAATTTACCAGATTTAATTATTAGTGATATTCAAATGGCTAAAATGAATGGCTATGAATTTCTAAAAGAAGTTCGATTAAGTGGGTTTACAAAACACACACCTATCATAATGTTGTCTGGAAATAAAGAAAGTAAAGAGCGAATCAAATGTTATCAGCTTGGAGCACAAGATTATCTTACAAAGCCTTTTAATCCAGAGGAGTTAAAAGAAGTTACCAAAAAAAACTTGTTTCCCATTCATTATGCAAGCAATTGGTAAATTATTTTAAAAGTAAAGAAGCCCTCTTTTTATTAAAATTATAACCTCAAAAAAATATTAGAAATCATGAAAATAGTATACATTGGAAATTCAGTAGCAAAGTATCAAGCTGGTGCTGCAGTAGAAAAAGTAACCTTATTTGCAGTAAGAACCAGTATTGAAGCTTTGCAATTTCTAAATGCAAATCATGAAGTTGATGTTATAATCTCTGATTTTAATTTAACAGGAAATACAGGTTTGTATTTATTCGAAACACTTAAAAATGATGCTGTATTAAAAAACATTCCTTTTATATTAGTTTCAGAGGAATATAATTATGCCCTTTTTACAACGGCTTTATCGAAAGGGATAAGCGATTATTTTGTGCATTCTTCAACAGAAGTAATAAATATTATACAAAGAGCAAAATCTTTATATCAATTGCAAAAAATTAGTTCTCAAGAAGACACAATTGATCTAACGAATAGTTCCTATACATTGCCTTTATCTAAAAGGATTTTTGATATCGTTTTTGCTTCAACGGTTTTACTATGTATCTCCCCAATTTTGTTAATGGTTATGTTAGCGATACGATTAGAGTCACATGGGAAAGTATATTATATATCTAAAAGGGTAGGAAGAAAAACATTTGATTTTTATAAACTACGATCCATGCGTACCGGTTCTGATGAATTGATTAAAAAGATGGCCGAAGAAAAAAATCAATATAAAAAAGAAAATACGATTACTACCATTGATTTTAATAAAGCCTGTCCAAAATGCTGTCAACTAGAGCAAGGACATTCGTGTTCACCAATTTTACATATAGATAATCATCAAATTTGTGAGTATTGGCATGCGTATCAAAAAAACGAAATCGAAAAGTCCAATGCTACTTTTATTAAAATTGTTGATGATCCAAGAATTACTAAAATTGGTCGTTTCATTAGGAATACAAGTATTGATGAATTGCCTCAATTAATCAATGTTATTAAAGGAGATATGTCTATTGTGGGTAACCGACCATTACCAGTATATGAAGCAGAACTATTAACCAATGATGTTTTATCCAAACGATTTTTAGCACCTGCAGGAATAACGGGTTTATGGCAGGTTGAATTGAGAGGTAGAGGAGGTGAAATGTCTGAAGAAGAACGCATTCGTTTGGATAATGAATATGCAGATAATTTCACAGGAAATAACTATTCCTTTTGGTATGATATGAAATTAATTTTAAGAACATTTCCAGGTTTAATTCAAAAAAGTACCGTCTAAAAATTATAATTATGAAAACAAATATAAACACACTTATTCTTTTAATAATCATACAGTTGCCTTTTGCTGGATTGTGGGCTCAAAATAATAATGAAATGCAATTCCAATCAACCGCAACAAAATTGATGCTTCCTAATCTTAATGTTTTAATAGATTCTGCCTTAGTTCATAACGGAATGCTTAATTATAGAAAACTAGAAATTAACTCTAAAGAATCAAATTTAGTAGCAAAAAAGCAATTATGGACGCGCAATTTTGGAATACGTGCCGATACAGGATATGGAACATTTAATAATTTTTCCTCTACAAGTGGTGATAATTCTACAGTAAATTTGTCAAGTAGTACACAACAATTGAATTATAATGTAGGCGTATATTTAAAAATACCAGTTTTTGATATTATCAATCGAAAGTCTGACATAAAACAGGCTAAAGCTGAGTTGGAACAAGCTAAAAATTTAGTAAAATCCTTAGAAGATGAAATTCGAGAATTGGTAATACGATATTATGAAGATTTACTTTTAAAGCAAAATTTACTCGAATTAAGAGCTTCAAATTTAGGAAACGCAAAAGCGAATATGGAAATGGTTGAAAAAGAATTCAAAAACGGTCTTATTCCTATTTCAGAATATGTTAGGATTTCGGATATGACTGCTAGAATAACTGCTGAATTTGAACAAGCTAAATCCGAATTTATAATTTCAAAAAAAATATTAGAGAATATTACAGGGATTACCATTAATTGAAACTAAAAGTAGGTAGTTTTCGATTGAAAAGGGAGAAGTTTTCAAAACGACTCCCTTTTTTGTTACATAGATTTCTTTTGTTTTTCAACAAAGCCATCTGCTTGTAACTGAAGTAATTCTGTTGCTTTTTGCTTTTTGTATTTGTACAGTTCATTATCTTCTTTAATATCAGCATATACTTTATCATAGATTTCAGCATCTGTTTTGCGTTGCAATTCACTTTGGTATTTATTTTGCGCCAAAACACTTTTAAGTGCTAATTCATTATCTTCTTGCTTGAAATCATATTCTCCTTTTGGAGATAATAATTTTGCAATTATGGGAGATGTTTCTATGGCTAAGAATAATAACATAATAAAGAATGAAGGTAACCATGGTAATTTATCTAAAGCATTGATGCGAGCCATTAAACCATCAAAACCTTCAATAACAGGTTGGGTTTCTGAAATTTTTTTATCTAAGTCGCTTTGAATGGATTTTGCATTGGCTTCTAATTCCGAAATCTTTGCCTGATTAGTCGCTTTTAAAGCGGTAAGTTCTTGTAAGGCGGCATCATGCTTGTCTCTTTTTTCTTTGTAAACCGGTCCTTTGCCAAGTTTTTTAGTTCCTGCCGTTCCTTCTGCTTCTGTAATGTAAACCGAATATAAAGCGTTCACTTCTTTTTCTTTTTTTAGGACATCACTTTTTAAACTGTCAATTTGGGCTTTATTTTTATCCAAATCACTTTGAAAATAATTGGCCACTTCTTTTTTGTTGTTTAAAGCCATGGCGTTTTTTTCTTTTAGTAAAACTGTATTGATTTCTTTTTCAAAAATTTTGATTTCCAAGGGTTTTGAAATCACAATAGCGATAATAATGGCCAATACAATTCGGGGCGAAGCCTGAAGTAATTCGTCTAAGAAACTGTCTCTTTTTTTTATGGTAGAAACAATAAAACGATCGAGATTGAAAATAAGCAAACCCCAAACAAGGCCAAAGCCAATAGCTGTAAAAGCATTGTCAAAAACGGTATATAAAGCATAAGAACCTGCTATAAATGCCATAACAGCAGTAAAGAATACCGTAGCACCGATACCTGCATACTTGTTTTGTTCGCCATTAGAGGAGGATTGAATAATTTGTCTGTCTGCTCCAGAACAAAGAATAAAAAAGTTTTTTAACATGATGATTGATTTTTTGACTGATGATGATTGATTAGTACAAATATAACGCCAATTGTTTCATCTTAGTGTTAAAATGTTGAAAATTATAACGATATAAACTCAGACTAAACTTATGCTTAGTCTGAGTTTATTCAGAAAGGAAAGCTTATTTATTTCGAATTACAATTGTACCTCCTGCCTTCTTGTTTCTTTTTTCAAAAGCTTCTTTATATCCTGTTTCGGTATATAAATTTACTTGATTTTCTTGTGGAAATTTCTTACTTCTAGCATTTTTGTAAACATGACTGTTTTGAAAAAACACAAAATCAGATGGTTTGAATTTATTGAGTTCTGAATTGTCTACATTTGTTCCATCAATCCAAATGGCATATTTAGCTTGTTTTTTAAAATCTTCAAACTGAGCTTGGGTCATTTTTATTTTTAATGGTACAGGTGGTGGAGGTGGAATCATTTTTTTTTCGTCTTCACTTAATTCATTGTATTTTTTGGTGCTAATTACATTTCCGGTTCTGTCTTGTGTAATCACCTGAACATCTTCATAATACTTATTTACATCTTCATGCGGAAATGAAGTTTCAGTTTTTTCTTTTTCTTGTGCAACAAGATCGACACATAGAAAGTAAATTAGTAGTGTTAATACGGGTAAAGTAGTTGCTCTTTTGAGTATAGCACTAAGTCGCGATGTTTTTTTTGTCATCATAATAAATCTTTTTTTAGTCATTAAATAATTCAAATTACTGGCCAAGTAATATTTTTTAGTCTCAATAGTATTTAATAATAGGTGTTGATACAATGAAACATTTTTATGTTTTTTGATTACATTTTCATCGGCAATGAACTCATGGTTCAGTTGTAAAGCTTTTTTATATAAACTGAACATTGGGTTAAACCAAAATATAATTTTTATAATTTCTATAAATAGGATGTCATAACTGTGTTTTTGATGTATATGAGTGAATTCATGTTCCAATAATTCTGGTTGAATCCTTTTGTTTTTATAGTTTTGTTTATTGACAAAGACGAAATTCAAAAAGGTATAGGGCATTGCATTTTCATCTAATAAAATAATTGTAGCGTTATGCAATCGAATATGTGGGTTTTGTTTAATTTTTTTTCTAAAAGTCCATAAGTTATTAATAAACCGAATCACCAAGATAATAGCTACGATAAAATACAGTGTTAGAGCTATCTTAGCTCCATAATTGATATCCTTTTTTGGGGTTATAGAATTGGGAATATAACGTTCGTTAAGAATTTCTGGTGCAGTTGGAATATTTTGTATTTCATTAAATATTTCAATGGAGATAAATGGGATAATTAATGAAATTAATAAGGAGGCTAATAGATAAAATCGATTGAATTGGTATGTTTTTTCACTTTCTAAAAAGAACTTATAGAAGAAAAATAAAATTGCCAAACTAATAGTTGATTCTACAATATAATTACTCATTTTTTCTTTTTTTAAGTTCTACATCAATTATTTTTTTTAATTCTTCTAACTCTTTTTCAGATAAATCTGTTGCAGTAGTAAAAAACGAAGCAAATTGCGAGGCCGAATTATTAAAAAAATGCTTGATTAATCCGTTAACATGTTTCGAAAAATAATCTGATTTTTTAACTAACGGATAATATTCTCTAGAATTACCATGTAATTTATAAGCAATAAATTTTTTATCTGTCATTCTTTTCAATAACGTGGCAATAGTGGTTGTTGCAGGTTTTGGATTTGAATAGGCATCTAAAAGGTCTTTCATATACGCTTTTTCGAGCTTCCAAAGATGTTCCATTAACTGTTCCTCTGTAGGTGATAATTGCATTTGTTCTATGTTTTTAGAATTAACTCTACAAATGTAGAATAAAAATTTAATTCTACAAGTGTAGAATTAAATTTTAACAAAAAACCCTCACAAATACATGCAAGGGTTTTTACTATTTACATTAAACTAATTACTAATCACTAGTAACTAATTACTTTATATTAATATCTATAATATTCTGGTTTGAAAGGACCTTCTACAGCAACACCGATATATTTCGCTTGTTCTGGACGTAAAGTTTCTAATTCTACTCCTAATTTTGCTAAGTGAAGCGCTGCTACTTTTTCATCTAAATGTTTTGGTAACATGTATACTTCATTTTTATAGGCAGCACTATTCGTCCATAATTCAATTTGTGCTAAAGTTTGATTAGTAAACGAGTTACTCATTACAAAACTTGGGTGACCTGTAGCACAACCTAAATTAACCAAACGACCTTCTGCTAAAATAATAATATCATTTCCGTTAATAGTATATTTGTCAACTTGTGGTTTAATTTCAACTTTACTTGTACCATGGTTTTTGTTTAACCAAGCCATGTCAATTTCATTGTCAAAGTGACCAATATTACAAACGATTGTTTTATCTTTCATTTTTTCAAAATGAGAACCTAAAACGATGTCTTTATTACCTGTAGTCGTAATAACAATATCTGCATTCGCTACAACAGTGTCTAATTTTTTAACTTCAAAACCGTCCATTGCAGCTTGTAAAGCACAGATAGGGTCAATTTCAGTTACCGTTACAATCGATCCTGCACCTCTAAAAGAAGCCGCTGTTCCTTTACCTACATCTCCGTAACCACAAACCACTACTCTTTTTCCAGCAAGCATTACATCTGTAGCTCTTCTGATAGCATCTACCGCAGATTCTTTACAACCGTATTTGTTGTCAAATTTAGATTTGGTAACAGAGTCATTTACATTGATGGCAGGAATGTGTAATGTACCATTTTGCATTCTTTCATATAAACGGTGTACACCAGTAGTCGTTTCTTCTGATAAACCTTTAATACCTTTGATTAATTCAGGATATTTATCAAAAACCATATTAGTTAAATCACCACCATCATCTAAAATCATATTTAATGGCTGACGTTCTTCACCGAAAAATAGGGTTTGTTCGATACACCAGTCAAATTCTTCTTCATTTAAACCTTTCCATGCATATACTGGAATTCCAGCAGCAGCAATTGCAGCAGCAGCATGATCTTGAGTAGAGAAAATGTTACAAGATGACCAAGTAACATCAGCACCTAAAGCAACTAAGGTTTCAATTAAAACAGCAGTTTGAATGGTCATGTGAAGACATCCAGCAATACGAGCTCCTTGTAAAGGCTTGCTTGCACCATATTCTTCTCTTAAAGCCATCAATCCTGGCATTTCAGCTTCTGCTAATTCAATTTCTTTTCTTCCCCATTCAGCTAGAGCAATATCTTTCACTTTATAAGGAACATAAGGGATGGTTTTTGTACTCATCTATTCGTATATTTGTATTTATAATTTCAGACGGCAAAGATACTGAATTCCTTTTTATTTTTTTATGGATTTTAGATTTTTTGTGAAATGTCTAACAATATAATATTTTGAAATTCAGTTTTTTAATTGGATAATTTAGACATAAAAAGAAAGAAATTAGCCAGTTAAATATAAAAATAAATCCTACATGTCTTTTTATAAGGAAATAGCCATTCATCCCACTGCAACTATTTATCTTTGGAAAATAGAAGAAGAATTTATTGCGTTATTTCGTCAAGTATCATTAAAAGATACTTCTTTAGCTCGATTGGAAAGTATGAAATCAGAAAGTCATCAGAAAGGTTTTTTAGCGGTTCGAATGTTGTTGCAGCACTTAGGTTATACTGATTTTGATTTGTTTTATGATGCATTTGGTAAACCACACTTAAAAGATGGGAAACACATCTCAATTAGTCATTCAAATGATTTTTCAGCAGTATTAATTAGCGATGCACTTATGGGAATAGATTTGGAAATTTTAAAAGATAAAATTGTAACTATTGCACCTCGTTTTATGGATGTGAATCATCTAGAAAATTTAAATCAATTAGACAAAATAAAGAAAGCCACAGTGGTTTGGGGAATTAAAGAATCGATTTTTAAAATTAAAAATGAAAAAGGAATTAGTTTTCCAAAACATATTTTTGAAGAAGCTTTTCGTTTGACAGATAAAAGAGGATTGGCACAATTGAAATTTAATGATTTAACCGAAGAATATTGTTTTCAGTTTGAATTTGTAGATAATTATGCCTTAGTTTGTGCTTTTCAAAATTAATGATGACAGCTATTTACCAAGAAATACTTCATGCAAAACTGCAAAAGCGAAAGCTTTTAGCGATTCTTTTAGATCCTGAAAAACTAGAGTTGGCTCCAATTCAGGACGTATGTCTCAAAATAAAAGAAACTCCAGCTACTCATATTTTTGTAGGAGGAAGTACTTTTAATGGTTTTCATTTAGATGCCTTAATTTTAGAAATAAAAAAACATATACATTTGCCTGTTTTACTTTTTCCAGGTGATTATAAACAAATTTCTGCTCATGCAGATGGAATTTTATTTTTAAACCTAGTTTCTGGGAGAAATCCAGAATATTTAATTGAGCATCAAGTGAATGCGGTGCCTTTATTGGAAAAAACCAATTTAGAGATTATACCTACGGCTTATTTATTAATTGAAAGTGGTGTTGTCACAGCTGTTGAAAAAGTAAGTGCAACTAAACCTTTAAATCGCGATAATATTGATTATGTGAGTCAAACGGCAAAAGCAAGCGAATGGATGGGAAACCAACTAGTGTATCTAGAAGCAGGTAGTGGAGCAAAAAAAGCAGTTCCATTAGAAATGATAAGAGAAACCGCTTCAAAAATCTCAATACCGATAATTGTGGGTGGTGGAATTACTTCTTTTGAAGGAATTCAACAGGCTTATAAAGCTGGTGCTACCATGGTAGTTATTGGTACCGCTTTTGAGAATAATACTTCTTTTTTTGAACTATGATTGATTTTTTATTTTCTCAATATGAGGATTACTCTACCTTACAAATTATTTTAGAGATTATAGCCGTACTATTTGGTTTAGTAAGTGTATGGTTTGCTAAAAAGAACAATATATTAGTATATCCAACTGGCATTGTTAGTACCGTAATTTATATTTATTTATTGTATAAATGGGAATTAATAGGAGATTTACTTATTAATATTTATTATACCTCTATGAGTATTTATGGATGGTGGCTTTGGTCTCAAAAAAAAGAGAATCAAGTGGAATATCCAATAGCAAACGTTAGTAAAAAAGAAATAGGTTTAGGAATTGTTATTTTTATAATAACTGTATTTTTTGTAGTGCTAGTCTATCATTTTTTTAATAAATTTACGAGTTGGACAGCTTATGTAGATACATTTACAACAGGTATATTTTTTGTGGGAATGTGGTTAATGGCCAAACGAAAAATTGAGAATTGGATACTTTGGATTATTGGTGATATCGTTTCAATACCCTTATATTTTTCCAAAGGCTATACTTTTACAAGTTTACAATATGTGATTTTTACAGTTATAGCAATTTATGCATATAAAGAATGGAAGAGAAATTTAGTGAATTAGATTTAAAACAAATTCAAGATAAAGGCATTTCAATTGAAAAAATATTACAACAATTTTATTTTTTTGAAAATGGAATTCCGAAAGCGAACTTGGTCAGATCGGCTACAAAAGACGACGGAATATGGGTGTTAAGCGGAGAAGAAAAGGAAGCTTATATTGTTGTTTTTAACGAAAAAAAGCACCTTTTTGATATCCGCAAGTTTGTTCCTGCTTCTGGAGCAGCTAGTAGAATGTTTCAGTTTTTATCAGAGTTTTTAAATGAATATGATTATAAAAATGAAACCATTAATGCATATATTAATAGAAAAAAAGCGAGTGAACTATCTGTTTTTTTAATTGGATTGAAAAACTTTCCTTTTTATCCAAAACTTAAAGAAAAAACAATAGCTATTTATCCTGACTATTTTAGTAACGAAAGAGACGTAAAAGATTATTTCTTAATAAAAACATTGCTTTCTGAAGAACATTTAGATTTTGCAAATAAACCAAAAGGAATTCTACCTTTTCACAAAAAAAAGAATACGATTTATTCTCCAGTTGAAGAGCATTTAGAAGAAACTCTTTTTTACAGAGTAGATTCAATTAAACCCAAAGTTCATTTTACAATTTCTGAAAATCATTTGGAAAGTTTTAAGGAAATAACCTCGAAATTTGATACCGTTGAAATTGATTTCTCCTATCAAGAAAGTTATACGGATACGTTGGCAGTTACTAAAAATAATGAGCCATTTAGAAAAGAAGATGGAACGCTTCTTTTTAGACCTGGCGGGCATGGTGCCTTAATTGAAAACTTAAATAAACTGAATGCAGATCTTATTTTTATAAAAAATATCGATAATGTTTCTCAGAATCATTTAAGTGAAATCGTACAGTATAAAAAATTATTGGGTGGAATTCTTATCGCGATACAGGAACAGGCTTTTGCATTTTTAAAGTCATTGGATACAAAAACATTAGGAAATCAAGAATTAAATAAAATAGTTTCTTTCGTAGAGGAAAAACTCAATATAAATTTGCCTGTCGATTTTGATAAATATAAAAAGACATACAAAAGTGAGGTGCTTTTTGAAATTTTAAACCGGCCAATTCGCGTTTGTGGGATGGTAAAAAATGAAGGTGAACCTGGAGGAGGTCCTTTTTGGGTAAAAAGTGAAAAAGGAGCAATAACCTTACAAATTATTGAAAATACACAAGTTGATTTTACCAATGAAAAACAAGTCGAAATTTTTAATAAATCCACTCATTTCAATCCTGTTGACCTAGTTTGTGGTGTGAAAAATTTTAAAGGTGAAAAATTCGATTTGTTGCAATATGTTGATGAAAATATGGGGTTCATCGTTGAAAAAACTAAAAACGGCAAATCGTATAAAGCATTTGAATTACCTGGTTTGTGGAATGGGGCAATGGCTTTTTGGAATACTATTTTTGTAGAAGTTCCATTAACAACTTTTAATCCTGTAAAAACAGTAAATGATCTATTAAAACCAGCACATCAACCTGAAAATGAATAAAGAGATTGTACTTACTGAAGTGAAATATAAAGCGGTGCGAAGCAGTGGTGCTGGTGGTCAAAATGTAAACAAAGTGTCTTCCAAAGTCGTGTTAAGTTTTGATTTGATGGATTCAAAAGGTTTAGACGAAGAAGAAAAAGAAAGATTGAAAGCGAAAATAGCTTCAAAACTAACTCAAGAATTCCATTTAATACTGACTTGTGATGAAGATAGAAGTCAACTTAAAAATAAAGAAATAGTTACTCGTAGATTTATAAAAATACTGCAAGAGGGTTTGAAAATAGAAAAACCAAGAAAAGCAACAAAAATTCCTAAAGCGGCTAAAGAAAAACGATTGGTAGCCAAAAAAACAACCGCGCAAATTAAAGAAAATAGAAAGAAACCTAAGTTGTAAAAAAAATAAAGTTTCTATCTTGTAATTTCTAACTTTACCTTACATTTGCACCGTCTCAAAGGGGTGCTCTAAATAACGAGCTGAGATTATACCCATAGAACCTAGAACAGGTAATGCTGTTTAGGAATGAAAAGAGAAATCATTTATTTTGCTTATTTGAAGTAAAGTAAAACAATCTCGAGTGTATCAATTTAAATTTTAACCAAGAATAATGACCCCTTTTATTCGTATAATTTTTTACGAATGAAAATTTTATTCAAAAGTAGTACAATGTTTAATGCACAATGTACAATGGCTTGTTCAAGTCTTTCATTTTATGTCAAGAAAAGTTTCTCGAGGACATTTATTAACTTTTTTCTTTTTTCTTTTTTCTTTTCTCTTGCCTCTTTTTCACAAGAAACGGAAAAAGATTCAACAAAAATTACCCAATTAAACGAAGTAGTGCTTTCTTCAGTAAGAGCAAAAGAGAAAAGTCCCATTACCTTTACGAATATTTCTAAAGAAGAGATTGCTAAGCGAAATTTAGGGCAAGATATTCCGGTTTTATTAAATTACCAACCTTCAGTAGTAACTACAACCGATGCGGGTAACGGTGTAGGTTATACTTATATGAGAGTGAGAGGTTCAGATGGATCGCGTATAAACGTAACTCTAAATGGTGTTCCTTTTAACGATAGTGAAAGTCATGGTACTTTTTTTGTAAATCTACCCGACTTTGCTTCCTCCATACAAAGTGCTCAGTTGCAAAGAGGTGTTGGAACATCAACAAATGGAGCAGGTGCTTTTGGAGCAAGTTTAAATATGGAAACCAAATCGTATCAAGAAAAAGCGCATGCTGAAATTGCGAATTCAGTAGGTAGTTTCGGTACTCGAAAACATACGCTTTCTTTTGGAAGTGGTTTGCATAATAACTTTGAAATTAATGGGCGTTTGTCTCAAATTGCTTCTGATGGCTATATCGACAGAGCTTCAACAAATATGTTTGGTTATTTCTTTAATGCCAACTATGTAAAAGAAAATACCATTATAAAGTTGATTGCTTTTGGTGGAAAAGAAAAAACATATCAAGCTTGGTATGGTTTGGAGGATGAAGAAATGTTAGCGAATAATCCTACCTATAATATTGCAGGAATGTATTATGATGAAAACGGAAATGTACAATTTTATGATAATGAAACCGATAATTATTGGCAAAATCATTTTCAATTGCATTGGTCTGAAAAATGGAATTCAAAATGGAGTTCTAATGTTTCTTTACATTATACAGCAGGGAAAGGTTTCTTTGAACAATACAAAGAAGATGAAGATGTAACAGCATATAATTTACCAGATTTTAATGGGAATACTATTTCAGATTTAGTAAGACGAAGATGGTTGGATAATGATTTTTTTGGAGCTACATTTTTCTTAAACTATAACAGCCAAAAAACAGATTTTCAAATTGGTGGAGCGGCTAATAGATATTTAGGTAAACACTATGGTGAAGTTATAAAAACACAATACTACACTCCAAATGCAAATCGCTATTATGACAACTTTGGAAATAAAGACGATGTAAATGTTTACAGTAAAATAAGTCATGAAATTATAGATAAAGTAAATGTTTTTACCGATTTACAATATCGAATGGTATTTTATCAAGCAGACAGTTTTAAATTTAATGATGTAAATGACACGTTTCGTTTCTTTAACCCAAAAGTGGGGTTAAATTACCAATTCAATGCGAATAACATGTTCTATGGGTATTTTGGTATTGCCAATAAAGAACCACGAAGAGACGATTACGAAAATAATGAGAATAAACCAAAATCAGAACGTTTGAACGATTATGAATTGGGTTGGAAATACGCTTCTAAGAAGATAAAAGTGAATGCCAATCTTTTTTATATGAAGTATAAGAACCAATTGGTTCTAACAGGAGCTTTAAATGATGTAGGTGCTCCTGTATTTACAAATAGTGGTAAAAGTTATCGTTATGGAATTGAAATTGATGCCCAAATTCAACTAGTTGAAGGCTTGTTTTTTCAACCTAATGTAACTTTTAGTCAGAATAAAAACCAAGATTTCTATTTTCAAAGAGATGGCGAATTGAAAAATTTAGGCGATACCAACATTGCGTATTCTCCAAACATTATCGCTGGTGGGAATATTACGTATTTACCATTGAAAGGGTTGCAAATTTCGCTATTATCTAAATACGTTGGAAAACAATATATGGGTAATATTGACGCAAAAAAATCGGAATTAGAAGCATATTTTATTAATGATTTGAATGTAAATTACGAATGGAAAATTAATAAAGGCATTCAATCGATTGTTTTTTCTGGTTTAGTTAATAACATCTTCGATGTAAAATATATTTCGAATGGCTATTTTTATACCTATGATGATGATTTTTCAAATCCACCAGCAATTACAACTATTGAAGGAGCGGGTTATTATCCGCAAGCAGGTATTAACTTTTTAGCAGGAATGACTGTGAAATTTTAATGGAAATAAAAACAAATAAATATACAGAAGCTAGTTCATTTGGAACTAGCTTTTTTTATACTTCAAAAGTTAAAATCACTATTTTTAATGATTTATAGTCGCATAATTACCAATAGTTTTGTTTTCAAATTAATTCAAAACTATTATGGGACTTACCGAAAAACGCTTAGCTGCTACAATACAAACGGATGCTTTACCAAAATTCATATCAGAAATTCAAGAAGTAGCTGATTATCCAATTGCAGTTACTATCGATTGGGAAACTTTTATAGCTTATGATTCTTATCCTTTGAGCCGATTGGAAAATTATGTTTTTAATGATGTGAAAGAAGCGATAGGAAAAATTTGTAGTGATGCGATTGGAAAAGAAGCATTACAAGAAAATGTAACTACGATACACATTCGTAACACCGATCAACAAGATAATTTTAGTATGGAACTAAAAGATAAAACCCTTTTTCTTACAGAGCGTTTGTATGGGGATACTTTTAGTAATCATATGACCAATATGATAGTAGATTATTTAGAATCGGTATTGTAATGAAGAGAAGTAATAGTTATCAATTGCAAATTAAAAGAGAAGGTGTTAATCAGGTTCATGTTTTTAAAAAAAACGATGAAGGCACCTATGATAATTATTGGAATTTTTCTTTATTAGGGGATGATGAACCTATTATTTTAAATGATTTTTTTAACGAAAATCAATTTGTAATTATTAATTGGAATGGCTGGATACGACTGTTTGATGCGAAGAAAAAAGTATTGCTGTTGGATTATGATTTGAAAGGAAATCTAGATGCTAAAGCTGTCTTTTCCATAAATAAAAAGAAAGTATATGTATGTATTCACGACCACAATCATAAAGCCTTTCTGGTTACTTTAGATTTAATAACTACAAAAATTGCCATTCAAGAATTGGGTAATTGCTATGCTTCTCATCTTGGAATTCGAAAAGATGGATGCTTATTATTTTATAAACAGGATTGGGAATATGAAAATAAACAAAAAAAATATACACATGGTTTTACTGTATTCCATCCCAAAACGAGTGAACAGGAATATTTTAGTTTGCCTGAAGCTCCTTGTTCTTCTTTCGATAGTGTTACACCTTTTATTGATACTCGAACAAATTTAGCTGTAATGCCTTATTATGGAGCAGTACAGGTTAAAAATAAAGAAAAAAAGCAGCTGTTATTTGAGTTTCACATCATGCTTATCCATTTAAACACATTTGAAGTAGAACTCCTTTCTGTTAGGGATTTTGAAAAATACCAATTGAGTTGCTTCGAATCCAATTGTGAAGATATGGTAGAACTTTTTTTGAATAAAAGGGTTGAAGAAGAAGAGTACCAAGAAGCTGTTTGCGAATTTTGTGAAGATTTGAACACGGTCTATTTTGTAGAGGATGGTTTTTGGTTGTGTTGGAGAAACGGAGTTCTAAGAAAAGTGTATAAAGATAAAAGTCTTTCTGCTTTATTGGTAACCCATTCCTTACCTAATAATAATGGAAGTGGAATGTTTCAATTTCCATTTTTTCATTCTCAATTGTATAGAATTGAAGACCATAAGCTCTATCTTTTTGATGAAACGAATTATTATTCCGCAACAATTCCAGATGCGATGACATTGAAAAATGAGAATTGTTTTCCTATTTCATTAGAAACAACGACTCTCGATATCATTAACAAAACGAGCTATACCAAGGAGAAAAGAAAGGAAATTGATCGATTAGACAAAATCATCCTCTTAGTGGAAGATTTAGCTTTAGAAAAATCTCTTTTAGATGCCTTACATCAAATGTATCTCAAAGTCGAATCTTTAGAAACTTTGGGTTTAGTTACTACGCTTGAATTTCAAATAGAAGATAAAAAAGGAGCAATTGTAGCGGAACCCGTATTTTTTGAAAAAATAGCTGTTTTAGAAGAAGCAACAACAATATTACAAAACATAGTAGAAACATTCTGTAACTACCCAAAAGCTAAATATTTATATAGGAATGAAGAAGAAACGGCACTTTGCTATGCGGTTTTAACACTCTCGAAAAAAGGTAAAGATTTTTTGCCTACCATACTTCGGTATTTGGCTACCATAGATTTGGATCATGATGTTTTTACTATTGAAAATATCGTTCCTTATTTAGATGTTACTTACGAAAGAACCTCTATAATAGAAAATTTAAAAATCATTTCTGAAGATTGTTTGGAATGGTTTGAACACTATTGGCATGAAATTGACGCAAATGAATTGTATTAATGGTACTATTCAAAAACAAATAAAGACAATATCTGGAATAGCTTTTTTTCTGATAGCATTACCGTTTTATACACAAAATAATATGGAACATTACACTTACGACCAAGAAATTTTAGATGAAAATAACTTACGACACGGAACTTTAGTGGCAACAAGCTATCTGTTTGAGGGATTGGCTTATAAACATGTATACCAACACGGTGCGCTACTGCAAACTACTGATTTTCGCTATCAAGTAAATCATCAAAAGGAATTAATAGGTAAATTCAAGAATAATCTTCCTTATGAAGGTTATTTCGTTTCTGAAAATGAACTTGAAATTCCAGAAATAACCTATTATGAAAACGGAGAAATACATACGGTTTATAGAACAACGCTTTCTGATATGTTAGAAATAGAATTATTAGGTAAAATGCCAGTTTGGATAACTTGTAGTTTTAAAGAGGGTATCTTAATTGAGGGTTTGTCTCATGAACAATTTAAATTAGGTGACGGACATTTATTGGTAACCGAATTTTTTAAAAATGGAGAACGCACTCGTGTTGATTTTTGGCTTTTAGCGATGCATTATGCTGAAACGATTCGATTGAATTTTCTAACGAATGGATATGAAATCATTAAAGAAAGGATAGATGCAGAAGATATTGATCCTGAAATTGATACGCGTGAACAGCGATTAACCATCTTATTTAATGAAACAGGAAGTGGCAATTTATCTTTTCAAAAAGAAAAAGAAGTAATCGCTCAATATGAGTTTGATGAATATGAACTTTCAAGAAAAATTTCAGCTATTCCCAGTATTGTGAATTATACCTTGAGTGCATCCCAAACAATTCGATGTTTTCAAAAATATAATTTTAAGAGTGTTTCTTCCAATTCAGAAAATGATTTTTATAATCCTAGTTTAATAAATTCAATTTATAGTAATTTATTATACAACCGTATTCCTAGATTTTCTACTACAAAAAAAAGTGATTACACAACATTGTTTCAAGAACAACAAGATTTAGAATCGGGATTGCTTTTGTTTTTAAATCAAGAAGGAAAACCGGAACATGGTTTGCTTTTGGAACAAGATAATGAAGTATATCAATATTCCAAATTTAAAGAAGGAACAAAAACGGAACACAAAGAGCAACTTACATTAGAAATTGTAAAGCAGTTGTTTTTTCAATGAAAATAAGAACAGCTTTATTTTTTAATTAAGATAATATTTCTATCCAAAGAGTAACATTGTCTAAAGCAGGTCTTATTTCTGGAGCAAAAGAAGTTTCCATATCAACTGAAGTTTGTTTGGTTACTTTATTTATGATATAACGACTAAACGAAGACGTATTTACGCGTTCCAAAATAAATTGGTTATCCGTTTCATAAATGGAATGTAAAAATGCGGGATTTAAGTTTCCAAAATATTTTTTTACAAATGCAATAGTCTTTATATCGCTCTTGGATGGTTGGTAGAAATCTTTTATAGAAAGGCCATCCAATGGTAAACATCTTGTAGCGATTAATTCAATAGTAAATTCATAGATTACCTTTTGATTTGGGTTATTTTTTGGAATACACCGAATCCATCTCTTAAATGTTAGGTATACTTCTTCCTCGTTTTTAAATGCACGTATAAGATAATCGTTTGAATCAATATCGTTTTTTTTATGCTTTTCTTTTAAAATGTGCAAAGCAATATCTATAAGTTCCGTTTTCTTTTTGTTTGTTAAATCAGAAATCTTAAAATTCATTGAATCAATTTTTAACTTAGTTTATTCAGTTGTAATAGCTTTTAAAAAATCCTCATCTTGCCAAAATTTTTCAAAATGGATGTCGTTTAAGAAATGTTCTTTGGTTTTTCCAATTTTTGATTGTAATTATCAAAACGAATGGCAGTCATATTTTTAGAATGAGTTATTTCAGAAAAGGTAAACTGATTTTTTGCTAAGTCGATTCTTATTTCTGTTGTGTTCATAATATACTTGTTTAGACACAAAAATAAGTGCTATAAAAATGTAGATTTTCACTATTTATAGTGATTTTAAATTTTTTGAACGACAGTATCTTTACTGAGGTTATAAAATGGAAATTTAATTTTTTTATGATGAATAAAAATGATGACTTATCAATTGAACTTTTTAATTTATTAGATACTTATAAATACACCCTTGATTTAGTTGAAAAGGCTGTTGAATTATTGGAAAAAGGAGCTGATGTAAATTATAAGCAAATAGAGTATCCGTATGAAACAAGTTTGTATAGATGTTTGTCTTCAGGTAAAAGTGAATATAAATTAAATATGGTTGAACTTTTGATAGCAAACGGAGCTGATGTTAACTTAGTAGCTGATATTTTTTCTCCTTTAAGTCAGGCTGTAATGAAAAATGATATTGAAATTGTGCAACTTTTACTAAAAAATGGAGCAAATGACTTTAGTTATTCATTAAAAAATGCAATTGAACAAGATAAAATTGAAATGGTACAATTGTTAATTAGTTATGGTGGAAAATGCAATTGTTTTGAAGACTATAATTGTTCATTTTTGGAATTTTGCAATGAACCATTTAGACTTAAAAAGGAAGATTATCATTATGAAAAGACACCAGGATTAGCAATAGCAGAATTGCTAATTAGTTGCGGTGCAAATCCTAATGGAGTTGAAAATGGTACATCGAGTCCTATATCAGAAGCGATAAGGCATGATTTTATAGAATTAGTACATTTATTACTACAAAACGGAGCAGTATTTACAGATGAATTAATTTTTTATTGTAATACCTTAGAGATGACCAACTTCTTATTGGAAAAAGACATATTTGATAATACATTTTGTAAGAACCTTAGAGGCGAAAATGTGCTTATCTATAATGCGATGCAATCCAATTACGAATTAGTGCACTATTGGATAAATTCTGGAATTGATTTATATGATTTTGATAAACAGGGTTTTACTGCTTTTCATTATTTGGTTATGAAAGAAAAAATAGATGTTTTTGAACAATTTTTACCGTATTTTGATATTAAGAAATGTAATGCAATACAACCCATATTAGATTTAATCGACCATAAAAAAATGAAAGCACAAATAGAAGAAATGTTAATCGATTGAAAAACAAATACTAATCTAATAATCCTAATTCGATAGCAAACTTTACTAAACCTGCGGTGTTCTTTACATTTAGTTTAGATAATAAATTTCTTTTGTGTGTATTTACCGTATTCAAGCTGATAAAGGTTTTTTCTGCAATTTCAGCAGCCGTTAATTGTTTGGCAATTAGCACTAGAATTTCTTTTTCTCGATTGCTTAATTCGGTCGTTGAGGAAAGATTTTTTTTCAGATTGGTTTCATATTCTTTATGAATAGCCGCTACTTCTTTAGAAAAATAATGTTCTCCCGATTGTACTTTTTTAATAGCATATAAAAGTTCATCTTTTTCTGCGTTTTTTAAAAGGTAACCGTCTACACCTAATCGATTTAACTTAGCAATAATGTGCGCGTTGCTGTGTGTAGTTAAAATGATAATCTTTAAATTGGGATAATTTTTTTTCAGAATTTTAGTAGCATCAACGCCATCCATTTCTGGCATACTAATGTCTAATAAGAGTACATCGGCTGTATTCTCTTCGAGTAATTTTAGCAGTTCTTTTCCATTGGAAGCTTTTCCAGTTACAGTAATTTCAGGAACGTTTCTTAATAAAGAAATCAATCCTTCTAGAAACATAGTGTGGTCGTCAGCTATGATAATGTTTGTCATGTTTGCTTATATTATGGGTATTTCAATGTTAAAAATAGCACCTCTATTGGGTGTGGAATCGATTTGTAAATTGCCATTGAGTTGCTGAATTCGGTTTTTAATATTGGTTAAACCAATGCCTTCTTTATTATTTTCCAAAGCAAATCCTTTTCCATTATCTTCAAAAATAATATTAAATAGGTTTCCAATCAAATTGAGTTGTAATTCAATACTATCAGCTTGAGCATGTTTAATGGTATTTGTGATTAATTCTTGAATGATATGGTACACTTCGTTCAAAATGAATTCGTCTATTTTATTGATTTCATTTCTTGGGTGTGCCGAAAAATAAGATTGTAGATGACTGGCTTCTGCTAATTTGTTTTGGTATTCTTCTACAAATTCACAAAAATTATCTTGGTGAAAACGTTTGGGTAATAAGTTGTGGGAAATGCTTCTTATTTGATTATAAGTATCATTAATTTGGGCATTTATACGTTTAATTTCATTTTCTTTACCATAAGTAGAATTGTTCAATTGTAGCTTAATGGCTGCTAAATTTCCTCCTACGGCATCATGTAATTCTTGTGCAATGCGAATGCGTTCTTTATCCTGACCTTCAATTTCAGCTTTCACTAGTTTTAATTCCTGATCTTTTAAAAGCGCTTTATTTTTTTGTTCGCTGATCTCTTTTTGTTTTTTGTTAATTAAGAGTTGAGCTTTTTGTTTTTGATAATATACGAATGAGAGTGCAATCACTGGAATAAGTAACACTAGAAAACCTATAATAATGATATTGCGAACTTGTTTTTCTCTTAAAATTTCAGATTCTTTCAACTGTTTGTCTTTTTGCAACAAATTAATTTGGTTGATTTTATTTTGGGTTACTTCTTGTAATTTTAAGACTTCATTTTCACTCTGTTTTTTCTCAATTGCTTTTTGTAAGTTAAGATTTTCAATGGCTCTTTCTTGGTTCTTTAACAAGAGTATTTTATTATTGTTTTTTAACGTCAAATCTTTGATTTCGTTTTCTTTTTGTAAGGTTTTAAACTTAATGTCTAATTCGTTTATGTCTTGATCATTCTGTTTTTTGGAAATCGAATCACTCACTTCTGCATAGCGGGTCATAAGCGCATACGCATTTTTATAATTGTCTTGTGCTACTGCTAATTCTTTTAATTTTAAATAAATCCCTTTTTGTTGGTCTAAAAAATGATAGTCTAAAGCAATATGCAAGGCATTTAAGTAGTGTAGTTCAGCTTCTTGAAGTTTGTTCTGTGAATATAATATTTCACCAATGTTTTGATTCACAATTACTTCAATATTATATAGTTTTCCTTTTTTAGAAATCGCCAAACATTCTTTGTAATATTTTAATGCTTCTGGAATGTTATCGATATAAACATAATTAACGCCAATATTTAAAGCACTTATGGCCTGACACTGTAAGTTGTTTTTTTCTTCACAAATACCTTTTACCTTTTTGAAGTAATTGTTTGAAGTTTCATAATCTTTGTCGAGCACATAAATGGAACCTAAATTGAGATAACTACCAATAACAATCTCTTCCCCTTCTTTATATTGCAAACATTGATTGAAATATTTCTTAGAATTTTCGTAGTCAGCTAATTTTGTATAAATGTTAGCTAATCCATGAAGATTCGAATAATATGGATATCCCTTTTTTTGATTTTCAACAATTTCAATTCCTTTTAAGTGGTATTTTTTACTAATTTCAAAAAGTCCTTGTTTGTTATTGGCTAATCCTAGTAAATTATAACTGCCAGAGGCCAATATTCTTCTAATGGAATCATTTTTAATGGACTCGGAGCCTTTTAATGCGTTGTTCGCATAAAATGTCATCGAATCCAATTGTGTTTTTTTATTGTAATAATAAGAGAGTAGGAGTTGTATTCTTACATAGGATTCTTTGGTTTTTAAAGTTTGAAGTAATTTTTGTGCTCCTTCTTTAGCTTCTTTATCCTTATTATTATTTAATAAGTCAAATAAAGGATTAATTTCTTGTTTTTCTAATTCCGCTAAGTTGTCCTGGCTAAGCGTAAATGATTTTTTTTCTATTTCTTGACCTGTAACAAGAATAGAAAAAAGAAGCAAACCATAAAAGCAACAAAATTTTAGTACGGATTGTAACATTAAAGAGTGGTAATTGGTACTTAAAAAAAACGAAAAGTAAATATAGTATTTATTACCAAATTATAAGTTCATTTTTTTAATAACATAAGTAACAATACCCCAAATCATAAATTCGTTTTCTTCAATGACTTCAATAGGTTTGTAGGAATCATTTTCAGGATAAAGAAATAACTTTTGGTCGATTATTTTTATTCTTTTTACAGTAAATTCCCCATCAATGAAACAAATAGCAATTTTATTATTGCTAGGCTCTAAACTTCGGTCTATTACTAAAATATCTCCATCATCAATACCAGCACCTATCATGGAGTTGCCACTGGCTTTAGCGTAAAATGTAGCTTCTTTATTTTTTATTAAAAAGGCGTCTAAGCTAATTCGGGTGCCTTCAAAATCAGCTGCAGGAGAAGGAAACCCTGCTTTTATGCCAGCTGCAATATAAGGTAATTCGATGTTTGAATCGGTTTTTGGAATAAAGAAATGAAGTTTTTTACTAGGGTTTAACATTTTACTGTAAGTATTTCTTTAATATCGGTAGTGTATTTTCTAGACAAATGATTTTGCTTCATTTTCCAAGTTTTTTCTAAATCTTGGTTGCCCAATTTTATTTTTCTTTCACCCGTTTTTTCTAGAAAATCGTCCATTATTTTCATTACAATTTGATGTTTTGGATTTTCATCTTCAAACAAGTGAAATTGCTTTGTTTCTTCTGGAATAATTTGGGTTACAATAACGCCTGCTTTTTTATAAATAGCATTTTCTTCAAATATTTCATGAAGCATTTTTATGGCTGTAGTACTAATGGTTATGCCTGAATTGGTTGCAAATGGTAAAGTATACATACGAGAAAAATTATAACGTGCATTTTCTTCAATGTATTTGTCTTTTCGAAGGTAAAGAATGACATTATAACAACACGATTTTTGTTTGCGTAATTTTTCTGCACAAACCATGGCAAATGTGGAAACCCGTTCTTTTAATTCGTTGTAATCGGTAATGCTTTTTTCAAAGCTTCTAGTAATTGCAATGCTTTTTTTATTTTTAGGTTCTTCAATAGCAATAACCGATTTTCCTTCTAATTCATATTTTAAACGCAAGCCTACAACTCCCATTTCTTTTTTAATAAACGTTTCATGATACGGTTGAATAAAATCATAGGCAGTAAGGATATTTTTAGCTTTCATTTTTTTACTTAAGCGAAAACCAATACCCCAAACATCTTCAATTTTTGTCCATTTTAAAGCTTTTATTCTTTTTTCATCGGTATCAATTACATATACTCCATTAGTGTGTGTTGGAAATTTTCTAGCAATCTTATTGGCTACTTTTGAAAGTGCTTTACTGGGTGCAAAACCCACACTAGTTGGAATACTTGTCCATTTTTTAATTCTGTCCTTAATTTGGATACCATACTCTTGGTAGTTGGCAATCTGCATGCCATCAAAATTCATAAAAGCTTCATCAATACTGTACACTTCTACACAAGGAGTAAACTGCTCCAATATTTTCATGACGCGATGACTTAAATCACCATACAATGAATAATTGGAAGAAAATACCTCTACTTGATGCTCTTTTAATAATGCTTTTACTTTAAATTCGGGTACTCCCATTGGAATACCTAATTTTTTAGCTTCATCGCTACGCGAAATGATACAACCATCATTATTCGATAAAATGGCAATAGGTTTTCCATTAAGTTGCGGTTGGAAAACACGTTCGCAAGAAGCGTAAAAATTATTGCAATCAATTAAAGCATACATACTGTAAATTTACTTTATAATTTTTATACTATAAAGGAATCAAAAGTTAATGTTGATAAATTATCCGTTTTAAAAGCTGTAAACGAGTCCTACACCAAGTAGTTGTTTTAATTGCATTTTTGGACCCACAATAACTTGTTCACCATCAATTTCTTCTTTTGCTTTAATATCATCGTCATAAATAATATGGGTGCCAATATTAGCTCTTACATATTCATTAATGGTCATGTTAAGTTGCAGTTGCCAATCTACATCAATGTTTCCGAAATTATTGAGGTAATCCGTGTATAAACTAATACGGTGTTCTAAATTAATATTTTTATAAACTTCTTTTTCCCATTGATTGGTAATTAAAATACCAATTTCAGTTCGCGATCTTTTCCCGTTTTGTAGAATTTCTCCTGTAACTTCATCAATAACAGCTTTATCTACACCAAAAGCACCTTGGTTTGCTAACCGTTCATCTAAAACTAAAGTGGTTTTTTGGGTTAATGGCGAGAGGTATAAATTTAAATTCAAATCTTTTCTAGAATACTCGGCACCAATCCCTAGAAAAATGTAGGCTGGAGCAAAAGGTTTTGAAATAGCATATTCTGTATTTGGATAAGAATAACCGTTGGCAAACTGAGTGTTGAAATTGAATTTTCCGCCATAAAACCAATTGGCTATAGTATCTTTTCTAAAACCAATTGTCGAATTAATCTGTAATTGGTCATCTGTTTTTCTAACTTCTTGTCCTTCTTGTTTGTTTATTCCATATCGGAAAATTAATTCGTTTTTCCAGTTTAATGTTTTTTTAGAATATTCTCGAATAAAATTTCCTTTTAATAAACCTGAAATAGAGTTATTTCCTCCAGCATTCCAATTTATAAAAGTAATTTGAGAAATGTCTAAGCCTACTTTATTGGTTTTGTTCCAGTAGGTAATAGTGTCCGGTAATTTGGTTCTGATAATTTGGGCAAAATTAGTTTGAATGATAAAAAATAAAAACCCTAGTAGGAAGGCTTTCTTCATAATTTAAAGTAATAAATTGATTTGGTTAGTAATATTTGTAACGTCTATTTGGCAAATATGTTGTAATTCAGGAACACTTCCTTGTTCTATAAATGTGTCAGGAATTCCAAGATTAACAACCGTTATAGCGTATTTTTTTTCTAAAACATAGTGATTGATATGCGAGCCGAAACCACCAATAATGCTTCCGTCTTCTATCGTTATTATTTTTTCATATTCTTTACAAATAGTCTCTAAAGTAGTATGGTCTAAAGGTTTTATGAAAGGGAAATGAAAATGGCCAACAGCTTCCGGTTGTTTACATAGTAGGATAGCTTTTGTAACATTTGTTCCAATGGTTCCTGTTGAAAGAAAAGCAATTTTTGAGCCTTTTTTTAATACTCTAGCTTTGCCAATTTCAATTTTTTCAAAAGGTTGTTGCCAATCGATAATTTCTCCACGTCCTCTAGGATAACGAATAGCAATAGGTTGATGTAATCCTAATTGAGCAGTGTACATCATATTGCGTAATTCTATTTCATTTAAAGGAGCAGCAATGATTAAATTAGGAATGCAACTCAAATAAGCAATATCAAATACACCATGATGCGTTGCGCCATCTTCACCAACTAAACCCGCACGATCTAAGCAAAAAATAACGGGAAGGTTTTGTAGCGCAACATCGTGAATTACTTGATCATAAGCGCGTTGTAAAAAGGTAGAATAGATATTACAAAACACAATCATACCTTGTGTTGCCATTCCGGCAGATAAGGTAACAGCATGTTGTTCTGCAATACCTACATCAAATGCTCTTTCAGGAAGAGCTTCCATCATATATTTCATGGAAGAACCTGAAGGCATGGCAGGTGTTATACCAACTATTCTTGAGTTTTCTTTAGCTAATGTTACCAAAGTATGTCCGAATACATCTTGAAATTTGGGAGGTAATCCTTCTTCATTTTTAGGATGAATTTTACCAGTTTTAGCTTCAAACTTACCAGGAGCATGATATTTTACTTGGTCCTCTTCCGCTAATTGTAATCCTTTTCCTTTCGTGGTAATAATGTGTAAAAATTTTGGTCCTTTTACATTTTGTAGTCGCCTTAATTCTGAAAGTAATTTAGGTAAATCGTGTCCGTCTATAGGACCTGAATAGTCAAAATTCAATGACTTTATAATGTTGTTTTGCTTTGGATTCCTTCCTTCTTTTACCGATGTTAAATAGTTTTTTAAAGCTCCCACGCTTGGGTCAATACCTATGGCATTATCATTTAAAATAACTAGTAAATTCGCATTAGTAACTCCAGCATGATTTAAGCCTTCAAAAGCCATTCCGCTAGCAATTGATGCATCACCTATCACGGCGATATGTTGTTTTTCGGTTTCGTTTTTTAGTAGAGATGCCATAGCCATTCCTAAAGCAGCTGAAATAGAGGTTGAGGAATGTCCTACGCCAAAAGAGTCATAAATACTTTCACTTCTTTTTGGGAAACCAGAAATTCCATTTAAATCTCTATTGGTGTGAAAAAGAGATTTTCTTTCGGTTAAGATTTTATGACCGTAGGCTTGGTGACCAACGTCCCAAATTAATAAATCTTCAGGAGTATTGAAAACATAATGCAAAGCAATTGTTAATTCAATAACACCCAAACTAGCACCTAAATGACCTTCTTTCTGAGAAATAATATCAATAATGAATTCGCGTAACTCTTTGGCAAGTTGCGGTAATTGATTTTCAGAAAGCTTTCTTAAATCGGATGGGTTATTTATAGTGCTAAGAAGATTGTTTTCCATTAAGAACAAAATGCAAATTTAAGCTTTTGTTTTAACTTATTGTAGTTTTATTCGAATGGGATAATACATTTTAACATTAACTTTTTTATTGTTAATTTCTCCAGGATTCCATTTTGGAGAGCGTTTTAAAACGTTGATGATTTCATTATTTAAATCGCTGTTTTTTCCTCTAAGAATGATAATATCTTTTATAAGGCCTAAGGTGTCAACTATGAATGAGCTTAAAACAACTTCATTATTATTTAAACTATCAGGTAATGTAATATTATTTTGAATAAAGTGTGAAAAATCGGTGTCATTTTTCTGAAAAATCGGTTTTTTACTCACTTCATTTAAATCATAGTAAGATTTGTTTTTTTTAAGTAACGTTTCATAATCGGGTAAAGCGGGTATTCCCATGGTAAAATCGCCTGTTATTGTTGGAGGTTCTATCGCATCTAGTTCATTTATGTGATTATCCTTATTTGAAAAATTGCATTTCTTGTGTTTGATACTATCCTTCTTTTGTTCGTTGATTTGTTGTATCGTGTCGTTTTTTAAATGTATTGTATCTTCCACGATAACCACCTCTCCTAAAGTTTGATAGTTGTTATTGTCTGTTTTACAGCTAAATAAAGTAGTTCCCATTACGATAAATAGCGCTAATAAAAAAATCTTTCGAAAGGATGTTTGATTATATAAAACTGTTTCTGGAATTTCAATTTTTAGATTTTCTAATTGATTTGTTCTAAAACGACCGCAAATTTTTTCTGTTTTATTATTTTTAAATACTGTAGTAATTTCTTCAGGACTACTTTTAGTAAAATCAAATACAATTTTTGCACAAGATTGACAAAATTTACCTTTTTCATCGGGAAGCATTTTGTCCCAATTTTTATGACAAGGTTTTGGAATAGTAATGTTTAATTTTTGCATACTAAAAGCTTTTTGAAAGTGACATCAAGAATTGTTCCAAAGAAATTGTAATTTTGACAAATGGAAAATATTTTTACAGACGAATATTTTATGAAAAAAGCGCTATTAGAAGCAGAAATTGCTTTCGAAAAGGGCGAAATACCTGTAGGTGCCGTAATTGTAGTCGATAATAAAATTATTGCAAGAACACATAATTTAACAGAGTTGCTGCATGATGTTACAGCACATGCAGAAATGCAAGCCATTACAAGTGCTGCGAATTATTTAGGAGCAAAATACTTAAAAGATTGTACGCTGTATGTTACTTTAGAACCTTGTCAAATGTGTGCTGGAGCTTTGTATTGGAGTCAAATTTCTAAAATTGTATACGGTGCTTCTGATGAAAATAGAGGTTTTGTAAAAATGAGAACTCAATTGCATCCAAAAACAGCCATTGTTTCTGGAGTGTTAGAAAAAGAATGTGCGCTTCTTATGCGTGCTTTTTTTCGTTTAAAACGCTAAATTTTGTCGGATTTTTATTAAAAAAAATACTATCTTTAAATTCGAAAATTCCGTATCCTTTCTTTAATACTTAAATTTATGAAAATCAATCACTTTCTGAAACTTTTTTTGGTTGTAACGCTATTGGTGTCTTGTTCTAAAGACAGTAAAGATTTTAATTCTGATCCCTCCTTATTTAAAGAATATATTTTAAATTATAGTTCGGGTATTGTTTCAGCTAAAAGTGATATTAGAATTGTTTTAGCATTTGATAATGCAGATTGGTCACCAAACAAGCAATTAGATGCAGATTTGTTTACTATAAATCCTAAGGTAGATGGAAAAGTAATAGCACTCTCTACGAATACGGTTGCTTTTGTTCCAAATGAGCATTTAGAATCCGATAAAGAATATCAAATTAGTTTTCACTTATCTGAGATAAAAGATGTCTCTAAAGAATTAAAAAACTTCAATTTTACCATAAAAACTATTAAACAAGATTTTATTGTTACCACATTAGACTTGCAATCGTATAGTAAAGATTATATGTATTTGAATGGTGTTTTAAGTACAAGTGATGCCTTAGAATTGGAAAAAGCTAAAAAACTAATACAAGTTAGTCAAGATGGGAAAATAATTGCTGTAAAATTTGATAAGGAATTGAGTACAGATAAAGAATTCAAATTTGTCATTGATAGTATTCAACGTTTTGTGGAAGACAGTAAAATACTAATTAATTGGAATGGTAAAGAAGAAGGAATAGATCAAAAAGGAACTTTAGAATTTGATATACCCGGAAAAAACAACTTTAAAATCATTAATGCTGAAGTGCAAGAAGACAACAATCAAGTCTTGTTGTTGAATTTTTCTGATCCACTAAAAAAAGGTCAAGATTTTGATGGTCTAGTAGATGTTGAGTCTGCTACAGATTTAAAATTTTCTACTGCGGGAAATTTGTTAAAAGTATTTTTTAATGAACCTTTAAAAGGGGAATTATTAGTAGAAGTTTTTCAAGGGATTCAAAGTGAAGATGGCTATAAAATGAAGCAAAATTTTTCTCAAAAAGTATCCTTTGAGCAAATTAAACCTGCCGTTCGTTTTATAAAAAGTGGAACGATTTTACCAAGTTCCAATAATCTAAAAATCAATTTTGAGGCTGTTAACTTGAGTGCTGTTGATGTGAAGGTGTATAAAATTTTTAAAAATAACATTTTACAATTTCTTCAGGATAATCAAATTAACGGAAACCGAAACCTTCAAAAAGTGGCTGCTCCGATTGCAAAAGAAAAAATAATTCTAAAAACGAACAATTTAACGAATTATAGTAAATGGGGTGCTTACGCTTTAGATTTAGCTAAAATTATTTCTCCTGAACCAGGTGCTATCTATCGCGTTGAAATTACATTTAATAAAAGCTATTCTTTGTACAAGTGTACCTCTTCTGATGATGAAGAGCCTATGGAAGAAGACGAAACCAGAGATGATGGTGAAGTAAGAAGTACAAGTGAGTATTATTATGACGATTACTATTACGATGATTATGATTGGTACGAAAGGGAAAATCCTTGTGATAATTCATATTATTATAGAAATAGTATTGCAACCAATGTTGTGGCTACAGATTTAGGTGTAATTGCTAAAAGAGGAGAAAATGGTTCGTATGTGTTTGCGGTTAACGATATCTTATCTACAAATCCAGTTTCTGGAGCTACAGTTGATTTATATGATTATCAACAACAAAAATTAGCTACCGTTACGACAAATGGAGAGGGTTTAGCAACAGCTGAAGTGAAAAGATATGCTTATTTTGCTATAGTAACCAAAGATAATAACACCACTTACGTAAAATTAGATGAAGGACAATCGTTATCTGTCAGTAATTTTGAAGTAAATGGGGAAGCTTTACAAAAAGGGCTTAAAGGCTATATTTATGGTGAAAGAGGAGTTTGGAGACCAGGAGACACCTTGCATATTGCATTCATGCTAAATGATAATGAAAATAAATTGGAAAAATCACATCCTATTAAATTTAAATTATCAGACCCAAGAGGAAAATTAACGTATCAAGCGGTACAAAAATATAATGAAAACAATCATTATAAATTTAAAGTGGTTACCAAAGATACTGATATTACAGGGAATTGGGAAGCAAAAATAACAGTTGGTGGGGCTAATTTCTTTAAATCCATTAAAATTGAAACAATTAAGCCGAATCGATTAAAAATTAAAAATAGTTTTGCTGATGCACAAATTTTTGGGAATAGCCCTAATAAAGGAACTTTGGAAGTGAATTGGCTTCATGGTGCAGTTGCGAAAAATTTGAAAGTGGAAATGCAGGCCAAATTTATGAAAGAGCAAACTACTTTTAAAGGGTATAGCAATTATGATTTTGATGATGAAGTGCGAGATTTTTATACGGAAGATGTTAATGTGTTTTCAGGAAAAATTGATGAAAATGGAAAAACAAACGTTATTTTAAAACCTGAAATTACCAGTCAAGCACCTGGAAAACTAAAAATTGTAATGCAAACCAAAGCTTACGAGAATGGAGGAGACTTTAGTACAGACGTAGTTACAGCAAGTTTTTCTCCTTATGAAACATATGTGGGTTTAAAAAGTCCTGAAACGAATAAATACGGCATGTTAGAAACGGATAAAATGAACCGTTTTGAAGTAGTAACACTGTCAGAAAATGGTAAACCTAAATCGGTTAAAAAATTAGAAGTTAGAGTATATAAAGTGGAATGGAGATGGTGGTGGAATAGTGGTAGCGATAATTTATCACGTTACAATTCTGATACTGTAACTACAGCTTATAAGAACTTTACCATTTCAACCAATAGTAGTGGAAAAGGAAGTTTTCAATTCTTGGTTCCAGAAGGAGACTGGGGAAGATATTTAATTCGTGTGGTAGATCCTAATGACGGTCATGCAACAAGTACTACAGAACTGATAGATTGGCCTTATTGGTCTGGAAAGACAAAATCTGGTGATGGAGCAACAGCAAATATGTTGGTTTTTGCATCTGACAAAGAAAAATATGCCGTTGGTGAAAAAGCGATGATTTCTTTTCCTTCAAGCGAAGGTGGAAGAGCTTTAATTTCTCTTGAAAACGGTTCAAAAGTGGTACAAACGTTATGGACAACCACTACAAAAGGAGAAACTAAAATGGAAATCCCAGTTACTCCAGAAATGGCTCCTAATGTTTATGTTCATATTACGTTATTGAAACCACATGCTTCAACAGCTAACGATACTCCAATTCGTATGTATGGAATTGTTCCTATTGAAGTCGTAGATAAAAATACCATTTTGGAACCTCAAGTAGTGCTACCAGATGTTTTACGTCCTGAACAAAAAGCAACTTTGAAAATCAGTGAAAAGAATGGAAAACAAATGACCTATACTGTTGCTATTGTGGATGAAGGTTTGTTGGATTTAACCCGATTTAAAACACCAAATGCTTGGGATAAATTCTATTCTAAACAAGCTTTAGGAGTGAAGACTTGGGATGTCTATGATGATGTAATTGGTGCTTATGGAGGAAAAATAAATCAAATTTTCAGTATTGGTGGTGACGAAGATTTAGGAGGTGGAAAAGCTAAAAAAGCGAACCGATTTAAACCTGTTGTAATTTATTTGGGACCTTTTAAATTGGAAAAAGGAGAAACAAAATCGCATACATTCGAAATGCCAAATTATGTAGGATCTGTTCGTACTATGGTAGTTGCTGGAGATATTACTGCGAATGCTTATGGTAGTACTGAAAAAACAACACCAGTTAGAAGTCCTTTAATGGTTTTAGCTTCTGTACCTAGAAAGATATCTCCTAATGAGAAAATCACTTTACCAGTGACCGTTTTTGCGATGGAAAAGAATGTGAAAAACGTGACGGTTCAAGTGAAAACGAATAACGGAATTCGAATTTTAGAATCAGCAAAACAACAAGTTAATTTTAGTTCTCCTGATGAAAAAATGGTGTACTTTAACTTAGAAGTTGGCGACGTAACCGGTATTGGTAAGATTGAAGTAGTGGCAACTTCGGGTTCTGAAAAAGCCTCCTTTCCAGTGGAAGTAGATATTGTTAATCCCAACCCAGAAAGTACTGATTTTGTTGATATGGTTTTAGAACCAAATACTACAAAATCAATCGCTTGGGAAACTTTTGGAGTGGTAGGTACAAACAATGCTAGAATTGAAATTTCATCTTTCCCAACTATCGATTTTAATAGAAGATTGAAATACCTGATTCAGTACCCGCATGGTTGTGTAGAGCAAACCACATCAAGTGTATTTCCTCAATTGTATTTAGCGGATGTAGTAGCTATAGATGAGGTACGCAAACAAAAAATACAATATAATGTGAATCAGGGAATTCAAAGATTGGGTAGATTTCAGGTTTCGAATGGCGGTTTAGCGTATTGGCAAGGTGAAGGTACACCAGATGATTGGGGTACTTCTTATGCGGGTCATTTTATGATTGAAGCGGAGAAAAAAGGATATGTATTGCCTTCTGGTTTCAAACAAAAATGGCTTTCGTATCAACAACGACAAGCAAAACAATGGAGATACAATGCCAGTTATTATAATGATTTTGCACAAGCCTATCGTTTATATACTTTAGCTTTAGCAGGTTCAGCCGATTTAGGTTCTATGAATAGATTAAGAGAAACAGTTGGAATTTCTGATGAATCTAAATTACGTTTAGCAGCCTGTTATGCAATTGTAGGTCAAAAAGCAGCGGCTCAAAAACTAATTGCATCTATAGGCGCTTTCGAGTATAATCCGAGAAGTTATTATTACTATTATGGTTCAGAAGATAGAAGTAGAGCCATGTTGTTAGAGACCTATCTGTTAATGGATAATAAGACAAAAGCTTTTGAATTAGCCAATATATTAGCTAAAAATCTTTCGTCTAACCAATATATGAGTACCCAAACAACGGCTTATTCGCTTTATGCTATGTCTAAATTTGCAGTAAAAAATGGTGAAAAAGGAGTGAATGTAGGGATTAATTTTGGTGGAAAATCTGAAAATTTAGCGACACAAAAATCAGTTATTGATAAAGCTCTTTTAGTAAATAAAGGGAAATATAGTGTTTCGGTTAAGAACAACAATAATGGTACGGTGTATGTAAGGGTTTTAAATAGTGGCGTGCTACCTATTGGAGAAGAGAAGGAAATTCAAAAGAACTTAACAGCAGTAGTTTCTTACAGAAATAAAGCTGGTGGAGCTATTAATTTTAACGCAATTGAGCAAGGAACAGAAATTATAGGTCAGGTTACCATTAGAAATAATAGTTCAGAAAGAGTAAATAACATTGCTTTAACGCAAATTGTGCCTTCTGGATTCGAGATCATGAATTCTCGCTATACTGACTTTGGTAGTGAAACAGAAAATAAAGCGGATTACATCGATATTAGAGATGATAGAACCAATTTCTATTTTAATTTAGGTATAAATGAATCTAAAACGTTTACCGTTTTATTAAATGCTTCTTTCTTAGGAACATACTATTTGCCTGGAATTCAGTGTGAAGCGATGTATGATGATAATTATATTGTGAGAAACAAAGGACAGTGGATCAATATCGTAAAAGAATAATACAAAAACCAATTCGGTTTCTTAAAAAAAATCCCTTTAAAACAACCATAGGAATACTTCTTATGGTTGTTTATTATTTTTGTTTACCCAAAGTCCTCTTTGATGCAAACTACACGACCGTTATAGAAAGTGAAGAAGGTCAATTTATAGGTGCAAAAATAGCAGATGATGGTCAATGGCGATTTCCTGAAAGTGATAGTGTTCCCACTAAATTTAAAGCTTGTATTGTTGCTTTTGAAGACCAGCATTTTTATAGTCATTTTGGGTTTAATCCCATTTCCATGTACCATGCTTTTAAAGAAAACCGAAAAGCCAATAAGGTAGTTAGAGGAGGAAGTACTTTAACACAACAGGTCATCCGTTTGCATAGAGACGGTAAAAAAAGATCGTATTTTGAAAAATTTGTGGAAGTCATTTTAGCAACCCGTTTAGAGTTTCGCCATTCTAAAGATAAGATTTTGCAACTATATGCTGCTCATGCTCCTTTCGGAAGTAATGTAGTAGGTTTAGAAATGGCTTCATGGCGGTATTTTGGGTTGCAACCCCATCAGTTATCTTGGGCAGAAGCAGCTACTTTAGCCGTATTGCCAAATGCACCAAGTTTAATTTATCCTGGAAAAAATCAACAAAAACTATTACTAAAAAGAAATCGGCTATTAAAAAAATTAGTCGAAAATAAAACCATCGATCAGGAAACCTATGAGTTGTCTTTGTTAGAAGAATTGCCTCAAAAACCTTTTGCGGTTCCTCAAATTGCACCCCATCTATTGCAAAAAATTGCGAAAGAACATCACGGTAAAAAGCTAAAAACGACAATCCAACTTGGTGTTCAAGAACGGGTAAATGATATTGTGAATCAATATTATAATTTATATAGACAAAATCAAGTATTTAATATCGCTGTTTTAGTGGTGGATGTAAAAACAAGAAATATTATTTCTTATGTTGGTAATAGCCCCACAGACGTTGCCCATCAAAAAGATGTCGATATTATTGAAGCTCCAAGAAGCACTGGAAGTATTCTGAAACCCTTTTTATATGCTTCCATGCTAGATGAAGGAGAGATTTTACCACGAACATTAATTCCTGATGTTCCAACTCAAATTTCGGGATATACACCTCAAAATTATGATTTGTCTTATGATGGAGCGGTAGCTGCAAACAGAGCTTTAGCTCGTTCTTTAAATATTCCGGCTGTTTTGATGTTGCAACAATATTCGGTAACGAAATTTTATGAGCAATTGCAAAAATTGAAATTACGAGATGTCAATCGGCATCCTTCTAATTACGGACTTTCTTTAATTTTAGGAGGGGCTGAAACGAATCTTTGGGATTTATGCCGTTCGTATGCTTATATGTCGAGTACACTTACTCATTACACTAAAACTCAAGATGAATTTCGAATAAATGAGTTGGCTAATTTGAATTACAACAGTGCTGTAAAAATCGATTTTGGAGCTTCAAAAAGACAAAAAAACGTTTTTAGCGCTGGAGCAATTTGGCATACTTTTAATGCTATGAAAGAAGTGAATCGCCCTCAAGGTGATGAAGCTTGGCGATTTTATGACTCTTCTATTGATTTAGCTTGGAAAACAGGAACAAGTTTTGGAGGAAGAGATGCTTGGGCTGTTGGAGTTACTCAAGATTATGTAGTAGGGGTTTGGGTAGGAAATGCGACTGGTGAAGGACGGCCGCTTTTAACAGGAGTGGAAAGTGCTGCACCTATTTTGTTTGATGTGTTTCGTTTGTTTCCTAAAGCGAATTGGTTTACCATACCTTATAATGATTTAGAAGAGAAAAAAGTATGCAAGCAATCAGGTTATTTGGCACAAGAAAATTGTAATGCTCAGCTACAATGGATTCCAAAGAATGAAAAAAAAACCGAGAATTGTCCGTATCATAAATTAATTCATTTAGATAGCACCGAGCAATTTCGAGTAAATAGTTCTTGTGAAAATGTAGACGCTATACTAGCGAAATCTTGGTTTGTTTTGCCGCCAGTTATAGAGTGGTATTACAAAAGCAAGCATGCAAATTATGTTTCACTTCCTCCATTTCGACCAGATTGCGTTGAGGCGTCAATGGATAAGAAAATGGATTTTATATACCCAAATCCGAATAGTAAAATTATTCTAACCAAAAATTTTGAAGGGAAAACGCAACCCGTAATTTTAAAAGTAGCACATTCGAATCCTGATACGGAACTATTTTGGTACTTGAATGATACTTTTTTAGGAACTACAAAGACGTTTCATGAAAAACAGGTAATTGCATCTACTGGAACTCATATTATTACAGTTGTGGATGAGTATGGTAACGAAATAAAAAGAAAAATTGCCATAGAGAAAGATTAATTTTAGAAAGCCAAAAGCCCTTTTCAGAAATAGCACACTAAAATTTCATATCAAAGTGCTATTTTTGATTACTTGAAAACAATTGTAAGATATAGCTTTTTGTTTTATTTTGTGGTGAACATTTTGTTTGCACAAGATCCTATTGCTATTAAATTGAGTGAGAAAGAGGGCTTGCCAGATGTTGAGTTTTACGATATTTTAGAAGATAATGAAGGTTTTGTTTGGCTTGCTGCAGACAAAGGTTTGTATCGGTTTGATGGAAAAGAATATGCATCGTATCATCATGTAGATAAAAGAGGTCTTTCTGTTTTTGGTTTAAAATTAGATAGAAAAGGTAAGCTTTGGTGTAATAATATATCCGGTCAGTTTTTTTATGTAAAAGACAATAGATTGGTACTCTTTTTAGATTTAAAAAACGAATTAAAAGGAGAATTATCGGAGTTTTTTTTTCTAGAGAATACGTTGTTTATTTTTTCGAATTCTATTATTTTTTCAGTGGATTTGAATACGAAACTACGTCAAAAAATTGCCTTACCTGTTGCTTCAAAATATCCTACTATAAGAGCTCCATTTTTATTCGAAGAAGCTATTTATTTTACAGCAGATGATAAGGTTTTTACAATTTCAAAATCCAATGTTGTAGCAAAAAAGAAAGTGAGTTTGCCTTTTTTTGGGAGTAATATCTTTCCCAAATTTTTCAATTTTAAAAGCAAACCCTATCTCTTGCTTTATGATAACCTCCAAAATAAAAATTATTTTTTTGAAATTGTTGAAGATCATTTAGAAGCTATTACTTTTCCAAAAGAGTTACAAAATAATAGAATTGTTACTATTTCAGAAAATAAGGAAGAGGTGTGGTTTTGTACTTCAAATGGAATACTAATTATTGATATTGATAACGACAGAACCCATTTAAAAAATATTTTTTTTAAGAATGATTTTATTACTAAAAATATTCTAGATAAAAATGGAACAGTTTGGATTTCAACTTTAAATAATGGTGTTTTTATAGTGCCTAGTTTACAAATTAAATCCTATGAAAATGTTGTTGACGGTGAAGCGATTTCAACAGTAGAAAAAATTGCACCCACTCAAATTGTTATTGGTACTACCAAAGGCAATGTCTTTTTTATAGACTTGAAAGAGAGTAAAAAAGAAAAAGTTACGATTGAAAAAAAGAGAAAAATTGCCGCTCTATTATTTTTAAAAAATCAAAACACACTTTTAATAAGTACTGAAGGTGGTTTTTATAGTTATGCTTTACAAACTAAAAAAATCGTAACACTCGATTATTTGCATAATGCAAAAGATTTACAACAAATAGGCGATTCGAATGGAATTGTTTACTCTGGTTTTGACAGAGCAACTGTGTTTTATTTAAATAATAACAAAATAAGGGAACAAAAAAAATTAAATTTTAGCAGAGCTTATCGTTCTTTTTATGATGAAAACAATAAAAAAATATATGTTTCTTATGTAGACAATCTTATTGTTTATGATAGTGTTATGAATGCAAAAGTGTTAACATATAACACCAAAAGCATTACTGCTAAAGAAATCTGTGCCACCTCAGATGGCGTGATTTGGATAGCAACTTTTTCTGAAGGAATATTAGGTTATAAAGACGGTAAGTTTATTCATAAAATAGATACGAGTAATGGATTGAAATCGGTAGTGATTCAAGAGTTAAAATCAGATAAGAATGCGATTTGGATTGTGACCGATAAAGGAATTCAACTATTTGATGCTCCTTCCAAAGAATTTAAGCCGTCTTTATTAAATGATGCTGCAAATATAGGAAATGCAAAAGGTTTGATTGTTAATAATGAAAACATTTGGTTAGTGAGTCAAGAAGCTATTTTTGAAATCGAAAAGAAAATCCATCCGAAGACCTATTATCCAAAAGAAATCTATTTTAAATCGGTAACGATTAATGAAAAAGAGACTTCGGTTCAAGAGAATTATAATTTGCCCTATGATAGTAATCGAATTAAAATTAGTTTTCATACCAATGGTTATTTTCCCGATGAAGAATTACAATACGAATACCGATTATTAGGCTTAAGTGACCAATGGGTGCCTGTTGAAAAAAACATCAATTTTATTCATTTTAATAGTCTTCCTTCCAATTCCTATGTTTTTGAAATTAGGGCAATAAATGGCAATCAAAAGCATTTTATGTCTAAAAAAATCAGCTTTCAAATTAACTTACCTTATTGGAAAAGATGGTGGTTTGTGTTGCTTGTTTTTTTGTTTATTTTCGGAATTATCATTGTGTTTTATAGAAATAAATTGGCAATTCAAGAGAAAGAAAAGGAGTTGGCTTTGCGAAATGCAAAATTCGAAAGCGAATTGGCAGTTTTAAAGTTAGAAAACTTAAAATCACAAATGAATCCACATTTTATTTTTAATGCTTTAAATTCGATACAAGAATATATTATCTTAAATCAAAAACATTTAGCAAGTTCTTATTTGTCAAAATTTGCCGATTTAATTCGAGCCTATTTGAATCATAGTTCTAAAGGATATATTTCTTTAAAAGAAGAGATTGAGTGTTTGAACATTTATTTAGAGCTTGAAAAATTACGATTCGAAGAAAAATTCAGTTATGTTGTTGTAATTGGCGATGTAAATGAAGAAATTAGAATACCTACAATGCTTATTCAACCCTATGTCGAAAATGCTATCAAACATGGGTTATTGCACAAAAAACAGAATCGAAAATTACGTGTGTCGTTCAGGATGTTGTTTGAAGAACAAATGCTACAATGCGTTGTAGAGGATAATGGCATTGGTAGAGAAAAAGCCGCTCAATTAAGACCTAAAAAGCACCTTTCTTTTGCTACACAAGCCAATCAAAACAGACTGGAATTATTAAATTTTGGGAAAGAGAAAAAAATTGGAGTAACTATAGAAGATGTTTTGGATGAAAATAATGAAATTCAAGGAACGAAGGTTACTCTTTTAATACCAATTATTAAATAAAGTTAGCTTATGAAAGCCATAATTATAGATGACGAACCAAAAGCAAGGAATCTTTTGGAAATTTTAATTCAAGAAAGTACTACAAAAATTGAAACGATTTTTCAAGCGGAAGATTTATTGTCTGGTGTAAAGCTTATTAAAGAAGAAAGACCACAAATAGTTTTTTTAGATATTGAAATGCCACAACATTCTGGCTTAGAGATTTTGGATTTTGTAAATAAGGAAGAATTAAATTTTGAAATCATTTTTACAACAGCTTACAGTGAGTATGCTATTAAAGCTTTTCAGCTCACAGCTATCGATTATTTGTTGAAACCTCTTAGGGCTGAAACGGTGAAAGAAGCTATAGAAAAAGCCATTCATCAGATTGGAAAATCGGAGATAAGTACAAAATTAGAGGAGTTGAGAAAAAGCTTAAAATCAGCTAATTTTAATAAAATTGGATTGCCTTTCGCAGATGGTTTTAAATTTGTCAACTTTGAGGATATTATTTTATTTGAAGCCGATGGTATGTATACCAAAGTAACCACTATTAAAGAAACGGAATTATTGGTTTGCAAACCTTTGCGACATTTTGTAGAAGTTTTAGAAAATCAATCTAATTTTTATAAACCACATCGATCTTATTTGATTAATCTTAAGTATATAAAAGAATATATTAAAAAAGATGGAGGTTATATCATTATGGATAACGAGACTACTGTATCTATTGCAAATGATAAAAAAGAAGAATTCTTAACCATTGTTCAAAATATAGGTTAATTGCTTTAGCAAGTCAAAGTCCTGTTTCAGAAAGTCATTTTATAAGTACTTCTTTTTATCTGCAATTTTGCTCTTATAAACTATAAAATATTTTATTATGAGAGCAATTTTACTTTCTTTACTGCTACTTTCGGGGCTTTTTGTGCAGGCTCAGTTTCCTACTAATGGTTTAGTAGCACAATATGGTTTTGATAATGGAAACCTTTTAATTGATGGAGCCAATGGTGTTAATCTCACGCAAACAGGAACTTCAATTGTAGAGATTAATGATCGATTTGAAACACCTCCTACGAGTGCAGTAACCCTAAATACAGATTGTTTAACACGTCCAGATATTGATTTTCCTACTGTAAGTAATCTTGGAGAATATATTACTATTAGTTTTTGGGTTAAAACCACAACAAATGATGCTGATGCAAGAATAATAATAGACGATAGTAACAGACCCGATTTTTCAACTTCAAATTGGGCAGGGTATTATATTTATCTACAAAATGGAAAAATTGGTGCTACTTTAGGAGTGCAATATAGCGGGGCTTTGTCTTACCGTAGTGGCGGTGTTTTAACCAATACATTTATTAGTGATGGTAATTGGCATCATGTTACTGTTTTTTTATCTAGAACCGATAGTTTTGGAGGCTGTTGTACTTATACATTAAGTAACAATTTAACGATTTACATTGATGGTGTGAGTTCGGGTAATGGAGGTAATAGTCAATCGACAGCTAATGGTTCTTTAAGTTTGCTGCAATCACATGATACTTCAGGAAATATTACTATTGGTAATAACCGAAATAATTCTTTGCCTGCTAATAATAGATATTTTGATGTAATTGATGATATTCTAATTTACAATCGAATATTAACACCTGCTGAAGTAACAGATATTATTACGTATAATAATTTTTGTTTTGCTCCGCAATCTTCTGTAGTAGCGGCAACCTCAATTACCGATACAGGTGCAACTATTACAATTTCTGGAGGAGGAACGTATGATATTGCGTATCATAAATCTACAGAACCCTTTTCAAATGCGGTAACTGTTACTGGAATTACTTCAGGTTCAACGGTGCTAAATGGATTAGATGTTTTTACGGATTATGATGTATATGTTAGGGAACAATGTTCAAATAATACAACAGGCTGGTCGCTCCCTATAACCTTTAGAACTTTAAGAGCCATAGGGTATATTTATGTAGATGCAAATGCTAGTGGTAATAATAATGGTATTTCATGGGCAAATGCGTATACTAATTTAAATGATGCTTTAGCTGTTGCTCAAAACAATGAAGAAATATGGATTGCTTCAGGTACTTACACTCCAAGTGCTTCTGATAGAAATGCATCGTTTACATTAACGGCAACAAATTTAAAATTATATGGAGGATTTGCTGGTAATGAAACGCAGCTTTCTGATCGCGTTGTAGGTTCAAATGAAACAATTTTATCTGGAGATTTATTAGGGAATGATGATGCAACCGTTTCTTTTGTTAATTCCACTCGTTCAGATAATAGTTATACAGTAGTGTCATTAATTGGTGAAAACCCATTATTGGACGGACTAACAATTACAGCTGGACATGCTAATGCAACATCAGGAGCAACTGAAACGAGATATGGTGGCGGAATCAATAAAAATGCTAGTATTAGAAACATAACGCTAAACAATTGTAAACTGACTAAAAATATTGCTACCGAAGCTTCAGGTGCTATTGCTGGAGGTTATAATGTTTTTGGAGGAACGGGTAGTATGGTAATTAGTAATTGTGAGTTTTCTGAGAATTTATCAGCTATTGGTGCTGCCATTTATTCTGCTAATCTTAGTACAGCACTAATAAGTTATACTGTTTCAAATACGTTATTTAGTAAAAATAAGGCTACAAACACCAGTAGTGCAACTAATGGATTTGCCGGAAGTTCTATGTGGTTACGTTCTTATGGGTCAGGGTCTAATATTGTAACGACTATTTCGAATTGTACTTTTGTGGATAATGTAGATGATGGAGCCAATGCAGCAATGAATAACTTGAACCGTGTAACTTTGGCTTTAACCAAAAATACCAATTCAAACCATACGGCTACACTTTCCAACTGTTTGTTTTGGAATAACAAAGCAGCTTCTGGTGCTACAGCAAGACCTATTGGAGGCTTTATTGAAAGTGGCATTTCTTCAGCAACTGTTATTAATTCAACAGACGAAACTAATTTTACAGGAATTACTCTTTCGGGAACATCTGCAAATAATAATAGTTCGGATCCTTTATTTACCGATTTAGCTGGTGGAGATTATACTTTAAGTTTGGGGTCACCTGCTATAGATTCTGGAGATAATGCGAATGTAATTGGTACGACAGATTTATTAGGAAACCAAAGAATTTTCAATACAGTTGTGGATAGAGGAGTGTATGAGTTTGGTTCTTCGGTTTTAAGTTCGACAGCTTTTCAAGAGTTTACCAATTTTCAAATTTATCCAAACCCAGCAACAAGTATTTTGCATGTTTCAAGTTCACAAAAAATAAATGCACTAGAAGTATATACTTTGGAAGGAAAATTAATATTAAAAGCAAATGGAAATGAAGTGGATGTAACATCTTTACAAAATGGATTATATCTTATTAAAGTGATACCGTTTGAAAATGAATTTGGAGTGAAGAAATTTGTAAAACAGTAATGTTGTTTTTTATAGTTTTTTAAATGAAAGACCGCTATTTTAGTAAAGTAGCGGTTTTTATTTTTTTATTTGTTAACCAATGCATTTCAATGAAACAAGCAAAATAGGTAAAGATAGGTCACAAAAAAATTGACATAAAAAAACCGCCAATCGATTGGAAGGCGGTTTTGTATTTATTTAATTTGATTTCCTTGTTTATCAAAGAAATGGTATTCAAGATACGTGTAAGCGTCACGTGGTATGATTTTCACCCATTTTTTATGTTCAAAAAACCATTTTGAACGTATTGATGGAAAACCTTTTTCAAGGTAAGCTGCCACAAAAGGATGAGCATTTAATACTACCTTTTTATGGACTTTAATAATTCTTTCTAGGTCAGCCGTTATTTTGTCAATAATTAAGATAGGAGCTTCAATTTCCCCATTTTCATTTGGGTCTTCTTCTCTCGTTTTAATATTAACTTCTGGTCTAACACGTTGTCTAGTAATTTGAATTAGTCCAAACTTACTAGGAGGCAAGATTTTATGCTTGGCCTTATCGTCACTCATTTCTTCTCTTAAGAAATCATAGAGTTGTTTTCTATTCTCTGCGTTTTGCATATCAATAAAATCGACCACTATAATTCCGCCCATATCTCGTAAACGTAATTGTCTTGCTATTTCTGCAGCTGCAATCATGTTTACTTCTAAAGCGGTATCTTCTTGGCTTAAAGCCTTGTTGGAACGATTACCGCTATTTACATCAATTACGTGTAAGGCTTCTGTATGTTCAATTATAAGATACGCTCCTTTGCTCATGGAAACGGTTTTTCCAAAGGAAGTCTTAATTTGTCTTTCTATATGATATTTCTCAAAAAGAGGAAGATCTTTCGATTGATAGTGTTTTACGATAGACACTTTATCAGGAGCTATTTCTTGCAAATAGTCCTTCGTTTGAATGTATAATTCTTCATCATCAATATGAATACTAGTAAAAGTGTCATTAAATACATCTCTTAGTATAGAAGAAGCTTTGTTTAATTCTCCTAGTACTTTTGAAGGATGATGAGCGGTTTGTAGCCTTTTACACATGGCAGACCATCTGTCTAATAACAGTTGTAGGTCTCTGTCCAATTCAGCTACTTTTTTGCCTTCGGCTACTGTTCTTACAATAACCCCAAAACCTTTTGGTCGAATCGATTGAACCAGTCTTTTTAATCGGTCTTTTTCTTCTTTAGAATCTATTTTTTGAGAAATGGACACCCTGTCTGAAAAAGGAACTAAAACAACATATCTACCTGCTAAAGAAATCTCAGAACTTATTCTAGGACCTTTAGTAGAGATAGGTTCTTTAACAACCTGAACTAAAACCGATTGATTGGCACTGAGAATATCAGTAATCATGCCATCTTTATTGATTTCAGCTTCAAAAGGAAAATTTTTGAGTGAATAATCTTTTAGTTTACCTGCGCTTACAAGTTTAATAAATTTCATCAAAGAAGGTAGGTTTGGGCCTAAATCATGATAGTGTAAAAAAGCATCCTTTTCATAACCTAAATTAACAAATGCTGCATTTAAACCAGCAACTGGTTTTCTGATTTTGGCAATAAAAATATCACCTACACTGAAATTAGTCCCTTTTTCTTCTTCTTTGTGTAATTCTATTAGTTTTCCATCTTTTAATAAGGCAAAATCTACTGCTTCTGAACCCGATCTAATAATTAACTCTTTGTTCACGCTGTACATTTTTATCTGTAAGTGTTTTCTGTTGTGTTCTAAGTAAAACTTCTAACTTGTAACATCTAACTTATTTACAGATGGATTAAACAATATTTTACAGGTATTTTACCCGATAATCAGTAGCTTACTGATTAATTTCAAAGAACTTTTAAAAAAAGAAAAAGTAGTTTAAACTACTTTTTCTTTTTGTGACGGTTAGCTCTCGCTCTTTTTTTACGTTTGTGAGTCGCTACCTTATGTCTTTTTCTCTTTTTACCACTTGGCATAACGTTGTTGGTTTAGATTAATAAATGATTTATACTGCTACTTCAGTTTTCGTTTTTACGCTCTCAACAAATACTTTTGCAGGTTTAAATGCTGGAATATTGTGAGCAGGAATTTTAATCGTAGTGTTTTTTGAAATGTTTCTTCCAGTTTTCTCAGCTCTAGTTTTAATAATGAAGCTTCCAAAACCTCTTAAATATACATTATCACCTGTTTCTAATGAGTTCTTTACTTCTTCCATAAAAGTCTCTACAGTTGCTTGAACATCAGATTTTTCAAGACCTAATTTTTCAGAAATTTTAGCTACAATGTCTGCTTTCGTCATTTTCTTTCGTATTAATATTTTTATGTTCTTTTTTTGAGTTTGCAAATATATGAATTAAAAAAATAATAAATCAATCATAATTAATTAATTTTTAAGCCTTAATATTTTTATTTTTGTTACCCAATATATAAAAATGAATTTTTCTAAGACCTTAATTGCTTGGTATTTACAAAATAAACGCAGTTTGCCATGGAGAGAAACCACAAATCCTTACTTTATTTGGCTCTCTGAAATTATCCTTCAACAAACGCGAGTAGCGCAGGGGAAACCCTATTATGATGCTTTTTTACAACATTTTCCAACGGTGCAAGATTTAGCTTTTGCAACTGAACAAGACGTTTTAAAACTATGGCAAGGTTTAGGGTACTACTCTAGAGCAAGAAACTTACATGCTACTGCAAAATACATTGTTCAAGAATTGGAAGGTCAATTTCCAAATAATTATAATAATTTGCTTTCTTTAAAAGGAGTAGGAGAATATACTGCAGCCGCTATTGCATCTTTTGCTTACAATGAACCTGTTGCTGTAGTTGATGGAAATGTTTTTAGAGTGCTTTCTCGTATATATGGGTTAGAATTGGATATTTCTGAAGTAAAAACCAAAAAAGAATTTCAAAAATTAGCACAAGAACTTTTACCTATAGATAACGCAGCTCTTTTTAATCAGGCGATTATGGAATTTGGAGCCTTGCAATGTGTACCGAAGAGTCCAAATTGTTCGATATGCGTTTTTCAAAACAATTGTTATGCCTTTCAAAAAAAGAAAGTGGATGTTTTACCTGTTAAATCTAAAAAGATAAAAATTGCACACCGTTATTTTTATTATTTAGTTCTTAGAGATGCAGCCAATCATTTTGTGGTGTCAAAAAGAGAAGAAAAGGGAATTTGGCATAATTTATACGAATTTACGTTACTAGAATACGATCAAAAACCATTTTTAAAAGAGGTTGTGGCTCATATTCAAGAACAGTATCCAGCGAAAGAAATCATATTAAAAAACGAAAAAGAGTTGCTGCATAAATTGTCTCATCAACATCTTCATATTCATTTTATAGAAGTAAGTTTAAATACCAAAATTGAGAATGCTATTTCAATGGAAAAGATGTTGCAATTGCCAATGCCTATTGTAATCCATAATTTTATAGCGGCAAATTATTTATAAAACTTCAAAAAAAACACTATATTTGATTTATAAAATTATTATACGCCATGAATGGAACTTTAAACAAAGTACTTTTAATAGGTCATTTAGGAGATGAGATAAAAATGCATTATTTTGATGGAGGAAATTGTATCGGAAGATTTCCACTTGCCACAAATGAAGTATACATTAATAAAACCACAGGTGAAAAAATTACCTCTACAGAATGGCATAATATTGTGGTTCGAAATAAAGCAGCTGAAATTTGTGAAAAATATTTATCAAAAGGTGACAAAATCTATATAGAAGGACGAATTAAATCCCGACAATGGCAAGCCGAAGATGGTAGTACAAAATACACTACTGAAATTCAAGTAACTGAATTTACATTTTTAACGACCAAAAAAGAATCGGAAGCCACCAAACAAAATTTTAGAGACGATGTTTCTGAGTCATCAAAAAACACTAATTTTGACAATTCAAACTTAGGAACTCATAATGATGATTTACCTTTTTAATGTTTAATTAATATAGTATACTTTGGATCCAGATCCTTCCAGTTTAACAAACACCATAGATTTTGAGCTACTAATAGGATTAATAGCTGTTTTTTTTCTGCTTTTTTGCTCTGCCTTTATTTCAGGTTCAGAAGTTGCATTGTTTTCGCTTTCACAAAAAGATCTTGATGATTTAATTGAAGAAGATGGAAATAAAGGGTCGATTATTACGCGTTTATTGGAAAAACCTAAAAAATTATTAGCTACAATCTTGGTAGCCAATAATTTTATCAATATTGCTGTAGTTATCTTGTTCTCTTCTATTAGTGAAAAAATTTTCAATTCGATAAGTTCTTCTTTGCTTCGTTTTGTTTTAGAAGTAGTCGTGGTTACTTTTTTAATTTTATTATTTGGTGAGGTTTTACCAAAAATTTATGCGAATAGAAATAATGTTAGTTTTTCCAAAACGGTTTATTTGCCTATTTCAATTTTAGATAAAGTATTAACGCCAATTACGATTCCCATGCGAAATATCATTTTGTATGTGGAAAAAAAATTCAGTGTTCAAAAAACGAGTTTTTCAGTAGACCAGCTATCGCAAGCATTGGAACTCACCAATCATTCGGAAACTACACAAGAGGAACAAAAAATTTTAGAAGGGATTGTTACTTTTGGAAATACAGAAGTGCGCCAAGTAATGAGCCCTAGAATTGATATTTTTGCACTGGATAAAGAGGAGTCTTTTTCTGATGTAATGCCTAAAATAATCGAAAAAGGCTATTCAAGAATTCCAGTTTATACTGAAAATATTGACCAAATAGAAGGTGTTTTATTTATTAAAGATTTGATTCCTTACATCGATGAAAAGGATTTTGAATGGCAAACACTAATACGTGCTCCCTTTTTTATACCAGAAAATAAAAAGCTAGATAATTTGTTGAAAGAGTTTCAAGGGATGAAAAATCATTTGGCTATTGTGGTAGATGAATATGGTGGAACTTCGGGGTTAGTGTCATTGGAAGATATTTTAGAAGAGATTGTAGGAGACATTAGTGATGAATTTGATGATGAAAATATTATTTATTCTCAAATAGATGATAAAACCTATCTTTTTGAAGGGAAAATTAGTTTGAAAGATTTTTATAGAATTATTGATGTTAATGGAGTTGAATTTGAAGAGAAGAAAGGTGAAGCTGAAACGCTCGCAGGATTCCTTTTAGAAATATCTGGAAATTTTCCAAAAAAGAGTCAGAAAATAAACTTTAATTCTTATGTTTTTACAATAGAAAACGTTGATAAAAGAAGAATTAAGCAAATAAAAGTTACTATAAATTAGAGATGAAAAATTGGATTGTTATATTGTTGTTTTCTTTTTTATTGGTATCCTGTGGAGATGAAACGGTTCCAAAGCCTAAAGGTCAATTGCGTTTAGATTACCCAGAAGCAAATTATGGTTTTTTAGCAGGAAGTTGTCCGTTTTCTTTTGATATTAATGATGTAGTCAAAATAAAATCTAAGGAAATGTGTTCGTTTGAATTGCATTATCCTAAAATGAAAGCTACCGTATATATTACTTATAAACCGGTAAATGATAATATTGATGATTTACTGCGTGATGCTCAAAAACTAACCTATGATCATGTTATAAAAGCGGATGATATTTTAGAGCAACCTTTTATTAATACGAAGAAAAAGGTATATGGAATGTTTTATGAAGTAGGAGGGAATGCGGCTACCAATGCTCAGTTTTATGTTACCGATAGTACTAAGAATTTTATAGTAGGCAGTTTGTATTTTTATGCAAAGCCTAATTTTGATTCCATATTACCTGCTGCGGATTATGTAAAAAATGATATTCGTAAGATTATGGAAACTATCGAATGGAAATAAAAAAGAGCGAATTGTTATTCGCTCTTTTTTTATAATTATTTTAGATCTTACAAAGTTCCAGTTTCTTTTTTCTCACCACATGATAATTTTCCAGCACAGCAAGATTTCTTTTCACCTTCCTTTTTTTCAGTGCAAGTTGAACTGTCTGCTTTTTTAGATTTTTTCTTTTTTTTCTTCTCTTTCTCTTTCACTGAATAAAAAGCTTTGTCTTTTGAAGATTTTACATTCGAAACTTTGTAAAGCTCACCATTACCCACTTTTTCAACAGTTTCTCTTAAAGATTCAGGTGTTTGTTTTTGATCATCAAAAGTTACTGTAGCTGTTTTGTTGTCAAAATCAACTTTTGCTTCGCTTACACCATCAAGACCTGCTAATTTGTTTTCGATAACTTTTGCACATCCTTCTGGACATGTCATGCCATCAATCGTAAAAGAGGCAGTAGCTAAGTTTTCTGTGGCAATAGTAGTTGATTTATTTTCAGTTGTAGCAGTTTCTTCTTTTTTACAACTCGTGAATAGTAAAGTTGAGCAAGCTATAAGAGCAATTAGTTTAAGGCTCTTCATAATAGATATTTTATAAAAGTAATTCAAAAATTTTATTACAAATTTATGTAAAAAATGATGGCTAAGTTAAAATAAAGTCTGAATTTTGAGCTGCTAAATTTATTTTTATGGAAAATAATAATACAAAATGGTATTTGTTGGGTTTCTTAGGATGTGTTTGGGGAAGTTCTTTTATCTTAATGCAATTAGGATTAAAAGGAGTAAATTCAGTTCAAATGGGAAGCTTACGAATTTTGTTTGCAGGCTTGTTCTTAATCTTGGTAGGTTATAAAGAATTGGCTAAAATACCATTATACAAATGGAAATTCATAGTGCTTACTTCTTTGTGTGGTACTTTTTTTCCGGTGTATTTGTTTGCTTTGGCTTTGTCTAAAATTGATGGTTCTGTAAGTTCTATTTTAAATTCATTAACACCATTAAACACACTTATTGTTGGGCTTTTGTTTTTTGGTGCAAGTGTTCAGCGAAGACAAGTGTTTGGAGTAATTATAGGTTTTGTAGGTTGTTTGTTGTTGGTCCTTTTTGGAGAAGGCAGTAATACAACTGAAAATTATTATTATGCGTTGTTAATTTTATTAGCGTCCTTATTTTATGGTATTAATGTGAATTTGATTAAAAAGTATTTATCCGATTTAAAACCATTAACCATTAGTACAGGGAATTTTGTGGTTATTTTTATTCCTGCTTTAGTAGTGCTTTATTTTTCAGATTTTTTTGTAATAGCTTCTCAAGAAAAAGTGCTAACTTCTTTAGGTTATATCGCTATTTTAGGAGTTATAGGGACAGGTCTTTCTAATATATTGTTTTTTAAATTAATCCAATTGTCGTCTCCAGTTTTTGCGGCTTCAGTAACGTATATAATACCGGTAGTAGCTATTTTGTTAGGTTATTTCTTTATGGATGAAAGTTTGAATTTTATACAAGCATGTGGTGCTTTTATAGTGCTTCTGGGAGTTTATTTGTCTAGTAGAAAAAATAATTGATATGAAAAAAGCCCCCAATTAGTTGAGAGCTTTTTCTTTATTTTGAATAAGATTATTCAAAATCTTTGTCTGTAACACCTTCGTTAATTTTTACTTCAGAAGTAGTTAATTCGATTTCAATACCTATGTTAGCTATTGTTTTATAAGGAAACTTAAGACCTTTTACTTCTTTGTAATCTTGGAAATAAGTTGTCTGACTTATTTTTTGGCCTGCTTGTTCTGTTTCTACAGTTTGTGCAACTTTAAAGCCAGTATTTGTATTGTAAAAGTAAGTAATGCTCCCTTTTTTTATACCGTAAGCATCTTCGTCATTAATATTTTCAATTCCAGTAAGTGTTATTTCTTTATTATTCAATAACGACAATTCAGGGAATAACATTGCGCTTTCTTTTGTTGATTCCAATTGAGGACCACTTAATTCTCTTTTTTGACCTTGAATAGTTATGTTTCCTTTTCCGTTGTTTAGAACAGTTTTCATATAAGGGTTGCCCATTGCTTTGACGTCTGATGAAAACTTATTTTCAGAGTATTTGTTGGTGATTTCCATATTCATGCCTTGAACGGTAGCAGTTGCTATTACAACAGCGGTCTTAACTTCTTTAGCAGCTTTTTCACCACCAATTGCATCTAAATATTTTTTGATTACAGATTGAGCTGTTACACCAGCAGGAATTTTTTTCTTAACTACAGGTTTGTCTGTTTTGTTACCAAACTTATCAAAGTATAGAATAGGTAATTTTTCTTTTTTACTCATTGCCTCTAATGAAGGGAGAACATCACCTGCTTTACCTACAATAACTACTCTTGAGTTATCTGCTAAAAAGTATTTTTGAGCCGCGTTTCGGATGTCTTCTGCGGTAACTGCATTGATGTTTTTAATATAATTTTCGTAAAAATCATCTGGAAGTCCTTGGGTTTCTTTGTTTAAAGCATAACGTGCAATAGTAGCAGGTTTTTCAATTTGCATTACAAAGTTACCTACGTATTTCGCTTTGGCATTACGCAATTCTTCATCAGAAACTAGTTCCGTTCTAATTCGTTTTAATTCATTGAAAATTTCAACAACAGCACTATCCGTAACTGCATTTCTAACGGCTGCACCTGAGCGGAATTTATTAATGTATTTTCCAGAACCCAAGTTAGAGTAAGAACCGTACGTCCAACCGTGTTTTTCGCGAAGATTTAAAAACAATCTTCCTTCACCACCGCCACCTAAGATTTGATTGGCTAAAATAGCAGCAAAATAATCTTTGTCGGTCATTTTTAATTGCGATAAATTAACCACAGCTACCTCAGATTGAACTGCGTTTGGTACATCAATAAAATTAATTTGACTGTATTGGACATCTACAGGATCATTGTAAGATAATGATGGAGCAGTCGCTTTTTTCCATTTTCCAAATAAGCGTTCTACTTCTTTTTTGGTTTGTTTTACATTTACATCACCTACGATAACTAAATAAGCATTACCTGGTACGAAATAAGTATTGTAATTTAATTTTACATCTTCAAGAGTAATGTTTTTTAACGTTTCTTCCGTTACATATTCACCATTATAGTGATTTTTTCCATAAGTAAGTGCATTTTCAACTCTTCTAGCAATAGAAGTTACGCTTTTTTCATCTGCTTTTAAACCTTCAACAGCTTTAGTTACTTCTTTGTCAAATTCTTCTTGAACAAAAATTGGATTTAAAGCACCGTCTGCCATTAACTCTAATACTCTTTTAGAATATCTTGAAAGGCCATTTGCAGAAGCACCTTCACTCCAAAAATTAATATTTGCTCCTAAGAAGTCAATTTCTTCATTAAAAGCGTCTTTTGATATGGAAGTGGTACCGTTTCCAATCATAGCACTTAAAATTTCAGACACTCCTTTTTTGTTTCCTTCTGCGTAAGGAGTATTGTCTAATGTTAAGGTGTAAGATACTCTTGGTAATTTATGATTTTCAACGATTAATACTTTTAAACCATTTTTTAAAGTGAAACTCTCAGGTTTTTTAATATTGATAGTAGGAGCTGGTCCTGGTTTTGGTTGTGTTCTGTCTTGAGCTTGCATAGTAATTGTTAGAAACAAACATGCTGCAATATATACTATTTTTTTCATCTTCAATTTTAGTTTTGAGTTTTGTCTTTAGCAGGAATATAATCTAAAATCATTCGTTGATTTGGATTTAAATATTTTTTAGCTACTTCTCTAATTTCCTCTCTAGTAATCGAACGATAAATATCAATTTCAGTATTAATTAAATTAATATCGCCATACAATAAGTAATAAGTTGCTAAGCTACTTGCGATTCCCTCAACACTAGCGTTGCTATTTACATATTGATTTTCGAATTTATTTTGAAGTTTTTGATAATCTTTTTCAGAAATTAAATCGGTTTGAACTTTAACAATTTCTTCATCAATTTCTTTAATTAAATCATCTGAAGTTTTGCCTTGCATTGGAATACCATAAATTAAATACATTCCATAATCTTCTTGACTATTATTAAATGCTCCAGCTTGTAAAGCCATTTTTTTATCGTCAACTAATTTTTTGTATAATTTCGAACTTTTACCGTCTGATAAATAAGAAGATATCATATCTAAAACTCTCGCATCACGAGTTTTCATGGAAGGTGTTCTGTAAGTTGCTAACACCATTGGTAACTGAACATTAGGATCTTCCCATGTAGTTCTGAATTCTTTGGTTATAGGTTCTTCAGTGTATGTTTTACGTTCTACAGCTGGTCCTTTTTGAATAGGTCCAAAATATTCTTTAATCCATTTTTTTGCAGTTTCCTTGTCAAACTGACCTGCTACTACTAAAACAGCGTTGTTAGGTATGTAGAATTTTTTATTGAATGCTTGAAATTCTTCTAAAGTAGCAGCGTCTAGATGTTCCATTTCTCCAATGGTAGTCCAACGGTAAGGGTGTACTTTAAACATATTTTGTTTTACTGCTTTAAAGATGTTACCATATGGTTGGTTGTCTACTCTTAAACGTTTTTCTTCTTTAACTACTTCATTTTGAGTGTCAACTCCAATTTGATTGATTACAGGATGCATTAATCGTTCCGATTCCATCCATAAGGCTAATTCTAAATTGTTTGAAGGAAACACTTCATAATAATACGTTCTGTCGTCTGTGGTGTTTGCGTTATTATTTCCTCCATTTGCAGTTACCAATTTAAACCATTCTCCACGTTCAATATTTTTAGTTCCTTCAAATAATAAATGTTCAAAAAAGTGAGCAAAACCTGTACGGTTTGGTTGTTCGTCTTTAGCACCTACATGATACATTACAGAAGTAATGACAACAGGAGCTGAATTGTCTTGATGAAGCACAACATGAAGTCCGTTGTCTAAATCATATTCATCAAAAGTTACTTTTTGGGCGTAAGTTGATCCACCTATAAGAAGAGCCGTACTCAAAGCCATTAAAGATTTTTTCATATGTTAATATTTGAGTTATTTTTTCAATGTGTCGTAATTTGATTCATAATGTTACAATTTTTAATAAAAAAAAGTAAAACTCTTTATTCTTAAAAAATAAGATTAAAAAAAATCATTCGCTTGTTGGTTGAATAATAAATTGTTGTATATTTGCACACTTGAAAAATTAACTAAATTCATATTCGTATGTATGCAATCGTAGAGATAGCAGGGCAACAATTTAAAGTAAGCAAAGACCAAAAGGTTTATGTACACCGTTTAGGAGAAGAAGAAGGAAATAAAATTTCTTTCGACAAAGTTCTTTTATTAGACGATAATGGTACTGTAACTCTAGGCGCCCCAGCTATAGATGGAGCTTCTGTTGAGGCTAAAGTCTTAAAGCACCTTAAAGGTGACAAAGTAATCGTTTTCAAAAAGAAAAGAAGAAAAGGTTTCAAAAAGAAAAACGGTCACAGACAATCATTAACTCAAATTATCATCGAAAGTATTGTTGCTTCAGGTAGTGCTCCAAAAAAAGCAGCACCAAAGAAAGAGGCAGCTCCTAAAGCTGAGAAAGCAGCTGATGCTCCAGTAGCAGAAAAAGCGGCTCCAAAAGCTAAGGCTTCAAAAAAAGGTGATGATTTGAAAAAAATTGAAGGAATAGGTCCTAAAGCTGCTGAAGCTTTAGTAGCTGCTGGAATTGATACATTTGCTAAATTAGCTAAAGCTAGTACAGAATCTGTAAAAGAAATTTTAGATGCTTCAACTTCAAAACTTTCTCACTTAGACCCAACAACATGGGGACAACAAGCACAATTAGCTGCTGATGAGAAATGGGATGAATTACAGAAATTACAAGACGAATTAAACGGCGGTAAAGCAGTTTAATTTTAATATTAACTAATAAAACTTAAAACGTCATGGCTCACAAGAAAGGTGTCGGTAGTTCTAAGAATGGTAGAGAATCAGAATCGAAACGTTTAGGCGTTAAGATTTATGGTGGTCAAGCTGCAATTGCTGGTAACATCATTGTTAGACAAAGAGGTTCTAAACACAATCCAGGTGAAAATGTTTACATGGGTAAAGATCATACTTTACATGCTAAAGTTGACGGTGTGGTACAATTTCAAAAGAAAAAAGATAATAAATCTTATGTTTCAATTGTTCCTTTTGAAGCATAATTATTTAAATCGTATATAAAAAAACCAGCAGTAATGCTGGTTTTTTTATTTTTATACTTCCTTAATTAATCTAATTTAGATAATTTCTTTTCTGCTTTCTCTAACTCGTTTTGTTGCTTATTCAGTTTCTCTTCTTTTTTCAAAATTTTCTCTTTCCATTTTAATTCATCATTAGGACTTAGTTTTCCTTTCAACTGATTCTTTTGAAGATTGGCTTTCTCCTTATTAATGTCTTTCTTTTGGTCGGCTATCTTTTTTTTGATTTGAGAAACTTCTTTTTTAGCATCCTCTCTTTTTTCTTTGGCTTTTTCAGCCTCTTTTATTTGTTTCTCTCTTTTCTTTTCAGCCTTTTCTCTTTCTTTTTCCGCTTTTTCACGTTCTTTTTCTGCTTTTTCTTGTTCTTTTACTGCCTTTTCTCTTTCTTTCTCGGCTTTTTCACGTTCTTTTTCTGCTTTTTCTTGCTCTTTTTTGGCCTTTTCGTCTGCTTTTAATCGTTCTTTTTCTGCTTTGAGTTGCGCTTTTTCAACTTCTAATTCCTTTTCTGTTTTAATTTTAGGAGCCGCAACAGAATCTTTAACTTCTTGAGATAGGGCGAATTGCATTCCGAAAAATAGTAGTGCTAGTAATGATTTGGTTTTCATATCTTTTTATTTAATTTTAGCTTCACAAATATAATTAAATCAGGTTAAATGTCTAAAAGGGTATTTTTGTTTATAATTCTAGGATTCGTTGTAATATCATGTAGAGATAATTTGTCAAATAAAACCTTGCCAGAATTAATCAATCCAAATGATACACCTTCAATTATTGGATTTAACTATTTGCCTAGTAACACTACAGGAGCAGTATATCGAAAAAATACATATGTACTATCGTATTCAGAAGTACATGAGCAAGCGGAATGGGTTGCATATGTATTAAAAGCATCTGATATTAAAGAAATGGATTATAAAAGGCCTTATTTTGAAATTGATTCAGATATTTTGACGGGTGCAGCCGATTGGAGAAATTTTAAAAAATCTGGTTACAATAAAGGGCATCTCTGTCCAGCTGGTGATCGAAGAGGCAGTTATAAAGATTTTAAGGAAACTTTTTTAACTTCAAATGTTACTCCGCAGCACTACGATTTTAATGCTGGAATTTGGAACAGATTAGAACAAAAAGTTAGATATTGGGCAAAAAAGCAAGACTCACTTTATGTTGTTACAGGTGGGGTTTTAACCAATAATTTAGAAGTAATTGGTTTTGAAAATGTTGCTGTGCCCAAGTATTTTTACAAAGTTTTATTGTCTAAAAATCATTCCAAAATGATTGGCTTTTTATTGCCTCATAAAGAATCTAAAGAACCTTTATATAATTATATTGTTCCTGTTGATAGTATCGAAGAAATGACAGGAATTGATTTTTTTCCTGAGCTTGAAGATGCTTTAGAAAAAAAATTAGAATCCTCTAAAACGTATGATAACTGGGATTTTTGAATTTAACATTTTAGGTAATTTTATTGTAATTAAGAGTGGTATTTATTTAGTAGTATTGTATAATTGACTTACTCAAAAAGATAAGTTATTTAACTACTATATAATTATGAAAAAATCCATTTTAACTCTAACAGGTGTAACTGTTCTATCAAAGAAAGAACAAATAGTGATTAAAGGACAATTGAAAGATTGTATTGACCCAAATACGAATCAATGTAAATATTACAGTTTTGCTTGTGCTGATCCTTGTAGAATATAGTAAACTGTAACAAAATAATAAGTTAAGGGTAGCGTTTTTTTAATTTTAAAATTCACTATCCTTTTTTTAAATTTATTCTTATGATTTCTATTGTAAAAAAATTTCTGCAAATAAACCATTATAAAGAACAACAACATTCTTTTGAAAATCTTTTTTTATCTCACCCCAATTATCCTAGTCTTTATGCAGTAACAGATACTTTAGATATGTTGCAAATAGAGAATGTGGCAGCTCAAGTACCTAAGGAACAATTTTCTGCTTTACCGGATTCTTTTTTAGCGGTTGTTTCTAATGATATTGTCTTGGTTCGACGTTTGTCTCAAGAAGTAAGTATTGAAACGGAAAAAGAAGGGAAAAAGAAACTATCCTTTGATGCTTTTTTAACGCAATGGAGTGGTGTAGTAGTTGCCATAGAACCTAATGAAGTAATACAAAAAGAGCGCTTACCTTTATTGAATAATGTCTATGTAGGTCTAGCGGTTTTACTGTTAGCTTTATTAGGACTGACTTTTCGAGAATTTACATTACCTTCTTTATTGACTTTTTTATGTAGTAGTATCGGATTTTTTTTAGGTGTAGTAATTATTGATGAAAAAATTAATAAAACGGAAGGTGTTATTTCTAAAATATGTTCTTTTAACGAACATACATCATGCGATTCGGTGATACAATCAGAAAGTTCTCAACTTACCCAATGGTTGGATTTTTCAGATTTACCCGTTCTTTTTTTTGGTACGAGTATTCTTTTATTGCAATTGGCTCCAGCTTCCTATGCTATTGTAAATTTTCTGAGTCTTTTGTCATTGCCTATGGTGGGCTATTCGATTTGGTTACAAAAGGTAAAATTAGAGAAATGGTGTGTGTTGTGTTTAGGCGTTTCCTTGTTGTTAGTGCTACAATCTTTACTTTTTGTTGGGTTTGCCAAAGATTTATCATTCAATTATTTAGGATTGGTTCAAGCAAGTGCAATAGTATTTTCAGTTTGGTTCTTTATAAAGCCTATTTTATATCGAAAAGTAACTTTAGAGAAGGAGAATGTTACGTTGTTAAAATTCAAGCGTAATTTTTCAATTTTTTCGTCCTTACAAAAACCCGTTTTAGATGTTGGGGTTTTGCATAGCATACCTACTATAATCTTAGGTAACAAAGAGGCTTCGGTAAAAATTGATTTAATATTAAGTCCGAGTTGTGGTCATTGCCATACGGCTTTTTCAACTGCAATCGATTTGTTACAACAATTTCCAGATAAACTTCAAGTAGGCATTTATTACAATTTAAATACAGATAATTTAGATAATCCTTATTTAATAGTAGCTAAAACCATTCTTCAGTTGCACAAAGAGAATCCTAAGATGGCAGAAGCTGCATTAATGGATTGGCACATACATGCAATGAGCTTGAAAGATTGGAAAGCCAAATGGACCATTGGTATGATAGATTTTGAAGTGGAAGAGAATTTAAGAAGTGAATATACTTGGTGTTTGAACAATAACCTTAATTATACACCTGTAAAACTAGTTAATGGAATGATTTATCCAGATGAGTATGAGTTACAAGAATTGCGATATTTTATTTCTGATTTAACGGAAAATAAAGAAGCTTTATAGCTTAAAATAGTGTAGCAATGATAATCAATACACTACAGTTGACTTTAAAAATACATTTAATAAATCAAATTTTTTTATCATTCGAAAGGATTTTAATTTTGAGTATAATCAATGTAGATGTCATTTAAAATTTACACTAGGAACATTATATAGTAGACAAAAAATATCTTTTTAATGAAAGTTACAAATTTTCATTAAATATGATACTTTCTTCAAATATGTTTAAAAAAAAAAATGACTATTTTAGAATTCTCGGATTTTAAACTTGTTTTCATAAGGTAGGTTTTAGTTTTTTAAATTAATAAGATTTATATGTTATTTTTTTTAATATTAAAATAATGAAATTTTGATTTTCTTATTATTAATTATATATATTTTGTGGATAAAATAACATTTTATTCGTTTTGAAATTAGTGCACGAATTTTATAAATGAATTAAAGAGTTTATGTTTAATAAATAATTACATTATGAAAAATTTTAAAAAACTTTCAAGAGAAGAATTAAAGAGTGTTTTTGGTGGTATAAAAGCATGTACTTTAACTGTAAAACAATCGGATGGTTCTTATATAACTTATAATGGAACATGTAAATTTGAAATGGCTTTTGAAGTAGATGCTCTTGGTCATGTTTATCCAGTTAGTACAGGAAATTCTTTTTGCGATACAGGAGATGGAGTTTCTCATACATTAACTTCAAATGGAGGTAGATCTAGATGTTAATAAGTTTTTTTAGGAGAAATATTATATTTCTCCTAAAATTTATATGAATTATTTTTTATCTTAAATGAAAAATTTTACAAGAATTTTAACACTTTTAATATTTTTATTAATAAGTATTTCATGTTCTCAAGAGCGAGAAAATAATATATTATTTGGAAACCTTTCGAATCTTCCAAATGGGATTATGTATTTGTCTGAAGAACAATTTTTTAATAAAATCGATAGTGTAAAAACTGTTAACGGTAAATTCGAATTTAAATATGATAACAATGAGGATAATGAACCCAGATATCTTGTTTTGAACCATATTGATGAAAATGGAATATTTAGGTTTATCGGTTTTTTGACTAAAGGAAAGTTTAAAAATGCAAAGTATGAGTCAAGTTTATTTTTGTCTGATGATTCGATTGAAATTAGTGGTTACTTAATAGATAAAACGCCAAAAGGATATAATTTTAATAATAGATCAAAAATGATGACAGTCTCTAATGATATAAAGGCTGGATATCAAACGAATGCAATGTTTCACACAGATGGCGATTTATTCAGTGAAATTAATAAAGATTCTTACAAAAAAATCCTTGATAAAATAAAAGAATTTCCAAATTCTTTTCATTTACTTTATCAAATTAATAATAATAGAAATAGTTTTTTGCCAGATCAAATAAATCAATTTTTAAATGTTTTTAAAGGAGATATTACAAAAAGCGAAACTTTTTTTAAGTTAAAAAAATATAATAATAAAAGAGAAGAAGCTAGTAAATTGACCTCTCCTGTTTTATTAAATTCTAAAGGAGAAAAAAAAGAGGTTTTAGATACTACTTTTGATAGAAATTTAGTCGTTTTTTGGGCAAGTTGGTGTGGACCTTGTAGAGAGGAAATACCTTCTTTGAAAAAGGTGTACGAAAAATATAATACAAGTATTGATTTTGTATCTATATCAACTGATTCTAATGCTACTGCATGGGAAAAGGCTCTTGAAAAAGAGAATATGCCATGGAAACAATTTATTGTAAATGAAGATTCTAAGGAATATGAAGGTGTTGAGATATTCTTTCAACTAAGTAATTCCATACCATATTCTGTTTTATTAGATAAAAATATGAAAGTGTTAAAATCAAGTGTAGGTGTAATGACAGAAAATGAATTAGAAAAATTTATTCAAGATTAATTTTTTTTTATTAATAAAGCATGAATTTATTTTATAATAAACTTAAAATTTCTAAAGAAGAATTTTTATTTCAATTTCAGTCACATCCTAATTACCCTTCATTGCTTTCATTTAGTGACACATTATCTTTTTTAGGAATTAAAAATGATGTATATGAAATAGATAAAGATAACTGGGGTGAGTTGCCCAATCAATTTATAACAATTCATAACAATAAATTTACATACGTTGAAAAAAAAGATAATGATTATTTAATTTATAGTGACAAAGCAAGCAAAATGTCTAAGTCAAAATTACATGACGAGGCTAGCGATTTTGTAATTATTTTTGAAAAAGTAGAAGAAGTTTTACACAAAAGCGAAATTAATTTCAAGTGGTTAATATATTCCTTTTTTGCTTTATTTTCTCTCTATTCATATTTTCAAAATACCGTTCAATTATTTTTATTTAATATACTTAGTATAATTGGCATATTTATTTCTTTAGGAATTTTTAATAAAAAATTTGGTAAAGAGTCTGTTGTAATCAATGCATTGTGTGATGGCTCAAAAAAAAAGTCAGAATCTATAAGTGATTGTGAGAAAATTTTTAATTCTGACAAAATTAATTTTTACAGATTAAGGCTTTCAGATTTTAGTTTGATATATTTTTTAGGCATATTTGTACTTGGATTATTTATTCCGCTAAGTGAGAGTATTTTAAAGGTTATCTCTTATTTTTCTATTTTAGTTATAGCTTATTCTCTGTTTTATCAATTATTCATAGAAAAAACCTTTTGTAGAATTTGTTTAACTATTATTTTAATACTGATAGTACAAATTTTAATTAGTTATTTGTTTTTTAACAACACCTTTTATTACAATGTTTTTTTCAAATCAATTATTGTTTTTTTAATATTATTTGGTTTGATAATTTATATTAACAATATTTTAAGTGAAAAGGAAGATTTTTATAGACTAAGTTTGAAAAGTATTAAATTTAAAAAGAACTATGATATTTTTAAAAAGGAATTATTAGTTAAGCACTTTGATTTTCATAATAAGAATGAAGTGTTTTGGATTGGGAAAAGAGATGCTAAACTAAACATTTCGATAGTTACCAACCCTTTTTGTGGTTACTGTAAAGAAGCTCATATTATTCTTGAAAAAATAATTAATAAGTATACTAATATTTCTGCTCAAATTAGATTTAACTATTACCCAGAATTGGCTAATGATGACCTAACTTCAATTATCTCCGCTTTTAAAAACATTTACGATTCTGAGGGTGAAAAATCTCTTTTAAAAGCCATTGAAATTTGGTATAAAAATAATAACTTGAAAAATTTTAAAAAGGAATATGAAAATTTTTTTGTTCAAGCTGATTTATCAAAAATAATATTGTTAGCCAATGATAATAGAAATAACGGACTTACTTTTACTCCTGTATTTTTAATCAATAATTACCAGTTTCCTGACAAATATGAAAGAGAGGATATATTCTATTTTATTGATGATTTAATTGAAGATGAAGAGTTTTTTATCAATTGACTCCAAATAATTATTAAAAAATAATAGATTTTGTCCCATGTTATTTGAATAATTATCTTGTTAAAAATAAACTCTTCATTTCTTTTTAATTTTTCTAAAGAAAAGGATGCTATGTTTATTTGTTACAATTTATAAAAATATAGGTAAAAGAAAATAATTAATTTGTATTAAAAATTTTTTAGGTATTTCTTTTTATTATTTTTGATAAAAATCTGAACAAACTTTTGAAAAAATTTCCTTATTACATCCAAACTGAAAGTAAAGATTGTGGACCTACCTGTTTAAAAATTATTGCCAAGTTCAACGGGAAAGTTTTAAATACACAAATGCTTCGTGAACTTTCTGAAACTACTAGAGAAGGAAGTAATTTACTAACTTTGAGTGATGCAGCAGAAACGATTGGTTTTCGCTCTTTAGGAGTAAAGATTTCTCTAGAAAGATTACAAGAAGCGCCACTTCCGTGTATATTACATTGGAATAAGAATCATTATGTGGTTCTGTATAAAATTAAAAAGAATAAATATTATATTTCTGATCCAGCGATTGGTCTTATAGAATATAGTGAAGCAGAATTTTTAAAATTTTGGATAGGTAACAACGCTGATGAAAACACAGAAGAAGGTATTGCCTTATTGTTAGAACCTACTCCTAAATTTTATGAATCTGAATTTGATTTAGATAAAGACGAAGAGGGGAAAACGAAGTTTGGATTTAGCTTATTATCAAAATATATTTATCGATACAAAGCGTTTGTTATTCAATTGACGATAGGATTATTAGCAGGTAGTTTATTGCAGCTCATTTTTCCTTTTTTAACTCAAAGCGTAGTAGATGTTGGAATACAAAATCAAAACATTCATTTTATCTACTTGGTTTTATTAGCACAATTGTTTTTGTTTTTCGGAAAAACAGCTTTAGAACTCATACGCAGCTGGATTTTATTACACCTGTCTACTCGAATTAATATTGCTTTAATTTCTGACTTTTTTATCAAACTAATGAATTTACCCATTTCTTATTTTGATGTAAAAATGACCGGAGATATCATGCAACGTATTAATGATCATCACCGAATTGAAAGAATTTTAACAACATCTTCTCTAAATGTATTATTCTCTATGATTAATATGGTTTTAATGGGAGGGATTTTGGCTTATTATAACCTTGGGATTTTTACGGTTTTCTTTATTGGTAGTTTGCTTTATTTTTTATGGGTTATTTTATTCTTAAAAAGAAGAGAAAAATTAGATTATAAGCGTTTTTCTGAAGTATCTCAAGAGCAAAGTAAGGTGATTGAGTTGATCAATGGAATGCAAGAAATAAAATTGCATAATGCTGAAAAACAAAAAAGATGGGGTTGGGAATACATACAAGCGCGATTGTTTAGGGTTTCTATGAAAAGCTTGGTTTTGGAGCAAACGCAAGGTATTGGTTCCAATTTTATAAACGAATTAAAAAATATAATTATCATCTTTTTGTCTGCACTTGCGGTTATCAATGACGGACTAACCTTAGGGGAAATGATGGCAATTACTAGTATTGTTGGAAGTTTAAATGGACCAGTAATTCAATTAATAGGATTTATTCGAGAATTGCAAGATGCTAAAATTTCATTGGCAAGATTGTCAGAAATTCATGAAATGAAAGATGAGGTTGAAGACGAAAATGAAAAAACACGAGAAATACCAGAACATGATATTTATATAAAAGACTTGTCGTTTCGTTATACAGGTTCGGATGTAAATGTTTTGGAAGCATTAAATTTAACAATTCCAGCCAAAAAGATAACGGCAATTGTGGGAACCAGTGGGAGTGGAAAAACTACATTAATGAAATTACTCTTGAAATTTTACGAACCTCAAGAAGGAGATATTTTAATCAATAAGACGTCTTTGAAAAGTATTTCTCAGAAAGCATGGAGAAATCATATTGGATCTGTAATGCAAGAAGGATATATTTTTAGTGATACGATTGCAAATAATATTGCTGTTGGGGTTGATATTATTGATAAAGAGCGTTTACAATATGCAGCTGATGTAGCTAATATTAAAGAGTTTATTGATGATTATCCCTTGCGATACAACACTAAAATAGGTGCTGAAGGAGTAGGGATGAGTACAGGACAAAAACAGCGTTTACTAATTGCTCGTGCGGTTTATAAAAATCCAGAAATGCTTTTCTTTGATGAAGCAACGAGTGCCTTAGATGCGAACAATGAAAAAGAAATTATGGAAAAATTAGATGTGTTTTTTAAAGACAAAACGGTTTTGGTTATTGCACACCGTTTGAGTACGGTTATGAATGCGGATAAGATTGTGGTTTTAGAAAAAGGGAAAATAATTGAAACGGGAACACATACAGAATTAGTGGCACTAAAAGGAAGCTATTTTAAATTGGTTAAAAACCAATTGCAATTAGGAAATTAGAATAAAGAGAATAAATTATAGATAAGTAAGAAACAATGCCAAACGAAAATACAAACAACGAGTCGCTTCCTGCTTCAGATATTGAATTAAGAAGTGAACAAGTACAAGAAATATTAACAAAAGTTCCACATTGGATGATTCGATGGGGAAACTTGGTGATTTTAATACTTTTGTTGGTGCTTTTGTTGTTTTCTTACTTTATTAAATATCCAGATATTAATACTGCAAAAATTACTGTCACAACAGCTATTCCTCCTGAAAAATTAGTAGCTAGAACTTCGGGTAAAATAGAGGCTTTATTGGTGAATGATAATAGTGTTGTATCTCAAAATACTCCTTTAGCAGTTATTGAAAATACGGCTAACTATAAAGATGTTTTTTTGTTGAAAAGCATTACTGATACCATTCAAATAGATAGAACTCCTTTCCCATTCCAGAAATTACAATTTACACAATTAGGTGAAGTAGAAAGTGCTTTTGCAGTTTTTCAAAAAGAGTATAGTGCAAATGATTTATTAAAAAAATTAAAACCTTACCAAGTAGAATCAAATGCACAAAATTTTGAAGTTAATCAGTTAAAAGAAAGATTGCTGCTGTTAGAGTCACAAAAAGAAATCAATCAATCGGAATTAGAATTAGAAAAAAATCAATTAGATAGACAAGAATTGTTATATAAAAGAGGTGTAATTGCAGCGCAAGAATTTGAAAAATTTAAATTAGCCTATTTGCAATCTCAAAAAAACTTTAAAAATTTATTAAGTTCTATTTCTCAGTTGAAATCATCCTTAAATGATATAAATAGGAATAGTAAAAACACGACAATCAATGCTACTAAAGAGTCGATTAATCTTGAAAGAAATGTAATTCAATCTTTCTTTCAATTAAAAAAAGCAATTAAAGATTGGGAGTTGAATTATGTATTGCGAACTTCAATGAAAGGTAGAGTTTCCTTTTTACAACTTTGGTCTGAAAATCAAACGGTGGCTTCTGGAGATTTGGTCTTTTCAGTAGTCCCTATTCATGCGGATACATACATAGGAAAAGTAGTTGCAGAAGCACAAAATTCGGGAAAAATTAAAAAAGGACAAACCGTTCATATTCGTTTGGCTAATTTTCCAGATAGGGAATATGGTATTGTTCAAGGTGTGGTACACAATATTGCAGCAACTCCAGATAAAGAAGGGAATTTATTAATTGATGTAAGTTTGCCTAACGGTTTAGAAACCTCTTATGAAAAGAAAATTATTTTTCAACAAGAAATGACAGGAACTGCCGATATTGTTACAGAAGATTTACGTTTGATTGAACGCTTGTTGTATCAGTTTAGAGATGTTTTTAAAAGATAAAGTAAGGATTTGTTTTACCATTCGTTTACTTTATTCGCGTCTAGCTTCACAAAAATAAAGAGCATAATTGTAAATGCCCACAAACTCGAACCACCGTAGGAGAAAAATGGTAGAGGAACACCAATGGTTGGAAATAACTTAATAAGCATTGCAATGTTTACAAAGAAATGGGTAAACAAATAACTGGCAACGCAATAACCATAAACACGGCTAAATTTTGTCTTTTGTTTTTCAGCTAAAAAAATTATTCTTAAGAATAAAGTCACAAAAAGGATGATTACTATAGACGAACCTATAAAGCCCCATTCTTCACCTACAGTAGTAAATATATAATCTGTATGCTGTTCCGGAACAAAACCTCCTTTGGTTTGTGTGCCTTCTAAATAACCTTTACCTGTTAAACCACCAGAACCAATTGCAATCATGGATTGATTTAAGTTGTATCCTTCTCTTTTAATATCTACATCTTTACCTAATAATACATCAATACGGTCTTTTTGATGTGGCTCTAAAACTGTTGTATAAACATAGCTTACCGAAAAAGTAAACCCTGCTATAACAATAAAAATGATACTATATAAGATGGGGTTTCTCTTTACCCTTCTTTCTTTGAAATAAAAAACGAGCATCACTAATCCAATCCCTATCATAATGTATTTGGGATCTATTGTTAAGGCAAGAAAAAATAAAACAATCGCACTAAAACCAGAAAATAAATACCATGCTGGAAGTCCTTCTCGATTTAAAACGAAAATTAAAGAAAGAAAAATCATTGCACTACCTGCATCTGGTTGTAAAAGGATTAATAAAACAGGAAGTAAGATGATTCCAAAAGCAAGTAACTGATCTTTTAGGTTTTTTAAATTAATTTGTGGAAAACTGAGGTATTTTGCTAATAATAGAGCGGTTCCTGTTTTTACAAATTCAGAAGGTTGAAACCCAAATCCTCCAAATTGATACCAGTTCGTTTGCCCTTTTTTGGTTACCCCAAAAATAAACAAGCCTAATAATAGTAGAATTCCGATTCCATAAAAAATAAAAGAAAAGCGTTCAAATATTTTGGCGTCTAAAAAGAGTAATATTAATATTAAGGGAATGGTTAAAATAACAAATAGCATTTGTCTTCCGTAGGTTTGCTTAATGTCAAATATAGAAGTAACCTCTAAAGATAAAGAGGCAGAATAGATCGTCAACCACCCCATTATTACTAGAGTAATATATAATGATACAGTTAACCAATCAATGTTACCAATACTTTTTCCTCTCATTTAATTAACTTCTTCCTCTTTTAGGTTTAAATTAGGTTTTGTGTCTTGAACCGTTGTGGTTTCAGTGAATCTCTGATAAATAATATTCTCTATTTTTTTATATTCATCTTCTAAAGAGCCATTTAACATTCTGGTTTCCAAATCGGTTCTAGTAATTTCACCATTTACATATTTTTCAATCATTAAGGTAGCAATAGGACCGGCCCAACGATTCCCCCAATAGCCATTTTCAACAAAAACGGCAATTGCAATGGTGGGATTTTCTTTTGGTGCAAAAGCCACAAAAATAGAATGATCTTTCAATTGATACGTTTTACCCGCTACTCTAATTTTGTTTTCTGCAGTACCTGTTTTTCCGCAAATTTGCATGTCTTTTACTTTTAAACTAGCAGCAGTTCCTTTGTTGTATACATCTGCTAATCCTTCAATAACAGGTTCAAAATGTCTTGAATCTACAGTTGAAACATGTTTAGTAGTAAATTTTTTATCTAAGGATTGATCTTTAATCTTTTTAACAATATGAGGTGTGAAATAATATCCTTTGTTGGCAACAACTGCCATCATATTAGCTAATTGAAGCGGAGTAGTTAATATTTCACCTTGACCAATACCATTTGAAATTATGGTAGAACCTCTCCAACCACCATTTGGGTATAATCTTTCATAGGTTTTTGAAGTGGGAATGTTCCCTTTTTTACCAATTGGCAAATCGGTTCCCATATAATTTCCTAACCCAAAACTTTTCACATGATTCGACCAAACATCTACTCCTTTAGAAGAGTTTTTAAATTTGTCAATGGTATTTCTGTAAACACTACAAAAATACGTGTTACAAGAATTGTAAATTCCATTGTTCAATTTGGATAATCCAGAATCGTGGCATTTCATAAAACGACCTGCTCCATAGGAAAATCCGTGGTGACATACAAATCCTGTTTCAGGTGTAATCACTTCTTCTTGTAAACCAACCAAACCCGTTAGAATTTTGAAAGGTGAACCCGGAGGATATTGTGCCAAAAGACCTCTGTCAAATAGAGGATTGGCAATGGAATCATGATACAAAGCTGTGTAGTTTTTTGATCGTTGTCTTCCAACTAATAAGCTGGGATCATAGGTTGGAGCAGAAACTAAAGCTAAAATTTCACCTGTTTTAGGTTCGATAGCTACAATACCACCTCTTTTATTTATCATTAACTCTGTCCCATATTTTTGTAACTCATAATCAATGGTAAGTGTTAAATCTTTTCCTTGTTGGGAAAGGGTATCAAACTTACCATCTTTGTAAGAACCAATCACTTTATTGTATTTGTCTCTCAATAGGTATTTTACTCCTTTTACACCTCTTAAAATATCTTCATATTCTTGTTCAACACCTTGTTTACCAATTAAATCGCCACTATTATAATAGGGGTTCTTTTTGATAATAGCTTCATTTACTTGGGTGATAAAACCAAAAATATTAGCTCCAAAATCAACTTGGTAATCTCTTAATGCTCTCTTTTGCGTATAGAAACCTTCAAATTTTCTTTCCTTTTCTTGAAAAGCTGCATATTCTTTTTTATTCAATTGTGCTAAAAAAACAGAAGGTAACCTCGGACTGTATACGGTTGCTTTTCTGATTTTTTCTATCAATTCTTTTTTATCAATCTTTAATAAATTACAAAAATCTAAAGTGTCTAAGTTTTTTATTTCTCTGGGTATTACCATGATGTCATAAGAAGGTTGATTGGCAACCATTAGTTTTCCATTTCGATCATAGATGTAACCTCTTTCAGGAAAATCAAATACTTTTTTGATTGCATTATTTTCAGATTGAAGCTTTAAAGAATCATCCATTATTTGTAAATAGAAAATACGTGCAATTAATACAATTGCCGCAACTATTATGAGAGATGGTAAAACAATTTTTCTCATCGCTTATTCGGTTTAATAAGATAAATAATCAGTAAACAAATAATAAATGAAAGTACCGTTGAGATTAAGGTGGAATATATTATTTCAAAGAATAAAGTCAAACTGAAATATTCAAAGAAAAACAATACAAAGTGGTGAATAAAAAGTGCTAATAACACATAAGATACTCTCTCGGATGTAATTTTATCTGCTATTTTAACAGTTTGGTATTCATAACTAATTCCAAAGGAAAAACGAAATAAATTTGGTCTCACAAAGGCTAATACGGTACAAGCCATAGCATGAATTCCATGTGAATTACTAAACATATCTATCGTTAAACCAATAAAAAAACTGCTAATTAACAACGCGCTTTTATTCCCATTTACTGGAAATAATAAGATAAATAAAACATAAGGGTAAGGATTCGCAAACCCAAACATATTGATGTTGTTAAATAAAATTACTTGTAAAAGAACAAGTAATATAAAACGTATGATATTTAGGATGTTATTATTCAATTCGCTTCTCTAATGGTTTCTTTTTCTAACTCTTGTTTTTCTTCTTTGTATTCATTCCCAATTACATATACATAACCTAAAGCTGTCATGTCATTAAATAATCGCACGTTTATGGTGTAATAGTTGGTCTTCTTATCGATAAAAACCTTTTCAATTTTACCAATTGGAATGTTTTCTGGGAAAATTTCTGAATCTGCTCCTGTTACAATCGAATCTCCTTTTTTTAAACTAGCCAAACGAGGTACATCGGTGAGTTGCACATAACCCACATTTTTTCCGTCCCAATTTAAGGTTCCAAAATGAGTCGAATTTTTAATTTTAGCATTAATTTTTAATTCGGTATTTAATATGCTAATAATAGTTGCATAATTCTTAGAAGTCTTTTCTATAATTCCTACTATACCTTTGTCATTTACAACACCCATACTCGGTTTAATGCTGTCTTTTGTTCCTGCATTAATCGTTAAAAAATTTTGCCTAACATTATACGAGTTCTTAATCACTTTCGCTTTTGTTACTGTATAAAATAGCGCATCATTGAATTTTAACTTTTTCAAATCTAAAACCGTATCTTTTTGATTGAATAAGATTTGTTTTAATCGTGCATTCTCTTCAGCAAGTAATTCATTTTTTTCTTTTAAGCTAAGATATTCGTTAAACGAATTAATGTTTTCATATACTCCTCCTGTTATATTATTGGCGCTATTAATGTACTTACTTCTATGAAAGGAATGAGACTGAATAATGAGCGCAAATGAAATACCCAAAAGCAGCAAAAACAGCAATCTATAGCTGTTTTTTATAAAAAAATAGAGTATTTGCTGCATGAATTATCTTTATTTTATAAGGATGCTTTTGTATTTACCAAGATTTTTTAACGCTATTCCTGTTCCTCTTACAACTGCTCTTAATGGGTCTTCAGCGATGTAAACAGGTAAATCAGTTTTGATAGAGATTCTCTTATCAAGACCTCTTAACATAGAACCACCACCAGCTAAATAAATACCTGTGTTGTAAATATCAGCGGCTAATTCTGGAGGTGTTTGCGATAACGTTTCCATAACGGCATCTTCAATTCGTTGTATCGATTTGTCCAATGCCTTTGCAATCTCTCTATAAGAAATGTCAACTTGCTTTGGTTTACCAGTTAATAAATCTCTACCTTGAACTTGCATTTCTTCTGGTGGACTGTCTAAATCTTCTGTAGCGGCACCAATTTGAATCTTAATTTTTTCAGCTGTAGTTTCACCCACAAATAAGTTGTGTTGTGTTCTCATATAATAGATGATGTCATTAGTAAATACATCACCTGCAATTTTTACAGATTTGTCACAAACAATACCACCCAACGCAATTACTGCAATTTCAGTTGTACCTCCACCAATATCTACAATCATATTCCCTTTTGGTTGCATGATATCAACTCCAATACCAATAGCAGCAGCCATAGGTTCATGAATTAAATATACTTCTTTACCATTTACACGTTCCGCTGATTCTTTTACCGCACGCATCTCTACTTCCGTTATTCCAGAAGGAATACAAATTACCATTCGTAAAGCGGGTGTAAAAAGTTTCTTTTTTAATGCTGGAATGCTTTTAATTAGCATGCTAATCATTTTTTCTGAAGCATCAAAATCAGCAATAACTCCATCTTTTAAAGGTCTAATGGTTTTAATGTTTTCATGTGTTTTCCCTTGCATCATGTTGGCTTCTTTCCCGACGGCTATAATTTTACCACTAATACGATCCCGTGCAACAATAGAAGGACTATCTATTACTACTTTGTCGTTGTGAATGATTAAGGTGTTTGCTGTACCAAGGTCAATTGCGATGTCCTCAGTCATGAAATCAAAAAATCCCATATGCTTTTTTAGGGGTTTATGTTAGTAAAAATATTCGTGTTTTACAAATGTAATAAAATTAATGTTTAAAATGACGTGTTCCCGTAAATACCATAGACACATTATTTTCATTACAATAATTAATGCTCAATTCGTCTTTAATAGAACCTCCAGGTTGAATGACCGAAGTAATTCCTGCTTTATTTGCAATTTCTACACAATCTGGAAAAGGAAAGAAAGCATCACTTGCCATCACCGCGCCAATTAAGTCAAATTCAAAAGAACGCGCTTTTTCAATCGCTTGTCTTAAGGCATCTACTCGTGACGTTTGCCCTGTTCCTGAAGCACATAATTGTTTGTTTTTTGCTAAAACAATAGTGTTCGACTTTGTGTGTTTGCAAATTTTTGAAGCAAAAATTAAATCTTCAATTTCTTCTTCTGTCGGTTTTGAAGTAGTAACGTTTTTTAGTTGCTCTTTCGTATCTGTTAGGTTATCTTTATCTTGAACTAAGATGCCGTTTAAACAAGTACGTACTTGTTTTGTTGGCAATGCAACATCATTTATAACTAATAAAATTCTGTTTTTCTTTTCTTCTAATAAATCGATTGCATCTTTATCAAAAGCAGGAGCAATTACCACTTCGCAAAATAGGGAGTGAATTTCTTCTGCTGTAGCTAAATCAATTTTGCCGTTTGCAATTAAAACACCACCAAAAGCAGAGGTTGGATCACCAGCTAAAGCATCTAAATACGCTTCTTTCATGGTAGCTCTTGTCGCAATTCCACAAGCATTATTGTGTTTTAAAATTGCAAAGGTAGGGGCGTCATTTTTAAACTCATTCATTAAATTAACAGCCGCATCAACATCTAGTAAGTTGTTGTATGATAATTCTTTTCCGTTTAATTTGGTAAACATTTTGTCAAACTCACCAAAGAAAAATCCTTTTTGATGTGGGTTTTCTCCGTAACGTAATGTTTCGCCTTCTGCCATACTTATTTTTAAGTAGGTTTCATCCGTGTTAAAATAATTAAAAATTGCAGTATCATAATTGGAAGAAACATGGAATGCTTTCGTTGCTAAGCTTCTTCTTTGTTCTATAGTTGTAGCTCCATTTTCATTCGTATAGAAATCTAAAAAAGGTTTGTATTCTTCCACAGAAGCTACAATAACGGTATCTTTAAAGTTTTTAGCTGCAGCTCGAATTAAAGAAATACCACCAATATCTATTTTTTCAATGATATCGGCTTCATTTGCTCCAGAAGCCACTGTTTTTTCAAAAGGATATAAATCAACAATTACTAAATCGATTTGTGGAATGTTATATTCTTCCATTTGAGCAACATCTGAAGGGTTGTCTTGACGGTTTAAAATTCCTCCAAACACTTTAGGATGCAATGTTTTTACTCTGCCACCTAAAATAGAGGGATAATCGGTTATATTTTCAACAGCTACTACTGGAATTCCTAAATTGGTAATAAAAGTTTCTGTTCCTCCTGTAGAATAGATGGTTACTTGATTTTCATGAAGTGCTTTTACAATAGGCTCTAATCCTGTTTTGTCAAAGACTGAAATTAAGGCAGAAGTAATTTTTTTCGTTGTGCTCATAGTGTGTTGTGTTGTTGTTTAGTTCCAAAAAAGACATTTTTGTAATGTATTTTTTTTGGAGTAGTTTTTCGTTGTGCAAAAGTAGTTATACTTATTAAAACTTTCAACAATTATGAGCACAGAAAAGTACTTTTTTTGATAATTTTTATTTAAAAGTGAATATTAAAAAAACTCGAACTCAATTCTATTAAGGATTTGATTGCTTTTTCGTTTCACAATCTCTTCTAAACTTTTTATAACTGTGTGTTCGAGTTTTTGAAATACCTGAAATTGATAAAAAAGAGGGTAGTTGTTATCCTATTTTTCTCAATTCAACTCGTCTATTTAAGGCTTTATTGTCTTCTGATGTGTTTTCTTGTAATGGTTTAGTGTCACCATAACCTTTACTTTGTAAACGCTCACTTGAAATGCCTCTTTGTGTAAGGTAAGCGACAATACTTTTGGCTCTTGCTTCAGAAAGTTCAAAATTGTATTTTTTATCGCCACTATTGTCGGTGTGTCCTTCAATACTTAATTTTAAACTTGGGTTTTCTTTTAATAATTTAAAAATTTCTTCTAGAGTTGGCTTAGCTTCTGGTTGTATGTCTGATTTATTGGTCTCATAATTAATATATAAGGTTACTAATCCATTCTGTTCCAATGACAATTTCATTTCGTCAGCTTTAATGAGTTGAGAAGTAATAGCAACCGCTTTTGTTTTAATTATTGCCACATGTAAACTCGCATTGTCATCAGATTCATTTAATTGCAACCAAATATTTTGATTGTCTTGTCGAATGATATACGTCCATGTTTTGGCAAATCCTTGAAAACCATAGGCGTTAGATTTTATCCCATAATCAGAAATAGGATATTTTTCTTCATTTTGAGTGATTGCTTCTTGTGGTACTTTGCCTTCAAAAAGAGTTACTGCACCAGCATCTTTAAAAATTTGATCTAAGTTTTTAAAGAGTTCAAGTCCAGAATAGGAATGGTCTTTGTCATTACTGATTCTTCCACAGAATAATTCACCTTCTGGCATTTCAAATGAAGACCCAGTCCAAAAACGAATCGACTCGTAATTTCTCTTTTCTTCATGAGAATATTTGTATCCCGTTGGTAAACTAAAAAAAGGAATTTGGGTAATGGGAAATGTACTAATAGGGATTTGTGTTAAATCAAGTGTTTTGGAATTATTTTCATTTGAAGATTTTTGTTCTAATGTTTCCGTTGCCACTTCAATTTCACTATTGTTCTTGTTTTCTGGAGTAGTATCTTTTTTACATGAAAATAGAGATAAGCCTAGTATGGCTAATAAAAAAAATTTTTTCATAGTGTTTGTTTTTTGAATAGTTGTATTTTTAAATAAAGTTAAAACAAAAATAAATAAAGTTTCTAAAAATATATTAGTATTAAAATGAAATAGATGTTAAGTGCAAGGAATCGAGACCTTACAGTTATTTTATTAAAAAATATTTTTCAAATTCTATTTCTTCTATGCGTTTCACAAAAGTTATTACTCCATATCAAAGTCATATCAAAGCCGAGGTTATAGTAACTTAACCGTTAGTCAAGCTAAAGTGTATCTTTTTATATACTTTTTGTAACATTTTAAGGTTTCGGTCTACTAATACTATAATTCAACTGTATTATGTTATTATATCTTCGATTACTTAAAGAAAGTTTAAGCTTTGCGCTCAATGCACTGCGAAATAACAAACTACGAACCTTGTTGTCTCTTTTGGGAGTTACTATAGGTATTTTTTCCATTATTGCAGTTCTTGCTGCAGTAGATTCTATGGATAAGAAAATCAAAGAAGATTTAAGTGATATGGATTTAAATACCGTGTATTTAATTCGCTTTTCTTTCGGTCCTTCTGAAGTGCCAAGATGGAAGAGAGAACAGTTTCCAGATGTAACTTATGATGAATATGAATACATTAGACGTTCAGTAAATCATGTGGATAAAATGTCTTTTAATGTTTTTACGCGAAATGAAAACATAAAGTATGACGATAAAACAGTTAATTCAATTCAGGTTACTCCTTGTACCAATGAATTAATTGATATTGAACCTATAAAAGTAGAAACAGGTCGTTTTTTCAATGAATCAGAATCGAATTCAGGTACGCCTGTAATTGTTATTGGAAGCGAAGTGGCTAGCAGTCTATTTGGTAACAAGAATCCACTTGGTAAAAAGGTAAGATTGTATGGTCAGAAACTAACAGTAATTGGAGTGCTTAAAAAACAAGGACAAGCTACTTTTGGTCAAAGCAATGATGTGTCTGTGTTTTTTCCAGTTAACTTTTTAAGAAGAATGTATGGTGATAATAATAAGAGTTTAACTCCAGCTATATTAATTAAACCTGAAAAGGGAGTAGATATGGAAGAGTTTAAAGCAGAATTAGCTCAAAAACTGCGAGCTTACAGAAGTTTGAAGCCTGGTGAAATTAATAACTTTTTTATTAATGTGCTATCTGGTTTTACAGATTTCATTGATAATATCGTTGGACAAATGAATAAAATAGGTTGGGGAATCAGTTTGTTCTCTCTTTTAGTTGGAGGTTTTGGAATTGCTAATATTATGTTTGTTTCTGTAAAAGAGCGTACCAACTTAATTGGAATTCAAAAAGCCTTGGGAGCTAAGAATAAGTTTATTTTATTTCAGTTTTTATTTGAAGCTATTATTTTGTCTCTAATTGGAGGAATTGTAGGTATGCTACTCGTATGGTTGTGTGCAGTAGGATTAAGTGCTGCTCTGGATTTTGAGTTTGTTTTAAGTTCCCAAAATTTATTAATTGGGAGTGGTCTGGCCTCATTTATTGGTTTGATTTCTGGAATTCTGCCTGCTATTTCAGCTGCAAAATTGGATCCAGTGGAAGCGATTAGAACAGGTCTCTAAATTAATTGTTAAATAGAGAATAGTATAAAAAAAGCACTTGAATCTTCAAGTGCTTTTTTATTTATCGTTTCATTGTAAAGTGTGCTTTGTAGGTGCGTTCTTCCCCATTATACTGATACGAAACAATAAACCAATAATCTGTTGATGGTAATGGTGTTCCGTTGTAAGTTCCATCCCAGCCGGGTCCGTTTGGTGAAATTTGTTTAATTAATTTGCCATAACGATCAAAAATAGAAATGGTTGTACCAGAAGTGTCTTTTAAATCATAAATGTTCCATTGATCATTGTAACCGTCATTATTTGGGGTAAAAAATTTGGGATATTTAATCACTGTAAAGGTAACCTGACTATCTCCACAGTTTCCATATAAATCATTAATAACAATAGTATGATCACCAGAATTTAAATCGGTAAATACGGGACTTGTTTGAAAGGCACCTCCATCTAATTGATATTCATAGTTGCCCAAACCCGTTAGTATGTTAACAGTTGCAATAGCTACTTCTTCGAAATCTTCTGTTAAGACCACTTCGGCTAAAGCAACACTTGAAGCAGTAACTTCAACGGTAGTTGCATCATACGAACAATCAGGAGCGTTTTCAGGTATTAATTTAATGGGAACTACATCATAAACTCCAATTGCATCAGCGATATATTGAAATCCTGTACCCATTAAGTTACCATTCAAATACCATTCAATAGCATAGTTAGTAGTATTTAAACTTGTGTCTTGAGGAACAACTAAGGTTGCTGTTTGTTCTACTATATTGGTTTCTGGATGAATACAAATAATACCGTCTGCTACAGAAAACACGGATCTTGGAGAAACTGTAAATTGAAAATGCGTTTCGTCATTACAAGCATCATTATTAGTTGCTCGAGCATATACCCAAATATCAAAGGTTTCACTTGTACTAGCGGCTGGTACACTAAACGTATAGTTGTTTGGGTTAATGAGGTTTGCCGAATCACCACCTGGCTGACTGTAATAATTTACTTGATAAGTAGTAGGTGTTAAGGTCGGTAACGTAAATTCACCGCAATGATTGCTTCCGTTTATAGCTGTAAAATCAATCGCATAAGTACTTAAATCTGGTGTTTCTGAGATAGTAACTGTAAAACTCTTTTCTTCTGTACAAGGATATCTATCTCCATTTTTTGCATACACATAAATGGTTTGAGTTGCGCTAATAGTATAATCATTTGGATTGATAATATCTGCAGGATTGCCCCCAGGTTGGGAGTAATAACCTATTGCATAACTATTTGGTGAAGCTGGTGTATGAGTTAATGTTTCTAATGTATAACTATCACAGCTAGAGATATTATCAAAATCTGGTAAACCAATATAATTATAGTAAACCGTAAATGGAATATCTTGATAACAACCTGTAGTTGTATCTATGTTATAAATGTAAAAGGTTTTTGTTTCTTCAAAGACCATACTTGGTGTTACAAGTGTTCCTGATGCATTAGGTTCTGTGTAATAAGTTCCAAAAACCGGTGCCTCTAATGAATAAGGACTACAAAAATAAAGATCTCCTTCGTTATCAACAGGAGGTAATGGATTTATAGTAACGGTAAACGAACTTTGATTATCACAATTGAATGCATTTGCAGGAGTGTAAATATAGTAAATGCCTGGGTTGGGATTATTTGATGTTAAGTCAATAATTGTTCCAGCTTGTAATTGGGTTCCATTTCCATTTGGTTCTGTGTAGTAATTTCCATCTGTTAACTCAGGTAGAATGTAATGATCACAAGCAATAACGTCCTCTAGTTCATCTACTGGTGGAACTTCTAATATAGTAATTTCAAAAGACATGTTTTCGGTACAGTTAGGGACTGTACTGGTGTTTGCGTAGATATAAATCGTTTGTGAGGATGTAATTTGAGTTTGTGCAGGAATGTTATCTCCCGATCCTGAAGGACCTGTGAAATAACCTCCTGCATCCAAATTAGGAAGTGTGTATACTCCACAGGCCCTTTGATTTCCGATATTATTAATAATATAAACTGTAAAGGTGGAACTGTTAACACAGCCATTACCGTCTGGACCATTGCTTATGGTAATAACTTGCGTAGAAGTTACCGATTCTCCTGCATTCAATTGATTCCCTTGTGCGTTGAAATAGTTCCCATTGATAAGAGGTTGTAAAGTATAACTTGTACAAGTTATTACATCGTCTAAAGTATCTACAGGAGGTAAAGGATGAATAATTAATGGGAAAGCTTCATCTCTACAAAAAACACCGTCTACTTCGGCATAATAATATATCGTTTGATCGCTCGTAATTAGTGTGCCACTAGGAATAACATTATTAGATAAATTATTTGGTCCACCTGCTTGCGTATAAAAGTTACCTAATACTGGATTAGGTATGGCAAATTGACCACAGTGCTCTAAATCAATATCATACTCGTCAATTAAAGTAACTTGAAAACTAGATTGATTGGTACAACCATTTGTATCTGGACCGATAAAAATATAATAGGTGCCGCTAATATCTATTATATCGCCAGCATTATAGGAAATACCTGTGCCATTTGGTCCTGAAAAATAATTTCCATTTGTAATAGGAGGTAGGATATAATTATGACATTCTATGACGTTTTCTAACGTATCTACTATCGGTAAAGGATTAATAATGATTTCAAAACTGCTTACAGCAAAACAATTGGAATTGGTATCGGATTGGATTCTAACCCACACTGTTTGTGTAGAGGCTCCAGTCGCTATTGGGTAGGTAGAAGGATTTGGATAATTCCCAGTATCACCTAATTGTGCGCTGTTTTGAGTAGCATAGAAAGATAAACTATACCCTGTAGCTAACTGCGAATTATTAGCTAATGTTTGCGAAATTAAATTTACATTTTGACCTTGACCGTTTGCGGTATCACAAATTTCTAGATTATCAATAGTGTTCACAATAATTGGATCACTCACTAACAAATCAAAAGAATAAACAGCTTCACAAAATGCAGAAGTGTTACTATTATAGACTGCAAGATATAGGGTTTCATTTCCTGGACTCTCATAATTGTTTAATTCAACATCAGGGATTGGGTTGGTATGAGATGAAGCATCTGCTGATGAGGTGTAATAAAAAATATCATATCGAGCATCATCAATTCCTAAAGTAGCTTCGTTGTTTTGTGTTAGATCATAAGTGTAGGTTGTACTACCGTTATTACAAGCTGTAAGGTTATTTGGATTGTTAACAGCTAAATCATAGAAAACTATTGCATCGGTAATGGTACAGTTTGTGTTGGGTTTTGTTACTGTTACCTCATACTCTCCGCTTTCTGTAACCGTTAAGGTGTTGCCTGTTTCTGCTAATGGATTTCCATTTAACGTCCAACTATGATTGTAATCGGTCTCATTTAGCCCAGTTGTAAGTGTTCTATTGTCACCATAACAAAAACTATCATCTGGCCCTAAGTCTAAAGTAGTAATGAAACTTCCAGATGCTAAGAAAACAGCAGAATCATAACGTGCATCTTGGTAATCTCCAATAACTAATCGTATTCTGTAAGCATTGTTTGGTGTTACTGTTGAAGATGCATTCATAACCGTAGTAAACCCTCTCATGTTTACAGTTGAGTTTCCAGGATTGGTTACATTATAGGTGCTAAATAAAGTAGCATTTGAAGAAAAACAATTGTTATTATAGGCTTGGTCTCTAATGTTTAGAACCGATACAGGAGTTATTGTAGATGGTATAACAGCTAAATTAGTAGTTGTATTAGTGCTTAAGTCTGTTAAGAAAAAAGCAAAAGTATCATAAGAAGCACATTGCCACTGACCGTATTCGTTTGAAGCAAATAAGAAATCAAAGCTAAAGTTTGAAGATAAAGGAATAAAATCAAATTCGAGATATGCCACATCAGTAATGGAGCCACTTTGTCCGTTACTTGCTACAAGGTTTTGTAAACCAGCATCACCAGAAGTGTTTACCTGACTGTCTAAATTGTTTCCTGTGTAAACACCTTCTGAATAAGAAGCAATACCACTTCTTATTATGATTCCTTCATTTATTGGAAACGCAGAACCATTGTTGTTGAAATAGGCTACTGATTGATTGGAAGAAATGGAAACATTTGATACCTCGGTACAGGAATTACCTAACAATAAATCCACTAATTGATTAGGAGAAAACCCAGTATCATCCACTGTAATGGCTTGAGAATAAGATAGTATTGGCAAAAGCCAAAATAAAATTAGTAGTTTTTTCATTATGATATCTTTGGGGTTTGAAAATCATTTTGACAGTTTACAAAATTACGGTTTTTTGACTATAGAGCTGAGAAAATAATCTTAAAATGTTAATAAATTTAACACATTTAATAAGAGCTTTTTTTCAATGTTGTTTTTTTTGTAGTATTTTTCTAAATTTAGTAAAATTGTACGTATGACAATTCCTTATGAACCTATTTGGTTTGATTGCCAAATCAATGTGCACCTTGTTTTAGAATACCTTGCTTTTTTTTTAGGATTTAGATATTATCTCTATCTCAGAAAAAACACTATAGATTATATTTCCAATACGAATCGTTTGTCTATTCTACTCGGCGCCATTTTAGGAGCACTTTTGGGTTCTAGAATTATTGGTTTTTTTGAAAACCCAATTTTTCCCACTGAGCTGTTGCAATGGATTCAGGTTATGAATACCAAAACCATTATGGGCGGACTATTTGGAGGATTACTAGGAGTGGAAATAGCAAAGAGAATAATTGGTGAAACACATTCATCTGGAGATTTATTTGTATTTCCTCTAATCTTGGGAATTTTTATTGGAAGAATTGGTTGTTTTTTTTCTGGAATTAACGAATTTACGTACGGAAAAAGAACTTCTTTTTTTTTAGGAATGAATTTAGGAGATGGTTTGAAAAGACATCCTATTGCTTTGTATGAATTGTTTTTTCTATTCATTTTATTTTTATTTTTATGGAAAATAAAAAGCAAAGTCAAAGAAAATGGTTTGTTGTTTCAATATTTTATGATTGGCTATTTTACGTTTCGCTTTTTTATTGAATTTTTAAAACCGAATACCTTTTTTATTTGTCATTTGAGTACCATTCAAATTTTATGTGTCATTTGTTGGTTGTACTATTATAAAACCATTTTTAATCTATTCAAAAATGCCTGTTAGAAATTATACCTATTACGATTATACCTTAAGTTTGTGTCCCAAATGCTTAAAGCGTATTGATGCTAAAATTGTTTTTGAAGACGATAAGGTTTACATGTTGAAGCGATGTCCAGAACATGGGAATTCAAAAGTGTTAATTGCTGATGATATAGCTTACTATAAAAATATTAGAAATTATAACAAACCTTCTGAAACACCTTATAAATTCAATACGAAAACAGATTATGGTTGCCCTTATGATTGTGGATTATGTCCAGATCATGAACAACACTCTTGTTTAACTGTCATTGAAATTACAGATCGTTGTAATTTAACGTGTCCTACTTGTTATGCTGGTTCTTCTCCTTTTTATGGAAGACATCGAACTTTAGATGAGGTGAAAAAGATGTTAGATACCATTGTTCGTAATGAAAAAGAACCTGATGTAGTGCAATTAAGTGGCGGTGAACCTACTGAACACCCTGATTTTTTTGAAATTTTAAAATATGCAAAATCATTGCCTATTCGCCATTTGATGCTGAATACCAATGGAATTAAAATTGCAAAGGATAAAGATTTTGTAAGCGAATTAAAAAAATATACACCAGATTTTGAGATTTATTTGCAATTTGATTCTTTTGAAGATGAGGTCTTGAAGGAATTGAGAGGAGCGCATTTAAGTGAGATAAGAAAACAAGCTATTGCCAACTTGAATGAAGTAAATTTGTCAACTACTTTAGTAGTAACCTTACAAAAAGGATTGAATGATCATGAAATTGGAAAAATAATAGATTATGCATTACAGCAAAAATGCGTTCGTGGAGTTACTTTTCAACCCACTCAAATAGCAGGTAGGTTACAAAACTTTAATCCTGAAACAGACCGAATGACATTGACAGAAGTTAGAAGGAAAATTTTGGAACAAACAACTATTTTTAACCCAGATGATTTGTTGCCAGTGCCTTGTAATCCAGATGCTTTGGTTATGGGTTATGCTTTAAAATTAGCAGGTGAAGTATTCCCTTTAACACGTTATATTAACCCAAATGATTTGCTTGATAATAGTAAAAATACAATTATCTATGAACAGGACGAACAATTAAAAGGGAAAATGATTGATTTGTTTAGCACTGGAAATTCGGTTGAAGTAGCTGAAGAAAATTTAAAATCAATTTTATGTTGTTTGCCTCATATTGATGCACCTCATTTAGGGTATGACAACCTTTTCAGGATTATTATCATGCAATTTATTGATGCCTATAATTTTGATGTTAGAGCTATTAAAAAATCATGTGTGCATATTGTAGATAAGGATTATAAAATTATTCCTTTTGAAACGATGAATTTGTTTTATAGAGACGATAAGAAAGCACGTTTAGAAGCATTAAGAAACGAAATAAAATTTTAAAATATGATAACATTAGAAGGAAATATGAATTTAGGAGGGTTAATTCTATTAATTATTATCATAATGGTTGGTCCTCCCATTGTATTAAGTATTTTAGGATTTATTATTCGGAAGAATAATCCTAAGGCGGCTAAAATTTTATATATATTATCTGGAATATATTTATTAATAGGCCTTGGTATTTGCGGCAGTATGATGGCATAAAAAAAACCAATAATTTTACTTATTGGTTTTTTATACAATATTTTGAAAGATTTAGGCTTCTTAATCATTTAATTTTAAAACGGCCATAAATGCCTCTTGAGGAATTTCAACATTTCCTACTTGACGCATACGTTTTTTACCTTTTTTCTGTTTTTCTAATAATTTTCTTTTACGAGAAATATCACCCCCATAACATTTTGCGGTAACATCTTTTCGAAGTGCTTTTATGGTTTCACGAGCAATAATTTTAGCTCCAATAGCAGCTTGAATTGGAATGTCAAATTGTTGTCTTGGGATTAATTCACGTAATTTCTCACACATCTTTTTACCAATGTTATAGGCATTGTCTTCATGTATCAATGCAGACAAAGCATCTACTGATTGTGCATTTAAAAGAACATCTAACTTCACTAATTTAGAAGTTCGCATCCCGATTGGATGGTAATCAAAAGAAGCATATCCTTTAGAAACTGTTTTTAGGCGATCGTAAAAATCAAATACAATTTCTGCTAATGGCATATCAAAATTCAACTCCACCCTTTCAGTGGTTAAATAAGTTTGATTGGTAATAATTCCTCTTTTTTCAATACATAGACTCATTACGTTACCCACAAAGTCTGATTTTGTAATGATTGTTGCTTTGATATAAGGCTCTTCTACGCGGTCTAACTTAGAAGGTTCTGGTAAATCAGAAGGATTGTTAACAATAATAGCGGTTTCAGGTTCTTTTTTGGTATAAGCCAAATATGAAACGTTGGGAACTGTTGTAATTACTGTCATATCAAATTCACGCTCTAAACGCTCTTGAATGATTTCTAAGTGTAACATGCCTAAGAAACCACAACGGAAACCAAATCCTAAAGCTGCTGAACTCTCTGCAGCAAAAACTAAAGAAGCATCGTTTAACTGTAGTTTTTCCATAGAAGCACGTAAATCTTCAAAATCTTCCGTATCTACTGGGTAGATTCCAGCAAATACCATTGGTTTTACGTTTTCAAAACCTGTAATCATATTGGTAGTAGGTTCTTTTGCATCAGTAATAGTATCACCTACTTTTACTTCTTTCGCTTCTTTAATTCCAGAAATCAAATAGCCTACATCACCTGTTGAAATTTTATCTTTGGGAACCTGATTTAATTTTAAAGTTCCTACTTCATCAGCAAAATACTCTTTGCCTGTAGCCATGAACTTAATTTTTTGACCCTTTTTAATTTCTCCATTCACTACCCGGAAAATAACTTCAATTCCTCTGAAAGGGTTGTAATGCGAGTCGAAAATTAAAGCCTGTAGTGATTCATCCACATTCCCTTTTGGTGCTGGAACTTTTTCTACTATAGCTTCTAAAATCTTATCGACTCCAAAACCTGTTTTACCAGAAGCATGAATTATATCTTCTAATTTACATCCTAATAAATCAATAATATCGTCACTTACTTCTTCTGGGTTGGCACTCGGTAAATCTACCTTATTTAAAACAGGAATAATTTCCAAATCATTCTCTAATGCCAAATATAAATTAGAAATGGTTTGCGCTTGAATACTTTGTGCGGCATCTACAATTAATAAGGCGCCTTCACAAGCTGCAATGGAACGCGAAACTTCGTACGAAAAATCTACGTGACCTGGAGTGTCAATTAAGTTTAAAATATAATCTTCACCATTGTGTCTATAATTCATTTGAATGGCGTGACTTTTAATGGTAATACCACGCTCACGCTCTAAGTCCATATTGTCTAACAATTGCGCTTTTTCTTCTCTGGCTGAGACAGTTTGTGTAGCACTTAATAATCTGTCTGCCAAAGTACTCTTACCATGGTCAATGTGCGCAATAATGCAAAAATTTCTAATGTTCTTCATCTTCTGATTCTATCAAATTTCCTAAAAATACATTGCTGTATTTAATCTGCAAATATAAATTAAAGTTTTTAACAATCGATGTATTATTAACAGATTATGTACATGCTTAAACAAATGCTAAAGTTTATTTTTTTCTTTTGTGGCTAATATTTTTTTCTTATTTTTATACGAAAATAATCTTATATATTGTAAAGTGAATTACGATCGAATTAAAGAGAAATTAGAAATTTTAGCAGATGCCGCCAAGTATGATGTTTCCTGTTCCTCTAGTGGAGGGAATCGAAAAAATAAAGATAAAGGCTTAGGGAATTCTTCAGCATCTGGAATTTGTCATACCTATACAGAAGATGGAAGGTGTGTTTCTTTGTTGAAAATTCTCTTAACTAATTTTTGTATCTACGATTGTGCCTATTGTGTGACGCGAAAAAGTAATGACATTAAAAGAGCTGCTTTTACGGTAGAAGAAGTGGTAGATTTAACTATTAATTTTTACCGAAGAAATTATATTGAAGGACTTTTTTTAAGTTCGGGAATTTTTAAAGATGCCGATTATACCATGGAGCGTTTGGTTCGTGTGGCAAAAAAGTTACGATTGGAGCATAATTTCAATGGCTACATCCATTTAAAAACTATTCCTGGAGCAAGTGATGAATTAATGCGTGAAGCAGGTTTGTATGCCGATAGATTGAGTGTAAATTTGGAAATCCCAACCGAATCGGGTTTGAAATTATTGGCGCCTGATAAAAATCATCAGCAAATGATTGAACCGATGGGTTTTGTGAAAAATGAGATTGTGGTTTATAAAGAGGAAAAAAAGAAATTCAAATCGACTCCTAAATTTGCTCCTGCTGGACAAAGTACTCAATTAATTGTAGGTGCTACGAAAGAAACGGATTTTCAAATTATAAAAGTGGCCGACCATTTTTACACTAATTTTAATTTAAAAAGAGTGTATTATTCAGGTTATGTTCCTGTGTCAAATGATTTTCGTTTGCCTGCTTTAGGTACAGAAGTTCCTATGGTAAGAGAAAATCGTTTGTATCAAGCGGATTGGTTAATGCGTTTTTATGGTTTTAAAGCAGATGAAATAGTCGATCGAAACCAACCTTTTCTAGATTTAGAAGTGGATCCGAAATTAGGTTGGGCGTTGCGAAATATTCATCAATTTCCAGTTAATATTCAGTATGATTCTCTTGAAATGATTTTGCGGGTACCTGGAATTGGAGTAAAATCGGCCTACAAAATTGTTCAAGCAAGACGTTTTCAAAAGCTTACATTGGAACATATAAAAAAAATGGGAGTGGCTACGAATAGGGCGAAGTATTTTATTAGTGTGTCTCATTCCAATCAGCATTTGCAATATTTAGATAGTTTGCATTTAAAAAAAGTCATTTTAAATGAAACAAAAAGTAAGTTTGAAAAACAATTTAGTGCTCAATTGTCTTTATTAAATGATAGCTCTTTTATACGATAATAGTTTTGAAGGGTTGCTTACAGCAATATTCGAAATTTACGAATACAAATACACGGATGTTAAAATCCTTGGTAATCAAAATACACAAAATGATCTCTTTGGTGAAAACAGCTTAGTAATTACAAATACAGAAAAAGCTGATCGAGTAATGGCGCGCATTGAAAAACAGATGGGAGCTAATGCTATTAGGCAGTTCTTGTATGCGTTTGCTTCTGAAAATGAAGAAAGGGAAGTAATTATTAGTCAAATAATTTTTTATGCAATAGCAAATCCTTCTGACAATATTTTAAATGATTATTCTAATCCTTTTGTGTTGCAATTATCAAAATGGGTAAAAAGCGTGGGTAGAGAAAAGCATCGCATGGAGGCTTTTGTGCGTTTTGAATTATTAAAAGACGCTATTTACTTCGCAACAATTCGACCTGATTTTGACGTATTGCCTTTACTTGTTAAGCATTTTAAAGAAAGATATCAAGATCAAAAATGGTTGATTTATGATGAAAAAAGGCAGTATGGTATTTTTTATGATTTGAAGGAAGTGGCAGTGGTTACTTTGCCAGATAAAAAAATGTTGTCAAAAAATAAAGAAACTATTTGGCACGAAGCAGAAGTCAAGTATCAAAATTTATGGATAGAATATTTTGATCATACGAACATTAAGGAACGAAAAAACACAAAATTACATCTCCAACATGTTCCTAAGCGTTATTGGCGCTATTTAACGGAAAAGAGATAATGTTATTTTGGTTTAAAGTGTTCAAAGCTTGAATTTTAGATCAACAATCTATGTTTTTTAAAAAAAACTTACCTTTGCAAAAAAAATAAAAGATTATGCCTAAAATTGGCAACATAGAATTACCTGATTTTCCTCTTTTATTGGCTCCAATGGAAGATGTGAGTGATCCACCATTTCGTCGGTTGTGTAAATTACACGGTGCAGATTTAATGTATTCTGAATTTATTTCTTCGGAAGGATTAATTCGTGATGCAATTAAAAGTCGTCAGAAATTAGATATTTTTGACTACGAACGACCTGTAGGAATTCAGATTTTTGGAGGAGATGAAGAAGCCATGGCCATGAGTGCTAAAATTGTAGAAACAGTGCAACCCGATTTAGTAGATATTAATTTTGGGTGTCCTGTTAAAAAAGTGGTTTCTAAAGGTGCTGGTGCTGGAGTTTTGAAAGATGTGGATTTGATGGTACGTTTAACAAAAGCAGTCATAAAAAGTACCTCGTTACCAGTAACGGTTAAAACACGATTAGGTTGGGATGAAGATTCTATCAATATTGATGAAGTAGCAGAACGTTTACAAGATATTGGTGTGCAAGCCTTAACAGTTCATGGAAGAACGCGTGCACAAATGTATAAAGGTCATTCCGATTGGTCACATATTGCACGAGTAAAGAATAATCCTAGAATTACGATGCCTGTTTTTGGTAATGGTGATATCGATTCTCCTGAAAAAGCATTGGAATATAGAGATAAATACGGTTTGGATGGAATTATGATAGGGCGTGCAGCTATTGGGTACCCTTGGATTTTTAATGAAATCAAGCATTTTTTTAAAACGGGTGAACATTTACCAGTTCCTAGTATGAAAGACCGTATTGAAGCTGCTCGCAATCATTTGATTTGGTCTGTAGAATGGAAAAATGAAAGAGTGGGAGTGGTTGAAATGCGAAGACATTACACCAACTATTTTAAAGGCATTCATGGGTTTAAAGAATACAAACAAAAATTAGTTACTACAGATGATTTACATCAATTATTAGATGTGTTTACAGAAATTGAGCAGGTATTTGGAGACTATCAATTTGCATAAATAGCTTTTTTTCAAAATTTATATATAAGAAAGAGCACTTTCGTTGATTTTAAACTCATAAAATCGCGAAAGTGCTCTTTTTTTTGAAAATTTTCTCTTCTTCCAAAGGAGATTTAGATTTTTAACTTCTATTAGCTAAAAATATTTTTAAAAAATCCTCTTTTCTTAGTAATGGCACCATTTTCAGTAGAATATTTTCTAAATTCTACTAATGCTTTTTGTAGGTCTTTGTTTAGTTTTTTTAGGTTCTTTGTTTTCATAATTATAGTTTTTCTGTAATGGAATACTGATATTTTAACTTTTTTGTGAAGTAAATTTAATATATTTTTGTTAAAACTCTAAATATATTTAATAAAAAACTAATACAAATCAAAACTAAGTATTTATGAGCAGTAGACCGACCAAACAAGATTTAAAAAACATGATTGCAGACGCAGGTGTAGAAAATGTTCTTCTATTTGATATTGATGGAGATTTAATTGAATCTACCGAATTTGAATATGACGGAAATTTTGCGGCCATGTCTGGAATGATTGCCACCATGTGTAAAGAGACAATTATAGATCTCGAATATGGTGAAATGGATAAAATTACCATACATGCAGATAAAGGTTTGGTAGTAATTAATAAATTTAATAAAGATTATTATTTAGCCTCCTTTTCAAAAGATGGTTCCAAATTGGGTCTTATCATGAAAACCATGGACAGTATTATTAGCAAATAGTATTATTTAATCAAAAGAATTCAACCATTATAAACTAAATAACAAAAATTTATGTCAGATTTTTTAACCACATTCGTAGAGGATTTAAAAGCCAATGTAGCGGGTTTTATTGCAGTAGCTGTAACAGAAGTTAAAACAGGTATGTCTTACAAATCGTTATCTGTAAATCCGTCTTTTGATCCAGAATTAGCTTCCGCTTATAATTTAGAAGTTGTAAAAGCAAAAATGACCGCGATTAAAGCCTTAGGATTGAAAGAAAATATTGAAGATATTATGATTACTTTGAGTAACCAAATTCATATTATCAGTATTTCTGAAAATGGAGAGTATTTCATTTATTTAGCTGTAGATAGTAGTAAGGCTAATTTAGGAATGAGTAGAGCTATTCTAAAAAGATATAGTAAAGAAATTGCTTCAAAAATGTAAAAAACTACTTTTTTTAATATTTTAAATCTTAGCTGTTCAGTGATTCAGCTAAGATTTTTTATTCTTAAAGTGATTAAGAATATACTTTTATATTGGTGTTTTAGCCATGATATACTCTAGAAAAAATAATTTTATCTTCTTTAATTTCTAAAACTTCGGCTACAGCCATATCTTCTTCATTGTCAACTTGACGAATGTATTCCATAAATACGCGATCCGAATTTGCAGTTAAAGAGGTTGTTTTGTAGTGTAATGAAGGAAGCCTTTCAAAAGCATCTTGCCACCAACTGCGTAAAGCTTCTCTGCCTTCAATTAAACCTTTAGTTTCGGGTTGACGTATTTTTAATTTCGGACTATAATGTTGGGCATCTTCATCATATAAGTCGAGTAATTTTTCTAAATCTTTTGCATTGAATGCTTCAAACCATCGAATGGCTATTTGTTGGAGTTGATTGGACATATGTCTAGAAAATAAAACCACGAATTTTTTATTTTCGTGGTTTTTGATAGTTTAATTACGAATTTTTTAAATTTATTATTTCTTGATCCGTTAGGAATCTCCATTGACCACGAGCCAGATTTTTTTTGGTTAAACCAGCAAAAGTAACGCGGTCCAATTTGATTACATTATAGTTGAAATGTTCAAATATTTTACGGACAATTTTTACGTTGGCTGTTTTCATTTTAACCCCAACTTCGCTTTTAGGTTCGTTTTCGATATACGTAATTTCCTCTACGTAAATTCGGTAATCATCAATTGTAATTCCTTTCTCAATTTTTTCTAAATCTTCGTATTTTAAATTTTTGTCTAAACTCACTTGATACAATTTAGAAGAACGTTGGTTAGGAGTGGTAAACTTACGGATCATGTCCGTATCGTTTGTAAATAATAATAAACCCGTGGTGGTTTTGTCCATTCTCCCAATAGGTTGAATTTTAGCTTTTGTAGCATTACGTACTAAATCCAATACGTTTCCATCACCTTTAACATCATCACCTACAGTAGAAAAGTTTTTAGGCTTATTTAATAAAATATATTCTTTTTTTTCAGGAGTAATGGTTGCACCATCAAATACAATTACATCTGATAATTTTACTTTGTAGCCCATTTCGGTAACTACTTCACCATTTACCTTAACATTTCCGCTTTGAATGTAAATATCGGCTTCTCTACGACTGCACATTCCAGAATTAGCGATATATTTATTCAATCGCATTTCGTCTGAATTTGATGCGGTCTTAGGTGCTTTGGTGTTTTTATTTTCTTCTGGTTTGGTTGTAAACTTAGAGGGTGTTTTTTTTATGGGTGCGTTTCCTCTTGAGTTACTCGTTTTTTTAAAACCACCTTGTCTTCCTGATCCAGGTTTGCTTTTATCATTGCCTTGGTGACGTGACATAATATTTCTGTATTTTTTGCAAAGATATAACTAATATATGGATTCGCGTATTTTTATTCGCAAATACAATTCGTTTATCTAGAAGTGATTAAATAAAATTTAAAATTAGCTGATGGTATTCTTGTGTCAATAGTTTTTGTCCGTGAATAAGTACGGAAGGGTCAATTAAAACAATACAAAATACACCCGATACAATAATGAATTTTAATAAGAAATGGAGTTTTAGAAAATCAGCTTTGCTTTCCGATTTCCATAATTGGATAAAAAAATAGATTAAAAGTAACAAGCTAGAATAAAAATAAATGTCCATATAACCTACATCGTATATGTCAGTTAAAAAATAGACTGGAAGTAAAGTTCCAATAGTTAATATTGAAATGATAGTTTTAGCCGTCTTTTCATTAAATAGTACAGGAATGGTTTTGTATTCATTAGCTAAATCACCTTCTATGTTTTCCAGATCTTTAATTAATTCTCGTATCAGGATTAATAAGAAGAGAAAGGTAGCATGAGCAAAAATGACATGGTAAAAGTTTTTGTAGTACATTAAGATGCCAAAAAAAGGCAATACGGCCAAAAGGGCTGCAGTTAAATTTCCTACAATAGGATATTTTTTTAGTTTATGAGAATAAAACCAAATTAAGAAAATATAACTAGAAAAAAATAAGATGGCCTTCCAAGAAATAAAACTAACTAAAGTTACAATCAAAAAATTTAAAGCAAAATAGACTTTTAATTTGGTAGACTGGCTTACCAAACGATCTATCATAGCTTTACGAGGGCGATTGATTAAATCTTTTTTAGCATCATAAAAATTATTAATAATATATCCTGATGCAATAGTTAAAGAAGATGCGAAAACGATTAAAAATAATTTCCAATCTAAAATAATTTTTAGTGCGCTTCTTTCAGGAGCTAAAATAAAAATAGCAGATAAGTATTGTGCTAAGACGATGACCCAAATATTATAACCTCTAATAACAGAAAAAAAACTGAAAATTTTAGTGAGTAATAATTTAGATTTACGACTTAGCATAAGGGCGTATAAAAAAGTTTAAAAAAGTAACTGTCAAAAGCAGAATGCTTTTATTGAGAGTACTTAGGGTTAAAAATTATAAACTACTTCTAATTTGTAATCTTTAAGTGATGCTTTTGCTTTTTCTAAATCTTCTGTAAAACCAAGAATATAACCGCCACCACCAGAACCACATAATTTCAAATAGTAATCATTGGTCTCAATACCATGTTGCCAAATTTGATGAAATTGCTCAGGAATCATAGGTTTAAAATGATTTAAAACTACTTTAGATAGCTTTTTTGTGTTGCTAAACAAAGATTTTATATCGCCATGTAAAAAATTCTCTACGCAAGCATCCGTATATTTAATGAACTGTGATTTTAACATTTTACGGAATCCATTGTCTTTTAAGTTTTCCATAAAAATGCTAACCATAGGTGCGGTTTCTCCTACAATTCCAGAATCAATCAAGAATACCGCTCCTTTTCCTTGTGTACTTTGACTTGGAATTCCAGTAGGTTCAATATTATCTTTGGAATTAATTAAAATGGGTAGACTTAAATAACTGTTTAGTGGATCTAAGCCAGAACTTTTACCATGAAAGAAAGATTCCATTTGAGAGAAAATTGCTTTTAATTGTAAAAGTTTATCTCGAGTTAAATTCTCTAAAACGGTAATTTTATCGAATGCATATTTATCGTAGATTGCTGCTACTAAAGCGCCACTACTACCAACGCCATATCCTTGTGGAATACTAGAATCAAAATACATTCCGTTTGCAATGTCTTGTTTTAATTCTTCTAAATTAAAACGGACTAACTCAGGCTGAGAAATTTGTAAATCACCTAAGTAGTCTGCAAATTTTTGTAAACTCTTGTTTGAAGCAATAGCTTCAGTTGAAGGATTTTCGTCAGTTTTTAAAGCTCCTTTATAGAAATTGTAAGGAATAGAAAGTCCTTTGGAATCTTGAATAATTCCATATTCACCAAAGAGTAATATTTTCGAATAAAATAACGGTCCTTTCATAGTAATTCACAAATTGTATTACGTAAAGATACTAAATTAAATTGATTTTGCACCTGTTCCAATTTGATCGCAAATATACTGACCATTTTGACAATAGGCAACTAATTCATTCTTAATAAATTCTAAAACTTTTTCAGTGGTATTTTGAGGATACAATACATGCACATTTGCTCCAGCATCTAAAGTGAAACAAACAGGAGTTTTCGTTTCTTTTCTGAATTTCCAAATACGATTTATGATTTCTAAGGTGTTGGGTTTCATTAGAATAAAATAAGGCATAGAGGTCATCATCATCGCGTGTAAAGTTAAAGCTTCACTTTCTACTACTTCTATGAATTTATCTAGGTTTCCAGATGATAGAATGGCTTTCATTTTTGATAAATTCTCATGAGCTTGCGCAAATCTTTGAGCTGCATACGGATGGTTGTGCATTAAATCATGGCCAACAGTACTTGAAACTTGTTTTTCGCCTTTGTCTACCAATAAAATAGTGTCTTGATAGTTTTTGAAATTTTCGTGAATTGATGTAAATTCCACCCCAAATAAATCAGAGCTATTGTTGGTTTCTTGGTGGTTACCCCAAATAACAACTTCTCCTTTAATGCTTCTACAAGCACTTCCGCTTCCTAGTCTTGCTAAAAAAGACGCTTTTTGGTTAAAATATTTATCTGATAGTGATGGGTTTAATGTTTTTTCTAAACTCATGAAATTCATAGCTAAAGCAGCCATTCCTGATGCAGAAGAAGCAATTCCAGAACTGTGAGGAAACGTATTCTGTGTATTTATTGTTAAATGATATTCTTTTAAAAAAGGACAATAAGTTTCGATTCTTTCTAAAAATTTTTGAATTTTTGGTTTAAAATCTTCTTTGGGTTGGCCTTCAAAAAGTAAATCAAATGAAAAAGTATCCTTGCTTTCTTTTCTTTTTACGGAAAGTTCAGTAATCGTCTTACAATGATTCAGTGTGAAACTAATGGAAGGGTTTGCTGGAATTTGATGTTCTTTTTTGCCCCAGTATTTTACCAAAGCAATGTTGCTTGGTGCACTCCATCTAAAGTGAGCGCTGTCAATAGACGCATATTGGGAACTTATAAAATCTTTTTCAGATAACATACTATAAAATTTGAGCAAAAATACCAATTTTGATTTATTTGTTTGAGAGTTTATTCGTTAATTTGTGTAAAAAGTAGTGTTATGTCTAAGTATGTAAAAATTATCATTGTTGTTGTCGTTTGTTTGCTAGTAGGCTATTTGTCTAGTTTTGTAACTAAAGAGGGTGTAATAACTTGGTATCCTACTTTAAAAAAACCTTTTTTTAATCCACCAAATTCGATTTTTGCACCGGTTTGGAGTGTGCTTTATGTTTGTATGGGAATCGCAGGTGGATTGGTTTGGAACGAATTGGATAAAGACAAAGAATTGGTAAAAAAAGCACTATTCTTTTTTGTTGCTCAATTGTTATTGAATGCTATATGGTCGTATTTGTTTTTTGGATTGCATAATATATTACTTGCGCTTATTGAAATTATTTTGCTTTGGCTGATTATTTATGAAACCTATTTGCTTTTCAAAAAAATAAATAAAACTGCTGCATTTTTATTTATTCCTTATTTGGCATGGGTTGCATTTGCAACTGTTTTAACTATTTCTATTTATATTCTTAATTTTTAGCATTTATATTTTGTAATTTCGTTATTTATTTAAAATAATGAGTTGTTTTTTTGTTAAATTTTTATATTTTTGAGAGTATTCAAAAAATAAAGCGTATGTCTAAAAAAATACCTTATTATTTCGGAATCATCATCACCATGTTATTAGGTTCATGGCTGTATGTTATGTATTGTTGTCCTTGTTGTTCAGAAGAAACACCATCTGCTCAGCCGGAGAATACGATTAGCAATGTGAGTACAAAGAAGGTAACACTAAATGAAACCAATCTGTTTGCCTTTCATTTTTCAACACCAAATGTCACGTATTCATGTATAGATAATTTTAATTTTAAAAGTTCCAATTTTACTCTTTTATTGCCCGTTACTGATTCGTTAGGTTTAGGAATAGCTTTGATGAAAGAAGCTGTTGAAAATGGAGGAGGAAAATTAAAACTCTTTGGTTTGTATCAAGAGAATGAATCCAATACGTCTATTTTTCCCAATTTAGGATTAGCTAGAGCGAATGCTGTTAAGAATTATTTAGTGAGTCAAGGTATTGCTGAAAAAAATATAGAAATTTCTGAAGTAGTAGAAGAACGTTTAAATATAAGAAATGATACTGTAATCGGAGGGATGCGTTTTGAGTGGTTGACAACCAAAGCCTTAGGAAATACTACTAAAGATTGGGCAGAAATAAAAAAGAATAGCAAGGCAAATCCGTTAACCTTATATTTCGAAACGGGTCAATCTACTATTTCTTTAACCCAACAGCAGAAACAACAATTTGCTGAAATAGTAAACTATATTAATCATGTGGAAGGTGCTAAAATTAGTATAACAGGTCATTCGGATAATGATCCTGGTGTGAGGCACACGAATCAATATTATTCGGAGCAACGCGCTCAATTTGCTAAAGCCTATTTTGTATCCAATGGTATTCCTGAAAATAAAATTGAAGTTTCAGGTAAGGGCGAGTTACAGCCTATAGCTGATAATAGTACGGAAATAGGTAGAGCTAAAAATAGAAGAACCGAAATTACCATCAAATAAAACAATGAACTAAACTATACTACTATGAATTTACCTTGTTTTTTAATTCCCGCTTTAGTCGGACTTATCTGTGGAATTCTAGGATATTTACTAGGAAAAATGGCTTCAGATACAGGAACTACTGATGTAGATTCAATACAAGACGATTTAGATAGTTGCAATCGTATGAATTCGCAATTGCGTTTGGATATGGAAAAACTGCGTACGCAATTAAACGAACAAAATAAAGCAAAAGCAAGTTTTGTTACTGAAACTATTGTGTCTTCAGAGATCAATCAGCCTGCTGAACCTATTCTTTTTGATGGTGCAGCAGTGAAAGTCATTTTTGGTAAAAAAGTGAATGAAAATGATTTAAAAATTATAGAAGGAATTGGTCCAAAAATTGAAGAGCTTTTTAAAACTTCAGGAATATTAACATGGAAAGCATTGTCTGAAACTTCTGTAGATAGATGCCGAGAAATTTTAAATAAAGCCGGTGAACGTTTTCAAATTCATGATCCAGGTACTTGGCCAAGACAAGCAAAATTGTGTTACGAAGGGAAATGGCAAGAATTGAAAGATTGGCAAGCCACATTAGATGGAGGAAGAGAAAAATAAAATAAAAAACCAGTTTTAAACTGGTTTTTTATTGTTTTAAAGCTTCGCTTATTAAAAATCCTCCTGTCCATGCATTTTGGAAATTAAAACCACCTGTAATTGCGTCTATGTTAACAATTTCTCCGGCTAAATACAAGTTAGGAAGCAGTTTGCTTTCCATGGTTTTGAAATTAATCTCTTTTAAATCAATACCGCCAGCAGTTACAAATTCTTCTTTAAAGGTACTTTTGTCATTTACTTGAAAGCAGCCATTAGTGAGCTGTTCCGCTAATGCAATTATTTGTTTTTTAGAAATATCAGCCCATTTTAATTCTGAATGAATTCCTGCAGCAATTATGAAACTTTCCCATAATCGTTTTGGAAATTCAAAAGGGCAAAATGTGGTAATTTGTTTTTTACTGTTTTCGAGTTTGATTTCGTGTAAGTTTTCAATGCTTTCTTCAAATGAAATATCGTTTAACCAGTTTACTTGTAGTATAAATTGGTAATTTTTCTCAGATAATATTCGAGCTCCCCAAGCTGATAATCGAAGTATTCCTGGACCACTCAATCCCCAATGCGTAATTAATAAAGGTCCGGAAGCTTTTAAATTCGTTCCTTTTACTTTTACAGTTGCTAAAGCAGAAAGTCCCATTAAATCTTTTATTCTGGGGTCTTTAATATTAAAGGTGAATAAAGAGGGAACAGGTGAAACAATGGTGTGTCCTAATTGCTGCATCATATCCCAAATCTTGGGGTTACTTCCAGTTGTTAGTATCGCTTTTTTACATAAAAATGTATCTGAATTGGTTTCAATCTTCCAGCCTTCATCTTTTTGAAAAAGAGATTGTACACTTTGAAGTGGAAGAATGTCTATTTTTAATTTTTGGGTAGCCAATAAAAAACAGTCAATAATGGTTTGTGAAGAATCCGATTCAGGAAACATTCTACCATCTTCTTCTATTTTTAAAGGAACACCATGATTTGCAAACCATTCGATGGTATCTCCCGAACAAAATTGATGAAAAGGACCTTTTAATTCACGTTCTCCTCTAGGATAAAATTTTACTAACTCATTTGGAATAAAACAAGCATGCGTAACATTACATCTTCCGCCACCAGAAACCCTTACTTTGGATAGTACTTCTTTGCCACGTTCTAAAATGGCAATTTTATAGTTTTTATTTTTTTCTGCAATATTAATTGCGGTAAAAAAGCCAGCTGCTCCACCACCAACAATTATAATGTCGTATTTTGTATTCATATTCGGTCTGGAAAATCGGAAATGATTCCATCAATAGTGAAACGTTTTACATGTTCAATATCGATAGGGTCATTTACTGTCCATGTATTTATTTTTAAATCATTCGCTTTTGCAAAATTACAATTATCTGTTGTTAAAAGTGAAAAGTGAGGATGAATGTAGCTTGCTTGAAATTTTTTTGCCCATTCTATAGCTTGTTCTACACTTGCTTGTGTTAATATAGCTAAAGGAATTTGAGATTTCAAATTGCTAAATGCTTCTAGTTCTTCATATTGAAAACTTGAAACTATAAAATCAGAATAGTGCCAAGATTTATTCCGAACATAGTCTTCAACTACTATTGCTGTAGCTTGTGCTGTATGATGTCCTTTTAATTCAATATTTACGTTACATTTCCTATCTATTATATCTAAAGTTTCAATTAAAGTGGGAATGCGATATTGATTGACAATTTTGAGTTGTTGTAATTGTTCCCAAGTGAATTTTGAAATTTCACCTTCACAATTGGTCAATCTTTCTAAGGTAAAATCATGAAAAACGATTAATTCACCACTAGCACATTGATGCACATCCAATTCAATCGCATCCACACCTAGATCAATTGCTTTTTGAAAGGATTCTAAGGTGTTTTCAGTAAGGTGACCTTTGGCACCACGATGACCAATTTTTTGCATACTCAAATATACGAAAAAGCGCGAATCTAAAAGTGAAGATTCGCGCAATTCAAACAAACAAACAGGTAAACATGAACCTGTACTATTGCAAAATTACAAATTTCCAAGGTTTCAATTCTATATTTTGATTTTTATTTAACGAAAAATCATCATTTGTAAGTAAATTCTTGAATTTTCCTTCTAAATCTGTGGTGAAAATTTGATTGCTTTTGGATAAGTTGGCTATAAAAATGACTTTTTCTCCATTTTTCTCTCTTTCAAAAGCCAAAACATTCTGGTCGTTAGAAGTTGTGATTCTTTTATAAGCCGCTTTATTTTTACCTCCATTCAGAGCCACTTGATTTACTTTTAAAGCTCCCATTTTTTTGAAAATATCCCAATTTTTTCCTTTTGTTTTTGGGATAGAATCTTTTTCAAAAAATTTCAAACGATGTTCTAAATCATATTCGTCACCACTATAAATTAAAGGCATTCCAGGAGTCATATAGGATAGTGCTATCATTACTTCTGATGCATCTCCTAATCTTTCTTGAATGGTTCCATTCCATGAGTTTTCATCATGATTGTCTACAAAATTCATTAAGATGTCATCTGCTTCATATTCTTTTAGCCTTTTATCCATGAAGCTATCCCAGTTGGTTACATTTTCTTTTCCTTGTGCTATTTTATTCATCGTGTGATGTCCTTCCCAAGAATAACACATGTCAAAAAGATTGTCTTTTAATAATTCGGGTTCCCAAGCTTCTGCTAGCATGAAAATGTTTTTTTCTTTTCTTAATGTAGGAATGGCTTGTTGCCAAAAATCAGTAGGAACATTACCCGCAACATCACAACGGAAACCGTCAATATTTTCATTTTTAATCCAATGTAACATGTCGTTGGTCATGGTTTTACGAAGCTCTTGATTTTCATAATTTAAGTCGGCCACATCAGTCCAGCCCCAAGTTTCTCCTGTTTCTGGATTTATAGGGTCTATAATTTCACCTTTTTCATTTTGAGTGTAAAATTCTGGATGTTCTTTAATCCAAACATGGTCCCAACCCGTATGATTGGGTACCCAGTCAAGAATTACATACATGCCATTTTCATGTGCTGTGGTTACTAAATTTCGTAAATCTTCAATAGTTCCAAATTCAGGATTTACTTTCTTAAAATCCGAAACAGCATAATAACTACCCAAATATTTTGCTTGTTCTGCTTCTGGCATTTCGGAAGCAAATTTGCTATTTTCTCCACCAGTTGCTTTTCGTTTCGTTTCAGAAATTGGGAAAATAGGCATCAACCAAATAATTTTAACACCCAATTCTTTTAATTGTGGAATGTCTTTGGTAAATGCATTAAAAGTACCTTCAGCAGAATACTGACGAATATTAGCTTCATAAATAACAGCATTTTCAGTCATTTCAGGTGAAAATTCAGCTATTTCTTTTGCGGTTTCAGCAATTGGCTCACTAATTGCTTCTTTTTTATCTTCTTTGCAACTCCATAAAGAGGCTAGAATTGACAAGGCTAGAATTGTTTTTTTCATACGTTTTATTTTATTTTTTAAAAAGGAATTCCATTGGGATATGGATTCGTTTTTGCCATGAATTTTCGGAATGATTTTCACCTTCAAATTTTAGATTTTTTGAATTTGAATCGGTGTATCCTTTTTCTTTTAAAATTTCATCTACTCTATATTCATATTTCAAATAACTTGCATCTAAGGTTGCTGTACCATAATCAAAATAAATGCTATGGTTTTTTGGATTGGGTAGATTTTTCGTTAAATACCTAAAAAAAGATTCAGGTATCGGATTATTTTCAAAATCTAGAAAACCTACCCAATGGGTTGATAAACAAGCTGCTTTTCCAAAGACTTCAGGATATTCACAAAGCGCATACATGGAAATTAAACCGCCCATACTCGAACCCATAATCGCAGTATGATTTGGAGTAGTATACACTGGATACGTTTTGTCTATATAAGGTTTTACTTCTTCTACAATAAATTTCAAATAATTATCCGAATTAATTTTTGTTGCATCAAAAGGAAAATGTGATTTTTGGATTTCATCTTGTAACCTTTCTTTCCATGCTTTAGAAAGTAAATCATAAGGTTTCTTAGGATATAAATCCATATGACGTAATTCTGGAATATTCCAAATAGCGACCACAATAAAATCATTCACTTTATTTTCTTCCATGAGTTTAGAAGCCACTTCATCTACTTTCCATTCTTGATTGTTCCAAGTTGTTGTTGCGTCAAACAACATTTGTCCGTCGTGCATATACAAAACATTATATTTTTTTGTGGCAGTATACGCTTTGGGTAACCAAACATCTACCGTTCGTGTTACAATAAATTGGGAAGGGAAACTATTGATACGTTCTATTTTGCCTTCAAAATTACCTGAGTTTTCAAGGTTATGCGAGTGGATGTTGTCTTGACCAAAAGCGAAACTACTTAGCAATAGGAATATAAGTTTTTTCATTTATTGTAATTCTAAAATTAATGCAGTTTTCCCTTCTATTGAAAGTTCGTTATTCAATTTTAAGGTTGTATCAGAAATAATATCTTTACCTGAAGTGAATCCTTTTATATTTTCTTCAAATCGGTCGAGATTAAGCTTTTGACCATTCAAAGAGTTATTAAGAATAACCATAATGCTTTCAGTATCATTATGACGGAAGTATACATATACATTGTTTTCGGGAATATAGTGTGTTAGTTTACCAGAATGTATAACTTCCTTGTTTTTTCTCCAATTTAAAAGCTTTTTTGAAAAATCGAAATATTGTTTTTGCGTTTCTGTTCTTCCTGAATTGGTAAAAGCGTTATTTGTATCACTTTTCCAACCGCCTGGAAAATCTTGACGAATATCGGCATCTCCTTTCCCTTTATCACCCGCCATTCCAATTTCTGAACCATAATAAATTTGAGGAATTCCTCTGGTAGTTGCTAATAAAGTCATTCCTAACTGAAATTTTTTAAAATCGTTTTTATAAATTTCGTTAAAACGCCCTGTATCATGATTTTCAATAAAAACTAATAAATTATTCGGATTATCATATAAGAAATCATTGACAAAATTTTCATAGAATTTGATTGTTCCATTGGACCAATTGGCTTCGTTTTCATTAAAGACAGAACCAAAAGCATCATGTAACGTAAAATCCATGACACTTGGCAAGTAAGAATTATAACTTTGAATTTTTGCTATAGGGCTATTTTTTTGCCAATACGAAATTTGGGCTTGATCGTGCATCCATACTTCACCTACAATATTAAAATAAGGATATTCATCCGTAATTGCTTTTGTCCATTTAGCAATACCTTCTTTATCATTATAAGAATACGTGTCTACTCGGTAACCGTCAAGATCAGCATATTCGATCCACCAAATTGCATTTTGGATCAAGTAATTTAATACTAACGGATTCGATTGATTTAAATCGGGCATGCTAGGTACAAACCATCCGTCCATACAATATTTAGCATCTCGTTTGGATCCATTAGTATCGTACTGAGTAGTCATTCGATAATTACTTTGAGCATAACCTGGAAATTGATGAAACCAATCGTAGGAAGGCATGTCTTTGAACATCCAATGTTCGGCACCCCAATGGTTGGTTACATAATCCTTAATTAATTTTAGATCGCGTTTGTGCATTTCTGAAGCTAATCTTTTGTAGTCTTCATTGGTTCCATAACGAGCATCAATTTGGTATACATCCGATTGACCGTAAGTGTGGTAAGAATAGCCTTTGTCATTATCTTCACAAAGAGGTGTAGACCATATAGCCGTTGCACCTAATTCTTGTATATAATCCAAATGATCAATAATTCCTTGTATATCTCCACCATGTCTTCCGCCCGGTAAATTTCTATTTCCTTTTTCTGTTAAATTTGGAGAAGAGTCATTGGCTTCATTCCCATTGGCAAAACGATCTGGCATTAGTAAATAGATAACATCAGATGCATCAAAGCTATTTCTAGTGGCTGAATCGGGTCTTCTTTTTTTTATTTCAAAAGGTTGTGAAAAAGTCTTTTTACCCTTTTTAAAAGTGAATTCTAAAGTTTGAGCGGTTATGTTTTTAGTATCTATCGTTACAAATAGATAATTTGGATTTTCAGTTTTTGTTAGGTTGGTAATGATTGCTGGTTTTGATACAATTACCGAATTTTCAGCAATATCTTTTCCATAAAATAAAATTTGTATTTCACTTTTATTCATGCCCTCATACCAAAAAGGAGGTTCCATTTTTGTGATTTGAGCCATAGAAAGTGTAGTGAAGAATATGGCAAATAATAAGGTGAGCTTATTGTTTTTCATTTCATTTTAGTTTTAAATGAAAAAGACAGCAATTAACAACCGCTGTCTTTTTACTATTATTTTATTTCTACGATGCTAATGGCGTAGCCACCACCAGCTGCAGAAGTCATTTTTAATTTTGACTTGTGAGTTACTTTTTGTTTTGTAATCGTATAAGCCTGTGGATTGGTTTTGTAATCTGCATTTTTAGCATCGGCATAGATAGTCGCTTCATATTTTTTGTCTTTATCCAAAAAATCTAAGCTAATTGTTGCAGTTCTTGGGTTTACCCCATTGTTATTTCCAACAAACCAATTGTTGGAATTTTTATCTTTTCTTGCAATAGTGATGTAATAACCCGGTTCCGCTTCTAAATATTTTGAAGTAGACCAAGCTACAGGAACATCTTTAATAAATTGAAAAGCATCTAAAAAGCGATTGTAGTTTTCTGGTAAATCGGCGGCCATTTGTAACGGACTATACATCACTACATACAAACCTAATTGATTCGTTAAGGTTGTATTTACATGAGAATCATTATTTGGGTTTACTTTTGAGATATCCATTTCAAAAACGCCAGGAGTATAATCCATTGGTCCTCCAATTAATCTTGTAAAAGGTAAAATGGTAGTATGGTTTGGTTTGGAACCTCCAAAAGCTTGAAATTCTGTCCCTCTTGCAGATTCATTCCCAATCATATTTGGATAAGTTCTACAAATTCCTGTTGGGCGAACCGCTTCATGTGCATTTACCATTATTTTGTAATCTACGGCTTTTTCAATGACATATTGGTAATGATTAAGTATCCATTGGCTGTAATGGTGTTCGCCTCGAGGCAACATATCACCCACATAACCTGTTTTTACCGCTTCATAACCGTGTGTATTCATAAATTGAAACGCTTTATCTAAATGACGCTCATAATTACGAGCTGAACCCGATGTTTCGTGATGCATGATCATTTTAACCCCTTTTGATTTGGCATATTCATGAATGCCTTCTACATCAAAATCTGGATATGGACTTACAAAATCAAAAACATAATCTTTGGATTGACCAAACCAATCTTCCCAGCCTTGATTCCAACCTTCTACTAAAACACCATCAAAACCATGTAAAGCGGCAAAATCAATTAATTCTTTTACATGTTTTGTCGTTGCTCCATGCGTTCCGTTTGGTTTTGCTTTTGAATAATCTGTAATTCCTAATTGGATAGAAGGGAAATCATTGGTATACGACCAAGAACTTTTACCCGTAATCATTTCCCACCAAACACCAACATATTTTACAGGTTTTATCCATGATGTATCTTCAATTTTACAAGGTTCGTTCAGGTTTAAAGTCATTCTAGATGCCAAAATATCTCTTGCATCGTAGCTTGCCATTATGGTTCTCCAAGGAGAAACACAAGGTGCTTGTAAGTGACCTTTATTGCCTTGTGCATCTGGAGTTAAATGCGATTGGAAAACTAAGTTTTTATCGTCTAAATTAAGGTGCATACAAGAATAATCAATTAAGGCAGCTTCGTGAATGTTGAGGTATAAGCCATCAGCCGCTTTCATCATTAAAGAAGTTTGGACACCTGTTTCAGAAAATTGTTCTTGAGAAGCATTCGTAGTTAATGCGGTTTGAAATAATCCTCTAATTTCAGAAAGTTTCGATTCTGTATAATCATATTCTTGGGTATCATAGTCACCAGGAATCCAAAAAGCAGTATGATCACCAGTCATAGCGAACTCCGTTCTTTCTTCTTTAATCGTAAAATAAACTAAATTTTTTTGTTGAGGGAATTCATATCTAAATCCTAATCCTTCATCAAACAATCGAAAACGGATGATAATTTCTCGTTCAGTTTTGTTTTGCTTGAGAAGAACCGCTAATTCATTGTAGTGGTTTTGGATTTCTGTTTCTTCACCCCAAACCGTTTTCCATGTTTCATTAAAAGTAGCAGGTGTAGTTTTTACTACTGTAAAATCATTTAAAAGGGATTGCGAATCGTTTTGTAACTCTAATCCTAATTTACTTTTTTTGATAATTTCTTTATTTAAATAATTCAATTGGTAAGTAGGAGTTCCATCATTTAGTAAAGCAAAATACATTACAAATTTTCCATTCGGTGATTGTAACTCTTGCGCTTGGGCATTTAAAAAGGATAATGCTACTAAAATTAGCAGTGTTTTAATTGTATTCATTTTACTGGTTTTTAACTAATTGTGGTTTTCCATTTACAACAATATCTATTTCTTGATTGCCTTCTATGCTTACTTTGGTTTCTTGATGGTTGACTTCTACTTTTACAATAGCATTTCTAAAATTGACTTTAAATGTATAAGCGTTCCATTCCTTTGGGATTTTTGGTTCAAAATGCAATTGGTCATTTTTAACACGCATCCCTCCAAAACCTTCTACGATGCTCATCCAAGTTCCTGCCATAGAAGTAATGTGTAATCCTTCGTGAACTTCTTTATTGTAGTCATCTAAATCCAATCGAGAGGTTCTTAAATAAAAGGTATAAGCCTGTTCCATTCTTCCTAAAACGGCTGCTTGTATAGAATGTACGCAAGGCGATAAGGAGCTTTCATGAACGGTAAAAGGTTCGTAAAAATCAAAATGTTTTTCTAATTGTTCTTTCGTAAAATGATCTTCAAAAAAGTAGAATCCTTGTAATGTATCTGCTTGTTTAATATAAGGAGAACGTAAAATTCTATCCCATGACCATTTTTGGTTGATGGGACGTTCTGATTTGTCTAAATCAGCAACTTTAACCAATTCTTTGTCTAAGAAACCGTCTTGCTGTAAAAATACGCCATATTCTTCAGAATAAGGGAAATACATGTTTTCAGAAACTTTTTTCCATGAGATTAATTCGTTATCATTTAAATTTACTTTAGACATGATGCGTTGATAATCTTTGGAATATTCTGATTGTACTTTTTGAATTTGGTCAAAAGCATAATCAATACACCATTTGGCAATATAGTTGGTATACCAATTATTATTTACATTGTTTTCATATTCGTTTGGACCCGTAACCCCTAAAATAACATATTTATTTTTATGTTTTGAAAAGGTGGCTCTTTGGAACCAGAAACGAGCAATTCCAATTAATACTTCTAAACCTTTTTCAGGAATATAAGAATAATCTCCAGTGTAACGATAGTAATTGAAAATGGCAAATGCAATAGCTCCATTACGATGAATTTCTTCATGTGTAATTTCCCATTCGTTATGACATTCTTCTCCATTCATAGTAACCATTGGGTATAAAGCAGCACCATTTTTAAAACCTAAGTTGTACTGTGCGTTTTCAATGGCTTTATCCAGTTGATTGTAGCGGTATTCTAACAAACTTCTGGCAACATTTTGATTTTTGGTTGCCATATAAAAAGGGATACAATAGGCTTCGGTGTCCCAATAGGTTGAACCTCCATATTTTTCACCTGTAAATCCTTTCGGACCTATATTTAATCGAGAATCTTTACCTAAATAGGTTTGATTCAATTGAAAAATGTTAAATCGAATGCCTTGTTGCGCTTTAACATCACCATCTATAGTAATGTCGCTCATTTCCCAAATCTTTGCCCAAGCTTGTTTTTGTTTTTCCAAAAGCCCGCTAAAACCATAAGTTTGTGCTTCTTGTAGTACTTTTTTTGCAGCAACAATTAAGTTTTCTTCAGCATGATTGGTAGAAACGGTGTAGCCTCCAAATTTTTGTAAAGCAACAGTTTGTCCTTTGGTTGCAGCTATTTCGTAAGAAAAAGAGATTTTTGAAGCTTCTTTTTTAATTTCAACAGGAAGCACATCAGCGGTGTGATTGTTTACCAAAACATTATTTTGCATGAAAGTAGCTACCACAAAATTTGTTTTTAAAGTACGAGCTACTATAAAAGCTTTGTTTTCATCACTTTTAACCGTTAAAGTTTCCCAAAATTTTTCTTCCCAATTGGTGTCTTCGTTTTCAATACCCGAATCAAGATATGGGACAAATACTACTTTGGCATCTGTGTTTATAGGAGTTATTTCATATTTAATAGCACCTACTTCGTCTATGTCTAATGAAAGAAATCGGGTTACATTTACTTGAATTTGCGTTTCGTTCTGAAGTACAACTTCGAAAGTACGGTTATACCAACCTTCTTTCATGTTTAATTCTCTTCTAAAGTTTTTGATTTCTTTACAAGTTGCTAAATCTACTACTTCTCCATTAACTTCAACATGAATTCCAATCCAATTTGGAGCATTCAAGACTTTTGCGAAATATTTTGGATATCCGTTTTTCCACCAGCCCACTTTTGTTTTGTCTGGATAATATACTCCAGCTATGTAGCTACCCTGAAAAGTGCTTCCAGAATAATTTTCTTCAAAATTAGCTCTTTGCCCCATGGCACCGTTTCCAATGCTAAATAGACTTTCTGAGGATTTTACACTTGCCGCATTAAATCCTTCTTCTATAATTGACCAATTATTTGGTATAATATAATCCTGATTCATTTTATTTTTTCAATAAATTGTCTAAAAAAGTTGTGTCGATAAAAGTAAAGTTGGGGAAAATAAATTTCGCCTCATGCAAAACCTCTTTTTCGCCTATTCCAATACTCGTCATTTGAGCAATATTTGCCGCTTGAATTCCTGCAACCGAATCTTCAAAAACAATACAATTTGTAGGTGATGCATTCATTTTTTTTGCCCCTTGAAGGAAAACTTCGGGATCGGGTTTTGCATTGGTAACATCATTGCCATCTACTATAACATCAAAATAGTGTATGATTCCCGTTTTTTCTAAAATTGGTCTTGCATTTTTACTAGCACTACCTAAAACAATATTTTGTTGATATTCTTTAAGGTAATTTAATACAGAAGATACTCCAGGTAATATTTCGCTTTCATCTAATTCATCGATGTAAGAAAGATACTCTGTGTTTTTTTGTATAAGCCATTTGTTTTTATCTTCTTGTGAAGCAGTAATGTTTCCCAATTCTAATATAATATCTAAAGAACGAACTCTACTAACTCCTTTTAACTGTTCATTATGTTCTGGTGTAAAATTTATTCCTAATTGAGAAGCCAATCGTTGCCATGCTAAAAAATGATATTTAGCAGTGTCAACAATTACGCCATCTAAATCAAATATGAAAGTTTTATTGTTCATTAATATTTAATTTTCTTTTTGTTTTTACTGTTAATGTTAAAAGGCCTGCAAAAATCATAGAAAATCCTCCTATAATTAGCGCATAAATAGGTTGGTCATCAAAAAAAGTATTGACTAAAAACCCTAGAATTGTTCCAGCTACAATTTGAGGTATCACAATGAAGAAATTGAAAACACCCATATAATATCCCATTTTGTTTGCTGGTAAAGCTCCAGATAACATAGCATAAGGAATAGAGAGAATACTAGCCCATGCAATTCCTACACCAACCATAGCTAACAATAATCCTGTTTTATCCGATAAGAAATAAATAGAAATAAGTCCTAAACCACCTGCAACTAACGCTAACATATGAGTGAATTTATTGCTGGTTCTTTTTGCAATAACAGGCAATAAAAATGCTACTGCTGCCGCAACTCCATTATAAACTGTAAACATAACACTAACCCAATCTGCAGCGTCATTATATACTTTTGAAGTGGTATCAAAAGAGTTGAATACGTGACCCGTAACAGATTTAGTTGTGTATATCCACATCGCAAATAAGGCAAACCAAGAAAAGAATTGGACCCAAGCTAATTGTTTCATGGTTTTTGGCATATTTAATAAATCGGTAACGATTACTGTAAAACCATTTCTTACTTGAGCTTTACGCAATTGTGAAACAATGATAAATAATAATCCAGTTACGAATAAACCAATAGCCAATATATATAATTCCTTATGCGAATTGTTTATTCTATTGATATAATACACATACGATAAGGCTATTAGTCCAATGATGGTCAATAGAATTCCATAATTCCATTGTTTTTTGAATGGGACTAAAGATTGGCTGTTTTCAATTTTATTAAGATTAGGTTCTTTGTTTTTTTCAAACTTTTCTAACTCTTCTGGTGTGTATTCTTTTGAATTGAATACAGTCCATAACACAGCTAATAGAAAAACAATTCCTCCAATGTAGAAAGACCATTTTACGGATGGAGCTATAATTCCTTTTGGAGCAGTATTTGGCATGTTGAACCAATTGGTAAAAATGTAAGGTAAGGCTGAGCCTACAACTGCACCAGCTCCAATAAAGAAACTCTGCATGGAGAAACCTAATGTTCTTTGTTTTTCAGGTAAATTATCTCCAACAAAAGCTCGAAAAGGTTCCATGGAAATGTTTATGGAAGAATCCATTATCCATAAGGTACCTATGGCTACCCATAAAGTTGGGGAATTGGGCATGATGCATAGTGCGATTGAAGATAAAATGGCACCTGCTAAAAAATAGGGTCTTCTTCTTCCAAGCTTTGTCCAAGTTCGGTCAGAAAAATAGCCTACGATAGGTTGTACAATTAATCCAGTTAAAGGAGCGGCTAACCAATATAGGCCAATTTTATCCACTTCAGCACCAAGGGTGTCGAAAATTCTAGAAGTATTTGCATTTTGCAAGGCAAAACCAAACTGTATTCCTAAAAAACCGAAACTCATGTTCCAAATTTCCCAGAAACCTAATTTACGCTTTTCCATTATCGTAACGTTTTATTATTTTACGATAAGCGTGATTGCTTATCAAAACTTAGTATTGTAGAAGTGTATTATAAGCTTTGATTGAGTACAAATATATATTTTATTTTATTCTAAAAATCTTTTTTAACTACTTTTTTTTGGAGGAAAAAGTGTTTTTTGTGTTTTTAACTATTTGTTTTTCAGTTTATTATATTAAACTATCACGTTTGCGTAGATTCTCTAGAAATTAAGTTGGTTTCAATAACTTCTGTGCGATATCTTTCCTCTTCTTCATCTTCTGCTTCTAGTCTTTCAATTAACATTTCAGCAGCTTTTCTTCCCATTTTAACACCATTTTGACTTACAGTAGTAATTGTGGGTGTTGAAAATTTTGAGATAATTCCATCTGTGAATGCAATAACCGATAGTTCTTCCGGAATTTTTATTCCTTTTTTCAAAGCTTCTTTAATAGCAACTACTGCAAAAAGTTCGTTCACAGCAAATACACTATCTATTTTTTGTTCCGCAATTAATTTTTCAATTACATCCGAACAATTATCTATATCTTCAATTTTTAAAATGATGTTTTCATCTATTGGTAAATTATGATCTTTTAAAGCTTTTATGTAACCTTCAGTTCTCAATTTTCCTACACTTACATAGTCAACAGTAGTTATTAAAGCAATCTTTTTGCGTCCTTCTTCAATTAAAAAATTGACAGCTTGGTAAGCGGCCAATAAATCATCAATAATTACTTTATCAGCAAGAATTTCATTGGCTACTCTATCAAACATAACAATTGGCATTCCTTGGTTAATGACCTCTTGTAAATGATGGAAATCTTTTTTTTGCTGCGTTTCTTTGGATAAGGACATAATGAAACCATCAGTGCTTCCATTGGCAAGCATTTCAAGGTTAATTACTTCTTTGTCGAATGACTCATCCGATAAACACACTATTACATTATAACCTTGTTCATTTGCGACTTGTTCAATTCCACTAATAACTGTAGCAAAAAAATGATGTACAATTTCAGGAATGATAATACCTATAGTCTTCGTTTTTTTATTTTTTAAACTTAAGGCAATGTTGTTGGGTTTGTAGTTATATAGTTTTGCAAATGCTTGTACTTTTAAACGAGTATCTTCACTAATTTCTGGACTGTTTTTTAAGGATTTGGATACAGTTGAAATAGATACATCTAACTCTTTGGCAATTTGTTTTAAAGTTACTTTTCTTTTCATTGCATTTTTTGTAAATTTAATATTTTCAATAAAAGTACTTTTATTTTTCTTAGTATCGTAATTTTAATGTAAAAAATGCTAGGATTTAACAAAGTTTTCAACACGAAAACGTTTTCGGTTAGCCTTTATCGCTCACTGATTTTTTTTAAAGCTTTTTTTACATAAATTTAACATTAGAAGTGAATTATAAGCGAATATAATTAAAGATTTAACCCTAAACAAATTGTATGAAAACATTACAAAAAAAGCTATTATTTTTCATGCTGGTAGTATTACCAATGGGGATGTTTGCACAAAACATTTTAAAAGGAAGAGTGTTAGACAGTGCCACTCAATCTCCATTGCCTAGTGTGAATATAGCAGTAGTTAATAGTACGTCAGGAACTGCCACAGATTTTGACGGAAATTTTACACTTTCTAATTTATCTAATGGAGATCAAATTGTTTTCTCTTATGTAGGATTTGTAAAGCAAACGTTCACTTATAAAGGTGAAAAAGAAATTACTATATTAATGATTGAAGACGCCAATCAGTTAGAAGGTGTAGTAGTTATTGGTTATGGATCTGTTAAAAAAGAAGACGCTACAGGATCTTTAGTTTCTGTAACTACAAAAGATTTTAATAAAGGAGCAATTGTTTCTGCGGATCAATTATTAACTGGAAAAGTAGCGGGTCTTAGAATCACTTCAAATGGTGGTCAACCTGATTCAGCTCCAAATATTAGAATTAGAGGAGGTTCTTCTTTAAGTGCTAACAGTAGTCCTTTAATTGTTATTGATGGTATACCGTTAGATAACACAACGCAAGCTGGAGTTAGTAATCCATTGTCTTTTATTAATCCAAATGATATTGAAAGTTTTACAGTTCTAAAAGATGCATCTGCTTCTGCTATTTATGGATCTAGAGCTTCTAATGGTGTTATTATTATAACAACCAAAAAAGGAACTTCTGGTCAAGCACAATATAATTATTCTGCAAATGTATCCGTTGGTAAAGTTGGTAAGAAAATTGATGTGATGAATGGGAAAGAGTTTACTCAATTTATTGAACAGTATCATCCAACTTATACTAATTATTTAGGTATAGATGATCCAAATTCAACTTTGGTTGATGATCCATCAACACCTGGAGTAATTGAAGGTAGAATTTTATATGATACTGATTGGCAAGACGAAATTTACAGAACTGCTATTTCAACGGATCATAATTTTAGTGCTAAAACGAATTTATATAAAGTATTACCCATGAGAGCTTCTTTAGGTTATACTAAAAACGAAGGTTTAGTTAAAACAAATGATTATGAGAGATATAATTATTCATTGAAATTAACACCAAAACTTTTTACAGATCATTTAAAAATCGACGCCAATGCAAGATTGATAAATGTTGTGAAAAATTCAATCGATGAAGGTGGTGCTTTAGGAGGTGCTATTAAAATGGATCCTACTAAACCATTATATGATTACTCCGCTTCTAATAGATTTGGAGGTTATTATCAAGATTTGGTTACAAATTCTAATAATATAAGTGGTCAATATAATCCATTAGCTTTATTAGAGCAAAGAAATAGACCCGAAAGAGTACTTCGATTTTTAGGTAACATTGAAATGGATTATAAAATGCATTTTTTACCTGAATTAAGAGCAGTATTGAATTTAGGTATTGATGCTTCTAAAGCTAGAATTCGTGAAACATTTAACAATAATGCTATAGCTACTTATAGGGTAATCAATAATGATACAGATTATGTCTTTAATCCTGGACTAAATTATTTAGAAAATCAAAAAATGACAAATGTAACCATGGATTCTTATTTAGCGTATGCTAAATCTTTTGATGGATTTGTAAATAAATTTGATATTCAAGGAGGTTATTCGTATCAAAACTTTAAGAATGACGGAAACAAAGAAATTTACAGGTATAATATAGACACGGGAATTAGAGAGGTGCAGCCAAATGTAAACAATCCAAACAATAGATATTATAATGTATTGAATTTACAATCCTTTTTTGGTAGAGCGAATATAGACTTAGCAAATAAATATTTAGTTACCTTAACTTTTAGAGCAGACGGTTCTTCTTTGTTTAGAGAAGATAAAAGATGGGGTTATTTTCCATCAGCAGCAGTAGCTTGGAAATTAAAAGAAGAAAGCTTTCTTTCAAATGTTGCCTTTGTGAATGATGCAAAAGTAAGAATTGGAGTAGGTAAAACAGGACAACAAGATATCACAGGAACTGTAGGGTTTTATCCATCTACACCTTTGTTTAGCGTTGGGAGCAATAGTAGTCAATATTTATATGGTTCTAACCTATATTCTGCTTTAGCATTTAATGAAGATTTAACTTGGGAAAAAACAACTACCTATAACTTAGGTATTGATTTTGATTTCTTTAAGAACAACTTTTTATCAGGAAGTTTTGATATTTATAAGAAAGAAACAAATGATTTATTAGCAAGAGTACCATTACCTCCAGGACAAGGACTAACAGATACTTTTGTTAAAAACGTTGGTAGTACAGAAGGTAAAGGTTTTGAGCTAAGTTTGAATGTGAAACCAGTACAAACAGAAGATTATAAATTAGAAGTTTACACTAATGTAGCTTATAGTTATGTAAAAGTAACCGATTTAAAAGATGTTGATAAAGTGCAAGCTGGAGGTAATTTGCCAACAGGTACTGGAGTTAATATTGCGGATCATGTAGTAGGCTTACAACCGTATTCATTTTGGGTATTTGAGCAATTGTATGATGCAGATGGGAATGTTATTCCTGGTGCTTTTGTAGACAGAAATGGAGATAATGTAATAACCAACGACGATAGATATTATAAGGCAGTAAGACCAAATTGGACTTTTGGTTTTGGATTTGCATTTAATTATAAAAATTGGGATTTAAGTTCTAGTTTTAGAGGGCAATTTGGGGGACAAGTTTATAATTCAAGAATTTTAACTTCAGGTTGGGTTGATAGTGCAATTCCAGTGAACAACAATAGCTTGTCAAATGTTTTAAATTTTTATGGAGGGGAGTCTGATTTAGCTTTCCAAAACTTTAATGGAAATGCCACTTTTTCAGATTATTTCTTAGAAGATGCCACTTTTTTAAGATGTGAGAATATCATTTTAGGATATAAATTCAACAAATTAATAAAAACTTCTTCTCTAAGACTGTATGGTGCTCTGAATAATCCTTTTTTAATAACAAAGTATGGAGGTCAAGATCCTGAAAATTTTGGAGCAATTGATACGAATTTTTACCCAAGACCAACTTCTTACACGTTTGGATTAAGTTTAGATTTTTAAAAAAATAAATATGAAAAGAATCAAATTATTAAGTTTATTCATCTTTTGTGCTGCTTTGTTTTCTGGATGTACAGATGATTTAAACACAGAACCAAAAGTAGAATTGTCATTAGAACAATTGCTACAGAAAGATCCAAATGCTATTACTGGTATTATGTCGAAATTGTATGGTTCCTTTGCTTTATCAGGTCCTGATGGACCAGGTTCTTCTGATATAAGTGATGACCCAGGAGAATCTCCATTTTTAAGAGGAATTATCAATTTGCAAGAATTTACTGCAGACGGGATGAAAAATCGTTGGGGAGATAATGGTTTAGACCAATTAACAACTACTTCAAGTTGGGACGAAAACAATAAATTTTTCAGATATTTATATAATAGAGTTTATTATACTGTTCCTCAATGTAATAATCTATTAGTAGTTTTAAATAATGTTGATATACCTAATAAAGAATCCATTACTAGTGAAGTACGATTTTTGAGATCATTAGCCTATTACTATATGATTGATTGTTTTGGAAAAGGGGTTTTAGTAACCGAAGAAAATGCGGGTGTTTCAACACCACTTCCAGAAGCGTCGAGATTAGATTTATTCAACTTCGTTGAATCAGAATTATTAGATATTGAAGATAAAATTAATATGACAAATGCTTATGGTAGAGCAAATAAATCTGTTGTAAGAATGTTATTGGCAAAATTATATTTGAATGCCCAAGTGTATACAGGAGTAGATAGATATACTGATGCGTTGACTTATACTAAAAAAGTTATTGATGAGGGAGGTTATACATTAGAACCTAATTTTGCATCTAATTTTACAGGTGATAATAATGCATCATCAGAAATTATTTATCCATTAATTGCAGATCCTTTAGTAAGCCAAAGTTATGGAAATACCACCTATATTGTAAACGGAAGTTTAAATAGTGCTACCATGACATTAAGTACCTATGGTGCTACTCAAGGCTGGGCAGGTCACAGAGCCACTAAAGCATGGTATGGTCTTTTTGGTAATTTATCAACTTCTACAGATGATAGAGCACAATTGTTTTGGACAAATGGTCATACTTTCGAAATGACAGATTATAAGGAATGGACTAATGGGTATCCATCAATCAAGTTTAGAAATAATAATTATATGTCTGCTACAACGCCTACAGACTTTTCTGGGACAGATTTTCCATTATTTAGATTGGCAGATGCTTATTTAATGTATGCTGAATGTGTGGTAAGAGGTGCAACTGGTGGTTCTTTAACTGAGGCAGTTACTTATGTAAATGCTGTTAGAACAAGATCTAATGCGTTAACTATTTCATCTAGTGAATTGGATTTAGACTTCCTAATTGAAGAAAGAGGTAGGGAGCTAATGTTAGAAGGACATAGAAGAAGTGATTTAATTCGTTTTGGAATGTTTACAGGAGGAAGTTATCTATGGCCTTGGAAAGGAAATACTGTTAATGGTGCTTCAATTCCAGTTACTTATAACGTATTCCCAATTCCTTTAACAGCTTTACAAGCAAATCCTAACTTATCACAAAATCCAGGTTATTAACATAAAATTGTTTTAAAATGAAAAAAATATTAAAAATATCTGCTCTAGCCTTATTATTATTCACAAGTTTTTCTTGTGAAAATGATGAGCAAGTTACCGTTAAAGCTTCAGGTGATCCGCAATTAGTTTCTCCTGTAAATGGAAGTACTTATGAATTAAATCCTGCAAATGCTTCAAGTGAAGCAACAACTTTAGTTTGGAACCATGCAGAATATTCTGTACAAACAGAAGTTAATTATGAAGTACAAATAGCTTTATCAGGAACTGATTTTGCAACGTATGAAATTGGAGGAATGACAACAAGTCGTTTTGTGACTTGGACTGTAGAAGCACTTAATGGAGTGATGCTAAATTTAGGAGCAATACCTTACAATGCTACGGATGTAGATGTTAGAGTTAAAGCTTCTTTAGGTTCAAATGAAAGCTTGATTACTTATTCTAATGTTATTACTTTAACAGTTACTCCTTACCCAACTGATTTACCAAAAATTGCTGTGCCTGGTAATCACCAAGGATGGAATCCACCAACTGCACCAGAATTAGCAGCTTCTGATTTTGGTAAAACTGATTTTGAAGGATTTCTATGGTTAGATGGAGAGTTCAAATTTATTGCACCAAATGCATCAGGTGCTTATGAATGGGGAAATGTTGATTGGGGTGATGATGGAACATTTTCAGGAGTTTTACTACAAGGTAGTTCAACTAACTGTGGGCCAGCTGCAGCTGGTTATTATAGAGTAAAAGCTAATACAGGTGCTGTTACTTCAGATAATCCTAATGGTTTAACATATACAGTAGAAATTGCTAATTGGGCAGTTACTGGTGCTGCTACTCCTAATGGATGGCCTGATCCAGCTCTAGATCATGATATGACTTATGATTCTTCAACAAAAAAATGGAGTATAACTTTACCATTAACTGCAGGAGAATTCAAGTTTAGAGCTAACAATGCTTGGGATTTAAATTTAGGTGGGGATTCAAATGGTGATGAATATATGGATTATGGTGGGCCAAATTTAACAGTACCTTCAGCAGGAACGTATTTAATCGAATTGGATTTAAGTAACCCAAGAGAGTACACTTATACATTAACTGCTCAATAAATAATAAAGGCTACTTAGGTAGCCTTTTTCAAATATAGTAACAATGAAAAAAATTACCTTTTTATTAACTTTTTTTATATCTTTTGTTTACTCTCAACAGCAAAACGTAACGTATAGTGTTAGTCCTTCTTCTTTTGAAGAAAATCAGAGTATTACTATTACCATTAATGGCAACTCTATTAATGAAGCTACTTGGGGAGTTACTGGAAATGCCCTTTATTTATGGGCTTGGTCTTTTGATACCAATGATACCAATATCTTAGATTGTCCTACCAATGGTTCTTGGACGAGTTCTAATGAAGCGAATCGATTAACCTATAATGCAGGTCCAGATACCTATACCATGACTTTTGTTCCCAATACGTTTTATGCTAGAACAGGAATTGGTAGAATAGGGTTTTTAGTAAAAGCGAAAGATGGAACTGGTGATAAAAAATCACAAGATATTTTAATTGAAGTTGGTGCTTTTCAATCCACTTTAGTTACACCAGCGGTTAATTCTACAACCATTTTAAATTCAGGAGGTAACCTGTCTATTTCGGCTAACAATAATAATGGTAATGCTAATTATAATTTAAAAGCGAATGGAGCTTCTATCAATTCGGTTACGAATGTAAGTTCATATAGTTTCAACCATACGAATATTACCAGCAACCAAAATTATGAATTAGAAATTACGCAAGGAGCGGTTACTCAAACCAAAACTTTTGCTGTAGTAGTGAATCCAGGTGCAGGAACTCAAGCGCTTCCTAATGGAATGGAAATTGGAATTAATTATGATGCATCCGATAACACTAAAGCGACTTTAGTATTAAATGCTCCAGGGAAAGATTTTGTATATGTGGCAGGTTCTTTTAACAATTGGAACCCAAGCAATGCTTATGCCATGAAAAAAGATACGTCTTCTGAAAAATTCTGGTTGGAACTTACTGGTTTAACACCAGGACAAATCTATACCTATCAATATTGGGTAGTGGATCAAACGCCTATTACAAATTCTCCTTCTTTGGTGAAAGCAGCAGATCCTTGTTCTACATTAGTTTTGTCTCCATACGATGATCCATATATTCCAAGTACTTCTTATCCAAATTTACCTACTTATCCAGCAGGTCAAGAAAGAGAAGTAACGGTATTGCAAACGGCTCAAACGCCATACAATTGGCAAGTGACTAATTTTACAAAACCGAATAAAGATAATTTAGTAGTTTACGAACTTCTAGTACGTGATTTCGATGCAGACCGAAATTATCAAGATGTGATAGATAAAATCATGTATTTAAAAAATTTAGGAATTACGGCAATCGAATTAATGCCAGTAATGGAATTTGAAGGGAATGAAAGTTGGGGTTACAACACTTCTTTTCACATGGCTTTGGATAAATTCTACGGTACAGAAGATAAGTTGAGAGAATTAGTAGATGTGTGTCATCAAAATGGTATTGCGGTTATTTTAGATATCGCTTTTAATCATGCTTTCGGAAGAAATCCAATGGTAAGAATGTGGATGAATGATCCAGACGGTGACGGTTGGGGGAGCCCAAGTACAGATAATCCTTACTTTAATACAGTAGCGCGACATACCTATAGTGTAGGTGAAGATTTCAATCATGCTTCTGCACATACAAAAGAATATGTAAAACGAACCTTAAAACATTGGATTAATGATTTTAAAATTGATGGTTTCCGTTGGGATTTAACCAAAGGGTTTACACAAAACTGTACGAGTGGCGATGAAACGTGTACCAATGCGTACCAACAAGATCGTATCGATGTTTTGAAAGAATATGTAGATTATACTTGGAGTTTAGATACCAATCACTACGCTATTTTTGAACATTTAGGTTCTGATAATGAAGAGCAACAATGGGCAAATTATAGACTAGGAGAAGGTAAAGGAATTATGATGTGGGGTGAAATGTTCTTTAATTATAAAGAATTAGCGAAAGGATATGCGACCAATGGAGATATTTCAAGAATAGGCCACGTGAGCAGAGGTTTTTCTGGGAAACGTTTAATGGGGTATCCTGAAAGCCATGATAAAGATCGTTTAATGTATGAAGCCGTAACTTATGGTAATAATGCAGGAAGTTATCCAGTATATGGAAACCTTACCAATGCTTTAAACCGAATGGCTTCTTTAGGCGCAATAAGCGTATTGGTTCCAGGACCAAAAATGATTTGGCATTTTCAAGAATTAGGTATGGATGATTCTATTTATACGTGTACCAATGGTACTGTAAATTCTGAATCTGATCCGACTCCAGGAGATTGTAAATTGGCTACAAAACCACAACCACAATGGGTTGAAAATTGGACAAGCGACCCAATTAGAGGTGCAATTTATGATAAGTATGCACGAATGATTGCTTTAAAAACGAACGAACCAGTTTTTAATGGAGATTACGCCATTAGTCCAGATGGAAATAATATTAGACAAAGAATCTATGTTTACGATAATAGTTTGCCCACTACGCAATTGAAAAATGTAGTGATTTTGGCTAATTTTTCTGTAGCAGATTTAACGATTAATCCTAATTTTCCTTACACTGGAACTTGGTACGATTTAATGAATGATACGCCTTATGTAGTTACGAATACAACAACTGCAATTAGTATTCCTTCTGGTCAATTTAGAATTTTTGGTAATCAACCAAGTACTTTAAGTACTTCTGAATTTGAAGCAAATGATAAAGTTTTGGTGTATCCAAATCCTGCAAAAAGCAACCTGCATGTGTCTTTAGATGCTAATAAAGTTGCTATTTATGCCATAACAGGACAATTGGTGAAGAGTTTTAATTCGGTGAAAGCAAATCAAAGTTTATCGATTGAAGATATTCAAAAAGGAATTTATTTTATTACGATTACTAATTCCGATAACACCATCACTAAAATAAAATTTAGTAAAGATTAATTTGATTTAGGATATGTTTTTAAAAAGCATCTTTTTTTAAAAGGTGCTTTTTTTAGTTTAAAAACATACTATAAGCTGTTTTTTTAAGTTATTAAAGTATGAAAAAGAAAAATTTATATACCCTAGCTGTCCTTTTAATACTTATTATAGGATGTAAATCGGGTGGTGTATCTACCCAATATCGAGATGATTTTACCAGTGTTTCAGAAAGCGAAAAGAATGCGTTTTTGAAACAGCAGAACGCGGATGGAACTAATCGTAGCGTTCTCATTTTAACACAAGGCTTTAAAGGAGAAAAGATTACGGCAAAACAAGGTGAAAAATCGGTTTATTCGAGTTATCCTATTACCAATTTAAACACAAAACTGGCCGATTATTTTAGTTTTTCTAACGAGAGTACCTTAATTATACACGATCAGTTTTCTAAAAAAGACATTGCAATTCCAGCGGATAAAGCACAAAAGTATAAATTCATTTATTTGATGAAAGAATATAAAGACGATACAGCCGATTTCTCGATTACGTATAGCAATACCTTGCGACCATTGAAATAAATTTTTCTATTTACATTTAACTATAATTACAGAAAAATTGTAATATTAGTTAAATGTAAAATATTCCTATTTTTTAAAAAATGCGGAGACTATTTTTGCCGCAGAAAAAATAAAAGTCTTTTGATCAACCTTTTACCTTTTTTAATGCTCTATAGAGTAGAGATAATTCAAAAAGTACGTATTTATACGTAGCAAAAAGTATGAAAAATACGTATAAATACGTATTGACAACTATAGGTAAGAAGACCTAGTTTTGTTCTCGAGTAAAAATTACATGCTATTCTTATGATAAAAAAATCCTCATTCTTTGGGTTTGCCTTACTTTTGGCAAGTTCCTTTTCTTATGCCCAAGACATCCTTTGGGAAAAAACCTACGGAGGCAAACATGCCGAATTTTTGTACGATGCAATTCCTACACCAGATTATGGTTTTATTCTGGCAGGAAGTTCTATTTCTGGTAAAAACGGAAATAAAGAAGACAATAATAAAGGCGATTTAGATTATTGGCTTTGGAAAATGGACGAAAAAGGGAACCTCGATTGGCAAAAAAGCTTTGGAGGTAACCAAGTCGATTTGTTGCAAAGTATTGCTATTACTAGTGATGGTGGTTTTATTTTAGGAGGTAGTTCTTCTTCAAATAAAGGTATCGACAAGCAAGATGACTGCAAAGGCCAGGAAGACTTTTGGGTGATTAAATTGAATGCTAAAGGTCAGGAATTGTGGCAAAAAACCATTGGCGGTAATGGTATGGAAAAACTACTGAGTATTGCACAAACCATAGACGGTGGCTACATTTTAGGTGGTACTTCAAGCTCAAATACTTCACCCGATTTAGAAAAGAATCCTTTTGGTAAAAGCGAAGATTCGAGAGGAAATTTAGATTTTTGGATTGTAAAATTAAAAGCTGATGGCAGCATGCAGTGGCAAAAAACCATAGGCGGTCAATATGTAGACGAATTAAAAAGTATTTCTCAAACCAAAGACGGTGGTTATATTTTAGGAGGTTATTCCAATTCACCTGTTTCTGGTGATAAAACAGAAGCGAATTTTGGTTTAGGTGATTATTGGATAGTCAAACTTGATGAAACGGGAAGTATCGAATGGCAACGTACCTTAGGTGGTGATAAAGACGATAACTTATTTACCTTATTGCAAACCAAAGATGGTGGTTTTATTGTGGGTGGAAATTCCAATTCAGGAGCTACGAATTCCAAATCAAAATCCAGTCAAAATGGATCGGATTTTTGGGTGTTAAAATTGGATGAGAAAGGTGAAATCGATTGGCAAGAAACCTATAACTATGGAAAAATTGATGTGCTAACTTCTATTGTAGAAAACAAAGATGGCAGTTATTTAATTGGTGGTTATGCGCAAAGTGAGTCAAGAGCCAATGCACAAAAGATATTAGGTAAGAGTCTTAGTTCAGACAAAGAAGGGATTAACGATTATATCGCTTTAAAGATTAATGCGAAAGGAGAAGAAATTTGGAGTCAAACGGTTGGTAGTAAAGGTGATGAAGTGTTGAAGAAACTCTTAGAAACTAGAGACGGTGGTTATCTTTTAGCAGGAACTTCCAAAGGAAGCGCTTCAAGAGATAAGAAATCAGCTAAAGGAGGTAGTGATTTTTGGGTAGTAAAACTGCGCGATAAAGAAAAAGAAGAAGAACTAAAAATTAAGGTTGAGGCAATGCCAAATCCTGCAATTAGTTTTACCAATATCATCGTAAACTTTGAATACGAAACAGGAACGGCTACTGTATATGATTTAAACGGCAGAAGCCTACAAACCCAAGCCTTAAAAGGCGACCGCACCATTCCTATTGAAGTAAGTCATCTACCACAAGGGATTTACTTAGTGGAAATAAAAACCAACACCGAAAAAGGAAGCGTAAAAGTGATTAAAAAATAAGATACCCAATTATAATGAAAAAAAAATTAAGATTTAGATTGATATTAATATTAATCTTCTGTAATTGTTATTATTCTAATTCTCAAGGAATATCTAATAAATTAGAAACTTCTAAATCAAATGTGAGTTTTCCAACCAATCCAAGTGTTTACGAATTTAGTAAATATGGAGATGTAAATATAAATGAATATAGAGGTTTGGCGGATATTAATATTCCATTATACCAGATAAGTTTAGATGGAATTAATATTGGTTTAAATTTAAATTACTATACAGGAGGCATAAAAGTCTCTGAAGAAGCTGGATTGGTGGGATTAGGTTGGAATATGAGTTTGCCAACTTTAATTCAAAATATAAAAGATGAAGATGATTTAGATCCTTTTACTAAGTTTCAAACTTTGCCTGGTAATACAGGTAATACCATTTTTCCAACAGCTGGAGGTTTAAATCCAGATTATTGGAGTCCAAGCTACTTTACGTTTGGTGGTGCTGATGTAGCAACACCATGTTCAAATGCTGGTTCAGTAGCTTATAATATACAACCACAATATTTTGTTTCAAGTGGATATTTTTTAATTAATAAAGATGGGAAGTACCCTTGCGGATCTGAATTCTACGATATGTGTTATACAAATGTTGATACAGAGCCAGATACATTTACAGTTAATATTAATGGAGATAACTTAATTATTATTAGAGACGATATTGGAGTAAATACACCATCACCAATTAATAATGTTTCCTTACCCTTAAAAGTTATAAATGGACATTCTGAGTATAAAGTGGAATTATTAAATGATGGAGGTATTAAAATTATTGATTTTAGTGGGAGTCAATATTTTTTTAATCTTATTAATTCAATAAATTCAATTTTCACAAATAATGGTTATCTTCAAAATGGTTCCTTATCAAATCAAGTTACTTCTAAAATCTTTAAATTAACAAAAATTATTACAAATAAAAATAATGAAATAATTTTTTCATATTTCAATGGAACAGTAAAAGATTTAGAGAAGCATAGTTATATTTATTATAAAAACATTAATACCACTTCGCAAACCTTACAAAGTAATTACTATAATTCTAATCCAGAGAATATTGAAGGTGTAAATCTGCCTACTTTTAATAGTAGTCAACAATCTTCATATACAGTTACAAGTGAAAAACAGTCGCAATTATTTTCTTTTTTAACTACAATTTCCACTCCTAATGAGGTGGTTAGTTTTAATTATAGTGATAGAATTGATTATGAAGGAATGAAAAAAATAGATAATATTCAAATAGCTAATAATAATAATGTAATAAAATCAATTGATTTTAATTATAGTTACTTTAGTAATGGAACTGGATACTTGAATAATAGGTTGAAGTTGGAATCTGTGTCAACTAATAATGAAAACTCGTATAGTTTTATTTATAATGAAGGTGACTTACCATCGAAAAATTCATATTCTATTGATTATTGGGGATATTTTAATGGAAAACCAAATATTAGTTTTTTTCCAAATTTAAATGATCTTGGCTACAGTAATTATAATGATAATTCACAAAATGATTTTAAAAGTTATTTGACGTTTTGCAAAATAGCTAGTTTACAAAAAATAATTTATCCCACTGGTGGTTATTCCGAATTTGAATATGAACTTAATGAATTTGATGATCTAATTCTTCATCCTAATATGAATAATTATGTGCCAATTATTACTAAAGGTGGTGGATTAAGAATTAAGTCAATTAGTGATTTTTCTGCATTAAATAGTTTGTCTAGTAAAAAACAATATAATTATTATAATGGGAAAGTGATTTTTAAAAAGAGATTAGTTAGAGAAATTACGGGTGTTAAATCTATTATAAGTTCAGGGATTAATACACCTATTCCTAATTTAACTAAATATAATACTAATTTAATTGAAGCAAATTTAAGTAATGGAAATTTGGGTAAAAATTTTATTGACGAAATTGATGACTATATAGGTTATGATAAAGTAGAAATTACAAAAATAGGAGGTTCTTATAATGGTAAAATTTTGAAAGAATTCACAAATACTGCTTATAATATTTTATTTCCTTTTCAAAAATTGAACTTTAAACCCACATTTTATAAAGATAGAAATTATTTAAGCAATGGTACATTACTAAACGAAAAAATATTTAATAATTCCAATGAAGTGATTAAAGAAAAAAAATATATATATTCATTATTAACTTCAAATATAAATAGATATGGTGTTAGTTTTTCGGCATACGATACTACTTATTTTTTTCAATTTAATTCAAACGGATCTCAAGAATTTATTCATCCTAGATTTTTATTAACTTCTTATCCAATTTTTGCAAATACTCCAAGATTATTAAAAGTGATTGACTCTGATGTTTTTTCTTCTGGGACGAAATTAACAACTACAGAATATCAGTATAATTCTAATAACATTCCAATTGGGAAAACATTAAAAAATCAATCTGGAGAAATTATCTATCAGGAAAATTCTTCAATGAGTACTAATTCAGTTGTTTTAAGTAAAAATATTCTTGATTTACCAATTTGGTTATCTGTTAGTGAAAATGGTTCTGTTAAAAAATTTTTACAATATATATATTCTACCGATAATAATGTTGTCTTGCCTATCAAAACTGAAGAGTTGCCAGAAGGTAATCCTGATCCATCAACAAAAATAAATTTTTTCTATGATCTTTATGATGATAAAAATAATGTGCTTCAATACCATCAGGAACATAATATAAATGTTAGTATTATTTGGGGTTACAACAAAACGCTACCCGTAGCAAAAATTGAAAATGTGGCATATTCTAGTATTTCTTCTTCTTTGATTCAAGCAATACAAGAAGCTTCAAATACAGGTACAGAAGCTCAGTTACTTATTGCATTGGAAAATTTAAGAAATGCATTACCAGATGCAATGGTAACAACTTATACACATAAACCTTTGGTAGGAGTTTGTACAATGGTAGACGCAAAAGGCAATAAGTTTACATATCATTACGACACAAATAACAGGTTGCAGTTTGTAAAAGATAAAAATGGTAATGTTTTAAGTGAAAATGAGTATCATTATAAAGATTAAGGTAAGATGAATAAAAATTATAGAAAGAATAGTCAAATGAAAAGTATTTTACCTTTTTCATTTTTAAATAGTCAGTTGAGAATTACTAGTAATGTATTTTTTGTTGTAATTAGTTTGCTTTTTTCGTTGCTTTCTTTTTCCCAAAGTCAAGATAAAAATTATATAAAAACAATCAAATACAAAAAAGAAACCACTCAGAATACGCTAGATCCTACTAATCCAACAGATGCTGTACTTCAAGTTCAGTATTTTGATGGTTTGGGTAGACCAGTTCAGCAAGTTGCTTATAAACAATCAGGAGAAGGAAATGATATTATCATTCCAATGGAGTATGATGGTTTTGGAAGACAAGCAAAAGATTTTTTACCTTACGTACGATCGAGTTCGACTTTAGATTTTGATTCCAGTGCATTAAGTAGTCAGTCGAATTACTATTCAAGTAGTACGAATCCCAATTTTGAAACGACTAATTTTCCATTTAGTGAAAAAATATATGATGGTTCTCCATTAAATCGAGTGATGAGACAGTCCGCTCCTGGAGCATCTTGGGCTATAGATAGTGGTCATGAGGTAAAATACGGTTACGATTTAAATTCAGAGAGCGACGAAGTATTTCGTTTTAAAGTTACAAAGAATGGTATCAATTATACTTTAGAGTGTTTAGGATATTATAATCCAAATACAATATATAAAAATACTGTAAAAAATGAAAATTGGCAAGCATTAGATGGTGTAAATAATACTACTGAGGAGTATGTTGATAATTTAGATAGAACTGTTCTTAAAAGAAGTTTTAATAACGGACAAAAGTTTGATACCTACTATATATATGATGCTATTGGTAATTTAACTTATGTAGTTCCGCCTCAGGCTTCAGATAATATAGTTAGTGTTCAGACAAATCAAACACCTTATACTTACTCTCAATATTTTAACATTTCAGAATTTTTAATAGATTCTTCAGGTAATCCTGTAACAGCTGGTGGAGGAGGAATGTCTATTCAAATCCAGAATAGTACTATAAGTTTAAACTTATCTGCTGGTTTAGGAGTACAATCTACTTTTGATTTAACAAAACAATTTCAGATTAATGCTGTTGCACCTATACCTGATATGATTTTAGGATATGTTGATTTTTATTATACCAGTAATCATCAATTTATTGTAAAAATTGAAAATAATAAACTTTTTTTTGAGGATTATGATGTAAATAATCCGCAGATATATTTTACATCTCTTCCAGGAATATCTCAAAATTTAAGTAAACCCTTGGATTCTAATGTTTTTGGTGGAGTAACAACATATTCTTACACACTTAATTTTTCAGAAATTGAAAATTTAGGTTATCAATATAAATATGATACACGTAATCGTATTATAGAGAAAAAATTGCCTGGTAAGGATTGGGAATACATTATTTATGATAGATTAGATCGTCCAGTAGCTAATGGACCAGCTTTTACACCTTATGGAGGAACTACTTTAGGTTGGATGATTACAGAATATGATGTTTTTGGTAGAGTTACACAAACTGGTTGGAAACAAATGGCTGTTTCTTCCACAGATAGAGCAACTTATCAAGATAATATTAATTCAGGGAGTAATCCATTTACTTTAGCCATTGATGATCTTATTTTAACAAAAAACTTTTACGATTCGTATACGTATCCAGGAGCTCCTTCACTTCCAACTGACGTTGAGGGACAAGCTTTAGCAACAGACGTAAAAGGATTGTTGACAGGTTCTTGGGTTAAAGTAATGGATGCTACAAATCCCAATGCAGCAGAAATAGGCTATAGTTTATATGATGTACAATATCGTCCAGTAAGAAGCTATGTTTCTAATTCTCTGGGAGGTTACACCCAAATTGATAATAAGCTCGATTGGGCAGGTAAAACACTATACACAATTACTATTAATAAACATGATAGTAATAGTGCAAATATTTTTACAGTTAGGGATAATTATACTTATACGGAACAAGACCGTTTAAGTCTTCATACCCAACAAGTAAATGGTGGGGTAGAACAGTTAATTGTAAAAAACACCTATGATGAATTAGGGCAACTGGTGAGTAAAAATGTTGGGGGTACAGATACAACAGGAAATACGGCTTTACAAATTGTTGACTATACTTATAATATTAGAGGTTGGTTAAAAAATATTAACGATGTAAATAATTTAGGAAGTGATTTATTTGCTTTTAAGATTAGATATAATGATGCAGAAGAAGCAACTCCTTTATTTAATGGTAATATAGCAGAGACATATTGGAAGACATCAAGTGATAATAAATTAAGAAGATACAATTATGCTTATGATCATTTAAATAGGCTATTAGATGCTAAATACGAAAGAGTAGGAGAAACGACCCCTTTAAATGCCTACCGAGAAACCATAAATTATGACAAAAATGGTAATATTAAAGATTTAAGTAGATATGGGGTTATAGATGATACTAATTATACCATTCCTATGGATGATTTGATTTATCATTATGATATCAATAATAAAAATCAATTGATGCGTGTAGATGATAACACAAATTCACCAGAAGGTTTTGTGGACGGAAATACGAGTGGAGATGATTATGAGTATGATGATTATGGTAATCTTACAAGAGATAAAAATAAGCATATTCAATCCATTACTTATAACCATTATAATTTGCCTACTCATATTTTATTTGAAGATGGGAATGAAATTTCCTATCTTTATAGTGCAACTGGTCAGAAGATAAGTAAAAAAGTATCTGAAAATAGTGTAGTAGCTACTACAGAATACTTATTAGGAGGTTTTCAGTATTTAGACGGATTATTGCAGTTTTTTCCACATGCAGAAGGATATGTAAAGTATCACATTCCTGAGGCATGTTCTACTTGTAGAGTAAGTCCCACTTTCAAATATGTTTTTAACTATACAGACCATTTAGGAAACATAAGATTGAGTTACTCAGATGTTGATGGAAATGGTTTTCTTGGAATGGAACACACAACAGTTTGTTTTACAAGTCCAAAGAGTGGAGCATTAATTTGTAATGATTATTTTGTAAGCCCCGTTTTAGAAGAAAATCATTATTATCCGTATGGATTAAAACACCAAGGATATAATGCAGATAATGCACAACCAAATTATAAGTATAAATACAACGGTAAAGAGTTGCAAAATGAGTTAGGATTAAACATGTACGATTTGGGAGCAAGAATGTATGACCCTGCATTGGCACGATTTATGGTACAAGACCCAATGGCGGACTTTGTGAATTATCAATCACCTTATGTGGCTAGTGATAATAATCCTGTTTTATATAGAGATGAATATGGATTAGGAATATTAAATGTTATAGGAAATTTATTCAGAAGAGCAAAAAATGGAGTTAAAAGAATTTTCTCAGGAAAGAATTGTAATTGTGGTGGCAGGGAGGAATCAATAGCGGAATCATGGGAAAAACCAGATTTTGGATGGTATGGATCAGACAAAGGAAGTAGTAGGAGCTATAAAGTAGTTAGAGAACCTTTTATGGGAGAATTACAGAATTACTTAACTTTACAACCTTTTAAAGCTTTACAACCACCAACAGTTAATTTTAAACTGCCAATGATGTTTGAAGATTTTGATTTTATATTAAATGTAAATATTAGTTTTAAAAGTAGTTCTGATGTAATAAGAGATAGCAAAAAGAATAATGAAGTTTTTGATTACATTTTAAAAACACTTAAGGAATATCCTCAAATAACATTATTTATTAGAGGTAATGGTGTATTTGATAAACCAAATGTGATTATGAATCGTGATTCGCAAGCTTATTTAAATAATATATCAACAACAGTTTCGGCTTTAATGCTTGCAAGAGCTAGAGCCATTGAGGCTTACCTGATTAGAAATGGAATAGATTGGAGAAGAATAAAAGTTGCCGAAGGAGATGTTTTAAATAATAAGGGGAGAGGAAATAATTCTATTATAAATTTTAGAAATGTTCCAAAAAAAATTAAGAAATATGAATAAAATTTTTATTATTTTTATTGGTGTAATATTTTTTTTACTAAGTAATAAAAGTATTGATAAAAAGAATTTAGTTCAATGGTGCTCAGAAAGAAAGCTGAATTGGGATGATTTTTTAGGTACACCAGATACTATTAATAATCCTTTAGCTGATGCTGCAGTTTTTACAAGTTTAGAAATAACAAAAAATGAATTTATAGATGGTTTGCCAAGATTAGAGGTTAAGTCTTTTTTTATTAAAAGCAAATCATGGAGAATTGTTAATGATAGTTCTACATTAGCTCATGAACAATTGCATTTTGATATTGCTGAAATTTATGCTAGAAAAATAAGAAAGGCTTTTGATAGTTTGAATAAACTAAAAGTGAATCACAGTGGTCCCTATTCGAAAGTATTTTCAATTCTAGCACAAGAGAAAAATGAATATAATATGCTTTATGATCTTAATGTTTATTCTAATAAAGAAAAACAAAAAGAATGGTCTCTGATAGTTGCTAAAGAACTAGAGGAATTACAAGCATATGAATTGAAATGCAATGAATAGCTCTCAAAATAGCTAAATATAAAACCACTCCTTAAAGAGTGGTTTTATATTTTAAGCCTAAAAGCATCTCTCAATAATCTAAAAGCTGCTATTTATAATCTAAAAGCGCATAATTATAGACTAAAAGATTCTAATTAAAACTTCAAAGCTTCTAATAATAAGCTAAAAGGTATTATTTACAACCTCAAAGCTTCTATTTGTAATCAAAAAGCTTGTAATTATAAACGAATAGGTTCAAATTATATTCAAAAAGCATCTTTTAATAAGCAAAAAGGTTGTCATTACAAGCTAAAAGGTATTTTTTACATCCAAAAAGCTATTAATTTTATTTATTTTTGAAGAAAGGTTAGGTTGCTTTTGATTAATATTACTGGAACGGATTGCACCCAAAGCTTCAGCCGAATTGGCGAAGTGAATCCGAGCTATCGGTAATGAAATTGAAATTTTTTGATGTATAATGTTTAAATTTTTATGGAGAAAAAATCTGATAAATATTTTAAAATTGGTTTAATTATATTTTTTGTATTATTTTACCTAATCAATCGTGTTCTAGTTTTTAAAAATGTTGTTGAAACTTATAAAAATAAGCTTTGTTTTAAAGTAGAATCAATAGATGAGAATATAAATGGTTATATTAGGATTTTTAGTAAAGGTGAGCTTCAGCATTTAGTTGCATATAATTTAACAGATCATGATTTATTGGAGGTTGGAGATATTTTGTATAAAAAAAAGTGTGATAATATATTGTGTGTTTTGAGATTTAATGATGAAACAAATAAATATGAAGTTTTTAAAAAGATACCTGCAAGAAACTATCTGTTTTTAGAAAAATGGACCGATTGCAAATAATTAATTTAATATATTATGAAAAGTTTTTTTTAAATAATTATTATTCTATCCCTAATAACGCGAAAATGTTTTCCGTGAACAAAAAATATATAATGAACAACTATAGTTGTTATATTTCAAATCTGTAAATAAATACCATAAAAAAAGCCGAACCATTGTTCAGCTTTTTGTTGTGCGGGTAAAAGGACTCGAACCTTCACACCTTGCGGCACCAGATCCTAAGTCTGGCGTGTCTACCAATTTCACCATACCCGCTAAATTGGAGTGCAAATATAATTATTTTTAGATATAATCAAAAACTTTTAGCTGTTTTTTGAAAGGTTTTCTATCGCTTTTTTGCTAAAGGATTGAAAAAGAAAAAGCCAGCAATTTTGCTGGCTTCTTTTTATCGTATTTCTTGATTTAAAATCAAATCAATATATAAGTTGATTTTGTTTTTTAATTCTTTTCGGTGCGAAATAAAATCCAAGAATCCGTGTTCTAACAAGAACTCTGAAGTTTGGAAGCCTTCTGGTAAATCTTTACCTGTTGTGTCTTTTACCACACGCGGACCTGCAAAACCAATTAAAGCACCTGGTTCTCCAATGTTGATGTCTCCTAACATTGCATAAGAAGCTGTAGTTCCTCCTGTAGTTGGATCTGTACAAAGTGAAATATATGGTACTTTTGCGTCAGCTAATTGCGCTAATTTAGCAGAAGTTTTGGCTAACTGCATTAAGGAATAAGCCGCTTCCATCATTCGGGCACCACCCGATTTAGAAATCATTACAAAAGGTATTTTGTTTTGGATAGCATAATCAATTCCTCTAGCAATTTTTTCTCCTACAACCGCTCCCATGGAACCGCCAATAAAAGCAAAATCCATACATGAAACTACTAAGTCTTTTCCTTTCGATTTTCCAACTGCAGTACGAACCGCATCTTTTAATTTGGTTTTTTCCATAGCATCTTTTAAACGATCGCCATATTTCTTAGTGTCTTCAAACTTCAAAGGGTCTTTAGAAGTCATTTTAGCATCTAATTCTTTAAATTCATTGTTGTCAAACAAAATTTCAAAGTATTCGGCACTCCCTATTCGTACATGAAAATCATCTTCTGGACTTACCCATAAATTTTTTGCTAGTTCCTCAGTGTCTACAATTTTACCTGTTGGCGATTTGTACCACAAACCTTTAGGAACATCTTTTTTATCTTCTGTTGCTGTTTGAATTCCTTTTTCTTTTCTTTTAAACCAAGCCATAATTCTTGAAGTTAGAAGTTGTAAAATCAAAATTTAGAACTAGAAATCGTAATTTCTTAATTCTAAATTTTAAATTCTAAATTAATTATAAAGTGTTAACGTTATTTAAATCGGCAAATGCTTGCTCAAGTCTTTTGTTAAATGTTACTTCACCTTCTCTAATCCATTTTCTTGGATCATAGTGTTTTTTGTTTGGACTTTCTGGACCTTCTGGACTACCAATTTGAGTTTTTAAATACTCGATATTTTTCGTCATATAGTCACGAATTCCTTCTGTGAAAGCAAATTGTAAATCGGTATCAATATTCATTTTAATTACTCCGTAAGAAATCGCTTCTCTAATTTCTTCTAGTGTAGAACCACTTCCACCATGGAAAACAAAATCAACTGGGTTTGCCGTTGTGCTGTATTTGTTTTGAACATATTCTTGAGAGTTCTTTAATATTTTTGGAGTTAATTTTACATTTCCTGGTTTGTAAACCCCGTGTACATTTCCAAAAGCAGCTGCAATGGTAAATCTCGGACTCACTTTCATTAATTCTTCGTATGCGTAAGCTACTTCTTCAGGTTGTGTATATAATTTGGAACTGTCAACATCAGAATTGTCTACACCATCTTCTTCACCACCTGTAATTCCTAATTCAATTTCTAACGTCATGTCCATTTTGCTCATGCGCTCTAAATATTTTTTAGAAATTTCAATATTTTCTTCTATTGGTTCTTCTGATAAATCAATCATGTGAGAACTAAACAAAGGCTTTCCTTTTTCTTTGTAAAATTGCTCTGAAGCATCTAATAAACCATCAATCCAAGGTAATAAGTTCTTCGCACAGTGATCAGTATGTAAAATGACAGTTGCTCCATAAGCTTCTGCTAATTCATGTATGTGTTTTGCTCCTGCAACAGCTCCTAAAATAGCTGCTTTTTGATTTTCATTTGAAAGCCCTTTTCCAGCATTAAATTGAGCACCACCATTTGAAAACTGAATGATAACGGGTGCTTTTAGTTTAGCGGCAGTTTCTAGAACACCGTTTATTGTGCTTGAACCTGTAACATTAACTGCTGGTAATGCAAATCCTTTTTCTTTAGCATATTTGAATATTTCTTTAACTTGATTTCCAGTTGCTACACCAGGTTTTATTGAATGATTCATAGTTAGTTTGTTTAATATAATTTACAAAAATAATAATTTAAAAAATTAGAATGGGTAATTAATTCCAAAATTTAAGACAGTTTTACTAAAGTTTATATCTTTAAACCATCTTTCACTTTGTTCTTTTGCAGGATTGTATGCTTTGTAACCAAAATCGATTCTAAAGACAAAGAAATCAAAATCATATCGCAACCCAATTCCAGTTCCTACAGCTATGTCTTTTAAGGATTCAATGCCATTGAAGGTATACGATTTGTCTTCCACATTGTCAAATACATTCCAAATATTTCCTGCATCTACAAAAAGACCACCGTTTATCTTACCCACTATATTGAAACGGTATTCAACACTGGCTGCTAGTTTTAAATTGGCCTCATTGAAATCATTAATACCGCCACTACTTCCAGGACCTAATCCATAGGCTTGCCAACCTCTATTGTCATTGGAACCTCCAGCAAAATAACTACGTGAAAACGGAATAGAATTGGCATTGCCATAAGGAATTGCAATTCCGCCAAATGTTCTAAAAGCTAGAATATTTTTTTTGCCTAAATCCCAGTGTTTGATTAAATCGACTTCTCCTTTTACATATTGCGCATATTCAATACCAAAAAGAGTTTCATTGCCATTATCACTTTCAGGTTGTGGCACTTGTTTGGCAAATAAGCTGACTAAATTTCCTGCCGATTCAATTTTAGCTTTAATAGCATAAAATGTATTATCTAGAAAGCCTTTTCGGGTATTTTTATTGTAGGTAAAAGCAGAGGAAACAATCAAATTGTTTTCAATTAAACGTTTTCTTCTTTCTCCAATACTTCGTATTGAATTAAAGTCAGAAGATTGGTTGTTAATTGGAATGGAACCATTTAAAACAGCATCAATAAAACCTACTGCACTTGTATTGGTTAAGTTTCCAGTGCTTGGGTCTAAATACGTTCCTGTTGTATCATACACTTGAGCTAAATCGTTCAATCGGTTGTAAGAAGAGTTATACACATTGAAATAGTTGTCGATATTTAAATTACGAACAAATTGAATGTTTAATAAATCATAACGAATAGTGGTGTCGTCTTTAGGTAACCAATTGTAATTGATGATGCTAGTGAAATTTTCTTTATCTAATCCAATATTTTTTTGATTGGTTAAACCAAAGCTCATCTGTGTAGTAGGAAGCATTTCCTTTTTAATGATGCTAGTGGTTTTAAAAGGGAAAAATATTCTTGGAAACGTAAGTTTTACATCGGCTCCGTATTCAGAAAGATTGAAGAAAGTACCGTTTGGATTAGGTAAATCTCGAGAGGAACCAATATTACCTCGTGTTGAAATTTCTAAGGTTTCGGCTCTTCTAAAAAAATTTCTAAAAGTTAAGGAAAGATTTCCAGTAATACCAAAATCTTGAATATTGGAATGATTGAAATCAATAGAAGCATTTAGATTTTTCTTTTTTAATGGAATAAGATAAATATTGGCTACCAAATCATTTTCATCCTCTGTGGAAAGATCTTCTATATATTCAATATTAGGAAAATTAAATACTTTTAAGTTACTTAATGATCTGGATGTTAGGGTTTTGTCGTTGTCGCTAAAATAATTTCCTTTTTCAATAAAAATGGCATCAGTAATAGCTTTAGGTTTATAATTTAACTTTCCAATGGAATAAATATTATAATTATTATAAACAACACTGTCACTTATTTTATATTTTCCTTTTTTTATAGGACTGTTGGTGAAAATATTTACTTGACTGATTTTATAAATCTTAAAAGGAGTCTTAACGAGCGTATCACCTCTTTTAATTTTTCGGTCTTCAATATCGTATACAATGTCTATGTTAGTATCTTTTTCACTCGTAATTACATCATATCTCACATGGTTGACTTGAAAATCGTAAACCCCATGATTTCTAAAATAGGTTGTCAATCGCGTTCTTTCTGCATCAAACTTTTCATCGTTAAATTGTTCCCCTTTTTTGATTAAAGAGCGTGGTTGTGTTTTTACAAATAGGCTGTCTAAAGCTGGAGTTTCAATGCGTTTGGAAATGCTATCGATAATATATCCTTTTCCTGTTTCTACATGATAGGTAATTTCGGCTCTTTTTACACCTACAGAATCGACTTTTGCAGTTACTTTGGCATCAAAAAAACCTTGATTGCTATAAAAACCTTGTAGTCTATTTTTGGTTGTACCAATTTTAATAGAATCAATAATAACAGGCGCTTCGCCAGTTTTTTTTAAGAAGCGACTTAATCCAGATACCAAAAATGATTGGCTTAATCGATCTACTTGCTTATTGGATAGAATTTTGGCTAGATTTTCTCTTCTATTGGGTTTTCTTTCCAACCAAGCGTAATAAAGAGAGTCAGGATTGTCTTTGGCAATATTGTAGAGGCCTAAACGCAATGGAAATCCAAGAAGTTTCCCATTTGGTTTTTGACTGATTAGACTTTCGACTCTTTCGTTTTTAACAACAGTATCATTGGTTATGACAGTGTTCTTCGTTAAGAGTTGTTTGCCGTCTGGAACTTTTTTTACCATCGAACAAGAGTAAAATAAGGTGCCAGTTATAAATATAAATGCTATTTTTGGAAAAATTTTTTTCAATTCGATTAATATAGTTAGTCAAAAATACAATTTTTATGCTTAGTAAAAACCAAATTAAGCTTATAACGAGTCTGCAACAAAAAAAATATAGAAAGCAGTACCAATTATTTTTTGCCGAAGGTAAAAAAGTAATTCAAGAGTTCCTAGATGCTAACTATGAATTACACAGTTTATTCACTACAACTGATTTGTTTTTGTCGGTTGATACAAACAAAATTCATACCATAACGGTTGGTGAATTGAAGAAAATAAGTGCACTAACTACTCCTAATTCGTGTTTGGCCATTTTTAAAATTCCGAAAGAAAAAAGAACAACTCCTAACGGGTTAATTTTAGCTTTAGATGATGTAAGAGATCCAGGGAATCTAGGGACAATTATTCGACTTTGTGATTGGTTTGGAATCGAAACGCTTTGGTGTTCAGAAGAAACAGTAGATATTTATAACCCTAAAGTGGTGCAAGCGACTATGGGATCTCTAAGTAGAGTAAATGTTTTGTATACGAATTTAGAAAAAAAATTAAGCGGAATTCGTGTGCCAATTTATGGTACTTTTATGGATGGTAAAAACATATATGAAGCCTCTCTTTTAAAAGAAGGCGTTATTGTAATGGGTAATGAAGCTAATGGAATTTCTCCTTCCATTGAAGCCTTGGTTACTCAAAAAATTGCCATTCCTAGGTTTGGTAACTTACAACAAACTGAAAGTTTAAATGTGGCAACCGCTACAGCTATTATTTTAAGTGAATTTAAAAGGTAAATTAGTGGAATGTGAAATTAATAAAGATACCTCTTGTTTTCATGGATTGAACATTTCCAGTCCAGGGACTATCAGGTGTGTTGTCTCGTATTAATTCATCGTTCATGCTAAATACACCACGAATGGATGGAGAAAACTTGAAATATTCCAAATATAAGTCTATACCAAACCCTACTTCATAAAAATTAGACCATTTTTTCATTCTAAAACGATCATTGAAGTTGTCATCAGGTGCTTGTGAATTACTTCCTAAATTTAAAGCTGTCGAAAGTCCTCCCACTAAATAAGGTCTAATATTTCCAGCACGTTTTGCGGAGAATTTAAGTAATAAAGGGAAATAAATATAAGTTGATTTTACTTCTCTTAAAGCATCAACAGGATTGTCTATACCTGGAAAAGTTAAATTTCTTTGTGTAATGTAAAGTCCTGGTTCAAATCGTAAATCTACATGGTCAATTATTCGTAAGTTTCCAACTAAACCAACATTAAAACCAATTGTAGTTTGTGTTGAAACGTCTTCAGCGGGTTGTAAATAATCAAATTTAAAATCCAAACTATTAAAACCTAAAAAATAACCCCAATGTACTTTCTGTTTGTCGAAATTTTCGAGATTAATAATTGGATCTTTTCCAAATAAACCACCTTGAGCAAAGCTAATAGTGGTAGTTAGTAACAATAAAATTAAACTTTTTTTCATACTATTTCTTAGATGCATGATAAATTGTGGCAACTCCAAAGGTTTGAGGCAAATGCTTTACATCTATAAACCCAATTTTCCTTAAAATATTGTTCAAAGCTTCTCCAAAAGGGAAAATATTAGCAGAATCCGATAAATATTTATATGCTACTTTGTCTTTAGAAAATAATTTTCCAATGAGTGGTAAGATAAATCGAGTGTAAAAAGCGTATCCTTGTTTGTATGGGAATCGGGTTGGGACAGAGGTTTCTAAAATAACAAAAATCCCATTTGGTTTTAAAACGCGAAGTATTTCTGCAAGTCCTTTTTCTAAATTTTCGAAATTACGTACACCAAATGCTACAGTTATGGCATCAAAATAACTGTCTGGATAAGGAATATTTTCGCTATCACCTAAAACCATAGTGATTTTATGATCTAGTTTTTTTTCGTTAATTTTTTGTTTGCCAATTTCAAGCATTCCCGCTGAAATGTCTAAACCAATTATTTCTTTAGCATCTGTTTTGGTCATTAAGATGGCCAAATCACCCGTTCCTGTAGCAATGTCTAAAATGGTCTCCGGTTTGGTGTTAGCTACTAATTGTAATACTTTTTTGCGCCAAGAAACATCTATTCCAAAAGAGATAACCCTATTTAAACCGTCATAATTCGTGGCAATCGCATCAAACATTTGTGCAACTTGCTCTTTTTTGCCTAAATCTGAATCTTTGTATGGCGTTATATTTTTTGACATGATTTTAATTATATGGTTCGCAAAAATACGAATTTAATTTTCATTTCTACAGTAAGTAAGGTAGGTAAAATCATAAAGGTGTTTTTCATCTTTCGAATGAAATTCTTCTGCAATTAACTGCCAATCTTTAGAGTCAAATTCTGGGAAAAAAGTATCGGCTTCAATGCTAGTATGTACGCGAGTAAGTTCAATTTTATCAGCGATAGTAATAGATTGTTTGTAAATTTCTCCACCACCAATAATGAAATTTTCTTCATCTTTTGGACATTTAGCAATAGCTTCTTTCAAACTACTTACTACGATACAGTTTTCTGGGACAGTGTAGTTTTTTTGTCTAGTGATGATAATATGAGTTCTATTCGGTAAAGGCTTAGGGAAACTTTCAAAAGTCTTTCTACCCATTATGATGTAATGCCCCGTTGTTAATGATTTAAATCTTTTAAAATCGTCGGGTAAATGCCAAACTAAATCGTTGTCTTTGCCTAAAGCATTATTTTCTGCAGCAGCTGCAATTATGGTTAACATAGTATGTTTGTTTAAGTTTATAATTTCAATAAGAATTTTATTATTTTTAGTTTCTTCAACGAATGTGGGAAATATTTTAAATTCAATTCAAACCAATTGGGTTTTTCTAAAATACTTTTATAGTGTGAAAATGTTCTAAAACCATGTTCTCCATGATATGAGCCTATTCCACTTTCGCCAACGCCTCCAAAAGGTAATTTACTGTTACTGATTTGCATAATTGCTTCATTAATACTTCCACTACCAAACGAAAGTTCGTTCAAGATTCTCTTTTTGGTAGAATTGTCATTTGTAAAAACGTAGCAAGATAAGGGTTTTGGTCTTTGTTTGATCTTATGGATTATATCTGATAAATCGGTATAGGATAAAACAGGTAAAATGGGCCCAAATATTTCATCTTTCATAATGGTATCGTCCTCAGTTATATTGTTTAAGAGGGTAGGTTGTATGTATCGATTCTCAATGTTATGGTTTCCTCCAAAGAAAAGTTTGTTGGGATCAATCAAATTTGTGAGTCGTTTGTGATTCTTTTCATTAATAATTTGAACATAATTTTGATTTTCAAAACTGAAATGAGAAGCTTCAATTTCTTTTTGACAAGCCTTTAAAAAATCAGTTTCTATTGTTTTGTGAACATAGACATAATCTGGAGCAATGCATGTTTGACCAGCGTTTAAGAACTTGGCCCAAATTAATCGTTTAACGGTTGTTTTTAAATCGCAATCTGAAGCAACAATGGCCGGACTTTTGCCTCCTAGTTCTAAAGTTACTGGTGTAAGGTGTTTTGCTGCAGCTTCATATACAATTTTTCCAATAGGAACACTTCCAGTAAAAAATATTTTATCCCATTTTTGATTCAATAAATAAGTTGTTTCATCTACACCACCTTCAATTACATTAAAAAAATTAGGGCTGAAATTTTTATTTATAAGGGTAGCCAATGCACGACTTGTATTTTTAGGTACTTCGCTAGGTTTAAGTATAATGGTATTACCAGCTGCAATGGCTGCAATTGCAGGAGCTAATGAAAGTTGGTATGGATAATTCCAAGCTCCTATAATTAAGGTGTTTCCAAATGGTTCTGGGACTATATAACTTTTAGCTGGGAAATTCACCCAATTAGTACTTACACTTTTAATTTTTGACCATTTCTTAAGATGATGTATCGCTTCGTCTATGTCTTTATACAATAGCCCTAATTCATTAGTGTAGGTGTCAAAAGCTGATTTTTTAAAATCGATATAAATGGCTTCGTATAAAAGAGTTTCGTTTTCCTGTAGGATACTTTTTAATTTTTTTAAAGCCTTTATTCTAAACGATATGGATTTTGTTTGATTGGTATGGAAGAAAAGTCTTTGGTCTTGTATTATTTTTTTCATGAATTTTTGAATCAAAAATGCCTGTTTGAAGATTGTTTCAAACAGGCATTAAGATACTTAATATTTTTGATTTATTTGTATAAATTCCAATCGTAATCTTTAAACTCTAATTTAGTATTATCGTTTATTTTTACTGCAGAATATTTATTGATAAAACCTACCATGTTCATTGGTCCAATAAAATCTGTAAAATACCATTCAAAAATTTTTGATAATTGGCAAGTAGCAGTTCCAATTGTGTTTTGTGAAGCGTCGTTAATATAATTACTAGTTGCTACATCAAGATCATAATCAATACTGTTAGAAGCATAGGCTGTATTTCTTAAATGTGGAGATGAAATAGCAGTTGAATATAATGCAAAATGAATTCTAGGATCGTTCATGGGGCGTAAAATTTCATGCTCGATATGATCTAATGAAATTTTTTCACCATCAAAGTCAATAAACTGCATTTTAAATGGGTCTCTAATATAGTTGATGCTTTTAATTGGATAGTTCTCTACTAATAATTTAATAATATTAGCATTGTAAACATTGATCCAATACGTTTTAACTTCAGCTTCTGACCAACTTTTATTAGGGGAAATTTTAGAAAAATTTTGAGCTATATTTCTAATTTCATTCATGTTTTTTAAAACCTTGTCATAATCTACAACTCCTTTGCTCGATACATGTTTTTTCAGAAAATCGTCATATTCTGAAAAATCAATAACTTGACTAAATCCATTTAAGGTAACAACTAATAATAATAGTAAAATTTTCTTCATAAGATTTTTTTAATAATTTTAATAATTTAAAAAAAACGATTGCAAAAATAGGAAATCTATTTTAGAATTGCAGTAAAAATAAGATAAATTTAATTGATAAATAAAAATTAAATTACTGTAAATCATTATAGTAACTATTTAAACAGTCGTGCTTATTTCATTATTTACAAAAAGTAAGCCAAATTGTAGAAAAATTAATTCTCTTTTTATAAAAACTTTGCTTTTTTAATTATTGCTTTGATTATCAGTTGTATTATTTGGATTTGTTTTCCAAGGTTTTTTCAATAGTATTTAAACTTTCTAAAACATGATATTTAGTTTCTCTATGAGTTACTTGGTTTAAAACCCTTTTCAAATAGGATTTTAATTCTAAAAGTTGACCATACACTAACGATTTAATATCAGATAATTCAGTTTTCATAGTGTTGTCTTTATTTTCATAAATTGAAATTAAATGATTCAAATAGGCTTTTTGAAGATTTCTTTCTGAAATTGAATTCTCTTTAGGTTGTATTGACCAAATGTGATTTCTGGTTTGAGTAAGTAATTCTAAAAGAGTATAATTCTCGGAATTGATATAAGTTGCATCTATTAAACGAGACATTCTTTCTAAACTTAATAAGTTGTTCAAATGTCTTTTTTGGTAGCTTAATAATTTTTGTGCATATTCATCAGGTGTAAATTTATTAAGTAACGATGGGTTAACCAACCAATTTTGGTCCGAAAAAACATTTTTCAATAACCAACTTACAGCCTCTTTTTGCTTTTCTTTTGGAATAACGGAATAAATGGCACCTTCTTGATTCGGTTTCTTTTCAATTTCATCCACTCCGCCCACATAAGTAACTACATGACCAATATAACGACTCCAAACACTTAACAGTTCGCCATATAATTCTTCTAAATCTTCATAATTATTGGTTTGGCTACTCGTCCATTCGGGAAGATTTTGCGCTACAATTTTTAAGTTTTTTATACCATAATCACTCGCTTTCATGGCATTATTGCTTATATCTTCCGTTTGAGAGTAAGGATTAAAATTACTTGATTGTTTTCCAAATTCATACATAGGATTACCTGCTTTTTCTAAAATCCATTGATCTAAAACTGGAATTTCATCTTCTGGTGTGGTTGCATTTGGAATAATTCGATAACCCCAGTTTACAGCATAAGCATCATAAGGTCCCATTTGTCTTATGAAACGAATATTGGTGTCTCCAGGTTGTGCAATATAATTGAATCTTGCATAATCCATTATACTCGCAGAAATTCCATTTAGTTTTGTAAAATTTGGTTTTCTGTAATCTTCTACATTGTAGGCACAACTTGCACTCATATTGTGTGGAAAACCTAAAGCATGTCCTACTTCATGAGCGATAACCATTTGCATCATTTCACCCATTTCTTCATCACTGGTATGTAATGTGCGTGCAGAAGGATTAGCCGCACCTGTTTCTAGAAGGTATCTGTTTCTATACGAACGAAGGTGATTGTGATACCAAATAATATCACTTTCAATAATTTCACCAGTTCTAGGGTCTGAAATACTAGGGCCAATGGCGTTTCTTGTTGTACTGGCTACATAACGAATTACAGAATAGCGAATGTCTTCTGGGCTAAAATCTGGATCTTCTTCTTTTGTAGGTGGGTCTTTGGCTAAAATAGCGTTTTTAAATCCGGCAACTTCAAAGGCTTTTTGCCATTCTTCTACGCCTTTTTTAATATAAGGTCTAAGATTGTCTGGTGTTGCTGGATCTAAGTAATAAATAATGGGTTTGATAGGTTCTACTAATTCTCCTCTTGCATAAGCTTCTGGGTCTTTGGGTTCCAATCGCCATCTTCTGATATACGTTTTTTTGTCCGATTTTAATTCGGTACTACTATAATCGTATTTATTCAATGTAAACCAACCTACGCGAGAATCAAAATATCTAGGTCGCATAGGGTTTTCAGGTAATAATATGAGCGATTGACTCATTTGTACACTAATGGATTCCGTATTTTCTAAAATAGAAGGCTTTGAAGCGTTGTAAGTAAAATCTTGTAAAATTTCTATATTTAAAGGAAAGGCTTTCATATAAGTAATAAAACTTCTGCTTTCGTCTAAATTTTTAACTTTATAAGCTTCTCTTATTCTAGGAGACAAACCACTAATCGCTTTTACATCTGTTGCGAAAAATTTAGTAACATCAATTACAGTTGCGGTAGAATCTTTAGAAAATGCGCTTATATCAAATGAAAATAATGTGATGTCATTATTGTTTGCTTTAACTGAAATGTTGATTGGTAGACTATCATTGGCAATACTATTAGCAGATTTTACTTTAATGAGTAATTTGTCTTCAAAACGATCCCAAAAAATCATTTGTGTATTGGTTTCAGTACCAGCATTTACATAACCTCCTCCAAGACCTTCAGGAACTTTAGCGAATTTACTCACCAAAAGCATGTCTTTATTTAAGAGTTGGTTAGGAACTTCAAAATAATATGTATCGGTTACTTTGTGTATTTTAAATAAACCAGAAGTAGTCTTAGCGTCTTTAGTTATTACACTATTGTAATCCTTTATTTTTCCTGTTTTTTTCTTTTCCGTTGCTGCAGTTATTTCTGGTTTTTGTTTTTGTTTCTTTTTCCAAAATTGTGCAGTACTGCTTTGAAATATGAAAAGTGCTAAAAAAAGTAGAGTAATTTTTTTCATTCGTTTAGGTGTAGTTTTTGCTAAAATACTAAATTGAAAAAAAGGAATGAAATAAGTGTTTTGTTTTAAGAAAATAATAACACAATTATTTGAATCTAAACGTTAATGGTAATCCATAACTTACTCTAACGGGTTCGCCATCTATCATACCAGGTTTAAGTTTAGGTAGTTTACTTATAATGTCTATTCCTGTAAAATGTAAGACGGGATGTGCTTGAGTAACAATAATTTTTTCTACACTGCCATCTTTTTCAATTACAAAATAAACAAAAGTTTTACCAGTAATGTTGTTATTTATAGCATATTCTGGATAAATAAAATTATCTTGGATGTGTTTTGTAATATTTTTGTTGAATTCATTTAATGATTTTTCTTTGTTGGTATTCTTCTTAAAATTACCAAATGAGGGATATATATCCAATTCTTTAATTGCTTTGATAGTGTCTGTTTCTTTTTCAAAAATTGCAGCATTCAATTTTGATACATCAGCATTTGGATACAACTTAAATTTACAAGTTATAAATTCATTTACAGCTTTTTTATTGTTCGAATTTAAGATTTCAACAGATGGAATTTTTTCCAAAAGAGTTGTAAAAAAAGCTTGTAAATCAATATTTTGTTTTTCAATGTATATTAGATTGAATTTCCCAATCGAATCTAATTTCATAGTCATGGTCACTTCTCTAAGACTGTCTTTTTTTGATTTAACAAATTCATAGTTAAATACCGTTATTAGTCTGTTAGTATGATAGGTTAAACTGGATTTTTGTATGCTGTCGAAATTTGAAAAAACATTTGTATAGTCTTGTTCTTGTGAAAATGCAATATTTATAAGTAGGAATAAGATAAGAGTAATTTTTTTCATAAAGTTTTCTAATGAAGTTATTTTTTTACTACAAAAAAAAGATCTAAGCAGTCTTTTGAGTAATTAGCTATGTTGAAATCTTGGTGTGTTATGGAAGAGCAAATGACAGGGTTTTTTTTCATTAATTGAATTCTATTTACTCTGTTGAAAAATTCATAAATGATTTTATATAAAAAAGGCGGAAGGAATCTTCTGATATTGAAAAAATCGAGACGAATTATTTTTAATGTATTTATTTTATTCATTTCGAAATAATTTTCTACTTTTTGATTTCCAAAAATACCATATTCTTTTTCAACTTTAAAGTGTTTCGATTTTAAAATTTTTTTTAATTCAACGTCATTGTATTCTCTTATATGCCAAGGGTTTTTTGTAATGGTTTTTTCTTTATTGGGAGTAGAGAGAATTAGTGTGCCATTAGGTTTTAAAACACGGTATATTTCTTCAAGAAACAAATTGTCTTTTTTCAATATGTTCAATAACGTGAAAGCTTATTACAGTGTCAAAATGTTCGTTTTCAATTTCTAATAAAGGAGGAACCGTTCCGTGAATAAAAGAGTTTTCAGGAAAGTTTTGAATTTGTTCATCAATTAGTTTTTTATTTTTATCTATTCCTGTGTAAGTTGTTCATTTTTTTACTACAATTTCTAAACCTCTCCCAATGCCACAACCAATTTCTAGCACATCACCATGGATATATTCTTTTGCAGAATAGTATCCAAAAAGTAACCTTTGATGAACAGGATTGTCAGATTTAATTTTTGACGAAGTTACTTCTGTACTATAATGTGACATTAAAAATCTAATTAAACAGCTACAGCACCTTTAATATGTGGATGAGGGTCATAACCTTCTAAAGTGAAGTCCTCAAAATCAAAATCAAATATATTTTTGATTTCTGGATTTAATTTCATTTTGGGTAACGGACGACATTCACGAGACAATTGTAACTCTAATTGTTCTATATGGTTGTTGTAAATATGAGCATCTCCAAAAGTATGAATAAAATCACCTACTTGTAAATCACAAACTTGAGCCATCATCATTGTTAATAAGGCATAGGAAGCAATATTGAAAGGAACACCTAAGAAAATATCAGCACTTCTTTGGTATAGTTGGCAACTTAATTTTCCATCAGCAACATAAAATTGAAAGAAAGCATGACAAGGAGGTAAAGCGGCTTTACCATTGGCAACATTTTTAGCAAATGAAATAGAAGTATCTGGTAACACACTTGGATTCCATGCAGAAACTAGCATTCTGCGACTATTTGGGTTGTTCTTCAAAGTTTCTATAACTTCTTTTATTTGGTCGATTTCCTCACTGTTCCAGTTTCTCCATTGATGCCCGTAAACAGGTCCTAAATCTCCATTTTCATCTGCCCATTCATTCCAAATTTTAACGCCGTTCTCTTTTAAATAATTGATGTTAGTATCTCCTTTTAAAAACCATAATAATTCGTAAATGATAGATTTAAGATGTAATTTTTTTGTTGTTACCATAGGAAAACCTTCACTTAAATCGAATCGCATTTGATATCCAAATACACTAATAGTTCCCGTTCCTGTACGATCTCCTTTTTGGTTACCGTTTGCTAATACATGTTTTACTAAATCGTGATATTGTTTCATCTTATTTGGTTAATGGTGAAAGATAAAAGATTATGAGTTGTTTTTATTTAAAAATATGATAAACGAACCAATCTTGCTTTCTAAATTTTGTATAAATATAATTTTTGTTTCAACTATTTCCGCCTTTTTACTTTTGCCTAAAAGTTTACCCAATAATCATTCCTGCTATAGTTGCAGATAATAGTGAGGCAATACTTCCACCAATAACCGCTTTTAATCCAAACTCGGATAAAGTTTTTCTTTGATTTGGAGCCAAAGAACCAATACCTCCAATTTGAATTCCGATAGAGGCAAAGTTCGCAAAACCACAAAGCATATAGGTTGCCATAATTACCGATTTTTCATAGGTAAAATGAATATCGTTCGCTGCGTTTTTTAATTCAGCCAATTGAATATAACCCACAAATTCAGAAGCAGCCAATTTAATTCCTAATAATTGCCCCATCAGCATCATGTCTTCTTGTGCTACACCAATTAACCACATTAGAGGAGAGAAAATAAGTCCAAGTATGGTTTCTAAAGAAAACTTAGAATATGGAGTGTTGTTTGCAATAACAGTATTTAATCCAGACCAGTCTCCAATCCATCCTAAAGTGTAATTAATCATGGCTATAAAAGCAATGAAAACTAACAACATAGCCGCTACATTAGCCGCTAATTTTAATCCTTCTGTGGTTCCGGTTGAAATAGCATCTAAAATATTAGAGCCAATTTTTTCTTTTGAAACTTCTACATTGGTGTCGATCGATTCCGTTTGAGGGTATAGTATTTTTGAAATAACAATGGCACCTGGTGCAGCCATAACTGAAGCAGCTAATAAATGTTTGGCAAATTCTAAGCGTAGTACAGGGTCGTTACCGCCTAAAAAACCAATGTAAGCAGCAAGTACTCCACCAGCTACTGTAGCCATTCCACCTACCATTACGAGTAAGATTTCGGACTTATTCATTTTCTCTAAATAGGCTTTAATCATTAGAGGTGCTTCCGTTTGTCCTAAAAAAATATTTCCTGCTACAGATAAACTTTCAGCTCCAGATATATGAAGTAGTTTGGTTAAAACTTTTGCTAATCCTTTTACCACAATTTGTATTATTCCTAAATAAAATAATAATGAAGTTAGAGCTGAAAAGAAGATGATGGTTGGTAAAACTTGGAATAAAAAGATAAAGCCAAAACTTTCAACATTCATCATTCCGCCTAGAAGAAACTCGCTACCTGCTCTGGTAAAATCTAATACTAAAACAAAAAGGTTGCCTACAAATTCAAATGCAGATTTAACAAATGAAATTTTTAGTACACCAATAGCTAAGATTAATTGTGCAGCTAAACCAATAAAGACGGTTTTCCAGTTAATAGCTTTTCGGTTCGCACTAAACACGAATGCGATAGCTAGTAAGGCGAACATGCCTAGAATACCTCTAGCGATTCCACCAGTAGTTATTCCAGTACTTTTTACTAAAGTATTCGTGGTTTCGGTTGTTTTCTTAATTTTATTTGAAGAGAAAAAAGAATAGGCTTTATCTCCTTTCTTCAAAGTAAGTGTAGAATCGGTTTTAGTTTCGATTACAAAGCGTTTGGTAGGCGAATCGGATCCGTCTTCAAAAAGGAATAAAAACTTATCTTGTATTAAATAATCGCCTTTTTGAAAAAGACTGTCTTTAGATAATTGGAGTTGGTATGTCCCTTCTTTTAATTCTAAGTAATCATTTTTAGAAGTGCCTAATTGCCATTTTTTTTCAATTTCTTGAGCATTTATATTTAAAAAAGTAAATATAAGAGAGAGGCATAAAAATATATTTTTAATCATTCTGGATGTAGTATTAAGATTCTTTTTTAGAGATTTCATCTCTTATTTTTGCAGCTTTTTCATAGTCTTCATTTTGTACAGCTTCTTCTAGCTTATCGTACAATTCTTGTAGCGAAAAGCCGCTGTATTCTTCTTGTTGAGAAACAACTGGGTCATCACTTCCAAAAGTTTCTGGTGTGGATAAAACATCATCGGTTTCATTGCTGTTTTCTTCGTCTTTTGAAGGGTTTATTTTTAAGTAGATACCCGCTTTGTCTAAGATGTTTTTATAAGTAAAAATGGGTGCGCTAAAACGTAGTGCTAAAGCGATTGCATCTGAGGTGCGTGCGTCTATTATTTCTTCAATTTTATCTCTTTCACAGATGATACTTGAAAAGAAAACACCATCTACTAGTTTATGAATGATGACTTGTTTTACAATAATGTCAAATCGATCTGCAAAATTTTTAAATAAATCGTGGGTTAGTGGACGTGGCGGTTTGATTTCTTTTTCCAGAGCTATGGCTATGGATTGTGCTTCAAAAGCACCGATAACGATAGGTAATTTTCGTTCTCCATCCACTTCATTTAAGATGAGTGCATACGCACCATTTTGTGTTTGGCTATAGGAAATGCCTTTTATTGTTAATTTGACTAAACTCATTATGTAATTCGTAACAAGTACTGATTGAATATAAAAACAATACTTAAAGATTATTAAAATAAACTATGATTCTATTTAGCCCTGATGGTAGCGATATCTTTTTATGCGGATGTAGTCTGCATAAAAAATAAAGCGTACAGCAGGAAAATGGTTGGCAAAAATACCAAAAACATTCGCTCAAAAATAAAAAAAAGAGCTATCTAAACAAAGATAACTCTAATTTTAATATAATATATTTTTGAACAATTAAAAATTAAGCATTGTTTGCTTTAAAAGCTTTTAATTTTTCAATTAATTGTGGCACTACTTCAAAAGCATCACCAACTACGCCATAATCAGCTACTTTAAAGAAAGGAGCATCAGCATCTGTATTGATAACTACTTTTACTTTAGAAGAGTTAATACCTGCAATATGTTGGATCGCACCTGAAATACCAATAGCAATGTATAAGTTGGCAGCTACCGGTTTTCCTGTTTGTCCAACGTGCTCACTGTGAGGTCTCCATCCAATATCTGAAACAGGTTTTGAACAAGCTGTAGCAGCTCCTAAAACTGATGCTAATTCTTCAATCATTCCCCAGTTTTCAGGACCTTTTAAACCACGGCCTGCAGAAACTACGATTTCAGCATCTGCAATCGTAACTTTACCAGTTACTTTTTCAATGTTTTCTACTTTTACTCCAAAATCAGCATCGTTCAATGAAGGAGCAAAATCTTCTTCTGTAAGTGAAGTTTCAGATTCAAATAATCCAAAAGAGTTTTTAGCAACTCCTATAACTTTTACTTCAGTATTGATTTCAGTAATGTTGAATGCTTTGTTTGAAAAAGCATTTCTCTTTACTTGGAAAGGACTTGTGCTTACTGGTAAAGCCACTACATTGGAAGCATAACCTGCATTTAAACTTACTGCCACTAATGGAGCTAGATATAAACTGTCTGTCGTAGAAGATAATACCACTAATTTAGTGCTTTCTTTTTCAGCTGCTTGTTTAATTACATCCGCATAAGCCTTAGCGTTAAAAGGACTTAATTTGTCATTAGAAACTTTTAATACTTTAGAAACACCATATTTTGCTAATTCTGTAGCATTCGTTTGGTTGACAGTAACTGCAGTTACAGTTGTGCCCATTGCATCTGCTACTTTTTTTGCATAAGAAGCTAATTCTAATGCTACTTTTTTAAATTTTCCTTCTGCTGATTCAGCATATATTAAGATTGACATGATTCTATATTTTTATGTTAATGGCTAAATTAGATTACTTTTGCTTCGTTATGAAGTAGATTAATTAATTCGTCTAAATTATCTGGACTAATTAATTTAACTGCTGATTTTGGAGCAGGTTTTTCAAATTTAACAGCTTGAGTTGCATTACTGTCGTTTGTTGGTTCGTTAACGGCTAACGCTTTTGAACGTGCCATCATAATTCCTCTCATATTTGGAATTCTTAGGTCTTTTTCTTCTACTAAACCTTTTTGTCCACCAATAATTAACGGTAATGAAGTAGAAAGTGTTTCTTTACCACCATCGATTTCTCTTACAGCAGTAGCTTTATTTCCGTCAATTTCTAAACCTGTACAAGAATTAACAAAATTGTAACCTAATAATCCAGCCATCATTCCAGGAACCATACCACCATTGTAGTCTAATGATTCTTTTCCAGCAATAATTAAATCATAACCTCCTTGTTTTACCACTTCAACAAGTTGTTTTGCTACAAATAAACCATCAGTTGGATTTGCGTTGATACGAATGGCTTCATCTGCTCCAATCGCTAATGCTTTTCTTAATGTAGCTTCTGCATCTGTACCACCTACATTTACAACCGTAACGGTAGCACCTTGCTTTTCTTTAAACCAAACGGCTCTTGTTAATCCAAATTCATCGTTTGGATTGATTACAAATTGAACACCATTTGTGTCAAATTCTGTATCGTTGTTTGTGAAGTTGATTTTTGATGTAGTATCAGGTACATGGCTGATGCAAACTAATATTTTCATTGTTTAATTTTTGAGATTTAATGGCACGAAATTACAAAAAAATGTTTAAAAATACTATGCATGCATAATAAATTTTTAAACATTTTTTATTTTATAGGTGAATATGGTGTTGATCTTAATAATTTTAACAAGAAAAAAGCTTTTTTGTTTCAAATTTAAGTGAAGAGTAGATTCTTGTTAAATACTTACTGTAATCAAATTTGTTTGTTCTAATCCTTAATTCACGTTTTATTTCTCAATTTTTGTTTACGAAAAGGTTATCGTTAATATTAAAATTCTAATATTTGATTTATCGACACGTAATAATTTAATTTTTTCCTATTTTTGCGATTCAATAAATAAATTAAAAGATACAAGGTGTTGTTTTTGCAACATTTTTAAATTTAACATCCATATAATGAAGACAATTCAATTTAGAGAAGCTATTTGTGAGGCAATGAGCGAAGAAATGCGTCATGATGAATCTATATATTTAATAGGTGAAGAAGTAGCGGAATATAACGGTGCTTATAAGGCATCTAAAGGAATGCTTGATGAATTTGGGCCCAAAAGAGTTATTGATGCACCAATTGCTGAGTTGGGATTTGCTGGTATTGCAGTAGGTTCTGCAATGAATGGAAATCGTCCTATTGTAGAATTTATGACTTTTAACTTTTCACTAGTTGGTATTGATCAAATTATCAATAATGCTGCGAAAATGAGACAAATGTCTGGTGGTCAATTTAATATTCCTATTGTTTTTAGAGGGCCAACAGCTTCTGCGGGTCAATTAGCTGCTACGCATTCACAAGCCTTTGAAAATTGGTATGCCAATTGTCCAGGACTTAAAGTGGTGGTTCCTTCTAATGTATATGATGCAAAGGGTCTTTTAAAATCTGCGATTCGTGATAACGATCCGGTTATTTTTATGGAATCGGAACAAATGTATGGAGATAAAGGTGAAGTGCCAGAAGGTGAATACACCTTGCCATTAGGTGTTGCAGATGTGAAAAGAGAAGGTAAAGATGTAACAATAGTTTCTTTTGGTAAAATTTTAAAAGAAGCTTTCATTGCTGCTGATGCTTTAGAAAAAGAAGGAATTTCATGTGAAATTATAGATTTAAGAACCGTTCGTCCTTTAGATTATGACACGGTTTTAAACTCGGTTAAAAAAACGAACCGATTGGTGATTTTAGAAGAAGCTTGGCCGTTTGGAAGTGTTGCTTCTGAAATTACCTATATGGTTCAAGAAAAAGCATTTGATTATTTAGATGCGCCAATTCAAAGAATTACAACTGCCGATACTCCAGCTCCATATTCACCAGCTTTATTAAAAGAATGGTTGCCAAACGCTGATGATCTAATCAAAGCAGTTAAAAAAGTTGCTTACAAGTAAATAAAAACTTATTATATTTGAAACTTCATCAAGTAATTGATGGAGTTTTTTCTTTTTTTGAATTTAAAGATATGCGCTTACAAAAGATATTTTTTCTGTTTCTTTTATTTTCTGTTTTTGGTGTAGCCCAAACCAAAGTTGGAGGTAAAGTAGTAGATGAGTTTGGTGAACCCATTCCATTTGCAAATGTTATTTTTAAAAATTCAAAAGAAGGAGTTATTACAGATGAAAACGGTAGTTTTTATTTTGAATCCAAACAAAATTATAGCACCTTACAAATTTCTTTTATCGGTTTTGAGAAAAAAGAAATTCCTTTAAAACCAGGGTTGAATACTGGACTTACAATTGTTTTAAAAGAAGGAACGCAATTGAAGGAAATTGTGGTGTATTCAGGTAAAACTTCTAAAAAAGACAATCCTGCTTTAGATATTTTGAGGAAAATTTGGGAACGAAGACGAAAGAATGGTCTCAAAATGTTCAATCAATATGAATATGATAAATATGAAAAAGTAGAATTCGATTTAAACACCATTGATTCTGCTTTTATGGCAAGTAAGATGTTCAAAGGGATGGAGTTTGTATTTGAACAAATAGATACCTCTAATATTTCTGGGAAAACATTTTTGCCTATTTTTATCAATGAAACGTTGAGCAAAGTATACGGCGATAATGATTCCAAAAAATACAAAGAAATTATTGAAGCGAATAAAAATTCAGGTTTTAGTTCTGGTGATGGAGTGAATACCTTTATTAAAGATTTGTATGCCGACTACGATATTTATGATAATTATTTAAAATTCTTCGATAAAGATTTTGTAAGTCCTTTATCTCGTACAGGAATCAATGTGTATAATTATGTTCTAAATGATAGTATGTTTATCGATAATAAATGGTGTTATAATATTGTTTATTATCCAAGACGAAAAAACGAACTTACCTTTAAAGGTGATTTTTGGGTGAACGATACCACATTTGCTATCAAAAAGATAAATCTAGAAGCAAGTAAAAGTGCCAATATTAACTGGGTAAAAGAAATTTATATTGAGCAAGAGTACGATGTATTAAACGATTCTGTTTTCCTATTGAAAAGAGATTACATGATGTCTGATTTTAGTTTTTCTAAAAAAGAAGAATCTAAAGGAGTCTACGGCAAAAGAACAACTCTTGCTAAAAATCATCAATTTGATATCAAAAAAGACGATAAATTCTATAAAGAAGAAGTTAATTATTACAATAATGAAGTCTTCAATCGCCCTAAAGAATATTGGGAAGCCAATCGCTTCGAAGAACTGAATAAAAACGAAGCGGGAATCTATACCATGTTAGATACTTTAAAAGAAGTGCCTCGATTTAAAAGAATTTACAATTTAGCTTCTATCTTAGGAAGTGGTTATATTGAAATTCCAAAATGGAAAATGGATTACGGACCTATTTTCTCTACTTTTGGATACAATGATGTAGAAGGAGTGCGAACTCGTGTAGGTGGTAGAACCTATTTTGGAAGTAATGATTTATGGAGAATTCAAGGTTATTTGGCTTACGGTTTCAAAGATGATAAAGTAAAATACGGTATCTCTGGAAAATGGATGGTCGATAAAAAAACAAGAATTATCTTATCTGCTGGAAATAGAAGAGATGTAGAACAAATAGGAGTCAGTTTAACCACTTCAAATGATGTGTTGGGAAGAAGTTTCGCTTCCTCTTCCTTATTTTCTAGCGGAACGAATAATAAATTAACTTCAGTAAATTTAACCACTTTAGGTTTTGAAATTGAACCAGCTAAAAACTTAACTTTCCAAGCTAATTTTTCCTATAGAACATTGGAATCTGCCTCTAACGAATTTAGCTTGAATTATTATACAGATGCCTCTAGAACTACTACAGAAAGCATGGTCAAACAGTCGGAAATTAATCTGGTAGCCGAGTTTACTCCAAAAAGAAGAACAGTAGGTTATGGTGTGGAACGTTTACTAGTAGATAATAATTTTCCAAGGGTTTTTATTAGCTATAGTCAGGGTTTAAAAGGGGTTATGAATAGCGATTTTGATTATCAAAAAGTGCAATTATATTACCGTCAGCCTGTTTTAATTGGTGGTTTTGGAAGATTGTTTACTACGATAGAGTTAGGAAAAACCTATGGTCAGATCCCATTGGGTTTAATGGGGGTCATCCCTGGAAACCAATCCTATTTTATTATCGATAACACGTATAATCTGTTGAATTATTACGATTTTGTGGCCGATGAATATGCTTCTTTACATTTTGAACATCATTTTAATGGTAGATTGTTTTCAAGAGTGCCTTTGTTAAGAAAATTAAATTGGAGGGAAATTGTTGGTATCAAAGGGGTTTATGGTACTGTTTCAGAACAAAACCGACTCATTAATGCATCGGGTTTACTATATAGAGCTCCAGAAGATGTGTATTGGGAATACAACGCTGGAATTGGGAATATCTTTAAAGTGTTGCGAATCGATTTTGCTTGGAGGGGAAGTTATTTAACGATTCCTGATGCGAATAAATTCACCGTAAAAGCTTCTTTCGGATTCTATTTTTAAGCATTTTTTAGGTGTTCCCTTTCAGGTCGCGTCTTTCACTCTATCTTTTTTGTTTGTAGCAAACAAAAAAGGATGCCGTTGCAACCGCTAACACAAACAAAAATAGCATGAAAAAAGACATTCCTTTTTTACTCCAAAAAGACGCTGTTTTTCAGGAAATCCTAAATTTGTATGGAGAGCCTTATATTGGTGCGAGACCAGAAGGTTTTGTGTCGCTTTGTAAGTTAATTATTGAGCAACAGGTATCCTTAGCTTCTGCTAAAGCATGTTTTGTAAAATTGGAATCTTTCTTAGGAACAGTAACACCAACAACCATTCTTAAGGCTTCGGAAATTGATTTGAGAAATAATGGTTTGTCCAAACAAAAAGCCAATTATCTCAAAGCATTGGCAACTGCCGTTGTGGAAAAAACCTTGGATTTAGAAACCCTTTCCCAAAAAGAAGAAGCACAAATTAAAAAGGAATTAACAGCCGTAAAAGGAATTGGGAACTGGACCGCTGAAGTGTATATGATGTTCTGTCTTCAAAAGGAAAATGTATTTCCTATAGGAGATATCGCTTTGCAAAATACGCTTAAAGAATTGTATCCAGTAACAACTAAAGAAGAAATGCTATCCTTAGCCAAAAAATGGGAACCGCAAGCTTCTTTAGCGACTTATTTTTTCTGGCATTATTACTTAAAAAAGCGCAATAGAGCACCTTTGGTTTATTAAATTGTTAAATAACAATTATTTTACCTTTAGTTACAAAATAAATTGGGAATTCATTCTTTAAAAAAATCTAGAATGATTACATTTGCACCCGCTTTAAAAATAAAAAAAATGACAGCAGATAAAGTTACAACATTTGATGTATTGATAGAAATTCCAAGAGGAAGTAGAAACAAATACGAATATGATTTCGATTTAAAAAGAATGCGTTTTGATAGAATGTTATTTTCTTCTATGATGTATCCTGCAGATTACGGATTTATTCCAGAAACGTTAGCTTTAGATGGAGACCCGTTAGACGTTTTAGTTTTAGTAAACGAACCTACTTTTCCAGGTTGTGTCATGGAAGTAAAACCTATTGGAGTATTCCATATGGCTGATGATAAAGGTCCAGATGAAAAAGTAATTTGTGTACCCGTTTCTGATCCAATTTGGAATAAATTAAATGATTTAAGTGATGTAAATCCGCACTTAATTAAAGAAATCGAACATTTTTTCCAAGTTTACAAAGACTTAGAAAATAAAAAAGTAGATGTAGAAGGTTGGGGAGACGTAAATGAAGCAAAAGAGATTTTAGTAAAATGTACCAACCGTTTCAACGAATTAGAAAATAAACCAGAAGGATTATTTAGTATTAAATAAATTGTGATAATCCATGTAAAAAAGGCAATATTCATTAGGAATATTGCCTTTTTTGTTTATTTTTGTTAAAAACCTTAAAATAAGTTTAACTAAAACAACCAAAAAAACTGTATGAATTCAATAATGATTTACGTGCCTGTAATCATGGCATTATTAGGTTTAGCTTTTATGTTTTATAAAAGAGCCTGGGTTTTAAAACAAGATGCTGGCGATGGTAAAATGAAAGAAATCTCCGACTACATATATGAGGGAGCTTTGGCTTTCTTAAAAGCAGAATATAAATTGTTAACTTTTTTTGTTATTGGAGCCAGTATTGCTCTAGCGGCAATTTCATTTATAGTGCCAACAACACATATACTTATTGTAGTAGCTTTCATCTTTGGAGCTATTTTTTCTGCATTAGCAGGAAATATGGGGATGAAGATTGCTACCAAAACGAATGTTAGAACCACTCAAGCTGCAAGAACCAGTTTACCTCAAGCGTTAAAAGTGTCTTTTGGCGGTGGAACTGTTATGGGTCTTGGTGTTGCAGGATTAGCCGTTTTAGGTTTAACGGTGTTTTTTATTATTTTATTTCAAGTTTTTATGAATGGAGTTTGGGAATCAACCATGTTTGATGGGGTTCAAAAATCTCCAACTGAATTGATGACTATCGTTTTAGAAACCTTAGCAGGCTTTTCTCTTGGAGCAGAATCCATTGCTCTTTTTGCACGTGTAGGTGGCGGAATCTACACTAAAGCGGCTGATGTAGGTGCGGATTTAGTAGGTAAAGTTGAAGCAGGAATTCCAGAAGACGATCCTCGTAATCCTGCTACAATTGCTGATAATGTGGGTGATAATGTAGGTGACGTAGCAGGTATGGGAGCGGATTTGTTTGGTTCTTATGTAGCAACGGTACTAGCAGCTATGGTATTAGGTAATTATGTTATCAAAGATATGGGGGGTGCCATCCAAGATGCTTTTGGAGGGATTGGACCTATTTTATTACCAATGGCAATTGCTGGTTTTGGAATTTTATTCTCTATCATTGGAACTATGTTAGTAAAAATTGCTTCTGATGATGCTAAAGAAAAACAAGTTCAAGGAGCTTTAAATATTGGTAACTGGGTTTCTATTGGATTAACATTAGTTTCTTGTTATTTCTTAGTACAATATATGTTGCCAGAAACCATGAAATTAAATTTTTATGGGGAAGGCTTAAAAGAAATTTCATCTATGCGTGTTTTCTACGCTACAATTGTTGGTTTGTTTGTAGGTGGAGCTATTTCATCAGTTACTGAATATTATACAGGATTGGGTACGAAACCCGTCTTAGCGATAGTTCAAAAATCTTCAACGGGGGCAGGAACCAACGTAATTGCAGGTTTGGCAACCGGTATGATTTCTACTTTCCCAACAGTATTATTATTTGGTGGCGCTATTTGGGCATCTTATGCTTTAGCAGGTTTTTATGGTGTTGCTTTAGCAGCTTCTGCAATGATGGCAACAACTGCTATGCAGTTAGCTATTGATGCATTCGGACCTATTGCTGATAATGCAGGTGGAATTGCTGAGATGAGTGAGTTGCCAAAAGAAGTGCGTACTAGAACTGATATTTTAGATTCAGTAGGTAATACTACTGCTGCAACTGGAAAAGGTTTTGCAATTGCTTCTGCAGCATTAACTTCATTGGCTTTATTTGCTGCTTATGTTACTTTTACAGGGATAGATGGAATTAATATCTTCAAAGCTCCTGTATTAGCCATGTTATTTGTAGGCGGAATGATTCCTGTAGTTTTCTCAGCTTTAGCGATGAATTCTGTGGGTAAAGCTGCTATGGATATGGTTTACGAAGTACGTCGTCAATTCAAAGAAATTCCAGGTATCATGGAAGGAACTGGAAAACCAGAATATGGTAAGTGTGTGGAAATCTCTACAAAAGCGGCTTTACGCGAAATGATGTTGCCAGGTATTTTAACTATTGGTTTCCCTATTGCAATTGTACTATTAGGAATGTTAGTATATCAAGACAATAATCAATTAGTAGCAGAAATGTTAGGGGGTTATATGGCTGGAGTTACCGTTTCAGGCGTGCTTTGGGCTGTTTTTCAAAATAACGCTGGTGGTGCTTGGGATAATGCAAAAAAATCTTTTGAAGCAGGTGTTGAAATTAATGGAGAAATGACTTATAAAGGTTCAGATGCTCATAAAGCAGCAGTAACTGGTGATACAGTGGGAGATCCTTTCAAAGATACATCAGGACCTTCGATGAATATTTTAATAAAATTAACGTGTTTGATAGGTTTGGTTATTGCTCCAATTTTAGGTGGGCATTCTGCTACATCTGAAATGGCTATGGGAGCGTGTTGTCATAAACATGGTGCAATGGTGGAATGTGCTTCGATGAGTGAGGCTGAATGCATCGAAAAAGGTTGTGTGAACCCAAATTGTAAAATGTTACTAGGTGAAGTAGTTCATAGTTTAAATCATGACGATCATGCACATTCAGAAATTCGTAAAGAAGTGCAAATTGAAAAAACAGTTGCTGATAATGGTACTGTTAAAGCAGTTGTAAAAATTATAGAAATGCATGATGGAGAAGAAAAAGTTACTGAAAAAACTTTTGAAGGTACTGATGCAGAAGTAACAGAGCAAATTAAAATGTTGAAATAAAAAATTAAAATAAATCAAATGAAAATCTCTTTTAATCTATTTTAAAAGAGATTTTTTGTTTCTAGTATTTGTTTCAATACATTTATAACAGATAATATATTATTAATTGATTTAAATTAATATGAAAAACAGAAGAGATTTTTTAAAAACAACAGCAGCAGCTTCTGTTGGTTTAGCGTTCCAGTCGTTTAAAACGATTGAAGAAAATAGTAATAAAATAAATAGTATAATAAATAAACCTATTGTATTGTCCACTTGGAATTTCGGAATTCAAGCGAATGAAGAGGCTTGGAAAATTCTAAGTAACAAGGGGAGAGCTTTAGATGCAGTTGAAGCTGGAGTTAAAATCCCTGAAGGAGATCCGAATGAAAGAAGTGTTGGTTTTGGTGGCAGACCCGATCGAGACGGAAAAGTAACCTTAGACTCATGTATTATGGACGAATTTTCAAATATTGGTTCTGTAGCTGCATTGGAACATATTAAGCATCCTGTATCAGTTGCTAGAGCGGTTATGGAGAAAACACCTCATGTCATGTTAGTAGGAGATGGCGCTTTGCAATTTGCCCTTTCTCAAGGGTTTCAGAAAGAAAATTTATTAGTTGAAGCTTCTGAAAAAGAATGGAAAGAATGGTTAAAAAAGAGCGATTATAAACCTGTCGTTAATATTGAAAACCATGATACAATTGGTATGATTGCTCTAGATAGTCATGGCAATCTTTCAGGGGCTTGTACTACTAGCGGAATGGCTTTTAAAATGCACGGAAGAGTAGGTGATTCACCTATTATTGGTGCAGGGTTATTTGTAGACAATGAAATTGGAGCAGCGACAGCTACAGGACACGGAGAAGAAGTTATTCGAATTGTAGGCTGTCATTTAGTAGTCGAATTAATGAGACAAGGAAAAACACCTCAAAAAGCATGTGAAGAGGCAGTATCACGAATTGTTAAACTAACAAAAAACAGAAATAAAAGCCTAAAAGACATTCAAGTAGGGTTTATTGCACTTAATAAAAAAGGAGAATACGGTGCTTACTGTATACAAAATGGTTTTAATTATGCTGTACAGGATACTTCTGGTAATAAATTAGTTGATTCAGCTTACTTTTTGAAATAATTAATCTGTAAAATGCCACAATTAGAAATTGCTTGTTTTAATTTAAAATCAGCTGAAATCGCTTTTAAAAATGGAGCTGATCGCATAGAATTATGTGTTGAAATGGATACAGGAGGAATTACACCTTCACTAGAAATGATTCAAAAAGCAAAAGTAAAAATCAACATTCCAATATATGTAATGATTCGTCCAAGAGGGGGTAATTTTGTATATAGTGAAACAGAATTTCAATGGATGCAATCGAAAATAAAAACATTGAAAGAAATTGGAGTTGATGGATTTGTGTTTGGAATTTTAGAGGCTCAAAATAAAGTAAATAAGATTCAAAATAAAGCACTAGTTTCTTTGGCAAAACCTTTACCATGTACTTTTCATAGAGCTTTTGATGAGGTTCCAAATCCTTTCGAAGCATTAGAAGAACTGATTGCATGTGGTTTTCAAACTATTCTAACTTCTGGAAATGCTTCAAATGTTAACGAAGGTGTTACTCAATTAACTTTATTGGTACAAAAGGCAACTAACAGAATAACGATTATGCCAGGTGGTGGTTTACGATCTTCAAATGTAAAAGAAATTTATGCCCAAACAAAAGCCAAGTTTTACCATTCTTCTGCAATTACTGATAAAACCGAAATTGCCAATCCTATTGAAATTCAACGCTTACAATCTATTTTAAATGAATAAGTTTTTTGCTCTTTTTTTATTCCCTATTTTATTAATCGGACAAAATTTCGAACGCTCACTATGCAATGAAAACTGGAAATTTAAACAAGTTGATAAAACGAATTGGTTGAACGCAACAGTTCCAGGAACAGTGCATACCGATTTGTTAGTCAATCAGGTAATAGCAGATCCGTTCTTGGAAACCAACGAAAAAGAAGTGCAATGGATTGAAAAAAAAGATTGGGAATATAAAACGTCTTTCACCCTCTCGAAATCTGAATTCCATTTTAAAAATATCGATTTACAGTTTGATGGTCTTGATACCTATGCTTCCGTTTTTTTAAATGACCAACTAATTTTGGAAGCCAATAATATGTTTCGAATTTGGAAAATTCCCGTTAGGAAATATTTATTGGAAGGAGAAAATACACTCAAAGTGGTTTTCAAATCAGCAGTAATGGAAGAGCAAAACATTGCTAAGAAACAATCTGTTCAATTGCCTACAGATGAAAGAGTGTATTCTAGAAAAGCACCCTATCAATATGGTTGGGATTGGGGACCAAGATTGGTTACAGCAGGCATTTGGAAAGATGTAAAATTGCATTTTTGGAACCAAGTTATTTTGGTAAACTGTAATTACAAACAAGTTCAATTGGATTCAAAAAAAGCTGATTTAGAGTTTAGCGTTGCTGTGTTTTCTGAAAAAAAACAAGTAATTACAGTAAAAGTTAATGACTCAATTAAAAAGGTTGAATTGCAAAAGGGTTTACAAACGATTCCTATAAAATATAAAATAAATAATCCTGAATTGTGGTGGTGTAATGGTTTAGGTGAACCTAATTTATATGCTTTCAAAATAAGTTTGTTTGCTGATTTGGAAGAAATAGAATCTCAGGAAATGAATATTGGTTTACGTACCATTGAATTAATTCAAGAACAAGATGCAATCGGTAGAAGTTTTTATTTTAAGTTGAATGGAAAATCTGTTTTTATGAAAGGGGCCAATTATATTCCAGAAGATAGTTTTTTGCCAAGAGTTACCGATAGTGTTTCTCAAAAACGAATTGAAGACGCAGTGGCAGCAAATATGAATATGTTGCGTGTGTGGGGAGGCGGTGTTTATGCAAGTGATACTTTTTATAATGCTTGTGATAAAAATGGAATTCTAGTGTGGCAAGATTTTATGTTTGCATGTGCCATGTATCCTGGAGGAAAAGATTTTTTAGAAAACATAAAACAAGAGGTAATCGATAATGTAACTCGAATTCGAAATCATCCCTCTCTAGCTATTTGGTGTGGCAATAATGAAATAGATGAAGCGTGGCACAATTGGGGTTGGCAAAAGCAATTGAAGTACTCTAAAGCAGATTCTACTCAAATATGGAAGGATTACCAGAAAGTATTTCATGAATTAATTCCAAACACTTTGGATAGTTTGTATCCAGAAAAAAAAGCTATTTATTGGCCATCTTCTCCTTCCATTGGTTGGGGAAGAAAGGAAAGTTTGCTACAAGGAGATGCTCATTATTGGGGTGTTTGGTGGGGAAAAGAGCCTTTTGAAATGTATGAGAGAAAAGTAGGTCGTTTTATGAGCGAATATGGATTTCAAGGAATGCCAAATATGACTACTTTTAATTATTTTACCAAAGGTAAGTCGTTAGAATTTGATTCCGAAAGTATAAAAAGCCACCAAAAGCATCCCACGGGTTATGAAACCATAAAAGAATACATGCAACGCGACTATATAATTCCAAAAACCTTTGATGATTATGGTTATGTTTCTCAATTGTTGCAAGCAAAAGGGGTGAAAACGGCAATAGAAGCGCATAGAAGAGCAAAACCAAATTGTATGGGAACCCTCTATTGGCAACTCAATGATTGTTGGCCAGTTACATCATGGAGTTCTGTTGATTATTTTGGAAATTGGAAAGCCTTACATTATCAGGTAAAACAAAGTTTTGAAAACCTGCTTCTTTCAGTTGAAGAAACTAAAGAAAAATATCAAGTGTATTTGGTAAATGATAATTGGCAAGATGTTTCAGGTAATTTAATTGTGAAAGCCTTAGATTTTAAGGGAAATATTCTTTATGAAAAATCTATACCTACTGTCTCAAATGCGAATGCCAGTCAAATCGTATATTCCTTTGCAAAAAAAGATATTCCTAAGAAATACCGAAAAAAATCGGTTGTACAACTTCTGTTTGTTACTAAGCAGAAAAAAATAAATACTATTTTTTATTGGGTTAAACCCAAAGACTTACAGTTGCAAAAACCAACTATAAAGATTACAAAAGTAGATGCGTTAACTTATGAGATTACTTCTGATGTGGTTGCGAAAGATGTGTATTTGTCATCAGATGAAAACGCACATTTTAGTAACAATTATTTTGATGTTTTGCCTAATGAAGTCTACACAATAACAGTTAATCAACTGGTAAAAGCAATTTCAGTTAAAAGCTTATTTGATACTCTAAATTAGATGTGTTTGCCAACTTCCCAACCTGTTTTTTCCAAATATTGGTTGCCACTTTCAATGGCTCCTTCTTCTAAAGTAGTTCCCATAGAATCATTCCAACGATTTAAATAGCCAAAAAGTGATATAACACCTAGCATTTCTACTATTTCACCTTCGTTCCAATGCTTGTATAATTCAGTTTTAATAGTTTCATCAACAGTATTTGGAACTAAAGAAGCTGCTAAAGAAAAGTCTAAAGCCGCTCTTTCAGCGTCTGAAAAAGCAGGATGTGTTTTGTATTCCCAAATGTTATCCAATTGCTCTTGTTCTGCACCGTAGCGTTCTGCTGCTCTTATGGCATGCGCTTGACAATAACGACAGCCAGTTGCATTGCTACTTACCCAAGCAATCATTCTTTTTAAAGCAGAAGTTACGCGACCTTGGTTTTCCATTACAGCCATATTTAAATTGATAAATGCTTTGGAAATTGCAGGTCTGTGTTGCATGGTTAAAACCGAATTAGGACAAAAACCTAAAGTTTCATTAAAGAAAGTGGCTAATTCTTTTGTGGCAGTATCATGATCAGGGTGTAAAGGAGTAACTAATGGCATCTTTGTTTGTGTTATGTTGTGATACGAAAATCCCCTCTTTTGGAGGGGTTTCTAAATTAAAATAAACCGTTTAATTCGGCATCTATTTTGTTAATAATACTTCCTAAATCTTCAGGATTGTCAACAAAATTTATATTGTCTACATCGATAATGACTAATTTTCCTTTGTCATAAGTTTCAATCCATGCTTCATAGCGTTCATTTAAGCGACTTAAATATTCGATAGAAATTGTGTTTTCATAATCTCTACCTCTTTTGTGAATTTGGCTTACTAAATTTGGGATTGAACTTCTTAAATAAATCAATAAATCAGGAGAACCTACTAAACCTTCCATTAAATCAAATAAAGATTTGTAATTGTTGTAATCTCTATTTGTCATTAAACCCATAGTGTGAAGGTTAGGTGCAAAAATATGCGCATCTTCATAAATTGTTCTATCTTGAATGGTAGTTTTACCTGATTCTCTAATTTGTAATACTTGTCTAAAACGACTGTTCAAAAAGTAAATTTGTAAATTAAAACTCCAACGTTCCATTTGATGGTAAAAATCATCTAAATACGGATTATCAACAACATCTTCAAAATGTGCTTCCCATTTAAAATGTTTCGCTAATAATTTCGTTAAAGTGGTTTTTCCGGCTCCAATATTTCCAGCAACTGCTATATGCATTACGGTAAAAGTATTTTATAATTAATAACTTTGTTTGGGGTAAAAATAGATAAAATTCCATTTTTATAATAGAATTTATCAAATGAATTTTTAGAAATATTTATTTCATACTCTTTGTTCTTTTTGATGTCCAAAAAATAGAGCTTCTCTTCTCTTTTGAAAATACAATTTTCATTAGAAAGGATTTGTATACTATCATAATTTGGAAGTTTGCCTAAATAATTTATTTTACCAAAAATAGAGATGCGATACCCATTATTTTCATCATCTATCCAATAAAAATAATTATAATCGGTAGCATAATCTACTATTTTATGAGTTAAAGGTATAGATAAATATTTGTAAGCATTCGTATTGAAATTGTACAAACCAATCTTTTGATTTAGATAATCATAAAACCAAAGTTGATTTTGAATGGCAAGTCCAATACAATCGAAATTAATAATTTCATCTAAAGTGTTTCCTTCTATTTTATGTGTTTCGTTTAATTGACTATCAACCAACATAATAGTATTGAAGTCTTTATAGAATAAAACAATTTGTAAAGGATTGTATAAGTCAACATGAGTTAAATTTCCTAATGAAATAGTATTGTAGCTAATTGTTTTGTCTGTTCCTTTTTTGTAGAAAACATTATTGGTTACATAATAAAGGTTTTGATTGTTCTTTTCAAAAAACACTTTATTATCCTTAGGAATAGAATCCAACGGAACGGTTGTAATTTTTTCTTGTCCAAATGCTACAATAAAAAAAACAAAAAATAAAAATGTGTAATTCAATTTCATCTAAGGAAAATTAAACCTTTTTTAAAAAATAGAATCTAAAGATAGTATTTTAACTTTATATTTACTGAAATACTGTAACAAAAACCATATTTGAGAGTCTATATTATAGCTATAAAAACTAAAAACATGAAAAAAATACTTTTATTTTTAGCTTTATTCGTTTCCCTAAACTTTTTTGCACAAGAGTTTCAAGGTACTGCAGTGTATGAGTCTAAGACAAGCACAGCTGAGCTTATGAAAAACTTTGGTGGAAATCGAGAAATTACCCCAGAAATGCAAAAAAATATTGAAGAACGAATGAAAAAAATGTTTGAGAAAACATTTATTTTAAATTTTAACAAATCGGCGTCTATTTATAAGGAAGAAGAAAAATTAGATGCACCTGGAACCAATAATAATGGACGTATGATGATGTCGATGATGGGTGGCGGTGGAACACAATATAAAAATGTAAAGGAGAAGATGTATGCGGTTGATAAAGAGTTTTTTAGTAAAGAATTTTTAATTAAAGATAGTTTACCAAAGTACCAATGGCAAATGGTGTCTGAAACTAAAAAAATTGGAGAGTATACTTGTTTTAAAGCTACTGCAGTAGTGGCAACAGATCCAACAGATTTTAGAAATTTTAGAATGAGAGGTCCGCGTAACGAGGAAAATAAAGAAAAAGAGCAAAAACAGAAAGATTCTGTTAATGGGACTAAAAAAACAAATTTCATGAACGACGATATCGAACAGATAAAGGAAAAAACGATTACGGCTTGGTATTGTCCTGAAATTCCAATCAATCAAGGACCTGATAAATATTGGGGTTTGCCTGGATTAATTTTAGAGGTTAATGATGGTACAACAGTATTACTATGTTCGAAAATTGTATTAAATTCTAAAGAAAAAGTAGAAATTAAAGCGCCTACAAAAGGTAAAGAAGTTACTCAAAAGGAATATGATGAAATCGTGAAGAAAAAAATGGAAGAAATGAGAGAGATGTATGGTGGTCAAAGAGGTGGTGGAACAGGCGGAAGAAGAGGTTTCTAATTTTACCCAATTAATTTATAACCTCGACCTCTACTGTTAATAATTTGAACGGTAGGGTCGAGGTTTAATTTTTTTCTCAATCGCGTAATAAAAACATCCATACTTCTACCGCTAAAAAAATCATCATTTTCCCAAACCATGTTTAAAATAGTCTCTCTAGCGATTATTTCTCCTTTATTTTTTAATAATAATTCTAAAAGTAAGGCTTCTCTATTTGTTAATGAAAATGTTTCTTTGGGATGTGATAATAATTGTGTGTCTGGATTAAAATGATACTTACCAATTTGAAAATTTGTTTTTTTATCGATATGAAGTTTTCTTTCTGACAAAGCAATGATTCTAACAATTAATTCTTCCAAACTAAAGGGTTTTCTAATGTAATCATTACAGCCTATTTTAAAGCCTGTCACTACATCTTGGGTTTGTGATTTAGAAGTTAAAAATAAAATGGGAATTACTTTGTCTACTTTTCTTATTTCGGTTGCCACTGAAAAGCCATCAATTTTAGGCATCATAATATCCAATACTATTGCATCAAATGATTTTTTGTAAAACGCTTCTAGTGCACTTTCTCCATTTTCACACAAAGTAACTTCAAAATCACGATTTTCTAAACTTTCTTTGATGATTAACCCTAATGAGGACTCATCTTCTGCTAACAATATTTTTAGTTTAGGTTCCATAAGGCAAAGTAATTCTAAAGATAGTAGGGTTAGTGCTTATTAACGCTAATGTACCGTTGTGTTTGTGTATAATTTCTTTCGAGTAATACAAACCAATTCCATACCCTTTTACATCATGTAAATTTCCAGTTGGAATTCGGTAGAACTTTTCAAAAATAGATTTTTCTTCAGTTTTTGGAATACTATTACCATTGTCTTCTACATCAATAATAATGTCGTTGTTCTCTTTTCTAAGTTTTATATTTATTGTGTTTCCACCATATTTAATTGCATTATCAATCAAATTTGAAACTACATTATCCAAATAAAAGGAATCACCAGAAACATAAAGTGGTTTTTCGGACCCAATAAAAGCAATTTCTTTAGTTGTGATGGTTTTATATTTTTCAGTAATGGTTTTTAAAAAGGAATTAATATCGATTTCTTCATGATTTAAATTTAATTCTTCAGTGTGTAAAGTTGCGGTCTCTAAAATCTTCTCTACCATGCTTTCTAGTTTAGTAAGTTGGCTTTTAGAAATGGAAATGTATTTTTTATTTTTTTCTAAATCGTTGGTGGGGTTAAAATTACTCATACCCTCTAAAGCAGTAGTAATTGTAGTTATCGGCGTTTTAAATTCATGGGTAATATTGTTGATAAAATCGTTTTTTATTTCATCCATTTTCTTTTGTTTGTTAATGATATAAAGCATAAAAAACAAACAGCCTATTACAGCTAATAAAAAAATAAAAGACAATACAAGTTCAATTCCCATGCGTTGCAAAAGTTGCATGTTGGAATACTTAAAATCTAATAGTAAAGTTTCATCTGGTTTGAAAAAGGAAGATTTAGGTGTTATTTTTTCTGAAAATGACGCTTTATTTGCAGAGAAATAATAAAATAGAGAATCTTTTTTTAGATGCTCAAAACCATAATTAAGTCCAATTTTTTTTCGGTCTAATTCGGATTTAAAAATGGAATCTAGGGTTTTATATCGAATAGTATCACTTGACATGTTAATTACTATGCGATTCGGAAACTGTTCTAAACCACCAATTTGTTTTTGAGCAGTCATGCCTTTTAAAACACGAATGGATTTGTTTTTTGGGTACGAATCTTGTTTAGTGTCTGCAAAAAATATTTTTGTATCAATTTTGACATTGTCATCGCTAAAACTTTCCAAAAAAAGACTATCTGTTTCTTTTCTTTTAGGAGAGTTCATCCTAATTTCGTTCTTGAAAAGAGAATCTTTTAAAACCAAATTGATAAAATCTTTTGATTTTAAATCTTTATCCGTACTAAAAAAACTAATTACATCTTTTTTTGATTGCTCGGTAAAATAAATTTCTAATGCTTTGTCATAAGCAATCTGAATTTCATTAAAAAGCCGATTTTTATTGGTAATGTAATTTTTATAATTCCAATATACTTGAAGGCATATAGTACTTAAAATAACAATACTTATAAATAAAAATATTTTTTTGATATTCACATTCATGTTTCAAAAATAGGAAGTATTTCAAAAGAATTTACACCGTTAACATACGTTAACAAACATTAACCCATCATTTGTATAAGAAGTTTTTAGTTTGTCTTATAATTTTAAATAAGCAAAAATGAAAACTTCAATTTTTACAACACTATTCTTGTTTTTTATAGTAAATAATTGGGCACAAAGCCTTGAAGGTGTAGTGTATTATACCTCCAAAACGCAATTAAAAGATTTTAATATTACAAGTAATGACTTAACACCTGAAATGAAAGATGAAATGATGGAAAAAATGAAAAAAGCATTTGAAAAAAACTTTACCTTACATTTTACCAACTTTGAATCCATATACGAAGAAGAGAAAAAATTAGCGGCACCAAAACCTACATCGGGTCCAAACGTAAAAATGGATTTCATAGGGAGTAGTACTACTGGAAAACTGTATAAAAATTTTAAAAACAAGCAATACATAAAAGAAGACGATATTTTTGGGAAAGAATTTCTAATACTAGATTCTTTGCAAAAAATGAATTGGAAATTAACAAACGAACAAAAGAAAATTGGGAATTATGTATGCTTGAAAGCAGAATTAAGTATTCCAGTTAGTGAAGAAGACAGAAAAAAATATGATGAATTTAAAAAGAAAAAAGAAGCAGGTAAAACCAATCTGTTAGAATTAAAAGAACCAAAAGAAGAAATTATAGAAGCTTGGTATACTTTAGATATTCCTATTTCAAATGGCCCAGGAAAATATTGGGGACTACCTGGTTTAATTTTGGAATTACATGAGTTTAATACTATTTTTTTGTGCACTAAAATTGTTTTAAATCCAAAAGAGAAGATCGAAATAAAAGTTCCAAAAAATGGAAAAAAGGTTACTCAAAAGGAATTTGATGCAATACAAGAGAAAAAGTTAAAAAGTATGACGAATGAAAATGGTGTGATTGAAATTAGAATCAATTAAACCTTTTCAAAAATAAAAGGTCTAAACGATGAAAATTAACGATTTAAATGTAACAAATGCCATTAAATTTAGTCTTGTATATAAATAAAAAAACAAACCTCATGAAGCAAATTCTTTTTCCTTTTTTATTATTTGTTACCTCTTTTAGTTTTGCTCAAAATATCCGGCTTGAGGGAATTGTTAAAGATAGTACGGGCTTAGGTTTAGAGATGGCCAATGTAATGGCAATTAATACAGAAACTAAAGCAATGGATGCCTATGCAATTACCAATGAAAAAGGGAAATATGCTTTGAATCTGAAAGCCAATACTTCGTATCAAATAAAAGCCAGTTATATAGGTTTTCAATCCTTTGAACAAAATGTAAAAACCACTGCAGAAAACACCACTTTTGACATAAAAATGTTACAAGGTGTTCAGTTGAAAGATGTGGAAGTGGTGTATGAGATGCCGGTTTCTATTTCAGGAGATACCATTATTTATAATTCAGATTCCTTTACTAATGGAACGGAACGCAAATTAGAAGATGTTTTGAAAAAATTGCCAGGTGTTGAGGTGGATTCTGAAGGTCAAATTACAGTGGAAGGAAAATCGGTTCAAAAAGTAATGGTAGAAGGAAAAGATTTCTTTGATGGAGATACTAAAATTGCTACTAAAAATATTCCGGCAAATGCATTGGATAAAATTCAGGTGTTGCGTAATTATAATGAAGTAGCCAATCTTCGTGGTTTAGAAAATAATGAAGAAAATGTAGCGCTAAATATCAAATTGAAAGAAGGGAAAAAGAATTTTTGGTTTGGCGATATTACTGCTGGAATTGGCGTTGGACATGAAGAAGATCGGTATTTGATAAATCCCAAATTATTTTACTATAACCCTAAAATTAGCATCAATGTGATTAGTAATTTTAATAATATTGGAGAATTGCCTTTAACGACTCGTGATTATTTTAAATTTACAGGTGGTTTTCGAAACATGATGCGTAAAGGAGGTTCTAATTTTAATATTGCTTCCAATGATTTAGGTATTGGAAATTTGAATAACAATCAAGCAGCAAATATTGATACTAAATTTGGGGCGGCCAATTTCAGTTACAATCCTACAAAATCGTTAACATTTAGTGGTTTTGGTATCGTTTTGGGAAATAAAACCGATACTAGAAATCTTTCGATTACCGATCGACCTAATGAAGGTGATTTAAAAGATGAAACAAGGGAAGATTTGTCCAGTCAAACTACGACACAAACCTTGCTGAAATTGAGTTCAAGTTATGTTCCTTCAGATAAATTACACATCGATTATGATGCTTTGTTGAAGTTTTCGGATCAAAAAGAAAATCAATCTTCTATTTCCAATGTTCTAGGGGCGATTTATACCAATAAAAAGCAAAATCCAATTTCTTTAAATCAGAATTTCAATTACTATTATACTTTAAATGATAAGAGTGTTTTTGCTTTTGAAATGCAACATCTCTATCAAGAGGAAGATCCTTTTTACAATGCTATTTTGGCAAATAATCCATTTCCAATAATCCATTTTGATCCACAAACGCCCGATGTTTCTCCTTATAATATTAATCAAAATCGATTTGTTAAAACGAATAAATTGGATGTGAAAGGAGATTATTATTATATGGTTACGCCAAAAAGCAATATTAATCTTACCATTGGTAATACGTATTCGTATCAAAATTTCAATTCTCATATTTTTCAAATATTGGATGATGGGTCGCAAAACGACATGAATGAAATTCAAAATAATAATCAAGTGAATTATGCCTTTAATGATGTTTTTGCAGGATTGCATTACAAATTCATTAGGGGTAAATTTACTTTTAATCCTGGTTTTAGTGTGCACCAATACAACACAAAAGACAATCAGTTAGGAAGTTCTAATACCATGAGTTTTACACGTTTTTTACCAGATGTTTATGCTTTATACCAAATTAAAAAATCGGAAACATTAACCTATAATTTTTCTTTACAAAATAATTTTACTGACATTGCAAAACTCGCGGAAGGCTATGTGTTCTCTAGTTATAACAGTTTGTTTAATGGAAACCGAAACTTAGAAAACTCCTTGTCACAAAATCATAGTTTGCGTTATTTCAAATACAATATGTTTAACTTCGAAAATATTTTTGGATTTTTAAATTATACGAAACAAGTAGATGCAATTAAAAGTCAAGCTTTTTTAAATGGTGTTTTTCAAAGTTCAACTTCGGTAAACATGCCTTCTAATTTTGCTGATGAATCCATTTCAGGCGCATTTAACTACGGACGTTCTTTTGCAAAATACTATAAAGCTTCTGTAGGTTTAAGTATGAATTGGGGAAAATTTAATAATATTCGTGTGTCTCAAGATGGAATTACATCATCCATTGAATCGACAGAATCTTTTACGCAAAATTATAATGTAAAATTTGCAACGAATTATAAAACGTTGCCTAATTTGTCTTTAGGATATACGTATACAATTAATGATAATTTTACCGATACATTTTATACAGATAGCCCAACGATAGGTTTGGAATATTATTTTTTAGATGCTTTTTCATTTGTATCTGATTATACATTCAATCATAACAGAAACAAATCAAAATCGGTAGACAATGAATATGATTTCTTAAGCGCAAGTCTTATTTATCAAAAGAAAGATAGTAAATGGGAATATAAACTTTCAGGAACCAATATCTTAGATACAAAATCATTAAATAATAATAGTTTTAATCAAATTGCTGGAATTAGTAATTTTTCCAGTTATTTTGTACAACCAAGATATATTATCTTAAGTTTGAAATACAATTTATAAAGATAGTAGCGTTAGTTATAAAAAAGCCTGACAGTAATTGATGTCAGGCTTTTTTGTCTATTAGGATTAAAATTAAAGTCCGAATGCACTCTTAATTTTATCTACAAAGTCTAATTTTTCCCAGGTAAACAATTCCACAGTAACTGTTTTTTCATTGCCTCCTGGAGCTGAAAAAGTTTTTGTTACGGTTTCTGATTTTCTACCCATATGTCCGTAAGCTGCAGTTTCACTGTAAATTGGATTTCTTAATTTTAAGCGTTGCTCAATAAAGTAAGGTCTCATGTCAAATATTTCAGCTACTTTTTTAGCTATTTCACCATCTGTACTAGTTAATTTACTTGTTCCGTAAGTATTTACATAAATATTAGTTGGTTCTGCTACTCCAATAGCATATGAAACTTGTACTAAAATTTCATCTGCTACTCCAGCTGCTACTAAATTCTTAGCAATATGTCTCGTTGCATAAGCTGCAGATCGGTCTACTTTACTTGGGTCTTTTCCAGAAAAAGCACCACCACCATGAGCTCCTTTTCCGCCATACGTATCTACAATAATTTTTCTACCTGTTAAACCAGTATCGCCATGAGGTCCGCCAATTACAAATTTTCCAGTAGGATTAATATGATATTTAATACTATCATTGAAAAGATGAGCGTATTGTGGATTTTTAGCAATCACTCTAGGGATTAAAATTTCGATAATATCTTTTTTAATCTTTGCTAACATAGTTGGTTCATCAGCAAAATCATCATGTTGTGTGGAAACAACTATAGCATCAATTCGAACAGGTTTGTTATCGTTATTGTATTCTAATGTTACTTGGGATTTTGCATCAGGTCTTAAGTAGGTAATATCCTTGTTTTCTCTTCTTAATTCTGCTAATACTTGAAGAATTTCATGAGAAAGCTTTAATGCTAACGGCATGTATTCTTCTGTTTCATTAGTTGCATAACCAAACATCATTCCTTGATCTCCAGCTCCCTGTTCCTCTTTTGTTGCTCTGTCAACACCTTGATTAATATCTGCAGATTGCTCATGAATCGCAGAAAGAACACCGCAAGAATCTGCTTCAAACATGTACTCGCTTTTAGTATAACCAATTTTACGAATTACTTCTCTTGCAATTTGTTGTACATCTAAGTATGTTTTCGATTTTACTTCACCTGCTAATATTACTTGGCCAGTAGTAACTAAGGTTTCACAAGCAACCTTTGACTCAGGGTCAAATGCTAAAAAATTATCAATTAATGCGTCACTAATTTGGTCAGCTACTTTGTCTGGATGTCCTTCACTCACAGACTCTGACGTAAATAAATAAGCCATAGTTTCTTTTTAAATTAAGTGAGGTTGTTTTTGAGCTAATTGTATAGAAAACACTAAAGAAGTAGGTACTGCTTTAGCATTTTTTTTAATACTAATTTTTAGTATTAAGAGGTTGCAATCAGTTCAAATTTTTCCTCTTTTTTATTAATGGGGCAAATTTAGGAAATCAATTCGAATATAAAAGCGATTCGTTTTTATTTTTTAAATATATTAACATTTTTAATTAAAAACTAGAATGGTTGGTTTTTTTGGTTTTTAAAATGGGTTTAATGTTGTTTTTTAGTTTTTTATTTTGCTTTGTTCTTTTAAATATGTAAAAATTAGAAAATTATACTATTTAGTTTTTTTAAATAGTTTTTTTTTTCTAATTTTGATACAAATAAATAATAGAAACAAAATGATGTTATTCGTTTGCAATATGTGTTGTATGATGTGGAAAAATCCGCAGAGTATCTCTATTGCTTAAAAATAATAATTATTATATGAGTTATAGGACCTCTGCAGAAATGCAGAGGTTTTTTTGTTTAGCACATTAGCAATCAATTTTAATCAAGTATATGAAACAAATAACTATCAGTACAATTTTATTTGAAAAAAATAATACTTCTCCAAGTCTATCCATTACTAAAAAGAAAATAGAATTTTGGATTGAAGAATTGTTTGCATGGTTGTTTTGTAAAAGTGGAGAATGTAATAATATTGAAATATTTAAACATAAAGAAGAAGCTTTACAATTGTATTTGCAGCTGTTTTTGTCTCAAGTAGGTGTTTTGGATAAAGTTACTACAGCAACGAGTTTGTTTGAAGACTTAATTACGATTCATAAGGATTTGCTTGATGATTTGGAAGCTATCATAGCGTTTGATCCAGCTGCTAAATCAAAGGATGAGGTTTTACTTTCCTATCCTGGTTTTTTTGCTATTGCAGTCTATCGAATTGCAAATAACCTTTGGAATAAAGGAGTTGCTGTTTTGCCGAGAGTTTTGTCTGAATATGCACATGGAAAAACGGGAATAGATATACATCCTGCGGCTAGTATTGGGAAACGTTTTTTTATAGACCATGGAACCGGGATTGTTATTGGTGAAACTGCAATTATTGGGAACGATGTAAAAATATATCAAGGTGTGACATTGGGCGCATTAAGTGTAAGTAAAGATAAAGCTACTCAAAAAAGACATCCTACGATAGAAGATAATGTTATTATTTATGCGAATGCAACTATTTTGGGTGGAAATACAGTTATAGGCAAAGGTTCGGTAATTGGAGGAAATGTTTGGTTAACCGAATCTATTCAAAAAGAGACATTAGTATATCATAAAAGTGAAACAATCGTAAAATCAAAAAATAAATCATCTGAACCCATAAACTTTATCATTTAAAATAAATCATATGAAAGTAGAAAATATCTTAAAAACGATTGGGAATACACCCGTAATTAGAATTAATCGAATGTATGGTTCAAATAAAAATGTTTGGATCAAATTAGAAAAAGCAAATCCTGGAGGAAGTATTAAAGATAGAATTGCTTTAGGTATGATTGAAGATGCGGAAAAAAAGGGATTACTGCATCCTGAAAGTGTAATTATTGAGCCTACTTCTGGAAATACAGGGATTGGACTTTCTTTAGTTGCTGCCGTGAAAGGATACCGAGTTATTTTAGTAATGCCTGAATCTATGAGTGTGGAAAGAAGAAAATTAATGGAAATTTATGGTGCCCAATTTGAATTGACCACTAGAGAGAAAGGTATGAAAGGCGCTATTGAAAGAGCTGCGGAATTGGTTCGTGAAATTCCTAATGCTTGGTCACCTTCTCAATTTGATAATCCTGCTAATGTGGAAGCACACAAGCAAACAACTGCTTTAGAGATTATCGAAGATTTTCCAGAGGGATTGGATTATATTATTACAGGAGTAGGAACGGGTGGGCATATTTCTGGAGTTGCTGAAGTGTTAAAAGAAAAGTTTCCTAAATTGAAAGTGATTGCAGTGGAACCTGAATTGTCTCCGGTTTTAAGTGGTGGAGCTCCTGGACCACATCCATTGCAAGGTATAGGAGCTGGTTTTGTTCCAAGGAATTATCATGCTAAATATATTGATGAAATCATTTCTGTTTCTAAAGAAGAGGCTTATGATTTTGCTGGTAAAATTGCTTTGGAAGAAGGGGTTTTTGTTGGAATTTCAACGGGTGCTTCTTTAGCTGCTGTCGCAAAAAAAATAGCAACATTACCGGATGATGCAGTGGTTCTGACGTTTAATTATGATACAGGAGAGCGTTATCTTTCTGTAGAAGATTTGTTTTGATAAGTAGATGTAATTAATTTATTGAGACTGATTATTTAGAAGAAAAAAATAAAAACTTTAATTGTTTACTCTATAAAATCTATGGGGTAAGTGTTTTTTTAAAAATTGATAATGATACAAATTTCAACAAAAGGCAAGGTGATACTTGCTGGTGCAGGTCCTGGAGATCCTGATTTAATAAGTGTAAAAGCACTAAAATATTTGCAAATGGCAGATGTTGTCTTAATTGACCGATTGGTTTCACCAATTTTGGTAGAAGAACATGCAAAAAAAGAGGCTACTATAATTTATGTTGGTAAACAATGTTCCAAAGGAATTCATACACCACAAAATGAAATTAACGAATTAATGGTGGAGTTTGCGACTCTTGGAAAGCTAGTCCTTCGCTTAAAAGGAGGAGATGTTTCTTTATTTTCCAATGTTTTAGACGAATTGCAAGTTTTGGTTGAAAATCATATTGCTTATGAAATTGTTCCTGGTATTTCTGCCGCTTTTGGAGCTGCTGCTTATACAGGAATACCGCTAACAGCTAGAACTTATTCAAGAGGAGTGCGTTTTCTTACTTTATATGATTTGAAAAATGTTAGTAATGAACAATGGAAAGATTGGTCAAGTACCGAGGATACTCTAGTTTTTTATATGAGTGGCCAACGTTTAAATACTTTGGTGAATCAATTTATAGTTCACGGAATTGAAAAAAATAAAGGTTTGGCTGTAGTGCAACAAGCGACAACAACTGAACAAAAAACACAAGTGTTTCAATTTGGCGACTTAGAAAAAAAGTCTTTGCCAAGCTTTGAATACGTGCCCACATTATTGATTGTGGGTAATGTGGTGAATTTACATCACGAGTTTGCTTGGTTTAAAGAGCAAAAAGAAACCGCATCTTATTTTGATAATCATAAAACCCTTTTACAAAATGCTATCTGATACTAAATTAAATTATTTGCAACAACTCGTTCAAAATGCTTCTAGGGAAGAAATAATATGGACAAAAGGTTACTTGGCTGGTTTTTTAGAAGGAAGTAAAAACGGAATTCAAATTCCAGTGATTGCTTCAACTGAAAATGTCGCTGTTAAACCCTTGATTATTTATGGCACGGAAACTGGGAACTCTAAGAAAGTGGCTTCTCAATTGCTAGCTAATTTCAAGAAAAATAAAATTCAAGCCAAAGCAATTGATGTCTTTCAATATGATACAGCAAAATTGGATAAAGAAACTATTATCTTATTCGTTATGAGTACGCAAGGAGAAGGTGAATTTCCTCAAAACGCGATTCAATTCTATAATTATCTACAAACGCATGATTTGGATTTACAGCATATTTCTTTTGCAGTTTTTGGTTTAGGAGATTCTTCTTATCCATTGTTTTGTCACGCGGGTGTTTTATTGGATGAAATTTTAGCGAAAAAGGGAGCGAAACGTTTGTTACCTTTAGTGAAGTCAGATGTGGATTTTGCTCCAAATGTGTTACAATGGGAACAAGATTTACAACAGGTTTTTAAACAACAAGTAGCTCCGGAAATCTTGGATTCAAAGGTAGCTACTGTAACATCACATAAAAAAAAATATACAGGAAGAATTAATAATAAGATTGTATTAAATGATGTAGGTTCTAATAAAGAAACCTATCATATAGAAATTGTTGCAGAAGAAGAGGTTTTGTATGAACCTGGAGATGCTCTTGGTATTGTACCTAAAAATACGAAAGAAGACGCCCAAATTATTATTGATTATTTTCAAGCAGACGCTCAAAAGTTAATTGCCATACAAGACGAGCAAAAAACAATAGAAAATTGGCTTCAAGAAAAAAATATAAAAGGACTAAGTAAGCGTTCTTTGGAACAATTAGGACAATTGTTACAAGCTGAAATTACTTTTGAAAAGGCTGATTTAATTGATGTTTTGCGATTATTTGCTAAACCAGATTCTTTTCAAATTGAAAATTTATTAGAAATTCTTTTGCCTATTGCGCCAAGGTTATATTCTATTGCTTCTTCTAATGAAGCACATGATGGAGAAGTGCATTTAACAGTGAATTTGAACACTTTTACTGTAAACAATCAACTTAAAACAGGATTGGCTTCACAGTTTTTAGCAGATTTCCCTTTACATGAAACACTTGAGTTTTACATTCATAAAAATCAAAATTTCAGATTGCCTAAGGAAGATACCGATATTATAATGATTGGTCCAGGAACAGGAATTGCACCTTTTAGAAGTTTTTTATCGCAAAGAGATGCAACAGGTGCAGAAGGTAAAAACTGGCTGTTCTTTGGAGAACAACATTTTGTACAAGACTTTTATTATCAAACCGAAATTCAAGAATGGATTGCAACTGGCGTTTTAACAAAATTGGATACGGCTTTTTCTAGAGATCAAGAACATAAAATATATGTTCAAGATCGTATTAAAGAAAATGCAAAAGAATTTAATGCTTGGTTAGAAAGTGGTGCTCATCTTTATATCTGCGGACAAAAAAATCCTATGAGTACTGATGTAGAACAAGCGATAGTCGAAGTGTTGTCTAAAGAAAGAAACATAGCTACTACAGAAGCAAAACAAATTTTAGAAGAGTTAGAAGCAACAGGAAAATATCAAAAAGACGTGTATTAAATCCATTCGTCGGTTCGAGTGTTTTTTGTGGAAGGGAATGAAGCAAAAAATGTATCGAGAACATTAAAAAAATCAAATTTAAAATAAAAATGAGCACTAAATTATCTCCAGTAGAATTTATAAAAACAAAAAGTGACGGTTTACGAGGAACTTTAAAAGAAAGTATCGACTTAGATAATCATACCGGCAATGTACGACCAGATGATGAAACATTGGTTAAGTTTCATGGAATGTATGTGCAAGATGATCGAGACAGAAGAGCAGAAAGAGCCGCTAAAAAATTAGACAAATTGTACTCTTTTATGATTCGTTTGCGTATTCCTGGCGGACAAATTACAGCAGATCAATGGTTGGCAATTCATGAAACTTCAGAATCATATGGAACGGGAACATTGAAAATTACAACGCGACAAACCATTCAGCTACATGGGTTGTTAAAACATCAATTACGACCTACGATTCAGTCTTTTAATGTAGCAAAATTAGATTCAATTGCAGCTTGTGGCGATGTAAATAGAAATGTTATCGTTTCTGCACATCCGCAATTATCTCCATTGCATAAACAAATTCACGATTATGCGGATAAAATTTCAACCTTATTATTGCCAAAAACACAATCGTATTATGAGGTTTTTATTGATGGAGAAAAAATATACGAGCGTTCGGCTGAAGCAGATCCGTTATATGAAGATCGTTATTTGCCGAGAAAGTTTAAAATAGCAATTGCCATTCCGCCAAGTAATGATGTGGATTTGTTTACCAATGATTTAGGGTTAATTGCGATTGTTGAAAATGAGGAGTTGAAAGGTTTTAATCTTGTTGTAGGTGGTGGTTTAGGAACAACACATGGAAATGAAAATACGTTTCCGCGTTTGGGAAATGTACTTGGGTTTATCGATTCTGAAGAAAAAATCTTAAAAGCAGTTTATGAAGTGCTAACCATTCAAAGAGATTTTGGAAATCGATCCGATCGAAAATTATCTCGTTTGAAATATACTATCGAAAAAGTAACGGTTGATGGATTTAAAAAAGAATTAGAAAAAAGAATTGGTTTCTCTTTAGAAGCAGCAAAACCCTTTCAATTTACGGAAAGAAATGATCGTTATGGTTGGGAAAAAAATCATCAAGGAAATTGGTTTTATACTCTTTTTGTGGAACATGGTGTGGTGCAACCCAATCAAAAAGCCTTTTTGTTAGAAGTAGCAAAATTAAAGGTGTCTAATTTTATTTTTTCGGGGAACCAAAATTTAATTCTTGGTGAAATAAAAGAAAGTGAAAAGGAAAAAATAGTAGCCTTATTGGAACAGTTTGCTATTGAAACTCATGTTAGTGCGCTTAGAAAAAGTTCGATGGCTTGTGTGGCTTTGCCAACTTGTCCTTTGGCTTTAGCGGAAGCACAGCGTTATTTACCCGTTTTGGTAACCAAAATAGAACCGTTGCTAGAAAAATATAATCTATCCAACGAAGAAATATCAATTAGAATGACGGGTTGTCCTAATGGTTGTGGCCGACCTTATGTAGCTGAATTAGGTTTTATTGGTACAGGTCCAGAACAATATAATTTTATGCTAGGCGGTGATCGATATGGAGAACGATTGAATAAACTATATAAAGAAAAGCAAACTGAAAGTCAAATTTTAGAAGAAGTTGATCTTTTATTAGGGAAATATGTGAAAGAAAAACTAGAAAACGAAACTTTTGGTGATTTTGCATTTAGAGTGGTTTTAAATTAATTTGAATCATGACGAACACACTTTTTCCAGTTTTTTTAAAAACAGATACAGCTCACTTTTTGATTGTTGGAGCAGGAAATGTTGGTTTAGAAAAAACAGAAACCTTATTGAGACAGAATCCTACTATTCGAATTACTATTATTGGGATACAAATACATCTAAGATTAAAGCAAATTGTAGATTCGTATGCTAACATTACTTTTTTTGAAAGGCCTTTTGAAGAGAATGATTTAGCGGAAAAAGATTTTGTAATCATTGCTACTGATAGTGCTGAGGTAAACTTAAATGTAAGAAACTTAGCAAAAGGAAGAGGTATTAAGGTAAATGCAGCAGACCAACCCGATTTATGTGATTTTTATCTGGGATCTATTGTGAACAAAGGAAATCTTAAAATTGCAATTTCAACGAATGGGAAGTCTCCTGTTCTGGCAAAGCGAATGCGAGAATATTTTACCGCTATTATCCCAGATACTATTGATGAAAATTTAGCTGTTTTACATCAGTTTAGATCAAATCATAAAGGAGATTTGCAGCAAAAATTAAAAGATTTAAACACAATTACAGCCGCTTTTTCTGTTCAAAAGAAACCGGGTTTTTGGAATAAATTCAGAAGATTATTTGCGATAAACTGAAAAAGGGACAACTTGTAAATTTTTTTAGGCTTAACAAATGATAATATAGAATATAAATCTATTTACATTGTTTTAAATAACAAAAATTAGAAAAATATACTAATATATTTGTAAATGTAGAATTTAGTTCTAAATTTGCAAAGTAATAAAAACAAAATCAATGAGAACAATTATGTGTATGATGTGTAAAATGATGTGGAACATTCCGCAGAGGTAACGTATGCATAATATTAATAAATGATACAAAACCTCTGTAATACAAAACAGAGGTTTTTTTATCTCTATAATTTTAAAATATAAAAATGAAAAATAATAATAAAATGTGTTGTATGATGATGATGTGCATGTGCGCACCACCTTAATATGTCCAAAAGATAATGGTTAAACTTTAGTTATGTTTAAAAATTGAACCCTTTTGGAAAAAACTTTCAAAAGGGTTTTTTTAATGAGAAAAAATAAAAAAATAAATAATAAAAACAATTAAATCAAAAAATTATGAGTACTCAAAAATTCGCAACGAACGCTTTACATGCTGGTCACGATGTTACTAAAAATTCAGGAACTAGAGCTGTCCCTATTTATCAAACAACTTCTTATGTTTTTAATAATTCAGATCATGCAGCCAACTTATTTAATTTGTCTGAAGCAGGTTATATCTATACCCGATTGAATAATCCTACAAATGATGTGTTAGAACAACGATTGGCAGCTTTAGAAGGTGGTATTGGAGCTGTAGTGACGGCTTCAGGAACTGCTGCAATTGCAACTGCTTTACAAGTTTTGTTAAAAGCTGGTGATCATATTGTAGCTTCTAGTAGTTTGTACGGTGGAACTTACAATTTGTTAAATGTAACATTACCGAGGCTAGGAATTACAACTACTTTCGTTGATCCTTCTAATCCTGAAAACTTTAAAAATGCTGTTCAAGAAAATACACGTGCTTTTTTTGCAGAAAGTTTAGGAAATCCAAAATTAGATGTACTAGATTTAAAAGCGATTGCTAAAGAAGCACACGATTATAAAGTGCCTTTTATTGTAGATAATACTGTTGCTACACCTTATTTGTTAAATCCAATTGAACACGGGGCGGATATTGTAATTCACTCATTAACAAAATACATTACAGGAAATGGTACTTCTTTAGGTGGTGTTATTATCGATGCTGGAAAATTTGACTGGAGTAACGGAAAATTCCCTGAATTTACTGAGCCTTCTCCAGGATATCACGGGTTAAAATATTACGAAGTTTTAGGAGCAGCTTCTTTTATTGCAAAAGTAAGAATTGAAGGATTACGTGATTTTGGTGCCGCTTTAAGTCCATTTAATGCATTTCAAACCATACAAGGTTTAGAAACCTTAGAAATTAGAATTAAAAAACACTCTGAAAATGCTTTGAAATTAGCACAATGGCTAGAAAAACAAGAGGAAGTGGCATGGGTAAATTATCCTGGATTAGAAACTTCTGCATACAAAGATTTAGCGGATAAATATCTTCCAAAGGGTAAAAGTGGTATTGTAACTTTTGGATTAAAAGGTGGTTTTGATGCAGCGAAAAAAGTGGTAGATGAAACAAAATTATTCTCTCTTTTGGCAAATATTGGTGATACGAAATCCTTAATCATTCATCCAGCAAGTACTACACACCAACAATTATCTGAAAAGGAACAAGCGACTACAGGTGTAACACAAGATTTAATTCGTCTTTCTGTAGGGTTAGAAGATATTGAAGATTTAAAAGCAGATTTGAAAGAAGCATTTGTAACAGTTAAAAACGGATTAAAAGTATAAATATGAGCGCAAAAACAGTAACTATATATGGTAGAGCTAAAAGAGACGAGCAGTTTTTAATAAAAACAGAAAACTACGATATTCGAATTAGTAAAAATAAAAACCATCCTGATTTAGATGCGCCAAGCCCTTTGGAATATGTTTTGGCGGGTTATGCGGGTTGTATAAATGCAGTGGGGACTTTAGTGGCTAAAGAGCAAAAAATTGAATATAAATCTTTACAAGTTGATGTTTCAGGCGATATTGATGTTGATAAATTTTATGGAAGAGAAACTACAGAGAGAGCTGGTTTTAGTAAGCTAAAAGCAACGATTAAATTAGAAGCCGATATTTCTAAAAAACAATTGGAAAATTGGTTAAAAACAGTTGAGAGTCGTTGTCCAGTTTATGATAATCTGGTTAACCCAACTCCTATCGAAAGTGGATTTAGTAAGTGCATTCGATACAGTGAGTGTAATTTAAAAATGAAATGAAGGGCTACGTTTGTTGTGGAAAAGGTCTTTGGTTGACAAAATCAAAGACTCTTTTTCAATTTTAAATGTGTTAAGCGGAAGAAATATGCTACAAAAAATAGAAATTGCAAATTTTGTTTTAGAAAACGAGAAAAGAAAAGCAGATGTTGCTTTGTTTTATCAAGTTTTTGGTAAACCCATAGGTAACGCCCCTGTAATTTTGATTAATCATGCCTTAACTGGAAATTCAAATGTGTCAGGTGAAAACGGATGGTGGAAAAATGTAATTGATTACGATCATATTATCGATTTACATCAATATACCGTTATTGCTTTTAATATTCCAGGAAATAACTTTCAAACTGAAAATGGCTTGTCTTCCGATTATAAAGAAATCTCAACTTTAGATATTGCTAGGTTGTTTTGGCTTGGTTTGGAAACACTAAATATTACGAATCTTTACGCAATTATTGGTGGTAGTTTAGGGGGTGGAATATCTTGGGAAATGGCTGTTTTGCATCCCGAAAGAATTCAAAAAGTGATTCCTATTGCTACTCATTATTTTGCTAGTGATTGGGTGATTGCAAATGTAGGTGTTCAAGATGATATTCTTAATTTTAGTCAGGATCCAATTGCAGTTGCTCGAAAACACGCTATGTTATTGTATAGAACGCCTTTGTCGATTAATCAACGCTTTAAGAATGCAAAAGAAGGAAATATTTACACCGTAAATGATTGGTTGTCTTATCATGGTATTTTATTAACGGAACGTTTTTCTTTAAATGCTTATCGTCAAATGAATTTCTTATTAGGTACTATTAATATTGTGAAAAATGGTTTCGATTTGAATCGTTTTCTAAAAGAAACCAAAATTGAAGTACATGCCATTAATATTAATTCTGATTTGCTGTTTCAAAATAATTTAGATGAATACGAAACCTTGCATGAGAATAATGCCAATTTCAATCATTATATAATTAATTCTATTCATGGGCATGATGCTTTTTTGATGGAATACCAACAACTGAACGAAATATTAAAACAAATTTTTTTAAATTAAAAGCTATGAATACAACAATAAATATCATCATTTTTGGAATTGGGAATGTGGGTAGTACACTTGTGGATCAAATTATCGAAAAACATGACTTTTTTAAAGAAAAGTTTAAGGTTAATTTGAGAATACCTATTGTTTGCAATTCAAAATTTGCATTATTTACTAAAAAGCCATTGCCTTTAAACTGGGTGGATGAATTTAAATCGTTAAGTCAAAATTATGTAGTTGAAGATATTTATGATTATGTGCTTCAGAATGAGTTAGAAAATGTTATAGCTGTTGATGTTACCGCTGATGAAGGTATCGTTAAAAATTATATTCCGTTTATTCAGAATAATTTCAATATAGTTGCAGCTAATAAAAAAGCGAATACATTACATTCCGATTTTTATAAAGAACTAAGAAGAGTTTTGGAAAAAAAAGAAAAACAATTTTTGTATGAAACTAATGTTGGTGCAGGATTACCTGTTATTAATACCATACAAGATTTGTATTTGGCAGGGGAAAAAATAACAAAAATAAGGGGTGTTTTTTCAGGGACTATAAGTTATATTTTTAATCGATTTGGTAATGAAAACATTTCTTTTTCAAAAATACTAATTGAAGCTGAAAAATTAGGTTTAACAGAACCCGATTCTCGAGAAGATTTATCTGGAAAAGATGTGGCTAGGAAATTATTAATTCTCTCCAGAGAATTGGATTTAAATAATGAATTTGAAGATGTAAAAATTACCTCGCTTACCACTGAAAAAATTGACGGATTATCTAAAAGAAATTATTCAATTAGTAAAGAGCTGTTGGATAAAGATTATGAAATTGCCAAAATTACTCAAAGTGAAAATCATGTGTTGCGATATGTAGGTGAATTGGATGTGTTACAAAACAACTTAGAAGTTAAATTAGTTTCTGTTCCTGTCCAATCTGCATTAGGACAACTTAAAGGAGCAGATAATCTAATTGAAATTTTTACAGAATCCTATGGTGATATTCCTGTTGTTATTCAAGGGGCTGGTGCTGGGAAAAAAGTTACTGCAAGAGGAGTTTTGTCTGATATTATTAAAATTGCCAAACAATTTAAGGTTAAAAAACAACTTTTAGAGGTATAGAAGAAATAGTATTAAATTAAGTGATTTTAAATTATTGCAATCTAAAAAACTATATTTTTATTGTTAATTAGTTTTTAAAACTAAAATTGTGTTTGGTTCAAATTAAAATTAGAAAATATTTCTATTTTATAAAAACATTAGTACTTTTGCGGAGTTCGTAAAAATACTGATTGTTATCATGAAAGCTGGAGAGATTAGACTCTGTGAAAGCTTAGCAACCCTATTCCTTAATAGAAGGTGCTACATTCTATTCTGATTTCTCAGAAAAAGATAACGTAAGAAAGTCTCCTTTTCTTGATAACAAAATTTTAAAAAAATAAATGCTGTAGCGCAAATAAATGCATATGTCAAAGATTTTGGATGAAATTCAAAAAAGAATATTAGTACTCGATGGTGCCATGGGAACCATGTTGCAACGCAATAATTTTTCAGAAGAAGACTTTAGAGGGGAACGCTTTAAAAATTTTCCGCATCCGTTGAAAGGAAATAACGATTTACTTTCAATTACACAACCCGAAGCGGTAAAAGAGGTGCATCGTTTGTATTTTCAAGCGGGTGCAGATATTGTAGAAACGAATACTTTCTCTGGAACAACTATTGGTATGGCTGATTATCATTTGGAAGATTTAGTTTATGAATTAAATTATGAGTCAGCTAAAATTGCTCGTGAAGTGGCGGATGAATTTACAGACAAACCGCGTTTTGTAGCTGGTTCTATTGGACCTACAAATAGAACGGCAAGTATGAGTCCTGATGTAAATGATCCTGGTTTTAGAGCGGTAACTTTTGATGAACTAAAAGAAGCGTATAAGCAACAAGTGGAAGCTTTAATCGACGGCGGTTGTGATGTGCTTTTGGTAGAAACTATTTTTGATACTTTAAATGCAAAAGCGGCTCTTTTTGCTATTGAAGAAGTTAAAGAAGTAAGGAAAATAGATATTCCGATAATGGTTTCAGGAACTATTACTGATGCTTCTGGTCGTACTTTGTCTGGACAAACGGTGGAAGCTTTTTTAATTTCAATAAGTCATATTCCGTTGTTAAGTATTGGTTTTAATTGTGCTTTAGGAGCAGATCAGTTAAAACCGTATTTAAAAAGATTGGCAAATAATACCCAATTGAATATTTCTGCACATCCGAATGCAGGTTTGCCCAATGCTTTTGGGCAGTATGATCAATCTCCAGAAGAAATGCAATCTTTAATTCGAGAATATCTTCAAGATAATCTTATAAATATTATTGGTGGCTGTTGCGGTACAACTCCAGAACATATCCAATTAATTGCAGAAGTTGCCAAAGAATTTAAACCTAGAAAAGTTGAACTTGAAGCATAATGAAAGAAGGGGATTGTAAAAAATATTTAAAATTATCGGGGCTAGAACCTTTAATTATTACACCGGAAACTAATTTTGTTAATGTTGGAGAGCGCACTAACGTAACGGGTTCGCGTAAATTTCTTCGCCTCATTAAAGAAGGGAATTACGATCAGGCATTGGATATTGCAAGAAACCAAGTTGAAGGTGGAGCACAGATCATTGATGTTAACATGGATGAAGGGATGTTAGATGGTGTAATGGCAATGACTAAATTTTTGAATTTAATTGCTGCTGAACCAGATATCGCTCGAGTTCCTATCATGATTGATAGTTCCAAATGGGAAATTATTGAAGCTGGTTTAAAGGTAATTCAAGGAAAAGGAATTGTGAATTCCATATCTTTAAAGGAAGGAGAAGCAACCTTTGTACATCATGCAAAATTGATAAAAAGATATGGTGCGGCTGTTATTGTGATGGCTTTTGATGAGCTTGGTCAGGCCGATACTTATGAAAGGCGTATTGAAATTTGCAAAAGATCGTATGAAATATTGGTAAATCAAGTGGGTTTTGCAGCTGAAGATATCATTTTTGATCCCAATATATTTCCTGTTGCTACCGGTATGGAAGAGCATAAATTAAATGCGTTAGATTTTTTTAGAGCTACAAAATGGATTAGAGAAAACTTGCCTTATGCAGGCGTTTCAGGAGGTGTAAGTAATGTGTCTTTTTCTTTTAGAGGTAATGATAAAGTGAGAGAAGCCATGCATGCTGCTTTTTTATATCATGCTATTCAAAACGGAATGACAATGGGAATTGTAAATCCTGAAATGCTAGAGATTTACGATGAGGTTGATACAAAATTGCTAGAACACGTTGAAGATGTTTTGCTTAACAGAAGGGAAGATGCTACTGAAAGATTATTAGAATTAGCGGAAAGTTACAAAGGAGATGTAGCTAAAACCAACGAAAAGGCTATTCAAGAGTGGCGTAATGGAAGTGTTCAAGACCGATTGACGCATTCTTTAGTAAAAGGAATTGATGAATTTATCGAAATTGATGTAGAAGAAGCAAGATTGCAATCAAATAAAGCCATTGAAGTTATTGAAATCAATTTAATGGCTGGTATGAATGTAGTTGGAGATTTGTTTGGAAGTGGTAAAATGTTTTTGCCTCAAGTGGTAAAATCTGCCCGAGTGATGAAAAAAGCAGTAGCATATTTATTGCCTTTCATTGAATCAGAAAAAACTGGAAACTCTTCTAGTGCTGGAAAAGTGTTGATGGCAACTGTTAAAGGAGATGTACATGATATAGGTAAAAATATTGTTGCTGTGGTTTTGGGATGTAATAATTTTGAAATCATTGATTTAGGGGTTATGGTACCTCCAGAAAAGATTATTGAAACAGCGATTCAAGAGAAAGTGGACATCATTGGTTTGAGTGGTTTAATTACGCCATCTTTGGATGAAATGGTGTATTTAGCCAAAGAAATGGATAAGTTAAACATCAAAATACCCATAATGATTGGTGGTGCTACTACTTCTAGGGCTCATACTGCAGTGAAAATTGCTCCCGAATATAAAGAAACTGTAGTGCATGTTAATGATGCTTCAAGAGCAGTAACGGTTGCTAGTAACCTGCTTCAAAAGGAAACCAAGGAAATTTATGTTAAAGCAATTAGAGAAGAATATGATACCCTTCGTGAAGGCTATTTAAATAGAAGTAGAGAGAAAAATTTCTTATCTATAGAAGAAGCTCGTCAAAATAAATATAAAATTGATTGGACTAATTATCTGCCTTCCAAGCCTAATTTTATAGGTACCAAGGTTATTCAAGTACAATTATCGGAATTAGTAGATTTTATAGACTGGACTCCTTTTTTCCAATCTTGGCAATTGTTTGGTAAATATCCTGCGATTTTAAATGATGAAGTGGTAGGAGAGCAAGCAAGTCAGTTATTCCAAGATGCTCAAAAAATGTTGCATCAAATTGTAGATGAAAAATGGTTTGAAGCCAAAGGAGTTTTGGGGATTTTTCCAGCTCATCAAATAAATGATGATGATATTGACGTAATTACTTCTAGCGGAGACGAGAAGTTTCTAACATTAAGACAACAGTCTCAGAAAACAGTTGGTGCCCCGAATATTGCTTTGGCTGATTTTGTGGCGCCTAAAAATACTGGAATACAAGACTATATCGGTTGTTTTTGTGTGTCTACAGGTTTTGGTGTAGACGAAAAAGCAACCCTATTTGAACAACAGTTAGATGATTATAATTCCATTATGGTCAAGGCTTTAGGAGATCGATTGGCAGAGGCATTTGCAGAATATTTGCATTTAAAAGTGAGAAAAGAAATTTGGGGTTATGCAACAAATGAAAATCTTAACAATCAAGAATTGATTAAAGAAGTGTACAAAGGTATTCGTCCTGCGCCAGGTTATCCTGCTTGTCCTGATCATTTGGAGAAACCAACCATATGGAAGTTGTTGCAAGTAGAAGAAAATATAGGGGTTACTTTAACGGAGAGCATGGCAATGTGGCCTGCAGCATCGGTTTCTGGTTATTATTTTGCACATCCAGAAAGTAAATATTTTGGATTGGGAAAAATAAAAGAAGATCAAGTAAAAGATTATGCGAAGCGTAGAGGTATTTCGGTAGAAATGGCTTCAAAATGGTTGGCACCAAATATAGTAGATTAAATTTGTCGATTGTCAAATGTTTGAAAATAGTAAATGACTTTCAGCTTTTGACTTTATGACTTTAAGACATAAGTATGAAAGTTACACAACATATAGAAAGAGCAAACGGGAAAACTCTTTTTTCTTTTGAAATTTTACCTCCTTTAAAAGGACAAAATATTCAGTCTATCTTTGATAGTATTGATCCGTTAATGGAATTCAATCCACCATTTATCGATGTAACGTATCATAGAGAAGAATATGAATTTAAAGAATTGCCAAGTGGTTTGTTACAAAAGAAAATTGTTAAAAAAAGGCCAGGTACTGTTGGTATTTGTGCAGGTATTCAAAATAAGTATGAAGTAGATGCTATTCCTCATGTTCTATGTGGTGGTTTTACCAAAGAAGATACGGAGAATCTATTAATTGATTTGGATTTTTTAGGAATTGACAATGTGGTAGCTTTAAGAGGAGATGCTTTAAAGAATGAAATTTATTTTAAACCAGAAAAAGAAGGAAATGCCTATGCTTCTGATTTGGTAAAACAAATTTCAAATCTCAATAAGGGGGTGTATTTAGATGAAGATTTGCAAAATTCTTCCTGTACAAATTTTTGTATTGGAGTGGCTGGATATCCTGAAAAACATATGGAAGCACCTAGTATGGATAGCGATTTGCATTTTTTAAAGCAAAAGATAAAAAACGGAGCCGATTATATAATTACCCAAATGTTTTTTGATAATCAAAAGTTTTTTGATTTTGTCGAGAAATGTAAAAAAGCAGGAATTACGGTTCCTATTATTCCTGGATTGAAACCTATTGCAACGAAAAAACAACTCAATTTAATTCCGCATCGTTTTAAAGTTGATTTACCTGATGATTTAATTATGGAAGTGGTGAAAGCAAAAGATAACGATGCTGTTAAACAAATAGGTATTGAATGGTGTTTGCAACAAAGTAAAGCATTAATTCAAGCTGGAATTCCTGTATTGCATTATTACTCAATGGGTAAAGCAGAAAATATCAAAGCAATTGCTTCTGAAATTTTTTAGATAAAGCTAAAATGTTGTATTTCATCGATTAAAAGTATGTTTTTTTAGATGAAATGCACTTTTTTTTCATTTTTGCGAATTTTTCACTTTTTTGCACCGTCTCTCTTGATGATATTGAAAAATACTTAAAAAAACACATTAAAATATAAAATATATTTATCAATATTGTTAAAATTACACTTCAAAAACCTTGTTTTTTGGTGTTTTTTATGGGATTTTCATAATGTGAATTTGGTAGATACATTCGAATGTTATACTTTCGTAACGTAATAAATCACAAGACATTATGAAAAAAATTGTATTAATCCTGTTGTTTTCTTTAGCATGCCAATTGAATTATGCTAACTCAAATGATCCACTTTTAAATAAAGCTAAAGAATTGAGTTCAAAAGAAAATTATTCTGAAGCTATTTCGGTTTATAACCAATATTTAAGTAAGACAGAAGATAAGAACTTAAAAAATGTTTATGTCGAAATTGCAAATTGCTATTACAAGTTAAATGAGAAGGATGAAGCAGTAAATTTTATCAAAAAAGCAATCACAAATTATGGTTTTTCTGAAGAAGATTTTATTTATAATGACACTTTAGATACTGAATTGTCTAAATATGCTCTAGCTATTGTTTATGATGATTTAGATACCTTACACAATAAGTATATAGCCTCTTTAAACTAAATAAAACAAAACCCAATCAAATGGTTACAACTTTGAATTAGTAGTTGTAACCATTTTTTTATGGATTTAATTCATTGATAATCAATTTTTTTCCATTTAACGATTATTTGTTTCTATAGAACGAAAAAAAAGAATACTTATCAAATTTTACCACATTTTTGTTTTCAAATTACCAGTTGTATTAACTATTACTATTTTTATGAAAACAAAAGCAATATTCATTCTGTTTCTTTTTTTTGTAACGAATTTAAGTTTTTCAAATACCATTTTTTCAGTTCAATTAGCTAAAGCTGAAGCTTTTAAAAAAGAACAAAAATTTACTAAAGCTATCAATTGTTATCTAAAAGCCATTCGATCTGTACAAAATGACGATGCAATGGTGAAAGAAGTTTATTTTGATATTGCGGATTGTTTTTACAAATCAGGAAAAGAAAATATGGCTGTAAAAGTATTAAAGTTTTCAATTTATCGCTTTGGAGCGGTAAAGCAAGATTTACTGGATACAAATAAATTAGACGACCAATTAGTACATTCTTTATTTGAAGTTATTGGTGATAAATACGATTCGTATAGAAATAAATACGTCTCAAAATTTGATAAAAAAGAAAAACTATTGGCTGAAGTTGCTTCTGAAATAAAAACTTCTTAATCCTTAAACGGTTTTATTATTTGCAGTTTTTTCTCTAAAGATTTGCTCTAAGTTTTTATTTTTTAAACTTAACTGTAGAATTTTTAATCCTTTTTCTTTTGCAAAATCAAACAATAACGGGCGCATGTCGGTGTTTGATTCAAAAGTTAGTTCAAATGAAGAAGGTGTTAGTGTAGTTAGTTTTATCAAATTAGTGAAAACTGTAAACTCTTTTTCTTGCAAAATTTGGTCAAACTCAATACTTATTGTTTGATGTAGTTGTTCTTTAACCAAATGTTTTAAATTTTTGTCTTCTACTATTTTGCCTTTATTGATAATAATTACGCGTTCGCAAATGGCTTCCACTTCTTGCATAATGTGAGTCGATAAAAACACCGTTTTATCTTTGCCAATATTTTTTATTAATTCTCTTATTTCCACTAACTGATTCGGATCTAAACCTGTTGTGGGTTCGTCCAAAATTAAGACTTCAGGATCGTGTAACAAAGCACATGCTAATCCAACTCTTTGTCTATAACCTTTTGATAGTTGGCTAATTTTTTTATTGCTTTCGGGTGTTAAACCTGTTAGTACAATTACTTCTTCTATTCTTTTTTTAGAAACATGGTATACATCTGCATTGAAACTTAAATATTCTCTAACATATAAATCTAAATATAATGGATTGTGTTCGGGAAGATAACCAACAGATTTTTGAACAGATTTAGTTTCGGTTTGAATATCAAATCCATTTACTTTTCCCGTTCCTTCTTCAGCAGCGATATATGTAGTTAAGATTTTCATCAATGTCGATTTGCCAGCTCCATTTGGCCCCAAGAAACCCACAATTTCTCCTTTTTTTATTGAAAAGGATATTTGATCTAGTGCTTTTTGATCTCCATAGTTCTTGGAGATGTTAACTACTTCAATAGACATACCATATAAGTTTTAGCAAAAATAAAGTTTTTTACTCAAAATATTTTTTTTTGAAAAAGTATTTTGGAAAGTTTTTTTTTATATATTAGCTACTTCAAATTATAGCAACTAATGTTAGTAACAACAACATTTTATTTTAACAATTCTTTTTATTATTTCTGGAGAGAGATAAGGGATTGTTATGCTATACATTAATTTAAAATAAATTATACAATATAAGATACAATCCCGATGAAAATCGGGATTTTTTTGTTTATAACCATTATGGATTTAAAAATTGCAATACAAGGAATAAAGGGTTCTTTTCATCATCAGGTGGCCCAACAATACTTTGGAGAATCAATTCTTTTAGAGGAATGTGATTCTTTTAATGAAGTGGTACGAGCTCTAAAAGCGAACCGTTCGGAGAAAGCGGTTATGGCAATTGAAAATTCTATCGCAGGATCTATTTTACCTAATTATGCTTTAATTGATAAAAATGACTTGCATATTATTGGAGAGTATTATTTAGATATTCACATGAATTTAATGGCTTTGAAAGGCCAAAAAATGGAAGATATTAAAGAAGTACATTCTCATCCTATAGCTTTATTACAGTGTGAAGTTTTTTTTAGTCAACATCCACATATTAAGTTGGTTGAAAGTATCGATACAGCTGAAACTGCACATCGGATTCAAAAACATAACTTAAAAGGAATTGCTGCTGTTGCAGCTCCTATTGCTGCACAAATGTACGATTTGGAGATTTTGGCAGCAGGAATACATACGATAAAAAGTAACAAAACACGATTTGTTGTTGTCAAAACAAAGAATAAAGAATTGCCTAAAGAAGAAATCAATAAAGCATCCTTGAAATTTGAATTAGATGACACTCCAGGAAGTTTAGCTACTGTTTTGAACGTAATGAATAATTGTAAATTGAATTTAACCAAGATTCAATCACTGCCCATCATAGAAACGCCTTTTCAATACGCATTTTTCGTGGACGTTATTTTCGAAAAATACAAGCACTATGAAAAAGCTAAGAAGTTATTAGAAATTATGACAACTCATTTTAAAGTTTTAGGTGAATACAAACAAGGTAAACCATGATTACAACAGCGAAGAGATTAAACACAGTGGAAGAGTACTACTTTTCTAAAAAACTGAAGGAGGTAAATCAATTAATTACAGAAGGTAAGCCTGTAATTAATATGGGAATCGGGAGTCCCGATTTAGCTCCGCATCCATCCGTTATAAATGCCATTCAAGCATCGCTTCTTGAACCAACTGCTCATATGTATCAAAGTTATCAAGGACTGCCAGATTTACGAAAAGGTTTTTGTGATTACTATGCCAATAATTTCAACGTTAGTATTGATTCCACATCTGAAATTTTACCATTAATGGGGTCTAAAGAGGGAATTATGCACATTGCCATTGCATTTTTAAACGAAGGTGATGGTGTCCTAATACCTAATCCAGGATATCCAACGTATCAATCGGTTTGTAATTTGGTAGGTGCCAAAGCGATATTGTATGATTTGTCTGAAGAAAATCATTGGTATCCTGATTTTGAAGCTTTAGAAAAACAAGATTTGTCTAAAGTGAAATTAATGTGGGTGTGTTATCCTCATATGCCAACAGGTGCTCAGGCGAGTTTGGAATTATTCGAACAATTAATTGCTTTTGGTAAAAAACATCACATTTTAATTGTAAATGATAATCCGTACAGTTCTATTTTAAACGATACTCCTTTGTCAATTCTTCAAGTGAATGGCGCTAAAGATATTGCGATAGAGTTGAATTCGTTAAGCAAGACTTATAATATGGCAGGATGGAGAGTGGGTATGGTTATTGGAAATTCCGATAACATTGCTTCTGTATTAAAGGTGAAAAGTAATATGGATAGTGGAATGTTTTTTGGTATTCAAAAAGGAGCTATTGAAGCCTTGAAATTAGGGAATGATTGGTTTGAAAGTTTGAATGAGCAATATAAAAGAAGAAGAGAGCTTGTTTATTTATTGTGTGAAAAATTAGGAGTAGCAGTAAATAAGAAACAAGTGGGAATGTTTGTTTGGGCAAAATTACCGCAATCATCGTCCTCCGAATTATTTATAGATAAGTTATTATACGAAAAAAGTCTTTTTATAACTCCAGGAACTATTTTTGGGTCACAAGGAGAAGGCTACATTCGCTTTTCGTTGTGTGTTAAAGAAGAAAAAATTAAAGAAGCTATAAGCAGGTTGTAATGGAAATAAGAGTTGAAAAAATTGTTGTTATTGGTCTCGGTTTAATTGGAGGTTCCTTTGCTTTGGATATTAAAGATAAAAGATCCAATGCAATAGTAGTAGGTATAGATACTAATTCGGAGCATGTTTTAAAAGCGAAAGAATTAGGTGTTATTGACAAAGAGGGAACTCAAGAAGATATACAAGAAGCGGATTGGGTGATAGTTGCTGTTCCAGTAGATAAAAGTATGAATGTTTTGGTAGATGTTTTAAATAAAATTAATTCAACTGCAATCGTTTTTGACGTAGGTTCTACAAAAAGTCAAATTTGTGAAGCGGTTAAAAATCATCAAAACAGAAGAAATTTTATTGCAGCTCACCCTATTGCAGGAACTGAATTTTCAGGTCCTCAAGCAGCATTGAAAGGTTTGTTTATGGAGCGAACCAATATTATTTGTGAAGTAGAGAAAACAGCATTTGTTTTTCAAGAGAAAGCTTTAGAATTATTTAAACAAATTGGCATGAGAATTCGATATATGGATCCTATCTCTCATGACAAACACATTGCTTATATGTCGCACTTATCTCATATTAGTTCTTTTATGTTGGGAAAGACAGTAATAGAAGAAGAAAAAAATGAACGGGATATTTTTGATATGGCAGGAAGTGGCTTTGAAAGTACAGTTCGTTTGGCAAAAAGTTCACCTGCTATGTGGACGCCCATTTTTAAACAAAATAAAGATCATGTTATTAAATCATTGTCAGAATACATTGCAAATCTGAATAGCTTTAAGGAGTTATTAGAGCAAGAAAAATACGAAGAAGTATTTGCCACATTAGAAGAAACCAATAGAATAAAACAAATATTAAAATAAATTGAGTTGAGTATTAGTAAGCTAATAGTTTTCTCAAGAATTAAGTGAAATTATGGAAAATAAAAAAGAATTAAGAACATGGTTAGAGGATTTTAAATTAGATCATCCTTTAGTAATTGCGGGACCATGTAGTGCAGAAACAGAAGATCAAGTGTTGAAAATTGCTCACGAATTGAAAGATTCTGATGTTTCTATTTTTAGAGCAGGAATTTGGAAACCAAGAACGCGACCAGGAGGTTTTGAAGGGGTTGGAGCCATTGGATTGAAATGGTTACAAAAAGCAAAAGCAGAAACTGGTTTGTTGCTAGCAACCGAAGTAGCAACAGCTGCGCATGTAAAATTAGCATTGGAACACGATATAGATGTGTTGTGGATTGGTGCTAGAACAACGGTAAATCCTTTTGCAGTTCAAGAAGTAGCCGATGCTTTAGAGGGAACAGATAAGATTGTGTTGTTAAAAAACCCAGTTAACCCAGATTTAGCACTTTGGATTGGAGGACTAGAACGATTGTATAATGCGAATATTAAAAAATTAGGTGTTATTCACAGAGGTTTTTCTACCTATGATAAAACGAAATACAGAAATAATCCAGAATGGCAAATTGCTATCGAATTGCAAAATAGATTTCCAGATTTACCTCTTATTTGCGACCCATCTCATATTACGGGTAAGAGAGATATGATTCAGGAAGTTTCCCAACAGGCATTAGATTTGAATTATGACGGTTTGATTATTGAAACACATGTTGATCCTGATAATGCTTGGAGTGATGCAGCACAACAAGTTACTCCAGATACTTTAAAACAAATTTTTACCGATTTAAGAGTAAGGAAAGTTACTGATGATGAAAGTGAATTCAATCAAAAAATGGCCCAGTTAAGAGCGCAGATTGATGAATTCGATGGAAAGTTACTTGAAATTTTAGGCAATAGAATGAAAGTTGCAGATAAAATTGGCTCGCTTAAAAAAGAAAAGAATGTAGCTATTCTTCAAAATAAAAGATGGAATGAGATTTTAGGAAAAATGATTTTGGAAGGAGAAGAAAAAGGACTAAGTAACGAATTTGTAATGCAGATGTTTAAAGCGATACATCAAGAAAGTATTAGCCATCAAGAAAAAGTGGTGAATAACTAAAATAAAAATTTTTTTTTGGCATAATAGTTGTATTATTGTGCAAAAAAGTATTAACTAAAATTTTTTAAAAATGAACAAAATTATTTTATTAGCGGTCTTTCTTGTTGGCTTTATGTCAAATGCACAAACAGACAAAATTTACAAACACAGTGGAGAAGTTGTGGAAGGTAAAGTAAAAAAAGTGGAAGAGTATACAATTGTATTTGTGTATAATGGTGAAGAAGCTGAAAACACTATCGGTAAATATGCAATTGAAAGAATTGTATACGGAGCAAGTGGTCGTGAAGAAGAAGTAACAGAAAAAATTGTTATCAACAGTGAGAAAGATTGGGAAAAAGTAGTTATTCTTGAAGATAAAGCATACATCGCAGGATTAAAAAAAGCTGGTGAAGTAAGAGGGAAAACAGGATTAATTAATTTTCAAACTGGAAACACCGGAGATAAAAAAGCAGAGAAAAAATTAAAAATGGATGCGGCTGCTCAAGGTTGTGCATTTATTTTATTAACTGCTGATAAAACAACTGTTGGTGCTAATTCTAATGCTTTAGGAGGTTCACAAGCTATCAAAAAAGGAATCGCTTATAAATATTAATAGTATTCAAATTATACATTTAAAAAGCTACTTTTTTAAGTAGCTTTTTTTATCTTAAAATGTTTCTAATTAATACTATATTTGTAAAAAGACAATAAAGTAAATAAGTTTAAAGAAATTGAACTTACTACTTTCAATTTCTAATTTTTTGCATGACAGGAATCGTTTATAAATCTACAGGTAGTTGGTATACCATAAAAAAAGAAGATGGTAGCTTTTTAGAATGCCGTATCAAGGGTAAATTTCGTATCAAAGGAATTAAAAGTACCAATCCAATTGCAGTTGGTGACGTAGTAGATTATCATATCGAAAATTCTACAGATGAGACTACTGGAGTAATAACGGCTATTCATGAACGTAAAAATTATATTGTTAGGAAGTCCGTAAATCTATCTAAACAAACGCATATTATTGCTGCAAATATTGATGTAGTATTTTTACTGGTTACCATTAACAATCCACCCACCACGACCAGTTTTATTGATCGTTTCTTAGTTACGGCTGAAGCCTATGGAATTGAGGCAGTGCTTGTATTTAATAAAATTGATACTTTTGATGATAACGCTTTAGATGAGCAATTGTTTTTACAATATACCTATGAAAGTATAGGGTATAAGTGCTTGCGAGTTTCAGCTAAAGAAAACAAAGGAATTGAAGCATTAAAAGAACTGATGTTACACAAAGTTTCAATGTTTTCAGGTCACTCAGGTGTGGGTAAATCTACTTTGGTGAACGCAATAGAACCTTCTCTTAATCTAAAAACAAAGCAAATATCAGAATCGCATTCTCAAGGTCAGCATACCACTACTTTTGCAGAAATGTTTGATTTATCCTTTGGTGCTCAAATTATTGATACTCCAGGAATAAGAGGTTTTGGAGTTGTGGATATGGAGAAACAAGAAATAGGAGACTATTTTCCTGAATTTTTTGCTTTAAAAGAAAATTGCAAGTTTAACAATTGTTTGCATAAAGAAGAACCGCATTGTGCCGTTAAAGAAGCTCTAGAAAAAGATGAAGTTTCTTGGACCCGTTATAAAAGTTATTTGCAAATTTTAGAAGGAGATGATGAAAACTACAGAGCAGACGAATATGCTGATGACAGAAAAGCAAGTGATGAAACTAGAAAATCATAAGATGTATGAGAATAGTTATTCAAAGAGTTGCTGAGGCATCTGTCGTAATTGCTCAAAAGGTAGTAGCAAATATAAATAAAGGATTAGTTATTCTTGTAGGTATTGAAGCTGAAGACAATATCGAAGACATAGAATGGCTTACCTCAAAAATTGTGAATCTTAGAATTTTTCCTGATGAAAATGAGGTAATGAATCTATCTGTAAAAGATGTGGATGGAGAAATTATTGTTATAAGTCAATTTACACTGCATGCTTCAACAAAAAAAGGAAACAGGCCTAGTTATATTAAAGCAGCTAGACCTGAGATTGCTGTGCCATTATATACAAGTTTTATTCAAAAGTTAGCCTTGGATTTTGGTAAACCCATTCAAACTGGTCAATTTGGAGCTGATATGAAAATAAGTCTTGTAAATGATGGACCAGTTACAATAATTATGGATAGTAAAAGTAAAGAATAGACATGAAAGTGAAAATGTTATTTTTCTTATTGGTAAGTTTACATGTATTTTCTCAGGAAAATTGGAATGCTTTATTGATTCCAAAAGAATTAAAAGAAAAAGCCAATAGTGTAGTGCGAGATCAAAAAATTGAAGTTGAAATTGTATCTCAAAAAATGTATAAAATAAATACTAAAAAAGTAATTACAGTTTTAAATGAATATGGTTTAAGGAATATAGGTGCTCGTGAATATTTTAGCGATTCTGAGAAAATAAATGCTGTTGAAGCCATTATTTATGATGTTTTTGGCAAAGAAATTAAAAAATTTAAAAGGAAAGACTTTATAGATCAAAGTGTAGCAGACGGTTTTTCTATTCTATCGGATAATAGAGTTTTGTATTTAGATTATACACCTACACAATATCCCTTTACTATAGTTTACGAAAGTGAAAAGCAAAGCATTAATACGGCTTTTCTTCCTTCTTGGTATGTTGTAAATCATTACTTCGAAAGTATTCAAAAATCTGAATTTACTATTAAATTCTCTACTAACTTTGGTTTTAAATATAAAGAACATAACTTTAGTCAATTTGATATTATTAAGAAAGAAGATGCTAATTCATTGCATTATTCCGTTGAAAAATTACCAGCTTTAAAACCTGAAGATTATTCTCCCGCTTTTGAAAATATTGTACCCAATGTTATTTTTGGTCTTGAAAAATTTAGTCTAGAAGGTTTTGAAGGTAGTGCTAAATCCTGGGAAGAATTTGGAAAAATTTGGTTTAAAGAGTTAATTAATGATGATTCTCAAGTTAGTCAAGAAACAATTAATAAGATCAAGCAATTAACAGAAAATGTTGAAAGTCCAATTGAAAAAGCAAAGATTATATATAAGTTTGTTCAAGATAAGACTAGATATGTAAGTATTCAATTAGGAATTGGAGGCTGGAAGCCAATGTTAGTAAAAGATGTTGATCGATTAGGTTATGGAGATTGTAAAGCTTTATCTAACTACACAAGAGTTTTGCTAGATAATGTAGGAGTTAAGTCCTATTATACGGTTATATATGGAGATAATAATATTATTAATTTTGACAAAGATTTTGTGTCCAAACAAGGAAATCATATTATCTTAACTATACCTCATGATCAAAAGAATTATTTTTTAGAATGTACAAGTCAAACGAATCCTTTTGCTTTTGGCGGCTCTTTTACAGATAATAGATATGCTTTGATGATAAAACCTGAAGGTGGATTTATCATAAAAACAAATGAATTTAAACCTTTAGATAGTTATCAGAAAACCATTGGAAACTATTCTATAGACAATGATGGTAATTTGAAAGCTAGTGCTCAAATTAAATCTGGAGGAATTCAATATGATAGAAGAGCATATTTATCTAGAATAAACGATGAAAAACAGTTGCATAAAACCTATAAAAACAGATGGAGTTGGATTAGTAATCTAAATATTGAAAACATCGCTATAGAGGAGAATAGAGAAGCTGTAGAATTAGTGGAAAATTTTTCTTTTTCAGCTGAAAATTATTGTAATAAAGCAGGTAACACCGTATATTTTGCAATAAATGTTTTTAATAAGAATGAAAATATTCCAGATAAATATAGGAATAGAAAAAATGATTTTGAAATCGATAGAGGTTATTACGATTCTGACGCAATTGAAATTACGCTACCAAATGATTACGAAATAGAATTTTTACCAGATCAAGTGGATCTGACTACAGAATTTGGAACCTACTCCATTTCTATCGAAAAAAAAGCACATAACTTGTTGTATTATAAGAGAGACCTAACCATTTATAGTGGTGGTTTCCCAAAAGATAGTTATGAAGCCTATCGAAAATTTAGAGAACAAATTGCTAAAAATGATAATTTAAAATTGGTGTTAATAAAAAAATAGACAATGAATTTTAAAAGAACATACATTACTTTTTTACTTGCTTTTTTCTGTTTTCTGGGGAATGCACAAAAATATGAATTGGGAAATGTAACAATTGATGAATTAAAAGAAACAAAGCATCCTATTGATTCTTCGGCTGCTGCAGCTGTTATTTTTAAAACAGGTAAAACTGATTTTTTCTTAACAAATGATGGCGAATGGAAAGTTACAACAGAAGTAAATTATAAAATTAAGTTTTATAAAAAAGAAGGTTTTGATTACGCAACACATTCAGTTCCTTATTATTCTGGAGGGGCCAGAAATGAAATAGTAAACTTTAAAAATGCTTATACATACAATCTAGTTGATGGTAAAATTGAAAAGACAAAATTAAAATCAGATGGTGAGTTTAAAGAAGAAATAAATGAAAATGTAAAAGTAAAAAAGATTACAATGCCTCAAGTTAGAGAAGGATCAATTATTGAATTTACCTATATTTTTAATTCGCCAAATATTACTACTATCGATGATTGGTATTTTCAAGGAGATATACCTATGAATCATGTAGAATACCGCATTTTTATTCCAGGATATTTTCAATATAGAACCGTTTTAACGGGTTATGAAACAGTAAATTCAAAAAATGAGAGTGTAGCTTTAGGTCAGTTTTTAAAACAAAAGTATACGTATACAGTTGATAATGTACCGCCAATTAAGGAAGAAAGTTATATCAACAATATTGACAACTATACGGCTATTTTAAAACATGAATTGGCTTCTATTAGTTATCCAAACGAACCCATTAGAAACTTAGCAATTACTTGGGATGATGTTGTAAAAAGTATATATGATCATGAAGATTTTGGGAACGAATTAGAAAATAAATCCTATTTTGAAGATGATTTAAAAATTATATTGGAAGGACTTGCTACTGATGAAGAAAAAATTAAGGCTATTTTTAATTTCGTAAAGAATAGAATGACTTGGAATGAATCTAATGGAGTAATCACAGATAAAGGGGTTAGAAAAGCATATAAAGAAAAAACAGGAAATGTGGCAGATATCAATTTGATGTTGACAGCCATGTTGAGATATGCAAATATTCAAGCCAATCCTGTTCTATTAAGTACGAGAAGAAATGGAATTGCGTTATTTCCTAATAGAACGGCATTCAATTATGTAATAGCAGGAGTAGAAGTAAAAAATGATGTACTGCTATTAGATGCAACAAACAAGAATGCGACAGTTGATTTAATACCATTAAGAGCAGTAAATTGGAGCGGAAGAATTATAAGAGAAAGAGGGAGTTCTAACGAAATTGACTTATTAGATGTACCAATTTCTAAAGATAATGTAATTATTCTAGCAGAAATAAAAGAAGATGGTAAAGTTGAAGGGCAATTGAGAAGAGTTTTAACAGATTATAATTCTTTTATGCATAGAGAAAATTATACAAACGTAAATGAAGACTCTTATTTAGAAAAATTAGAAAATAGATATAAAGGAATAAGTATTGAAGAGTATAAGGTTGATAATTTGAAGGATTTAAACAAACCTGTAATTGAACAATATACCTTTCTGCATGAAAATGATGTAGAATTAATAGGTAATAAAATATACATAAAGCCCTTATTGTTTTTTGCATTGGATGAAAACCCTTTTAAATTAAATCAGAGAAAATATCCAGTAGATTTTCCTTTCCCTTTTAAAGATACTTACAATATTTCAATTAAAATACCTGAAGGTTTTGAAGTAGAATATTTGCCCGAAGGTACAAGTGTTGCTTTAGAAAACAATTATGCAACATTTAAATATCTAATATCAGTAACTAATAATAACATTCAGTTAGTAGCTAATTTAGATGTTAATACTTTTTACTTTCCTGCAGAAAATTATGAAGCATTAAAAGATTTTTTTAGATTGATTGTTGAAAAACAAACGGATAAAATTATTTTAAGAATGAAAAATTAATTTAAATGAAAAAACACATATACTATATCTTTTTATTTTTTACAGTTGCTAATTTTGCTCAGAAAAATGAATTAGGGGACGTAACTATAGAAGAATTAAAAGAAAAACAATATCCAAACGATTCTTCAGCGGAGGCTGCTATTTTGTTTGAAAATGGTAAAACTTATTTTCAATTTGATACTAACACAGGTTTTTACACATTAACAGAAGTTGAAACCAAAATTAAAGTGTATACCAAAGAAGGATTCGAATGGGCTACAAAAATAGTTCCTTATTACATAGTAGGAAATGCAGAACAAAAGGTAACTTTTACAAAAGCAATAACGTATAATCTTGAAGATGGCAAAATTGTAAAATCTAAATTAAAAAGTGATGGTGAATTTGACGAAAAAAAGAATAAATATTGGTCAATAAAAAAAATTACAATGCCTAATGTGAAAGAAGGCTCCATAATAGAGTATAAGTATACGATAAAATCACCTAGTTATGGGATATTTCCCATATGGAAGTTTCAATACAAAATACCAGTTAAATATTCGTCATTTGAAACCAATATTCCCGAATACTTTGTTTATAATAATCAGTTTAAAGGAAGTTATAACCCAGTTATAGAAACAGATAGTAAAACGAAAACATTTTCAGGTAGATATACTGCTCAAAAAAATAACCCTGGAGGTTTTTCATTTGATAGAGAAAGCTATGAGATTGAATACAAAGAATATATGACATCTTATACCTTAAGAAATGTTCCTGCAATAAAAGAAGAAAAATATGTAAATAATATTGAAAATTATGTTTCTTCATTGCATCATGAATTGTCATCTGTACAAATGCCTAAACAAGCAATTCAAAACTATTCGGTAGATTGGGAATCTGTTGTTAAAACAATTATGACTGATGAGGATTTTGGGAATGAATTGAAAAAACAAGATTATTTTAAAAGCGACATTGATAATTTACTACAGGGAATTAATAGTGAAGACGAAAAAATTATCAGTATTTTTGAATATGTGAAAACAAGAATGAATTGGAATAAATTTTATGGTTATTCATGTGATGAAGGAGTTAAAAGTGCATATAAAAACAAAGTAGGAAATGCTGCCGAAATTAATTTAATGTTAATCGCTATGCTAAAATATGCTGGTATTGAAGCCAACCCAGTTTTAATCAGTACACGCTCTAATGGAATACCCGTTTTTCCAAATCGATACGCTTTTAATTATGTTGTATGCGGAGTCGAATTAAAAGAAAATTTAGTGTTATTAGATGCAACAAGTAAAATAGCCTTACCTGATATTTTACCTTTCAGAGATTTGAATTGGTTTGGTAGATTAATAAGAGAAAATCAATCTTCTACCGTTGTAAATTTAATTCCAAAGATGAAATCTAATTCGAATACCATTTTGCTTTGTGAAATTAATGAAAATGCAAAGATTACAGGAAAATTAAGAAAACAGTTTTCTGATTATTATGCATTTGAATTTAGAGATAAATACTTGAATGTAAATAAAGAGAATTATTTAGAAATTCTAGAAAACGAATTAGATGGAATTTCGATTAGTGAATACAAAATTGAAAATGACCAAGACCTGTATAAAAAAATCACAGAAACCTTTAGTTTTGAGGATCATAAAAATGTTGAAAAAATAGGAGATAAATTGTATTTTTCACCTCTTCTTTTTTTTCAAACAAAAGAAAATCCATTTAAAATGGAAGATAGAAATTATCCCGTAGATTTTAATTTTCCCTTTAAAGATAGTTATGTTATAAATATTAAAATACCGGAAAGTTATGAAGTGGAATTTACACCTGAAGATGCTAATTTATTTATGGAAAATAATTATGGTGCCTTTATGTATAAAATTACACAAATGAATACTACCTTACAGATAGCAATCACTTTTGAGGTAAATACTCCTGCAGTACCTTCAAAAAATTACAAAGGATTAAAAAGCTTTTACAATATGATGTTAGATAAGCAATCTGAAAAAATAATTCTTAAAAAGAAAATATAATGAATATCAAAAATGCTCAAGAAGAAGTAGATACTTGGATTAAAGAACATGGAGTGCGCTATTTTAATGAGTTAACCAATATGGCTCAACTAACGGAAGAAGTTGGTGAAGTAGCCCGAATTATTGCTCGTAGATATGGAGAGCAATCTGAAAAAGAATCTGATAAAAGTAAAGATTTAGGTGAAGAATTAGCTGATGTTGTATTTGTAGTCTTATGCTTAGCCAATCAAACAGGTGTTGATTTACAAGCAGCTTTCGATAAAAAAATGGATTTAAAAACGAAACGAGATCATGATCGTCATCATAATAACGAAAAACTGAAATAGTTTCTTTATGTATAACTAATTTTTTTACAATTATTTGAGGTACTCACCTAAATTATGAATGCAACTTTAAAAAAAACAACTGTTTATCCACAGACAACTATAAAAATTACAGGTTCAAAATCAGAAACAAATCGTTTATTGCTTTTGAAGGCTTTGTTTCCAAACCTACATGTAGCAAACATTTCTAATTCTGATGATTCTGAAGCCATGCAAAATGCATTACAAGAAAAAGCAGAGTCTTCAGATATACGAATTGTCGATATTCATCATGCCGGAACTGCTATGCGTTTTCTAACCGCTTATTTTGCTACTAAGGCTTTAAGTGATGTGGTTTTAACGGGGTCTCAAAGAATGCAAGAAAGACCTATTCAAATTTTGGTAGAGGCTTTGCAACAACTCGGTGTGGAAATCACCTATGAGAAAAACATGGGATATCCACCCATACGTATTAAAGGAAAAAAAATAACCGCTAATGAAGTTACGCTCAAAGCAGACATCAGTAGTCAATATATTTCAGCCTTATTATTAATTGCGCCTCAATTAGAAAACGGTTTGCAGCTCAATTTAGAGGGAACCATTACTTCAATGCCTTATTTAAAAATGACGTTAGCTTTATTGGAAGAATTAGGGGTTTCTACACATTTTGAAGGTAATCAAATTATAGTAAAACCAAAAGCAGAAGTGGCCAGTCAAGTAGTAACGGTTGAAAGTGATTGGAGTTCTGCATCTTATTGGTATTCAATAATTGCTTTGTCGGAAATGGGCACTCAAGTTACGTTATCTAGTTATAAAAAAAATAGTTTGCAAGGGGATGCTGCCTTAGCTGAAATGTATCAAAAATTTGGAGTCGAAACTGTTTTTAATGCTAATCATTCTATTACCCTTTCTAAAATTAAAGGGGCATTAGATGAAGTAGTTCGTTTTGAATTAAATAATTCTCCAGATATTGCTCAAACTATTGCGGTAACCTGTTTTGGTCTAGGAATGGGTTGCGATTTATATGGTTTGCATACGTTGAAAATTAAAGAAACAGATCGTTTAGAGGCACTACAAAAGGAATTATCAAAATTAGGAGCTGCTATTTCAGTTACTAATGATTCTTTGCATTTGAAAGTCTCAAAGGAAAATCCTTTAGAAAATGTAAAAATTGCGACGTATCAAGATCATAGGATGGCCATGGCTTTTGCGCCTTTAGCATTGAAAGTTCCTATTGTTATTGAAGAAGCAGAAGTGGTAAGTAAATCCTATCCTGATTTTTGGAATGATTTAAGAAATGTAGGATTTACAATCGAAGAAAATTAAAATAAAGTCGGGATGACTGGATTCGAACCAGCGACCCCTAGCACCCCATGCTAGTACGCTACCAGGCTGCGCTACATCCCGAACGCTGCAAATGTAAATAAATTTTATCGTTTTACAATTTGAATTTGATTTAAAATGGTTTTTCATTGTTTGGTTCCTATTGCATTCAATATCATATTTTAAATAAATAAGATTATAATTTTTTACAAAAATTTATAGCGAATTACATAAGCGTACAGAAGTAAAATAAGGCTGTATCTATAAAAAAATCAGTAAAAAGTAAGTTTTTTTTAAATAAATGCTTAGGGGTTGCTAGGTAAATAGAGGTTTGTTAAAAATAAATCTCATTTTACTTGACAACCCCTATTTCACAATCGTATATTTGCACCCGTTTTGATTTCAGAAAAAATCTGATTTCTAAAATCTTAAATTTAAAATTTAACTATGAAGTTATCACATTTCAATTTTAATTTACCTGAAGAATTATTAGCAGAATTTCCAGCTGAGAACAGAGATGAATCTCGTTTGATGGTTGTTAATCGTAAGACAGGAACAATTGAGCATAAGATGTTTAAAGATATTATCGATTATTTCGATGATGGTGATGTAATGGTATTAAATAATACGAAAGTTTTTCCTGCTCGTTTATATGGTAATAAGGAAAAAACAGGGGCACGTATTGAAGTATTTTTATTAAGAGAGCTTAATGCAGAACAACGTTTATGGGATGTATTGGTTGATCCAGCTCGTAAAATTAGAATTGGTAATAAATTGTATTTTGGTGATGATGATTCTCTAGTTGCTGAAGTAATTGATAATACAACTTCTAGAGGAAGAACTTTGCGTTTTTTATATGATGGTTCTTATGAAGAATTCAGAGAAAAATTAGTTGAACTTGGAGAAACTCCAATTCCTAAATATATCAACAGAGAAGTTACTCCTGAAGACGCAGAACGTTACCAAACGATTTATGCAAAAGAGGAAGGTGCGGTAGCTGCTCCAACTGCTGGATTACACTTTTCTAAGCATTTATTAAAACGTTTAGAAATTAAAGGAATTAATTTTGCAGAAGTTACCTTGCATGTTGGTTTAGGTACTTTTAATCCAGTGGAAGTGGAAGATTTATCAAAACACAAAATGGATTCTGAAGAAATGATTATCAGTCAGGAAGCTTGCGATATAGTAAATAAAGCTAAAACTTCAAAGAAGAAAGTTTGCTGTATTGGAACAACTTCTATGCGTGCGATGGAAAGTTCGGTTTCTTCTCAAAGAACACTAAATCCTTATATAGGTTGGACCAATAAATTCATCTATCCTCCGTATGATTTTAGTATTGCTGATTGTATGGTAACGAATTTCCATACGCCAAAATCAACTTTATTAATGATGGTTTCTGCATTTTGCGGCCATGATTTAATGAAGAAAGCCTATGCTGAAGCGATTGAGCAAAAGTATAAGTTTTACTCTTATGGAGATGCGATGTTAATTTTGTAATTTAGTATTAATTCAAGATAAATAAAATCTCATCAGCAATGGTGAGATTTTTTTATTTAGGAGAGATTTCAAATTGTTTTTTAAACGACAAACTTTCTTTATGTATTAAGTTGTGGTTAATGTAAATTACAATTTTAACTTTTATAAAAACTTTCAAACCTTTAAACTTTTCAATACTTTTACGTGCAAATATAAACACAATGAATTTTCAAAATACGAGAGAATTTGCTCAAGAGTTAGATCGTCAAGACGAATTAGCGAAATATAGAGAAGAATTTATTTTTCCTCAAGTAAACGGAAAAAATGTCATTTATTTTACGGGTAATTCCCTGGGTTTGCAATCTAAAGCAGCTAAAAAATATGTGGAAGAGGTTATGCAAGATTGGGGAAACTTAGCTGTAGAAGGTCATTTTTATGCAGACAAACCTTGGTGGGATTACCAAGAACGTTTTTGCCAGCCGTTAAGCGAAATTGTAGGAGCTAAACCTACAGAAGTAGGTGTAATGAATACCCTAACTGTAAATCTTCATTTGTTGATGGTGTCTTTTTACCAACCTTCATCAAAAAAATTTAAAATTATTTGTGAAGAGAAAGCTTTTCCATCCGATCAATACATGTTTCAATCGCAAGTAGCATTTCATGCGAAAAGTATTGGATTTGATCCAAAAGAAGCCATTGTTGAAATCAAACGAAGAGAAGGAGAACACAATATTCGGCTCGAAGATGTACTTTCTAAAATTGAAGAAGTTGGTGAGGAATTGGCTTTAGTTTTAATTGGCGGGGTTAATTACTATACCGGTCAAGTGTTTGATATGAAAACCATTACAGAAGCTGGACATAAAGTGGGTGCCTTTGTAGGTTGGGATTTAGCACATGCGGCTGGAAATATCGAACTGAAATTACACGATTGGAATGTGGATTTTGCCGCTTGGTGCAGTTATAAATACATGAATTCTGGGCCTGGAAATGCTTCGGGTTATTTTATCCATGAAAAACATCATAACGATACTACTTTATCTCGTTTTGCAGGTTGGTGGGGACATAACAAGGAACGTCGTTTTCTAATGGAACCTAATTTTGATCCTGCTCGTAGTGCTGACGGTTGGCAAATTAGTAATTTACCAGTCTTAACATTGGCTCCATATTTGGCTTCTGTACATATGTTTGCTGCAATTGGTATGCCCAAATTAATTAAAAAAAGAGACCTAATAACGAGTTATTTAGAATTCATACTTCATGAAATTGATGCTGAGATTGAAGGTACAGAATTTGAAATTATAACTCCTAGTAATCCCAATGAAAGAGCTTGTCAATTATCGGTTTATTTGCACGGACAAGGAAGAGCTTTATTTGAGTATTTAATGAAAAATGGAGTAATTACAGATTGGAGGGAACCCAATGTAATTCGATTAGCACCTGTGCCTTTGTATTCTTCTTTCGAAGACATGTATGAATTTGGACAAATTTTAAAAAAAGGAATTTTAGGGTAGATTTAAATATTTGTAAGATTATAGACTAGGTTTCCGAATAGCTGTAATCAGACAATCTAATATAAATAAAAATGACAAAACAACAAATTATAGAGAATTTTGATCCGAGCCAACCAGGACTAGCGGATGCAACCATTTTTGGCTTGCCTTTTTCAGCAGAGCAAAGTGAAATCATTGTAATTCCTGTGCCTTGGGAAGTTACCGTAAGTTATGGTGCTGGAGCATCTGAAGGACCAGAAGCGATTTTAGATGCTTCTTTTCAAGTGGATTTATTGCATCAAGATTTTCCAGATTTATGGAAATTAGGAATCTATATGGATGAAGTTCCAGAACATTGGGCAAAAAATTCAGAAAAGTATAAAGGTTTGGCACAACCTATCATTGAAGCGTTAGAAAATGGAGAAGATGTTGCTACTTTTCCAGCGTTGCAATCGGATTTAGATAAAATCAATAAAGTGTGTAGAGACTTGCATACGGAAGTAAAAGAACGCGTACAATATTGGATGGATAAAGGGAAAAAAGTGGTTCTTTTAGGAGGAGATCATTCGACACCTTTAGGATATTATGAGGCTTTGGCATCTAAATATGAAAGTTTTGGTATTTTACATTTAGATGCGCATATGGATTTGCGAATTGCCTATGAAGGGTTTACGTATTCTCATGCTTCTATAATGTATAATGCGTTGCAATTGCCTCAAATTAGTAAAATTGTACAAGTTGGTATTCGCGATTTCTGTGAACAAGAAGTAGATGTCGTAACAAAAGAAAACGGAAGAGTGTTAGTACACACCGATTTAGATTTGAAAAAACAATTGTTTGAAGGGAACACATGGCAACATTTGTGCGACACCATTATTAATTCTTTACCAAGAAAAGTTTGTGTTTCTTTTGATATCGATGCTATGGATGCTTTATATTGTCCTAATACAGGAACACCAGTTCCAGGTGGATTAACCTATGAGCAAGCGGTTTATCTATTAAACAGATTAGTTGAATCGGGCAAAGAAATTATTGGTTTTGATTTAGTTGAAGTGGCACCAGGAGAAAATGACTGGGATGGAAATGTAGGTGCAAGAATGTTGTTCCAAATGTGTGGTGCGTTTGCCAAATCACAAAAAATGGAGGTTGGAGAGAAAATAGTATTTAAAAAGTAAGATTTTAAATGAAAAAGTTACTAGTATTCTTTTTACTACTATTTCAAGTTTCTTTTTCACAACATCAACTTACAGAAGTTCAAAAATTAGCTGCTACTTGTAAAATTTGGGGATTTCTGAAATATTATCATCCCAATGTTGCTGCTGGTCAGTTTGATTGGGATGAACAATTGTTTTCTATTCTGTCAAAAGTTGAGAAAAGCGATACTAAGGAAGAATTTTCTGAAGTAATTGAAAATTGGATAGCGTCACTAGGGGATGTTTCTAAAATTGAAATTATTGATAAGCATCCAGAAGAAAACTATTTTTATAAAAATTTAGATTTTTCGTGGTTTACTAATTCTTCTCTTTTTTCAGATAAGCTTTCCAATATGTTACATTTTATAAAAGAGAATCGTTATCAAGGTAAACATTTTTATATTTATATGAAAACGGATGCTGGAGGGAAGGGTATACGTGAGGTTGAAATGGATGAACCAGGAGGAATACCTAGTTTGCAACATGAAAAAAGACCTGAGACTTTTACTTGGAAAGAAAAGAAATATCGCTTATTAACGTTATTTAGATATTGGAATTTAATAGAATACTTTGCTCCAAATAAATATCTTACCGATAAAAAATGGAATCAATGTTTAAATGATATTCTCCCTAATATAATTTTTGCTAAAGATGAATTGTCTTATAATTATGCATTGTTGGAACTAGTGACTAATTTAAACGACAGCCATGCAACGTATTATATTTCGGACCATAATCCTAATTTGTTACTACCATTTTATCATAATTTTTTACCTGTGCTTCTAAATATAGTTGAAGATAAATTTGTAGTTACAAAAATTTTGAATGACTCTTTGGCTAAAAAAAATGATTTGAAAGTTGGAGATGTAATCTTAAAACTAAATCATAAAACATTAGAAGACTATAAAAACGAATATAGAAATAAAATTCCAGCATCAAACGAAGCTTATTTTGAAAAGAATCTTTTATTACAATTAAGGAGATTACCTGCAAAAAAAATAGATATAAAATTTGAAAGGAATGGAAAAATCAAGAAAAAAAGTATTGAGTTGTATTCTGAAACTTTTTTTGATGATCTAAAAAAAGCGACTAATGGGGAGAAATATAAAATTATTGAAGGTAATATTGCATATCTCAATTTGGAAAATATTTATGAGGAAGATTTAAAAATTATTCTTCCATTGATAAAAAACACAAAAGGATTAATAATAGATATTCGGAATTATCCTAACGGTGTTCATTTAGAGTTAGCCAAATTTTTAAATGCCTCACCAAAAGAATATGTGAAACAAATATATGCAGATTTAAAATATCCGGGTCGTTTTATATGGGAAAAGGTTTTATTATGTGGAGAGGATAATCTTGATAATTATAAAGGTAAAGTAGTTGTTTTAGTAAATAATGAGACCATAAGTCATGCAGAATGGACTACTATGTGTCTGCAAGTATCTGAAAACGCAATCGTAATGGGAAGTCAAACTGCAGGAGCAGATGGCTGGAATGCATCAGTTAAAATCATTTTTAATCACTTTGTCACTACTTTTACAGGTAAAGGCGTTTTTTATCCTGATGGAAAAGAGACCCAACGTATAGGAATAATTCCAGATATTGAAGTATTACCCACAATTGAAGGTATTCGAAATAACAAAGATGAAGTTTTAGAAAGAGCTATAGAATATATAAATCTAGGGTTTTAAAGCTTTTTTTTAGTAAATATTGTTTAAATATAAACTTTTAAAAAAATAATGTAAAACGAATCAGAGCTTTTGCGTGTAATTTTGAATTGTTAATTTAAAGATCAGAATTATGAAAAAGTTAATGATAATTATAGGATTAATTTCAATGGTTTCATGTAAGCAAACAGATACTGAAATGGAATTAGCAAAACAAGAAGTTTTAGATTCAATACAAGTTGCTCAAGAAAAACAACGTGTTATCGATTCGATGGAACTTGTTGCAGCAAGACAAAAAGAAGTGATTTATGTAGATAATACACAAGCAGCACCAGAACGAAAAGGAATGAGTAATGCAGCAAAAGGAGCGTTAATTGGAGCTGGAGTTGGAGCTGCAACAGGTGCTATTGTAAGTGATAAAAAAGGTACTGGTGCCATTATCGGTGGTTTAGCAGGTGCTGGTGTGGGTGCAGGAACTGGTGCCATCATAGATGAAAAGAAAAAGAAAGAATAGTTATAGTTTAGGTTAGGTTGGTAAAAAAGAGTTGGGAATTTTTTTCAACTCTTTTTTCGTTTAATAGCTATCTGGGTTTTCAATAATGTCTTGCGCTTTTTCTTTAATTTTGGATAATTCTTCTGGTTTTATTTTTTTTAATAGTGCTAACATCATTCCCATTCTTTGATTATTTTTAAAAAATTCTTTTTTATCATCTAAAAAATTCCAATACAAACTATTGAATGGACAAGCCTTGTTGCCTAATTTGTCTTTTACTTTATAATGACAATTTTTGCAATAATTACTCATTTTATGGATATAACTTCCTGAGGAAACATAAGGCTTTGTAGCTAAAATACCACCATCCGCATACTGACTCATACCTCTTGTATTGGGTAATTCTACCCATTCAATGGCGTCGATATAAACTCCTAAATACCATGCATCTACCGCATCAGGATTTAACTGTGTGAGTAAAGAAAAGTTTCCAATTACCATTAACCTTTGTATGTGATGCGCATAAGCTTCGTTTAAACTTTGATGTAAACTATGTTGCATGCATTTCATTTTGGTTTTCCCTGTCCAATAAAAATCGGGTAGTTTATTGTAATTTTCTAATGTATTTAAAGTAGCATACTTTGGCATTTCTTTCCAATAAATACCTCTTACATATTCTCTCCAGCCTATAATTTGTCTTACAAAGCCCTCTATTTGAGCAATGTCAATTGTACTTTTATTTTTTTCATAATAGGAAACTACCGTTTCAATTACTTCTTTTGGAGATATCATTTTTGAATTCATCGCAAATGATAATCGAGAATGAAAAAGAAACGAGTCGTTACTATACAAAGCATCTTGAAATGCACCAAAATGTTCCAAAAGATTTTCACAAAAATAGGTCAGTAAGGCAAGACTTTCTTTTCTGTTGGTTGGCCAAGGGAAATTAGTTAGATCAATGGAGCCAAACGTTTTTACGCCCGCTTTTTCAATTTCTTCAACCAATTTGGTTACGTCTTTATGATATAAAAAGGGTTTTGGAATCGTAATTTCTTCATTGTACTTATTTCTATTTTTATGATCATAATTCCATTTTCCGCCAAGAGGTTGGTCATTAATCACTAAAATTTGATGTTTTTTACGCATCATGCGATAAAAATTTTCCATGAGAAGGCTTTTTTTTCCTTCAAAGAAGTTTGCTAATTCGGTTCGTGTAGTATAAAAATGTTCCGTATCAAAAACTTCAGATGTAATTTTTAAATTGGAACAAATTTCTTTCAGTTGTTGGTCTAACCGAAATTCATCCGGTAATTGATATTCGAATTTTTCAATTTGTTTTTCTTCAATAACTTGTGCAATTATTTTTTCCAAATTTTGAAGGTTTTTTGGGTCTGAAATAGTAAAATAGACAATTTGATGCCCTGCTTTTTCAATGGCTTCCGCAAAATTTCGCATGGACAGAAAAAATGCTACTACTTTTTGAATATGGTGTTTGACATAATCGGTTTCCTGACGCATTTCTGCCATTAGGTAAATTGTGTTTGTATCTTTTTCTTTATACCAAGAATGTTTTGCATTGAGTTGGTCACCTAGTATAAGTCGCAGTTTTTTCATGTTTATTATTTGTCTGTTATGATTTTCGTCTCATTTCTCATTGGTTTAACCAAAGTTGTCGATATTCGCCATTTGCATCGTACAGTTCCGCTTGTCTTTGAATATTGAATTTTCGATCTCGAGGATCATTACCCACTCCAGCAGTATACATCCAATTCACATAATTAGAATGCACATCATAATCTATAAGCATACTTTCAAAATAAGCAGCACCTATTCTCCAATCTTGTTGCCATTCTTTTGCCCAGAAACTGGCTACGTTTTGTCGGCCTCGATTACTCATAAAACCCGTTTTTGCTAATTCTATCATATTGGCATTCACAAAAGGTTCGTTTGTTTGTCCTGAAATCCACTGGTTAAAGGCTTTTAAATTAGTGTTCCAATGGTATTTTTTGTCTAAAATGCCTTGTAGTTGAAATATTTTGGAGCCTTGTTGTAAGGAAATATATTTAAAATAATCACGCCAAAGAAGTTCAAAGAATAACCAATAGGTGTCTTCATTAGCACCTATGGTATTTTCATATTCTTTAATTTTCCAATAAATAGTTTTGGCTGAAAGACTACCATTGGCTAACCAAGGTGAAAACTTCGAACTATAATTGGTTCCAATTAATCCATTTCGGGTTTGTTTGTAGTGCGATAGGTTTTGGGTTTCCCAAAAATAATTTTCTAAACGTAGTAAGGCTTGATTTTCGCCGCCTTTAAAAGGAAATGCTGTATTTGGATGTCTTTCAAATGTTTGAAAACGTAAATCTTCTAAAGTTGGTAAGAGCGTGTTGTTTGGAACAAGATTTTCATGTGGTTGTTTTTCGACTGAAATAGTTGGTAAAATGCTCCCTTCTTTTTCACATTTTTTTCTAAAATCAGTAAAGATTTTTGGAATAGTTTTTATTTCAAAGGGAATGTTATCAGGAGAAAATAGAAATTGGTCATAACTTTCTATAAAGGGAACATTTTTGAATTTTTCCTGAGATTGAAGTTGCTTTTTGATATTTTGATTCACACAAACTTCTTCGCTGGTCCATTCTTTTTGAGTGTAAATACAATCAATTTGATGTTCTTCAACTAATTTTGGAACGATGACTTCTGGTTTTTCATGGTAAACGAATAAAGAAATGTTTTTCGATTTTAAGTTTTCTTTTAATTCGGAAACCGTTTCAATTAGAAATTGTGTTCGAAACTTTTCTGTTTTTTTAAAACCATAGGTTGTGGTTGCAAATTGTCTGGGATCAAAACAATATACACCAATGCATTTCTTTGAGTTTTGAGTAGCTTTAAATAAGGAGAGATTATCCGAAAGGCGTAAATCATTTCTAAACCAAACTAAATTATTTTTCATTTCTATATTTTGAAGTTGATCTTGTCAAATAACTATTTATGTATTCATTTTATTTCTCCTACATTTTTCACTGCAATACACGACTTCTTCCCAATTTTTCTCCCATTTCTTTCTCCATGTAAAAAATAAGCCACATCTTTTGCATTTTTTTTCTGGTAAGTTTTTTTTCTGGTGAGGCATATGTTAAAAATAAAAATACATTTTTGTTTAACAAAAATATAAAATTATTAAACAAAATTAGTTATTAAATAAAAAAAGTACCAGTTCTCTTAGCTCGCTTCTTTTTTATTACTTATTTTTGTAAGAAGAAATAGTTTATAATGCAGAATCGCAAAGAAATTGCTGTAGTAGGAGCTGGCTTAGTCGGTTCACTTTTAGCCATATATTTAAAAAGAGCAGGACATAAGGTAGATGTATATGATAGAAGTCCAGATATCAGAAAAATAAATTTTACAGGTCGTTCCATAAATTTAGTATTATCCGATAGAGGTTTACGAGCTTTAAAAGAAGTAAACTTAGATCAAGAAATCATAAAAATTGGCATTCCAGTTGATAAACGTTGTATTCATACGGGTCAAGATACTTTAACCTATCAATCTTATGGAAAAGATGGAGAAGTGATTTATTCTTTGTCTCGTGGCTTGTTGAATAAGAAAATGGTTGATTTAGCTGTTGCAGAAGGAATTGATTTTCACTTTGAAAGTAAGATTTGGGATGTAACTTTGTCTACTGCAACCTTACATACAGGTCTGGAAGAAAGAGGAGAATGGACCGAAATAAAGCATGATTTGGTCTTTGGTGCTGACGGAGCTTTTTCAAGAATTAGACATCGCATGCAACGACAAAGTATGTTTAACTATTCTCAAGAATTCTTACAATTAGGTTATAAAGAATTACACATTCCTGCCAATCCTGATGGAACACATAAATTAGATAAACATTCCTTACATATTTGGCCTAGAGGACAATTTATGTTGATGGCTTTGGCTAATTTAGACGGTACTTTTACTTGTACCTTGTTTATGCCTCATGATGGAGACAATTCTTTTGCTTCCTTGAAAAACGAGCAAGACTTAGTGCGTTTCTTTGCCGAACATTTTCCAGATACCAAAGAGGTAATTCCCAATTTGGTAGAAGATTTCTTTAAAAATCCAACGTCTTATTTGGTAACCATGAAATGTTATCCTTGGACTTATGCCGATAAAGTAGCTTTAATAGGTGACGCTTGTCATGCTATTGTTCCTTTTTATGGACATGGAATGAATGCTGGGTTTGAAGATATTACCGTGTTAACAGAAATGATGTCGAAATATGGTGATGATTGGGCCAACTTATTAAACGATTATGAAAATTCCCGTAAACCAGATACCGATGCTATAGCCGAATTATCCTATCGAAATTTTATTGAGATGAGTACCAAAACGGCTGATCCAAAGTTTATCTTGCAGAAAAAAATCGAAAGATGGTTTTCTGAAAAGCATCCCGATAAATGGGTTCCATTGTACAGTATGGTTACCTTTAGCCATCAACCTTATTCTGAAGCCTTGGCGATAGGAGATAAACAAGATGCCATTATGCAGGAAATTCTTGCTATTGACAATATTGAGCAAATTTGGGAAACCGAACCTATAGAGCATCGAATTTTAACTTTATTGGAAGAGAATTGATGAGAGTATAGATATTATTTACATTATTATTTTTATATAAAAAAGTCTCAAAATAATAAATTATACTTCCTCTCGATGCACTTTCTGAAAATCAAATGCAGGTTTGCAAATCGCTAAATATTCACAAGGCAATTCAAATGGATTGGAATATTGTACTCTTGTATTCGCTTCAATTTTTATGGATTGACCCGCTTCTAAAATTAGGGTTTCACCTTCAATAATAAATTGTTTTTTGCCTGAAATAATATAAGTATATTCTTCAAATTCAGGAGTTTGAAAAGGTTCGCTCCAACCTGGAGGTGCCACCATATGTGCAATAGAAATAGCATGATTATTTGTAGCAACAGTACCGTGATGTTCTTCTATTAATTTACCATCTGTAGTAGGAACTACAAAAGGTTCTTTTTGTAGGGTGTATTTTTTCATAATTATTACTTCTTCAACATTTTCATTAAGACTCCCATGGCTCCTCTAATGAATGTAGCACTGGTTAATACTTTTACCACTCCTTTTGTAACAGTGTTTGTTGTTGACGAACTTCTTCTAGACGAACTCGCTTTTTTAGCTTCTTTTTCTTTTTCTTTCTGAGCGGCTTCTTTTTCAGCTGCCGCTTGAGCTTCTTCCATTTTTTTGCCTAAAATTTCATAAGCACTTTCTCGATCAATGACTTCATTGTATTTTCTAGTTAGTTTAGACTTTGCAATACATTCATTAATTTCAGGTTCTGTTAAAACATCCATTCGGCTCATGGGAGCACGAAGCATAGTAGCTGCAAGAGGTGTTGGGATTCCTTTTTCATTTAAAGCGGTTACAAAAGCTTCTCCAATTCCTAACGAAGTAAGTACTTCGTCTGTTTTATAATATTCAGAAATAGGATAATTTTGCGAAGTTTCTTTAATTGCTTTTCTGTCATTTGCGGTAAAGGCACGTAAAGCATGTTGAATTTTTAAACCCAATTGAGCCAAAACACTACTTGGCACATCCATAGGATTTTGTGTAATAAAATAAACGCCAATACCTTTCGAACGAATCAATTTTACAATGGTTTCAATTTGATCTAATAAAGCTTTACTTGCTTGATCAAAAATCAAATGTGCTTCATCTATAAAAATAACCAACTCAGGTCTTCCAGCATCACCTTGTTCTGGCATCGTATTGTAAATTTCAGCCAATAAGCTCAACATAAAAGTAGAGAAAAGTTTCGGTCGATCTTGAATATCTGTCAAACGAATAATATTGATATAACCATTTCCATTTTGATCAATTCGCATTAAATCATCAACTTCAAATGATTTTTCCCCGAAAAAGAGTTCGGCACCTTGTTGTTCCAATTCAATAATTTTTCTTAAAATAGAACCCGTAGAAGAAGTGGAAATTCGTCCATATTCTTTTTCAAATTCTTCTTTACCTTCTTCAGTTGAATATTGAAGTGCTTTTTTAAAATCTTTTAAATCTAAAAGAGGAATTTGTCTGTCATCACAGTATTTGAAAATAACCGATACGACTCCAGATTGGGTATCATTTAAATCTAAAATGCGGGAAAATAAAACCGGACCAAATTCTGAAACAGTGGCACGTAATCGTACGCCATTTTGCTCCGAAATTGTCATGAGTTCTACAGGAAAGCCTTTGGTTTCATATGGCAATGTGATTTTAGCATGTCTTTCTGTTATAAAAGATTTCTCTTCTCCAGGAACCGCAATTCCAGAAAAATCCCCTTTAATATCCATCATTAAAACAGGAATTCCATTTTGCGAAAGTTGTTCCGACAAAACCTGTATGGTTTTGGTTTTTCCCGTTCCCGTTGCACCAGCGATTAAACCATGACGATTTAGGGTTTTTAATGGAATAGTTACATGCGTATTGGCTACGGGTTCCCCATCCAAAATGGCTCCACCAAGTGTAATAAAATCCCCTTTACAAGTATAACCATCAACTATATGTTTGCTAAAATCTTCTGTTCTGCTCATTGTTTTTGAATTTTCAACTCAAAAATAATAAAAAATACTTTTGCAGAAGATTTTATTGTCTTATTTCAATTTAGTTATACCGATGTTAAAATTTAAAGCGTCTAATGGAGTACCATTATTATTTAAAACATATTTAAAGGTAACGACATCACCTACTGAGAAATTCTCGACTAATGTTCCAGATGAACCCCAAGTATCTTCACCACTTAAAACAATTGTTCCTCTTGTTGGATATCCTACTAATGTGCCGTTTTTATAAATCCCAATTACAAATTTTCTTGTGCCACTAGGGACATTTTCAACTGAAAAAGCAGCATTCATTAAGTATGTTCCCGATTCATTAATAGTAATTTGACCGTTTCCAGTTACCGAATAAACCGAACTTGTGTTCGCGATAACATCAGCTGAATTTAAAGGAAAATTAGCATACGTATTGGTTTGAGTTGCAATCACTGTGTCTGCACCTGGGAAATTTTTATTTAGAGAAATTGTTGGGTTAGAAGTTCTTGAAATGTTTTGCCAACCTAAATTGGTTCTCATATACAAAGCATCATCAGAAGTGTTATAGATAACAGATCCAATTAAAGGGTTTGAAATGGCTTGCATTTGTGAATTGGTCATTCTAGGAGGTACAAAAGTTTGAGTTGTACTATTTAATTCTAGTAAAGAAGATGGACTTGGTGAAGTTGTTCCAATACCAACTTGTGCATTTACAAGAAAAGAGCATAAAAAGGTGAATACAGTAGCAGTAATTTTTTTTATCATGATGTGAATGAGTTTTAGAATTTAATTTATTTTGACAAAGCTAAAAGCGGCAAAAACTAAACTTAGATTTGCATTATGATTGATGAGGTATTTAATTTCGATTTCATCATTTACACTCAGGTTGAATGTCATCATGCCACTAGTTCCCCAATAATCTGTTATCGTTTGTTCGCTTTCATTTTTATTAAGAAGGCCTAATAGTACTCCATTTTTAAATAATGCGAGGGAATATCCTTTTTTGCCACTTGGCATATTGTTTACAGATAACTGTGCGCCAATCATGTAAATACCATTTTCTTTAACCCTAATTTTTCCACTAGAGAGTATCTCATAGGTAAGAGGGTTTTGAGTTTGAACATGATGATGATTTAATGGAAAATTGTAGTAGGTGTTTATTGATGTGGTAAGTGATCCTCCATTTTTTTTACAAATCAAACTCGAATTATCGGTGTCGGAAGCATTTTTCCATCCTAGTGAATTGTAAATATAAATAGCATTAAAAGTAGTGTTGTACACAATGGAACCTATAAGAGGAGTAGGAATTGCTAACATTTGAGCGTTAGTCATTCTGGGAGGTACAAATACTTTATCAGTGCTAGAGATTTCTAATAAAGAATTTGAATTAGGTGTATTAGTGCCAATGCCTACTTGACTAAAGCAAGTATAGCTTATTAGCAAAAACGCAAATAAGGTTTTCATAGCAGTAAAATGTTAATAGCAGTGCAAATATAGCTTTTTCTTGTTAATTATTGCTTTATTAAATTGTTAAAATGATTGATTATTAAGTGTTTAAAAAAGAATGCTTTTAGATATGTTTTCATTACCTTTGCAAACTATTTTTATTAGAAATGTTACAGAAAGAAATACAGTTGGCAGTTGATAAGGGAGAAATGTTGCCTTTGATGGAAGAATTTTATACGATTCAAGGTGAAGGATATCATACGGGAAGAGCTGCCTATTTTATACGAATTGGAGGTTGCGATGTGGGTTGTCATTGGTGTGATGTTAAAGAAAGTTGGAATGCCGATTTACATCCTCCAACAGCTACAGATGTAATTGTTGCTAATGCAAAAAAGTATGCAGAAACTGTTGTGATTACAGGAGGTGAACCATTAACTTGGGACATGACCTATATTACAACTCAACTAAAAGTTTCTGGTTTACAGGTGCATATTGAAACTTCTGGGGCTTATCCTGTAAGTGGAACTTGGGATTGGTTTTGTTTGTCACCAAAGAAAATGAAATTACCAGTACAAAGTGCTTATGATATTGCTAATGAATTAAAGGTAATTATCTACAATAAGCATGATTTTCAATTTGCTGAAGAACAAGCGGCTAAAGTGAATAAAAATGCTATTTTGTTTTTGCAACCAGAATGGAGTAAAAAAGAGGAGATGACACCTCTTATTATAGATTATGTAATGAACCATCCGAAGTGGAGAATTTCATTACAAACCCATAAATATTTGAATATTCCTTAAATAAATTTAATAAACAAAATGAAAAAAATCTTAGTAACATTAGTTGTTGTGTTAGTAGCTCAGTTTGCAACTGCACAAGATGCTTTTAAAGCAGACGTATTAAAAGTGTTGAAAGCATCTGGTTCAGCAGCGCAAATGGAAATTGCAAAAGAACAAGTAATGAACAATATTCCAGAAAATAAAAGAGCGGAGTTTTCAAAAGATTTTGATGCGTCATTACCTTCTTTGTATGATAAAATGGCAAAAGTATATATGGAAGTATACACACACGATGATATCAAAAAAATGTTAGAATTTTACAATTCTCCGGTTGGTAAAAAAATAGCTGAAAAAGCCAGTGAATTGACTAAGAAAAATATGGCTGCTTCTCAAGAATGGGGAATGGAATTACAAAGTATGATGATGAAATACATGCAGTAAGTGTAATTTATATAATAAAGTAAAACCCAAATTTAAATTTGGGTTTTTTTATTTGCTTTTATATAGTAATTCGGGCCAAATAATCAAAATGTTTTCCTTCCATAATTAATTCACTTTGTAAACCATTGGCATAACAGGCATTTTGTAACGTATTATAGTCGAGATAGAGCCAAGGAAAAGGTTCTTCAATTTCATTTTTATATTGAATGTTAAATGTTAATTCGCCATAATAACCTGTAGCAGGAACTTCGTAAGCACCATCTTCATCTTGATCGAACATGTAAATGATATCTGAAGAATCAATTAAAATTTGTCCGTTTTGTTTTAATAAAGATTTTAATTGCTTTAAGTGTTTCGCAATTTGTACAAGTGTACCAAAAATTCCTGTACCATTCATTAATAATAAAATAGTATCGTATTTATTTTCTTCATTAAAAGCGTCTAAATCCAATATGTTTTTGACAAAAGCCTTTTGTAAGCCTCTCAATTCACAGGTTTTTATGGCATTTGGTGAAATATCAATACCCGTTACATCATATCCTTTATTTTGAAGATATAAAGCATGACTTCCAGCTCCGCAGCCCACATCTAAGATTTTTCCTTTTGCTAATTGTAAGGCTTTTTGCTCTATTTTTGGCATTACCTTAAAATCTCGAAACAAATAACCCACATCCATTTCGTCTGTATCACTAATAGAAGTTTCGGTGATAATGGGTTCAGGGTTATTATTCGTTTGATAATCTAAAATAGCTTTGCCAAAAAGATCTTTCATAAAAAAAGTTTAGGATTTTAAAAATATTAAGAGTGTAAAGGTTTAAATTTGTTTAACTTTTGGTAAAAGACAATTGTAAACTTTAGTAAACCATGTTAAACCAACTTGAACAGCTTCAAAAACAAGCCAAAGATAAGCATAACGAAAACAAAAAGTATTTCGATAAGCTAAAAAAGAAAACACCAAAAAATTTAGATTATGTTATGCAAGATTTGCATGATGCTGAATTTAAAAAAACCGATTGTTTGGAGTGTGCCAATTGTTGTAAAACCACAGGACCTTTGTTTACTACTGCCGATATTGAACGAATCTCTAAATTCTTTAGGCAAAAGCCACAACAATTCATAACGCAGTATCTACGTATTGATGAAGATAACGATTATGTATTGCAAAGTGTACCTTGTACTTTTTTAGATCAGGATAACAAATGCTTTATTTATGATGTTCGACCAAAAGCCTGTAGAGAATTTCCGCATACAGATCGTAAAAAGTTTCAACAAATTTCAAACTTAACATTAAAAAATGTGGCTATTTGTCCGGCTGCTTTTAATATAGTGGAGAAAATGAAAGAAAAGTTACCATTGTAAAAATTGATAACTTATTTAGATTACTAATTTTCCTTATAAAGTAGATAAGGCTTTCTCATTTCTTTAAAATGATGTAAACCTTCTTTCCATGAAGCTCTAATTGCTTGTTCAGACATACCTTTTTCAATTTGCTCTTGTAATTTCTTTGTTCCAGCTAGTTTAGTGAAGAAAGCACTAAAGAATTTTGATTTATCAGCAGTTTCTTTATAAGCCTTAATCAACCATTTTAATTCTAAATGTTTTACCTTAGTAATTTTAGTTAAATCTTCACCGTAACATATAATACCATTGTATAGCGGATCTTTAGCTCCTTCATTGGGTCTGGGTGTGAAACTATAATTGTTTTTTGGTAAGTAAGGTGAGCCGTAAATTTGAAATTGATTGCTTGTACCACGTCCAACACTCACATTCGTGCCTTCAAAAAAACATAAACTTGCATACAAATTGATAGCTTGTGCATTTGGTAAATTGGGAGAAGGTTTAACAGGTAAATCATAAGGTAAGCTCTTGTTGTAATTCAAACAAGGGATAACTTGTAAAGAACATTGAATTCCTTCCTTTAGCCATTTTTCTCCATTTATCATTTGCGCATATTCACCTATGGTCATACCATGTAAGACAGGAATGGTATGCATCCCTACAAAACTGTGGTTTTCTTTCTCTAATATAGGTCCATCTACAATAGCACCGTTTGGATTTGGTCGGTCCAAAACGATAACAGAAACCTTGTTTTCTGCGCAAGCTTCCATAATATAATGTAGGGTTGAGATATAAGTATAAAAACGAGCACCCACATCTTGTAGGTCAAAAACTAAAACATCTAAATCTTGAAGTTGTTCTGCTTTGGGTTTCTTATTGGCTCCGTACAAAGAAATTATAGGTAGGCCTGTTCTAACATCCTTATCGTTTTTTATAGTTTCACCAGCATCAGCAGTACCTCTAAAGCCATGTTCTGGAGCAAAAATTTTTCGGACATTAATTTTTTTAGATAATAAAAAGTCAACTAAATGCGTGCGATCAGTTAAAATTCCTGATTGGTTGGTTACAATTCCTATTTTTTTATTCTCTAGCAAGGGTAAATAAGCCACATAATTATCGGCTCCAGTCTTTATTTCTTGAGAGGATAGTTTTTCATTTGGAATTATATTTTTATTTCCATTTTGACTGACTTCTGTTTTTTTAACAGAATTTCCGCAAGAAAAAATAAATAAAACCAAGAATAAAAATGTATTTTTGAACACCAATTTACTAAGCATAAACAGATTGAATTTAGAATATTTTATAGCCAAAAGACTAGTTACTACTAAAAAGGATAAAAGTAGTGTTTCTTCTCCAATTATTAAAATTGCTATTACTGCAATTGCGATTGGTGTAATAATGATGATTATTTCGGTCGCAACTGGTATTGGCTTGCAAAATAAAATAAGGGATAAAGTATCTGCTTTCAATGGACATGTAATTATTTCAAATTACGATGACAATCAGTCTCAGGTTAGTACAGTTCCTATCTCAACTAAACAAGATTTCTATCCAACTTTCTCTTCTGTTTCTGGTATCGAGCACATTCAGGCAGTCGCAACAAAAGCGGCAATGATACGCACTGAAATTACGGTAGAAGGTATTGTTTTTAAAGGTGTAGGTAAAGATTATAAATGGAACAATATTGCTGAATATTTAGTGGAAGGAGAATTGCCTAGTATTACAGATAAGTTAACAGATGATGTCGTTATTTCGCAATATTTAGCAAAAAGATTAAATCTAAAACTGCATGATGTTTGTAGAACTTATTTTATTAAGCCAGATAATCAAGGCTATAATCTAAGAAGTTTTAAAATTGTAGGAATATTTAATTCAGGTTTTCAAGAGTTTGATGCTAATTTTATGTTAGGCGATCTCAAGCATGTTCAAAAAATCAACAAATGGAAAGAGGATGAGGTAGGTTCTTTTGAAGTTTTTCTAAACGATTTTTCTCAAATTGAACAAAAAGGACAAGAAATTTATAAAGAAATACCACCTACTTATAATAGTGTAACTATATTAGATAAGTATTACAGCATTTTTGAATGGTTGAAACTCTTCGATTTTAATATCGTTGTAATTTTGGTAGTAATGATTTTAGTTTCCACTATTAATATGATAGTTGCATTATTAGTTCTTATTTTAGAAAGAACACAAATGATAGGTATTCTTAAAGCAGTTGGAGCCAGTAATTGGAATGTTCGAAAAATATTTGTTTACAATGCGGGGCATTTAATTGCTAGAGGTTTACTTTGGGGTAATGTAATTGCTCTAGTATTGCTTTTGTTACAGAAATATTTTGGGTTGATAAAACTTGATCCTGAAAATTATTACGTTAGTGAAGCACCAGTGGATATCAACATACTCTATATTGTATTCATTAATTTAGGAACCATACTCATTTGTTTGTTAATATTAATCATTCCTTCCTATATAATAACAAGAATTACTCCAGTTAAAGCAATCCGATTCGATTAATTTTCAGGAGCACTGCTTTGTTGCTATAAAGGATTATATTCCCGCTTTTCGTTTTATCTTTTTATTTTTTGGTATAAAAATAAAAAGGATGCCACTACAATCGGGGCTATTAGAGTGGTTTTGTACTTTATAAGCTGTTTTGTTTTTTT
>NZ_VDCZ01000005.1 GCF_006491645.1 Flavobacterium profundi
AAATCAATAGAATTAAAACAATGGAAAAAAATAAATCGGAACAGAATTAATTCTGTTCCGATTTAACTATTTTTGATATAGTAACGAGTCAACCTTTTTTAGGACAACTCAAGGCTAAAATTCCAGCTTTTAAACTGTCTGGAATAGAATTTTCTAGTTTCGCAAATTGTAAAGATAAACTGCCTTCTCTAATTTCATCTAACAACCATTTCCCTTCTGTATATTGGAATAACCAAATATAATCTAAACTTTGTACCCCACTTTTTCCTTGCACAATTTTTCCAGAATCTCTTTCTTTTAAATAATCTTCGGCTTCTACATCGATAGCAACTGCAATGCGGGTTCCTTCAAAATCAGGATCTTCTGTTAATTCCAAGTATAAAGGTCTTATTTTTTCAAGTTTTTGTAAACGACTAACATTTTTTAAATTATCTCTTTTCCATTGTTCAATAAAAACTGCTTGTTGATTTTGCCAATACCAATGATTTACATATTCTCTTACTTCGCCCATGTCTTCATTGGACCAAGCATTGTAAACTCTTCTGATACTATTTGAAAATTCTTTTTCAAGTTGTAGCCAATTGAACGCTTTATTCTTGATGCTTATTTTTTGTAAAATCTTTTTATTCTTTCGCTCTTTAATAGATTCCACAATTTTCACATATAGAATCAAAGGGAAAAGAACTACAAATAAAAGGGCTAATAAAATCTTACCCCAAAAGGATTTAAACAACCCTTTTGCTATGAACCCTCCAGGTCCAGCATATATTGGGTCTATATAAAATAAGGTTATAAGAACAACCAACCAAAACCATTTTTTCTTATCTAATTTCATTTTGTATGTTTTAGGGATTGAAAAGTATACTATTTTTCTTTAATACTAAAATAAATTTTAAAAAGCTTACAAACCAATGTTCATAAGCTTTTCACTAACTAAACTATTTCACAAAAATTTCGCGCAATTGTCCGATGACGTTGCCACCTCCAGAAATGGTAATTTCTCCAATCTTATCTGCAATCTTTTCTACATATTCCATTTCTTTCAATTTCCACAACATCTCATTTTCTTCCATCAATTTGGCAGTATTCAACATATTACGCATTGCTGCAGTTTCTTCACGACGCATAATACTGTTCGCTTGTGCTTTTTTCTCTGCTACCAAAACCTGGTTCATGATTTCTTTCATATCACCTGGTAAAATCACATCACGAATACCTGCTTCTTGAATCACAACCCCTAAAGCAGCAGCTTTATTGCGTGTGTCTTCCAAAATGATTTCAGTAATGCTCTCTTTTTTGTTTAACAATTCATCCAAAGTAAATCCGCCTACAAACGCACGCAACGCCAACTGCATCAATACATACAATTGTTTTTCATACTCTTTGTTGTCGATAACTGCTTTGATAATATTGGTTACTTTGAAATTCACAAAGAAGTTGATACGCAAAGCCGCTTTATCTTTGGTCAACAATTCTTGACCAGAAATTTCCATTTGCTTTTGACGCATATCTACATAAACCACTTCTACTGGAATGGCGTTGTTCCAAAAGTAGTAGGTTCCTGCGGTTAACTCTTTGTTGAAAATACCATTGATAAACAACAACCCTTTCTCATAGCTTGCTACTTGAAATTTACGAGTGTATACTTTCAATTTGATGTTCTCTAACAAACCTCTTTCGATTTTTTCGGTAATCTCAACTTTCGTTAAATCTACCTTTACGAATTCATTCTTCAAATAGCCTTTCCAGAACGCATAACGACCGGTTTGCAATACTTCTTTAAATATACCATTGGTAAAGTACAACGCCATTTCGGTATCGCCTACTTCAACAATCTCTAGCATAGCAGCCAATTCTTGGTTCTCTAACAAAATATTCAATTCGACTGGAGCCACAAAAGAATGTTTCATCTCAAAGAGTTTAACCTCTTTCTTTCCCCAAATCCAGTATTTACCTTCTTTTAAAATTTGTACCAACTTACCGCGTTCCAATACCAAACCAACTTGGTAAGCATTAATAGTAATTAATCGAATCATTTCTTTATATTTTTAAATTTTAATTTGCTTTTAAAAAGAAAATTTTTGGTTTTTATCCTTCACCCAAAACGGAATAAGGTTAGTAAACAGAAGCATTCTCATGGTGTACTGTTTTATGGTATCGGTTTATAAAAAAACCAATCGTCACACAGCAAAGCAAAAGAACGGTTTTGAAAACGAAGCCCTGTTCAGGTTTCTTCGTAAGTGTTTCGCTTTTTCGAAAAATAACGAAACTGATAAAAACCAAAATATTTTCAATGGTGTACCTTTTTAAGAGTCGTACGTCTCTTCCTTAAGACAGATTTACAGTCTGTTTTTGGCACTCTACCAAGCTGAGTTAATACTCCATGATGAGTATATCGGAATCGAACCGATGACATCCAAAAGTTACAGTTTACAAGAACCCTAATCTTGCGCGTTTGACCACTCCGCCATACAGCCACAGTGGCTGTAGCAGGATTCGAACCTGCGAAAACTTTGGTGGATTATTTTTTGGAAAACAACCCAAAACCTCCAAGCCAAGTTGCATAATACGACTTCATACACCCTTCGTGCAAAACGCATCACATTAGTGCTATACAGAAACACCCAACAGGACTTGCTTGATATTTTTATCCTACTATTGTCATTTCGACGTAAGGAGAAACTTTAGTTCAGCGTAGCTAAATCTCATCATCTTTTTTATTTAAAGAACGTTTTCTTTATCGCTGAACAAAGATTCAAAAAGGTGTGCGCAATTATTTTTCGTTGTAAAAAAACTTATAATCCCATGCGTTTTTGATGTTCTTTATCGCGTACATCGATGGCTCCGAACGGACTTCCTTTGAAATAGCCAATATTCACAAACCCGTTTTCTTCTGTTATAAGAGATTCTTTCTTGGTTATGGCTCCTGTATACTTGGAACCATACTGACCTGTTAATTTTTTAGTCACCACATCTACATCGCCCCATTGTGGCGTTTTACCCGTATAAATGGGTTCTACAAAATAGATGATTCCAGTAATTCTCGACTTCATCAAAAATCTACCCGTCTCATCCGTGTTGGTCAAAAATCGTTTTAAAATGTCTTGTCTCATCTTCTTTTGATTTAAATTAAACGTTGTTTTTAGTGGAACAGATTCGGATCGAACGAATCCCTCTAGGTTTAGCTCCATGCTCTTATTTTATATTTTGGTCTCGCTGAATGAATAAATTCATTTCAAACTAGCGTGCCACACCAAGTACACCACTGTTCCTTTTGTACAGGAAGAGAGATTTGAACTCTCAAAATTCAGATTCTAAGTCTGACGCGTCTACCAATTTCGCCATTCCTGCTAGTCGTGGAAGTAATAGGATTCGAACCTACTCAGTCAAAAGACAACGGTTTTACAGACCGTCTCAGCTCTCCAACTCTGACGTACTTCCATTATGTCTGGGAAGCAGGACTCGAACCTGCAACCTCTCGCATCCAAAGCGAGTAAACAACCAATCGTTATCTTCCCAGTGCTAACTCAAATTCATTTTTTGAGAGACAGTCAAAAAAATCCTTTGAGCAGGTTCCTTTCTAAGAACACTTGTAATTCCGTCAGGATTCGAACCTGAGACCCATCGCTTAAAAGGCGATTGCTCTAACCAACTGAGCTACGAAATTAGATGTAATGCCAGAAGGATTCGAACCTTCAACCTTTCGCTTCGTAGGCGAATGCTCTTTCCAGTTGAGCTATGACATTCTTTTTATAGTATAATCTTCATCCTTTTGAGAGCGAAGCGTATCGAGGTTTTTTTTCCTAATAAGGGTTCTCGATACATTTTTTATAAAATTGCTGTTCGCATTTGATAAAAAACACTCGAACTGACGAACTGCGATTTACTAAGTACGAATCACTAGTTACTAGCATACATAAAAAAAGCACCTCTTTTGAAGGTGCTCTATAATAATAGTATAGCAAATACATTACTATTCCGTATAGGGAGGCACCCATGATGTATCAAAATAAAAACGCGGTAGACCATGCGCTTTTGAAGCTGCTTTTACAGATAGTATTTGTACTGGTCGTTGTTTTAAATCTCGTTTCATTTTTATTGTATATTATATGAATTCTAAATTATTATTAATTCGTAATTTCTAATTCGTAATTCTTAATTGCTATTGCTTTTATTATTGTTATTGCAATTGTTATTGTTTCTTGTAATTTTCTGAGGCAAAGATAAAGTGAAAAAAACCGAACTTCCAAATCTTTTTTAAATTTATTTTATTGATTTTCAATTGGTTAAGAGTAAATTTAAGCAATACAATCCCGATCCGTTTTACAACAGATACTTCGAATTTTGCAAATGACTGTCTCTCATTTGATTACTCATTTTTGTTTATTTCAGCTCGGGTTTACTTCGCATCCACTATTTTTTTAAAAATTTTTCTCATTTTTTTTAATATAACTGATTTTACTTCCTTTTTGAGCATAAAAAAAGCGTCCTTTTGAATAAAAGGACGCCTTGAAATATGATATAATCGTTTACTTTAACGCATATATAATGATACAAAACATCCTGTTCGATTAAAAGGGTAATCTCCTTTTAAGCGAAAAACTGACTTTGCTAGTGCAACAGTATGTATGTTCTGTGTTCTCATTTCGAGGGCAAATATAGGATTTATTTTGAAAGAATTACTTTAAATTTCTTTTTCCCAACAGTTTATTGCACAAATAAAAGTATCTAAAATAAAATTGCACCCCTTCATAAACAGGTAATTCTACGCTATTTTTTCCCAATTGATAGCGGTAATTTTATACGATATTAATTCAAACAACATCATAAACATGGAAACAAAAGAAAAAAAACAAACGGAAAAAAGTAGCAGTGCAGCAGCTTCTACTTTTCAATTCAGAACTCCTGCGGGCATTCAAGATTTTTCGGATAACTCCTTAAAACAAGAAGCCATGAACGCGCTTTGGAGCTCTAATTTAGACGGCTTTACCCAACAAGGAATGCTTAACAATCCTTGGAATACAAACAATACTCCTAAAACCACTAATTATTTTAACCCTATTGATGACAATACGCAAAGTAGTGCTTTAAATATCAAATGGAATGCTTTTCCTGGGCGATTGGCTTTTAACTTTCCCAATGCCTCTCAAGATCAATTGAATCAAATGGCAGACACAGGAAATATGCCAGGAAAAATTACAAATAGTCCGTGTAGTGCAACCGGACAACAAGTTGCTTATTTTCCATACGGACCAAGAGGTTGGCAAGATGAATATTGCGAATGGGCAGTTACACGAGATACCAAAGGAAACATCGTTAGAATCGATTTTACTTGTGAAAATCCGGAATATTGGAACAGTTTATGGTTAATCGACCCCAATAAAGTGTTAGAATTGTATCAAACGATATTAGACAAACCACAAATTACTTTAGAAGATTTGAGTTTGCCAGGAGTTACCAATCCAATTACCAATCAACCCGTATATAATCCGTTGAACAAATGGAACTCGGGAACGGTTTCAGATAGTACGAAAGGAGGTGCGATTCATTTAACCAGTACGCCCAATACGCTTCAAACGGAAATTGGTTTAGCCACCACCTCAACGGTTCAACGTTTTAATCCACCAGGTTCCACTGGAACGAGTACGATGTGGCCTTCTTCTCAATACAATGATTTAATTTGTGTGGGCCAATTTGGGCAACGGTACCGTAATAGTGATCCAAATATTGGAGGAAATGTAAATAATTTGGTTACCCAAGGCACCGTAGTAACTTTAGCCGATCCACCAGGATTGTACATTCAAATGCCTGATTTTTCAAATTATGTAACTCCAGACAATACTCCTGCTTCGGATTTTTGGACGATAAAAAGAGGCTCTAAAACCTTAAATGATCAATATGGCAATCCGTTACCCGGTAATTTTATTTTACATGCAGTCTTTGAAGTTCCAAAAGACAAATCGTATACCGTAAGTGATATTAAAATTTCTGGTGAAACGATTGATTGGGGCTCTCAGGTTGCTGCAACTTTTAAAATGCAAATTGTAGCCGCAGGATATTCGGGTACTACACCTCAAGGATATAATCAGGTAACGGATATTGAAAAAGATGCTTTGGCACAACCTTTACAAATTTTCTACAAAGACTATTTTGATACCATGTACAACACTCCAGTTCCCAACCCAGTAAACAATCCTATTTCCCTTTTAAGTAACAGTACGTATGTACCGCTAAGTGTGAATGTTGGAACAACAAGTGCGGAAATGGTAGTGATAGCAGGAACGTGTACGGCTAAAGAAAACCAACCGAATACGTATCCTAAAATATCCTTTAACGATCCTAACATTACTGCTGTAGTCACCGCAGTAAAAGAAAATGTGTATTATGCCGTTCCGGGAAATAGTCAACCCAGTATGAATACAGCTTTATATATCACCGTAACGATAGGTAGTGCAGCCAAAACAGGTCAGCAAGGGGTTTTTGTAACCAATGTAGGTCAGCAACTGAGTACTGCAATGCCTGCTTTATTTTTAGTGACTCCCGTATCGGTTCAAGCGGATTTGGCATGGCAAAATACTGGTGTTGTACTGACGTCTTCTAATAAAACACAAATCACCTATCAATCGGGATTATGGACTGCAAACCCCAATGACAATGGCGGAAAATTATACGATGCCAAAGGAAATCCAACCTTTATTCCTGCCAAAACAGGGTACACTATGCCTGGTGAAAATGAAGGAGCGCTTATTGGTAAAGTGGGGAATACAGTTTTCTTAGTAGGATTAGGAACTACTGTTCCTGCTGGACTTTCGGGAGAAATTCAACTTTGCATCAACGACGATTTGAATGCTCTATATGGAGTAGGTTTAGTAGATAATTTGGGAGCAATTACAGTTGCTATCGAAGTACAATAAGTAGTCCTTTTAAAATAAACTAGAAAACATGAAACTACTTCATTTTAAAATTACAGTCTTGATAAGCCTGATTGTCATTGGTTGGCTCTCTTTACGAAATACGAGTAGTCAAAGTGCCACCTATCAGAAGATAGCTACTGTTGACAATTCTTGTGATTGCTACTCTACATCTCCTTTAACTAAAATTGTCATCAATTTTAATGGCAAGGTACCAGGTGATTTACTTTCGTTTACCAATCAATCTCAAGCCAATTGTTTTGCTTGGCAAGAATTTATCAGTTTGAATTGGCCTACCACTAAAAGTGCTTCTTTTGGAGATCCTGGAGATACCAATCCGGTAGCATGGGAAACCTATATGCCAGAAAACGTATTGTTTCAACCCGAAGGTGTTCCACCTCCAGAATGGGGAACATTAGTGTCGCAGGAGTATGCTTCCAAGTTTAAAACCAGTCGCTTACAATTCAATCCATCCAAAACCAAATTGCTTACGTTTGCCGCAAAGTTTGATGTAAAGGACACGGTTAAAGGTTTGAATCCAAATCAGGCTGCCCCTTTTGGGAAACCCAATTGGCTAGGCGCGCAGAACAAAACTAATGTTTGGTATGAGATCAAATTGAATTACGATTACTATAAGTTTGTAGTAGATAATGGGTATTACAATGCCATTACACAGCATGATAGTGTTCGAAATGGCGTGCCTATTAACTTTCCACAAGGCGTGTACAATGGCAAAGTAGGTGCTATCGAACTGAAAGCCGCTTGGATGGAAGTAGATACTCCAAGTTCGGCCAAATGGAAGCAGTACAAACTTTCCAATGCCATTGTGATGGATCCGTATACAGGGAAGTTACGCAATACAACTGTGGCTTTAGTAGGACTGCATATTTTGCATAAAACCCAAAACCAACCCACTTGGGTTTGGGCTACCTTTGAGCATATCGATAATGTACCCGATGTGGCCAATGCACCCACACCAACCTATGGTTATAATTTTTACAATGCCAATTGTACGCCTACGCAAGTAGCATTAAAAAATGGGAAAACAGTGACTGTTCCTTGTACGCCCAACACACCACCACCCTATTATTTATCAGAAGGTAGAGTGGCACCCATACAAGTAACGCGGGTAAACAGTATCGATCCAGAAGATGCGGTACCTATTAATACGAGAATGCAAAATAACATTAAAACGTTTTATCCGAATTCGGTGTTTCAGTATTACCAATTGGTGGATGTCATTTGGTCGCAATTGCCCATTCCTGATCCAACCAAACCCATTCAAGCACCACAAAATATTAACGCCTCTTCCATGTTGAGTGGAAAAGCCATAGTAGCCAATACCACTATGGAAAGTTATGTACAAGATAGCAATACTTGTTACAGTTGTCATAAATACAGTACGATTGCCGATTACAGTAAAGACACCATAAACAATAATGTATTTGGCGATTTTAGTTTTGCCATTTCAGCGGCTCAGTATCCTAAGAATGGTACCGTAATGAAATTTAAAAAGAAGGGAAAAAAATAATTTTGTAAATAACTAACTTTTATACCTAGCACCCTATTGTTCTTCGGAAGAATTGGGTGCTTTTTTTAGGTGTAAAAAACAACTGTAAGGTAAAAAACTATATCAATAAAGAATAAATTGTCTTTAAAAGTCTTTTAGGAGCGTTGCTTCTTCACTTTTGATTTGCTTGCTTGACTTAATCGTTTCGCTTGAGCTCTTGCTTCTTCTAAGGTAATTGGAGATTGTTTGGATAGTATTTCCATACCTAACTTGGCTCTTTCCTGAAATGATATTTTGTAGTTCATGCTTCATAGAATTAGTGTAACAAATATACTGATTTTATTCTTTCAAATCTTAGTATCCATTTTGGAACCTAAACCCATTACTATGCAACAATCTATTAGAAAAATCCATCCCTTACAATTTTAACTCGAGAACCTAAACTTTTAGGTAAGACAGTTAAGATTTTATGTCTGGAACTTAAAATTTTATGTCTGGGACTTAAAATTTTATGTAGTAGGACGTAAAATTTTACCCTAGAGACTTAAAATTTTATGTAGTAGGACGTAAAATTTTACCCTAGAGACTTAAAATTTTAGGTGGGTGCGTTAAAATTTTATGTCGGGCACTTAAAATTTTATGTTTAGCGCACGGCTGGTACGAGTTTTTATTTTTTTGACTACGCTTTTTTGATACTTAAATGTCACCCTGTAATCCCGAAACTTCGGGACATAAGATGCTCCACCCAATTTTTTAATCTCTGATGAGATTCCTAAAACTTTTAAATATCCATTTTAACCCAATACCCTAAAATTTTACGTTACAGACCGAAACGTTTAGGTTAGGAACCCAAAATTTTAGGTTAGGAAGCCAAAGTTTTACGTCTGCCTACGTAAAATTTTACGTGCCGGGACGTAAAATTTTACGCTAGAGACCCAAAATTTTACGTTAGGTGACGTAAACGTTTAGGTCTAGCGCACAGCTGGTAAGGGGTTTTGTTTTTTGGAGGATGAGATTGAGTATAAAAAACGTCCTTTTGGATTAAAGGACGTTTTGAAATAGTGCACTGTTCAATCTAAAATAATTAAATATATAATTCTTTTCGTATTGCAATTAGTTTTCTAAGTATCATATCGTTTTCAGGAGTTTCTGGTAAACTTGTTACTTCATACAAACCTTCTATTTTACGAATTAAATCTTCTGCTTTTTGCAATAAAGTATCATATTCCATTTTACCAGATTTAATTGAAAGTAATTCTTCTCTATTAGGCACTCGAATATCTATACTTCCCTTTGAAAATATTTGTTCCGCAGTTTGTAATAAACGAATTGTATGCATCATGTTCTTACTATCATAGTTTTTACTATGAAGTTGATTCGTATTGTAACGTGCTTCATTTCGTTTTTCAATCCAATCCCAATATTCAGAATATTCTTTACAATATTTCGAATACCCTTCTAAATTACAACTTAAATAACCCATGGGTTCGGCTCCTTTTTCAATGGAAGATACCGATACTTCATTAGACAATTCATTTTTAACAATACCTCTATATCCCAATATTTTATGATAATCATAAAAGAGTGCATATATACCTTTTGCATTGGGAACCTTAATTAATCCACATTGTTCTTGAGAAAGACCATACTCCTCTAACCATTTTGTAAGTGGAATTGAATCATAGCCCTTTAAAATAGCACAAAAATCTAATAAAGTTTTACGCTCCTTTGTCATTGGATTTACAATCTTCTTTTTCAAACCCCGTGCTTTTTTTATTTGCGTCATAGCATAACCTGCAAAACTATCTTTACACAACTTAGACAGAAAATCTTCAATTTGAAATTGATTCATAATTGGATGTTTATATAAAATACAGTCTTCAGGAGTAGCTAGAAGTTCCAAAATATTTGGATTATTTTTTAGCAATAACTCAATAAAACGACCCAATTCATAATATACAATATCATTGGTTTCATTACTAATTTGAGGAATATACTCTAACCCAAAGAATTTTTCTTTTGGTAAATAATATACCCCTTTAATATCAGTATCTGAAGTTGGTGTGTCTAAACCAAAAGCTTTGCTTCCAGAAATCACTTCAAACAGTAGTAACTTACCCGATTTTAAATCTTCAATTGTCATTTCATTTATTTAGAATTATTTTTTTGAAAATTTCATCAAGTTTGAAATTATCTCTTTTACTATTCGCTAAACTAGTAGCATTTTCGATATTGAAAGTTAATGTTTCTTTTATAAAATTAGTTATAATCTCTTCTTTAGGGTGCAGGTAACTTTCGTCTTGACTTGCTTTAATATCCATTAACGTTATTACTTTCTCCTTTATTTTTTTAGGTGCTATATCCAACAACTCCATAAAAGCTACAGGCGGAAAACTATTCATTTTAACAATCCACATTCCAGATAATACAGTTCGTAACGCATAAAAATAACTTTTCAATTTGACTTGTTCTTTTTCGCATACTTCTAGAAAGTTTTTAGTTGTGCCGATATAATGATACATGCAAGAAACTGGAGAAAAACATTCATTGGCTACTTTTCGTAATTCATCTATAAAATCTTTATTTTCAAAATATACTATTGGACTATATATCCATTCTAAAAAAGGTGCATTTGATTTTGCCAACAGCAATAATGCTTTCCGTATATCCCAACCTGAGCCATCTAAATCTTCATCAGTCATGAATTCAATTACATCAGTTTTTTCCCAAATTGATAAATAATAATTCAAATCATGTTTGTAAATGAACCGTATATCATAATCACTGTCTGGAGATGCAAATCCCCAAGCCCTGCTTCCCGATTCTACTGCGTATAAAATTTCTACTCCTTTTTCAAGTTCTATTTCTCGTATTTTTTTTAGTATTAATTCTTTCATCATTAAATTTTTAAAAAAAGTAAACTTCTCTAATCCTCCCTACTCCCATCATCTGCCATTCGTACCATTTTAGGAGTAAACTTGGCAACGACATCGACTAAGGCTTCTTGGCTTGCCATTACTTGGTTGATGTCTTTGTATGCCATTGGGGCTTCGTCTAAACCAGCTCCAATTAACGTAACGCCATGATCTTTTAAAATCGCTTGCATCTCCTTTTTCGTAATGTTTTTTATCGCCTGAGTTCGACTCATTTGTCTCCCTGCGCCATGTGATGCCGAATGCAAAGCTTCCGCTTCTCCTTTTCCGCGTACTAAAAATCCGGGTGCGGTCATACTTCCTGGAATAATTCCCATCACACCTTTGGCTGCTGGTGTGGCTCCTTTTCGGTGCACAATCACTTCTTCTCCATTATGGATTTCTTTCCAAGCAAAATTATGATGGTTTTCCACTTTGGCTAAAACGGTTGCCCCTAAAGCTTGAGCCATTTTATTATGAATTACTTCATGACAAGCGGAAGCATAATCACCAGCTAAATTCATGGCAATCCAATATTCTTGACCTAATTCGGTATCCAAACCTAAATAGGCTAAGTTTTTGGCTTTTTCAGGGAGTTTGCAATGTTCTTTGGCCAACTTCGTATACTGTCCGGCTATCGTAGCACCAAAACCTCTCGAACCCGAATGCGTTAACAAGGCTACATAGTTTCCTTTTGGAATGTTCAACACGGCATCGTCTTTTTCAAATTGGAGGATTCCAAATTCGACAAAGTGATTACCACCACCCGAACTTCCTAATTGCGACCATGCTTTGTCTTTCAATTGCTGGATGAATTTGTGGTTCGCAAACTCTTTTCGTTCCATCACTTCGTGATCGGCTTTGTACTGACCGTGAAATCCATGACCCGCACCAAACTTCGTATGTGCAACCAATTCTCGTTGGAACTTGGCTTCGTTTTCGTAATAAAATAATTCTGGAATATCATATACCGATAATGCCATTCTACATCCAATATCTACACCTACTCCATACGGAATTACGGCATTAGTTGTGGCCAACACACCACCAATTGGCAATCCATATCCTTGGTGCGCATCGGGCATTAAAGCCCCAGCAACAGTTACTGGCAATTGCATCGCTACTTCCATTTGTTGTCTTGCTCCTGCTTCAATATGATCGGCTCCATACATCGCAAATACAGCTGGAGTATCGTTTAACGCAATGAAATCTTCTGGCTTTTCATTGGATTTTTCAATAATGGCTTGCGCCAATGCACCGAATAAAGCATCATCCAAATAGGTTTCGGGTTGCGCTAAGACTTTAGTATAGTTATCCAGCATTTGTTCTTTGGTAAAACCCGTTCTTTTTCGGTTGCATTTTAAAGCAATACCGATTAAGTTTCCTTCTGCATACCCTAAGGCTAATAAATCGTTTCCGTTAATGGCTGTGTTCATAACTGTAAATTTAATGTATTTTGGTAAACCAATTATTTTGTGTTGGATGCATTGGTAAACCTTCTTATTTTGATACTGCAAAGATTTTATATCCATACGCAATTATTTCGCGTAGTACTAAAAAAGTTTTAGTTTACTTGTAGCTTCAACTTAATTTTAATTGGATTACTTTTAAGAATGAAAGTTTTTTACTGTATTTTCGTGATTGAATTGGGTTCCCATGAAAAATATAGTCTTATTTCTAATTTTCCTATTATTTGCTTCTTGTGCAAACAAGGAAAAACAACTTGTGGGACATTGGCATGAATACGAAAAAGGAAATGATGATTTTATAAACTGTCATAAAATTACAGATAGCACCTATTTTCTTAATGCATATACATATGGAAGTGGTGAACCATTCAAAAGAGGTATTGAAATGAAAAAGACTGAAATTGCAATTGGTGGCGATTATTTTTTTTCTAGCGATTTTACTTTTGATAAAAACCAACTTATAGTGAATGATTCTATTTATTGGATCAAACAAGAAGATAACCTGAAAACATTTATCGATGATTTTTCAGCAGGTCTTTTGGTAAATATTCATCCTTTTGAAACGAACTTAACTGAGTTTGATTATAATAAATCGGAAAAACCTCTTGAAATTATAATATATATTGGTACACTTAAAAGAAGTACACTTACCCTTTATAAAGACTATAATACAAAACTACATTACATTCAACTGAATGATATGATTAGTTCTATAGATGACATAAGAAGTTTTGTAATTCCAGCATGCACTTTAAATAGTACTAAAGAGGATAAGATTTTACTTCATTTAGATAAAGAAACACCAGTTGAATTGATTAATCAAATAGAAGCAGAAATTCTAAATAGCGGTTATAAACGAAATCAAATGTATTATCTAACCATAAACCCTAATAAAAGAGTGTATGGTTATAATCATCGCAACTTATGAAAACCTATTTTATTTTCCTCTTACTCCTTCTCTTTTATGCTTGTAATGAAAAAAAAGAAAATGTAGTAGAAACACAAGAAATAGTTTCTGATAGCATCCTTAAAAAACAGGATAGTTTAGAAGAACTTAAATTTACTGTGGAAGAAACGCCAACTGATACCCTTTCAGAATTTAGTGAAATAGAGACCTTTTATGTAGTAGTAGTCGATACCAGTTTGAATTATGCAATGTTGCACCAAAAAATGTTTGACGTTCACCATAAATTAACTATTCCTATTGACACTATGGGTAGGTATTACAACCCTACAAAAGATTTAATTACACTTCCAGAGGATGATGAAGACGAATTGTATGCAGGTGATTATTTTCCAAGACGTTTTCCTTCTGAGACCTTAAGTTTAGAATATTTATCTATATACAAAAACAATACAAATGAAAAAACAATTGCTGTCGTTTCTGGTATATTTGAACAAGAAAAAAAAGCAGACAGCTCTTTGAAAGAGATTCAAAAAGTGTTTCCCAAAACATTTAAACTAAAGACAGAAATGTTTGTGGGATGTTTGCATTAATTGCAGTTCCTCATGTATTTACAGTATATTTTAATCGATCTTCAATAGAAGTTACACTCATTTTAAAATAAGAAGCGCCTCCATTCTTATAAAACCGATCAAAATCGCAAAGAAGTGTGGTTAGGAAATGAAAACAAGCCAGTTTTTCCAAGTTGGGATTTTTCTTTTCAATTAATTGTGGAATGGCTTCCATACAATACCTTCCAATAAAGTTAAAATAATCAGCTGTAAACTGTTGTAAATAACAATCTACATTTTCTAATAACTCAATTTGAATACATAAAAAATCTTCTATAGTAGTTGCTTTATGCAAAATCTTACCTATTTCATAATTGGTGTACATCCAGAATTATTTAGTTTGGGTTAGCGGGTTAAAAAGCATATACGTATAGAAGTTTGTTTTGGTTTAAAAAAATCACTTTTTTATTTATAATGCTTGAATACAATAGGAAAGTATATAGTATTTTTACTATATTCGCTTTACCTATCAATTCGTTTACAAATGAATATTAGATTGGTTTTGATGCAGCTAATATACAAACAAGTTTTTATTTTACAAACATATTTTAATAAAAATGCAAACTTTTTTTAAAAGATTATTACATATTGTTGAATTTCAGGGATTTAAAAACATAAATGATTTTGCTTTAAACGGATTAAAATATGACAGTTCCAGTAAATTAAACCGTTTGAAAGATGAAAAAAACAAACCTTCAGTAGAAATTATTTTGGATATTGCCAATCAATTTCCCGACATTAACATGCATTGGCTACTTACAGGAAAAGGAAATGTATTACTTTCCCAAAACGACACTCAAACAACTCATCTACAAGAACCTACCGAAACATATGTTTTAAAAAATAAGAATCCATTAGCTAACAATTATGATACTTTGAAAGAAACTATCTTTCTAAAAGATGAACTGATAAAAACGCTAAAAGAAAAAATTGAAATTCAAGAAAAACAATTCGTTCCCATAGCATCTATTTTAGAAAAAATGGAAAACCGAATTACGTCTATCGAGGAATTTTCGATTCTTGCCAAGGAAAAATTAGATATAAAATAAAAGCCTGAAAGAATCCTTTCAGGCTTTTAAATATTTTTCAGTACTATTAAATATTAAACCTCTACCCCTACAAATTCCAAACGTACACTACCATCTTCATCAATATGCGTCAATTTTATTTCATGTAACGTATTGGCTAATGCTGGATTCCAAGGTGTTTTTACTTTTACATAATTTTCAGTAAAACCATGAATATAACCTTCTTTATTTTCACTTTCAAACAGCACAGTTCTTTGCATTCCTATTTGGCTTTCGTAAAACGCCCTACGCTTTTTAACCGATAACCCACGTAGCATTTTACTTCGTTTTGCACGCACATTTTTTGGTACAACACCTTCCATAGTTGCCGCTTCTGTATTATCTCTTTCTGAATAGGTAAAAACATGTAAATACGAAATATCCAAGTCATTTAAAAAGTGATACGTTTCTAAGAAATGTTCGTCAGTTTCTCCAGGAAAACCTACAATTACATCCACACCAATACACGCATGAGGCATTACTTCACGAATTTTATGGACTGTATCTACATACAATTCTCTCAAGTAACGACGTTTCATTTTTTTAAGAATGTCGTTACTTCCAGATTGTAAAGGAATGTGAAAATGAGGTACAAAAGCTCTGGATTTTGAAACTAAATCAATGGTTTCATTTTTTAACAAATTCGGTTCAATGGAAGAAATTCGCAAACGTTCGATTCCTTCTACTTTGTCTAATTCGGTTACTAAATCTAAGAAGGTATGTTCGTGTTTTTTGTTCCCAAACTCACCTTTTCCGTAATCTCCAATATTCACTCCTGTTAAGACAATTTCTTTAATCCCTTTTTCAGCAATTTCTTTGGCATTTTTTATAACGCCTTCCATAGTATCACTCCTAGAAATTCCTCTTGCTAAAGGAATAGTACAATAGGTACATTTATAATCACAACCGTCTTGTACTTTTAAAAAAGCACGAGTACGATCACCGATAGAATAACTCCCAACATAAAAATCTGCGTCTTCAATTTCACAAGAATGCACTTCTCCCATGTCGTTTTTAGACAAATCCTGAATATAATCGGTAATTTTAAATTTTTCAGTAGCACCAAGAACTAAATCTACACCATCAACTGCAGCTAACTCTTCTGGTTTCAACTGTGCATAACAACCCACAGCTGCAACAAAGGCGTTTTCATTTAATTTTAATGCTTTTTTTACGATTTGCTTGAATTGTTTGTCTGCGTTTTCAGTAACCGAACACGTATTGATAACATACATATCTGCTACTTCTTCAAAATCAACACGTTCAAATCCTTCGTCTTGAAAACTTCTCGCTATAGTAGAGGTTTCGGAGAAATTTAATTTACAGCCTAAAGTATAAAAGGCAACTTTCTTTTTATTTTCCATATATCAGCTCAATTAATGAAATCGTTGTCAAAAAATTGAGGGTGCAAATTTACATTATTTTTATAATTATATAAAATTTATACATAATTCTGTAAGACAATTTTAGTTGGTTATTCAGAAATTTGAAGTAATAAAAAATCAAAACGTTATGTCTAAGGAAAACTTATTTAGTAAAGATGCTATAGAAAAATTAAAAGAGCTTTCAGAAAAAGCTGGAACTTGTATGTTTGTGACCAATTTAAATACCAAACCGCCTTTTAACGCTCGACCTATGAGCCTACAAGAGTGTGATGAAGAAGGGAATTTATGGTTTATAAGCAGTAAAGAAAGCAACAAAAACATGGAAATCGAACGCAATAATGAAGTACAATTGTACTTTATGAATAATGGCGATTACGAATACCTTTCTGTGTTAGGAAATGCTTTTATTTATGACGATAAATATACGATTGAAGAGAAATGGTCAGTTTTTGCAAATGCTTGGTTTGATGGTAAAGAAGATCCAAATGTTAGTATCATTCGAGTAGAACCAAGAGATGTATATTATTGGGATACCAAAGCTGGAAAATTCGTATCCATGATGCATTTTGTTTCATCAATTCTTACCGGAAAAAAAACTGATAATAAAGATGGTGTAGAAGGAAAAATTAAAATTTAATCTAGATAACTTATTGATCTCTATAGATACAAAAGAGAAGTAATCTACTGCAAGATTTACTTCTCTTTTCTTTTATAAGTAATGCTATTAAAAAAATATCAAGATGGGTTTGTAACAATTTTACAATTTTCAGCGTACAATTATAAACCCTAAAAAATAAAATTATGCCAGGCGAAGGTTCTATGATGAGTGCTAATACAAGTTTAAAGAATAATAGAAGAAATAGAACTTCTAAACTAGAAAAATTTGTCAACACCACTACAAATGACAGTATTGAATTTGTGGATCCAAATACAGCAACTCCTGAAGAATTAGCTGCTATTAGACAACGAATGCAAGAAGAAAACAAAGTGATTCAAAAAAAGAAAATCACACTAACCTTTAGCATTCTAGTTGTTATTCTAATTACTCTTGCTGTATTAAATTGCTATTTGTAACAGTATCTTTAAAATTAAAAATATGGGAGGATATTATGGTTCACCAGCAACCGTTCTAAGAAATAACAAAAAATTATTAGGTGAGAAAAACAAGCTCACCCGAAAGGACTATGTGGGTATAAAGAGTAAAAAAAATGAAAATCAAACAACAGCAACAGCTGACTTAAAAATACTTTATGAAATTAGAACAAAAATGCAAATTGAAAAAAGAAAAAGAAGGAGAAAACAACTTTTTCTATTCTTATTTTCTATCTTTTTGACCATTTTAGCGCTCTATTTAATTACAAAGATAAAATGGATCGGTATTGATCTAAATAGAACTATATATTAAATAAAGAATCGTTATCTTTTCCAATATCATCAATATTTTCAATGGGCTCTGCTTTTTTTGATTTCCAATGTTTTTCTAAAAAATAATAAAAAGCATAACAAAACAAAGCTCCAATTGGAATTCCAATAAGACTGTACACAACATTATCGATATCTATATCCAAATAAAAAAATTCAGATATAATAACCAAGATTATTCCATACACAAACTGACCGAAATAATAGATAATTACACCTAAAATCGCAAACAACCATTTGTTTTGATGGTATTTTTCTGCCAGTGTATAAAAACGCTTACCTAACCAATAAATTAAAAATAATCCTAAAAACATAACTATTCCTTTCTATATTTTTTAGTTTCTTCGAAAACATGTTCTAATATCTTCGCGTCTTGTTCTGAAAATTCAACTTGTCTGCGTTGCATTACCACTTTAGCTACCTCAAAAGCTTTTTTAGTTAAATAGGTCGTAAATCCAGAAGCTCCTCCCCAAGAAAAACTCGGTACAAAATTGCGTGGAAAACCACTTCCAAAAATATTGGCAGAAACACCGACTACTGTACCAGTATTAAACATGGTATCGATGCCACACTTACTATGATCACCCATCATTAATCCGCAAAATTGCAAACCAGTTCTTGCAAAACTTTCGGTTTCATAACTCCATAAGCGTACTTCTTCATAATTATTTTTTAAGTTGGAAGTATTGGTATCTGCACCTATATTACACCATTCTCCCAAAACTGAATTTCCTAAAAAACCATCGTGCCCTTTGTTAGAATACCCAAATAGTACCGAATTATTAACCTCTCCTCCTACTTTACAATGCGGACCAACGGTAGTAGCACCATATATTTTGGCACACATTTTTACTTGACCGTATTCGCATAATGCAAAAGGCCCTCGAATCACAGAACCTTCCATAATCTCAGCATTTTTACCAATATAAATGGGTCCTGTAGAAGCATTCAAGGTAACAAACTCTAATTTTGCTCCTTCTTCAATAAAGATATTTTCTGGTGCAATCACATTGACACTTTTAGGAATAGGTTGTGAATGTCTGTCTTCCGTTAATAATTGAAAATCTTCACGTATCGCTTCATCGTTTTTTGAAAAAATATCCCACGTATTTTCAATTCTAAGGATTTCTTCCTCATAATCAATTAGTTCGTAATCATCAAAATCAACTTCTTCTTGGGTTTCATTAGAATAGAATGCGATAATTTCTTCCCCAGCTATAATCGCTTGTTTGGGTTCCAAATTACGAATCATCTCCACAACTATTTCATTGGGAAAAAAAGAAGCGTTAATCATAATATTCGCTTCCATTTCCACCATAGGAAATTTTTCCATTAAATACTCTTCAGTTAACGTAGTAGTTGTATATCCTAAATATTTTTCCCACTTTTCTCTAATGGTTAAAATTCCTACACGAATATCGGCCACGGGTCGGGTAAAAGTAAATGGAAGTAAAGCATTGCGAACGGTTCCATCAAAAAGTATGTAGTTCATGATTGGCAGCTATTATCAGTTTTCTTTGTACGGATGCATTTTGAGGTTAAATTTACTATAATTTGTTTAAACCAAAAATTTAAGCATAAAAAAAGCTCCATTTTTATGGAGCTTTTTTAGTATGATATACGTTCGATTATTTTTTATCGAATTTAGCGTATTTGTTTTTGAATTTATCAATACGTCCAGCTGTATCGATAAGTTTTGATTTACCTGTGTAAAAAGGGTGAGATGTTCTAGAAATCTCCATTTTAAATACTGGATACTCTACTCCTTCGTGCTCAATCGTTTCTTTTGTTTCTACTGTAGATTTAGTAATAAATACATCATCATTTGACATATCTTTGAAAGCTACTAATCTGTAATTCTCTGGGTGAATTCCTTTTTTCATCTTGATAAATCTTTTTTTATTAATGATTATAAATTGCTTCGCGGCTTTTTTTATTTTATTAAAAAAGGTGTAAACACTTTATAACCTTTTCGTTTATAATCTTTTATTTTGAGAGTGCAAATTTACACTAAATTTTTAATTCACAAGCATTGGTGTAACTTTTTTTTATTTTTTTACACTAATACACTAAAACTTTATTATTTCTATATTTGTAAACTAACAAAACTTATTATGGACAAATCAACTTCACCAGCAAAATCAGGTTTAAATTACGGAATTATCTTTGCAGTAATTATGATTTTAGAATTTGTAATTATGTATGCATTAAATATCAACCCACAAGAAAAACCTATGGTGGGAATCATCATGAATGTATTAAACTATTTAATTTTACCTTTCGCTTTTATTTACTTAGCTGCTACAAATTTTAAAAACAATTTTAATAACGGTTTTATTTCTTTAGGGCAAACATTAAAAATAGGTGTATCTTTGTGCGCATTTGCTGCACTTATTTATGGTTTATTTTATATTATATTTGATTTAATTATTCCTGAATTTAGTGTTGAAATGTTTGAAAAAATTCAAGAAGTCACAGTTAGACAAAACCCTAATATGACTTCAGAACAATTAAAAATGTCCATGAAATTTGTTAAAATGTTTATGAACCCTTATGTTTTAGTTCCGTTCACCATTATAATGTATTCCGTAATAGGTATTGTTCACTCATTGATAGTTGGACTAATAGTTAGAAAAGACAAACCTTCATTTTAAAGCATGAATTTATCCATAGTTATTCCTTTATTAAACGAGCAAGAATCGTTACCCGAATTACATAATTGGATTGTAAAAGTTATGACAAGTCATAACTTTTCTTATGAAATACTGTTTATAGATGACGGAAGCACGGATGCTTCTTGGAACACTATAGAACAGCTTTCTGAGCAAAATCCAAATGTAAAAGGGATTCGCTTTCTTAAAAATTATGGCAAAAGTCAGGCTTTACATGCTGGTTTTGCTAAAGCTCAAGGTGATGTTATTATTACTATGGATGCCGATTTACAAGATAGCCCGGATGAAATTCCAGAATTGTATCATTTGATTTGTAAAGAAGGTTTTGATTTAATTTCTGGATGGAAGAAAAAAAGATATGATTCGGTACTGTTTAAAAATGTCCCTTCCAAATTATTCAATTGGGCAGCCCGAAAAACCTCAGGGGTAAAATTGAATGATTTTAATTGTGGCTTGAAAGCTTACAAAAACGAAGTCATTAAAAACATTGAAGTTTCTGGGGAAATGCATCGCTATATTCCCGTTTTAGCGAAAAATGCAGGATATTCAAAAATTGGCGAAAAAGTAGTGATTCATCAAGCCCGAAAATACGGCAGCTCAAAATTTGGTATGAGTCGTTTTATTAATGGCTTTTTAGACTTGATTACTATTTGGTTTTTATCTAAATTTGGGAAACGTCCTATGCATTTATTTGGTGCTTTAGGCGTTGTAATGTTTTTCATTGGTTTCTTAGCGGCTGGAAGTATTGGTGTTCTTAAATTATGGAAGTTATACCATCACGAATCTACCATTTTAGTAACTAGCAATCCTTGGTTTTATATTGCATTAACTACCATGATTATAGGTACTCAATTGTTTTTAGCAGGCTTTTTAGGAGAAATCATTTTAAGGACAAAAAACAACGAAGAACGATATAAAATTTCAAAAATAATAGCGTAATAGCCCTGATAGTAGTGGCATCCTTTTATTTTATCGGAGCTTGTCGAAGTAAAATAAAAGATATAACGAATAGCAGGAAATAGCTTCAAAAAAAACATACAATATGCATATCGACAAACAAATTCTAGACAAAGCAAATGAATGGTTAACGCCTACATTTGATTCCAAAACGAAAGAAGAAATTGAAAAAATGATGACTAGTTCTCCCAAAGAACTGGAGGATTCTTTTTATAAAAATTTAGAATTTGGTACTGGTGGAATGCGTGGTATTATGGGTGTTGGAACTAACCGTATTAACAAATATACTTTAGGCAAAAACACACAAGGTTTAAGCAATTATTTAAAGAAAGTATTTGCTGGCGAAGCTCTTAAAGTGGCTATTGCTTATGATTGTCGTCATAATAGTAATACTTTAGCTAAAGTGGTGGCTGATGTTTTTTCTGCAAATGGCATTCAAGTCTATTTATTTTCAGACTTAAGACCTACTCCTGAATTGTCATTTGCTGTACGTCATTTAAAATGTCATGCTGGTATTGTTTTAACCGCTTCTCATAATCCACCAGAATACAATGGTTATAAAGTATATTGGCAAGATGGAGGACAATTAGTACCACCTCAAGACAGTGAAATTATTGAAATCATTGAAAACCTGCAATACAGCGATATTCTTTTTGAAGCAAATGATTCTTTAATTGAATACATTGACGAAGAAATTGATGTTGCTTTTTGGAATTCAACAATTGAAAACGCAAGTTTTAATACACCACAAAGCGCAAAAGATGCGTTAAAAATTGTGTATACTTCTTTACACGGCACTTCAATTAAATCTATTCCAAGTGTTTTAGATTTGGCAGGTTATAAAAATGTAAATATTGTTCCTGAACAAGCAGTTCCAGATGGTAATTTCCCAACTGTAAAATCTCCAAATCCAGAAGAGCCTGAAGCGTTAACCATGGCTTTGGCATTAGCAGATAAAATAGATGCTGATATCGTAGTGGGAACCGATCCTGATAGCGACCGATTAGGCGTTGCAGTGCGTGATTTAGAAGGTAATCTTAAATTGCTTAATGGAAACCAAACGATGGTGATTATGACTGCCTTTTTGTTAGAACAATGGAAAAGAGCTGACAAAATAACAGGAAATGAGTTCATTGGCTCGACTATTGTATCGACACCCATGATGCTCGATTTAGCTTCTGCTTATGGTGTAGAATGTAAAGTAGGTTTAACCGGTTTTAAATGGATTGCGAAATTCATTAAAGATTTTCCAAAACAACAATTTATTGGCGGTGGTGAGGAAAGTTTTGGTTATATGGTAGGCGATGCAGTACGCGATAAAGATGCTGTTGCCGCTATTCTATTAGTCTGTGAAATTGCTACTCAAGCGAAAGCTGCTGGTAGTTCCTTATTTAAAGAATTAATCAACCTTTCTTTAGATTATGGCTTTTACAAAGAACACCTTATTTCTATCACCAAAAAAGGAATTGAAGGTGCAAATGAAATTAAAAAAATGATGGTTGACTTGCGCGAGCATCCTTTAAAAGAAATTAACGGTCAACGCGTGGTTTGTATTGAAGATTACCAAAGTTCAAAAGCTTTGGATGTAATGAGTAATGCAACCTATGAAATTACCATTCCTAAATCGAATGTATTAATTTATTACTTAGAAGACGGAACAAAAATTTGTGCAAGGCCAAGTGGTACGGAACCTAAAATTAAATTTTATTTTAGTGTACATACCGAATTACCATCTGTAGATGATTATAATGCAACAGAATTGATTTTAGATCAAAAAATTACAAATATTATTGCTGAAATGCAGCTTACCTAATGAAAAAAATAATTCAAAAACTTAGACCTTATTTAAAACCTTTCAAAAATCATATTGGTTGGAATGTATTCTATAATATTTTATATGCTTTATTTAGTACATTATCTTATGTGACTTTGTTGCCCATGATGAATGTATTATTTGATAAAACAAAAAGAGTTACAATCGAACCTATTTATCAAGATATCTTTCATTTAAAAAGTTATTTGGAAAACTTACTCTATTATAAAGTAACACTATTTAGTGATAGTGGCACACCTCAAAAATCGCTACTTTTAGTGGTTTCTATAGTAATTTTTACATTTTTACTCAAAAACATATCTGGCTATTTAGCTTCTTATCATATGATGCATTTACGGAATGGTGTTACTGCTAAATTACGTAATGTGATGTATAAAAAAGTTATCAGCTTACCCGTTTCTTTCTACTCTGAAAAACGAAAAGGAGATGTAATGGCAAGAATGCTTGGTGATGTAGGTGAAGTACAAAATTCTTTCTTTATGCTATTAGAACTTATTGTAAAAGAACCTTTTACAATCATTTTTTCGATAGCCATGATGTTTGTTTATAGCTGGAAACTGACCCTTTTTGTATTCATCTTTATACCGATATCAGGTTTAATTATTTCCAGAGTTGGTAAAAGTTTAAAATCACAATCCTTACGCGCGCAAAACGAAGGTGGTTACATGATTTCTTTAGTTGAAGAAACACTTACAGGATTAAAAGTGGTAAAAAGCTACAATGCAGAGCCTGTTTTTAAAAATAAATTTGCTAGTTCCATAGATCGTTTATTAAATCTTTCCAATAAAATTGGTAAAAAAAATAACTTAGCAGGACCTTTAAGTGAGGTAATGGGTATTATAACCATTGCTATTCTTCTCTTTTATGGAGGAACTCTAGTTTTAGAAGACAAAACTCTTGACGGAGCCATCTTTTTGGTTTTCATGGGATTAGCCTATAACATTCTTACACCTGCCAAAGCCATTTCTAAAGCTTCTTATGCAGTAAAAAATGGTATTGCTGCGGCTGATCGTGTTTTTGAAATTTTAGAACAAGAAAACACCATTGATACGAAAGAAAATGCTTTAGTAAAAAATACTTTTGAAAACGAAATTTCTATTGAAAATATCAACTTTAGATATGGAGATGAAAATGTACTTAAGAATTTCTCTATAAAAGTACCTAAAGGAAAAACGGTTGCTTTAGTAGGACAATCCGGTTCTGGAAAAAGTACGATTGCAAATTTATTAACGCGTTTTTACGACGTGAACGAAGGTAGCATTAAAATTGATGGAACCAATATTAAAGACTGGAACATTCATTCTTTAAGAAGTTTGATGGGATTAGTTACGCAAGATTCTATCCTATTTAACGATACGATCAAACAAAACATTTTGATTGGTAAACCAGATGCAACAGATGAAGAAATCATTGAAGCTTTAAAAATTGCGAATGCTTACGAATTTGTAAAAGATTTACCTCTTGGCATTGAGACCAATATCGGTGATGCGGGTGGAAAATTATCAGGCGGACAAAAACAACGTTTGTCTATTGCTCGCGCAGTCTTGAAAAATCCTCCAATCATGATTCTAGATGAGGCGACTTCTGCTTTAGATACAGAAAGTGAAAAGTTAGTACAAGTTGCTTTGGAAAACATGATGCAAAATCGTACTTCTGTTGTTATTGCACACCGTTTGTCTACTATTCAAAAAGCAGATACTATTGTAGTAATGCAAAAAGGAGAAATCGTAGAACAAGGAACACATGCGGATCTTTTAGCTAAAGATGGAATGTATGCTAAATTGGTTTCTATGCAATCTTTTGAATAAACCCTACTATGAAAAAAATAGCTTTCTTTTTTATTGTAACAGCGTTGGTTAGTTTAAGTTTTTCCTCTTTACGAACGGGTAGCAATCCCGCTGATGCTATTGTAGGAACTTGGTTAACGGCTGGTGAGGACAATGCTAAGATTGAAATTTACGAATCGAATGCAAAATACTACGGTAAAATAGTATGGTTAAAAAATCCTCTTCGAGAAGGCAAAAAAGCTTTGGATGTAAACAATCCTGATAAAAGTAAGAGAACCAACCCTATTTTAGGATTGCAAATTATTTCTGGATTTGAATACAATTCGGAAGATAAAATTTGGGAAAACGGAAAAATATACGATCCGCAATCGGGTAAAACCTATAGTTGTCATCTTAAAAAAGAAGGCAATACTTTAAAAGTTAGAGGTTACATCGGCATTTCCTTATTAGGTCGTACGGAAATTTGGACAAAAGTAGATTAATTTCTACTCCAACTATTTTAAAAATTTACTACATTTGAGAGGAAACGGCTTCCATATGCATGTAAATAGTCCTGACATTAAATTATCTGATAACGACCAACTTGTGGTTTGGAAATATTTGGATTTATCCAAGTTTTTAGACATGCTTTTATCGCAAAAGTTATTCATGTCGCGTTCGGATAAATTTGAAGACCAATACGAAGGTACTTTTTCCGAACCCACCTTTGAAGAAATTAAAAAAATTGCAGCCAACAATCCCAAGTTTTTAGATTATTATAAATCACATCGTGAAAAAGTAGTGGTGAGTAGTTGGCATGCCAATGAATATGAATCTTTTGCAATGTGGCAAATTTTCACTAAAAACAATGAAGGTTTAGCCATACAATCGACCATTGGAAGGTTAAAAAAAGCTCTAATTGTAGAAAAACATTTTGAGCAATATATTGGTGAAGTCAATTATATCGATTACAAGAAAGAATACATCCCTTTTGAAGATACATTTTTCCCTTTTTTATTCAAACGAAAAAGTTTTCAATACGAACGTGAAATACGAATAATTTCAGATGTAAGTCATTCGCAAATGTCAATTAATGAAGGATTAAAAATAGATGTAATAATCAATGAATTGATTGAAAAAATTTACATCCATCCCAAAAGCGAAAATTGGTATAAAAACCTAGTAGTTCAAATGGTGAAAAAACTCGGTTATGAAATTGCTATTGAAAAATCCGATTTAGAAAGTGATATATTAATCTAGAATTTAGAAATTAGAATTTAGAATTCAGAGGTTAGAATTTCATAGGATTTACTTTTCGTTATTTTTTCATCTGATTACCAAAAAAGAACTTTATAGGTAGAAAATGATTTTATATTCCGTTATTTTCTATATTAAATTTTAAACAGATTAATTGAACTATTAAATCAATCTTTGTTCCAATTACAACAGTTTTATTTTTAATTGGCCAATCTGTCATAATAGCTATTAACTTTGGTTCTGAATTTGGAATTAATATTTCAAGTGGATTCGTAAACCATAGACCACAACCACTCATTCCAAACAAATCTGGTCCCATAGTTATTTTAACTTTTCTTGTATTTACAGTTCTTTTTCTATCATATTTAATTATTATATTTCTTTTTTCATCACGATTTAGTAGCTTGTACGTTTTTAGAGGTTCAGGATAATTATAATGAAAAAAAACGTTAGAATGAAAGCTCTTTTTAGAAACTGAATATTCAGAGAATGTAGTTGGATATCCAAGAAAAGTATAGAATGTGTCTTGTACTGTATGATTAGTTAAAATATTTTCTTCTGATAAGAAATTGTAGTGATTATGTAATTCTTTCACAGTATAATCATCGAGTTTCATGAACGCTATATCTATCGGATCATTCTCTCTACTCTTCTCAAAATTTGAATAAGTAATTAATCCTCCAGGTCTCAATAATTTATCAGACCCTAAAGGTATTTTTAAATCGTCTCGTAAATCTATTACATGTGCAGCAGTTAGAAGAAAATGATGTTCTTTGATTCTAACAAAAACTGCACTCCCATAAACCTTATATCCAAAACCATCATCAATTAATAATTTTGTGGTATATTTTTGAGCTTTTGAAATATGTTCAAAATGACGTTTTTCATAAATTTCACTCAAGTCTACCATAAAATCAAATATACTATACTTTTAAATAGGCCTATATTCCTCTACTTTCCATTCGTCTGCTAATAAATTAACCGAATGGTAATGCACTTTATCGTTCTTATCAAAAGCACCGTTTTTATTAATATCTTCAATACATCTAAAATACAGTCGGTTTTGTACTTCGATAATGTTCCAATCGATAAGTTCTTGTAAAGGTTCTGATAATTTAGTAAAACCAGAACCATCTATATTGCTGATATACAAGGATTTAATATCATTTTGATTCACCTTACCATCGATATTCGTATCAGAATCTACTAAAATATAGACTAAAATTTGCTTTTTAGTTTTATCTGCAATAGTATTCAAATAGGTTACCGTTTGAATTTGAATAGTTTTATCAGTTAATTCTTTTACCGAAGTAGAATCGATATGTTGAAATTTTAAATTTTCAAAATAACCTGTCAATTCAAAACGGTTGTAATTAGAAATAGCATAACTTACTTGATTGGTTTTACTAGAACCATAGACTCTGCTGTAATCATCATATACGCGAACATCTCCAACGGGATGAATCAAAAATTTTGTTCCTTCCATTAAAATAGGTAAATCGGCTATCTTAATAGAAGAAGTATCTATTTTTTTCTGTTCCGTAGGTCTTTTCGTTTCTTCATAGATAACTTTAGGAGTTGTTTTTTCTTGTTTACAACTCACTAAAAAAACAATAATCAAACAAGGGAGATATTTTATAATGTAATTCATAATCTGAAATATATAATCAAATATACTAATTTTTTTGACTGCTTTTATTTATAAATGCGCGATTAACTTTACATTAAAAACCCTTGTGGTTAAATAGTTTGGCACACCATATTGAGATTTGGTATACACATCTCTAACCCAAGTATTTGTAATGGCATTCTGATTATTAAACAAATTGAATATTTCTAATCCTAAAGAAAAATCAGTAAAAGGTTTCAACCATTTTTTACTGGATTGAATCTCATGATCTTTAAAAACATATGAAAATCCAACATCCGCTCTACGGTAATCTTTTAATCGCAACTGATAGTCATATGGATCTGCATAAGAAGGAGAACCACCTGGTAAACCAGTGTTGTAAACCAAATTCAAATACACTTTAAAATTCGGAATATTTGGCATATAATCTTGAAACAATAAACCAAATTTTAACCTTTGATCGGTTGGTCTTGCAATATAACCTCTATCATTCTGATTTTCTTCTGTTTTTAAATAACCAAAACTAAACCAAGATTCAGTACCTGGCACAAATTCCCCATTCAAACGCGCATCAAAACCATAGGCATACGCTTCTGCATCATTGTTGGCACGATAACGAATTCTTACATTATCAATCGTATAGGTATTTACATCCGTAATTTTTTTATAATACGCTTCACTAACCAATTTAAAAGGTCGGGTCCACAATTTAAAACTATAATCATTACTCACTACTAAATGCACCGATTTTTGTGCTTTAACATTGGGTTGCACCACACCATCATAATCTCTTAGCTCTCTGTAAAAAGGAGGTTGGTAATACATTCCTCCAGAAATTCGGAACAACATATCCTTTTCCCAATTCGGTTTAATCGCAAATTGTCCTCTAGGAGAAATCACAAATTGACTATCTCCATCCACACTATTAGCATTCTTTACTTGCCATTGATGTCCTCTTACACCAAGATTCATCCAATATTTATGTTCACCAAATGTGCCTTTGTAATTCCATTGCGCATATCCAGAAATACGATTAATGGTAGTATAATTAGTTGCTCTTCTATTTTGATAGGGTGCTAAAGGTCCAACATAAGGATTATAAGGCTGATCATTTTGGTAATCCAAAATTGGTGCTGGTAAAGAAAAACCAGCAGAATCAATTACTTCCCATTCTACAATTCGATCACGAATATCTTCTTTGGTGTATTTAATTCCCCATTCAATTTGCGTTTTTTCATTGATTTCATGAAATCCTTTGGTTTCTGCATTAAATATTAAAGCATCTAAATCATTTCTAGCGTGACTTAATTGCGAACCAATTCCTCTAGAATACACTACATTTCCAAACGTTTCCGAACCAATATTAGAATCTACTTCACCCAAACGATATTGAGCTAAAATATCATAATATTCTTGTTCTTGCGTATGATATGTTGAAGCAATGAATTTCAGTTTATTGTTTGCATTGTATTGGTAAACCGATTTAAAAGCACCAAATAAAGTCAAGTATTTATCTTTTTCTTGTCCGTCATAAACAACCACAAGAGCAATCGGTTCACTTACCGTTCCAAAATTAGTCTGACGTGTTAAGGGTTCGTAATTGTATTTATTTTGAGAAATATTACCTAAAAAGCTCCAACTCCATTTTGTAGAGGCATTAAAGTTCACTAAAGTTTGCACATCGGCAAAAGAAGGTCTAAAATTAGTTTCTGTTTCTTTGCTGTTTACCAATAAACTATTGTCTCGATAACGAATACCCGTTATATTACTCCATTTTTGATTTTTAGAAACCGCTTCTACGGTAGCACTTCCACCCATTAAACTGGCTTCAATACCTGCTGCAAATTGTTTGGGATTACGATAGGTAATATCTAAAACGGAAGACAATTTGTCACCATATTTCGCCTGAAATCCTCCTGCTGAAAAATCAACATTTTCAACCATATTAGTATTCGTAAAACTTAAACCTTCTTGTTGTCCAGAACGAATTAAAAACGGACGATATACTTCTATTTCATTTACATACACTAAATTTTCATCATAATTTCCTCCTCTCACCGCATAGGAAGTACTCAACTCATTATTAGAATACACTCCAGGTAAGGTCTTTAGTACATTTTCAATTCCAGCATTCGCTCCAGGTATTGTTCGTATTACAACTGGATCAATAGAAGTAACCCCTTCTACTCTTTTTTTACTTGTTCCAGTAACGGTAACAGGTCCTATTTGATTGACTCTATCATTTAACACTGGATAAAATTCGAAATCTTCATTCTTTTTTAAAGTTGTGATGATGGTAGCACTTTTGAAGGATACGTGAGAAAAAACGATAGTAATTTCTTTTTCTGCTGGAACTTCTAAAGAATAGAAACCATTTTTATTGGTTTCAGTTCCTTTATCTCCAACACTTACGGTTACTTTTTCGATAGGATTATTAAACTCGTCTAAAATAACACCTTTAATTCTTGCTGTTTGTGCCAAAATAAATTGTGCTAAAAAGCAAAAGAAGACTAAAAAAATTCGTTTTTTCAATTATTCCAACTTTAATTGTTCATAAAAAAATGCGACTCAAAGGTAGCTGAATTTTGCATATTATCGGTTACTACAACTTTAAAATCGTTTTTACCTTTTATATACTTATTATCACTTAACGCATGAATTAGCTTTTTAGTCTTATAATCATATTCCATTAATATCCATTCTCCATTTAAATAGGCATTATAGGTATCAATTCCAGATAGATTGTCTGCAATAGAAACACTCAAGGTTTTTTGATTTTTCAAATCTTTACCTTCTACAAAATTCACATTATAAATTCTTGGCGCTATCGTATCAATGCCTAATTTGTAAGTATCCAAATCTCTTACACGTGTAGAAAAAGTAGTTCCTTTTCTATAGGTTTTGTTGTAATACAATTTATACCCTTCTACTGAGGCAATAAAGGTTTTATCCAAAAGATTCGTAGGTATATCTTCTACATCATTAAAAGTGATGGTAATATTTTTTTGAATCGGAATATTTTTCTCTGAAAAACGCAATATGCCATTCTTTACTTCAAAATCAAACTTAAAATCATCATAAAAAGCATTTTCTGGAACATAGATAGAGACATTGTCTTTTGTATAATTATTTTCAACTTTGGACCGCAAGGTATATGGTTTCTCACTTTCTGTTTTCAAAATAGTGGCTTGTTGATTTTGATATTCAATGGGAATAATAATTGTTGTTTTATTTCCATGATAATCAAACAATTCAATCTTATAATTATAACTTGCGTTAGGCTGTGTATTGATCACACCATTGTTTTTACTAAACTTAATTACCGACAAGGGATAAGGACTGTAATGAAACAAACGTTGTACTCTTTGATTCATTGCTTTATAGCGTTCATAGTCAATTAAATTATTAATGTATCGCGATTCATCAAATGAAAAAGTTTCAAAATCATATTGATAATACAACACTCCATTTAGATAAGCATTCACTTTATACAATCCGTTTTTGTTATAGGGATTGGTACAATAATCATAAGCATTAATACCAAAACCTATTTTTCCATTGGTAAACACTTTAGAAGCTAAATACGAGCCATCCGCTTGTTTATTATATGAAATTGCAATCGGTTTTTGGGATTTATTTACAGATGCACTATCCATAGGATACGCTATTATTCCTTGTAAAAAAGGTTCTCTTTTATCGGAAACGAATTTAGTAAAACCAAAATGCAAAGGATTGACTATTTTTTCCGTTTTAACATCGCGAAATTCAAAATGCAAATGAGGTCCACCACTTCCTCCAGAATTTCCAGAAAAGGCAATCACATCACCTTGTTTCACCTTAAGTTCACTTGCGTTTGGAAACATTTCAACTTCAAATGATTTTTGAGCATATTGTTGCTTTTTAATATAGGTTTCAATAGCTCCATTGGCTTCACGCAAATGTCCATAAACAGACACGTAACCATTAGGATGTGTTACATAAATTGCTTTTCCATAACCAAAAGTTGAAATTTTAATTCTAGAAACATAACCTTCAGCTACCGCGAAAACGGGTAAACCTTCTTTTTTATTGGTTTTAATATCTAAACCAGCGTGAAAATGATTGGAACGTAATTCTCCAAAAGAACCAGATACATCTATTGGAATAGATAATGGAGAAATAAAGCCGTCAGGGTAATTAGTCTGCCCAAATAGGGAAACCGAACAAAATAGGATAATAATAAGTCTCATGTGCGTATAGTATATTTAGGCTAAAATAATAAAAAAACTTTTATGATTTGAAGGAAATAAAGGCTTTTTATAAGTAGTTAATAATCAAAATATTAAAAAAAATACAAATAAAAATATAATTTTTTACAAAAAGTATTGTTATTATCCAATAGTAATACTAATTTTGTAGAAATAGAAATGAATTTTATCATTGATGAATGGATTATCTGAACTAATTGATTCTCTTGAAATTAAATTTTTCAAGCTCAACCAAAAGTTGGTACACCTTGAAAAAATAAACAAAGAATTAGTTGAAAAAATTAAAGTTTCTGAAGATATTCAAAAACAACAAGCAGCTGAAATAGCTGAATTGAAAGATAATATTGATAATTTGAAGATGGTAAATTCACTATTAGGCAGTGAAGAAAATAAAAGAGAAACGAAACTCAAAATAAATTCATTAATACGAGAAATTGATTATTGCATAGCACAACTTTCTAATTAGAGAGGCATGAGTGAAAAATTAAAAATTAAAATATCGATTGCAGACCGCGTGTATCCTTTAACTATTGAGGATTCGCAAGAAGAAGGATTAAGAAGAGCTTCAAAAAAAATCGATACTATGATTAAAGAATTTGAAGAAAACTATGCCGTGAGAGACAAACAAGATGTTTTAGCCATGTGTGCGCTTCAGTTTGCATCACAAACAGAACAGAAACAAATTGACAACTCACAAGAGTATGAAATAGCATTACAGCGTTTAAGGAATTTAGATAAAAAAGTGAGTGATTTACTCTATAAATAAAGACGTTCTTACATACAAACAAAGATACTGCCTACATTAGTATATATTTGATAAACTCAACACTAACAAATTAAAATGAGTGAATCTTCGTAACTATTGCAAGCCCTTCAGTGGGAAGCATGAAATGCGAGTTAGCTCAAAACTTGTCTTTACGAGTTTATACAAACACCTAATGTAGGCTTTTTTTATATAATTTATTTAACAAACTATGGACATACTAAGTATAATAATTGGAATCATCGCAGGTCTTGCTTTAGGTTTTGGAATTGCTAAATTTCTTGAAAAGAGCAATGTTTCAAACCTTATCAAAAATGCTAAAAAAGAAGCAGGTTCCATTTTAAAAGACGCTAAAACGGAAGCGGAATCACTTAAAAAAGATAAAATTCTACAAGCTAAAGAAAAGTTTTTAGAATTAAAAGCAGAACACGAACAAGTAATCTTATCTAGAGATAAGAAAATGGCTGAAGCTGAAAAAAGAACAAGAGATAAAGAATCTCAAATTTCTAATGAATTAGCAAAAAGTAAAAAAGCCAACGAAGATTTAGAGAAAAAAATAGCTGATTACGATACTAAAATTGATTTCTTAGAGAAAAAACAACAAGAAATTGACAAGCTTCACAAAAGTCAAGTAGAGCAATTAGAAGTGATTTCTGGTTTATCTGCTGATGAAGCTAAAAATCAATTAGTAGAAAGTTTGAAAGCTGAAGCAAAAACAAATGCGATGTCTTTCATTCAAGATACAATGGAAGAAGCAAAATTAACAGCGCAACAAGAAGCTAAAAAAATCATCATTAGTACCATTCAAAGAGTGGGAACTGAAGAAGCTGTTGAAAACTGTGTTTCTGTATTCAACATTGAATCAGACGATGTAAAAGGTAGAATTATTGGACGTGAAGGAAGAAATATTAGAGCTTTAGAATCGGCTACTGGTGTAGAAATCATTGTAGATGATACTCCTGAAGCTATTATCTTGTCTTGTTTCGATCCAGTAAGAAGAGAAATTGCACGTTTGGCTTTACACAAGTTAGTAACTGACGGACGTATTCACCCAGCTAGAATTGAAGAAGTAGTTGCGAAAACGCAAAAACAAATTGAAGAAGAAATCATTGAAGTTGGTAAACGTACTGTTATCGATTTAGGAATTCATGGCTTACATCCTGAATTAATTAAAATTGTAGGTAGAATGAAATACCGTTCTTCTTATGGTCAAAATTTACTACAACACTCAAGAGAAGTAGCTAATCTTTGTGGTATTATGGCGGCTGAATTAGGTTTAAATGTGAAATTAGCAAAAAGAGCTGGTTTACTTCATGATATTGGAAAAGTTCCTGATACAGAAAGCGAATTGCCTCATGCTATTTTAGGTATGCAATGGGCTGAGAAATATGGAGAAAAAGAAGAAGTATGCAACGCAATCGGTGCGCACCACGATGAAATTGAAATGAAACATTTAATTTCTCCAATTATCCAAGTTTGTGATGCCATTTCTGGAGCTCGTCCTGGTGCAAGAAGACAAGTACTAGATTCATACATCCAACGTTTAAAAGATTTAGAAGATATTGCTTTTGGATTTAATGGCGTTAAAAACGCTTATGCAATTCAAGCTGGTAGAGAACTTCGTGTTATTGTAGAAAGTGAAAAAGTATCGGATGAATTAGCATCTAATTTATCTTTTGAAATTTCTCAAAAAATTCAAACTGAAATGACATATCCAGGTCAAGTTAAAATAACAGTTATTAGAGAAACTAGAGCGGTTAACATCGCAAAATAATTTTTCAAAAACTATTCAAAACAAAGGCGCTTTTCTAAAGAAAAGCGCTTTTGTTTTTCGTAACAGGCAAATACAAAAAGCTTTGGCACGATTTTTACATATAAAAAAAAGCAACATTAAAATAAATTTATATGAAAAAAGTTCTTTTTGCTTGTTTTGCATTGGTTATGACCCATGCAGTTTTGGCTCAAAATGGAGATTCAGAAAGTTTCGGAATCAAAGGTGGTTTAAATTATTCTACAATTACAAAAGGAGACTTCAATGAAGGTGCAGATCCTAGAACCAGTTATTATATTGGATTTTTTGGTGAAGTTCCAATAATTAAAAAAGTTTTATCCTTACAACCCGAAATTATTTATTCAAGACAAGGTTTTGAAAACAATTACACTACGTTTTTAGGTGAAAACTACACACAAGAGTATCGTATCGATTATATTAATTTGCCTGTATTAGCAAAAATTCATATTGGTCGTGTATTTTCTGTAGAAGCTGGACCTCAATTCGGATTTAAAATCAATGAAAAAATTAAATCAGAAAACAATGCAAGCATAAACAACGATGTGAATAGTTTTGATACAGCACTAGCTGGAGGTGTTTCTTTCAATATAGATAATTTCCTTATTTCTGCTAGATACACTTACAGTTTAAAAGAAGTAATCAAAAATACCGATTCTAAGAATTCGGTCTTTCAACTTGGCGTAGGTTTTAGATTCTAAACCTAAAATAAAAAAGCATTACGTTTGTAATGCTTTTTTATTTCCTTGGATGATAGTTTTGCAACACTTCTTTCAAAAATTTTCTATCTAAATGCATATACACTTCCGTGGTTGTTATGGATTCATGTCCTAGCATTAATTGGATAGAACGTAAATCGGCTCCATTCTCTAGCAAATGAGTAGCAAAAGAATGTCTAAACGTATGCGGACTAATAATCTTGTTCAAATTTATTTTAGAAGCCAAATCTTTAATAATTGTAAATATCATAGCTCTTGTTAATTGTTTCCCTCTACGGTTTAAAAACAAGGTATCTTCATGCCCTTTTTGGACCTTAATTTGATTTCTAATTTGATTTTTATATATAGATATATATTTTTCCGTTATACTACCAATAGGCACAAAACGTTGCTTATTTCCTTTTCCAGTGATTTTTAAAAATCCTTCTTCAAAAAATAAATCTGATATTTTTAAATTTACCAATTCTGAAACACGCAGACCGCAACTATATAAGGTTTCTAAAATAGCTCGATTGCGTTCTCCTTCTAAAGTAGACAAATCAATGGCTTGAATTAAAGCATCAATTTCTTGAACAGAAAGTGTATCTGGAAGTTTTCTACCTGTTTTAGGCACTTCAATTAATTCCATTGGTGTATCTGTTCTGTAGTCTTCAAAAACTAAATAGGAAAAAAAACTTTTCAATCCAGAAATAATACGAGACTGACTTCTAGCATTCACTTCTGAAGCAATTTTATAAATAAACTGTTGTACCGTTTCTTCTGATATTGTTAAAGGGCTTTCCGAAATTGAATTTTCTGAAAGAAATAAAACTAATTTTTCAATATCAAAAGTATAGTTCTCAATAGTATTTTGAGAAAGTCCGCGTTCTAATTTTAAATAATGCTGATAATCTTTGATATACGTTTTCCAATTATTCATATTTCAAAAATATCAAATTAATTGCAAAAAAAATCTCAAGATAAACTTGAGATTTTTGATTTTATAATTTAAAAACGCCACCAATATTAAATGAGCCATAAGTATTTCTAATGGTATAATAATTATCCTTTGGAACATCTGTTAAACCAGTTATTCCTTGATAGTCAATTAAAATACTAAATTTCTCATTCACTTCAATTTTATATCCAATACCATAAGCTAATCCTAATTGAAATGAATTTGCTTCGTCTTTTATATCAACTCCATTTCCATCTGCAGCAGTTAAAAAACTAAAATTAGGTCCAAAATTCAAATTCCATTTTCTAGTGGAACCAAAATGCCAGTTCGCATTTACAGGAACAGTAACATAATGCAATTTTTCTGTATAATTTCTCGCTACTTTTGAACCCATAGTTTGAAAAAGCAGACCCGATCTTAAACTCCATCTATCATTAAAGAAAAAGTCTAAATCTGCACCAAATTGAGTACTAGAAAGGTTTTGATTGTCCAATCTATCTTCTCCATAATAGTTAGAAAATGCTACTCCAAGAATAGGTGTTAACTCAACATCATTCTTACTTCTTTGCTGCGCATTTAAAGAAGTCATAGTTAAAATTGTAAAGGCAAAAATTAATTTTTTCATTTGAAATTGTTATAAAAATTTATAGCTGCAAAACTATTGATAAATTTAATATACGCAAGTAAATTTCAAACAAAAACAACGCTATTTTAAACAAAAAATCCCGCTTAAAAGCGGGATTTAATTATTTAATAATTTACAAATTAGAATTTGTAAGTTAAACCAAATTGAGCTGTTGTAAAGAAGTTATTGAAAACATTTACATTAGCATTGAATTCAGATACAGCTTCTCCACCATCGTACTTGTTTGTAGAGTAAGATAAAATATCAGTTAAAGCAAAGTTAATTGCAAAGTTCTCAGTAAGGAAATAGTTAATTCCTAAACCAGCACCAGCACCAACTCCAGAATATTTAGCGTCAGCTAAACCTTGTTTTCCTGAATTAAATCCAACACCAGCTTCAGCATACGTTTTGAATCTTTGTCCTAAATCTAAGAAATAGTAACGACCAAAAACACCAGCTCCAAAGTTAGAGTTTTTGTCAGTTTCTGTTCCAGCTACTTCTTCTTTATCAGAACCAACAGATAATTCAAGACCTAAAGCAAACTTATCATTTAAGAAATAACCCGCTTTTGGATTGAATTCAAAACTGTTCGTTTTAGTCTCAGTGTTTTTGTCATTTGAAGATGAAAAACCTAAATTCCCTTCTAAAAGGATATTTCCTTGAGAAAAACCAAAAGTACTTCCTTCTTCTTGAGCATTAGCTGTAGCGAATGCAAATACTGCAGCAGCAGCAAATAATAATTTTTTCATTTTTTATTTAATTTTAGAAATTTGAGAAAGCGAATTTATAGAATTAATGCATTCGAGCAAGAAAAAAAGTATTAAAAAAAACATAAAAATCGCAAGTCTCTAATTATCAAATACAAAAAAATCCCGTATATTACGAGATTTGATTTTCACAATTAAATTGAGATAAAAAAATGACTAAAATAATCCATTATTACCTTTTAAAGTTAAATACAATTGAACTCTTCACTATTACTAACGCACCTATTTAAATAAAAAAATCAATCTTGCTGTTTTTAAAAATTGTTTTCAAAAATTAGAATCTATATCCTAAAGAAAATTGCAAGTTATTTATTTTAGATTTTGGCTCGAAAGTATACTGCATACCATTATATTCTTCTTGCATGTCTTTATAAACATTAGACAAGCCTAGATCATATCGTATCTCTGCAAAAATAGTATCGGTAAAGAAATAACCGGCACCAAAAGATGCAGCAATATTTAAAGCGTTCAATTGATTTTTAACATCTTCTCCTTTTATGGATTCATTTTCAGTGTTCCCGTTCGAAGTATATGTATAATTAGAATCTTGTTTTGCCATAACCAAAACACCTACTTTAGGACCAGCACTAAAATATAAGGTATAAGTAGGATAATATTTAAGCAAAAAAGGAAAATGAATATAGCTCGTTTTAATAGTCGATTCTGAATTTTCAGTATAATCAAATCCAAAATCTGAACCAGAAGCATTGGATTCATATTTTGAACCTTCAAATGAAAACAATAACTCAGATTGGAAAGTTATTCTTTCTGAAATTCCCATTTCAATAAAACCACCCGCATGAAAACCGATGAACATTTTATTATCTGGAACTGTAACCAATGTAAGATCAGTACCTGAAAAGGTAATAGGAATAGTAGCTAAATTGCCCCCAACTTTGGTTCCAAATTTGAATTGTTGTGCATATGAAAATCCAATACTAAAAAGGATAGCAATGAGTAGTGTTCTTTTCATTCATTTAATTTTAGTTTGTAAAACGAATTAATCTCTCTTTATCGTTGCTGCAAATTAGAATAAAATTTTAGACAAATACAAAGAAATATAGAATAAAAAAACCCGCAAGATTGCGGGTTTTAAAATATTGTATTGTAAAATTAGAATTTGTAAGCAAAAGCTAAAGCAATGTTGCTGTTCTTAGTATCTCCTAATTCATCATCTTTATTGATATTGCTTAATCCTAAAGAATATCTTACACCTAAGTTGATATTTTCAGTTACATCGTAACCAGCACCAAAGTTAAAACCAAAATCTGTAGAATTTGTTTCATCTTTAATATCTAAATCTCCTCCATCAGCTTTCAACTTAGCTGACATTAAGAAACCAATTTGTGGTCCTGCTTCTAAACTAAATCCTTCTGCAACATAAAACTTAGCCATTACAGGAATGTTCAAATAATTTAAGTTTGCATCATAATCTCCAAAATCATCACTAAATTTAGCTCCTTGAGTAGAGAAAACTAACTCAGGTTGAACAGCAAATCTATCAGAAATTTTAATTTCTACTAAACCACCAATTTGAAAACCTACTTTCATAGAGTTGTCTTCTACATCTCCTGTAAGATTAGATAAGTTCAAAGCCGCTTTAGCTCCAAATTTCACTTCTTGTGATTTAACTGAAGTGAATTCAAATACTATTGTTGATGAAAATGATATTTTTTCATTTTTATTTAATTTTTGAAATTTGAGAAAGTGAATCTATAGACTTAATCCAATCTATTAAAAAACATAAAAATCGCAACTCATTAATTATCAAACACAAAAAAACAATAACATTTTTTTAACTAATGGAAATGTTTAACATTAGGTTTAGAGATTATATTTGCGGCTTAATTTTAACAAGAAAAAACATGAAAAAAAAAATTATTTCTTTAATTGCTTTAACTGTGAGTCTATTTATTACTTCTTGTAGTAAAAATGATGAACTTAATGAAACTATTAATAATAGTGATTCATTCGAAATTTTCGAAAAAGACAATAACACTTATTTAAAATTAAAATTTTCAGAAGCTTTTATAAATGCACTGAATGAAAGTTATGAACTTCGCTCTTTAATTAAAGATGAATCCAATAAAATGTTCAATAATGATTATGATGTTTTATATTTTTTAATTAAAGATAAAAAAATTGAAAATAACACCACAGTTGAAGAATTAATTACATCAAAATTTTTAGATAATAATGATTATTTACAATTAGTATCTATTTTTCCTAAATTAACAATTTTTATACCTACACTTCCTGAAAATTCATTCTCTTCTGAAAATTGGGATATAAATGAAGTTCCAGCAATTGGAGTTAGGTTAAATAATTCAAATGATGTACCAGTTATATATAAAAATGGAACAAAAAATATTATTAAAGGTGGTAACATTCCAGCATTTCCAATTTTAATTATTAAAGATAATGAAAGAATAGTAACAAACTTAGATAAAGAGTTTTCTAATTTAGAAACTAGAGAATTTAGCATTAAAACATCAAACATTAGATTTAAATTTTTAGATAATGCATTTGATAAACAAAGAAATACTACAAATAGAACTGGTTTGAATGCAAACAATCTAAATCCCGAAGTATTAAATGCATATAATACTTATTTAAATGCAGATGGTTGGCATAGAGATATGATTTATTATGATATAACACCAACAAGTCCAAATGGACAATTTAAATATAACTTTCAAGAATCGGTGACAACTTTTAGAATGATAGGCAATGGAATGAATGCTTACAATAAACTCTCTGACCAATCTGGTGATCCATCAATTAAACCTGCCTTAATAGGTAATCAGATTAATACTGCTAATAATTGGACAGAAGGTTTTTTTGAATTTAAAATTAATTGTCTGGTAAATGCAAATAACGGTGTTGGTGAACAAATAACTAAATATATATCTGTAGACCCAAATGATCTTTTTACAGTTAATCGCGTTAGAAAAAACATTTTCTTTTACGTTGTTAACTCTGTTAGCTTAAAATCAATAAATCTAAATATTCCTATTTTTAATTGGGATCTAAATCAATATGCGTCAACTATAAAAATATCTGTTGAAGAAGTTGATTTAACAGAAACAACTACAATTACAGATACTCGATCTGTAAAATTCGCTACTAATTTTTCAATTGAGCCTTCTAGCGGCTTACTAAAAAAAATTGGATTAAAGTTTGGTGCAAGCTTAGAACAAAATGCAACTCAAACAGTACAAAGAAGTTTTACACAAGGTAATGATCAACTTGGCGATGTAATTGTAAATTTTGCTGATAATATTATAATTAATAAATATTTTGATTCAGCTTCAAGCTCTTATAAATACAACACTAGAGAATATGAATCTGGATGGTATTCAATCGGAATAGAACCTATGCAAGTACAATAAATAAAAAAACCCGCATGAATGCGGGTTTTTTTTTATCCTATTAATTTGCATATTAGAAATATAAAGCAAAACCAATATTTACTTGGAATACACCTTTATCAGCGTAATCTTCGTTCAATGAGTGATTATATCTTACACCTGGCTCAATAGAAACTTTATCTCCTAAGAACCATGCATATCCAGCACCAACTCCTAACCACATTGGTGTTTCTCCTGCGAAATTTTCAACTGCCTCACCAGAAGCACCTGTTAAATCTAGAGTTACAGGAATCATACTTTTTACATAATATTTAGCTCCAATACGATAAGAAAAAGCACTAACTGCATCTCCCCCATCATATTTCTCTCCTCCATATCCTAAACCTACTTTAAGAGCTAAATCATCCATAATGAAGTAACCACCATCTAAACCAATGTTGTAAGAACTACTTCCATCAGAAGAAGTAAAATAGAAACCAGTAGTACCTAACATTGCATTTCCAGTATTAGCTTCAACTAATATCTTTCCTTTTGAAGTCTGACCATCTTGTGCATTAGCAGCACCAAATGCAAATACTGCAACAGCAGCAAATAATAATTTTTTCATTTTTTTAAATTTTAGTTATATAACAAATTTATAGTATTTTTTTTTAGATTCTTACAAAAAAACGTGCGTTTTTAACTTTTTTTTTACCCAAAAAAACAATACACATTGTAAATCAATTAGTTATATTTTTATTTAGAATTGATATTTACTAAAAATAAACTTTTTTTAACACTAATTTCATTATAAATCTTACAAAATTCTAACTTTTAAGGATTAAAAAGACTTCAAATTTTAATTTTAAGTTGGTTTTATTTAAAAGAGAAAACCACTATAAAACAATCTATTAGGAAGTAAATTAATTAGAAAAAAATATTAATTTATTCTATTTAACTTTTAGAATTCTCTGAAAATAAAATTCAAATAAAAGTTTAAAATTGTACGTATTAAATCATAAACTTTTGATAAAACCATGCATCAAACGAATGGTTTTTTTATTTTTACTTTAAATCTAAAACAAATATGAAAATAGCAATACTTAATGGTCCCAATCTCAATTTATTAGGAAAAAGAGAACCTGAAATTTATGGAAACTTAACTTTTGAAGCTTATCTTTCCGATTTAAAAAGTAAATTTCCTGAAATTTCTTTTACTTATTTTCAAAGTAATATTGAAGGCGAACTCATAGACCAACTGCATGCTTATGGTTTTTCATATGATGGAATTATTTTAAATGCGGGTGCTTACACGCATACTTCAATAGGCATAGGTGATGCTGTTAAAGGAATTACCACTCCAGTTATTGAAGTGCATATTTCCAATACTTTTTCTAGAGAAGAGTTTAGGCATCAATCTTATATTTCCCCAAATGCAAAAGGTGTTATAATTGGTTTTGGCTTACAAAGTTATGAGTTGGCCATTCAATCTTTTTTGTAATAGCATACAACCTTTTTTTTAGCAAACTCGTCTTCAATTGTATAAACGAATAATTAACATGAAAAAAAAAATTACGCTAGCCTTTATTTTAATAACTAGTTTTATTGCTGCTCAAATTAAAGGAACTGTTACTGATTCTAATGGTAGTGCACTCCCTTATGTAAATATCTATATTGAAAACACTTATATTGGCACCACTACAAATGAAAATGGTAAATATGAATTGAATGTAAACACTGCAAAAAATGTAACATTGCTTTTTCAATACCTTGGTTACAAAACCCAAAAACATGTCTTAAACATTACGCAAAACCCTTTTATTTACGATGTTACGCTTCAAGAAGAAGATTTCCAATTGAATGAGGTTGTGGTACAAAATGGTATCAATCCAGCAGATGAGATTATCAAAAAAGCCATTGCGAATAAAAAAATCAATGCCGACAAAACCGATAAATTTGAAGCCGATTTTTATTCTAGAGGTATTTTTAGAGTGAAAGATATTCCTGAAAAATTCATGGGGGTTGAAATTGGCGATTTAGATGGAAGTTTAGATTCCACAAGAAGTGGTGTTATTTATTTATCAGAAACGGTTTCCAAAATTAAATTTGAAAAACCTAATAATTTGAAAGAAGAAATCATTGCTTCCAAAATAGCAGGTAATGATAACGGATTCAGTTATAACACTGCTTTGAATACCAATTATGATTTCTACGAAAATTATGTAGATTTTGGCATCAACATGATTTCACCTATTGCTGACAATGCTTTTAATTATTACCGATACAAATTAGAAAGTTCTTTTTATGATGACAAAAAACAATTAATCAATAAAATTAATGTAACACCTAAAAGAGATAAAGAACCTGTTTTTGAAGGTTATATTTATATTGTTGAAGATACTTGGGCTATTTATGGGATTGATTTAGATATTAAAGGATATCGCATGCAACAACCTATTTTAGAAACCATGAAACTCCTTCAAAATTTTAGCTATAATACGGAAGAAAAACTTTGGGTCAAAAATGTACAATCGTTAGATTTTGATGCTGGTATTTTCGGAATGAAATTCACTGGAAAATTTACTCATGTTTTTAGTAATTATAACTTTAAAGAGAACTTCGACAAAAAAACCTTTGGTAAAGAAATTGTCACATTTGCTGAAAACGCAAATAAAAAAGAAGATGCTTTTTGGCAAACAAACCGACCTGTTCCGCTTACAGATGAAGAAGTAAGTAATTATACCAAAAAAGACAGCATACAAACCATTCGTAAATCTCAAACGTATTTAGACTCTATCGATGCGAAATCAAATACGTTTAAAGTTTTTGATATTATAACTGGATACACTTATAAAAATTCGTTTAAAAATTGGAATTTTTCCTATGACGGACTACTAAACTTCTCTTCTATAAGTTTTAATACTGTACAAGGATGGAATTTAGACAGTGGATTTTCCTTTAGAAAATGGAACGAAGAAACGGGTAAATTTACTTCGATAAATTCAAAATTCAATTATGGATTTGCAGAAGATCGATTACGCGTTGTGGGGCGTTATTACCATCGCTTTAATAATAAAAATTATGCCAACCTATCGCTTTCTGGTGGTAGCACTGTAAGTCAATTTAACAGTAACGAACCAATTCCTAATTTTGTAAATACGGTGAGCACCCTTTTCTTTAAAAACAACTTTATGAAATTGTACAATAAAGAATTTGCTGAAATTAATTACGGACAAGAATTGGTCAACGGAATTTTTATCAATGCGAATCTTTCCTATGAAAACAGGCATTCACTTTTTAACACTACTGATTACACACTTATTAAAAACGATGATGTATACACTTCTAATGATCCTTTAAATCCTTTTGATTATACATCTGGATTTGAAAAACATAGTTTGTATAAAGCTGGAATTTCAACTCGTATCCGTTTTGGACAAAAGTACATTTCTAGGCCAGATGGAAAAATTAACATCCAGAATGATAACTATCCTATTCTTAGTTTTTCATACCAAAAAGCATTTGGAGGTAGCGCATCCAATTACAATTATGATTTTGTAGCGGCTCGAGTAGATTACAGTAAAACTTTTGGAAACAAAGGAGAATTTGATTTTAATATTAGAGGTGGAAAATTCTTTAATGCGGATGGAATTTCTTTCATCGACTACAAACATTTCAATGGAAATCAAACCCATGTAAATTTCAGAGGAAATTATACGAATGCCTTTAATTTACTACCTTATTATACACATTCTACAAACGATGCTTATATAGAAACGCACCTACAGCATAATTTTAAAGGATATATTATGAATAAAATTCCATTATTAAACAAATTACAATGGAATTTAGTTGGTGGTTTTCACCAAATTAATGTTCCAAACGTAAAACCGTATCAGGAGTTTAGTGTAGGTTTTGACAATATTGGTTTTGGTAAATTCCGATTTTTACGCATTGATTATGTAAGAGCGTATCAAAATGGTTTCCAAGGAGACGGAATTCTATTTGGCTTGCGTTTTTAAAAAAACTATAATGAATTTAAATTTTCAATAGATTTGAACATTGATTTGTATTCCCCATTTTCAAAAAGATAAAATCTATCATAAAAGGAATATTGGTCAGTAAGGTCAACAATGAATTTTTTCAAGTATTTATCCGTCAAATTAGTTTTATAAAATTCAGTATCTATGCCAAAAATGGGATTGTTAAGATTGTAATCATTATCCATTAATTCAACATCATAATATTCTGCTACAATGTATAAATCTAAATTATTCAAATTACATTTCTGTTGAAGCAACTCTAGTGGGTAACAGTGCTGACTTTTACATTTTGGTGCCCAGATATAGACAATTGTGTTCTTATTTTTACTAAAGCATTCTTTAATATTTTTGCCATTAATCACAGCTATTTTATTTTTAACTAAATTATTACAATCAAAATCAGAAGGATTTAAAAAAAGCTCAGGCTTTTCTTTTATACTTTTATTGTAATAACTGTATAAACCTTGCAAACTCCCATTTATATTACATGAGATAAAAAAAAAAGCTTGCAATGTAAATTAAAAGTTTCTTCATGTTGATTTGAAAAAATAAATATAAATGTCCATAAAAAAATCCAAATTCAAGAAAGAATTTGGATTTTTTATTTTATCTAGAAAAAGATATTAGACTCTCACGATATCCGCTCCAAGCGCTCTTAAGCGTTCGTCTATTCTTTCATAACCTCTATCAATTTGTTCGATATTTTGAATCGTACTCGATCCTTTAGCCGTCAAGGCAGCAATTAATAATGAAATTCCCGCGCGAATATCTGGTGAACTCATTGTAGTCGCTTTTAATTGCGATTGAAAATTATGTCCCATTACTACGGCTCTATGAGGATCACATAGCATAATTTTGGCACCCATATCAATTAATTTATCCACAAAGAACAATCGGCTTTCAAACATTTTTTGGTGAATTAAAACATCCCCTTCTGCTTGTGTGGCTACCACCAAAACGATACTCAATAAATCAGGAGTAAAACCAGGCCATGGTGCATCTGCAACCGTTAAAATAGAACCATCAATATCCGTTTTTATTTTATAACCGTCTTTATGAGCAGGAATATAAATATCATCTCCTTTTCTTTCTAAAGTAATTCCGAGTTTACGGAAAACGTTTGGAATTTGTCCTAAATTATCCCAGCTAACATTTTTTATGGTAATTTCACTTCTAGTCATTGCAGCAAGACCAATCCATGAACCAATTTCAATCATATCAGGCAAAATTCTATGTTCGCAACCCCCTAAAGTTTCAACACCTTCAATGGTTAACAAATTGGAACCAATACCTTGTATTTTGGCTCCCATAGAATTCAACATTTTACACAATTGTTGCAAATAAGGTTCACAAGCTGCATTATAAATTGTAGTTGTTCCTTCTGCTAAAACAGCCGCCATAACAATATTAGCTGTTCCAGTAACCGATGCTTCATCAAGCAACATGTACGTTCCTTGTAATTTTCCATCGATTTCAACCCCATAAAAATGATCTTCTCTTTCGTATCTGAATTTGGCTCCCAAATTAATAAAGCCCTCAAAATGCGTATCTAAACGTCTACGACCTATTTTATCACCTCCTGGTTTTGGAATATATCCACAACCAAAACGCGCTAATAAAGGTCCAACAATCATAATAGAACCTCTTAAACTTCCTCCTTCTTTCTTAAAAGCTTCTGTCTTTAAATAGTCAACATTTACTTCATCGGCTTGAAAAGTATAATCTCCTGCTCCATTTTTTTGAATCTTAACACCTAAATTTCCTAGTAATGTTATTAATTTATTGACATCAATAATATCTGGAATATTGGTTACTCTAACTTTTTCTGAGGTTAACAAAACCGGACATAAAACCTGTAACGCCTCATTCTTGGCTCCTTGTGGAGTAATATCACCTTTTAGTGGTTTTCCACCTTCAATTTTAAATGTTCCCATGAAAATTAATTCCTTTTGTGGTTTTTAGTGTTATTATTGTTGGTTTTCTTTTTGTGATTTTTGGAGTTCGTATTCTTATTTCCAGAATTAAATTGAGATTTATTAGAAACTTTTTTATTCACTTTCATTAAATTATGTGAATTAGAAAGTTCTTCATTGGTTTTAAACAAATTGATTTTCCCATCTGACAATTCTAACAAATGTTGAAAAATAACCTCATCTTCTACTGTTTCTTTGTTCCAACTCAAATAGCATTTTTTCATATGGTTGGCAATTACCAGAATTAAAGCACTTTTTAAGTCTCCTTCTTCCCATTTCATCGCTACATCAATCATATACGTGATATTGTTTCCGTAAAAACGATATTTTGGAAAATTTTGTGGATAATTTAATATTTCAGGTCTTTGATTTAATACCTCTCGTGAAGGAATTGGATAAGGAGAATCAACATCCAATTTAAAATCAGACATAATAAACAACTGATCCCATAATTTATGTTGAAAATCGGGCACATCTCTTAAATGAGGATTTAAAGAACCCATCACCGAAATTACGTATTTAGCGGCTTTATTGCGTTCTTCTTTATCTTTAATTTCAGTAACCTGATCGATTAACTTCTGTAAATGTCTTCCATATTCAGGAATAATTAATGGTTCACGCAATGAATTATATTCCAATTGTGATACTGCTTCCGTTTTTACTTCCATAATTATAATGATATGATTCCTTCCACAACAGATAATTCTTGATATTTATCAATAACGCTTTGTGGACTTTTCATTTGAACACTAATAGAAACACTAGTGTATTTTCCTGTTTTTGATTGTGTTGTATTAATAACTGCTCCCATTTCATTAAAAGCATTTTCAACTATTTCTACTTTTTCAGCATTTGAAGGAACAATAAACTTAAATAAATATTCTGTTGGCCACATCGAAGTATTTGCCAATTCTTCTTTCAAACGAATGTAAAAGTCTTCCGTTTTCTTATCCATCTTCATTTTTTTTAGAGTAGCAAATATACTTTTTTAAGTTAAGAATAAATATTTTGAAGAACATAAATTTGAAATATGGATTAGATTTTTAAAAAAAACTTACTTTTGCGTTTTAGTTTATAGGGAATGGAGAAAGAAATAATCGTTTTAATAGGTGGACCAAGTTCTGGAAAAACCACTTTAATTAATGCATTAAATCAGAAAGGATACATTTGTTATCCAGAAATATCAAGAGAAGTAATTCAAAAAGCACAACAAGATGGAATTGAGCAATTATTTCTTGAAAACCCACTTTTATTTAGTGAATTATTATTACAAGGACGTATTAATCAATACCATCAAGCTAAAAGTGAAGCTTCTGAAATTGTCTTTATTGACCGTGGTTTACCTGATGTAATTGCTTACATGAATTTTATTGGAGATCAATATCCTGATGCTTTTCACCAAGCATGTTTGTCACACACATACTCTAAAGTTTTTGTATTACCTCCTTGGGAAGAAATATACACTAGTGACAATGAGCGTTATGAATCTTTTGAAGAAGCAGTTCAAATTCAATTGCATTTAGAAGAAACCTACAAACAATATGGTTACGAGTTAATTCATGTACCTAAAGACACGGTTGAAAAACGAGTGGCCTTTCTAATGGATTTCATTCAGAAATAATTAGTAAATTTAGCCCAAGTAATTACCAGTAAAAAATGTCTAAGCCTTTACAAATTCTTCAAACATATTGGAAACACAATTCTTTCAGACCGCTTCAGGAAGAAATTATTCATGCTGTTTTAGAAGGTAAAGATACTTTTGCGTTATTACCAACTAGTGGTGGAAAATCGATTTGTTATCAAATTCCTGGTATGCAAATGGAAGGAATTTGTTTGGTCATTTCACCTTTAATTGCGCTCATTAAAGATCAAGTTCAAAATTTACAAAACAAAGGCATAAAAGCCATTTCTTTATTAGGTGGCATACCTCAAAATGAAACCATTGATTTATTGGACAATTGTGAATTTGGCAATTACAAATTCTTATATCTTTCACCAGAAAGAATGCAGCAAGATTGGATTGTTGAAAGATTAAAACGATTACCAATTAACCTAATTGCTATTGACGAAGCGCATTGTGTGAGCCAATGGGGACATGATTTTAGACCTTCCTATCTTAAAATTAAAGATTTAAAAAATCATTTTCCAAAAGTTCCTTTTTTAGCTTTAACTGCTTCTGCAACCCAACGGGTTCAAGAAGATATTATTGAACATTTGGCATTAGAAAACCCAGTACGGTTTCAAAAATCTTTTGAAAGAAGTAATTTAGCCTATCATGTCATTGAAACAGAAGACAAACTATATAAGGTTAGGCAAATTTTAAGCAAAAATCCGCAATCGAGCATTATTTATGTTCGCAATCGTAAATCTTGTTTAGAAATAGCAGGACAATTGCAATCATTAGGATTAAAAAGCACCTATTTTCATGGCGGTTTGCCTGCAAAAGAAAAAGAAAGCAACATGCAACTTTGGTTAGAAAACAAAGTACAAGTCATGGTGGCTACCAATGCTTTTGGAATGGGAATTGACAAACCTGATGTTAAAACTGTTATTCACATTCAACTTCCAGAGAGTTTAGAAAATTATTATCAAGAAGCTGGAAGAGCGGGAAGAAATGGTGAAAAAGCATTTGGAATACTCTTGGTTAGCGTGGGTGACATTGAAATTGCCAAAAAACAGTTTTTATCGTCACTTCCAGACAAAGACTTTTTGAAAGAAATATACAGTAAGCTGAATAACTATTTTCAAATTGCTTACGGTGAAGGTTATAATGAAACTTTTAATTTCAATTTAAATCAATTTTGTTCCCAATATAACTTCCCTGTGCTTAAAACATTTAATGCCTTACAATATTTAGACCGGCAAGCCGTAATAACCTTACAAAATGAATATTCTGAAAAAGTGAGTCTGCAATTTACGGTTCCTAGCAAAGAAGTAATTCGTTATATGAGTTTACATCCAAAATCGGAAGAAATTATTACCAGTATTTTGAGAACCTATCCAGGTATTTTTGAAATAGAAACTTTAATCAATATAAGTCTGGTAGCCAAAAAATCTGGTAGCAACGAGAAAGAAGTTTTAAAGACGATAACCGATTTAGAAAAAAGCAATACGATTATATTGCATATTCAAAACAACGACAGCAAAATAACTTTTAATGAAGTAAGAGAAGATGCGTTAACCATTAATCGAATCTCAAAACCTTTAGAAAAACAAAATGAAATTAAAGTCAACCAATTAAAAAGTGTGATTAACTTCATTTCTAAAGACCAATGCAAAAGTCGTATTCTATTACAGTATTTCGATGAAAAGAAAACAAAAGAATGTGGTATTTGTTCTTATTGTGTAAGTCAAAAAAACAAAATCTCAGAAGAAAGCATTTCAAAAATTCTTTCCTTATTACAAAATGAACCACTCAGCTCTAGAGAAATAGAAAATCGTCTTGATAAAACAACAGAAGAAATTATCTTTGCCATACAAACGCTACTTGAAAACAATAAGATAGCCATTAATACCTACAATCAATATTATATATTAGAATGGAAAAATTAAAAATTGTATTTATGGGAACACCTGACTTTGCCGTAGGTATTCTCGACACTATATATCAAAGCAATTATGAAATTGTAGGTGTTATTACCGCTCCAGACAAACCAGCTGGTAGAGGTCAAAAAATAAGTACTAGTGCAGTAAAAGAATATGCTTTAGAAAAAAACTTACGCTTATTACAACCTACTAATTTAAAATCCGAAGAATTTTTATCTGAATTAAAAAGCTTAGAAGCCAATTTAAATGTGGTTGTCGCATTTAGGATGCTTCCAGAAGTAGTTTGGAAGATGCCAAAATATGGCACTTTTAATCTACATGCTTCTTTATTACCACAATATAGAGGTGCTGCTCCTATTAATTGGGCTATCATAAACGGAGAAACTAAAACTGGTGTTACCACGTTTTTTATAGACGACAAAATTGATACGGGCGCTATGATACTTCATAAAGAAACAACAATTGGTTCAGAGGAAACAGTAGGTACGCTTCATGATAGATTAATGCTTTTAGGTAGTGAAGCCGTTTTAGAAACACTAAACATCATTTCAAAAGGAGATGTGAAAACGACAATACAAGAAGATACTTCAGAAATCAAAACCGCTTATAAACTCAATAAAGAGAATTGTAAAATTGATTGGAGTAAATCGGGAATTCAAATTTATAATTTAATTAGAGGTTTAAATCCTTATCCAGCTGCATGGACCTTTTTTAAAGATGTTGAAAATGAATGGAATGTAAAATTGTATGACGTTGTTTTTGAAAAAGAAAATCACAAACATACGTCTGGTCAAATTTTAGCTACCAAAAAAGAACTTAAAATTGCGGTTACTGATGGATATCTTTACATAAAAAGTTTACAATTCCCTGGAAAAAGAAAAATGGAAACTGGTGAACTCTTAAATGGAATTCAATTTTCGGAAAATGCAATGGCTTTTTAAGCCTTGTAAACACTAAGAAAAAACATTTGTTTATAAAAAAAGTAAGAGGTTATTAACAAAAAACATGTTTTATTAACATTTTAAGGTAAAATCATAGCAAACACTTGCACAATTCAGTTATACGACTAAATTTGTGTAGAAATAATTAAGTTTAACCAAATTAATAAACATTTTATTATGAACAAATCAGAATTAATCGATGCAATGGCAGCTTCTGCTGGAATTACAAAAGCAGCTGCTAAATTAGCTTTAGAATCATTTTTAAGCAACGTGGAAGGAACTTTGAAAAAAGGTGGAAGAGTTTCATTAGTAGGATTTGGTTCTTGGTCTGTATCTAAAAGAGCTGCTAGAGATGGTAGAAACCCACAAACTGGTAAGACTATTAAAATTGCTGCTAAAAATGTAGTTAAATTCAAAGCTGGTGCTGAATTAGACGGAGCAGTAAACAAATAATATTTTTTTACATACAACTTAAAAATCCCGTTTTCACGGGATTTTTTTTTAAACTTATGTTCTAAATATTTGATTTTGTAAAGATTTTTTGATAATTTTAGGTAAAAATAATTTGCTTATGATATCAGTTTTACCCAAAAAAGGACATTTGCTGATAGCAGAACCTTCCACGCTAGGCGATTTTTCTTTTAACCGATCTGTAGTTTTATTGGCAGAACATAATACTGAAGGATCTGTTGGCTTTATTCTTAACAAACCTTTAGGATATAGTATCAACGATTTGGTTCCAGAAATAAATGCCTCATTTAAAGTTTACAACGGTGGCCCTGTTGAACAAGATAATTTATATTTCATTCACAACATTCCACATATTATTCCTGGCAGCATTGAAATTGCCAATGGTATCTATTGGGGTGGTGATTTTGAAACTACCAAAACACTTATCAATCAAGGTGAAATTTCAAAACACAACATTCGTTTCTTTTTAGGATACAGCGGTTGGGCAGTAAATCAATTAGAAAATGAATTGAAAGAGAATTCTTGGATCATCACTGAAAACAATCAAAAAAGTGAGTTGCTTTCAAAATCTTCTCAATCCTTTTGGAAAGAAAAAATTCAAGAACAAGGAGGTGAATATGTATTGTTTTCTAACGCTCCTTCAGACCCTATTCTTAATTAAGACGAACTAAGGCATTTAATTTTAGCAGTATTTCTTCTGCTAAAAGTATCTGATATTCTTTCTTTCTATATTTAGTAATAGGCTGTATTCCTACGATTACATTTGTAATAAACAATTCGTCTGCTTTTTGTAAATCAAACGGAGATATTGATTTTTCAACAACCTCATACCCTTCAATTCGTTTTGCAATGGCTAAAATTTGCTTACGCATAATACCATTTAAGCATCCGTCAGTTACTGGTGGTGTAATTAATGTAGTACCCATACGCATAAATAGATTGCCTTGTAAAGCCTCAATGACATTTTTCTCATCATTAAGTAATAAACAATTGTCATACCCATTTTCAGCAGCAAAAATACTACCCGTAATCTGAATCATTTTATTATTGGATTTCAAAGAAGAAAACAACTGCTTTGTCACATAGGCATCTTTGTACAGTTCCACCTCATAAGCTCCTTTTTTAAGATAATAAATTTCGCTTTCTAAAGGCAAAATAGTAATCACATACGATACATCATTGGTTTTAGGAAGATAAAAACCAGCACCTTCTCTAAAAACGGTAAAGCGAACGCGAAAAGACATTGCTGATTGTATTTGAGATTCCACTAAAAGTAAAATTTGCTCTTCCATGAATTCCATGGTAAAAGACATTGGAATTTCCATTCTAAAAATACGCATGGTAGCCATCAATCGAAAATAATGGTCTTCTAAAAATAAGACTTTCTTGTCTAAAACTTTAACCGTTTCAAACACACTATCTCCAAATAAAAAACCTCTATTGTTTTCAATATATACCTTACTATCTTCTAAAATAGTTCCATTAAAATTTACCATAATAAAAAAGTCCCGATTAAAATCGGGACAAATATACTTTATAAAATTGAGTTTTACACAGAACCTAGCACATGTTTCAAATCAGAAACCTGATTTTCCCATAGTAATTTTGACTCTTCCATTTCATCTTCTTCAGAGAAATCCACTACTACTAAAGACACATCTTTGGTAATTTCATCTTCCATGATTTTAATTTCGAAAAAGTAATCCGTATCATCACCGTCTTGGTCTAACCAACGAAACTTTACACGTTCTCCAGTTCTTTTAGCAATAAGCTTTGCTTTCTCTTCGGAATCGTCCCAAATAAAGGTAAAAAGTTCTCCTCTCGAATTAACGTTATCTGCAAACCATTCAGATAAACCAGAAGGAGTGGATATATATTGATATAATAATGAAGGCGAGGCATGAATGGGGAATTCTAGTTCGTATTTTAATTTAACTTCCATTTTTAAAAATTTATTTTGGAAATATATAGAGAATAATCTAAAAAACCAAAAAGAAAAATTCAGATTTTTTTTTATAAAATTTTTTACAAAAAAATATTTGCACTAAAGAGAATTAATTATATATTTGCACCCGCATTGAGAGATGCACAACCAACAATAATGGCGAGGTAGCTCAGTTGGTTAGAGCGCAGGATTCATAACCCTGAGGTCACGGGTTCAACTCCCGTCTTCGCTACTAGATTTTATCTATTGAAAATAAACGGTTTAGGTTTCTAAATCGTTTTTTTTATGTCCAATTTTTTACCAGCATTACACAAGGTATACGATTTAGTATACGATTCAGTATACGGTTTTGACAAAAAATTAAATTATATTGCAATGAATTTTAGCAATAGTTCTAAAGAAAAAATAATGTCAAAACCTAATTTTTCTATCCCAAAAATATACACAGGTGGTGTTTCTATTACCGATTGGAAACTACTTTCCAAACAAGAACAACAGAATGCATTGAAAAAAGACTGGTATGTGTATTATAGCTTTCGATCTCCTGAAACAGATAAATTAGTTCGACAAACACCCATAAAAGGTTACGCTAACTCTTATAAAACAAAAAGAGAACGTATTATGTATTTAACTGTTATGCGTGATGCTTTAGAATTATTATTAAAAAATGGAGCAAATCCTTATACTGATAATGATTTTACCTACTTATATCAAAATGATAATGAAAAATCAGCTGAAAAAGATTCTTTAAATGTTGAAAAAGAGATAAAACCAAAAAAAATCGAAGTACAAGAGAACTTCATAATTGATTCTAAAGAAAAAATTGTAACTATACAAGAAGCTTTTGAAACGGTTTTGAAATTAAAAAAGAATGTAATGAACACTACTTCTTTTAATAGTTATCAATTACGAATTCATAAATTTCTAAATAGTTTACCAAATACTTCTGACGACATCAAAAGTATTACAAAAAAAGATGTAATACAGTTTTTAAATACCATTCTTCAAAATACAAGTCCAAGAAACCGAAACAACTATAGAACCGATTTAAATTCATTTTTTAATGAACTAGAAAACAATGAGTATATTGCTACTAATTTTATAACAAAGATTAATGTTTTAAAAGCAGTACCCGAAAGAAACAAAACTTTCAGTGACAAAACCCAAGAAGAAATATATACATTTTTAGAGAATAGAAACCCTACTCTACTCCTATTCATTAAATTTATTTCTTATAACTTTTTACGTCCAGTAGAAGTTTGCAGATTAAAAGTAAAAGATATTGATGTAAACGAACGTAAAATTTATGTTCGAGCAAAAAATCAACCTGTAAAAATTAAAATCATTCCTGACATTTTAATAAAAGATTTACCCGATTTAAAACTATTGGAATTAGAAAACTATTTATTCACCCCTTATGGTTTTGGACAAGAATGGGAAGCTGAAGAAAATAATAGAAGAGATTATTTTAGCAAACTATTCAGTAAAGAGGTTAAAAAAGAATTCAATTTAAATCAAGACTATGGTTTATATAGTTTCAGACATACTTTCATTACACGACTTTATAGAAAATTACGCGAAAACAATCCTCAACATGTTGCCAAAAGTAATTTAATGTTAATTACTGGTCACAGTACGATGACTGCATTAGAAAAATATTTAAGAGATATTGATGCAGAATTACCTACTGATTATTCGAATTTGTTAGAATAAAAAAGTCCCAACGAAGCAGGACTAAAGATTTTTTTATCAATAGTTTACATTTTTTTCAAAATGCAATATTTGTATTTCGTATTATTTTTAATCCTTTCACATATTTATTTTCACTCAGAACGCTATATACAAATAAATTAAAATACCTCTATAAAACTATCAAATATCAAATTGATAGATAATATACTTATAGATACTTTAGTTCAATCATTTAGCTTACAATCGATACTTCCATTTTGTCTAACTTCAGATTGTAATACTAGCTGTAAGTTTTTAGTTGTAATAGATGTTTTATTCTCAATTAAAATCGATTTTTAAAGCATTTTTATTACTAATATACTCATTTTCAATATAATGAATTTACTAAAAACCGTAAAAAGGACATGATTTTAACATTTAAACGTCAAGTAATACTAGAAATTTAAAATCCTGTAAAATGTTGGAAAATCCTGTAAAATGTTGGAAAATCCTCGCAAATCCTCGCAAATCCTTGCAAATCCTGACAACGTTATTTTTTATTGAAATAACTTTCGAAAAATTTAAGGAAATAAATAGTTGACATCCAATACAGCATATGAAGTTTTTTTAGCTCTTTCTAATGAAGAAAGAGAAAAATTCTTAATGCTAATAACGAAACATCAAGCTAGTATTTCTAAAAAACTTAGTAAAAAAAGAAATACTATTGATTTTAATAAAGACGATGCTATTAAATACCTAATAGAAACCATTTTCAAAAAAAGTAAAATTCAAAAACACCATTCATCATGAAAAATGAAACCATTACCCTTCGACTAGAAAAGGATCTTAGAGAAAAACTAGAATTAATTGCCTTAGAGGAAAATTGCAACTTATCAAAAGTTATAAGAATGCAACTTTCTAAATCAGTAAAAGAGAAAAGCGATGAAGAAAGAGATTCAACTACTTCATTAATGAATAATCCTCATTTTAAAATAGCGATTAGTTGCATGTATTTTATTGGCATAAAAAATGTAAGTCTAATTAACAGCTACAATATAAAGGTTCTTCAATATAGCGTAAATGAAATTTTATATTTTGAAGAACTACCAGATTATCTTTATACAGATTTTGAAAATTTAAAAAACGTATTACAATATTGTAATACAAATTGTATTGCCTTAGAAAGTATTAATTTAGACCATTATGCATCATTATTTCATTCTGTTTTTAGATATATATTTAATATTTCAATGCAAAATATTACTCAAACTCGATAATTTTCTAAAACGTATTACAAAATAACTTAAAAATTTAAAAATGTATTACAAAATTGTAATACATTTTTTTATAATTAGATTAGCCGTTTAGAGTTAAAGAGATTACGCAAAAAAAATAGATTTAGTTAAAAAATACGTGAAAATACGTACAAAAAACAGGTAAAAATACGTATTTATACGTATAGGAATTTTAAAGTGAATAGATTATATTTGAGAAAGTAAATTTATATTAACTATAGTTATTAGATTAAAATTTATATACAGTTTTTTATTTATTCAAAAAAATTGTGTAAAAAACCTAAGTAAGTTTACCAACTAACATTGAAAACAGTAAAATAAATGTTTTTTAAAGCTTCATTAAAAAATGATTTGAAAAAATGACAATTGATTACATATATAAAAATGAAGAAATAAGTGTTAGATCTTATCACCTTTGTAAGTACAATGAATTACACACTATATCAGATTTAAAAAAATATTATTACAAGAACAACAGCTTTTATAAACTACGTAATTGCGGAAGGAAATCTAATGAAGAGCTTATTGATATATGTAACAAATACCAAAATGAATATATTGAATATTCAGAAAATTTGTCTAAAGAAAAAAAAACTTTAAAAAATATTAATTTAAATTTGAATAGGGTTCAAAGAAATGTTATAAATAGTTTCATTTATGTAAACACTAATAGTTTGTCAGTAAGAAGCAAAAATGCAATATCTTTACTTTTAAGTAATAATCTTAAAGTTAAAAATTTCACAGAAAAAATTCTACTGTCCGAAAATTTCAATCCAAAAAAAATAAAAAATGTTGGTGCTAAATGTGTACCTGAAATAGAAGTCTATATTTCAATTATTAAAGATTTCATATTTGAGGTGTGCCAAACAAACGATGAAAATTATTTAATTGCATTAAAAAATAAATTTTTAATACAACGAACTTACGATATTCCATTAGTTCCTAGCGAAATATTAGAATCCGAATCAATTTTTAAACTTACTGATTTCCTTATAAATCAATACGCTATTTTTGATAAGACTCAAACAGTTATAGTAAAGAAAGCTTTGAAATTATTCAATAATCAAAAAGAACTAACGCTCGATGAGATAGCTGAACAAGTTAACCTTTCAAGGGAAAGGGTAAGACAAATAAGAAAACTTTGTCTAGACGATTTATTTAACAAATTACTTTTTGTTTCTAATCTCAATGACGATTTATTTCAAAAATATAGCATAGATGTTGAATCAATGTATATTGAAATAACCGTAAATATTTTACATAAAATCAATCAATCAAATAAAACAAACTTTTCTAGAGAATTTATCACATACATACTTTCAGCATATCTAAAAGATAGTTTTTCTATAGTTGGAAATTATGAAGATGTGTTACAACCAAAATATTTTAATTCACGCAACAGACACAATTGGAATAACTTCTATTTAGTAGAAAAAGAATTAACATTGGAATTTGATTTCACTTCTTTTACTAATGATATTTCAAACAGGGTAAGCGATAGAATTGAAGAATCGTATTTCTTCAATTTCAAAAGCTATTTATCAAAGTTTCTATCAAACAACAATATTGATATTCTAGAATTGTTGTTACCAATCTGTGAGAAAATTATTAATGAAGAATTTGAAATTTATCTTGATTTAGATGAAAACATAAATTTCAAAAGAAATACTTATAGACAAGCACACGAATATGCTTTTGAAGCACTTTACCATTTAGGAAAACCCTCAAAGGTTAAAGAGATTTTTGAAAAGGTAATAGAACTGCATCCCAACTACGACACAGAAGAAGCAAAAATCAGAGTTTCAATGAAACGGAAAAATGGTTTTGTGCCAATTGGTAGAAAGAGTGTATTTGGTTTGAAAAAATGGGAAAGTGAATTAGACAATTTTAAAGGAGGTACAATACGAGATATTGTTGAAGAATATTTAATGCAATTTTCTGTACCGAAACATATTTCACACATCACAGATCACGTTTTAAAATATCGTCCAAAATCAAATCAATATAGCATTCTTCAAAATTTAAAACTTGATGAATCTGGATTGTACATATTTTTTAAAGGTTCTTATATAGGATTAACAACAAAAAAATACGAATCTGACTTTAAGAGAATATGGGAGGTCCAGAAAACCGATAAAAAAACTTGGGAAGAAAGATTTGAAATGCTTCAAAATTTTATTTCAATAGAAAAAAGGCTACCATTTTCAAATGGTGTGCCTGAAAAAGAAATAAATCTTTACCGTTGGCTTAATGTTCAAAAGAGTAAACTAAACACAGGAAAACTAAATGAAAATAAAGAAGATAAGCTAAACAGCTTATTAGCGAAATATCCAAGTGTAAATGGTAGACGAAGATTGAACTCAAATGAGAAGTATCAAGAATTAATTTCATTTGTTACGAATAATCATAGGTTGCCTTCAGCTAATAAAAATGGTGAAGAAAATTTATATCAATTCTTTTACAAACAGAGAAAGCTATTTGATAAAAACGAACTTGACAGCAAAGAACAAAATAAATTTATAGAAGTTGCTAAACTTATTCAAAATATAAAATATGAAAATTAAAGAAACTAAACTATTGCAAAATAAAAGACTCAAAGAGATTTGCAATGATAAGGAAGTCAATTTTGAATCTATTGAAACATTATTGGATTCGGTTAAAATAAAGAAGTTGCAGAAAAGAAATAATTACCATCAGCAAAAAATTAATGATGTTATTGAAAAAGCAATAAAATGAAATTCTCAAATATAAAAATTAACAATTTCAGACAATATTACAATGTTGTAAATATTGATTTAACAACTGATACCGACCAAAATATTATTGTTATAGGTGGTAGAAATGGTTATGGTAAAACAAATTTCTTATTATCAATAGTTTGGTGTCTTTATGGAGAAAAAATTTCACAAATAGATGATAACTTTAAAAAGGAAATCCAAAAAGAAAAAAACTATTCATCTTTTATGCAACAGTCTATAAATTGGACAGCAAAAAGAGAAAATAAAGATACATTTTCGGTTAGTATTAAAGTTTCAGAAATAGAATTACCCGAATTGAGTAAACTAAATTCAAATTCTGATAGTGTTATTATAACTAGAACATTTAATATTACTAGTATGAATGAAACTCTTTCTATTTCAGATACTAATTCGAATATGGAAATATTTGATGATGAAGCTGATAAAATTAATTTTATAAACGATTATATAATTCCAATAGATGCTGCAAAATTTGTGTTTTTTGATGCAGAAAAAATCTCTGAAATCGCAAATTTATCTATTAAGGAAGAAGGTAGTTTTATAAATGATGCATTAGGCAAAATATTAGGTCTTGATACATACGACACTCTAATTGAGGATATAGAGTTTTATATTAATACATTGAAAAAAGAAGGAGCTACAAAGAACTTACAAGAGCAAATAGTTGACAAAGAAAAAGCAATTGAACTCTCTGAAATAGATATTGAAAAACTTGAAGAAGAAAATGCTGAAAAACTTAAAGAGATTGATGATTTAAAGAAAACCATAAGACAATACGATAACCTCATATCGCAACACAGCAAACAAGGGAATTCAACATTTGATAGAGAATCAATTTTATCTGAAATAGAAAAGCTTAAAGCAAAGGAATTTGAACTATCTGAAAAATTCAATGAATTAAGCGAAATAATTCCGTTAGCTATTTTAACTGGTAAACTTGAAGAAGTTAGTGAACATCTTGAAATTCAAGAGAAAAACACATTATCACAAAATTTATCAAAAGAGAACGCTGAAAAAATTGAGAATTTTATTGAACTACTTTTTAACAAACCACCTGAACCTGAAAATACTACTATGTCGTTTAAGGACAAGCTTTTTTATTACGATAAGGCGAAAAAATTAAGTTCAGAATTATTTGCTTCAAATGGAGATTATAATGAATTAGAATTTGAGCACGATTTAAGCAATGCAGAAAAAAATCTAATTTCAGATGCAATTAATCTTGTTAACTCTCAATCAAAAGATCAATTTGAGACTACAATTGAAGAATTTAATGAAGTTCAAATAAAACTATCTGAACTGAATAAAACATTAAGTAAATTTGATGCTGATCTAGAAGATGAATTGATTTTAGAATATTCATCAAAAAAGGAAACAGCAGATTATAACATTACAGAAAGTAATAGAAAAATTGGTGAAAATAATCAGCAAATATCAAAGTTAAGAAATGATATTGTTCGTTTAAATCAACAGCTTTTAACTTTAGTAAAAAAGGTAGATATCAATGCCCAAAACAAAATTAAAATAAAAGAAAGTCAAAAATATATTGACGTCTTGATTACATTCCTAGAAGAACAGAAAAGCAAACACAAAGACAGTCTTGAAAAAACTATTTTAAGCGAGTTAAAAATATTAATGCACAAACTTGGAAGTGAAGAGAATAGTAACAAATTTATTGAAGATGTAAAAGTCACCATTTTAGCATCTGGACAAGGAATGAAAATAACTCTTTTAGATCAAGATGATAATGAAATTAGAAAAGAAAGTTTGTCTTCTGGTGAGAAACAAATTTATATTTCGTGCTTAATAAAAGCGATTTTAAACGAATCTATACAGAATTTACCAATATTTATAGATACACCACTTGGTAGACTTGACGAAGAACATAGAGATAATATCACCAAAAAATATTATCCAGCTCTTTCAGAGCAAGTTGTTTTATTTTCAACAAATAGCGAGATCACTCCTAAACGCTACAAAGATATTTCTGAAAATATCTCAAAATCCTATTTATTATTTAATGATGGAGCAAACACAACTTTAAAAAGCGGTTACTTTAATACTACAAGCAATGATTAGATTTAAAATAGATTCAGAAAGTACAGAATTATTAGACCGAATTACAAATATCTATAATTTTAAGAGAGATACTATCACTGGCAGAATTGCTCTTTCATTAAGCATTGAAAAAGGTCGTCTCTTTCACGAAAATGATAATAGTCTAGCTCAAAACGGAAGAGAATATACTCCAACAAGTAACATATTTGGTCGTTTAGTAAATGATGTTGATAATTTTACTCTTTATAAATCCATTTTCGATCAACATTATAATAAAGAATTGACAGAAAGTGAGTTTATTAAACTTTATAAACTTCATTTAAAAGATGGTCTTGAAATTTGGAATAATAAATTAAACAATAGTGATATTACAAAAGGAGAGCACATTTCACTTTTATTAAACCCAATCAAAAAAGGATTAACATTAAGATCAAAAACTGTAAAAACTGGTTTAAGTTCAAATAAAATCAAAGTAAAAGAATTTGAAGACCTTTTAACATTCCAATTAGGAAAAACAGAAGAAGGTGAAACGATTGAAATTAGAATTAATGATTTAAGAGAGTTTGATAACAGAAATATTGCTATTGCTGGAATGGCAGGTTCAGGAAAAACACAATTAATGAAAGATATTTTATATCAAATTTCAAAAAACACTAATTATGATTTAAAGTTCATCTTCTTTGATTACAAAGGAGAAGGTAATCCAGAGCAATTAAAGCCATTTTTAGATGCAACAAAATGTGAGTTTATTGATATTGTTAATGATGGTGGAATTGAATTTAATCCATTTTTATCAATTAGTTTAGACGAAAGACAAAGACCTTTTAGTATTAAAGCTTTTGTTGACACAATAGCCACTTTTGTCCCTAGTGTTGGTGTTGCTCAAAAAAATATTCTGACAAATGTTATAACCGACTTATTCGATAGCAAAAATGGTTCTTATCCAACAATAAATGAGTTATTTGAAAATTTAGAAGAGTATTACGAGGAAAATAATAGAAAACCAGATACATTATTTGCAGGTATTCAAGATTTGACAACCAATATTTTCAATTGTAGTCCAAACAATACAGATATTTTAGATAAAAGCCTATATCTCAATCTTCCACCAGCTTTATCAGACACTTTGAGACAGTTAGTTGTGTTTTTGTTATTGAGATATTTCAATTCTTATTTTAGCTCAACCAATGATTGTGAACCACAAGACCATATTTTTCCATTACGCTATGTAATTGTAATTGATGAAGCTCATATATATTTAAAAAATAAAAATGCTAGAAAAGCACTAGAGGAACTTTTGAGACTATTAAGATCAAAAGGTGTTATTATCGTTATGCTTTCACAAGGAGTTGAAGACTACAAAACAAAAGACTTTGATTTTGCTTCACAAGTAAAACTTCCTATTTGTTTAAATATTCAAAATAAGGACTATAAAGCCATTAGTAATTTTGTTGGTACACCAAGCAGTAAGTACAAATTAGAAACTGAAATCAATAAGTTAGAATCGGGTAAAGGTCTAATAAATATTGGAGAACCGAAAATGATTGAATTAAGACAATGGTGGAAAACAAAAAAAGAAGAAAATATATAAACTAATAAGTATTACAAAACAATCTAATATTGAAAGTCAAGAGTTATAGAAAATAACTTAACTCCAAAAATAAATGCGTAATACACATTGCAACTGTATGTAACTTCTAGAAAAACAAATGGTTTTGCGTTACAATCGTTTTAAATGGGTTCGCATAGACAAATTATTTCTTTCAATTTGATTGGTACCAAAACGTGTTACTCTATGTATTACTTTATTTATTAAAGATTTATAATGTACTAACCCATCAGTGTAAATGGCTTTTGGTGCTGCAAGTAATAATGAATTAGTTACATATTGAATGGTTCTTTTGGTTCTTCTACCTAAACTAAAACTCACCACTCGCTTTGTTTTCCTTTCCATAGCATATACTATCCATATGGGTTTGTCTTTTCGTTTTAAATAACAACGCATTTCATCTACTTCATAGCTTTTATTTTTGAAGAAAATAGGATTCTGAATCTTTTTAGCAATAGTAATTATTCTTTTTAAAACTGTAGTCGTTGCAATTTGCAACACTCTTGCTATACTTCTTATTCCCAAACCTTCTTTTATAAATTGAATAATTCTAGCATTTGTATTTCCTTTATAAGCATTATAGCTATAATAATCAATACATCTTTTGTTGCAACTTTTACAATAGAACTGTTGCTTCTTGTTTTTAGTAAAACCATTTTTAATTAAATTTTTAGTGTTACAATAAGGGCAAATACCCGTATCACTAATTCTAATACACAAGGTTGTCTTTTTTTAGCATTTTCTTTGTTTTAAGAACTTTAAACATAAAAAAAGATGAATTATATAGCTCATCTTTTTTACAATTACTTTTAATTTTATTGATTATCAATCAATTAAAAACTCATAAACCATCCATCACTAAATCTGATACATTACCAGTTTTGGTAAACGTTTAACAGAGGTAAGAAAAAATAAAAATTTATCACAAGAAGATTTAGCTAAACACTTAGGAACAAAATCCCCAGTGATTGGACGATACGAACGTGAAGAGATGAAGCCCTCTATTGATACTGCTAATAAATTAGCCGAGTTCTTAGAAGTTTCTTTAGATTATTTAACAGGTAATACTGATACATTACTAGATACTAATACTTTAAATCGTATCTTAGAAGTACAACAACTACCCGACGATGTAAAAGATAAACTTTTTTACTTTATTGATATGACTATTAGAGATTATAAAGCTAAACAAGCTTATAAATAATGTTTATTATTATCCCTCTTGTTGACCCTACAACAATTAAAATTCCTTCAGGCGATAAACCTACAGTGGTACTACTTGTGGCTCTTGCTGTCTTTGGTATTACTATTGTTGGTTTTAATTCTTATAAAAATTATCAAAAAGAAAAAGAGTAACGAACTCTTATAAAATAACAAAACCACTCCTTTACAGAGTGGTTTTTGTTTTTAGCTACTTTGTGGCAGAAACACATTTCCGCTCTCTCTGGGGCTCTTTTTTAGCATTTTCTTTGTTTTAAGAACTTTAAACATAAAAAAAAGATGAACTATATAGTTCATCTTTTTTACAATTATTTTTTAATTTTTATTGATTATCAATTAATTAAAAACTCATAAACCATCCATCACTAAATCTGATACATTACCCGCAGCTGGGGTTTTTCATTGTATATAAACGATAGATATTTATTTTAAATTATTTATCCATTTCTTATTTTCTAGAGCTAATACTAAATCTTTTATTTTTATTTCCTTTACTTCATCTTCTTTTTTGCTACTAAAAATTCTTTTTATCAGATTAATAGGGCTTAAAAATCCTTTCTCTGGCTCTATGAATTTGTCTTCTTCAAAATCAGAAAAGTCAATATCAAAATCATTAAAAAATTTCTGCACAAACTCTAATTTATCATCGCCATAAAATCCTAAATCAGATAGATTAGTATCCATCTGCAATCTTTTTTTGTCTTTTATGCCCCAAAAAATTTGGATAAATTGCTGAACTATTTCTAAATTTTCCATTATTCTGTAAGTTTATTGTAAATAACTTGAGTATTATAAAAAGTCATAGAAACATCATATACAAGTATTGCCCAACCTATAGGACCTAAAGCTCTACCTAAAAATCTACCTAACGTTTTTGTAAATGCAAGTTTTCCCGCTTTGTTAAAATGGGTAGGTAATCGCATTGGCATTTTTTGCGGTAAAAGTTTTGTACCAAATTTAGAAGCTAAAGATGTTCCTTTAGAAGCCCCTTTCATTTGGAACCGTTTAGAAAGATATCCTTGATTATCAATAACTGCTGCTAAAGATACTATATCTTTTATACCAAATTGTTCAGCTGCTTGATCCATTAGAATTGCCATGTAAAGTTCTGATTTAGTTTCATACATCTGTCCATTATATTCATATGGCGGACCTCCTGCTCCTTCCTCTTCAAATGTTTGACTAATTGAAGCTAGACTATAGAATTTATCTTCTTTAGAATTGATTTGTTCAAAAGGGTCTTGAAAACCAAAACTATCATTGTTCCCTTCTTGATTATTGTCTTCTGTTTTTTCACCACCATCATTTGTTGTTCTTTTATTCTTATACCTTTGATCATTTCCAGCATTATCAATAAAATCACCATAACTAACTCTCATTCCATCAGGGTCAACAAAAAATATAGGATTATTTACTGCATAAGTATAAGGAGTGAACCTTCTATATTGTTCCGCCAAAGGGTCAATATTCATCCATCTACCTAAAGCAGGGTCATAATTCCTTGCTCCATAGTCATACATGTTCAATCCCAGCTCTGTTTGCAGTTCTTTACCGTTGTATTTATACTGGTACGCATTAGTAGAAGGGTAAGTATTATGCTTTAATCCAAAAGGATAATATTCATTCTCATCTACTATTTCATCGATAGCTATACTGCCACTATTGTCCATATCGGAATAACTCAATCGTATATTTCCTAAATGATCTGTATAGTTAAACACATACTTGTAACTACTTCCCTCTTTTTTTACATAACCTTCAGTTTGTGGAAAGAATTGTAAAACACTGTTTTTATACTGAAAACCTCCTGCTAAATAAGTAGTAGTTGTTGTTACCGTATTTTCTGTCACTTTTTTAACTACTTTTTGTCCTGTAGCATTGTAAAGATATTCAATTTTATTGGTATCAAAAAGAATTTCTGTTGGTAAATTTAAATGGTTGTATATAATTTTGGTAATCCCTTTATTATCATCTTTAATCATATTACCATTGTCATCATACAAATAATCATTACCATTAAAATCAGTTGAACCATCTCCATCATCATTAAATCCTTGTGGATTAGGTTCGTCATCAAATACTTTAACCAATTGGTTTTTATTTGTTGTATGGTAAGTATAAATTAAATCATCAATAGGATTTGGAAGACCTCCAATCATTCCACCATTTCTTTGCAGTGTTACAATATTACCGTTCTTATCATAAGTCACATTTTCATCGTAAGCACCTTCATTATTTGTTACCAAATCTGGTGTTAAATATTTAGCTTCGGCTAACCTATTCAAATCATCATAGGTATAATTGTATTTTTTTAGTGCTCCAAATTTAGTTTTCCAATACGTACCCGAAATATTACCATTATAAAGCGCTTCTGATTGAGAATCATGTGTTCCTAAAGACTGATAATCATTGTAATTGATTCTAAAAGCAAACAAGTCGCTTCCAGTGCCAACGGTAGTTACATCATTTATTCCTTTTAACCAACCACGAATGTTATAAGTATAATCTACTGTTTGTAAACCAGTAATTCCAGTGCCACCAACATTCTTACTCGTTAATTGTCCAAGTTCATCATAGGTGTTTTTAGCAATTAACTGCGCACTACCTCCATTAATTTGTTGGGTATGCAATTCCAAACGATCTTGAGCGGTATAAGTGAAATTATCTCTTACCGTAAGTGCTGTAGCATTGGTATCATACTTGTGCGTTGTTATAGTATATTCCGTTTTTCCAGCCCAATCCAGTTTGCTATCCACTTGTGTATAACCACCTAAATGATTGCTTGTATACGTACGTACAGGTCTGTAGTATTCATCGTATAAAGTGTAGCTAGTTTCTCCAGCATTAGGGTTATTCACATCCAATACTTTTATCCAAGAACCTGTTGGCAAGCCTTTTACATTGGCAGCCAAGTTTTGTCCTTCCACTTGTGCAGGTGGTGGAGGTGCATCTGGAAAAGAATACGTATCATAATAATTTTTAGTCAAAATATCATTGGCACTTAATGTAAAAGGATTGCTTCCAGAAGTTACATTGTTTTGAAAACTCGCTCTATCAGTAGCTGAAACCGATAATTGTTTCCAACCTGTTTGTGTAACTCTACCCAATACATCGTATTCCGTAATTAGCCAACCTTTATCGTTTTCACTAACTGCTCCATAAATTCTATATGCTGGACCCGTTGCTACAGGTCTATCTAATTTGTCATACACAATATATTCCCATTGTTTGCCAGGCAGCCTCTTTTCTACCAAACGGTTACGAGAATCGTATTTGTATTGGTATCCCAAATTATCTAAAGTGCTTTGGTCACTAGCTCCTTCCGCTAAAGGAGGTATTACAAAGGTTAAATTCCCACGAACATCATACACATAATAGGTATCATGTTTTGCTTCGGCTTCAACTAAAAGTCCATTCTCATATATTTTTGCAAACGTTCTTTTTAAAACCACTTGACCTGTTTTATTTTTAAACTCTTCTGTAGTATTATTTTTACCAGAAGTCCAGTTCTCATCTTTGGTAATCGTTTTGTATAACGTATTGGCAGGATAATGAGGTTGCGGACTACTAATTACGGGTGTGAAACTTCCAGAAGAAGCATTCCAAGTTGATGTCACTTTAAAAAGTTTTACTTCATCGTCATCCGTATTAGTTTGATAATCAAATTTAATTTCTTTACCGCTGTTCATCGTCCAATCTCCAGGAGCTGCTTGTCTTAATACTCGGTTTAATGGGGAAGATTCTAGTTCCTTTTCACTGTATGGAAACATAGTTCCTCCATTATACGAACTGTAAAAAGAGTTTAGTTCAGACCCAACAGTTGCTGGATCAACAAATTCAATATTTTGATTGTTATATTTAAAAGGCAAATAGTCTTTAATTTGACGACCAAATGCATCGTATTCAATATGGGTAATAATATCGTTTCCAGAACTAGACTGTTTATGAGCAATTTGTTGAATCGGACGACCTAAACCATCAAAATAGCTTACTTGCACTGCTGCATCCGCAGGATTGTTTACATCTACTGTTACTTGAGTAGAAGCTTTTTTATAGGTTGTTGTTTTTATGTAATTCTGATCTTGACTTTGTGCTAAAGCAAGAAAAGGAATAAGCGTTAAAATATATAGTATTTTCTTCATTGCCTTAGTTTTTATAATGGTACTTGTTTTCACTCAAAATATTACCGTCTTTGTCTTTTACAAATTCCAAACGGTTAAAACCATCGTAATAATACGTAATACGATTCCCTTTTGGATCGGTAATCGTGCTTACTCCTACAGATGGTTTATAGGTGTAAGTAGTTACCATAGCATTGGCTAAAGCGGGATGATTTCTTAAGGCATCTAATTTTTCTAAAACTACACTTTCTGGAGCACCCGAGTTACTTGGGTTTGTATGAGTGGTAGTACCAATATCTGTTATTAAATTAGTGGGAATACTATTATAGGCAATATTTTCAATTTTAGCAACAGGCAATGTCCCATTATAGCCCCAAATATAGCTAATAAGCACACCTCCTTCTTGTTGTACTTCTAAAGGATTACCATTAGCATCCTCAACAAGATTATATTTCACTCTATCTTCTAAAGCAAGTGCTCCGTTAGAGGTTTTTATAATTTCTGGAGCTAGTAAATTATCATTCCAATTCTTATAAACGGTTTCAACTTCAGACGTTTTCTCTGTACCATTAAACGACTGCACAACTAATGGCATCCCAACCATATTTTTATTGATTAATGAATCTCTTAATGTCTTACCGCTCATTTCAGAATCTAAAGGATAATAATATTTGGTTTCTAAAGTTTCTTCTAATGAATTGGTTGTTGCCGTTTTGGCCAAATTATAATGTTCGTTATAATCATAATCGTAAGTAGTAGTGGTTTCCACCACTTCGTTTTCAAAATAATCGGTTACTTTAGTGGAAGCTAAATCTAAAGTTCCGCCTATAAAGAACGAAGTTCTGTAACCATAGTAATCTTGACCATTTTCATAAAAAGGACAAAATGTAGCATAAGGATAAGCAAATTTTGTTCTGTTTCTTTGATAAACATTGGAATAACTTATATTCTCATTTAACTTTTTCTCAATATCTAATATTTGAAAAGGGTTGGTATATTCAATATTGTTATGATAATTAATATATATGTCATTTATATTTGTTAAAGTATTTGTATACAATCCTAAATGATATTGATCAAACAATAAATAATCGTTTTCAACCATTTTTACTAAGCTATAATTGCCATTTGTTTTTTTATACACTTTTTGAAGCAATTCTTTTCCTCTTAACCATTCATTATCCGAAACTGGATGTACTGGAAATCTAAAATAATTTCCAACATCTGGAATTAAACTATAGTAGGTAGTTACTTTATCTTTTTTGTTATTAAACTTATCGGTTACATATTCATTTACCATAGCATAACCAAAATTATCTTTCATAAAGGAACTATATAATCCACCAGGCAAATTAGGTGTATGATCATATCCATTACCATCTGGAGAATTAGGATGGTGTGTCATAAAAGCTGCAACACTTAACAAATAACCCGTAGTGATTCCATTACTATCTACATACTCATATTTTTTAGAATTTTCTTCTGCACCAGTTGCAGAATAATTGGTGATTTTTTTAATTCTATTTCCTGGACCAAACAATAGAGAACTATGATTGTATTCTCTTTCTTTAAAATTTAAAGAAACAAAAAAACTATTCTCCATTAGATTAGTAGGATTATTAGGGTCTGGATAAGGATTCCAATTGGAATCTCTTGGATCTACTACCAAAGAATAAGAACCATTTGTAAGACCATTAATTGGATTATTTCCCGTACTTAAATTGGTTACAGTATTGGTTGTATGATTAATTAATCGACAAGGAAAATTTTTCGGAACCGAAAGGTTTACATTGATGGTAGGACTATTGATAACTAAATTGTTTATGGTAAATGTTTTTATATACCTACCACCATCATACGTTTGAGGCTCAAAAATTGATAATACTATTGATTTAGAAAATGTTGGATTTGGATCTTGAATCTTAATTGCTTCTGGTAAATTATTTTTTAAAAAGTTGGGTTCGTATTCAAATACTGTTGAACCACCTGTAGGATAGGTTATTTTTTTAAGAATACCTGCTTGCATTTTAACAGGGTCAACAGCTGAATTTCCACCATTATCAATAAATCGTAAATATTGTCCTCTATTTTTGCCGTTGTAATAACCCCAAGAATCGATAGAATTAGAATGTCTACTTGGCAGTTGTTGTTCGTCATATTCAAAACTATAGGTTTGCTCTTCATTGGTAATTAAATCTATAAAAACAACCGATGTTAAAAACAATCTTTTCGTAGCCATATTATCAGCAGATCTTAAATGGTAATTAATATTATCATCTTCAAATCCTATTTTATATACATAATTGAATTTTATCTTTTTGATTAATTCATTTTTTACATTATACAATTCAATTCGATCTAATGCATGACCAAAAGATAGATCATCTCTTGTATTTAATTGATTAATAAACTTTACTTTACCTTCATTGAACCTAATTTCACTTATCAAATTTTGATGTGATCTACATTGATTATAATTACAAGATACCTCTGGACTTCCTGCTTGATAATCTCCTGAAAAAATATACTCATAATCACCCGATCTTCTAAATAAACCTACATCTTCTGGTGCATATATATATTGAATTTGATGATTGGTGGCTGTTGTTATCGTTTCTAAATTCCACGAATTATAAATATCTCCTTCATTAATTGGTGAAGGATATTCTGCTCCAACTCCCATATACACTCTTACTGATGATAAAGTTCGATCATACTCTTTATAGTTTTCACCATACGTATACTTATTACCTGCATTGTCAATCACCTGAAAACCAGAACCTGTATTACCTGTAATCTTTATATCACTAATTTTTTGAGTTAGTATTTGTGGGTTATTTTTATCCATATAAAACTCACCGCTGTAAAAATTAGAATTAAGCATGTATTTATCTGGTATAAAATCATACTGAGCCCCTTGAGATTCTCCATAATTAAATACACTCCCTCTTGCATTATAATTTTCATAGAAACCGCTCATCAAATTAGAAGTTAGAGTACCAGGATAATGATGTTCATCAGCCCTTCCTCTTACTTGTCTGGAAATCATTCCTCCGTAATTCAACGTCCAACCCATGCCTACTCTTGAGGCAACCTCAGTGACTTGAACTCCTCTTGAAGAATAACTTAAAGAAATAGGAATCGATACACCTCCTGAATTAATCTCTAATAAAGGAATATTTGTATTATGAGTTCCGTTGTATAGCGATACTGGTGTTTCATTAAATCTAAAAATAGAAGATGCCTCTGGTGATAAAGGAACCACTTGAGGTAACTCTTGGGCAAATGCAAAACACGTACTCAGCAATAGTACTATTGTTTTTAGGTTTTTTATATATTTCATGGTAATGTTGTCTTATTTTTTAATCACTTTTACGCTTCCTTTTTCAGTGTTGGTTTTTATTTCAACCAAGTAAATCCCTTGTGGTAGATGACTTACTTCAATAGGAATCGTACGGTCGCCTTGTAAGGTTTGGGTTTGTAGGCTTCTTCCGTTTAAGTCGTATACGGTAGCCGTTCCTGTTTCGTATTCAAAGTTTACGATGATATTGGTAAAACTAATCGCAGGATTTGGCATTGCCTCTACTTTGATTTTTAGTTCTTCTTCTTTTTCTTTATCGCGTAGTTTCACTACCCAAAAATCACTCCCTCCTTTAGCTGATTTCTTATCTCTGGAAGCGCTTCCTTTGGAAGTTCCTGCTAAAAGATAACCACCATCTCTAGTTTCTAAGAGTTTCTTCAATACTTCATCGCCTTTACTACCAACCGTTTGACTCCAAATCTCTTCTCCTTTCGCATTGATTTTTAAAGCGATATAATCGTTAATTCCTTCTTTGTCTGAACTGAGACTCTTCCCTAATACCTTTTGTGCATTGGCTTTGGCCTCACTTTGCGCATAACCACCAATTAAATAACTACCGTCTTTGTTTTCTACAATAGACGTTAGTACATCAATCTTTCCATAGTTATAGGTTTCTTGCCAATCGATTGCGCCTTTCTCATCTAATTTTAGTACCCAAAAATCACTTCCATTTTGACTGGATTTTGATTTGGAATTCGTAGCACCTGAATTGGAATTTCCACCCACAATAAAACCACCATCTTTGGTTTGTGATAAGGTAAATAAATTATCGTCTTTATCGCCACCTAAAGTGCGTTGCCATTCGATAGTTCCCGTTTCATCAAGTTTTACTATCCAATAATCGCCTAAACCGAAATTGGCTTCGGTTTTATCACCAGAAACAGGTGAATTAGAATAACCACCTAAAATATAACCACCGTCTTTGGTTTGAGATATACTTTTTAATTCGTCAATATATTGACCACCAATGGTTTTTTGCCATTGCATGCTTCCATCAGCTTTTAGTTTTACAATCCAAAAATCTAAATTTCCTCTAGAATCTTCGCTTTTACCAAAAGGATTCTTTTCTAAATCTGGTGAAGTATTCGAACTAGAAGTACCTCCTAAAATGTAGCCACCGTCTTTGGTTTGTGCAATACTCAGTAGTTTTTCCATACCACTACCGCCAATAGTTTTTTGCCACAATTCCTGACCTTTAGCATTCAATTTAATCACCCAAAAGTCCTCCTGACCTTTGCAGTCATCTTGCTTGTCGATACTTTTATTTGAAGAAGAACTACCTCCTAAAATAAAACCACCATCGCTGGTAATAGCAATACTTTGCAACAAATCGACTTGGTTACCTCCAAAACTTTTTTGCCAATCGAGGTTCCCTTTTTCGTCCATTTTCCAAAGCCAATAATCTAAATCGCCTTTATTATTGTCTTCTTTATTTCCGTTTTTACCAGAAATAGAACTTCCTGCCAGAATAAAACCATAATCTGGTGTAGGAATCGCATCGTACAAAAATTCGGCATGTTTGCCTCCGTAGGATTTTTCCCAAAGGATGTCTTGGGCGTAAGAAAATGAGCTTGCCAAAATGAGGGCAAACCCAAAGAATGAGGATTTTTTTATCATAAGAATAGCATATAATTTTTACTCAAGAACAAAATTAGGTCTTCTTACCTATAGGAGTCAATACGTATTTATACGTATTTTTCATACTTTTTGCTACGTATAAATACGTACTTTTTTAAATTATCTCTAATGTATAGAGCATTAAAAAAGCTAAAAGGTTGGTTAAAAGACTTTTATTTTTTCTGCGACAAAAATAGTATGCGCATTTTTTAAAAAATAGGAATATTTTACATTTAACTATGGTTATAGAAAAAATGTAATTTATGTTAAAATTAAGTGTAATGTATTAATTAAAATGTTTTAAGTATATTTGTTTAATAACTCAAACCTAAACAGTATATAAATTAGTATACGATTTAGTATACGTTTTTTATAATATTATATAAAAAACTGCGAAAATTAATGATTTTGGGCAATTCATAACCCTGAGGTCACGGGTTCAACTCCCGTCTTCGCTACAAGAAACCTTTAATTTTCAACAAATTAAAGGTTTTTTTATTTCTATAAAATTAAAAAAATTATCTCTAGTTAATTTTTACTACAAAAAGCTCCAAAAACATAAACTATTAAAAATCAATTTTTTACTTTTAAAATTATTTTTACATCCCTGAGGTTTAAAAGTAAACCAATCTTGATAATTAAAGCATAAATTATTTATAATCAATAATTTACATTTGTTTTTTAATTTTAAAAATATGCATTTGAACACAAAACGCATACGATTTAAAATTTAGTACTGTAAAATTGCTGAAATTTAATTTTAAATACAATTACAACTAAGTTTAGTTTATATTTGTCTTTGTAAAAATAAAGCTACACTAATGAAATTCTTTTTTTTGACTTCTCTTTTTCTTTTATTTTCCTGCTTACTTAAAGCACAAACAATCACAGGAAAAATTGTAGACGAAAAGCAAAAACCAATTCAGGAAGCTTATATTCTTAATAAAAGCACTGATAAACATTCACATTCTAATGAAAATGGAGATTTTACTTTAGAAAATGTTAGCATAGGAGATATTATTCAAGTTTCATTTGTAGGTTACCAAACTCAACAAATCGAAATAAAGAACCTTAGCAATACTTTATATATTATTCTAATAGAAAAAGCAATTAACTTAGATGAAATTGTTATTTCTCCTAAAATAAATGCTTTACACATTATAACCGATATCGACATCCAAACAAATCCTGTAAATTCTTCTCAGGATGTTTTAAGAAAAGTACCTGGATTATTTATTGGCCAACATGCTGGTGGTGGAAAAGCAGAACAAATATTCCTTAGAGGCTTTGACATCGATCATGGTACAGATATAAATATAACTGTTGATGGGCTCCCTGTAAATATGGCTTCCCACGCCCATGGACAAGGATATGCGGATTTACATTTTGTTATACCTGAAACCATCGAAAGAATAGATTTTGGAAAAGGACCTTACTATCAAAATAAAGGCAATTTTACAACTGCTGGTTACGTTGATTTTATGACTAAAGAGAGATTAGATCAAAGTTTCATAAAATTAGAGTCTGGACAATTTGATACGTATCGATTATTAGGCATGTTCAATCTAATAAATAGCAATAAACATAATGCTTACATTGCTTCAGAATTTTTATCTTCTGATGGTCCTTTCGAAAGTCCTCAAAACTTTAACAGAACCAATCTTTTTGGAAAATATTCAGGTTATTTAACAAGTAAAGATAGATTAGGCGTTACAATCTCTCATTTTGACAGCAAGTGGGATGCATCGGGTCAAGTACCACAAAGAGCTGTAGATAGTGGTTTAATTTCGCGTTTTGGCTCCATAGACGATACTGAAGGTGGTAATACATCAAGAAATAATGTTTTGGTTAATTATGACAAAACAATTGATGAGAATACAACAATTAGAAATAAAGTTTATATGAGTCAGTATGATTTTGAACTGTATTCTAATTTTACTTTTTTCTTAGAAGACCCAATAAATGGAGATCAAATCAAACAAAAGGAAAATCGAATCATTTATGGCTTCAACTCAGATTATGAGAAATCTTTCTTAAAAGAAAAATTTAAAGGAAGTTGGCAAGCTGGAATAAGTTTACGTAACGATCAAAGCAAAAGCGTTGAATTATCACATACTTTAAATAGAACAGAAGTTTTAGAGCAAATTCAATTAGGAAATATTAATGAAACTAATTTAGGAGCTTATCTAGGAATAACAATAGATGTTAACAAATGGACTTTTAATCCTTCAGTAAGAATAGATTATTTCAATTTCCAATACAATGATGCTTTGCTTACTACATATAAAACACAAGAAGAAACCAAAGCTATTGTAAGCCCAAAATTTAATATTCTTTATAACCCATCAGAACAACTACAATTGTACTTAAAAACAGGGAAAGGATTTCATTCTAATGATACTCGAGTAGTAGTTACTGAGCAAGACAAAAAGACATTACCAGCTGCATATGGATTTGATTTAGGTTACATTTGGAAGCCAACACCAAAAATGGTAGTAAACATGGCATATTGGTATTTATATTTAGCTCAAGAATTTGTATATGTTGGAGATGCAGGTATTGTAGAACCAAGTGGAAAAACACGTCGTCAAGGAATTGATTTAAGCTATCGATACCAACCCACCAATTGGTTATTTTGGAATTTAGATGCCAATTATACCTATGCTAGATCTATCGACGAACCAAAAGGAGAAGATTACATTCCATTAGCTCCAGATTTTACTCTAGTAAGTGGTTTGAATTTCATTTTCAAATCAGGTTTATATGGAAGTATAAATGCACGTCATTTAGCTGATAGACCAGCAAACGAAGATAATTCAATTGTAGCAAAAGGATATACGGTTACTGATTTTAATGCAGGTTACAAATGGGAAAAAATAAGTTTAGGAATTCAGATTCAAAATCTTTTTGATGTAGAATGGAATGAAACACAATTTGCTACCGAATCAAGATTACAATCTGAATCGCAACCAGTAGAAGAAATACATTTTACCCCTGGAACACCATTTTTTATAAAAGCAATGATTCAATATAATTTTTAATAAAAAAGAAAATAATAACCCAATTTCGGAATACAAAAACGCATACGATTTGGTGTTTTTTAGGACATATTTCAAAGTATAAGTTATTGATAATCAAAAGTAAAATTTTTACTATCTGATTTCATAACCCTGAGGTCACGGGTTCAACTCCCGTCTTCGCTACTAGATTTTATCTATTGAAAATAAACGGTTTAGGTTTCTAAATCGTTTTTTTTTATGTCCAATTTTTTACCAGCATTACACAAGGTATATGATTTAGTATATTCTTGTAACCAAAAAGTTAAATCAATCGTTTTTTCCTTGCTAAAGCTAAAGCTTCGGTTTTAGAGTGTACTTGCAGTTTATGATAAATGTTTTCAATATGCCTTCTCACTGTGGAAGGAGAAACAATTAAGTTTTCTGCAATTGAAGTATAAGGAAGTCCAGTTGCCAATTGCTCTAGAACTTCAATTTCACGGTTGGTAAGAGTAACAGTATCTTCCTCATTTTCAATTTTCTCTTCTAAAGGAGAACGAAGAAGATTAAGCGTTTTGAGTGCAATGGAAGGCGTCATTACTGCCCCGCCCTCTCTCGTTTGTATAATGGCATCATAAAGTGCTTTAGGATCGGTATCTTTAAGTAAATACCCATCAGCTCCAGCTTGGATAGCATTGAAAATGTTTTCGTCATCGTCAAAAACGGTGAGTACAATAATTTTAATTTGTGGATATTTTTGTTTGACCAAAGCAGTAGTTTCTATCCCATTTAATTTTGGCATTTCAATATCCATTAGAATAAGATCAATCATGCGATTCTCTGCTAATTTTTCCAAACACTCTAGACCATTATTAGCAGTAAAAACAATGGTTATTTCATCAAAAAAGGAAAGTTTGTCTTTTACACTCTTGATAAGAAAATTATTATCGTCTATTACAGCTATTTTTGTTTTCATAACTCTATTATGGGTTTAAGTCTTATAATCCAATGTTTTTAAATAGTAATCATTTTATTATGATTTAAACCTCAAATTTGATTCTTGTTCCTTTTTCTTTTTCTGATTTTAAGCTAAGTTCATTACCTAACTCCAAAGCTCGTTTTCGCATGTTTAAAAGTCCGTTACCTGCTTCAATTTCTTCTTCTACAAATCCTTTTCCATTGTCGGCTATCTCAAACTGGATTCCAGCAATAGTTTGGCTTATGTATATTTTGATTTCGGTTGCTTCGGCATATTTTACCGCATTATTTGTAGCTTCTTGAATGATGCGAAATATATTCAACCCTTGCAGTCCTGTAAATAAATGATTATCATCAATTGAAGGATCTGTTTTTAGGGAAATCTGAATGTTTTGATGCGATAATTTTGCCTTTTCCATAAAGTTCGCAATACGACTTTTTAAATCTTTTATGCTTATCGTTGTTTTATTCATAGCCCAAATCGTATCTCGCAGTTCTTGTATGGTTTCTTTAGCAAATGTTCCAATACTATTTAATTTATGAGTTACAGATTCGTTACTGTCTGAAATGTAATATTTAATAGTATCAATTGCAGAGACTATAAAGGAAAGTTGCGCTCCAATATTATCATGTAAATCTCTTGATATGGCTAGCCGCTGTTCTTGCAATTTAGTTTGGCTTTCGATTTTTTCTAAGGCTAATTGCAATTCATTATCTTTTTGTTGTTGGATGTTTTTAAGAACTTGCTGTTTATAGAGTATAAAGCCTATTAAACCTATGATAATGGCCAATGCGATAAGTCCGAATATCCATTGATTACGAATTTTAAGTGCTAATTCTTTTTCAGCAATTTTTTTCTCTTTTTCAGATGTTTCGTATTTAGTGGCAATTTCTTCTACATCTTTAAGTTTTTGTGCAGTATACAAACTATCGTTTAAGACATTGAAATTTTTCAAACTTTCAAATGCTTTTTCATAATTTCCTTGTGCTTGATAGTTGTCAGTGATTTGTTCGTAATTGTATTTTTGAATGTCTACAAAGTTGATCCTCTTAGCCAATGCGTTACTTTTAAGAAAGTAATTATTAGAGGTCTCAAATGCTTTAATTTCTTTGTAATATTCGCCAAGTGCTGTATAATTCAACATCGTAGCAAAATCATCATTTAATTTTTCTCGAATTTTTAGCGCTTCTAACAAGTAGTTTTCTGATTTTTTATAGTCTTTGATTAATAGTTGATTGTATCCTAAAAACTCAAGTGCATATCCAATTCCTACGCTGTCTTTCCTTTCTTGTTGAATTCGTAAAGATTTTTCAAACCGTTTATTTGCTTCTACATAATCTCCTTCGTCTCGAAAAACGACACCACTTTCATTATTGATTCGAGCAATACCTTCTAGATTTTTTTCTTTTTCATATAATTGTAATGCTTTTTCATAAAATTCTAATGCTCGATTAGGTTGACGAAGTTTACGATACATACGAGCCATATCGTCGTACAATAACCCTAACTTTTCCGTGTTTTTAGTTGGCTCTAAAACCTGTAAAGCGCGATAGTAATATACTGAAGCACTGTCTATATTTCCTTTTTTACCTAATGACAAACCAATGGTCCGTAAAAAATCACCTTTATTTATGTTGTCATTTTTTTCATTCGCGAGATTGTATCCAAGTTGCGCTAATGCAATGGTTTCATCAAATTTAGTGGCATAGATTTCTTTTATATTTTTCTGAAGGAAATCAATTTTTTGATTGTAATCTTTCTTATTGTTTACCAATTGCGTAATACTATCTACTAATGATAATTTTTGGGCTGAAGTAGTTAATGATAACAACATTAGGCCTATTATTACTATAATATTATTTAATCTCATAAAAATATATTTCTATTTCATAATAAATCCGTATAAATTTATTAAAATTATTATAAGTATTTTCTTCTTATTGTTTCCTTTTTAAAAGATATAAAGAAGTGTATATTGCTTTCTTAGTATTTTGTAAAAATAATGTTGCTTCTATTTCCTTTGTTTTTTCTGAAGCTTCATTCGGAAAAAGCAAATCCAACTCTTTTATTCTATTATTTATAATGTAGTTGATTTCATCTTCAAAGACTACAACTTCCTGATTTCTTTTATGTAAATTGAATTGATTCTGCAGCTCTATATGTTTTTCATTTGGATGTGAATACAAATTTGAATAGGCTATAAAATAGTTTCTAAATAAACAAACTATCAAATATAAAAGTCCAATAAGAACTAAAAAAAATAGCGCTAAAGCTAAAATATTATTTTCCATGATGATTACTTTTTTTTAATCGAATCCATTTTACAATTGCCCAAATGAGAATACTAACTAAAATCAATCCAATTATAAAAGGTGCGAAAATCACAAAAAGGGTAAGTAATCCAGGTAAAGCACCTTCTAGAGTATTTTCTACTTTATAAGGATTACCCAATTCTATATCCGAAAAAATTAGTGTTTCAAACGGTAATTGACTCATTTGATCAATTTTAGTAAACCATTCGTTAGCTTGATCTACCTTTTTTTCAAAAGAAAAATTTTCATTGTATTTTGAATAGTTAACGATGAGATTGTCTTTTGGTGTAGGTGAAAAATTGTGTTTTTCTCCAGAAAAAATTTGATGCAAAGTATTGAATTTAAAACCAAATCCATCAGAAATACCTTGTACCTCTTTTGGAGTTAAACCTTCCATCAATTGGATATAAAAATTACCTTTTTCGATGTTATCTTTCCAAACACTTCCACTTTCTAATAAGTAAATAAAAGCATTTCTTTTTTCAATGTTATATCCTTTTCGAACTATAGCTTCGTTTGTATTGACGATAAAATACACTGCTACCTTTTGGATTTCATTGGGTGTAAATTGCATTTCCCAAACTTTCCAATTATCACTAAATGCATTAATATTATCGTAATCTTCATTATATTCAGAAAGATTCTCATTGAATAATGGTAACCATCTATTATTTGCTTTTATTTTAAACTGACTTAAAGAATCTAATATAATTTGATTTAGATCATTTTCACCTCCTGAATAAATACCATTAACCGGATAGCCCATTTTGAATTGTAAATGTTCATTGGTTGTATTTTTAAAAACATAGGTCCCTTTTACAACTGCAAAACCTTTGTACAACTGAATAAAAATGCGCTCTTGTTGCATTTGTATTTTTTTAAAAGTGTTTGCATCTTCAGGATATAACATCGTATAAACTGTTCCTCCTGCATTCCATATTCCAGGCTGCGCAGCATTGGCAAAGACTTTTTGAGATAAGATAATTGTCATCAGCAAAAATGCTGTGATTCTTATTTTTGAAATTATCGTTTTCATGCTCTTACTGTTTTAAGGTAAATATTGTTGCAAAAGTGCTTCAAATATATGTAGCTTTTTATGGAGAAAGTCAGTTGTACCAGTGATTCTTCGATCAGCATATTCAATTTTGAAAAAACCAACACCTACGATGGTTTTATTCTTTACATCCACTTCTGCTTCTGCGATAATGTTGTTGTATTCATCTCTTAAAAATAACTTCATATAGAATGGAATGAGATCACCTTTATTTTTATCATAAGCTTGTAAAGTCTGATCCGAGTACTGTTTCAATCCAAAAGGCAAACTGTCTGTTGGTGCTTCCTCTTCAAAGCGCTGAATGCCTTTCATAAGTTTATCCTGAACGGTGCTGTCTTCGATTAACTTAAATTTAATTTCGCAAGCCTCATTCCCCATCGCATCTTTAAGGTAAGCCGTTGCATAAAAATAGCTTTTCGGTTCTACGTAAGATATAATTTCACGTTCTTCGAGATAGAAATAGTTGGTGATAATGTCGTCGTCAGGTACTTTTTGCCGATGTATTTCTTTGTATAAATTCCCTTTTTGACTGTAATAACACACCGTAACGGATTGCGTACCGTCTATATTAGCCTCAATTTCATAAAGCAGCTTGTTTTTGTAATGGAATTTGACATGACTTTTACTTCTGTCCTTAAAACGAATTTTCTGCTCAATGATACGATGTTCATTGTCGTAACGATATGAATATTTTCGGTTTAAATACGGATTGCTGTGTTCCCAAATTTCTTGATGCAAGCGATTATTTTTATATACTGCTTTTGATTTTGCCCAACTATCATCAAGGAAACTCTGGTTTTCGAAAGCACTGATTTTTCCGTCAGAGTTAAAACGATGAATAACTTTTTCTACTTTTTCAATACTATCGCCATCAAAACTGTAGAAGACTTGTTCTACCTGTGTCACCTGCTTCTTAAAGCCATAATCTTGGTAAGTAATATTAGGTAACGATTGTCCCTTACTTCCAACAAAAGCAAAAAATATGATGATTGAAAATACTGTTTTACATTTCATTTTCTATAGTTTATCGTTGTTGTTTATTGCTTGTTGAAATTCTTCCTTAGTAAATGTCTTCAGTGGGTTTATTTTTTTGATTAATTCCATCACAAACCATTGGTACATCTTTTCATATTGATTTTTAATGGTTGGATTAGAAAGATTTACAGTATAATGCATCACATCGCCATTGGCTAAAATAACCTCCATTTTTTCTATTTTTATTCTAAAATAGGATTCCATGAATTGGTAATGAATTTGAATTTTGAGTGTGAATCCGTCTTCATATTTTTTTGAAAAAATCAATTTGTAATCTTGTTCCGAAACTTTTTCTGTTCTTAAGAAAGTAAAGCCATTCCATGCCATTAAAGCTTCATAGTCCTCAATTTTAGGGTGAATTGTTTTGAAATTTTGCCCTTTTTGATAATAACCGTATAATTCGGTTGTAGGCGAATAGTTTGATTTTTGTCCGTAAGAAAAAATGCAAATTAAATGTAATAGAAGAAATACTATTATTAAGTTTTTATTCATTTTAATTCATTTCCTTTTTTGTCAAATTTTACTATTGTACCGTCCGGTTTTCTTGCGTGGATTGTGTTATCGTCTGCCCAATAGGTTTTCTCAAATTTTAACGGAATAATTTCTTTCCCTGTATTATCTACATAGCCGTAGTTATCTCCAATACCTACACGCGCCAGCCCTCTATTAAAATCCTGAATGTCGTCATATTTTACCGCAATGATTTCTTTGCCTGTTTTGTCTATTATACCCCATTTCCCTGCTAAAGATACTTTTGCAAATCCATCTTTAAAGAATTGTACATCATCGTATTTAGCAGGAACAATTTCTTTTCCGATTTTATTTACAAAGCCAAATTTATCCTCAAGACGAGTGCTTACCATTCCTTCGCTAAATGATCCAATGGACTGATATTTAAAAGGAATAATTTCTTTACCTGTTAAGTCTATGGCTCCAAATTTTCCGTTTTTTGCAACAATAGCAATACCTTCATTAAAATCATTACCGCTTCCATAAGCTTCATAAACTATTGGGATAACAATTTGTCCTCGTTTATTAATATAACCTCCTTTTCGGTCGAGTTGCACCCATGACAAGCCTTCTGAGTATGGATTCATATATACATAGGTAGGAGGTATAATTTCATTTCCTGTTGTAGCATCTAGAAGTCCCCAATCTAAATTTATTTCTACACGAATTACCTCTCCATCGACTTTACATTCATTGTATTTAGGTTCAATAACAACAGTTCCTCTTGAGTCTTTAAGTCCATATTTTCCATTTTTGTAAAAAGGAGTTAATTGTTGAGCATTTACCGATGATGAAAGGAAACATATTAGAATGCAAGTAAATAATTTAAAAATTGTTCTCATATTATTAAAATTAATTAGTTTTAGTACTGTACGAACCACTGTATTTTTGAAGTCGTTCTTTCGATTTTTCACGAATATAATCTCTAACCTCTGTTTTAAGCTTTGGTAAGGTATCTTTGGTGGCATTTTTGTCCATTTTCATCATGAACTCGAAGGAAGCATAAGGTGCTACTTGATATATTTCGTTAATTAGGCTAGCATAAAATTGCCCTAGTAAATCTCCAGTTATTGCTTTTGCTTTCCACTTTTTGTCAAGATTAGCCAAATGTTGTTTTAAACCATCAGGATTGGAATTGTATACATCAAAATACGCCTTGGCTTCGGTTGAAAGTGTTTTATTAGATGTATTTACAGGTTTTGGTTTTTCTATCGTAAAGTTACCGTTTCGTAAGACGCCATTGACCCAATTTCCTTTTTGAGTAATCACAAAACTTTTATCGGTTTTATAGCCTTTACCATTTAGGTTGCTATTTGAAAACTGACCAACATATGATTCACCATTAGATTTATAAACCAACATTCCAACGCCTTCCATTTTATTGGCTGTAAATTCTCCCATATACAAATCGCCATCGTTACTTTTATACATTCCTAAATAATGTGGTTTGTTGTTTTTAAAAAAACCATAATACCAACTTTTATTACTGTATTTGTATTGCCCAAAACCATTGGCACAATCTCCGGCACAATTGTTCTTATAGATGTTGTTTACGTAATCATACGTGAGCATATCTCTGGTTAGTTTACCATTAGTGTAATATCCAGCCACAACTGCTTTGCTATTTTTAAGTTGGTATCCATAGCCGTTTTGTAAACCTTTTTGCCAAGTTCCGTAATAGATTATGCCTTCACTTTTCCATGAATAAATGCCGTATCCATCATAATTTCCGTCTTTAAAATTTCCAATGTAATAATTGCCATTTGGCAAGGTATGCGTACCAACACCATTTATCTTTCCATTTTCAAAAAAACCTTCAATGATTTCACCATTAGCAAAACGTTTTTTGCTAAAACCGTTGATACAGTCGCCAGATAAACAAGTATCTTCTTTTGTAGAAATTGATGTTGTTGTTTTTGAAGTACTTGAAGAAGGTGTTGTTTGATTATCTATTTTATCTGTAGACAGATTGTATTTTTTACCTGCATAAGCTTTGTTTAATAACGCTTTAGAGGTGTTGGGTAAATAATAGATAATCTTATCATTTTCATCTTTTATGATACTGTTTCCATTTTGCAAGGCAATTAATTTGTGATTAGGATTTTCTTTGACATCAATTTTTCCATCTATTATTACTACAAATTGAGATTCTGCTGTTTTAATATATACAACATTATCATCTACAGCAATAGGATGCAAAGGATAATAACCTGTTGTGTTATTCGAATCTAATTCTCCAACAAATGTTTGATTTATAGTTTTGTCATAAACTAAATAAATTGGAGCGTTGTAAACTTTTAAAGCTCCATCTCGCATGCCATTTACTGTATTTTCTAATGTAGCTCCTTTGTAACCTAATTTATAGGAAGAACCTTTTGTATTTTTTAGAAAATAGGGATTGTTTATTAAAACTTTGGAAACTAGTTGTTTCTTTCCAGATTTTGCATCATCAAGCGGGTTTTCTACGATGTAATATTTTTCTTTAAAAGGATTATAAAGTAGTATGTTTTTTTGTTGTAAATCTAATTCTGCATAAAGAAAATCTACTTTTTTGTCATTGATAAAAAATTCACAATCATTTAATGGAAACAAAGAACGACCTAAGGAACTTTTTTTGTGAACTATTGATATTTCAATTTCTTTATTTTTTAAATCACTGTAAAACAAAGCACTTTGATACCAGTTAGTTTCATTACCAAATTTGTCAAACTCTTTTGTGAAAATTTTATCGTTTTCACCAATTTTAATGCCATTTTTATAAATATGTTTTACGGTTTTAGCAGGATTGTAAACACTATTAATTTCAGTTATAATGAGTTGGTCACCATTTTTTTGATAAGAAAATTGTCGGATACCACCACTAACATTGCTTTTGATTAATCGACCAAAACTATCGTATTCATAACTACTATTGAGCCCTTTTGAGCCTACTTCTTTAATTAATAAACCCTTTGCGTTATAAGTATAATTAATCGTTTGAATACCCAATGACGCATACGTTAACTTGGTCAAAAATCCTTGACTATTAAATTCGTAAAGTCTACCCTCTGAATTTGCGTAGAGCAAATCATTTTTATATAAGTAGTGTACTCCATTACTTGAAGTTTTCTCGTAAATTAAGTTTCCTTCCTCAGAAAAAACTCTTCTCCCATACGCATAAACATCACCTTTTAGATTAAAATGTTCTTTTTTGTATTCAAAAGCAATAGGATTCATAGGTGCATTTACCCAATCTACTTTTTGAGAGAAAGTAGTTAGAGTAGCAATTGTAAAGAGTAAAGTAAGAATTAATCTTTTCATATTTTAAAATTGAATGTTCTTCCAATAATTTTTGTTTGTTTCTCCATTGACAACATAACCTGTACCATTACATCTTGGACAAACGTTATCAACGTGTTTTTCTATGTATCGTACTTTTTTTGAAGCTACTTCAGCTGGTTTGTATGATGATGTGGTAACATGCTTATCATAGTAAACTCCCTTAACAACATAGGAATTACTTTTGTATTCTGCGGGTACAAAATAGGTTTCGTTTTTTTCGGCATAAACAGGGACTTTTATTGTTTTTGGACAAGACGCATAATCATTAGCTAGAAAAGTTTCGTTTACATATATTGACCCACTATTTTTGTCTAATTTCGTAAAGATATTGGGGTTATCTGTGAAAACGGTAATAGAATTATCTTGGGGATTAATGCTTTTGATTTTAGCAACTCTGTTAATTTTTTCTATGAAGATTTCATCCGATATTTTTAGTTGAGTAAGTTTCATATTTGAAAATCCAGAAAATAAATCCTTTGATTTTTCACCTACATAGTTAAATCCATCAAAAGGAATAGCGTCCCAAAAGTTTTTATCTTTTTTTTCATTGTTTGCTTTGATGTATTTTACATTTTTAGGTTGCCCATTTTCAAACATCCCATAACAAGCATCAATTGTTAATAAATCTCCATATCTATCATTTGTTGTGAACATTTTAGTTCTATAGCCAATACCGTGTAATTTTCCATTTTTAAAAAACCCAACTTCCATATAAATACCGTCTCCTGCTTTTATATTATCTTGCGGAATGAGATTGATGCCATAACCATTTAATGTTTTGATATTCTTACTAACCATTTTTGCCAAATGTGGTTTATAAACCTCAACATCAGTTTGTTCGTTTAATTCTAAAATGTTTGGTTTTTCTGTTGCTTTCGCTTCAATTGTAAATTTTATTTCTTGGTCGAGTATTACTGCCCAATAGTTCTTTTTATTTACTTCGTCTTCTAAAAACACTACTGATCCATTGCCTAATTTAAAAGCTGTAGGTAGCAAAAAACCAGTTATAGAGTACCCAAAAACATTATTCATGAAAGTGCCTAAATGGTTGTATCCATAATAATACGCTTTATTATCACTCCTCCAATCCATAAGTTGTTCTCGCTCGGTGGGGAAATTCAAATAACTATCCGAGGGGTAAAAAGAGGGTTTCTTAGCTGCAATATATTGAACTAATCCAGAACCATATTTAGGATGATTAACCCACTGATGTGTTTCCATTTTCGGCAAATAGGCTTTGTCCATAATGGTATTCCCATCTTTGTCCCAAACTACAAAGCGCTCAACTTCTGGGTCTTCCTCGTCTTTTAATAAAACATTCCAAAGTTTACCGTTTTCATGAAAGATAGGATTCTCATAAATATCTTCTCTTTCTGGATTGTAATCGTAGTACAATTGGTCATTAGAAGCATAATACATCTTGCAATTAGGAAAACTTTCTTTGTCTGCTTTTTCTTTATACTTAACATTTTTACTGTATAATGCTACACTGTTAATAGTAAAATCTAGTCTTTCGTAAGTTCTATTCTTTTTAGCTGGTTTTCCATTACTTTTTACGTTGTAGGGCTTTCTAAGATATTGATAATAATCAATGCGTTTACTCTCAAAATAATTGTAAGTACCAAAAACTTCACTACCAAACAGCTTGGTGTTGTCCATAATGAATTCTTGCCCAAATACATTAAGCACTAAAAACATAGAAAATATAACCGTTAATACACATTTTTTCATAGCATTATTATTTATAATGTTTCACTTTCATCTCAAAAATCAAATCAAAATCGGTGCTACCACTCTCGGTACCATCTGCATATTTTAGGTACTGAAAAACCATGCGCTTTTGGGAACCAAACCTTCTGTCAAACTGAATTCTTTTGATCCAATCGCCTTGTTCATTACGAGCTTCTGCTGGAATATCAAACACAATTTTACTTGCAGTTTTGTTGAAAGTTTCTGCTAAGACTTTGTTGTTTTTTTTATAAGAGGTTCTTAATTTTAATGCATATTCAAAGGGATTTTCTATATCTTCCAACTCGTATTCCATTCTTTGAATTTTGTCATAAAACGTAATTCTTTGTTTTTTGGAAATGGTAAAACTCGCAAATATATCATCGCCTTCATACATATAACAACTTTCAATAATGCGACCTGATTTTTCAGTAGTTGTTTCTTTTATATAGTTATATTTATGAATAAACTCTAAGAATGCTTTAGTACCTGTTGCATTTCTTCTTGTCATGGTTTGTAACATGCCACCCTCATCATAGGTGAAAGTATCTGTATAGGTTGCATATTTTCCTGTTGATGTGATTTTAATTAAATTTCCCTTGGCATCGTAGTGCATTTTTTGTGAACTATTGAAACTTTCGGCTGAGGTTTTGGTATTGATGCTATCTAAAACACCATTTTTATACACGTAATTTTTAGCCGTTTCGCTACCATTACTTCCATAAATTCGGGTGTATTTTTGTATAATATGTCCGTCTTTGTTAAACGAATACACTTCTGCCATTACGGGTTGGTAGCCTAAACTGTCACTTTTGTAATAGGCAATTTTAGCATGATCGGGTTGTTTTTGAAAACCATACGATTGCCAATAGGTTTTGGGTGGTGAAATATGGTGGTAATTTTGTGCATTCCCAAAAAAACCAACTAATAGCAGTAAAATAGTTACTTTAAATTTCATTGAATGTAGTTTTAGTTACGGTATTCAATAGTTCTTCTGGTAATGGTGTTACATTCCCATTTTCTATTTTTCATTTTGTAGTTTTTACGTTCTATCCAGTTGCCTTTTGCATCAAAGGTGTATTCAAAACGCTCTTTGTCTTGACCATCTACTTGGATTTTATCTAAATCTTGGTAGTCAAATTCATCTCCAAAAACATCCACTTTTCGAGTTTTGTAGTGATATTTGATAACGCTACTGATTCCAAAATTGGTAATAGTATTTTGCAGTTTCTTTCCATTGCTATTTAATAGAATACTATCGGTTTGATCAAGTATATCATCAATGTATACTTCAGTAATATGAAGTGTATTTCCTTCAGGATTTGATTTATACCAATGCTTCGTTTGTTTTATTTTTTTCTTCTGAGGATTATATACTGTTTCTTGTGTGTAATCATCATCGTTGCCTTCATAAAGTACTTCAAAAACCTCTGGTTGAGTTACATTTAATAAATAACGACTTACTTTGATTTTCTCTACATCAAAAGCACCATAAGTATAGTGCCAATCTTCAAGGGTTTTTAAAGTATTGGGATTGGTTATTTTTACCGACTTTAGTTGTCTAGAATTAGCGTCAACATAATAAAAAGCTATATCAAAATCGGCATAACTGTTGTTGAAATTGACAAATTGATAATCCGTTAATTGATACGTATTGTTCCACTGTAAATAGATTTCTAAAATGGGAAAATCTTCGTTTTCATCAACTGCAATTTCTTTGGTAGTCAAACTTTTAACTTGTGAAAAATCAATAACATCTACTTGATTTCTAAACTCCCATTCTGTAGGATAATAGGGTATGTAGTCTTGGGCAATTGTTACATTGAATGATAGGAAAAGTAATGTAGTGAATAAGTAGTAAATGTTTTTCATGATTCTATTTTTATGATAGTATTATTTTAAATTATGATTGTCAGATGAAAGTTTTTGATTAAGCATTTTTAACAACAAAAAAGGAAATACAATAATTACTGAGCCCCATTGGTTTTCAGGTGTAAAAGTCTCTGGAAATCGTTTGACCAAAAAAAATAGTATTAAACCTCCCACAATTATTGAAACATGAAGCACTATCATATTCGGATTAAAGGCTCCAAAATAAATGGTTAATGGTTGTTGTTTCTGATGCAAGTAAATCCTTTCGAATAAAACAAAAATCAAATTGAGATTGAAAAACCAATTTTGAAAAAAAACAATTTCCATATTGGTTAGGATGATTTCTCTGTTGTCTGATACAGCAATAAAACCAAAAAAAACAATCAAGAAAACCCAATAAATACCCATCGAAAATAAACCGCCCATAAAACCGGTTGATTGCCAATCTTCATTTATTGCATTTGGATTTTTCTTAAAATACAATCGATCAACTATTAATCGTATCAGTTCATTCCACCAGAAAAAATACATCAAGTAAAACACTGTAGTTTGCCCATTGAGTACCGACAAAAGTGTTAATAACATGAAAACCAAAAAATCCCATTTTTGATATTTTTTTAATTGCTGGTCAATTATTGCTTGTAATCCCATCATTTGTTCTAAATATTATTTGAAATATTTCGAATGAAATTCGTTAAGATGGTGTTTTAGGAATACATCAATAGCTTGTTCTACCCCTTGTTCATATTTTGGAGCATCTGCAGGCACAATAGCGGCTTTAGCTGTGGCTTTGTTTTTAGCTACGTAAACCGTGCCAAATGCAGTTTTTGTTCCCCAATTGTCGTAATCTGAATCCACATAATTCGTGATTTTTTCTTCTTTGATAACACCGTCAATATCTAAATCTTTTTTCAGAATGCCTTGGTATTCGGCTAAAGGGGAACCACCAATTTTATTACGCCCAACAATAAAATGAACAATAGTACTGTTTTCTGATAAAACCAAATTTGTTTTAGCAACTACATTAGCACCTATACCACTTTTGTTAGAACCTTTTGACTTTACAAATTCTACATATAAATCCACTCGAATCACAGCTGCATCGTTTAGTTCTTTAGAAAGTTTTGTTGTGTTCTCAGTAGAGCCTTTCTCTTTATAAAAAAAACCTACATTCTGAGGATGTACTGTAATTGCTCCTTCAATAGTAGTTGAGGGAAACATTTTTAGGCTGTCACTATATTGGTATCCTTTATAAAATTCGGTGTCTTTTGCTTCCTCTGTCTTCATAACATTAAAGCCTTTTTCTTTAAGGTCAGCCAGAAATTGACTATAAGCAGTATTCGTAATATTCTGTAGTGTTTCTTCTGACACATCTAATCCTACTGCTAGCGAAGCTTTTGCAGATCCCATAACAGCACCAAACAATCCCGAACCTCCTTTTTTTGAAGCTGCTTTTTCACTATACACTTGATAATGTACTGCAAAGTCGGCTATATATACATTTCTGTTATCAAATTTTGGTTTTTCTAAACTTAACGGTCCAGATTTTCCAGGTTTAAATTCTCCTAATGTTTGAGCACTTAAAATAGCTGCATTAATACAAAACGCTATTAAAATAAAATGTTTTGCTTTCATAAATTTGGATTAATAATTTACTTTACAATATTATATTAATCCGTTTTTTAATGAAATAGGGCATTTGCACCATATTTTAATTTAAATTAGAAATATTTAAAAAGAAAACTCAAAGTTCTATTTCAGATATAGATTTAAATTTATTTGTACTTTAAGTACTATTTTTTACTACTTTAAATAAAAAAAAAACAATACAATTGAATATTAATTTGATAATTTCAAACCTTTTTTTGAACACCCCGAGTACACCCTAACTTTTTTTAAACCTTATAAATAAAGAGAAAAAAGATATTGTATTTAAAATAAAATTCTTTTTAGAATAATAGATAAAAAAAACCTCCTTTAAAGAGTGGTTTTATGGTTTCAAGTTGACATCTATAATTATTTTTATTTTAAAGAATAGCTCTGAGCTTACAATTATAATCTTTTAGAATCTATAGAATAGCTTTAAGGTTATAATGAATAGCATTTAGGTTATAAAGAATACCTTTTTGCTTATAACTAATACCTTTTTGCTTATAACTAATACCTTTTAGGTTATATATAATAGCTTTTTGCTTATAATTAATAGCTTTGTGTTTATATATAATACCTTTTTGCTTATAAGTATCACCTTTGAGGTTATAAATACAAGCTTTTTGCTTATAATTAATACCTTTTTGGTTTAAATTAAAAACCACTCCCTTACAGAGGGGTAATATTTTATTTACCTTGTGAGTATGATAAGCATTTCTGCCTTTACTTTGGATTTTAAAAAACTAAATGTATACCATTATTTTTGGATTACTGCATTACTAATTTTAACACTAGGTGTATATTTTCACAATTTACCAGACAATACTTTGGATATCAATATACATGATACTTATTTTGTCATAGAACATTTACATGCAGCCATTTTACTCACCTTATTTTATTTTTTAAATGGAATTGGATATTGGTTAGTTGAGAAAGTTTTAAAAAAGAAACTTCTTAATGTTTTAACAATAATTCATTGCATTATTCTTTTTGGAAGTTTTATTAGTTATTGGTTGGTTTTTATTTATTCAAAACTATTTCTTTCGAATCCATTTCCACTATTTGATAATTATGATTTGATAAATAAAACGCTACTGCTTTCTTTTTTATTAATATTTTTTATTGGTTTACCAATTTACTTTATCAATCTCTTAATTGGTATATTCAGAAAATCAAGCAGCTGATAACAAGAAGCAGCTATAATTATAATTTCAATAATGCATTTTTACATAAAAATTTTATCTTAGCAAATAGGAATTAATTTGTTAGCTATATTAAAAATTGAAAAAGCAATAGTATTTTGAAGTTATAAAACATCAACACAAACACCAATTACCTTTAACCATGAAAAACACTTTTTCTTTAACTACTCCACTCACTTGTTTTTTAATCGCTTTTTTTTCTTTTACTGCTATGAGTCAAAATGAAATAGATAGTATTGGCAACAAACAAGGGGAATGGATACTTTCAAATAAAAATTTTTCCTTAAAAGCAACTTTTAAAGATAATAAAACGGTTGGCCCAATGCGTTTCTATGAGAATGAAAAGTTAGTTTTGGAAGCTACAGAAGGACCAGATAAAACCTACACTTGGAAATTATACACCAATGAAGGTAACAAAGAAGGCATTGCTAAAAATAATGAGGAAGGCTTATTTCGATATTATGACCTACAATCCAATGAAATAGATTCTACTACTCTAATAAAACTTAATTCAATTGGTGAAATTTTACCAACTTATAATGGTGGCATCAATCAATTTCACATATATATCGCACAAAATATTGACTCATTAAACATTAAAAACGAAAAATTTAAAGTCGATTTTGTAATCAATCAAAATGGTAAAGTAACAGATGTAAAAATAGCTTCTTCAACAAACCCTAATTTGAATGATCGTATCATCCATTTTTTTGAAAATTCTCCACGATGGAATCCAGGTTTTCAACGCTTCCGTTTTGTAAAAGTTAAAATGTCAATTCCTTTAAACTTACAATAATTAAAAGCTAAAAATAAAATCATCTTACAGAAGGAATTGAAATCAGATTTTTTTTTATTCTGTAATTTTAGTCTATTTTTACGACCAGTATCGTCTAACTTTAAACAAGAAATGAAAAAAATAGTTTTCTTGATATTTTTCTTAACTATATCAAACTTTTTCCACGCACAAAATCGCATTTCTGGAACCATTTCAGAAGAAAATTCAAATCTTCCTTTAGCAGGCGCTTATATTTATATTACCGAATGGAACAAAGGAGTTGTTTCTGATGAAAACGGCAACTATTCCATAACTTTAACTACAAAAGGTAGACTGACGCTTCAATATTCCTATTTGAGTTACGAACCAGTAGTTAAAGAAGTTATTCTTTCGGATTCCAATACGGAACAAACCCTAAATGTACAATTAAAAAAGCACATCATTCAAATGGATGAAGTCGTATTATCGAATTCTTATATCAACACACAAAGCACCAATACTTATGAAGTTGATGTAGTGGATATTGATAATATAGCTAAAGTGGGTGGTTTTAGTGTAATGGACATTATTAACAAAATACCGGGTGTAGATGCAGTAACTTCTGGAACTATGGTAAGCCGACCTTCTATTCGCGGACTCTCAAGCAATCGTGTTTTAACGGTTATTGATGGCGTACGTTTTGAAACCCAACAATGGGATGACGAACATGGAATTGGAGTAAATGAAAATGGTTTTGAAAAAATTGAAGTCATCAAAGGGCCTGAAAGTTTATTATACGGACCTGAAGCAATGGGCGGTGTTATTAATTTTGTAAAAACCAAACCGGCTCCTATTGGAACTACTCAAGGTTCTGCTTTTGCAGCTATGTCTACTAACAATTTAGGATGGAGAGCCAATGCTAAAGTAGATGGTGCTAAAGAAAATTTGAATTGGGGTGTGAGTGCTTTAGGGAAACTTTTCTCTGATTACTTTATCGACAATCAATCATTCCGTATTCCTAATACTCGTTTGTTGGAATATGGAGCGAAAGGATATGTGGGTACCAATAGAAAATGGGGATCCACTAATTTAGAATATACTTTTAATCAAGCTTTCTTTGGAATTTTAGACGGTAAAGACATTACTTTTGGCCCCAATGGTGAAATAATTAACAGTGATATTGAAAAAGAAAAATATCCTTTTGAAATTGAAGCGCCTTTTCATACAGTCGTAGACAACCGACTTACATCTCACTCTACTTTTTTAACTGGAAAATCAAAATTAGATTTAGTTGTTGGCTATCAAAACAATCATCGTACTGAAAATGAAGAATTAACTGGTGTAAAAAAAGGCTATAAGTATGTGGATATGACCTTGCAAAGTGTAACCTATAACTTGAAATGGTATGCTCCTACTTGGAATCGATTCAGTACGATTGTAGGCTCGCAAGGAATGTACCAAAACAACACCAATAATTCGGGAGCACAAACCGTTTTAATTCCAGATGCAAGAATTAAAGATTTTGGTTTGTTTGCAGTAAACAAATACCAATACCAAGCTTTTAATTTTAGCTTGGGTGCACGTTTCGATTCTAGAAATTTAGATACAAACGAAACGAACGGCTTAAATTATACCATTCCAGAAATTTCCAAATCGTATAATAATGTAAGTGGTTCTGCAGGTATTGCTTATACTATTGCTAAAAAACTAACCTTACGTTCAAGTTTTGCAACAGGTTATCGTTCACCTAATTTAAACGAATTAACATCCAATGGTTTCAAATTAGAATCCCAACGTTTTGAAGTGGGTAATGCTAATTTTAAAAAGGAGCACAACCAACAATTTGATTTGAATGCGGTTTATGCCAATGAATCGATAAGCATTGAAGGGGCTTTCTTTGTGAATACCATTCAGAATTATATCTACATTGAACCAACGGGCACTACAGTTCCTAGTAATCTAGATCCTGCAACGAATGTCCCTTTATATGAATTCCAACAATCGGAAGCAAAAATTACAGGTGGAGAAGCTACGCTTTCTATTCACCCAGAAGGCTTAAAATGGTTCCGTTTGGACAATAGTTTTGCTACCTTAAAAGGAATACGAACAGATAATGATTCCTATTTACCCATGATGAACCCAACGAAATTAACCAATACCTTATTCATTACGCTGAATGATTTTGGTAAATTTAGTAGTTCGGTTATCAACTTAACAGTTACTTCTACTTTTGACCAAGACCAAGTAGCCGAAAATGAATTAAAAACACCAGGTTATTCTATCTTTAATTTAGGAATTAGCACTACTTACAAGAAGACCGCTTTTACCTTAACTGCGAACAATATTTTTGATCGCAATTACATCAATCATATGTCTCGCTTTAGACCTTATAAAATTGCCGAACCTGGCTTAAATATTGCATTAAGTGTAAAAATACCCTTGGATTTAAATTAATTTTAGAAAAATACAAGAAATAAAAAAGCCTTTCTGAATCAGAAAGGCTTTTTTTGTCGGGGTGGCAGGATTCGAACCTGCGACCTCCTGCTCCCAAAGCAGGCGCGATAACCGGGCTACGCTACACCCCGTGAACGAGGATGCAAATATAAGACTAAAATTAAGACCTGCAAATAAAAAAATATTTTTTTTTCACTTCAAAAAAGAGGCTAAATAATATCTTAAATTTTCAACTTTGCTTAAAAAAACAGTATCTTTTGAAGTCCTAAGAATTTACAATAGTTTTATAATCTATAATTTAGCGAATAGTCCTAAAATTAAAATCAAATACTTAAATTTGCCCAATAAAATAAATCAAAAATGTTAATAATAGGAATAGCTGGTGGAACAGGAAGTGGAAAAACCACTGTAGTTCACCAAATTATGAATGAATTACCGGCAACTGAAGTTGGAATTATCTCACAAGATTCATACTATAAAGAAACACATCACCTTAGTTATGATGAACGTACTAAAATAAATTTTGACCATCCAAGAGCCATTGATTTTGATTTATTAGTTGCACATTTAAAAGATTTAAAAGCAGGTAAAACGATTGAACAACCGGTTTATTCCTTTGTAACACACGATAGAACAGACGACTCTATCATTACACATCCTCGAAAAGTAATGATAGTAGAAGGCATTCTAATTTTAACCAATCCAGAGTTACGCGAAATGTTTGACATTAAAGTTTTTGTTCATGCCGATTCAGACGAACGCTTAATCCGACGTTTGAAAAGAGACATTGCGGAAAGAGGAAGAGATATGGAAGAAGTTTTGAACCGCTATCAAAACACTTTAAAACCGATGCACCAACAGTTCATTGAACCGACTAAAGCGTATGCTGATATTATTATTCCAAATGACAAATACAACACCGTAGCTATAGACGTAGTGAGAGCGGTAATCAAACAACGCATTCATTAATTTGAAAAAAATTAAAAGCATATTATCCCAATTTACTTTCCTTAGTTTTTTAGGAAACAGATACCTATTAGTAACAATAGGATTTCTGGTTTGGATGCTTTTTCTAGACAATTATTCGTATTTGGAACATCGGGTTCTAAATAAAGAAATAGACGAATTGCAAGACAATATCGACTATTACGAAACCGAAATTAAAAAAGACAGTATTCGCATCAAAAAATTGAAAAATCCCGATCAAATTGAAAAATATGCTCGAGAAAAATATTATATGAAACGCGAAAACGAAGATATTTATATTATCGAATTTGAAGGAGAAGAAAAACAAGAGCAAAACGATTTTTAATTGATTTTGAAGTCTCACTTTTGCGCTTCTTTTAAACCATATTCCTGCTGTACGCACTACAAGGTAGTTGGCTTCCATCAGGACTAAAACAAACGATAGGAACAGTAAAAACCATTAAAAAAACAACTAATGGAACATCAAAAATTATTTCAAGAATTTGAAGCCATTTCATCAAAAGAATGGAAACAAAAAATACAATTTGAACTCAAAGGTGCCGATTATAACGAAACTTTAGTTTGGGAAAGTTTAGAAGGTATTAAAGTGAAACCTTTCTACCATGCAGACGAATTTGAAACTAACACTCAAGTAAACACTCAAGTAACCCAGTTTAAAATTGTACAAAATATTTTTGTTCACGATGTTGTTAAATCCAATAAAAAAGCGCTAGACACTTTACAACGTGGTGCTGAAAGCATTCGTTTCACTATTGAAAATGAGACGGTAGTTATAAAGGATTTAATGCAAAATCTTCCATTAGAAAACACCCACTATTTTTTTTATTTACCTTTTTTATCAATCGATTTCGTAAATCAAATTAATGATTTTGCAACCAAAAATAAAGCAAATTTCTCTATACAAGTTGACCCCATTGGTCATCTTGTCAAAGATGGAAATTGGTTCACCAATCTTGACACTGATTTTAATACATTAAATCAAATTGTTGCCAAAACAAACCTGCCGTTTCTAAATTTAGAAACGCGTATTTATCAAAATGCAGGAGCTAATATTATACAGCAATTGGCTTATACTTTAGCACATGCAAATGAATATTTCAATAGAATCAACTGGTCTGTTGAATCTAATTCAAAAACAACCATTACCATTGAAGTTGCTGTGGGAACGCATTACTTTTTTGAAATTGCCAAACTGAGAGCCTTACGCCTTCTGTTTGAAACACTAGCAAAAGAATACCATCCCAATATCGAATGTCATATATTGGCTACACCAACGAAACGAAACAAAACTTTATACGATTATAATGTAAACATGCTTCGTACCACAACCGAATGCATGAGTGCCATTTTAGGAGGAGCTGATTCGGTTGCAAATCTTGCTTATGATGCCTTATATCATAAAGATAATGAATTTGGTGATCGTATTTCTCGTAATCAGTTATTAGTTTTAAAGAACGAAAGCTATTTCGATAAAGTCAACAATCCTGCTGATGGTGCTTATTATATAGAAACTATTACAGAGCAATTAGCGGAAAAAGCGCTCCAACTTTTTAAAGATATTGAGGCTAATGGTGGATTCATTACGCAATTAATTGAAGGCACAATTCAACGAAAAATAAAAGAAAGTGCTACTAAAGAACAAGAACTTTTCGACTCAGGTAAAGAAATTTTATTAGGAACCAATAAATATCCGAATAAAAACGACCGTATGAAAGAAGATTTGGAATTATTTCCATTTGTAAAAACCCATTCGCGCAAAACACTAGTTACACCAATAATTGAGAAAAGACTAGCTGAAAAATTAGAACAAGAACGCTTAGCTCAAGAATAATTTTTTGTAACTTTCAAAAAAAGAAGAAGATGGAAGCCATAAGACAGTTTGTAAAAGTAAAAAACCAACAGTTAAATATTATTTTACCTGATGATTTTCTTGCTGAAGAAGTAGAAGTAATTATTCTTGCTAAAACAGAATCTGATGTAAATCTTTCACAAGAACAAATGCATTTTTTAGATGATCGAGTAAACGAACCCGAATCAGAATATATAACATCTAACGAATCATTAGAAAAATTAAAAAAGAAGTATGGATATTAAAATTCTTGTTTCTAAAAAAGCTCAAAGTGAAATTGAAAATGCAATGGAATACTATGCAGAAATTAATCCCAACCTTTCCTTTCGCTTTTATTCAGAAATAACTGAAGCTTATAAAAAACTTGAAATCAATCCAAACTATCAAATTAAATATAAGAACTATAGAGCAATTCCTCTACAAATCTTTCCATTCATATTGTTCTACGTGTATGAAGAAAAAGAGAACTTAATTAAGGTTTTATCTTGTTTTCATACTTCAAAAAATACAACTAAATACCCTAAATAGTTTTAATAACTATGAGAAAAGACATACAAAATTTAAAATTAGAAGTCCGAAATCAGAAATCAGAATCTGTCAGTTCGAGCGGAAAAGAGAATTTCATTACCGCAGAAGGAATTGAGGTAAAATCAACCTACACAAAAGAAGATATTCAAAATTTAGAACATATTGGTTTCGCAGCAGGGTTTACACCTAATCTTCGTGGCCCATACAGCACCATGTACGTTAGAAGACCTTGGACCATTCGTCAGTATGCTGGTTTTTCTACTGCAGAAGAAAGTAATGCTTTTTACCGTAGAAATTTAGCAGCGGGTCAAAAAGGGCTTTCTGTTGCCTTTGATTTGGCGACTCATAGAGGTTATGATTCTGATCATGAACGTGTAGTAGGCGATGTTGGAAAAGCAGGTGTAGCCATCGATTCGGTAGAAGACATGAAAATTTTGTTTGACCAAATTCCCTTAGGAGAAATGTCGGTTTCCATGACCATGAATGGTGCGGTTTTGCCTATTATGGCTTTCTATATTGTTGCAGCAGAAGAACAAGGTGTGGCACCAGCATTACTTTCAGGAACTATTCAAAATGATATTTTGAAAGAGTTTATGGTAAGAAACACTTACATCTATCCTCCTACTCCTTCCATGAAAATTATTGCTGATATTTTCGAATACACCAGTAAAAATATGCCCAAATTCAACTCGATTTCTATCTCTGGGTATCATATGCAAGAAGCAGGTGCTACTGCAGATATCGAATTGGCTTACACATTAGCAGACGGATTAGAATACATTCGCACCGGTTTAGCTGCTGGAATGGATATTGATACTTTTGCACCTCGTTTATCGTTCTTTTGGGCGATTGGAATGAATCATTTTATGGAAATTGCAAAAATGCGTGCGGGCAGAATGTTGTGGTCCAAACTATTAAAACAATTTCATCCTAAAGATGAAAAATCACTAGCCTTACGTACGCACTGTCAAACTTCTGGATGGAGTTTAACGGAACAAGATCCATTTAATAATGTGGCGCGTACTGCTATTGAAGCTGCTGCTGCTGCTTTTGGTGGCACACAATCTTTACATACGAATGCTTTAGATGAAGCCATTGCTTTACCAACCGATTTCTCTGCTCGGATTGCTAGAAATACGCAAATTTTCCTTCAAGAAGAAACTAAAATTTGTAAAACGGTGGATCCTTGGGCTGGAAGTTATTATGTAGAAAGTTTAACGGCTGAAATTGCTGAAAAAGCTTGGGCTTTGATTGAAGAGGTAGAAGCTTTAGGGGGTATGACCAAAGCGATTGAAGCAGGAATTCCAAAATTACGTATTGAAGAAGCTGCAGCTAGAAAACAAGCCCGTATTGATAGTGGACAAGATATAATTGTAGGAGTTAACAAATACCGTTTGGAAAAAGAAGATCCGTTACATATTTTAGATGTGGACAATCAAATGGTGCGTAACCAACAATTAGAATTATTAGCTAAAATAAAAGCTACCCGAAATGCACAAAAAGTAGCCGCATCTTTGGCAAAATTAACGGAATGTGCTAAAACAGGTAATGGAAATTTATTATCTTTAGCTGTAGAAGCAGCTCGTAATAGAGCCACTTTAGGAGAAATTAGCGATGCACTCGAAAGTGTATTTGGAAGATATAAAGCACAAATTAGAAGTTTTAGTGGCGTGTATAGTAAAGAAATAAAAAATGACGAAAGCTTTGAAAAAGCGAAACAATTAGCCGATGCTTTTGCTAAAAAAGACGGGCGTCGTCCTCGTATTATGATTGCCAAAATGGGTCAGGATGGACATGATCGTGGTGCCAAAGTAGTGGCAACAGGTTATGCAGACGTTGGTTTTGACGTAGACATTGGTCCGTTGTTCCAAACACCACAAGAAGCCGCCAAACAAGCCGTTGAAAATGACGTGCATATTTTAGGCGTTTCTTCTTTGGCTGCGGGTCATAAAACCTTAGTTCCTCAAGTAATTTCCGAATTACAAAAATACGGTCGGGAAGACATTATGGTGATTGTGGGTGGTGTTATTCCTGCTCAAGATTACCAATTCTTATTTGATGCAGGTGCTGTAGCTGTTTTTGGTCCTGGAACCAAAATTAGCGATGCAGCCATTCGTATTTTAGAAGTTTTATTGGAGGAGTAACAATTCTTTGTCACATCGAGCGCAGTCGAGATGCCTCATAAAAAAAAAAAAAAAACACCAGCAGAAATGTTGGTGTTTTTTTGTTATTACTGAGAATCTAATTGGTCTATATATTTGTTCAAATCTATTGGTCTTACTGTTCCTAATTTCTGTAATTCCAGCAGAAGCTTAAGAAAAAAGAAAATTAATGTTTCGTTATCACTACTAAAATTAATTTTTTTAGAATTATCAAAAACAAAAGATTTATCATTTAAAACACAACCTATATTTATTTCTTCATCGCCTTTTAAATTTTGAAAACAATTATTAAATGGCTCTGAAGTTTCAATTGAATCTGCCCATGAATTATCTAACGACAAAAAGCCTCCTAATATATTAAACAATTTTGGAGCGGTTTTAATTTCTCCTCGATCAACTACTGCGGCAGTAGTTCTATTTAAAACTCTTACACTTTTTACTTTATCAGCAGCATATATTAAATTTCCTTTAGAAATTTCCTGTTTTGCCTCAAACACGGCATAAACACTTTCTACAGGCAAATACTTAATCCCATTTCTATTCAAAATAAATGGCGTGTATTGTTTATCATATATAACAATGTCAATTGCATCACTCCTGTTTCCCTCAAAATCAATTATTATAGCTTTAGTTACGGAATATCTTTTTGGAAGATACTTTTCAAAAAATTCTAACCATATATTTTCACTACCATCGCCTTTTGTAGGTTCGTGAGGAGTGTTTTCTCTTATTGATTCTAGATCAGCTATCATAGATTTCTGTAAACCAATAAAAAGACTTTTCATATTTATTTTTTCATTTTCACTCATATTTATATACTTCTTTATTAAAAAAAACATTAAAACTATAATCTTTAATTCCTTTTTTGTCAAAACCCACAATTAACAAAATTGGATTTTCTATATCTCCTTTTGCTATTTTTTTTAATGCTTTGAAATCAGTTTGACTATACCTTGAATTAGAGTTTGGATGTGTGTGCCATTCACCTAAATAATGAATACCTTCTCCTTCAAACAATTTAACAAAGACATTTTTAGTTTCTTCATTAACTATATGTTTAAATGAAACTGGTGAATTCAAATATTCAAGTGCTGTAATCTGTTTTACAATTATTGCTGTCTTTTTATTCTCTGAATATTTCCCCAATAAATACCCCCCAATTTCATTAGGATAATGAACTAATGCTATTTCAAATAATTCATTTAAAAGATTGTCGTCATATTCTATCTCTAGCCCAATTTTATTATTAGATTTTACCATTAACTAATCTTTTAATTTAATTGTATAGTTCTCATTCTCATTAACCTCTAACATAAATGTTTTTAATGCTAACCCTTTTTTTAATTTGTAATCAATATTACTTAATGCAAAATTTAATAAGACATTAATATTATGAAAAGATGCTTTAAAAGTAGGACTCCAACAACCTTGAGGATTAAATAAATCGCTTAAATCTTGGTTAATTTCATTATAAATTTTAGAATTTGTTGCGTAAACATTTCCTTTGCCAATAACACAAACTAAATCATTAGCATTATTTGAAATTGACAAGCTTATCAATTGACTTTTAATAGGTAAACCATCAATGATTATATTTACATCATTACTAGCTGTACAATTGAAAATATAATTATACTTATCAAAAAAGTCCAAATAAATTTTTCTAAGTTCATCTGTATTTAATGGTATTACAGCATTATTAAATTTATTTATTTCTACAAAAGGAGAAATACTAGTTAACAAAAGTGCTAACTCATCAACTTTATAGTTTTCACCACTAAAAAAATTGTATTTAGCTCTACAAATATTACCTATCTCTTTTACATCATTATCAAACAAGTCTACATTCTTACATCCTCCTCTAACTAATGATTCTGCCAAATTACTTCCTATTGCACCAACACCTAGTACCAAAATTTTAGATTCTGTTAAACTATTATGAAGTTTTCCACGTCCAAAGAAAATATCATATGAACTATCAACAGTCTTTGACCAAATAACATCATTATCTATTAAATCGCCTTTATAAACCGGTAAATTATAGTAATCTACTAATATTGTCTCATAATTAATTTTACCATCATAAATAGGATACCCTAGTAGTAATACAAAAAACTTTCCTTCAATTAAATCTTTCTTTTCTAACTTCTTCTTTGAATCATTTAGAAACTTTAAGAAATTAGAATTAAAAACAGTTTCAAAATCAGTCCATTTATTAAATGAAAAATTTCTGTGATATACTGGTGCTTTATCTAAAATATAATAAATTCCTTTAAAAGAATTTTTAAAGGTACTGTAATAATTAGCCCATAAAAAGCTTATTTTGGAATTATCATTTTGGCTCTTTAAGCCTTGAATTAAATAATTATTTTTTTCAGTTGAATAGCCTTTTGTGTAATAAAAAAATCCAAAATCCTCTTTATTGGGCGTAAAATCTGAATCACAAAACAAAAAAATGTTTTTTTTATTTAGTTTACTATAAAATAGATATTCAAAATGTTTATCATCTATTTCTAATTCATAATATTTATGAAACCATTCTAAAAGTGCTTTTATATCATTATCTAATTTATATTCTAAATCAGATGAAGATAATGAATGAAAACAAACTGAGCCATCAAAATTTATATGCGCATATTGCTTTAAATCTACATTTACAAAAGAGATAGATTCTGAATTTCCATTTTTTAAAGGGTAAATAGCTTCAACTTTTACATCAAATGTAACATTTGGTTTAGTACGTGAGATTAACTCTATTTTTCCAGCAATAAAATCATCTTTAACCTCAAAGTCATTGATAACTGTGAGGTTAAAAACATTCTCTTTAAAAACCTTTTCAACAATACTTAACCTATTATCCATTTTATCCAAATTGATTACTAGGCGGTATTATTACACTTGAAGAATTATTAACTCTATATAAATTCTTAGATTCGCTTTCTACTTCCTTAAATTTCTCATTTTCTTTAAAATAATTTTTTAAATTTTCCTCATTCAATTCAACATTATCAAGAATATTTTGAAAATCATTTTTTAAAGAGTTTTTTTGATAACTATCAAGAGTTTTGGCAATATCATTGCTTGAGTTACCTGGATCTTTCAAACTGAAATTTTCTCTAGTGATTTCATCTTTAATATATTCTAAGACAATTTTAAGTTTCTCCCATAGGTTACCAGAAATAATCTTATTATCAAATGCTTTAATAACAATTAACTCCATAAAAAAAGATTTGAAATCTTTATTCTTTTGACATTTCCAAATTTTCAATAGTCGAATAATTTGTCTAGCATCTTGTTTTCCTTTAATATTTTCAATCTGAGCTTGAATATTTGTTTGTGTATAAGTACCATCATAAGTATTGATATTAATATTTAAATAATACTCTTCTGGATAAGCATCTTTACTCAACTCTCTTCCTGGTACAACATCAATTTGAATAATGTCTCCATCTGTATCGCGATAAAATTCAACACCTATAGATACTTTTTGTTTTCTAACATATGCTAAATCATTATATTCTTCTTTTAAAAATTCAAATACATCATTAAACATTTCTTCAATTGTAGAAAAGGAATTTCTTTTGAAAGGGACAGCTAAATCTAAATCAAATTTAGAATTAATTGCTGTGTGCTTTGCATAAGAACCTGAATTAAAAGGAGCATAAATCTTTTCTTCATACTTACCTTCTAGTTTTTCTTTAATTTCTTTTCTTTTTTCTTTGAACTTATCAAATAAGTTATTGATATGTTTCATTTTGTGTGTTTCTAAAACACTTCCTAAATAATCAGCTTTGTTAAAACTCACCTATCTCAAATTTATAGTTTCTCCCAATTTTATTATTCGGTATTGAGTGAAAAAGACCGAGAAGAAATTAGAAAAAATTTGAAGGAGAAGAAAAATATAATACTTTTGCACCTACAAACAAAAAACTACTCTATTCTTACTATCAGAGTGATTTTTTAATGAATTAATAAAAAAGAGTCCTGCGAACGCCAATTCATGGACTCTTCATTTTTTTCATAAACTGTGCCATAAAAAAGTATAAAAACATTATTCTTCAACAAAAACTAAATTATTTTAAAATATTGTCATTAAACGTCTTTTTTTACTTTTAATCCTTTAATAAAAAAATAAAAACACTGACAAAAAGACATTTATATCATAAAAAGATATTTTTATATAAAATTTTAATGTTTTTTTGACATATAACAACCTGTCAGCGATAAAAATTATTTACTTATTTTTTTTAATCAACCCCTACAACACCTCAACAACATACAATAGCTTAGCTCTAAAAGGCTAAGCTATTTGTTTTTATACCTTTTTCGCTGTACTATTTTTAAAATCAATATCAAAAATACAGGTTAAAGAAAACTGGTCTGTATAGTTTTTATAACTTACTTTTTATAGTATTCTAAATAGGAAGATACTATATTTAGTAATTATGAAAAATAGTAATTCCTTTTTGGCAATACCGAAAAAATACTGCCTTTTAATTTTATTCTTAGCAAACTATACATTCACTTTCGGTCAGCTCGGTTTCTGTAATGGAAGTAGTGGCGCACCTATTTTTTTTGAAAACTTTGGGAGTGGCAGTACGTATGGTCCGCAATTGCCTGCAGGAGTTACGAATTACACCTATGTAGCCAGTGGCTTTCCTCAAGATGGACAATATACGCTTTACAACAGAACGAATCTTATTCCAAATAACTGGTTGTATTCGTTAGATCACACTCCTGACACAGAACCTAATGGCCTGAATGGAAAATGTCTCATCGTTAATGCTAGTAATACACCTGGTCAATTCTATAGAAGAGTGGTTACGGGCTTGTGCAGCAATACGACTTTTGAATTCACCGCTTGGTTACTAAATATTTATAATTCGGCTTCTGGTGGCTGTCCAGGAACTGGTATTCCTATTAACGTGACTTTCGAAATTTGGAACGCAACTGAAACGGTATTGCTACAATCGGGAAGTACTGGAAATATTGCTGGGACCTCATCACCCAATTGGAATCAATACGGACTAGTTTTTACTATGCCAACTGGGCAATCTGCTGTTGTTCTAAAAATGAAGAACAATGGAGCAGGAGGTTGTGGTAATGATTTGGCGATTGATGACATTATGTTTCGTTCATGTGGGGATTATTCTTCTATTACGAATACCACTGCTTCAGGAAATTCGATTACTATTTGTCCGAATGAAATACTTACCAATACCAATTTACAAGTTACTACTTCTGGTACTTCTACTTATTTTTATCAATGGCAACAAAGTACAGACAATATTAATTTTTCTGATATTTTGGGAGAAACCAATACTACTTTTGCCCTACCAACACCATCCGTAACCACTTATTACCGAGTAAAAGTTGCACAAGATATTTCACATATTAACAATAATTTTTGCTCTACTTTATCTGATATTTATACGGTTTTTGTAAGCACATTACCCGATGCTCCTGTTAGCAATGGAAATGGAACTGCTTGCAACAATTCAACTACTACTCTATCGGTTAGTGTGAACACTAATGAAACGGTAAATTGGTACGATGCTGCTATTGGTGGCAGTCATTTGTTATCAAATAGCACCTCTTTTACACCAACAAACATTGGTACCTATTATGCGGAAGCCATTAATACAAATGGTTGTCCTAGTGCTACAAGAACCGCTGTCACTTTAGAACCCATGCCTACAGTAACAACTAACGGAACAACAACTATATGCTCTGGTGAAGCAACCGCTATTACTTTAACATCTTCAAATCCAAGTGCAACTTTTAGTTGGACCGTCTTACAAACGAATTGTACTGGAGCTTCTGATGGAACTGGAAATACTATTTTACAAACGCTTACCACTTCTGGAAATACAGTTGGAACAGCTAATTATACCATAACTCCTTCTATTAATGGTTGTGAAGGCACAACAGAAACTATTATCGTAACTGTAAATCCTATTGAAAATATAGTTTTACACTTTCCCAATATACCTTTATTATATTGTGAAAATGCAGCCGCACCCGTTTTACCTACCGCATCTTCAAACAATACACCTATTACAGGAACTTGGAATCCCACAGTAATTAACACAGCCGTTTTAGGAACTACAACCTATACTTTTACTCCAGAACCACAAAGTTCTTGTATACAAATTGACCCTTACGAAATCACAATTAAGGTGGCTAATGATTTTATGCCCGATTTTGAAGATACTATTCGTTTTTGTTCAGGAACAACACCACCGCTTTTATCAACTACAGCACCTAATGGAATTACAGGAACTTGGAACCCATCGATAATAGATAACAGTATTTCTAACTCGTATACTTTCACGCCCGATGCGGGCCAATGTGCGCAAACACAAACTATACAAGTAGTGGTCATTGAAGCTACTTTAACTGATTTAGAACATACAACTACAGCTGCTTTTTCAGAAAACCAAATTATCACCGTGATTGCAAATGAAGCAGGAAATTATTTATACCAATTAGATGACGGCCCTTTACAAGAAAGCAATGTTTTTGAACAAGTATCAATGGGAAGTCATACCATTACGGTTATAGATACAGCAGGTTGTTCGGAAGAGTTAACCAAAGAGGTTTTCATCGTTAATTATCCTTATTTCTTCACACCGAATGGAGATGGAATTAATGATACTTGGTCCATTCGTTTTGAAAATGCGTTTCCTAATGCTCTTATTTCAATTTTTGATCGTTATGGTAAATTAATCAAACAAATTACTAATAATTCTAACGGTTGGGATGGGACTTTTAACAATCAAGACTTACCAGCAAATGATTATTGGTTTACCATAGAGTTTACAGAAAATAATAGGCCACACATGTATAAATCTCATTTTAGTTTGATTCGCTAAATAAAAATAAAAAAGGAGATTAAAAAATCTCCTTTTTCTTGCTAAAAACACAACATCTATTTATTGACCCACAATAATTTTTCTAGAAATTACTGCATCATTGGCTCTGAGTTGTAATAGATAAATTCCCGTTGGTAACCCCGAAACATTATATTCTAAATTATATAATCCTTCAGTTACCGTATCATTTAATAATTCCCCAACCAAAATTCCTTTTTCGTTATATAAAGAAGCTGTTACTTGACTTGGTTTTGCAATTGCAAAATGAAGATTCGTTAAACCTTTACTTGGATTTGGGTAATTCCCAATAACAACTACTGCGTTTTCATCTATAGTTTCAGTAGTTGCGTTAGTTCTTGCTAAAGGTGCTGGAACAGGTACATTAGTTGTGGCTAAAGTAGAAGCTGTATTGGCACTTTTTAAGAATTTCTCTCCATCTCTAACATAATAACTGTGCGAATAAAATTGACCTGGATTTATGGTTTGAATAGTATTCACATAATTCCAATCTGCTTGTACACGGTCATTTCTTACATCTAAAATAAAATATCCGTGATTGCTTAAATCAGCTTTCTTAATATGCGGATTAAAAGCAGCCACCAACCAGTTTAAGAACGAACTTGTAAATCCTGCAAACTCATCTAAATTTGAAGAAGTAATACTTGGCGCTACAAATTCAACTCCCATTGAACCTGTTTTAAACAAGGTATTATAGGTCAACAAACTTTTTGGTAAATCGGCTACAAAAGTCATGTGAATATCACCTGTAATTACAACAATATTATTGATTTTTTTGTCTTTAATATAGGTATACAAACGCTCTCTTTCTTCTTGATAGCCGTTCCATGTATCTTTTAATTCTAAAGGAATAACCGGCATCATTAAAACTTGATTTCCTACTACTTTCCATTTCGCTTTGGAGTTCGATAATTGTTGGGTAAACCAATTGAACTGCGTTTCACCTAACAACGTCTTATTCCCTTTATTCTCTTGTAAATTAACCTTTTGCAATTTAGAATATACTTCCGCTCTTAATTCGTTCCATTCTTTTTGAGAAACATTTTTTTCTAATTTTTGAGCATCCCAATCAGAAGCTTCCATGTACACTAATAATTTAGCATATAAAGCATCAAATTCTTCTTGAGAAATAGCTCCTTTTCCTTCTTTCATTTTAAAAGAACCTTCTAAAAAGGATTTCAAAAGAAATTTATTCGCCTCATCTTGAGAAAAACGAGATAAATCGGTATTTTGAATTTTGAAAAGGAAAGAATCGTCTTGTTTGTCTCTACCTTCAATACGGGTATCTAATAGAATTAAATCCATTAAATTACCATATTGTATTCTTCTGTAAATTTGATTTGGGTTTTGAACATTATCACGTATTGGCATCCATTCAAAATAAGCTTTCCAAGCGTTATTTTTTCTAGTATTCCAATCTCCTTCCGTAGCAGGTTGGTGATTTTCTGCACCGTTTACATACGCATCATTTGCAAATTCGTGATCATCCCAAATTAAGATAAAAGGATGTTGCTGATGTGCTCTACGTAAAGAAGGATCCAATTTATAAAACGAATGACGCACTCGGTAATCATCTAGCGTGATGATTTCGTTAGTAGGTTCATGACCACGACCCACAGCAGAAGAATAACCAAAGCCTCCTTCCTCGTATTCATAAATATAATCTCCTAAATGAATGACCGCATCAATATCATTTCTTTCAGCTAAACGGTCATATACATTAAAAAACCCATTTTGGTAATTCGAACAAGAAGCTACAGCAAAACGAAGTTGCGATACTGAAGTTGTAGGAACAGTTCTGGTTCTCCCTGTTATAGATTGTTTTCCAAGAGCCGTAAAACTGTAATAATAAGTAGTTCCAGGATTTAAACCCGTTACATCTACTTTTACCGTGTAATCTCTAAAATCTCCCGTTTGAAAATTTCCTTGTTGCACTACATGCTGAAGTTGTGGATCGGTCGCCATTTTCCAACTCACAGTTACCTCTTCGTCGTTGTAAGGCGTAACACGTGTCCAGATGATGATACTATTGCTTGTTGGGTCACCAGAAGCCACCCCGTGATAAAATGGAAAAAGAGAAGCATCCATAGTACCTTGTACCTTAGTTGTCTTCTCTTGTTCTCCATAAGAATGAGAAATTTTAGTCAATCTCGCATTCATTTGTTTTTGAGCTGTTCCTAAAAAGGCACAGCAAAGCATTGCAAATAAAAAATAAATTTTTTTCATGATTAGAATGTTTGTTGTTTGTGGAGCCAAACTAATCATGAAAAAAAAGATTTGAGTCTCGGTTACATTAAGAAAAATTAAACAGTTTGTAACCAAAAATCACGAGATGTTAAAAAAACATCAAGTATATTATTCCCCTTTTATCGTTAGGTTATTTTCTTTAATATAAAGCGCCATTTGTTGGGCTACAGCAGCAGGTCTATCCGAAGAAATAATCATGACACCTGCTTTTACAATGTCTAAATAAATGGCATCTCCATTTGCGATGGCACTTTTGTCGATATTCCCCATGGTTCCAGATATACAAGCAATTCCTTTCTCTTTCATGTAGTGCATGGTTTCAGGTTTTGGAAAAGTAGTCCCTACAAAAGCAATCATGTTTTCAGCTTTAACTCCTAAATTTTCCATACGCTCTACATCTTCTTTACCTCTAGCTGAAACCGAAAGCATCATATCTGGAGCCAAAGCAGCCACTTCTGCAGCTTGAGTAGCATTATATGTAATAATGATGGAATAATTTTCTGCTTTATTACGCTTTACGGCATCAACTATCATTTTAAAAGGCACACCTCTTTTTACATCTAAGGTATACACTACCTTATTTTTTCCCCATTGCAACACCTCGTCTAAGGTTTCAATTTTATACGGAGTAACCTTACCTTCGGTATCTTTTAAAGATAATTGTTGCAATTCTTTGTAGGTATATGCATTGATATTTCCTGTTCCAGTAGTAGTTCTATCTAAGGTATTATCGTGCATCATGACTAAAACTGAGTCTTTGGTTAATGCAATGTCTGTTTCAATTACGGCAGGATTATACGAAATTGTATGCGCAAATGTAGCCGTGCAATTTTCTGGAAACCCAACTGTTGGTCCACCACGATGAGCACTTACTACAGGATAAAAATTACTTGAAGCTCTAAAAAATGATTTAAAATCGGTATTGTTTTTAAAAGCTAAAGTATGTTCTTTTTGTTGCGCAGTTCCTAAATAAAAACTGCAACATACAGCTACGTATAAAATGATATTTTTCAAAACACTATTTTTTTAAATTTGAAGCACAAAAGTACGTATTCTAAGATTTGCTATAGCTATAGAAATGTTAATTAATTGGAATCCATTTTCACACTTATTTTTACTAAAAACTCCTACTTTTGTAAGAACAATCAATTTTCATGTCAAAACTACCTCACATTCCAACAAGTATTTTCTCTGTAATGTCGCAATTAGCGAATGAACATGGAGCTATTAATTTATCCCAAGGTTTTCCCAATTTTCCGGTTGACCAAAGGCTTTTAGATATAACGAAGCAACTTACACACGAAAACACCCACCAATATACACCCATGGCTGGTTTGCCTTCTTTATTAGAAAAAATTAGTCAACTTACTTACGAAAAATATACACGAAAAACAGACGTTGCTACTGAAATTTTAGTTACAGCTGGAGCCACACAAGGTATTTACACTACCATTAATACCTTAATTAAACATGGCGATGAAGTGATTATTTTAGATCCTTGTTATGACAGTTATGAACCTTCTGTTTTAGTTGCGGGTGGCAAACCCTTTCGTATTGCATTAAACGAAGATTACGCGCCTAATTTTAACCGTATTGAAGCCGGTATAACTTCCAAAACCAAAATGATTATTATTAATAATCCACACAATCCTACGGGAAGAATTTGGAAAGAAAATGAGTTTGAAGCTTTAGAAACACTTTTAGAAAAACACCCACAAATAGTACTTTTAAGTGATGAGGTGTATGAATACATTTCCTTTACACAACCCCATATTTCGATAAACACTCGTCCTAAATTAAGAGAACGTGCCATAATTGCTTCCTCATTTGGAAAGTCGTTACACGTAACCGGATGGAAAATCGGTTATTTGATTGCACCAGAAAAACTAATGCAAGAAATAAAAAAAGTGCATCAGTTTTTAGTATTTAGCGTGAGTAGTCTTTCCCAACACGTGATTGCTTCTTATTTAGACATCGTTGATTTTGATGCTATAGCTAAAATGTATCTACAAAAAAGAGATTTATTTCGATCCCTTTTAGAAGGCAGTCGTTTTACCCTATTACCCTGTGAGGGCACGTATTTCCAAGTGGTTAATTATGAAAAAATCAGTTCAAAAAACGACACTGATTTTGCGAAAGAATTAATTACCCATCATGGTGTTGCCACCATTCCAATTTCTGTATTTTATGAAGATGGAACAGACAAAAGGATGTTGCGCTTTTGTTTTGCGAAAACCGATGAAACTTTAGTTGCTGCTGCGGAGAAGTTGAGAAGGGTTTAGATTATATATAATTTTAACCGAAGAATCACTTCACCTCTTTCCCTTTTACAAAAACTTGTGTTGGTTTAGCATACGGTACTTTTTCGATAGGCATCGTCATGATATCTTCTGAAAAAACAGTAAAATCGGCCCATTTTCCTATTTCTAAACTTCCTTTTTCTTTTTCTTCAAAATTGGAATAAGCCGCCCAAATGGTCATTCCTTTTAAGGTTTCTTCTCTGGTCAAGGCATTTTCCATTTGAAAACCATTTTCTGGGTAATTTTTCAAGTCTTTTCTAGCAACAGCCGCATAAAAAGTCAGCATAGGATTCACTTCTTCTATAGGAAAATCAGTTCCTAGAGCAACTAAACCCGCTTTGTTTAAAATGGTTTTATAAGCATAGGAATTTTTAATACGTGCTGCACCTACTCGATCTTCCGCCCAATACATATCGGAAGTAGCATGTGTAGGTTGTACCGAAGGAATGATTCCTAATTTGAAGTAATCAAAATCTTGTTCCTGCATAATTTGAGCATGTTCAATTTTCCATCTTCTATTAGGCTTATTTTTTAAAACTTCTGCATAAATTTTTAATAAAACGGTATTCGTAGAATCGCCAATAGCATGCGCATTCATTTGATAATCAGAATTGGCTATTTGCGTAGCAATCCTTTTAATCTCATCAATTGGTGACAATAAAGCTCCAAATTGTTTGGGTTTATCGGCATAAGGCAAATGCAAGCAAGCACCTCTTGAACCCAAAGCACCATCACCCATAAATTTAAACGAACGGACATTTAATTGTGGGGTTTTATAAATTCCTTTTTGGGTATAATACGCTAAGTTTTCTTTGGTAGCCATGGCCATGGCATAGACATTCAAATCCAATACTTTTGCTTTTTGAAGGCTATCGATTAATTCGATAATTTCGCGATCCAAACCTGCTTCATTAATGGTTGTAATTCCATAATTAAACACCGTGTCCTGAGCTTCTTTAAACGCTTGTATTTTGGTTTTCAAGCTAGGTTCAGGTGTGATGGCTTTAATTAATTCCATGGCATTGTCTACCAAAATTCCAGTTGTTTGACCATTTATAACTTCTACTTGTCCTCCTTCAACTTTTGTATTTTCTGTAATTCCTGCCAAATCAAGAGCTTTTCCATTTACCAACATCGCATGACCGTCTATACGCGTTAAAACAACTGGTGTTTCAGGAAATAACGCATCTAATTTTGCTCGTGTAGGAAACTCTTTATTTTCCCAATCGTTTTGATCCCAACCTCTACCTTCAATAAAAGCAACCTTTTTTCTTTGCTGAAATTCGACCACTTTAGCCACAACCTCATTATAACTTTTTGTTCCTCTTAGATTCACCGTTTGCATGGTCAATCCATATTTGTAAAGATGCGCATGAGCATCATAAAAACCAGGATACACATATTGATTGTTTGCTTCAATTATATTTTTGGTTTCAAAACGTTCATTAGCTTCTTTAGTAGTACCTGTAAAAATAATTTTACCGTCTTTGACCACCAATGCTTCTACTATATCAAACGTGTCGTTAACCGTATAAATTTTAGCATTTGTTAAGATTAAATCAGCAGATTCTCTTTTAGAGCTGCAAGAAGTTAAGCTTAGTAATAATAGTATTAAAAAGAATGAAAAGCGTTTCATAATGCTTATTTTTTTATAAAAACAAATGTAACAGAAACTAATGGATTTTACTAAAAGCCCTATACAAAAATCTTTTGTAGTGATTCTCTTATGCAATAAAAACTTTTATTTTTTTAATCACAAAAGAAGCCTCATTCGTGTTTTTAATTAAAAAAAGTTTGTCTATTTTAGCCCCGGTAGAAACGACATCCTTTTTTACTAGGGTACTCCAGATTAACAGTATTTTAGCCTTGTAAAAAAGATAGAGTGGATAACGGGACAGATGGTGTTCAAAATAAAAAAGTGGTGCTCCAAAAAATAAAATACTACAATTTATTCTTTAAAATAAAGGACTTCGCCTACTTTAATGTATTGTTAACAAATTTGGCTTGAAAAAACCATAAATAATTGTATTTTTACGACTCAAAAATTTTTAGAAAACAAATGGGTAAAATCATAGCAATTGCCAATCAAAAAGGTGGTGTTGGAAAAACAACTACTTCTATTAATCTTGCTGCAGCACTAGGTGTTTTAGAAAAGAAAGTACTTTTAATTGACGCTGATCCACAGGCAAATGCCAGTTCGGGTTTAGGCATTGATGTAGAAAGTGTTGCCATCGGTAGTTATCAAGTTTTAGAACATAGTAACACTCCAGAAGAGGCGACTATGGCTACCAATGCTCCGAATGTTTCGGTTATACCTGCACATATAGACTTAGTAGCTATTGAAATTGAGCTAGTAGATAAAGAAAATCGTGAGTATATGTTGAAAAAAGCACTTGAAAGTGTGAAAGACAAATACGATTACATTCTTATCGACTGTGCTCCTTCATTAGGATTATTAACCTTGAATGCATTAACAGTTGCAGATAGTGTTATTATTCCTATTCAATGTGAGTATTTTGCTCTAGAAGGTTTAGGAAAATTATTGAATACAATTAAGAGTGTTCAAAAAATACACAACCCTGAATTAGATATTGAAGGATTATTACTAACGATGTATGATTCTCGTTTGCGTTTATCGAACCAAGTTGTTGAAGAAGTACAAAAACACTTTAACGATATGGTTTTTGAAACCGTAATTCAAAGAAATATTAAATTAAGTGAAGCTCCAAGTTATGGTGAAAGCATTATTAACTATGATGCGACCAGTAAAGGAGCTACTAATTATATCAATCTAGCGGAAGAAATTATCAAGAAAAATAAGTAATATAGAAAGATGGCGAAAGCAGAAAAAAAACAAGCATTAGGAAGAGGATTATCAGCTTTATTGAAAGACCCTACAAACGATATTAAATCGGTTGAAGATAAAGGGGCCGATAAAGTGGTTGGTAACATTATTGAGCTTGAATTAGATGCAATTGAGATAAATCCGTTTCAACCGAGAAGTAATTTTAACGAAGAAACCCTAAAAGAATTAGCAATTTCTATTAAGGAATTAGGTGTTATTCAACCGATTACTGTTCGTAAATTAGATTTTAATAAATTCCAGTTAATTTCTGGAGAAAGAAGATTACGTGCTTCTAAATTAGCTGGTTTAGAGACGATTCCAGCCTACATTCGTTTAGCGAATGACAATGAATCATTAGTAATGGCTTTGGTGGAAAACATCCAACGTCATGACTTAGATCCAATTGAGGTAGCTTTATCGTACCAAAGATTAATTGATGAAATTAATTTGACTCAAGAAGAATTGAGTGACCGAGTAGGTAAAAAACGTTCTACAATTACCAATTACTTACGTTTACTAAAGTTAGACCCAATTATTCAAACAGGAATGCGTGATGGTTTTATTTCCATGGGTCATGGAAGGGCATTAATTTCTATTGAAGACGATGAAGTACAATCTTCTATTTACCACAAAGTAGTAAGTCAAAACTTATCTGTTAGAGAAACAGAAGCTTTGGTAAAAAAATATCAAGACAGTTTAAAACCGCAAGCAGCTAAAACGGCTGCAAAGAGTTTTGAAGTAGCTGAAACCGATCAAAAAGCTTTTACTGGATTTTTTGGAACCAAAGTAGATGTTAAAGTGGCTTCAAATGGAAAAGGAAAAATTACTATTCCTTTTCATTCTGAAGAAGATTTTAATCGTATCTTGAAATTGATTAACTCCTAGTGAAGAAACTATTAATCATATCTTTTTTTGGTTTACTTTTTGGTAACAGTTGTTGGGCTCAAGAAGAAGTTTCTTTAGTTATTCAAGACACTATTACTACTAAAAACTCAAAAATAAATCCATTATCTCCTGCTAAAGCAGCTTTTTATTCGGCTATACTTCCTGGTTTAGGTCAAGCCTACAATAAAAAATATTGGAAAATTCCAATTGTTTATGGTGGATTAGGCTTGGGACTATATTATTACAGTTGGAATAATAAAAAATACCATGAGTATAGAGATGAATACAAAGCGAGATTAGACGGTACTTCAAAACAAGGTGATCACCCTATTTATGGTAGTTTAGATAATGCTGGTTTAATTAGAGGACAAAAATTTCATCAAAGAAATAGAGATTTATCTGCTTTAATTACAGCGGGTATCTATATATTAAATATAGTTGATGCGAACGTTGATGCTCATTTACTTCAGTTTAACGTAAACGAAAATCTATCCATTAGACCTGAATTATATCAAAACGAAATTGACTATCGTTTTAAAACAGGTTTAAAATTAACGTATAATTTTTAACATTTCATTGGCTAACAGAAGCTAAAAATAACGTCTTATACTTCATGAAAATTGCACTTTTAGGATATGGAAAAATGGGTAAGGTTATTGAAAAAATAGCCTTAGAACGCGGTCATGAAATTGTACTAAGAAAAGGAAGAAGTGATTCTTATGCTGGTCTAGAAAAAGCAGATGTGGCAATAGATTTTAGTATTCCAACTAGTGCAGTTGCTAATATTTCAGCTTGTTTTGAAAACAATGTACCTGTTATTTCTGGAACTACAGGTTGGCTAGAAGAATATGATACTATGGTAGCATTGTGTAAAACTAAAAACGGAAGTTTTATTTATGGCTCAAATTTTAGTTTAGGGGTAAATATCTTTTTTGAATTGAATGCTTATTTAGCAAAAATGATGGCCAATTTAAAACAGTATCAAGTGTCAATGGAAGAAATTCATCACACTCAAAAACTAGACGCACCTAGTGGTACAGCCATTTCATTAGCGAATGGAATTATCCAAAACACCGATTATACAAACTGGACATTAGATGAAGCTACAGCTTCTGAAATACATATTGAAGCCAAAAGAATTGAAAATATACCAGGTACACATAGCATCTTTTATGATAGTAGTGTAGATAAGATTGAAATTAAACATACCGCACACACCAGAGAAGGCTTCGCATTAGGAGCTGTTGTAGCTGCAGAATGGATTATTGGAAAAAATGGCATCTTTACGATGAAAGATGTTTTAGGATTAAATTAGATATTAAAAAAATAAAAATAGATTACTTGTTTTAAGTTTAGACTCTAAAACTTTAAACAATTTAAACAATTAAATAAAATAAAGATGTCAGTACAAGGTTGGTTATTATTTATCTTAATAGTACAAGTCATACATGGTTTAGGCACTTGGAAATTATACACCAAAGCAGGTAGAAAAGCATGGGAAGCTTTTGTGCCCATTTATAATGCAATTGTATTAATGAAAATTATCAACCGGCCTACATGGTGGACTTTGTTGCTTTTTATTCCTATCATTAATTTGTTTATGTTTCCTATTATTTGGATAGAAACTTTACGAACTTTTGGTAAGAAAACCACACTTGATATGGTTTTAGGTGTGGCTACTCTAGGCTTATATATTTTTTATGTAAACTACACCCAAGAACTTACCTATCATGCGGATCGTGATTTAAAAGCTCCTACAAAGGCTATGGATACTTTAGGTTCATTAGCATTTGCCATTATTGTTGCCACTTTTGTACACACTTATTTTATACAACCTTATGTAATTCCAACTTCTTCTTTGGAAAAATCCTTATTAATAGGTGATTTCCTTTTTGTAAGCAAGTTTAATTATGGAGCAAGAACACCAATGACCCCAATTGCCGCTCCAATGGTACATGATTCGATACCTTTAGTAGGAACTTTATCTTACACTAAAAAACCACAATTACCTTATTTTAGATTTCCTAAATTAGAAAAAATTAAAAATAACGATATTGTTGTTTTTAACTGGCCAAGAGATACCCTAGACAACATGTACAATCCTTCGAACAGAAGAATTGACAAACCAATCGATAAAAAGACTAACTATGTTAAAAGATGTGTAGGTATTGCTGGCGATTCTTTAGAAATTAAAGACGGAATTGTTTTTATAAATGGGAAAGAGCTTATTTTACCTGAACGTGCGAAACCACAATATTCTTACAATGTAGCTTTTGACAGAAGTAAAATTAACATTGACTATATTATTTCAGAATTAAATATTACAGATGGTGTAGGTTTAACCTCTAGAGATAGTGATACCTTGTATTTTAGTGCTTTAACTTATGAATCTGCAGAAAGATTAAAAAATTTCCCAGGCATATTGAATGTTAAAAGAAATATAAGAAAAGGTGCTGAAGACGGTACTTTCCCAGATTTCAAAGATGGTAAGCCTTCTACTACAAGAGATTGGAACGGAGATAATTTTGGCCCAATTTATATTCCTGAAGCAGGTAAAACGGTAACTTTAAATAAAGAAACACTTCCGCTTTATAAAATTATCATTACAGAATATGAAGGAAACACTTTAGAAGTGAATGGTGACCAAATTAAAATTAACGGACAAGTAACCAATCAATATACTTTTAAACAAGATTATTATTGGATGATGGGAGACAATCGTCATAATTCATTAGACGCACGTTATTTTGGCTACACTCCAGAAGACCATATTGTGGGAAAACCGGTTTTCATCTGGATGAGTTGGAATTCAAATGGAAAAGGAATTAACAAAATACGTTGGGAACGATTGTTTACAACCGTATCAGGTGACGGTCAACCAAAGTCTTATTTTAAATACTTTTTAGCCTTACTTGCGTTATACTTTGTAGGCGAATATTTCTATAAAAAAAGAAAAAAAGAGAAAGTAGCTTAATTAAACATAAGCATTAAATACAACAAGAGTTTATATTTCAACAATATAAACTCTTGCTTTTTAAAATTATTTTACGAATGAACATTTTATTACATCCAACCTATTTTCCTTCTATAAGTCAATATACAGCACTATTACAAGCAGAGACCATAACTTTTGAAAAAGAAGATAATTTTCAAAAGCAAACGAATCGCAATCGCATGTATATTTATAGTCCGAATGGTGTTCAAATGCTAAACATTCCTGTTAAGCATAATACAGAACCACACCAGAAATATAAAGATGTAAAAATTGAAAATGCTTTTGATTGGCAAAAAAATCATTTTAAATCCTTAGAAGCAGCTTACCGAACCTCTCCTTTTTTTGAGTTTTTTGAAGATGATATGCGTACTATTTTTGAAAAGAAACATGAGTTCATGATGGATTTAAATTTTGAAATATTTGAAATCATCAATGATTGTTTGGGCATTACCTTACCTTATAGTACTACTCAAGAGTATTTTCATGAAGTTGAAAATTATACTGATTTTCGTCCGTTAGCCAATGGAAAAAAAGACACTTTTGTAAACGAACCTTACACTCAAGTTTTTAATGAAAAGCACGGTTTTATTCCGAATTTAAGTATTTTGGATTTGCTTTTTAATGAAGGAAGACATACAAAGGATTACCTATTAGAACAAAAACTACTTTTTTAAGGGGTTTGTTGCAACGGATTCAATTTTCTTTAATCGTGTAAAAACTGGAAAGTGATCGCTAAGCTTCACTTGATTATCTGTTATAAATTCTTTCACTATAAAAGCATCTTCAACAAACACATAGTCAATTCGTGCAGGATAATATTTAAAGTTATAGGATTCTCCAAAACCTTGACCAGCTTGTTGAAAAGCATCGGTCATTTCGCCTTTAATATTACTATACACATAAGAAAAAGCACTATTATTCATATCGCCACAAATAATTTTTGGATAAGAACAACTCGCATAATGATCTTTAATCAACTCCGATTGTTGTTGTTGTTGCTTAAAAGCTTCACTAATTCGTTTGAAAATAAACTTGGACTTATTCTCATCTAATTTTTCATGTATATCGGTACTAATTTTTACCGATTGCAAATGCATACTATATACTCGTATCGTATCTTCTTTTTTTACAATGTCGGCAAAAATGACATTGTTTGTAGAATTTGGAAATACTATTTTCCCAGTATTTACGATTTCGAATTTAGAAAAAATAGCTTGTCCGTATTTATTTTTATCTCCTTTCAAATATATTTTTTTGTAGGGAAAATTTCGCAACCTTACATCTTCATTAGGCGTAAATTCTTGCAAACATAAGATATCTGGATTGTAATCTTGAATGACATCCGAAATATCACTAGGAACATTTTTATTAGGCAACCATTCATATTTATTAAACAGACGCACATTATAACTCATAAGTGTAAAATCATCTGGCTCTGCTTCTAATTTAGCATCTTTGAAACGATATAATTTACCTAAAAAGGTAATTCCAATTAACAGCACTACCCCAGAAAGCAACATCTTCCTTTTCAATTGAAGCAACCAAATGATAAAAAAAGCGGCATTCAGTACTAAAAACAAGGGTAACAAAAGCGTTAAAACACTTAAGAAAGGAAATAAATTAGGTGCTAAAAAAGGTAAAATATAAGCAAGAAAGGTTAACAAAGCTAAAACTTTATTACAAAAAAAAGCAATTCTACTTATTAACGATTCTCTTTTCAATTATTTACCAACTTTAAATAAAAATTCCTTTTCTTCTTTACTCAAACTATCATATCCCGATTTACTAATTTTATCCAAAATATCATCTATCTTTTTCTGATTGATATCTTTTTCTTGAGTAGTTTTAGTAAAGGTAGTCTTTTGATAGGTATTTTTATGTACTTTTTTAAATGGTGTTTTCTTTTTTGGAGAAAAAAGTCCTTCTATTCCATCTTGTAATTTAGAAATTCCTTTTGATAAATCAGTTCCATTTTGAAGTAATTTAACATATATAAAACCAAATAAAGCACCACCTAAATGCGCTAAATGGCCTCCAAAATTAGCAAATGGCATTTGAATAATATCTAAAAATAATATAAAAAAACTTATGTGCCACAATTTCAAAAAATCTAAAGAAAAGAATCCAACTTGTGTATAAGGTGCATAAATTGTAACCGCCATTAAAACTGCTAAAATAGCGCCACTTGCCCCAATAAGTTGAGTATCTACTCCTAAAAACTGAAAATAAATTAAATACACAATTCCTGCAAAAAAACCTCCAAAGAAATAAACAAAGGAGAATTGTTTTAATGTAAAATAATATAGAAAATACCTAGAACTAAACCATAAAACAACAACATTCCAAAATAAATGCCAAAAATCGAAATGAATAAACATATAAGTAAAAAGTGTCCAAAATTTAGTAATATAAGTACTAAATAAGGAAGGTAAGGCAACATATTCGTAGTAATTAAAACCAATGTTAGAAAGTTTTAAAACAACGTTTAATAATGAAAACACAATAAAAATTCCTACATTCCAAAAAATAATCTTTAGAACTAAACCGCCTATTTTATATTGTAATTTTAAATCTTCTAAAATATTCATAGCATATATTATCTATCCCAACGATTTTTATTAAATTGATTTTTTTTCCAATACCAAACCATAATCAGTCCAACTAACGCACCTCCAAGATGCGCAAAATGAGCAAAATTACTACTTGTCATTCCCAAATATTTCCCAATAATACCATAACAAATATCAAATCCAAATATCCAAACAGGTACAAAATATTTTGCTTTTATAGGAACGGGTATAAACATTAAAGCCAATTCTGCATTGGGATACAAATAGGTAAAAGCGACTAACAAACCATAAATGGCTCCAGAAGCTCCAACAACAGGTGTAAAGAAAGCTGACAACATTCTATCTAAAGAACCACTCGATAAGTATTGACTCCAATCTGTATTATATTTACCTTCATTAAGAATTCCAAAGATTTGACTTTTATCAATACCATTATCAACTAAAATACTCAAACCATGATGAAAGAAAATATAATTAACAACAGTGTGCAATAAAAAAGCACCTATCCCACAAGAAAAATAAAAAAACAAAAACTTCTTGCCTCCCCATAAATGTTCTAAAGCACTACCAAAAGAAACCAAAGCAAACATATTGAATAAAATATGAGCAATACCTCCATGCATAAACATATGCGTTAAAGGTTGCCAAAAACGAAATTGTTCATTTTCGAAATAATACAAAGCCATTAAATCGAAAGAGTTAGAAACCAAATAGGTTCCAATAAAAAATATAATATTAATGATTAGCAAATGCTTAACCATTTCTGTCATTCTCATCATAAGGCGAATTTTTTATCTAAATCCTCTACACTAAGCGTAATAAAGGTTGGTTTATTAAATGGGGAAACATTAGGATCTTTACAAGCAAATAAAGCATTTACCAAATTTTCTTGTTCCAATTCCGTTAAATAGGTTCCTGTTTTTACAGCAACACTTTTAGCCATTGTTTTAGCAATACCATCGTTCAAACAAAAGTTACTCTCTGGCACATTGTTTTGCAATCCGTTGATTAATTCTTCTAATAAAATACTCACTTCGCTTTCTTGAATAGACACAGGTATTCCAGAAATATGAATACAGTCTTTGTGAATACCATCAAAAATAAAACCGGTATTCTCTAAAGAAGGAATTAATTCTTGTATAAGAAGCATTTCTTCCTTTGTAAAGTGTAATTCTAAAGGAAATAATAGTTGTTGGCTAGAAGCCTTTTTCAATGTAATATTGCTTAAAAACTGTTCGTACAAAACACGTTGGTGTGCTTTATTTTGATCAATTACAAGCATACCCGATTTAATCGAACTTACAATATATTTTTTGTGAATTTGATAGGTTCTTGAAGGCGTTATTTCCACTTCTTTACTTTCAAAAAAAGAACCCGTTACTTCTTCACTTTCAAAAGAAAGACTCTCAACTTCTTTGGTATCCTGACGTAAATCTACATATAAACTTTCCCAAGAATGAGCGGTTTCCTTTTTAGCATAATTCCCACTAGAAGTATACGAATTGCTACTGGTTTTAATTGGTTTTTCGTCAAGGAAAGGATTAAAATTAGCATCCACCTGAATTAAAGGCACATCCGAACTCTTATCTTTATACGCATAAGGTGTATCTAAATTAGGATCTCTCTCAAAATCCAAAACTGGAGCCACATTAAATTGACCTAAACTGTGTTTCACCGAAGAACGTAAAATAGCATACAACGCTTGCTCGTCATCAAACTTTATTTCTGTTTTGGTAGGATGAATGTTAATATCAATCGTATGTGGTGGAACTTTTAAATATAAGAAATAACTCGGCTGGTTGCCTTCTTTAAGCAAACCATCATAAGCACTCATGATAGCATGGTGTAAATACCCGCTTTTAATAAAACGATCGTTCACAAAAAAGAATTGTTCACTCCTACTCTTTTTAGCATATTCTGGCTTCCCGACAAAGCCACTAATTGTTACTATTTCAGTATCTTCTGAAACAGGAACCAACTTCTCATTGGTACGACCTCCTAATATATTTACAATGCGTTGTCTATAATTTGAAGAAGGTAAATTATAATTCTCAGAACCGTTATGAATTAGGGTAAAATAAATGGATGGATGTGCCAAAGCTACTCTTTGAAACTCATCCATAATGTGTTTCATCTCAACGGTTTCTGATTTTAAGAAATTACGTCGCGCAGGTATATTAAAAAAGAGATTTTTGACTAAGAAAGAAGTTCCTTTAGGCAAAACGGCTACTTCTTGTGACACAAATTTACTGCCTTCAATAATAATATGATGTCCTAATTCTTCTTGATCTTGTTTGGTTTTTAATTCGACATGAGCAATCGCTGCAATAGAAGCTAATGCTTCGCCACGAAAACCTTTGGTATGCAAATCAAATAAATCTTCTGCGTGACGTATTTTAGAAGTCGCATGACGTTCAAAGCACAAACGCGCATCGGTTACACTCATTCCAATACCGTTATCGATAACTTGGATTAATGTTTTACCAGCGTCTTTAACAATTAATTTTATATCGGTTGCCTTAGCATCAATAGCATTTTCAAGTAGTTCTTTAACTACAGAAGCAGGTCGTTGAACCACCTCTCCTGCAGCAATCTGATTGGCAACATGATCGGGTAATAACTGAATAATACTAGACATCTATTGTTTTTTAAAAATAGACAAATCAAAATCTATTATATACATAAAAAGCAATAATAAAACTAAAACTATAATTAAAATTCTTAGATTAAATTGCCTATTCCCTCTGTTTCTGCTATTTGCTCTTGCTTCACTCCAATGCGCCCTCAAATCGTTATAACTAACAGCATCTCTATCTTTTTTTATGATAGAATCAAAATCGTATAAATTATCGATTTTTTTTCCTTCATAGTGACGAGGCGTATAGTTAAACTTTTTATTTTTAGGCAATTTGAATTGACCTCTTCCAAATTTAATCATGCGTAATTATTTTTTTCAAATTTACGGATTTTTACGCTTTTTTGTCTGAATTTTTTGTTAACAAAAAATCCCGAAAATTTCGGGATTTCATAAAGTAGTGAGTTTTTTTTATTTTCTATTTATATCAACCATTTTTATAGCAGCGATTGCCGCTTCAGTACCTTTATTACCGTGTTTTCCTCCACTTCTATCAATCGATTGTTGCATGGTATTATCTGTCAACAAACAAAAAATGGTAGGCACATCATATAATACGTTTAAGTCTTTAATTCCTTGGGTTACTCCATCACATACAAATTCGAAATGCATGGTCTCGCCTTTAATGACACAACCTATTGCAATTACACAATCTACATGCTGCGTTTGAATCATTTTTTTAGATCCAAAAATTAACTCGAAACTTCCTGGAACATCCCAACGAATAATATTTTCTGGCAAAGTACCACAATCTAGTAAAGCAGCTTTAGCACCTTCAAAAAGACCATTAGTAATCGTATCATTCCATTCTGAAACAACAATCCCAAATCGAAAGTCCTTCGCATTTGGGATTGTGTTTTTATCGTATTGAGATAAATTTTTATTTTCAGTAGCCATAAACTTATTCTGTCATCGCAATTAAAGCATCAATATTAAGCGCTTCTCTTGATGTTTCATATTTTTCTTTGATAGTAGAAAACATCGCGTGAGCTTCTGCTTTTTTATTATTTAAGTAAGCTAATTGAGCAGCTTTCATTAAATATTTTGGAGCTGTAAAATCGTTTTCATCTACTTCAGAAGCTTTTTTATAAGATGCAATAGCTTCATCCACTTTATTTAATTCAGAATAAGCATCTCCTAATGCACCTAAAGCAATTGCTTTTGTCATTACATCCTGTGCATCATACTTTAAAAGATATTTTTCAGCATTTTTAAAATCTTTAATATGCAAATAAGCCATACCAGCGTAATAATTTGCTACATTACCAGCTTTTGAACCTGAATATTGTTCCGCTAAATTAACTAATCCTAATTTTCCTTCTCCACCTTTAAGAGCTAAATTAAATAATGAGTCTGGATTTTGTGTATTGGTTAATGCCTCGTTAAAATAAACCTGAGCTTGGTAAATATCATTTAATGCTTGTTCTTGTTTTGGCTCTGCTACAAATTTATTAAACAATATGTATCCTACTGCAGCTAATGCAATTACACCAACAATTCCTAAAATTACTTTTTGGTTTTTAGCCACCCATTCCTCTGTTCTAGAAGCCGTAGCATCAAGTTTATTAAATACTTCTTCTGTAGTACTTTCACCTGATTCTAACACTTCATCAAATTCATTTTCGTTTTCTAAAACTTCTTTTGGTTTTGGTGTTTTATAACCTCTTTTGTTATATGTTGCCATTTATAATACATTTATTAGAGGTGCAAAAATATAATTTTTATTCAAACACACACAAAAAATATTTTAAAATAATCAATATTTAGACAAGAAACCTAGGAATACCAGAATTCGCTTACATTTTAATTGTTAATTTATAGAAGAAATAGTACTTAAAAATACTTCATAATTTTATCCTTTTTTCTTATTTTTAATAAAAAGACTTCCAATATCTTTTATTTACTATTACTTTTGCAATCTGTTTACTTAAAAGAAATCTCGCTTGTGTTTTTAAAACATCTCACACTATTAAATTATAAGAATATTGCTTCAAAATCCTTAGATTTTGACAGCAAGATTAATTGTTTTGTAGGAAAAAACGGCGTTGGAAAAACCAATATTTTAGATGCTATTTATCATTTGGCTTATGGAAAAAGCTATTTCAACCCATTAGCTACTCAAAATATCAAACACGAAGAAGACTTTTTTTTATTAGATGCCGTATTTATAAAAAAGGATACCGAAGAAAAAATTTCTTGCAGCATTAAAAGAGGACAAAAAAAAATAATCAAACGTAATAATAAAATATACGATAAGCTTTCGGAACACATCGGTTTTATTCCACTCGTAATTATTTCTCCCTCAGATACAGATTTAATCATTGAAGGCAGTGAAACTAGAAGAAAATTCTTAGACAGCGTGCTTTCCACTTTAGACCATCATTATTTAAATGAGTTAATTCAATATCAAAAATTACTCGCACAAAGAAATGCATTGCTAAAATATTTTGCTCTTAATCAAGTTTTTGATAAAGACAATCTTTCGATTTACGACGAACAATTAGAACCTATTGGAAAAAATATTTACGAGAAAAGACAAAATTTTATCCATCAGTTTACTCCTATTTTTCAAAAGTATCACGCCATCATAACCAATCAAAATGAAACGGTTCAATTGGTGTACCAAAGTCAGCTAACAGAAGCAAGCATGAGCGAATTATTTACTCAAAACCTATCCAAAGACAGGGCTTTACAATATACTAGTAGTGGTATTCACAAAGATGACCTTTCCTTTGAAATTGAAGGATATCCCATTAAAAAATTTGGGTCTCAAGGGCAACAAAAGTCCTTTTTAATTGCTTTAAAATTGGCTCAATTTGAATTTATCAAAGAACAAAGTGGAGAACTACCCATCTTATTATTTGATGATATTTTTGATAAACTAGATGAAAGTCGGGTAGAAAAAATTGTTTCTATGGTGAATGATTCAGTTTTTGGACAAATATTCATTTCCGATACGCATGCAGCACGCACGGAAGAAATTATTAAAAGCACCCATCAATCGTATCGTCTTTACAATCTTTAATTACTTCACGATAAATTAGTATTTTTACGTCATTAAAATGCAACACTCTTATGATTTTTGAAAACAATTTCTCTCTACAACCTTATAACACTTTTCGCATAAATGCACTAGCAAAACAATTTGTAGCGGTACATTCCAAAGAAGAATTAGCCTCTGTTTTACAAAATCACAATGATATTTTTATTTTAGGAGGTGGTAGCAATATGTTACTAACTCAAAATATTAATAAATTAGTAGTTCATGTTGCTTTAAAAGGAATAGAAATTGTAGATACTAATGATGATTTTGTCTGGGTCAAAGCACAAGCTGGGGAAAACTGGCATGAATTTGTTTTGTATTGCATTGAAAAGAATTATGGAGGTCTTGAAAATCTTTCTTTAATTCCCGGAAATGTAGGAACAACCCCAATTCAAAATATTGGTGCTTATGGAGTAGAAATCAAAGATACCTTCTTTTGTTGTGAAGCCATGGAAATCGCTTCACAAAAAATAGTCACATTTGATAAAGAAAGTTGCGCATTTGGTTATAGAGAAAGTGTATTTAAAAATGAATTGACAAACCAATACATTATTACTTCGGTTACTTTTAAGTTAACCAAAAAAAATCACACCTTAAATACTTCTTATGGAGCTATTGAAGAGCAACTAGCCAAACAAAACATTAGCAATCCTACCTTAAAAGAAGTGAGTAATGCAGTAATTGCAATACGACAAAGCAAACTTCCAGACCCAAAAGAACTTGGAAACAGCGGAAGTTTTTTTAAAAACCCAATTGTTCCAAAACAATTATACGAACAAGTAAAATTGAAATTTCCAAATATGCCTCATTACCCAGTTTCAGAAACTGAAGTTAAGGTTCCCGCTGGCTGGCTTATTGAACAAGCTGGTTTTAAAGGCAAACGCTTTGGCGATGCAGGTATTCATAAAAACCAGGCGTTAGTCTTAGTTAATTATGGTACTGCAACAGGTGCAGAAATTTTAGCAGTAGCACAAAATATTCAAAAAACGATTTTAGAACAATTTGGAATTTCAATTGAAGCAGAAGTAAATATTATCTAATTTGGATTTCACAAATTAAAAGTAACAAATCCCTTTTTAAAAATTGTTTTTTTGTATCTTTGTACCAGCTAATTTTTATTTACAGAGATGAAATTAATTTTACTTACAATAGGTCTTCTTGCTGTTGCTGTTCTTGGCATCACAATAAAAATTTGGGGAAAAAAAGACGGTAAATTTGCGGGTACTTGTGCAAGTCAGAGTCCTTTTTTAAATCCTGATGGAGAAAACTGTAGCTTTTGTGGTAAAACACCAGAAGAAATGAAAGACTGCAAAGAAAATTCGCATTCCTAATTTTAGATTTCTATTATGATTTTTACCATCTTACTAATTGCATTAGCAGTTGTTGTTGGCATCCAATTTGTTTATTACGTATTTATTTTGGGACGTTTTTCTTTTGCTAAAGCACAACAAATAACCGCTAACGCCACTCCTGTTTCTGTTATAGTTTGTGCCAAAAATGAGGCCGAAAATATTAAAAAGCTTTTTCCTATTTTGATGCATCAAAATTATCCTACCTACGAAGTAGTCTTAATTGACGATGCCTCAACCGATGAAACTTTAGAATTATTTGAAGCATATGAAAAAGAATATGCCAATGTAAAAGTGGTAAAAGTTCAAAATAACGAAACATTTTGGGCCAATAAAAAATACGCGTTAACTTTAGGTATTAAAGTAGCCAAATATGGAAATTTACTTTTTACTGATGCCGATTGCGTTCCTAATTCTAGTAATTGGATAAGCCATATGAGTAGCCAGTTTTCAGAGAAGAAACAAATTATTTTAGGCTACGGTGCCTACGAAAAAATTAAAAATTCTTTTTTAAACAAAATCATCCGTTTTGAAACCTTATTGACCGCTACACAATATTTTGGCTGGGCAAAATCCGGAAAACCCTATATGGGCGTAGGTCGTAATTTAGCCTATCAAAAAGAACTATTTTTAAATTCAGGAGGATTTGTAAATCATATGAAAATACGTTCTGGTGATGATGATTTATTTATAAATCAAGTAAGCAATAGTTCGAATACAGCTGTTTGTTACACACCAGAAAGTTTTACCTATTCAGAACCTAAAAAAACATTTTCAACTTGGTTCAATCAAAAAAGAAGACATGTTTCAACAGCAAAAATGTATACCGCTTTTGATCGTTTTCAATTAGGGCTTTTTTACTCTAGCCAATTACTCTTTGTTTTACTTACCATTATTTTACTCGTTTTTCAGCACGAATGGTTACTCGTATTAGGGTTAGTCATTTTGAGATATCTTTTCACATGGATCAGTTTAGGTTATGCTGCTGGAAAGTTAGATGAAAAAGACACTTTGATTTGGTATCCTATTATAGAAATAATACTTATCTTCACACAACTGAATGTTTTTTTTACTAATCTTTTTTCAAAACCGGTACATTGGAAATAAATTCTGAAATTATTCAAAAAAACATTGAACTTGCTAAAACTGGCGATCAAGTAGCTTTTACCTTTCTATTGGATTTTTTTTGGAATGAAGTCTATGGCTTTATGCTAAAAAGAACAGAAAACGAAACAGATACAGACGACATCACCATTGAAACCTTTGCTAAAGCATTCGATAAAATTGCAAGTTATAATCCTGAATTTGGATTTAATACTTGGCTAATTACAATTGCAAAAAATGTACACATCGACATGCTTCGTAAGAAAAAATCTTCTTTATTTATTGAAATTTCAGATGAGGATGACGATCGTGCTTTTAATGTTGTAGATGAAACGCCTTCCATTGAAGACGAAATAATTACCGAACAAAACCTTTCTCAATTATTGAATTACATTAAAAAATTAAAGCCAGCCTATCAAGAAGTGATTCAATTGCGTTATTTTCAAGAAATGAGTTATCAAGATATGGCAGAAACTTTGGAGGAACCACTCAATAATATCAAAATAAAACTACTACGTGCTAAAAAATTATTAGCCGAAATTATTACCAAAAAAGAGAAGAAAAAAACAAAATAACTTTTCTATATTTGGCAACCAACCAACATAGCATGTTATGCAAGATTTTACCATTTCTCAGAAGCTAAAACATTTATTTTCACTTCCTGTAATTGTAGCTGCTTTAGGCTATTTTGTAGACATTTATGATTTATTACTCTTTGGAATTGTAAGAGTTCCTAGCTTAGAAGCATTGGGATTAGATGCCAATGTTGCGGGATCAACGATTTTAAACTACCAAATGGTTGGCTTATTAATTGGAGGTATTATTTGGGGGGTTTTCGGTGATAAAAAAGGAAGATTATCGGTACTTTTTGGTTCCATTTTAGTGTATTCATTAGCGAATATTGCCTGCGGTTTTTTACCTTATTTCCCTAAAGACAATTTAATAACAATATATGCTTTATTACGCTTTGTAGCAGGAATTGGCTTAGCAGGAGAACTAGGTGCTGGAATTACTTTGGTTTCCGAATCTTTACCAAAAGAATTAAGAGCCATTGGCACCTCTATTGTAGCGGGTTTTGGATTATTAGGAGCCGTGGTGGCTCAATTAACTGTAGAACTTGCTGGCGATTGGACCATTGCCTATTTTGTAGGTGGTGGTTTAGGCTTACTCCTTTTATTTCTACGCGTTGGAGTAGTTGAATCTGGCATATATAAAGACATCAAAAAATCAGAAACCATTCAAAAAGGTAATATTTTATTATTTGTGACCAATACAAGTCGTTTTGTAAAATATTTAAAGTGTATTGCTATCGGACTACCCACATGGTTTTGTGTTGGGATTTTAGCGGTAATGGGAAATCAATTCGCTCCAGCTTTTGGAATCGAAAACATCAACCCAGGAAGAGCTATTATGTGGACGTATATTGGTATTTCTGTTGGTGATTTTGCTAGCGGCTTTATCTCACATTGGTTACATTCTAGAAAAAAAGCTATTTTTTACATGATGCTTTTTACCCTTGTAGGTGTTTGTCTCATGCTTTTTGGAGGAACCAAAACAGAAAACATGTATTATTTTTACTGTGCTTGGCTTGGTTTAGGTACAGGTTATTGGGCCATGTTTGTGACTGTAGGTGCCGAACAATTTGGCACTAACATTAGAAGTACGGCTGCCACTACAATACCAAATATGGTAAGAGGCCTACTTCCAGTTATGTTGATTAGCTTTAATTATTTAAAAATCTCAAATGGTGTTGTTTTAGCTGCTGCCATTGTAGGCCTTGTGGTTTTTATTTTGGCTATTTATGCTACCTTAACGATTCCAGAAACGCACAATACCGATTTAGATTTTGTTGAGTAATACATTCTTACTTTGTCGTTATGATTAAAAACAATAACAAATCCTAACAATTTCATAAAGTTTGTAATTTTTCTAATTTCTAACTTCTAACTTCTAACTTCTTTTTATCTTTGTAGCTCAAATTGATTAGAATGGAATCGGTATTAAATAATGTTTTTCCACCAAAGGAACCCAAACCAAAATGGTTGCGTGTTAAATTACCTACTGGAAAAAAATATACAGAATTAAGAGGTTTAGTAGACAAATATAAATTAAACACCATTTGTACGTCAGGTAGCTGTCCTAACATGGGTGAATGTTGGGGAGAAGGTACCGCTACATTTATGATTTTAGGAAATGTATGTACGCGTTCTTGCGGTTTTTGTGGGGTAAAAACAGGACGACCAGAAACAGTAGATTGGGACGAACCTGAAAAAGTAGCACGCTCAATCAAATTAATGAAAATTAAACATGCGGTTATAACGAGTGTGGATCGAGACGATATTAAAGATATGGGATCTATTATTTGGGCGGAAACGGTGAAAGCCATTCGCAGAATGAATCCAAATACGACTTTAGAAACTTTAATTCCTGATTTTCAAGGAAACGAAAGAAATTTAGATCGCATCGTAGCTGTTGCACCAGAGGTAGTTTCTCACAATATGGAAACTGTAAAACGATTGACTCGTGAAGTGCGCATTCAAGCGAAATACGAAAGAAGTTTGGAAGTACTTCGTTATTTAAAACAACAAGGTATTAAAAGAACCAAATCAGGAATCATGTTAGGTTTAGGAGAAACTGAAGAAGAGGTGATTCAAACGTTACATGATTTAAGAGATGCAAATGTTGACATTGTAACCATTGGACAATATTTGCAACCCAGTAAAAAACATTTACCTGTAAAAGAATTTATCAAACCAGAACAATTTGAAAAATACGAAAAAATTGGTAAAGAATTAGGTTTTAGGCATGTCGAAAGTGGAGCGCTTGTTCGTTCTTCTTACCATGCTGAAAAACACATTCATTAAGTCATAATCTAATTTATATAAAAAAAGCCTTCTTAATTCGAAGGCTTTTTTATTTATAAAATCTTTAATCCAAAATTAGTGAAGCGTTTTTAGGACTCTTTACTTTATACTTTATGGTAAGTTTCTTTTCATTCTTAGAAGGTATCGCTACTTTCCAAGTAATAATTTTTGTTTCCTCAGCTAAAGTTCCTTCTTTGTATTCTTCTTCTTGAACGGTAATTTCTTTAGTATTACTTATTGGTAATTGATCCATCACAACAATTTCAATAGGATATGGTTTATTATTTTTAATTGAAATTTCAAATGCTCTACTTTCTGTTTTATAGCTACTTAAAAATTGTTTCGCCTTAAATTCTTTCAATTGTTTTCTCGCAATACTAATTCCTTTGTCTTTTCCTAAAGAAACCTCTAAAGTATCAGACGCATTTTGTAAGTCAAGCAAAGACTTTCCTAAATAAGCACCTTCAAAAAATAAATTTAATTCACCATCAAACAAATTTAAATCTTGCCAATCGGTTATTTTGGCAGTTAAATAAGCACTTGCGTCTAATTTTGGTATACTCAAATATTGATACTTTGCTGGCAAATTAAAAGTTTTTATTTCAGCTGTATATACTTTTCCATCACTTAAAACGGTATATGGATCTTTAATTTCATAAGAAATAGTAGTTGGTTGATAAGCCACTGTTGTTTCCATCGGAATACTATAATCTTCTTCTTCCTTATATTTTTTTCTTGATTTTCTAGAAGAATAACCCATAACGACAACCTCTTCTAATGCGACTTTTGACTGTTCTAAAACCACATTAACAACATTACTATTTGCAGGAACTATCTTTTCTTCCATTCCTACATAAGTAAAAACTAATTCACTATTTACACTTGGCACTTTCAACGTATAATTCCCATTAAAATCGGTAGTTGTACCTATTGAAGTTCCTCTCACAACCACATTAGCACCAGCCAAAGGGCCTATATAATCTGAAACGGTTCCAGAAATCGTGTTCCCAACTAATTGTCCAAAAGTTTGTACGGTACTTTGTATTCTTCTTTGATTTAAACCCAAATACCAAGGAGTAATCGTAGGTGCAACACCACTTTCTGTAGGGTTTCCACTAGAAATAGACATATTTACATCTTTCCAATCTTCGCCAGAAGACTGAAAAATATTGGCTTTAAGCAATAAATTTATAGGACTGTTTACATCTTCAACCCTTAAATCATAATTGGAATACCAGCCTGCATCTAATACATAATAATCAATATCGAAAGAAGCATTTGCAACTGCATTTGTTGCAGATACAGTTACTACAATGTCACTTGTTGCATTTTCATCAGATTGATTTAAGGCCTTTAATTGTTTATCCAATTTAACTAAGGTCGTATCAATACCCATTATTTTTTGCTCAATTTCGGTTTTTTGCTTCACTAAATCAATCAAACGTTGTCTATGAAATTCAACTGCTTCTCTTAAATCAGTAGTTTTTAATCCCGAATTAGTCCCGCCAACAACTTGGTTTTTAGATAAAATCCCTTCTTCATTTTTTAGAATTGAAAGAATGTTAGTTTCGGTAGTTTTTTTTAACTCCCATTCTCTTTTTTCGCTTTCTAATTTGCTTATTTCTGCTCTATGCTGTTGTGTATTTAGAAAATTATTTTGATGAATTACAGATAATATTGTAAAACGTCCTTTTCCTTTTACTTGCAGACTTTGTTTGTCTATTTTAGGTGAAATTCCTTGAAAAACAAGTTCGGTTTTACCAGAATCAAAAGTTGCATTTGCAGTTCTACTTACTTGAGCACCTTGAGAAAAAACAATAACTTTTTCTATTTTAGAGTTTACTTTTTTTGTTTTGGTTTGTGAAAACATTGCCATTGTTGCCAATAAAAAACAAACTAAAACGTACTTTTTCTTACTTTGGTTATTCATCATTATTACTGTAAATTAAGTTGGAAAGAACATTAAATTAAATCGTAATGCTCATCAACAAATATAATAAATTACTTACTTTTGTAGTCTAATTTTCCCCCATGAAAAAAACAAAAATTGCAATTAATGGTTTCGGAAGAATTGGCAGAAATGTTTTCCGATTACTATTAAACCATCCTAATATAGAAGTCGTTGCTATTAACGACATTGCCGACAATAAAACAATGAGTCATTTGATTAAATATGACAGTATTCATGGCGTTTTACAAGAGAAAGTAGGTTATAATGAAAAAGCTATTCTTATCAATGAAAAAGAATATTTATTTTTTCACGAGAAAGAGATTAAAAATTTAGATTGGAAATCTTTAGACATCGATTTTGTTATTGAATCTACAGGTAAATTTAAAACTTGGGATACTCTTTACCCTCATATTTTGGCAGGAGCTCAAAAAGTAATTTTATCCGTTCCACCAGAAGATGATTCCATAAAAACGGTTGTTTTAGGCGTAAATGAAAGTATTTTAGATCATTTTGAACAAATTGTATCCAATGCTAGCTGTACCACTAATAATGCTGCACCCATGATAAAAGTGCTTCAAGAACTTTGTGAAATTGAACAAGCTTATATTACCACTGTACATTCTTACACCACAGACCAAAGTTTGCACGACCAACCTCATAAAGATCTAAGAAGAGCAAGAGGTGCTTCGCAATCTATTGTACCTACTACTACTGGTGCTGCAAAAGCGCTTACTAAAATTTTTCCAGAATTAGATGGTAAAATTGGTGGTTGTGGCATTCGTGTTCCCGTTCCAGATGGTTCTTTAACAGACATCACTGTTAATGTTAAAAAAGAAGTAACTATTGAGGAAATTAACGCTGCATTTAAAAAAGCATCGGAAACACATTTAAAAGGCATTCTAGATTACACAGAAGATCCAATCGTTTCAGTTGATATCATTGGCAACCGAAATTCTTGCTTATTTGACGCCCAACTAACATCAGTTATTGATAAAATGGTAAAAATTGTGGGTTGGTATGACAATGAAATAGGATATTCGTCAAGATTAATCAATCTTATAGAATATATGACTAAAAAATAATCTTTTAACACCCATATATTCTGTTCAAAAAAATAGTATTCCACAGAAAAAAAACATATTTTTGTTACAAACTGTTAGACCAAAGTTTACTTTAAAATCGGATTTTAATGAAAAGCTTCTTATTTGCTTTTTTCTTATTTTGTACTTTTAGTAATGCGCAATCCCTTCTAAAAGAAACAACTCAAATAAATGATAGTGTAGATTATTATCTAGAGATTGCATCGTTTAATAAAGAAGACAAACATTCTTTTAATAAAGCTATCGTTTACACAGAAAAAGCAATTGATTATGCTAAAAAACAAAAACTAGACGACAAGCTTCCAGAGTGTTATCTTATTCTAGGAAATATCTACTATGATTTAGAAAAAACAGATACCGCTATTGAAAATTATATCCGAAGTATTAACCTTTACAAAGTTCAAGAACCCACTTCTGATTTAGCATTAGCCTATTATAGTTTAGGAAAGTGTTATCTCGAAAAAAACAAAGTAGAATTATCAGAAGTCTATTTTAAAAAAGCAAGTGAGATTTACGAAAAGTTGAACTTTAAAGATGCGATTCAATTGATTAATATTCAAAAAGGAATTATACAAAAAAATAAAAAGAATTATAACAAAGCGATTTCGATTTTTTCATCTATTATCAATTCAATTAATAATGATGCTTTTATAAATACTAAAGTGGAAGCTTATTATCAAATTGGAGAAATTGAACTTATCAATAACCGTTACGACCAAGCTATTGAAAACTTTGACTGGGCATTAGAACTGAACGAAAATAACTCTAAAAATGTTCAGTTACAAAAGAAAATTTTAAAACAATTAAGTCTAACCCATAAATACAAAAAAGATTTTCCAAAATCCCAAGCCTATTTAGAAGAATATGTTGACATTGTAGATTCTTTAGGCAATTACTACAATCATTCGTTAACCGAAAATACTTTTGATAAAATTCAGTTTGACAAACAATTAAAAACCATAGAACAATTAGACAAGGATAAAAAAATTCAACAACGTTCTTTGCGTTTTAATAAACTCATTAGTATTCTGAGTATCGCTTTAATATCTATTTTGTCGTTACTAAGTTTGTCTTTATACAAAAACAATAAAATTAGAATTAGTACCAATAAACTTCTAAAAGAAAAAAATAAGGAGCTAACTATTGAAAAAAACAAAGCAGAAAGAGCCAGCAAAGCAAGAGCAGAATTCTTAGCAACGGTTAGCCATGAATTAAGAACTCCTTTAAATGCTATTAATGGGATTACGTATTTACTATTAAACGAAAAACCTAAAGCTACGCAATTAAATTATCTAAAATCCTTAGAGTTTTCAGGAAAATACCTCCTTACATTTATTAATGATATTTTAGAAATTAACCGTTTAGAATCGGATAAAGTTTTAGTAGAAAAAATCAATTTTAACCTAGTCGAATTGATTGATAATATTAAAATATCCTTTAACGAATTTATCGAAGAAAACAATATTAATTTCCATCTTGAGGTAGACAAAAGTTTCAATCCAAATATCATTGGTGATCCTACCAAAATTTCACAGATCATCATCAATTTAGTAAATAACGCCATTAAATTTAGTAAAAATGGAGATGTTTGGCTTTCCATCCATAAGAAAAGTGAATCGAACAACAAAATCACACTTTCTTTTGAAGTAAAAGACAATGGAATTGGAATACCAAAAGACAAACAAGCCACTATCTTTGAAAGCTTCAGTCAAGGTTCCGTTGAAGTAAATCGAACGTATGGAGGAACTGGTTTAGGATTGTCTATTGTTAAAAAAATTGTAGAAATATTAGGTAGTGAAATCCATTTAGATAGCGATACCAACAGAGGTACTACTTTAACTTTTGATCTGAGCTTTAAAAAAGGAAAAGAAGAAAAGAAAGACAAAGAAGAAAGCATTTCTAAAGAAAAACTGGATTCTGGAAAACAGAAAAAAATTCTTTTGGTAGAAGACAATAAAATCAACCAAATGATTACCCAAAAAATGTTAGAACAAAAAGGCATTCCTTCTCATACAATTGACAATGGTGAAGAAGCCATTGAGCATCTAAAAGAAAACGACTATGATTTAGTCTTGATGGATGTACATTTACCAGGAATAAATGGTACTGAAGCAACCTTAGAAATCAGAAAATTTAATCCTACCATACCTATTATAGCGCTTACCGCCATTTCATTGAATGAAAACAGAGAAATGTTGTTGTCCTATGGTATGGACGAAGTAATCATGAAACCATTCGTTCCTGAAGAATTTTACGAAATCTTATTCCGTTTTTTAACTAAAACTGAAGAATAAAACTTTTAATTAGATTTCTAACATGCGGTTCTGCCTTTTTTGCAGCTTCTAATACTTCTTCATGGTTCACTTCTTCGATATTTTCTTCATTACCCATATCGGTAATCACTGAAATCCCTAAACAATCCATATTCATGTGTTTGGCCACAATAACCTCAGGAACTGTAGACATACCTACACAATCTGCTCCCATATTTTGAACCATTTTATATTCCGCTAAAGTTTCAAACGTAGGCCCTTGCAATGCTAAATAAACGCCTTCTTGAACTTCAACTTGCATGGTCGTTGCAATTGCCTTTAATTTAGCCAACATTGCTTTAGAATAGGGTTCACTCATATTTACAAAACGGGGTCCAAAACGTTCCTCATTATGTCCTCTCAAAGGATGTTCTGGCATCATATTAATATGATCTTTTATCAGCATAATATCTCCCACTTTAAAAGTAGGATTTACACCTCCAGAAGCATTGGAAACAATTAACTTTTCAATTCCCAATTGTTTCATTACACGAATGGGAAAAGTCACTTGCTTCATATCATAGCCTTCATAATAGTGAAAACGTCCTTGCATGGCCAAGACTTTTTTATCACCAATTAAACCAAACAACAAGGCACCCTTATGTCCTTGTACCGTGGAAATCGGGAAATTCGGTATTTCTGTATACGAAATAGTATGTAAAATTTGAATGTCATCTGCAAAACCACCTAAACCCGAACCTAAAACAATTCCATATTCTGGTTTAAAATTAGTTTTCTCAATGAGGTAATTAACTGTTTCTTGAATTTTTTCCCACATAATTTAAAATTTTAGAATTAAATCCTAAGGCATCGTTTATTATTTTGCTTTGGATAGGTAAATAATACAATTGATGTGCTGGTAGTTTACCTTTCAAACGCACATAATCTTTTTCAGTTGTTACTATTTTTCTATCTTGGGCCATTTTCAAAATTTTCTGAATATCCTCTTCTGTAAAATTATGATGATCTGGAAAAGTCATAACTGTATCCTTTTCCTTTTTTAAATGCTCGAAAAACAATTCCGGTTTTGCAATACCTGCCAAAAGTAAGATACTTTCCTCAAACGCTTTTACCTCAATTTGATCTCTTTCACCATACAAATAATCATCATATACAATCGTACTAAAATACACTGGTATATCTTTCGCTATTAATTGTTGCCTTATTTTTACCTGCGCAATTTCCGATAAATCTTCAGGACATTTGGTGACAATTATCAGGTTTGCTCTTTTTTTGCCCATTTCGGGTTCTCTTAAGTTTCCAAAAGGCAAAATATAATCATCACTAAACAAGTCGTTATAAGCGGTTAATAAAATATAGAAACCTGCTTTTACTTTTCGATGTTGAAACGCATCGTCTAATAAAATTACATCTGGATTATGCGTTAGTAATTGACTAATTCCATTTCTCCGGTCGGCATCAACAGCTACTAAAACATCAGGAAATTTTGAAAAAAATTGAAAAGGTTCGTCTCCTATTTCTTTTGCGGAAACGGATTCATCTGCTAAAATATAACCTTTAGATTCCCTTTTATAACCTCTACTTAAAGTGGCAATTTTATAATCGCGCAACAATCGGATTAAATATTCAATTTGAGGAGTTTTACCAGTTCCGCCAACACTTAAATTACCAACACCTATTACAGGTACTGCATAAGACTGGCTTTTAAAAATCCCTAAATCGTAAAAAATATTTCGAATAAATGTAATAATCCAGTATACAATTGCAAGAGGAAATAATACTTTTCTTAAAAAAATCATAGTACGAAAGTAGCATTTTTTTATCTTTGAAATAAATATTTGTACATGAAACTTTTTGAAATAATTGCAACTCTTGAAGAACTAGCTCCGTTAGCGTATGCAGAAGATTTTGACAACGTTGGTTTATTAGTTGGAAATCAAAATACAGAAATTAATGGTATTTTAGTGTGTCATGATGCATTAGAAGCAGTTATTGATGAAGCTATTTCAAAAAAGTGCAATTTAGTGGTGTGCTTCCATCCTATTTTATTTTCAGGTTTAAAGAAAATCACAGGCAAAAATTATGTCGAAAGAGCTGTAATTAAAGCCATCAAAAATGACATTGCTATTTATGCTATTCATACCGCTTTAGACAATCACCAATTAGGCGTCAATAAAATTTTTAGTAATGCGTTGGGTTTAGAAAACACAAAGATTTTAATTCCCAAAGAAAATTTCATCAAAAAATTAGTCACCTATACCATTCCTGAAAATGCCATTGCACTGCGAAATGCATTATTTGAGGCTGGAGCAGGAAAAATAGGCAATTATGAAGATTGTAGTTTTAACAGTCAGGGCACTGGAACCTATCTTGGCAATGAAAACAGCAACCCTGAAATTGGGGAACGATTTGAGTTCGTTGAAAGTACCGAAATTAAAATTGAAGTTACCTTTGAAAAACACTTAGAATCGAAAATTCTAGCCGCTTTATTTAAAAATCATGTTTACGAAGAAGTTGCTTATGAGATATATGGTTTAACCAATAAACATCAAAATATTGGTTTAGGTATGATTGGAGAATTAAAAGAAGCGCAATCAGAAATAGATTTCTTACAACATGTAAAAGAAAAAATGCAATGTGGAGGCATTCGTCACAGTGCTTTTACGTATAAAAAAATAAAAAAAGTAGCTGTTTTAGGAGGTTCTGGTAGTTTTGCTATTAAAGCTGCCTTACAAGCTGGAGCAGATGCTTTTATCACTGCAGATTTGAAATACCATCAGTTTTATGAAGCGGAAGGAAAGCTCCTTTTAGCAGATATTGGTCATTTTGAGAGTGAAAGATACACAAAAAATTATATTGTTGATTATCTTAAAGAAAAAATCACTAATTTTGCAGTCGTTTTATCAGAAGAAAATACAAATCCTGTTCAATACTTTTAATATGGCAAACAAAAAAGAACTTAGCGTAGAAGATAAATTAAGAGCACTTTATGCTTTACAGCTAGTTGACTCAAAGATTGATGAAATACGTAATGTAAGAGGTGAACTTCCTCTTGAAGTGGAAGATTTAGAAGACGAAGTTGCCGGTCTAACTACTCGTTTAGATAAATTAAAATCAGATTTAGAAACTATTGATGTGCAAATTAAGGAGAAGAAAAATGCCATCGATGACCACAAAGCTAATATCAAGAAATATTTAGAGCAACAAAAGAATGTTCGTAATAATAGAGAATTCAACTCTTTAACAAAAGAAGTGGAATATCAAGAATTAGAAATTCAATTAGCAGAGAAGCACATTAAAGAGATGAAAGCTTCTATTGAACATAAAAAAGAAGTATTAGCGCAGTCTAAAGAAAAATTAGATGCGAAACAACAGCATTTGAAACATAAAAAATCGGAATTAAGCGATATTATGTCTGAGACTGAAAAAGAAGAAAACTTTTTACTAGAGAAATCTTCAGAATATCAATCTCAAATTGAAGAGCGTTTATTAAGCGCATACAACCGCATTAGAAATAGTGTTCGTAATGGTTTAGCAGTAGTTTCTATTGAAAGAGGTGCTTCTGCTGGTTCTTTCTTTACAATTCCACCACAAACTCAAATGGAGATTGCAGGTCGTAAAAAAATCATTACCGATGAGCACAGTGGTAGAATTTTAATTGACAATGTGCTAGCTGACGAAGTAAAAGAAGAAATGGAACAATTATTCTCAAAAATATAATTTCATTTTTCCCTTATAAATTACAACTCTCGAAATGTATTTTCGGGAGTTTTTTATTTTATCTTCTTAGAAGAAAACAATGTCTATTTTAGCCCCGATAGCAGCGACATCCTTTTTTATTTTAAAGACCTATATGTTTTTAAAAGCGAAGGAAAATAAAAAAGATATAGCGAATAGCGGGACAGTTTTCTGTAAAAGCAATGATGTAGTGCTTCAAATAACTAAAAATATACTTCTTACACCCGTTAATTTCTATCCTTTAACGGGTAAAAAACTTATCTTTGCTATATGGAAGAAGGAAATTTAATTCGCGTTAATAAGTTTTTATCAGAATCTGGTTTTTGTTCGCGTAGAGAAGCGGATCGACTCATTGAACAAGGTCGTGTAACGATTAACGGACAAGTTCCTGAAATGGGAACCAAAGTGGGTGTGAATGACGAAGTTCGAGTAAATGGACAATTGATTCAGGAGAAAAAAGAAGCTAAAATCTATTTAGCATTTAACAAACCTCCTGGAATTGAATGCACTACCAATTTAGAAGTAAAAGATAATATTATCGATTACATCAACTATCCAGAGCGTATTTTTCCAATTGGTCGTTTAGATAAAGCCAGTGAAGGTTTAATTTTCCTTACGAATGATGGAGATATTGTAAATAAGATTTTACGTGCTAGAAACAATCACGAAAAAGAATATATTGTAACAGTAAACAAACCAATAACAGAACGTTTTATTCAACGCATGAGTAATGGAATTCCTATTTTGGATACTATTACACGCAAATGTAAAGTAGAACAAGTGAGTAAAACCATTTTCAGAATTGTTTTGACCCAAGGATTGAATCGACAAATTCGTAGAATGTGTGACTACTTAGACTATGAAGTAGTTGCATTGAAACGCACCCGAATTATAAATATTGCTTTGGATGTTCCTGTTGGGAAATACCGTTTATTATCCGATACAGAAATTAAAGATTTGAATCAATTAATTGAGCCTTCTAGCAAGACCGAAGAAGCCAGCTTACCAAGTAACAAAAGTAAGTTTACAGGAAAAAGAAATTATAGAGACCGAAACAGGTAAAACATTAAAGAGCCAATTCCATTACATAATCGTCCATTACGTAATTACGACCTATATCGATAACTTCTTCTTTAACAATTTTTAAACCTAGTTTTTCATAAAAAAACTTCGCTTGATTGTATTTGTTTACGTTTAAGAAAATTGCTTTTTGGTTTGCTTTTAAAGCTTCTTCTTTTACCTTTTCAAACAATAATTTTCCTAAACCTAAACCTTGTGTTTCAGGTAATACATATATTTTATGAATTTTAGTTTTATCTGGTTCACAATTTAATTCGTAGGAAACAAATCCTAAATAATCGCCCGAGTTGTTTTGCACCAAGTAAAAAACATGCCCTTTTTCTAATTGTGCTGCTAAAGCTTCTTCAGAATAAAACATAGAAAGCATGTATTCTAACTGTTCTTGGCTTAAAATTTCAGCATAAGCAACAGGCCAAATGGCATAGGCTAAATCTTTCACGATTGATAGCTGATCTTTCTCAATTGCAACAATATTCATAAATATAGAAATTCGATTTTTAAAGTAAAAAATAAAACCATTTAGCTGGATTCGACCTAAATGGTTTTTTTATTATTTATGCTTGACCTGTTGGTCCAAAATTTAAAGGAACTTGAGTTTGTTCACCTTCTTCAATTTTGCCATGAGCCGCTTCAAAACGTTGAATGTTTTCAGCCATCGCTTTTAATAATCTTTTGGCATGCTGTGGTGTTAAAACAATACGCGATTTTACTTTTGCTTTGGGTACACCTGGCATAATTGCAATGAAATCGACCACAAATTCACTGTTAGAATGATTGATAATCGCTAGATTAGAATAAATTCCTTCTGCTGTTTTTTCATCTAACTCGATATTAATTTGACCTTGTTGGTTATTATTTTCCATAAATGCTAATTTAAAAAAACCTAACAGAAAAATCTGTTAGGTTTTTGGTTATACTTAGTCTTAATGAACCGCTACTTATTAATAATTAAATTCTTCTTTAGCAGCCATTAATTCATTATATTCTTCTTTAGAACCTACGATTGTATTATCGTATTCTCTCATACCTGTACCTGCAGGAATTCTATGACCTACAATTACATTTTCTTTCAAGCCTTCTAAGGTATCGATTTTACCAGCTACCGCTGCTTCATTTAACACTTTAGTCGTTTCTTGGAACGATGCCGCAGAGATAAATGATTTCGTTTGTAACGAAGCTCTTGTAATACCTTGAAGAACTGGAGTAGCCGTTGCTGTAATAATATCTCTAGCTACAACTAAGTTTTTATCTTCACGTTTTAATAAAGAGTTTTCATCACGTAACTGACGAGGAGTAATGATTTGACCTGCTTTAAGATTTTGAGAATCTCCAGCATCTTCAACCACTTTCATTCCGTATAATTTGTCATTCTCAACGATAAAGTCGCTTGTGTGAGCCAATTGATCTTCTAGGAATAAAGTATCCCCAGCATCTTCAATTCTTACTTTACGCATCATTTGACGAATAACTACCTCAAAGTGTTTGTCATTAATTTTTACCCCTTGTAAACGGTATACTTCTTGAATTTCATTTACCAAGTACTGTTGTACAGCAGATGGGCCTTTAATTCTTAAGATATCTTCTGGTGTAATTGCACCATCAGAAAGAGGCATTCCCGCTTTCACATAGTCATTCTCTTGAACTAAGATTTGGTTCGAAAGTTTTACTAAATATTTCTTTACTTCACCAAATTTAGATTCAATTGCAATCTCTCTGTTTCCTCTCTTAATTTTACCAAAAGTAACAACTCCGTCAATTTCAGAAACTACAGCTGGGTTAGAAGGATTACGCGCTTCTAAAAGCTCTGTAATTCTAGGTAAACCTCCTGTAATATCTCCTGCTTTAGAGGAACGACGAGGAATTTTTACTAAAATTTTACCCGCTTTAATTTTCTCTCCATCATCAACCATTAAGTGCGCCCCTACTGGTAAGTTGTATGAACGAATTAACTCACCATCTTTACCATAGATATGTAAAGTTGGGATTAATTTTTTATTACGAGATTCAGAAATTACTTTTTCTTGGAAACCTGTTTGCTCGTCAATTTCAACTACAAACGAATCCCCTTGTTTGATATCTTCATATTCTACTTTACCCGTAAATTCAGAAATAATAACTCCATTATATGGATCCCATTTACAGATTGTAGTTCCTTTTTCAACAGTTTCACCGTCTTTTACGAAAATACTAGAACCATAAGGAATATTATGAGTATTTAAAACGATACCAGTAGTTACATCTACTAATTTTAACTCTGTAGAACGAGAAATTACAATATCCACTGAATTTCCTTCAGCATCTTCTCCGATAACTGTTTTTAAATCTTCAATTTCTAAACGACCTGCAAATTTAGTTACAATACTTGACTCTTCAGACAAACCTCCAGCAACCCCTCCAACGTGGAACGTACGAAGTGTTAACTGTGTACCCGGCTCACCAATTGACTGTGCAGCAATAACCCCAACAGCTTCTCCTTTTTGAGTCATTTTACCAGTTGCTAAGTTTCTTCCGTAACATTTAGCGCAAATTCCTTTTTCAGCTTCACAAGTTAATGGAGAACGCACTTCAATTCTTTCTAAAGGAGAGTTCTCAATTTTCTTAACTAACGCTTCTGTAATTTGTTCACCAGCTGGAACTAATACTTCAGAAGTTAAAGGATTGATTACATCGTGTAAAGCTACACGACCTAAAATTCTTTCTCCTAAAGACTCAACAATTTCTTCATTTTTCTTTAATGCTGTAACCTCAATTCCTCTTAAAGTACCACAATCTACAGAGTTCACAATAACATCTTGAGATACGTCATGTAATCTTCTTGTTAAGTATCCTGCATCGGCAGTTTTAAGAGCGGTATCCGCAAGACCTTTACGAGCACCGTGAGTTGAGATAAAGTATTCTAAGATTGATAGTCCTTCTTTAAAGTTAGAAAGAATAGGATTTTCGATAATTTCACCACCTCCAGCAGTTGATTTTTTAGGCTTAGCCATCAAACCACGCATACCAGTTAACTGACGAATTTGCTCTTTAGAACCCCTCGCTCCAGAATCAAGCATCATATATACCGAGTTGAATCCTTGTTGGTCTTCTCTAATGTTTTTCATTGCTAATTCAGTTAACAATGCATTAGTAGATGTCCAAACGTCAATTACCTGATTATAACGCTCATTATTCGTAATAAGACCCATGTTATAATTCATTGTAATTGCTTCAACTTGTTCATTTGCATCTGCAATTAAATCTTGTTTCTTTTCAGGAATAATAATATCCCCTAAACTGAATGATAAACCACCTTGGAAAGCGAATTTATAACCCATATTTTTCATATCATCTAAGAAAGCAGCAGTTGTAGGTACATCTGTTACTCCTAAGATTTTACCAATGATATCACGTAAGGATTTTTTAGTCAAGACTTCATTAATATAACCAGCTTTTTCAGGAACTACCTCATTAAATAAAACTCTACCTGCAGTAGTTTGAATTATTTTATAAACTAATTCTCCATTTTCATTGAAATCTTTTGCTCTTACTTTTATGCGAGCATTTAAGTCTAATTTACCTTCGTTAATTGCGATATTTACCTCTTCAGCTGAATAAAAAGTTAAACCTTCTCCTTTGATTTTTAAATCTGGAGTAGATAAACGCTCTTTTGTCATATAATATAAACCAAGAACCATGTCCTGAGAAGGTACTGTAATAGGTGCTCCATTCGCAGGGTTCAAGATATTATGAGAAGCTAACATTAATAATTGTGCTTCTAAAATCGCTTCTGGTCCTAAAGGTAAGTGAACAGCCATCTGGTCACCATCGAAATCGGCATTAAATGCAGTACACGTTAATGGGTGTAACTGGATTGCTTTCCCTTCGATCAATTTTGGTTGGAAAGCCTGAATACCTAAACGGTGAAGCGTAGGAGCACGGTTCAATAGTACTGGATGTCCTTTGATTACATTTTCTAAGATATCCCATACTACTGGCTCTTTTTTATCAATAATTTTCTTAGCTGATTTTACAGTTTTAACAATACCTCTTTCAATTAATTTACGAATCACGAAAGGTTTGTATAATTCTGCAGCCATATCTTTTGGCAAACCACACTCATACATTTTCAATTCAGGTCCTACAACAATTACAGAACGAGCTGAATAATCCACACGTTTACCTAATAAGTTTTGACGGAAACGACCTTGTTTACCTTTTAAGGAATCCGATAATGATTTTAAAGGTCTGTTTGATTCTGTCTTAACAGCAGAAGCTTTTCTAGTATTATCAAATAACGAATCTACCGCTTCTTGAAGCATACGTTTTTCGTTACGTAAAATAACTTCTGGAGCTTTAATTTCAACTAATCTTTTCAAACGATTGTTACGGATGATTACTCTTCTGTATAAATCATTTAAATCTGAAGTTGCGAAACGACCTCCATCTAGTGGCACTAACGGACGTAATTCTGGTGGAATAACTGGAATTACTTTTAAGATCATCCATTCTGGAAGATTCTCTCTGTTTAAGTTAGCTTCACGGAAAGACTCAACGATATTTAAACGTTTTAAAGCCTCCGTTTTACGTTGTTTAGACGTCTCAGTGTTTGCTGCGTGACGCAATTCAAACGACAAAGAATCTAAATCAATTCTTGATAATAAATCCATAATACATTCAGCACCCATTTTAGCGATGAATTTATTTGGATCTGTATCATCTAAATATTGATTTTCCATTGGAAGGGTATCTAAAATATTCAAATACTCTTCTTCTGTTAAGAAATCTAATTTATTTAAAGTTTCACCTTCTGGCCCTTTAGCAATACCTGGTTGAATTACTACGTATCTTTCGTAGTAAATAATCATATCTAATTTCTTAGAAGGTAATCCTAAAATGTAACCAATTTTGTTTGGTAACGAACGGAAATACCAAATGTGAGCAATAGGCACAACTAAATTAATGTGACCTACTCTATCTCTACGAACTTTCTTTTCTGTTACTTCAACACCACAACGGTCACAAACAATCCCTTTATAACGGATTCTTTTATATTTTCCGCAGGCACATTCATAATCCTTTACTGGTCCGAAAATTCTTTCACAGAAAAGACCATCTCTTTCAGGTTTGTGCGTACGATAGTTAATAGTTTCTGGTTTTAAAACCTCACCTCTTGACTCTGCCAAAATAGATTCTGGTGAAGCCAATCCTATCGTAATTCTGTTAAATCTTTTAACGGTGTTTTTATCTTTTAATCTTGTCATGATCTGATTACTATCGATTTTTTGTAAAAAACTTTTTGTTCAGTGATACAGTCCCAATTAAGGGAAACAGTCTCAGTATTCAGTCGCAAAACTGATTACTGCGACTGAGACTGTTACTGCTTTATTTATTCTTCTAATCTGATGTCTAAACCAAGACCTTTCAATTCATGCATTAATACATTGAATGATTCAGGTAATCCTGGTTCTGGCATTGTTTCTCCTTTTACGATTGACTCGTAAGTTTTAGCTCTACCGATTACATCATCAGATTTAACCGTCAATATTTCTCTTAAAGTACTTGATGCTCCATATGCTTCAAGTGCCCAAACCTCCATTTCTCCAAAACGCTGACCTCCGAACTGAGCTTTACCTCCTAATGGTTGTTGCGTAATTAAAGAGTATGGACCAATAGAACGTGCGTGCATTTTATCATCTACCATGTGTCCTAATTTCAACATGTAAATTACACCCACTGTTGCTGGCTGATGGAAACGCTCTCCGGTACCACCATCATATAAATAGGTATGACCGAATCTTGGAATTCCAGCTTCATCAGTTAAAGCATTGATTTGATCTAAAGAAGCTCCGTCAAAAATAGGAGTAGCGAACTTTCTTCCTAAGTTCATTCCAGCCCATCCTAATACGGTTTCATAAATCTGACCAATGTTCATACGTGATGGTACCCCAAGTGGGTTCAATACGATATCAACTGGTGTTCCATCTTCTAAGAAAGGCATATCTTCATGACGTACAATTCTAGCAACAATACCTTTGTTACCGTGACGACCCGCCATTTTATCACCTACTTTTAACTTACGTTTTTTAGCGATGTATACTTTAGCTAATTTCAAAATTCCAGCTGGTAACTCATCTCCAACAGTGATTGTAAACTTCTCTCTTCTTAACCAACCTTGTAAGTCATTCAACTTAATTTTATAGTTATGAACTAAGTCATTTACCATCTTATTTGTTGCATCATCAGTCGTCCATTGTCCTTTAGTCAAATGAGCGAAATCATCAACTGATTGTAACATTTTCTTCGTGAATTTCTTACCCTTTGGTAATACTTCTTCACCTAAATCATTCATTACTCCTTGAGATGTTTTTCCATCAATGATAACAAATAATTTTTCGATTAACTTATCTTTTAAGTCATTGAATTTAACTTCAAACTCGATGTCAAGCTTATCGATATCTTCTTTATCTTTTGAACGTTTACGTTTATCTTTAACTGCTTTAGCAAATAACTTTTTGTCTAAAACAACACCATGTAATGATGGAGAAGCTTTTAACGAAGCGTCTTTTACATCACCTGCTTTATCACCAAAGATAGCACGTAATAATTTTTCTTCTGGTGTTGGATCAGATTCCCCTTTTGGAGTGATTTTCCCGATAAGAATATCACCAGGTTTTACTTCTGCACCAATACGAATCATTCCGTTTTCATCTAGGTCTTTAGTAGCTTCTTCAGAAACGTTTGGAATGTCATTTGTTAATTCTTCATTACCTAATTTCGTATCACGAACTTCTAACGAATAATCATCAATATGAATAGAAGTAAAAATATCATCACGAACAACTTTTTCAGAAATTACAATCGCATCCTCGAAGTTATAACCTTTCCAAGGCATGAAGGCTACTTTTAAGTTTCTACCTAAAGCTAACTCTCCATTTTGTGTTGCATATCCTTCACAAAGTACTTGTCCTTTAGCAACTTTATCTCCTTTTCTAACGATTGGTTTTAAGTTGATTGAAGTACTTTGGTTCGTTTTTCTAAATTTAATTAATTGGTATGTTTTTTCATCTTCTTCAAAACTTACCATTCTTTCTTCTTCCGTTCTATCGTACTTGATTGTAATTTTATTTGCGTCTACATAAGTAACGACACCATCACCTTCAGCATTAATAAGTACACGAGAATCAGACGCCACTTGTCTTTCTAAACCAGTACCCACGATTGGCGATTCTGGTCTTAACAAAGGAACAGCCTGACGCATCATGTTTGATCCCATCAAAGCACGGTTCGCGTCATCATGCTCTAAGAAAGGAATTAATGAAGCCGAGATGGAAGCAATTTGATTTGGTGCAACGTCTGTATAGTGAACTACATTTGGTTCAACAACTGGGAAGTCACCTTCTTCACGAGCAATAACTTTCTCAGCTGTAATTTTACCAGCATTATCCATTTCAATGTTTGCTTGCGCAATCATTTTTCCTTCTTCTTCTTCTGCACTTAAATAAATTGGTTCTGATTCTAAATCAACCACACCATCCGTAACTGGACGATAAGGAGTTTCAATGAATCCCATTCCGTTTACTTTAGCATACACTCCAAGAGAAGAAATCAAACCAATGTTTGGACCTTCAGGAGTTTCAATTGGACATAAACGTCCATAATGCGTATAGTGAACATCACGAACCTCGAAACCAGCTCTTTCTCTAGATAAACCACCAGGTCCAAGAGCAGATAAACGACGCTTGTGTGTAATCTCAGCTAAAGGATTCGTTTGATCCATAAATTGAGATAACTGATTGGTTCCAAAGAAAGAATTGATTACTGAAGATAATGTTTTTGCATTAATCAAATCTATTGGTGTAAACACCTCATTATCTCTAACATTCATTCTCTCTCTAATGGTTCTTGCCATACGAGCAAGTCCAACACCAAATTGTGAAGACAATTGTTCTCCAACTGTTCTTACACGTCTGTTAGATAAGTGATCAATATCATCAATCTCTGCTTTAGAGTTGATCAACTCAATCAAATATTTAACAATAGTTATGATATCCTCTTTGGTTAAGACTTGCTTCTCCATAGGAATATCTAACTGCAATTTTTTGTTCATTCTATAACGACCAACTTCACCTAAATTATAACGTTGATCAGAGAAGAATAATTTATCTATAATACCGCGAGCCGTTTCTTCATCAGGTGGTTCAGCGTTACGTAATTGTCTATAAATATGTTCAACAGCTTCTTTTTCAGAGTTTGTTGGGTCTTTTTGTAATGTATTGTGAATAATTGTATAATCAGCAGCATTATTGTCTTCTTTGTGTAAAAGAATCGCTTTAACATCTGCATCAATAATTTCTTCAACATTATCTTTATCTAAGATTGTATCACGATCTAAAATAATTTCATTTCTCTCAATTGATACAACTTCTCCAGTATCCTCATCTACGAAGTCTTCATGCCAAGTATTTAAAACACGTGCAGCAAGTTTTCTTCCAATATATTTTTTAATACCAGTTTTAGACACTTTAATTTCTTCAGCTAAATCAAAAATCTCTAAGATATCTTTATCTCTTTCAAATCCGATAGCTCTGAATAAAGTAGTTACAGGTAGTTTTTTCTTTCTATCAATGTAAGCGTACATTACACTATTGATATCTGTTGCAAATTCTATCCAAGATCCTTTAAAAGGAATAATTCTTGCAGAATATAATTTAGTTCCATTCGCATGGAAGGATTGTCCAAAGAAAACCCCTGGTGAACGATGTAATTGAGATACAACTACTCGCTCTGCTCCATTGATTACGAAAGTACCACTAGGCGTCATATAAGGTATGGTTCCCAAATAAACATCTTGTACAATTGTCTCAAAATCCTCATGCTCAGGATCTGTACAATATAATTTAAGCCTTGCTTTTAAAGGCACACTATATGTTAAACCTCTGTCAATACATTCTTCAATTGTATATCTTGGTGGGTCAATAAAGTAATCTAGAAACTCTAAAACGAATTGATTTCTCGTATCCGTGATTGGGAAATTTTCCATGAAGGTGTTATAAAGACCTTCGTTGCCTCTTTCATCAGATTTTGTTTCCAATTGGAAAAAATCCTTAAAAGATTTTACCTGAATATCCAAAAAATCTGGATAATTAGGTATGTTCTTTGTAGAAGCAAAATTTAATCTTTCAGTCTGATTAGTTATCATCTATGGACAAAATTTTGATTTAAAAAAAGTAATCTTTTTGTGTAAAACACTAATTTATTAATACTTCCTTTTTAAATAATCGATACATCTTTAAAAATAAACCAGGAAAGATAGTCTATTTTCTTTCTTCGTAAGGATTACATTTTTTTATTTTGTGAAAATTAAAAACTTAATTTTCTTATACGAAAAATGGTTTAGGCCTTTGAGATTAAATCTCAAGGCCTAAACCTGGTTTTTCACTTAAGTTTAACTTATTTAAGCTCAACTACAGCACCAGCTTCTTCTAAAGCTTTCTTAAGACCTTCAGCCTCATCTTTAGAAACTCCTTCTTTAACGTTAGCAGGAGCAGCATCTACCATATCTTTAGCTTCTTTAAGACCTAAACCAGTTAATTCTTTTACTGCTTTTACAACAGCTAATTTAGAAGCACCAGCATCTTTTAATACTACTGTAAATTCTGTTTGCTCAGCAGCAGCACCAGCACCGTCTCCTCCTCCAGAAACTACAACTGCAGCAGCAGCTGGCTCGATACCATACTCATCTTTTAATATTGTTGCTAGTTCATTAACTTCTTTAACAGTTAAATTAACTAATTGTTCTGCGAATTGTTTCAAATCTGCCATTTTTCTATCTTTTAAAATGTTTTGTAAAAATTATAATTTATTAAAGCGCGTTCTTTTTTATTCTGCCGAATCTTCTTTTCCTTCTTGGTTTTGAAGAGCAGCAATAACTCTTTGAGCTGGTGATTGTAATAAACCGATAATTTCACCGATAACTTCAGCTCTAGATTTAATAGAAGCTAATTTATCAAGGTTATCATCACCAATATAAATGTCCTCAGTAATGTAAGCCCCTTTTAAAATTGGCTTGCTACCTTTCTTACGAAATTCTTTGATAATTTTCGCAGGAGCATTAGCAACATCTGAAATCATTACAGAAGTATTTCCTTTTAAAACTGATGGTAAATCACCAAAATCAGTATCAGAAGCTTCCATAGCTTTTTCAAGCAATGTATTTTTAACCACCTCTAATTTGATACCAGCTTTAAAACAAGCTCTTCTTAAGTTTGAAGTAGAATCTGCATCTAGTCCTGAAGTATCTGCTAAATAAATAACATTTACTCCCGCTAACTTTGCAGTTAAATCTTCAATAGCGATTGATTTTTCTTCTCTAGTCATACTAAAAATTTTTAACTACCAAATTATACTGCCTTAGGATCTAAAGCAATAGCAGGACTCATTGTACTTGATAAGTGAATAGACTTAATATAAGTACCTTTAGCTGCAGTTGGTTTTAATTTGATTAATGTTTGAATAATTTCGTGAGCATTGTCATAGATTTTATCAGCATCGAAAGATACTTTACCTATTCCAGCGTGCACAATACCAGTTTTATCAACTTTAAAATCGATTTTACCAGCTTTAACTTCTTGAACAGCTTTAGCAACATCCATAGTTACTGTACCTGTTTTTGGGTTTGGCATTAAACCTCTTGGTCCTAATACACGACCTAAAGGTCCTAATTTACCCATTACAGCAGGCATTGTGATGATTACGTCAACATCTGTCCAACCGTCTTTAATTTTTTGAAGATAATCATCTAAACCTACGTGGTCAGCACCAGCAGCTTTAGCTTCTTCTTCTTTATCAGGTGTAACTAAAGCTAACACACGAACATCTTTTCCTGTTCCGTGAGGTAAAGTTACAACACCTCTTACCATTTGGTTCGCTTTTCTAGGATCAACTCCTAAACGAACAGCTATATCCACAGACTCATCAAATTTTGCAGAAGAAACTACTTTAATTAATGCAGCTGCATCTTTTAAAGTATATTGTTTGTTCTTTTCAATTTTTGAAGCAGCCTCTTTTTGCTTTTTTGTCAATTTTGCCATGTCTAATTCAATTTAACGATTAAAAAGGAGCGTTTCCTGATACTGTTATACCCATAGATCTAGCTGTTCCTGCAACCATACTCATTGCTTTTTCAATTGTAAAAGCATTAAGATCAGGCATTTTGTCTTCAGCGATAGTTCTGATTTGATCCCAAGTAACACTAGCTACTTTTTTACGATTCGGTTCACCTGAACCAGACTTAACTTTTGCTGCTTCTAAAATTTGAATTGCAGCAGGTGGCGTTTTTACAACAAAATCGAAAGACTTGTCTTTATACACAGTAATTTGTACTGGTAAAACTTTGCCAGGTTTATCTTGAGTTCTAGCATTAAATTGCTTACAAAACTCCATGATGTTAACCCCAGCAGCCCCCAAAGCAGGTCCAACCGGTGGCGATGGATTCGCAGCACCTCCCTTAACTTGTAGTTTAACTACTTTACTAACTTCTTTTGCCATTTTTAAAAAAATTTAGCACATCTATCAATTGGAAGCGATTGATGTGATTTATATATGTAACTGATTATACTTTTTCAACTTGCATAAAACTCAACTCTAATGGTGTTTTTCTTCCAAAAATTTTCACCATAACTTCAAGTTTACGCTTTTCTTCATTAACTTTTTCAATTGCTCCATTAAAACCATTAAATGGACCATCAATAACTTTAACCGTTTCTCCAACAGAAAAAGGAATAGATACATTATCCACTTTAACAGATAACTCATCCACTTTACCTAACATTCTATTCACCTCAGACATTCTTAATGGCACAGGCTCTCCTCCTTTAGTTTCACCTAAAAAACCGATTACTCCTGGAATAGATTTAATTATATGCGGAACTTCACCAGTAAGATTAGCTTCAATCATAATATACCCAGGAAAATAAACTTTTTCCTTAGCTATTTTTTTCCCGTCTCTTACTTGCACCACCTTTTCGGTTGGAACTAAAACTTGAGAAACATAGTCAGACATACCCAAACGTAGTGTTTCAGATTCAATATAAGCTTTCACTTTATTTTCCTGACCACTTACCGCTCTAACAACATACCATTTTTTTACATTATTATCCGCCATGATCTTATCTTAGCAAGTTATGAAAGCCCTCTAGAGCTTTAACAAACAATTGATCTACACCAAAAGTCAAAAGCGCAAAAATCACTGAAAACAAAGCAACAATAATAGTTAGACGTTGTACTTCAGCCCATTCAGGCCACGTTACGTTAGATTTCAATTCTTGAAATGCTTCTGAAATATAGTTAACAAATTTTGCCATTACTTTATATGATTTGCACGGGCGGAGGGATTCGAACCCCCATCAATGGTTTTGGAGACCACTATACTAGCCCTTGTACTACGCCCGTTTATTATAAGCCAGTTGAAAAATCAACTGGCTTTTATTTATTTTATAGACTTAAAATTAGTCTAAGATTTCAGTTACCTGACCAGCACCAACTGTTCTACCACCTTCACGAACTGCGAAACGTAATCCAACAGATAATGCAATAGCACTTAATAATTTAACTTCAATAGTTAAGTTATCACCTGGCATAACCATCTCTACACCAGCTGGTAAAGTAATAGTACCTGTAACGTCAGTTGTACGTACATAGAACTGAGGACGGTAATTATTATGGAATGGAGTGTGACGTCCACCTTCTTCTTTTTTCAAGATATAAACCTCTGCTTTAAAGTGAGCGTGCGGCTTAACAGATCCTGGTTTAACGATAACCATACCTCTTTTGATATCTTCTTTAGCAATACCTCTTAATAAGATACCTGCATTATCTCCAGCTTCACCTCTATCAAGGATTTGACGGAACATTTCAATACCAGTAATAGTTGAAGTTAATTTCTCAGCACCCATACCAACGATTTCTACTGGATCTCCAGTATTAGCAATACCAGTTTCGATACGACCTGTAGCAACAGTTCCACGACCAGTAATTGTAAATACATCCTCAACAGGCATTAAGAAAGGCTTATCAACATCACGAGCAGGTAATTCAATCCAGTTATCAACAGCTTCCATTAAAGCTAAAACTGTATCAACCCATTTTGGCTCACCATTTAAAGCTCCTAAAGCAGAACCTTGGATAACAGGACCATTATCACCATCATATTGATAGAAAGATAATAAATCTCTAATTTCCATTTCAACAAGCTCTAACAACTCAGCATCATCAACCATATCAACTTTGTTCATGAAAACAACCATTCTTGGCACACCTACTTGGCGACCTAAAAGGATGTGCTCACGAGTTTGTGGCATAGGACCATCTGTTGCAGCAACAACAAGAATAGCACCATCCATTTGCGCAGCACCTGTAACCATGTTCTTAACGTAATCCGCGTGACCTGGACAGTCAACGTGAGCGTAGTGACGGTTTGCAGTTGCATATTCAACGTGAGATGTATTAATTGTAATACCTCTTTCTTTTTCTTCTGGAGCGTTATCAATCTGATCGAATGATTTAGCTTCTGAAAAACCAGCATCAGCTAATACCTTAGTAATTGCAGCTGTTAAAGTAGTTTTTCCGTGGTCAACGTGTCCGATAGTACCAATGTTTAAGTGTGGTTTGGAACGATCAAAATTTCCTTTTGCCATGATTTAATAATTTAATCTTAGTTATATATTAGTGTTCAAAAATTATAAACATATCCAGAGCCAATGACGGGAATTGAACCCGTGACCTCTTCCTTACCAAGGAAGCACTCTACCCCTGAGCTACACCGGCTTGTTTGTCATCAACAGGTATGTTAGTGGGGAGAGCAGGATTCGAACCTGCGAAGGTTTCCCAGCAGATTTACAGTCTGCCCTCGTTGGCCGCTTGAGTATCTCCCCAGACCTTCTTTATTATCAGTTACTTATCTTTTTTGAGCCGATGGAGGGACTCGAACCCACGACCTGCTGATTACAAATCAGCTGCTCTAGCCAGCTGAGCTACACCGGCAACTATAATAAAAAAAGTCCGCTATTTCTAACGGACTGCAAATGTATAGAATTTATTTTTTATTCAAAACTTTTTTTAGCTTTTTTTTTATTTAAGCATGCGCTCTTATTTTTTCCTTATACTTTACTAATATTCTTTCCAGTGATTCTTCAGAAAGATCAACCGCTTCCTCAAAGGTTTTGCATGTTTTTTTTACTAAAAATTCCTCACCTGGAACATGTACTTTCACCTCTACTGTTTTATTTTCTTTATCACTTGTGTTTTCAAGTTTTAAATAAACTTCTGAAGAAATTACTTTATCAAAATACTTTTCTAATTTATCTAATCGCTCTTGAACAAAGTTGACTAGTTTTTTGTCAACATTAAAATTAACTGCCTGAACATTTACTTTCATACTTTTTAAAAATTACTTAGGTTAGACAAGTGAATTATTTTTGGTTTCTAGGATGCGCTTCTTGATACACTTTTTTTAACTCTGCGAGGCTACTATGAGTATATATTTGTGTTGACGACAAACTAGCATGACCTAACAATTCTTTAACTGAATTTAAATCGGCACCATTATTTAGCAAGTGAGTTGCGAAGGAGTGCCTAAGAACGTGAGGACTCTTTTTAACTTTAAGAGACACACTACTAAAGTAATCATTAATTAATCGATAGACAAATGATTCACTAACTTTATTTCCTGTTTTAGACAAAATTAACACATCTACAGAAGACGATGCTGCTTTCTCAGGTCTTAACTTAAGATATTCTTTTAGCAATTGCGCTGTACATTGCAACAAAGGAATAATTCTTTCTTTATTTCTTTTCCCTAAGACTTTTATGGTTTGGCTAGAGAAATCAATTTGTGTTATTTTTAAATTGATTAATTCTGCTCTTCGCATTCCAGTTGTATAAAAAAGTTCAATAATTAATTGATTCCTTACTCCTTCAAAATCATTTGTAAACTCATTTAATTCAAAAACATTTTGCATTTCTTTTTCCGAAAAAGGAATTTGAACTTTCTTAGGTGTTTTTAAAGATTTATGTTTTAACAGAGGACTAACCTCTATTTGTTTGATTTTAAGAAGAAATTTGTAAAACGATTTTAAGGAAGAAATTTTTCTATTGACGGATTGATTTGAAATATCATTTTCCACTAAAGAAACAATCCAGTTTCGAATCAAAGGATACACCACTTTTTCTAAGACAATTGAATCATGATGATTTTTTAGAAATTGTTGAAATGAAAGAACATCCGCCAAATACGCATTTACAGTAAGCACAGAATACTTCTTTTCTTTTTCTAGATAATCTCGATATGCTTGTACATTATTCACCATATAAAAAAACCGTTAGAAACAAAGTTACACTTTATTCACTAACGGTTTTATATTTTGAATTCAAAATATTAAGACTCTAAAGAATCTTTTAATCTTTGAATGTAAGCAGCTTTTTGAATTACAGCTCTTTTAACGATTGACGGTTTGTGGAAAGCTTGTCTCGCTCTTAATTGACGAACAGTTCCAGTTTTATCAAATTTTCTTTTGTAACGTTTTAACGCTTTATCGATATTTTCTCCGTCTTTAATTGGAATAATTAACATAGTTTAGGCACCCCCTTTCATTTAGACTGCAAAAGTAATCATTAATTTTAAAAATCAAATTGTTTTTTTTATTTTTTTATCTTTTCAAAGCAATACACCTTAGCCCTGATGGAAAGGATATCCTTTTATTGTTTTTATACTATAATTTGTTATAAAAAAAGAGCGCCCGATTAGGAAGCTCCTTTTTTTATTAGAAATTTGTATAGAAGCAATAAAAGATAGCATAAACAGCAGGATTAGCTTCTATACAAATTGAATCTTTATTTATTCAACTGCTGGTTTATAGTTTTGATTATCAATAATCATTTTAGATAAAATTTCTTTTAAAATTTCAGAAGTTCCACCACCAATAGGACCTAAACGACTATCTCTAAACAAACGAGCCAATGGATATTCTTCCATATAGCCATAACCGCCTAGCATTTGCAAGCAACTATATATGGTTTCATCGGCCACTTTAGTAGATTTTAACTTAGCCATTGTAGCCTCTTTTACCACATATTCTCCTTGATCCAAACGAGCGACTGCCTCATAATTAAATATTTTACAGTGCTCTACATCAGTAGCATGTTCTACTAATTTATGACGTAACGCTTGAAATTTATTTATTGTTTTACCAAAAGCCTCTCTTTGAGACATATAAGAAATTGTATAATCGATAGCATATTCTGCTCTTGCATGGGCATTAATAGCCATAATTAGGCGTTCCAATGCAAAATGCTGCATGATATATGGAAAACCTTTCCCCTCTTCTCCCATTAAGTTTTGAGATGGAATTACCACATTATCAAAAGAGATTTCAGCAGTATCGGAAGCTTTCCAGCCTAATTTATCTAATTTAGTTGCTGTTATTCCTGTTTCTTTTGCATCAACTAAGAAAATACTGATTCCTTTATTACCAAGTTCAGGATTGGTTTTTGCAGCAACAACATAATAATCAGCATAAAAACCATTGGTAATAAATGTTTTAGAACCATTAATCACGTACGTATCGCCTTTTTTTAATGCCGTTGTTCGCATTCCTGCTACATCACTCCCACCGAAAGGTTCGGTTATGCATAAGGCTCCTATTTTATCACCAGAAATACTAGGTGCTAAATACGCTTGTTTGATTTGTTCGTCTCCCTCAGCGTTTAGATGCGTCATTGCCAAGTAAGAATGTGCCCACATAGCTGCCGCAAAACCAGCAGATTTAATTTTTTGTAACTCTTCTAAAAAAATTACAGTGTAAAATAAATCTAAATTTAATCCGCCATATACTTCTGGGTATTTTATTCCGAAAAACCCCATTTCTCCAAATTTTTTCCATATAAAACGGTCAATTGAACCAGTTTTTTCCCATTGTTCAATATGTGGCATGACTTCTTTTTGCAAAAAGTCTCTAAAACTAGATCTAAATAATTGATGTTCTTCTGTGAAGTATTTCGAATTCATAAATGTGTAACTAATGTGTTTAAATTGAGCTATTTTTTTAGAATTCCAAATATAAGGCGATTATTTTTAATTTTTCTAAAGGACAGTTGTTAATTTTTGCTAAATCTTCAATAGAATGAAAAATTCCGTTCATACTTCTATAGGTTACAATTTGTTTAGCAAAAGCATAATTAAAATAAGGAAACTCACTTAATTCTTTGACGGAAGCATTATTAATATTTATTTTTTTGACTACAACATCTTTAGGAACAAAAAAATGTTGTTTACAACTTTCTAAAATTTCTGGTGAAATACCCCACACAAATTCCAATTGGTCTACAGAAGCAAAAGCACCAAACTTATTTTTTTCTTTAAGAATGATGTCTGATATCTTATCACCAATACCGTATATTTTCATTAAATCTTCTTTAGAAGCTTCGTTTAAATTTACGGGGTTTATAATCTCTTTTTTCTTGTTAGAAAACGTTTCAAACACAGGTTGCTTTTTAGTTTTAGTAACCCAATCTGGAAATTTAAAAAAAGGGTCTATCTTTTGCAGTAGCTCATTAGAAACCTGAGTAACCTCTTGAAATTCTTTAGCAGAATTTACATATTGATTCTTTGCTCTAAATTGATGCAATCGATCAATTTCAACAATAGACATCCCTAACATATACCCTTTGTAATCGGAAATAAAATTAGGATTAAAAGGTTGTATCTGATAACTGGTTTCCGTTTTTACCTTTTTAATGCTATCGATTTTAGATTGCACCAACAGCCACTCTTGATTTTCTTTAGACTCCGCTTTAAAACTAAAAAGCCCTGATTTAAGTCCGTAGTAAATGAACTGAAGTAGCACAATTAGTATTGCTAATAAAAAAATCCCACTTCTATGTTCTCTCGAAAATAGAAAGTAGGATTTTAAAAATTGTATTTGCTTTTTCAAAACAAATTATTCCAAATAGGTGATTAAAAAAAGAAAAATTATTCTTTTTCTTGTCTTACCAATTCATCATCATTTTCACTATAGGAATCTGGTTCTGGTTTAGGTGGAATAGTTAATACTTTATAGAAAAAATAACTTGCAAAAGAAATTACGATTCCTTGTGCTACAAGCATTGTTATTAAGGCTGATGTATTCATTTTTTTTATTTTTAAAATTATAACGTTGCTCTTCCTTCTCTCACTCTTTTCTTATAAGCAAAATAAACGATTAAGCTTATGAAAACAAATAAGGCTAATAACAACATTCTTCCTGCAAATTTATACAAGGTATTATTTATAAAACTTCCTGTTGCAATGGTGTCATTAGGTTTAACTACATCACCTTTTTTTACAACTACAACTTGATTTTTATCTTCTTTGAATGTATATTCTTTATAATTAGTAAATGTAATTACTTTTACTTTTTCCGTTTCTTTATCAAATACCTTTTTAGTATCTTCAAATGAGAACTTCACACTATTAGGAGTCACTTCTTCAACAGTCCCTGATTTTTCACCAGCACCGTCAAAGTTTTCTGCATAATATTCATTGGCAAACCACTCTTTGTTATTCGTATCGTTATCTTTCACCTTATCAATCCAATCAGGCACACTTGATACTAAGACCCATCCTAACAATAAAGGCGTTACAATTAAAATGATATATTTATAAAAACCAGGAATTTTAATGTCAGCTCCTTGATTCAATTCTGCCCAACCTTTTTTAATTCCAAATATATAAGAGAACAATACCGTTTCTAAGAAAGCAAAAACTACTAAACTTACCGTTCCTGCCCAATAATCATACTGATCAAACAAACCTTCATTAAAGAAAATAACAGTTGGTAATCCCATGATTAATACTAATAATCCAAATGACCAAGCACCTTTATTTTTCTTCCATCCAAATTCATCTTGCATGAAGCCCATCCAAGGTGTTCCCATAGCTAAAGAAGATGTAATTCCTGCAAAGAATAACAATCCAAACCAGCACACTCCAGCAACAACCGCTAAAGCACTACCCCATTGTTGGAACAAATAAGGCATTGTTTGAAAAGCCATACCAAAACCAGCATTTTGAATTACCCAATCTAAACCTAAGTAACCTGCTGCAATTGGAATTACAATTAAACTTCCTAAAACCACTTCTACAAATTCATTCATAAATCCAGCAGAAACAGCATTCAAAGCAATATCATCTCTTGTTTTAAGATACGATGCATAACAATGAATGGTTCCCATACCTACAGAAAGTGTAAAGAAAATTTGACCTGCAGCTGCCAACCAAACTTTGGGACTGGTTAGGGAATCAAATTGAGGTGTCCATAAAAAGTTCAAACCATCCCATGCATTGGCATCAGGAAAAATATCTGAAGCTCCAGAAGTTCCTAAAGTTAAACCTCTAACAGCTAAAACTACTCCGAATAATATTAACAAAGGCATTCCAATTTTTGCCACTTTTTCAATACCTCCAAGTCCTTTTGAAAGAATATAGGTATTTAATAGTAAACAAACGATATAAAAAATGATTGCTTCGCCAGGAATTCCTGTTGTTGATTCCGTTACATTAGTATACGATTGAAAAAAACCAGCCACATCAGCCTGACTCATTCCATTAAAAGTTCCCACTATTGAATGGTACACATAAGACATTGTCCAAGATTCAATATAACAATAGTAAGCCGCTACAGCAATGTTGGTAAAAATTCCGAAAACACCAATATATTTCCAAACTCTACCTTTTGCCATACTATCTAAAATATAAGGTGTACTATGATTTCCATATCTACCTCCAAATCTTCCTGAAGACCATTCTATAAATAATAATGGAATACCCATTACTAAAAAACATACTAAATAAGGAATAATAAACGCTCCACCTCCATTTTGAACAGCTTGTACAGGAAAACGAAGAAAATTCCCTAGACCTACAGCGTTTCCTGCCATTGCTAAAATGAGCCCTACTCTAGAACCCCATGAATCTGATTTTGTTGACATATTTTTTTATTGGTTGTTAATTTTCCAAAGATAAGAAAAGTATCGAAAAAACAAAGAAAACTTAAGCCCTTGACATTCAATGATTACAAATCAAAAACAGAAGAGCGTTTGGTATAGATCATATCCTTCAGCTTTAATAAAAAAGCCAAAGTAAGGTAAAAACCAAAGCCTAAGCCCGCTGTTACAAAAGATATATAAATGAAAAACAACCTCACATTGGTAGCCCTCATTCCCAATTTATCAGCCAATCTTGTGGCTACAAAAAAACCATGTTTTTCAAAAAAATGTAATATTTTATACATTGGATTCTTTAATTTATTCAAATATAACTATTTTCTAATTAAATGGATGCCTATATGACAATCTAAACAGCGTTGCACATCACAATATTGTTTTTTTAGTTGCAATAAACTTTGTGATTCTAATGCTGATTTTGAAGTTACACCAAAATAAGCAAATTTGAAAATCATATTATTTTTCTCAGGTTTTATTTGTCGTATTAAATCCAAAATAGCTTCTGAACTATCTTTACCTAAGTATTTGGAATACGCAAACTGAATCGGAACAATTGTATTAATAATAAGTAAGTCGATAAAACTCTTACTAATTCGCTTTTTCTTAAAAGAACTTTCTCGATCAAAATTGTAATGATAATTCCAATATACACTAGCATTAACATCAAATAATTGATACAAATCAATCAAATTACTTGAACGAATGCATTTTTCGAAAAGATTGGGAATCGTATGATACAAAACAGCTAATTGAGACAACCGAATGGTTGGAAAATTATCGGGTCTCAATTTATAAAAATGTACCTTTTCCAAATGATTCGACTGCAGTTGATATTTTTCTTTTAAAAGATTCCATTTGGCTTTTAAAAGTTGAAAATACGTATCCTCGCCATCCAATACCAAAAGAGAATTTAAACCAAAGAAAAGTGCTTCTAAATTTTCTTGATGATTCATTTCTTTTCTTAGTACCTGAAAAGGAATTGATTGGGCCATTTTAAAAAAAGAGGGGCCATTTGAATTTAAACCAAAATTTTTAGCCAATAGGCAAAATAAAACCGACTCCCAATCGTTTTTGGATACTTTTAATAAAGAAAAAACAAGTTCAGATTTTGTTTCAAGTCGTTCCAAAAACAACCTTTCCAACCAATTTTCAAGTACAAAGGATTCTATTAATCCGATTTGATTTTCACAATTAATCCAAGATTTTGGATTCGTTAATTGTGTATAATTGAGAATGTCTTTAGAGGCAACATACTGTTTTAATTCTAATACGGGTATTTCTGTATTATCTTTTCGATAAACATCTACATCATGTTCCCAAACTACATGCAAAATAACATTGTCATAGTTTGCATCTTTTTCATGATGATGCACATACCAATCGGATGATTTAAGGTGTATTTCGATATTTCCAGCCCATTTTTGATAATCTATGATCAATTGTGCATTGAAAAAATCTGGACCAGCAGTTTGCAAATAATGTCCGAAATGGAGAATTTCGAGTTTTTCTCCCTTAGTTGTGTATAATTGGTTTACATTAATTTTTTTATGCAACCAAATATAATGCAAGAAATCTTCTTTCATAAATAAGGCGTATACTATTTTTAGGCGTTTAGAAAGACAAATATATAAAAAATAAAAAACCTGCAAATCTCTAAATTTGCAGGTTTGTGTTTCTATGGGATTAGAACGAATTATTTAATCGAACTAATAACATCATGTTTTGTAATAATGTGATACTTTCCATTTTCGAGTTCAACCAAAACAGCTTGATTGTCTTTATTAATTAATTTAGACACTTCTTCCACTGGTGTATTGGCTTTTACTATTGGAAAAGGTTTGCCCATTACTTCTCTTATAGGCTTCTCGGCAATATTTTTATCTTCAATATAGCTTCTAAACAAATCTGTTTCATCTAAACTACCTACAAAACCTGTAGTATCGATAACAGGAATTTGAGATATTTTATATTTTTTTAATCTTTCGATAGCATGAGAAACTAGTTCTTCCGTACGTACAATTACTAAGGGTTTGTCATGATGTTCCTTAATTAAATCGATAGCCTTGGTTACTTCCTCTTCTAAGAAACCTCTTTCACGCATCCAATCATCATTAAACATTTTACCCACATATCTACTACCCGAATCATGGAATAAAACAACAACCACGTCTTCTGGTTTAAAATGTTCTTTTAACTGAAGCACGCCTTTTATAGCAGCTCCAGCAGAATTACCTACAAAAATTCCTTCCTCTAAAGCCAATTTTCTAGTATATACAGCAGCATCTTTATCGGTTACTTTTGTAAAACCATCAATTAATGAAAAATCAACATTTTTTGGCAAGATATCTTCTCCAATACCTTCGGTAATATATGAATAGATTTCATTCTCATCAAAAATTCCAGTTTCATGATATTTTTTAAAAACAGAACCATAGGTATCTACTCCCCAAATTTTCACATTTGGATTTCTTTCTTTTAAATATTTGGCTACACCAGAAATAGTTCCACCAGTTCCAACACCTACAACAAAATGGGTAATTTTCCCTTCAGTTTGTTCCCAAATTTCTGGAGCCGTTTGCTCGTAATGTGCAATGGTATTACTTGGGTTATCGTATTGATTTACATACCAGGCATTTTCAGTTTCTGTTGCTAAACGTTTTGATACCGAATAATACGAACGAGGATCTGTAGGCTCTACATCGGTTGGACAAACTACAACTTTAGCCCCTACAGCTCTAAGAATATCCATTTTTTCTTTGGATTGCTTATCAGAAATCACACAAATTAATTTATATCCTTTTACAATAGCTGCCAATGCTAATCCCATTCCAGTATTTCCTGAAGTTCCTTCAATAATAGTACCTCCTGGTTTTAATCTTCCGTCTGCTTCTGCATCTTCAATCATTTTTACAGCCATTCTGTCTTTCACAGAGTTACCTGGATTAAATGTTTCTACTTTAGCTAAAACTAATGCATCTATTTCTTGCGTTAGTTTATTGATTTTAACTAGAGGTGTGTTCCCAATAGTTTCTAGTATGTTTTTTGCAAATTTCATTTTATAATTGAAAAAAATTGTTAGCAAAGATAGTGTGAATATTACGAATACAAAAATGAAAATGAATGACTTATTAACCCTGATGGAAGTGATAGCTTCTTAAATTCGTTTAAGAACTTTAACGAACAGCAGGAAAATGGATTTCAAAAAAGCCTAAAAAATTCGTTACAACTATTAACTAAAGAAATTCCATACAATTCCAAAACGCACAATAAAATCGCGATATGGATAATTAGGTGCTGTATAGAAATTATAACCTGTAAACGAAGAATTAAAATGTTCCGCTTTCAAGAATAATCTGGCTTGACGAACTTTAGCATTAATAAAAAAGTCAAACATTGGGAAAGCTCCTATTTTCTTTTCATTTTGCACATAAAATTCCCCTAATAAAGGATTGTAGTCGTTTGCATAATATTTAGTAAAATAATTAAAAACGATACCTGTTTGAATGAACATCGCTTTTTTAAATACATGTTCCGAAAAATAAAAAGCATTACGAGTTACTAACTGCGGGACGTTTAAAGTATTATCTGCATTATCTACTTGTTGAAACAACAACGTATTATCTAAACCAAATTTCCAAAATTTAATATCTTTTGAAGCTTTTATAGAAGCATAGGTAATGGTATTGTTATTTTGAAAAGGCTTAACGGTTAATCTTTCAATATCATTTGTAGTATTGTCGAAATACAAATAATCGTCTAATATACTGTATTGTGCTTCAAGATTAATCCATTTTGTTTTAGCAGCAATTTGAAAAACGTTTCTTTTCTCATTTTTAAAATTGTTGTACCAATTATACTCTATATAACTACTTTGATACAAGGTATAATTTAAATTAGGAAGGCTATTTAATTTTTGATAATGAAATTCAAATTGATAATCGTCATTTAATTTATAGTTAATGGAAGCTTCAATATTCGATATAGATTGATCCGTAATAGCATTCGAAACATGCAAATTGGTTTTAAAATTACTTCCAAAATAGGTGTAATTTCCACCAATTGAATTAATTCTATCATTAATTGCATTAGGAACCGAAGTATTACCTGAACTATCAAAAACAATACTTTTATAAAAATAATTATAACTATTATCCTCTACATAGAATTGAACTTCACCGTATTTTTTAGTAGTAAATCCAACTCCTAATTTATTATAAAAATGATTGTATCTTGTTTTATTACTTATAGCGTTAGAATAAGCTTGTCCGAAACGTTCATTAGCAGTGGTTTGATCAAAATCAAAAAACTTGTATTCATGATTGAATTGATGCGTAAAAATCAAACTATTTGGATTTTCTTTATTTAATTTAAAAGAATGATCGATAAGAAAACGATTCCCTTTTAATAAAGAAGTAGCATCGCTAAAATAAACATCTAAGCGTTCTCTTTCATTAAAAGGAGGTTCACTTAGTTCAAAAACAGCAGTGTCTTTTATACCTCCATTTTCTTGATTAGAAATATCTTGACCTGTAAAATGCGCATTAAGCACATACCTATTATCTTTAGTAAAATAGCTTGTGGTGAATCTAAAATTTCCAGAACTGGAAATAGCATTAATATATTTACCAATAGAACGTAATCCTTTATATGCAATTGAAAAATTAAGATTTCGTTTTGTATTTACAGTTAGAAAAGCATCTAATGATTGCCCTTGTTCCATTACTGTTTTAAAATATAAGTCACTCAGTGGAGTTGGAACATTATAATACTTAATATCTTCAACTTCTAAATAATTAAAATGTTTTGCTAAAAAACCCATTGTAGGCATTACATTTTTTTTAGTAAGACCAAAATCTAACGTATTATAAGTTTGTCCTTCATTAGCGAAAGGTAATAATCCAAAAATATCTTTGCGTAGTAAATTAAACTTATATTCTTTTTGTATGGAAAGTGTAGTGTCTAGATACGTGGTATCTTTCTGTAAAGTATAGATTTTATATAATTCAACAGGAGGTCTCTCTTTATAATCCTTATTGCGATTAGAATCAAAACTCAATGTGTCTCTTTCTCCAGTAGAACTTGGTAATTTACCAAATCCTCCATTTTCATTTCTAATTTGAGCTGAAGAAGCAATTGAAAAAACTAAAAAGAATACAAAAAAAAAATTTCTCATTACATATAAGCTTGATGCAAATGTAATGAGAAATTCATAAAAATTTAAAACTTTAAATTTTTCTTTTATTTTTTAACAATTTTATGAGTCGAAGTACCTACCTCAGACTGTAAAAACACTAAATACATACCTGAATTTAAAGTTGCAATATTAATTGAAAAATCGCTTAAAGAATTTAATTTTTCTTTTTTAACGATTCTTCCTTGTGTATCCACAATTTCATATCCTAAAATAGCATTTTTAGCACTGTTAATAAACAATTTATCTTCTGCTGGATTTGGGTATACAGCTACATTAGATTCAAAAGATTTTGAATTTAAAGGCATTTGATCAAAACCTGAAATAATTAAACTATATTGTTGCGCAGCAGGAAAAAATCCTTTTTTAGAAACTGTAATAGTATAAATACCCGAAGCGTTTTCAACCTCTACTTTTTCAACGTTATCTACAATATTATCTCCTTTAATTGCTGGTGACGTTAAGTTATTTAAGTCTAACTTCCAAGGAAAATATGTTTCAGCATCTTTGGTAATACGTATATCTAAATCATTAACTAAAACAGGAGTAGAAGAATTTAATTGATTATCTTTTGAACCTCCAGCAACATCATTCCAACATATTGTAGCTCTTAAGGTTTTTGGTGAGTTAACAACAACTTGATACGTATAAACACCACTTGTTTGACTCATCGACAATTCTTGTATTGAAGCCGTAGGTGATGAATTATTTGCATTAGTAATTAATTCTGCAGCTTCTTTAGTATTTAAGAATCCCCAACCAAAATAAGGATCTGGTCCAACTCTGTTTGCATCATCTAAAGCAGTATGACAAACTAACCCTTTTAGAGTTGCTGACAGCATATAACCCGCATTCAAATTATTGTAATGTTGTTGTAATAAAATTAATGAACCTGCCGTACTTGGTGAAGCCATTGATGTACCTGTTAGAGTCGCATAACTTGTAGTAGACTCATTACTGGTTGAATATAAATTAGTTCCATCAGCTGCAATATCTGGTTTAATTCTACCATCATCAGTTGGTCCTTCACTGCTAGAACTATTAATTACTAGATTAGACATTACCCCTGTAATTGGATGTACAGTTGGATTGGCATTTGCAATTACCAAATTGTTTTTACAATTTTTATTTCCAGTCAATTTATCTAATCCAGGATACAGTCCATTTGAGTAAGAATCATTACCCGAATTACCACCAGATGTAACCATTAAATAATATGGTAATGTATGCATAATTTGATCCCATTGTCTAGCATCACTGTTATAACATCCCATATACCAATCTGGCACATTTTGATCACCGTTATCATTGTAAATTGGCACACCATAAGAATGATTAGAAATTAACAATCCAGAATTAGTTGCTTCATTGGTAACTTCAGTTTCATCATTGGTCCAATTATATGAAGCAACATTTACTTCATAAGCCATCCCTTTTGCACTAGACATAATACCAGCTGCACTAACTGTTCCAACAACATGCGTTGCGTGTAAATCTGCTGTAGGGATAGGAGCCGCTGTGTCAGGTGTCGTTATTCTAGACGTAGAGTTATTCATAAACTCTTGATGATTTACTAGAGCCCAGCCACCGTCCCAAACACCAACTTTCATACCTGCTCCTGTTAAGCTTAAGCCTAAGCTCCCACCTGGATATAGGGTGTTTGTTTTAGCAGCCATTGCACTTAACCTATTATCAGTTGCAATGTAAACTGGTTTATTATCTACAATATCAAATAACATATATTTCGTACCATCATTGTAATACTCTCTATTTTTATTAGTATTTCCTAATAAAAAATTTTTAATTCTAGCTTCACGCTCATTTACAAAGTTTGTAATAGTCTCTTTAAGACTAATAACTTCATTAGCATTGTAACTTTTTTTAATTGTTTCTATTTCTGCTTTTGACTGAGCAAAGCCTACTAAAGAACCTATTAAAAAAAATAAAATTGATTTTTTCATAAACAGTAATATTCTATTTTGTAATTTTTTTCCAAATGTATAAAAAAGTAATAAAAACAAAAGTTAATAAAGAAAAAAACCGAAACGTAATGTTTCGGTTTTATATATAAACTATCAAATAAATTATTGGATAGTGAAAGCAGTATCTTGGAAACTTCCAAAATTCCCACCTCCTTGAACTAATACAGTACCATCTTGTAATTTAACAGTATAATTACCTTGAACAGAAGCACTAGTGTACATTCCATCTCCATAATCATCATAAATTACAAATGTATAATCACCAGACTCTAAACAAAAGTCTGTAGAAAATGTTTCTTGATCAGCAAAACCTAAGGCTGCATAACCTGTAATTGTTGTACCAGAAGCATCAAAACCTCCAGAAGCAATAAGATTAAAAGAAGCATCATATAATTCCCATGCAGTCTCTTCTGGATAGTTATCAAATTTAATACTTAAGTTTACTGACGTGTTAGGACAATAATCTCTAGCCGTTATTTTGAATAACTTAGATGTATTTGAAGAATATCCATTACTAGTAGTAACTGATCCTACAGGAAGCCCAACATTCATTCCAGCTTGTGCTTCGATTTTAAGTGCAAAAGTCTTACCTGCAGCACCTAAGCCATAATTTTCAAAAACAATTTCAAAAGGAACTTCGGTAGTTCCTGCAGGAATTGTAATTGATGATGGGAAAGAAACATAATTTAAATCAATGTTAGTAGAGCTATCTACTAATAAATTAACAGTTCTAGAAACACTAGATGCTGTAGAATAAATTTTTGTTTCAACTACACCAGTTTCTGTAGGAAGAATTTCAATTACTCTTCTTTCTTCTAAACCTACATATTCAGAAAGTTCATTGTCGCTAGCTACATCTTCTTCACAGCTTGTATATGTTAAAGCCATAAAAACTAAAGCTAGATATAAAAAATTTATTTTTAATAATTTCATAATTATTGTAGTTAAAAGATTAGAAATTAGTTTTGAGTTGATATACTAGAATTGTTATTGAATTCTGTTTGAGGAATTTGAAATGACATATCATCTATATCATACAAGAATGATTGACCTGAACGAAACACGTGATTTGTTCCTCTTGTTACAGTAGCTTGGTTTCGTTTTAAAGCTAAGTAACTTTTTCCTTCACCCCACAACTCAATTCTTGTTTGTAAATAAATCGCATCTATTAAAGCTTGCCCTGTTAAAGGATCTACATACGCATCAGTATTTGCTGTACCTCCTAATCTAGAATTTAACAAAGCTTTCAATCTTGTTTTAGCAGCAGCTTCATTACCAGTTCTAGCAGCAGCTTCAGCACTTAGCAAATAAAACTCTTCAATACGCATGAAGATATAATCTGTAGTAACTGTTTGTTGACCACCAGCTGTTCTTCCTGGATCAAAAAACTTATTAATTGGCATTAATGCAGTTAAACCAGTTGTTCCAAATTGAGTTTTTCTAACATCAATTGCTGGTATAGAAGCATACAACCCATTATCAATAGATTTTCTATCTCCTGCCCAAGCATAACTGTAGGTAAAATAATCAATTTGCCCCCACCAATCTAATAATTGATGACCCATTTCAGCAGTAATATCATAACCCCACATCCATGATGCAGAATTCACATCATTAAAACCTGAACCAGCACCAGGATATGCTAATTGACCTGTAGTTGTTAAAGGATATACATTCGCATCAACAATTTCATCTGAAAGTGTCTTTGCATCTGCATAATTACCCATCGCTGCATAAGTATACGCTAATAAACCTTTCGCAACATATTTGTCAATTTTGTGCTTTTGATCTCTTGAGTAGTCATCCAATAAAGCGATTGCAGAATTCAAATCATCAGTAATTCTTGCAAAAACTTGTGATGCTTGTACCTTAGCTGGGCTATTCGTATCAAGATCATAAAAAGGTAAAATTTCTTGAGCAGGATCATATGCTCTTTGGAAAATTTGAGTTAAATAGAAATACGCATAAGCACGGTACGCTTTTGCTTGGGCTAATGCATGTCTAGCATCAGCATTTTGTGGCTGTGCATCATTTCCTCCAAATGACTGAATTACATTATTTGCAGTACTAACAATTTTATAGTAGTACTCCCAAATGATTCTATTCTCTTCACGGGTAAAATCAACAGTGGCTACTAAGTTTGCTGTATTTTGATACCATCCATAAGAATTAGCAGATAAAGCCATATCTCCAGACAAGATATCTAAGAATATATCAACCCCTTTTTGTCCTAAATCATAATGACGAGTACCAGTTACTCCTGCAGGCTCAATCATAAAAGCTCCTATACCGTCAAGTGTCCCTGCAATTAATTTTGGATTTAAATCAGCATTTTCTGCAAAATCTATATCCGTTATTACTTGCGTATTTCTTACTGGATCAAGAAACTCTTCGCTACATCCAACACCAAGCAAGGATGCCGCAACCATTAAGTAAATTATTTTATTTTTCATTTTCATATTTTTTTAAAATTCAATTTTAGCACCAAAACTAACTGTAGTCATTGGCATATAAATACCAGAATTAGATCTATCAATTAAAGTTTGTGGATTTAAACCTTTTCTAGCACTCAACATCATTAAGTTATCACCAGAAACATATAAATTTAATCTTGACAAGCTTAATTTGTCAACAAATTTTTCAGGAATTGTATATCCTAATCTCACATTGTTTAAAGCTAAATAATCTGCTTTTGTTAAGAAACGAGTTGATTGACTAGCAAAACTAACATCAGTAGCAACACCTGGAGCTAATCTAGGTACATTCGTAATATCTCCTGGTTCTTTCCATGCATTTAACATATCTGTATGCCAGTTATCAGCACCAATTAATCCAGAAGTTCTCATCAAAGCTGCATAACCGTTATCATAAATATATCCACCAATACTGTAACCAACTTGAGCAGTTAAATCAAAGTTTTTATAACCTGCATTTAAACGGAACGCACCTCTAATTTTTGGAATAGCCGATTTACCAACAAATTTCTGAGTAGCATTAGCGTATACTGAAGTAGTTGTTTTAGCAATATTAACATCACCTGGGTTATCTCTTAAGAAAGTCTCCATATTTGGAATAGAAGAATCACCAGCATTAAATATACCATCATTATTTACGTCATTATAGTACATATTCCATAGAGCCGCACCATTCGCAGGATCCACACCAGCCCATTCACGCATGTAAAAATCGTATATAGAACCACCCACTTTTAAATTTAGGTTATCATCAAAAACTTTAGGCTCTCCTGTGAAGAAATCTTTTGGAGCCTCAAGAAGTTCATTGTGTAAAAACTCCCCATTAACACCTAAACTTAATTTAAAATCTCCAGCTTCTTTAGCATTAACTAAATAACCTGTAATATCAAACTCTAGACCAGCGTTACGCAATTTACCACCATTAAAATCAACAGTATTAAAACCACTTGAAGGTGCTAATCTTTGTTGAAAGAAAAGGTTTTCAGTATCTTTCATATAGTAATCTATATTAACATCTAATCTATTATTAAACCAAGTACTTTCTAAACCTACTTGGGCAATCTTAGAAGTTTCCCATGTTAAATCAGGATTCGCTTTTGTAGAACTAGGTGTAAAAGCATATGACCCATCAACAGTTTGATTGATAGAATAGATTTGCCATCCGTACTGTAAATTAGTACCTTGATCTCCTATAACACCGTAACTAGCTTTTAATTTTAAGTGATTGATAAATTCAGCTTTTGACATGAAATCTTCTTTAGAAATAATCCAACCTAAACCAACTGAACCAAAAGTTCCCCATTTGTTTTGAATAAAACGAGAAGAACCATCACGTCTAACAGAACCTGTTACAAAATATTTTTTAGCATAATCATAACTAAATTGTGCAAAGTAACTTTCAAGAGTCCAAGATTGAGAGAATGAAGTAGCTCTACCAAATGGTGTTGTATACTGAGCTAAATCCAAAGTATTTGGCAAAATAGCAGTTTGCGCAGCAGCACTAAACTCTTTGTATCTATATTCAGTAGATTCATGAGCTGCAAAAGCTTCTATATTATGATTTTCACCAAAAGTTTTCGTAAAACGTAATAATTGCAAGAAATTTTGATTTGTTGCAGTATTATTATTTTTAGACAATAAACCATATGCTGGAGCCCAACCACCATAATATGGATTGTTTCTGTTAGCACTATCAAAATTTTGATATTGCCCACTGTAACGTGTTTCTAAAGTTAAATATTTAGTAAAATCAATACCAATATTGAAATTACCTAATAAAGTAGTACCTAAATCTTGAGACAAATCATATTTAGCATCAGCAATACCATTAGTACTGTTCCAAGCTCTTCTTCCATACACACTTCCATAATCGTATTGGTATCCTCCAAAAATTGGATCTGCTACTAATTGACCGAAATCATCTCTTAAATACACATCATAGATTGCAGGTGTAGTATTCGTTAAAGCAAAAATGTTCCCAGAAGATCCTGCACTACCTTCATCACTAGATGAGTTTGTATATTTAGAACCTGTATAAGCCATATTTCCACCTACTTTTAACCAATCTGTAGCATTGTGCTCCACATTGATACGAGTTGTATAACGTGTATAATTTGATTTAATAGTATAACCTTGATCATCTAAGTAACCAAATGAAGTAGCGAAAACAGTTTTGTCATTACCACCACTAAATTGTAAATTAGCCTCACTTCTGTAACCAGTACCAAAAGCAGCATCAGACCATTTAGTAGGATTGTATCTTCTTCCTACTCCACTAGCAATTTTACCCGTAGCAGGATCAATTAATTGATCACCCGAAACATTCCAAATATTATAATGATTATCAATACCTTGAGCAGTACCGTACAAATTATTACTTGCATAAGCAGCTGGATCAACTTCTCCTTCAATAACCCCTTTAGTTTTTAAAGCACTCCAAGCCGTTTCAATATATGTTTCAGGACTATCGATAATATCGTAAGTTGGCAAAGACAAAGTATTAATACTTGTTTTAAGATCAACAGAAATAACTGATTTACCTGATCTACCTTGTTTTGTAGTAATTAAAATAACTCCGTTAGCACCTCTAGACCCATAGATAGATGTAGCAGCTGCGTCTTTTAAAATAGTCATTGACTCAATGTCAGCTGGGTTGATAGAAGTAATATCACTACTGTAAGGAGCACCATCAACAACGTATAACGGATTACGGTTACCATTTACAGAACCAAAACCACGAATACGAATCGTAGCATCTCTACCTGGAGCACCAGAACCTGTAATAACGTTAACCCCTGCAACTTCACCTCTTAAAGCTTGTGAAATATTAGAAACAGTCTTCGCTTCTAAATTTTCTTTTTCAACCACTGTTGCTGTACCAGTGTAAGCTTCTTTTGTTGTAGTACCGTATCCAACTACCACAACTTCTTTCAAATCCACATTATTTTGAGTTAACAAAATATTGTATGTGTTTTCGGCAGTTACTGGAATTGAGGATTCATTCATCCCAACATAAGTAACAATAAGAATATCCCCCTGATTAGCTTTAATAGTAAAACCACCATTAAAATCTGTTGTAGTTCCTTTACTTGTTCCTTTAACTACAACATTAGCACCAGCTAATGGGCCTAAAGCATCTGAAACGACACCTGTAACAGTTTTCTCTTGTGCGAACGAAAACTGCATTGTAAACGCTACCAAAAGCGTAAAAATCCATTTAAACTTCGATCTCATATTAATTTTTATTTGAGTTAGTTATTTCGCAAACTTCTTAATAATTTCTTAAATAACCAAATAATACTTCGGAATATTACTTTTTTTAAATGTTAAATATTTTAATTATTAATTTGCATTAAACCAATCAATACTAGTTTAAAGATGTTAATTATTCAAAAAGGTTGCGTTAAAAATTATATTTTTACCAAAAAAACAAAATGTTAAGTAAACGTTATAAACCTATAACTTTAGAATGCGGCACAGATGAAGCAGGCAGAGGATGCCTTGCAGGCCCCGTAACAGCAGCCGCTATCATTTTACCTGAAACGTTTCAATCTACCCTATTAAATGACTCTAAACAAGTATCTGAAAAAAATCGTTTCAAACTAAGGCCTCTAATTGAAAAACAAGCAATTTCATTTTCTTATACTCATATTTTTCATCAAGAAATTGATGAAATAAATATATTAAATGCATCAATGAAAGCTATGCAGGAAAGTATTTTACAGCTTCAGCCTCTACCCGAATTTATTATAGTAGACGGCAACAGACCCATTTTTTCAAAATTAGGCTTAAAGAATAAGTTTGGAAAAATATTTACGGAAGAGGAAATTTCAATTTTAAAAAAAATCCCGAATCAAAGTATTATTAAAGGAGATTCGAAATACTTAAGTATTGCTGCTGCATCTGTTCTTGCTAAAACTTACAGAGACGATTATATGGATACAATTCACGAAGAATTCCCCATGTACAATTGGAAGAAAAACAAAGGATACCCAACTAAAGAGCACCGAGAAGCCATAAAAAAATATGGCCCTTGCAAATACCACAGAATGAGCTTTAAACTCCTTCCTGATCAATTATACCTTGATTTATAACTTCTAACTTATGCAGAAGCTCAAACAAATTCATTTTCAAACAATTCTTTAAAGTGCTTCAATATTTTTTCTTTAACCAAAACTTCATCTACTGGATCATTTAATTCTGCGTGCATTGAAGTAACCGCTTTTCCTTTAATACCACATGGAATAATATTGTCAAAATAACCTAAATCTGCATTGACATTCAAAGCAAATCCATGCATCGTAACCCAACGACTAGCGCGAACTCCCATAGCGCAAATTTTTCTTGCAAAAGGAGTTCCTACATCTAACCAAACACCTGTTTCTCCTTCACTTCTAGTTCCTACAATATTATACTCAGCTAAAGTTAAAATAATCGCTTCTTCCAAAAAGCGCAAATATTTATGAATATCCGTAAAGAAATTTTCCAAATCTAAAATCGGATATCCCACAATTTGACCAGGTCCGTGATAGGTAATATCACCTCCTCTATTAATTTTATAAAAAGTAGCTCCCTTCGCTTCCAATTGTTTCTCAGAAAGCAATAAATTTTCAATATCACCACTTTTCCCTAACGTATACACATGTGGATGCTCCACAAATAGAAAATAATTTGACGTTTCAATAGCTGTTTCTTCTCTTCTATTTTGTATTTTTTGATCTACTATCTCTTTAAAAAGAACTTCCTGATAATCCCAAGTTTCCTTGTAGTCTTTTTTACCTAAATCCTGAAGTTTTATTTTCTTATTCATAAAATTGCACTTTAAAACTTAAATCTTCTTGATTCTCTAAATCGTCTAACAATATTTCATACGTAAAAGATTTTTTATCTTCACTTATTTTTGCATTCTTTAAAGAAACTGATTTTATTTTCTTTGGAAAAGTATATTTGATTACATACGAACATTCTTTCAATGCCTCTTTAAGTTGTTTTGAGAATTCATCATCTCCTAGCTCTTCATTTTCAGATATTTTTTGCTTCTCTTTCTCTTTCTTTACTTTGGAAACAATTTTCTTCTCAAAATAATGTGAATTATAGGTATAAGTCGTTTCATAATTTTCGTTACCATCATCTGCTTTATCAGCTCCCATAGCCAAACTTTTATCCATTTTTGACAAAGTTCCTATGCTTTTAAATGGATTCATATCTTTAGACAACGCATCAAAAGAGGATAACTTCATTCCCATTTCATAAAGAAAAATATCTTTTGATTCATCCACTTTCATATGAATATCAAAATCGGCTAAAAATTCTAATTGTGTTCTAACGCTATCTGGCAGTTTTGCAATACTATCTTTATGCTCCGCTAACAACGCTTTGAAATCGAGAACCGTATCATATGCTTTTTGATTTTGCTTCTCTTCTCCTTCTTTTTTTCCTAATTTTAACATAGGTGAAAAATCAAAACCGTATTTTAAATCGACTTCATTCAATTCATTGACAGCTATTGTTTCTTGAATTTTACAACTCACTAAAACAGAAAAAACACTAATTAGAAAAATTATTTTTTTCATTTTTACAAATTTGACACAAATATACAAATACTTTCCCGTATAGCCCTGACAGAAGTGGCATCCTTTTTTGCAATTTAACATCTCCTTTTAATAACAAAAAAGATAGAACGAATGGCAGGAAAATAGTTGACAAAAACAAGACAAACCTTCGCTCCAAATAAAATACAAACTTTTGAAGTTTTATACTTTTAAACTTTTAAACTAATACTTATCTTTGCACGCTTAAAAAGAATTTATATGCAACTTTCAGAACAAGAAATCATTAGAAGAGACAAGCTTACAGCTTTGCGCGAACTTGGTATCAACCCTTATCCTGCAGATTTATTTCCTGTAAAAGAAACTTCGAAGCAGATTAAGGAAACTTTTGAAGAAGGCAAGAAAGTTGTAGTTGCGGGACGTTTAATGAGCGTTCGTGACCAAGGAAAAGCGGCTTTTGCTGAATTACAAGACAGCGAAGGACGCATTCAATTGTATTTTAATAGAGATGTGATTTGCCCAGGCGAAGACAAAACTGTATACAACCAAGTTTTTAGAAAATTAACCGATTTAGGTGACTTCATAGGTGTTAAAGGAGAATTATTTACAACAAAAGTTGGAGCAAAATGCATACGAGTTGATGAATTTACATTTTTAAGTAAGACATTACGCCCTTTACCGCTACCAAAAACAGACGAAGAAGGTCATGTTTTTGATGCTTTTGTGGACCCAGAATTACGATACAGAATGCGTTATGTGGATTTAGTAGTTAATCCACAAGTAAAAGAAGTATTTGTTAAGCGTACCAAATTGTTTAACGCCATGCGTACTTTTTTCAACAATGCAGGATATATGGAAGTAGAAACTCCTGTTTTACAAGCAATTCCTGGTGGTGCTGCTGCAAGACCATTTATAACTCATCACAATAGTTTAGACATTCCCTTATACATGAGAATTGCTAACGAATTGTATTTAAAAAGATTAATCGTAGGTGGTTTTGATGGTGTGTACGAGTTTTCTAAAAATTTCCGTAATGAAGGAATGGATAGAACACACAATCCTGAATTTACCGCTATGGAAATTTATGTAGCTTACAAAGACTACAACTGGATGATGGAATTTACCGAAAACCTATTAGAATATTGCGCATTACAAGTTAATGGAACAACTGAAGTTACTTTTGGAGACAAAAAAGTAGATTTCAAAGCTCCTTACGCTCGTGTTACCATGACAGATGCAATCAAACAATTTACCGGTTTTGACATTACAGGAAAAACGGAAGCCGAATTATTTGAAGCTGCTAAATCTATGGGGATTGAAGTAGATGATACCATGGGTAAAGGAAAATTAATTGATGAAATATTTGGTGAAAAATGTGAAGGTAATTTTATCCAACCTACTTTTATTACCGATTATCCAAAAGAAATGTCACCTTTATGTAAATCGCACAGAGATAATCCTGATTTAACCGAACGTTTTGAATTGATGGTTTGTGGAAAAGAGATTGCCAATGCCTATTCGGAATTAAATGACCCTATTGACCAAAGAGAACGTTTTGAAAACCAAATGGCTTTAGCTGCAAAAGGAGATGATGAAGCCAATGGAATTATTGATGAAGACTTCTTAAGAGCATTAGAATATGGAATGCCTCCTACTTCTGGTTTAGGAATAGGTATGGATCGTTTAATGATGTTCTTAACAAACAATGCTTCAATTCAAGAAGTATTATTCTTCCCGCAAATGAGACCAGAGAAAAAAGGTCCAGAATTAACGGAAGATGAGAAACATATTATTGAACTTTTAAAAGCTAATGAAGGAATCTCAATAGGTGATTTAAAAGAAAAAGCAGGTTTAAGCGGTAAAAAATGGGATGCTGCAAGCAAAGGTATCGTGAAACACGGTTTGATGAAAATTAAAGTGGAAGGCGATTCAAAAATTGCTGAATTTCTAGGAAAATAATAATTATTTTAGATAAAAAAAGGAACTCAATTGAGTTCCTTTTTTGTTTACAAACTATAATTGAAATTGACACTCCACCTATAATTAGCTTCCACATTTCCGCCTGTTAAATTTTGATGAATCGGCAACATGGCATTGGCTCCCAAAGAAAATCTATCTTTACCAATTTCAAAACCTATTTTCCCAAACAAAATAGCTCCTTCAGTATTTCTTACTTTTTGTTGGTGTTGGTAATTACTTTCATACACTTCTCCTGCAAAACCAAGCTGTGGCACAAAAGAAAAACTTTCGTTTGCTACAACATAAAAAAAGGTACCACCATAATTGAATTGGTTTCCAAAACGATAGTTTTTCTCATTCTCTGTCTTAATCGTATAATTCAACATTCCATTGAAACCGATTTGTTCTTTTCGCAGTATGTATTCTGTTGCTAGAATATAATCCCAACTTCCTGTTCCTAATTGGTAACTTGGATTCACGCTTCCATTGTTAGACTCATTGTACTTTCCTGTTGGTATTTTTACACCACCACCAAGCAAAACATGATGTTTAAACGTTAAGGAATCCTTCTTTGTTTTTACAATCGAATAAAACCCTAAAGCTGTAAGATCACCTAGACCAGAAATAGATTGGCTACCTGTATTTGATTCTCGATTATGAAATTGATACGGTAAAAGCAAAGACACTTGAATTTTAGTAGTAACTGGTATTCTTCCCCAAAGTTGAATGGTGTTAAAATTTTCGGTATACCAAGGTGAATTGCTATACAAACCATCTGTACTTTGATAGGATTGATAAAAATAGCGGACTCCAACAAAATTTGGATTTAACATTGAAGAAAAACCCATACTTCCACCACTCGCAGAACAACCGCAAGCATCACAATCTTCCAGTAATTTGTAATATCTTTTAAAAGGATTTTCCAAAGCCAAGCTATCCTTTTCAGTAGCATAAGTTATTGAAAAACCAATTATTAGAAATAATATTATTATTTTTTTCATCTATATGTTTCATTTTTAAAATTCTGCAAAACGAGTATTCGTTAAAAACTCGTTATCGGTTAATGTTTTTAAGAAAGCAATAATTTTTACTTTTTCATCGTTTGTTAAGGGAATTCCTAAAACACCATTTTGGTTTAGACTAGCATCCAAATTTTGTGTATTTACAACTCCATTGGCATAATGATCTAAAACAGCTTCTAAAGTAAAAAAACGACCATCGTGCATATAAGGTGCTGTTTTTTCTATATTACGCAAACTAGGCACTTTAAACGTGTATCTATCTTCTTCTTGCTCCGTTACACGATACCTGCCATTATCTTGAATTTGAGGATTAATAGACAACCCATTGTTTCGAAACGAATTATCTGTAAAAATATCAGTAGCATGACAACTTGCGCATTTTTGATTAAAAAGAGCATAACCTTCTAATTCCTCAGAAGTAAGCACTCCACCTTGTTCATTTCTTCTATATTTATCAAAACGCGAATTAGAAGAAGTTAGCATCGTCATAAATTGCGCTAACGCCTTTAACATGTTTTCACTGTTAATGGCACCATTTTCAAAAGCTTGTTGGTATAATTTTTTATATTCGGAATCATTTTGCATCATCGTAATAATATCTACAATATTTCCATTCATTTCTACTTCATTAGAAATAGGATTCATAGACAACAATTCGATATGATTGGCTGCACCATCCCAGAAAAACTGGGTTTGGTACGCCATATTTTGTATTGGTGGTGCATTACGTGTTCCAATACCTTCTCCCACACCATGACTAAAGGTATGCCCATGATGTGTAAAAGCATTTTCTTGGATATGACAAAAACCACACGCCACCACACCATCAGAAGCCAAACGACCATCATAGAAAATTTTTTTACCTAATTCGAAGCCTTTTTCTGTTAGAGGATTGTATTCCATAGTATAAACCAAAGGAGGAAAATTGCTTGGTACTTGATAATTTATGGGTATATTTTGATATTCCGCCTCTTTATCGGAACTACAGCTTACAAATAATAGTAAGACTGCAACAATTACTATTTTTTTCATCTTTTTAGGATTTTAGCCCTGATTGAAAGAAATAGCCCAAAGGGTGTATCGTTATATTTTCTTATTTTTAAAAAGCGACCTAAGAAGCTCTTTTAAAAATTGTAGAGAATAAACGATACGACCGAGGACTAGTACTGTAAAGCAGGAATAGCTTCTACTTCTACTTAATCGTTGTGTACATGATGTACTTCAAACATGTTGGGTACATTATTCGCCATAATATTTTGCACTTTGGTACCGCCCATAACCATACCTCCTTCTTCGAAATTAACCACAGTAGTTCCGTCGATGATGTCTTTTAAATTCGCCATAATATGAATTTGAGGTGTAATTGTAGAGCGCACCAAAGCGTTTTCAGGTAGATTTAAACTTACTTCGGCATAATTGTAAATTTCCCCTGTTTTCCCAGTATGAACCATAAAACTGGCATCGGTAAAACTAGGTGATGTATACGTACCTTCGAATTTAACAAACTTATATCCTGCGGCCCAAGACCAAGTCATACCTAGGGCATCCGCTCTTTCCCATAAGTTGCCTTGTCCTTCACCACCAACATTAAATTGAGCTTCATCAACCCCAATTCCAAAAGTGATTTTTGTATAGTTTGCAGCAGGAATATTAGGCAAAGAAAGCAAAGTACTAGCAGCATCTGACTCGTTAACAAAGAAATAGCTGTCGGATTTTGGCACTGTATAAATAGAACCATCTTCTTTCGTTAAAACTATATTACTTACAATATAAACTACATCAGTTACTTTAACTATTTCTCCATTAGAATTTGTATAGGGTGTATTAAACGCAAAATTGGCATCGCCATAAATATTATCAAACTCTACTTTTAACGTTCCAGTAGCGTTAGTTGTGTCATCATCATTGTTAGAACAAGAAAATAAGATAGTAGTAGCAACCCAAAGTATTGCTATATTTTTAATTAGGTTTTTCATCTATTAATTTTTAAATTGTATACATAAGTGATTGTTCCAAGGCAAAACCTTAGAAAATTTTAAACATGATAGTCCGCTGATTAATATTGAATTAATCAGTAATAATCAAAAAAATTAAGAGATGCAAATGGGAGGATGAAAGATGGAATATGTAGCAACAGATTGATACAAATTCTGATAGAAAACATCTTTTTCTTGTATTAAAAAGAAATTTTCAAAAAGAATATTCAATCTTTCTATTTCATTACAAAATAAGACTTCGATTTCTTGATGTCCATTTTTTTTGTTGGATGAAATAGGTTTTTCGGATTCTGAAGCTTTAGCAAGCTCTTTGGCTAAATGACATTTACCATTACATTTTAGTTCTGGTTTAGTTACATTTTCGCATAATTCTGTTGCTATATATTCATAATTAACAATATAATCCAATACTGGAATTACTGGTTTTACCAGTATAAATAATGCTAAAAGGAACATTGCTTTTTTCACGAAACAAATATACGTATTGCCAACAGAAAGATTTATGATATTCGTCATTTTTTTTTAGATCAATTAAACCTTTTAAAATTTTAAACATCTAATGGATATAAACATTAAAAAAAAGAATTATGAGAACAAGAATGTTAGCATTGGTTTTAGCTTTTAGTACAATTACTATAGCACAAAACAGAGAAATGAAAAGAGAAAAATTAAGTTCAGAAGAAAAAGTAGCGAAACAGTTAGAAAAAATGACCTCTGACTTGAGTCTTACAAATGAGCAACAAGAAAAGTTAAAACCTATTCTAGAAGCTCAAATGAAAAACAGAGAAAAGAAAATGGAAGAGGTGAAAGAAGCTAGAGCTAAAGAAGAAAAAAAATCGAAAGAAGAGCGCGCTAAAAGAAGAGAAGAAATGAAAGCCAATCAAGACTCTTTTAAAGAGGACATGTCTAAAATTTTAACACCTGAACAATTTGAGAATTGGGAGAAAATTCAAGAAAGCAGAAAAGAAAAAGCAAAGGAGCATTTAAAAGAAAAAAGAGCTCGTCACTAAATAAATAATCTTTTTTTTGGTTTAAAGCTAAAATTAATTTAGATTTGGTGTTATAATTTTAAAAATTCTATTAAAATATGAAACAAATACTATCAATTTTAGTACTATCATTTATGTTTAGTGTAAGTTCTTTTGCTCAAGAAAAAAGCTTTGCAAAATTTGACAGAGAGCAAATGATTAAAGATACTAACGAAATGGTAACTTATTTAGAACTTGATAATAATTTTAAACAATCACTTTTTCAATTAGTGGATATGCGTATTGAAAGCGTTGGAACAGCTACTAATTTGGAAGAAGCTAAGAAAATTAATTCTCAGTTCAACAATAAAATTCTAGCGGGTCTATCAAAAGAAAAAAGAGAGAAACTTTTAGAAAACAAAGCATTGCACAAAAAAATAATCTTAGAACTTTAAGGCTATTTCTTTAAGAATACAAAAAATGGGGTTTTACAGCCCCATTTTATTTTATATATAACTTACATTATTTTGCCGTAACTTCTTGAATAACTTGGATAGTGTAATCTAAGTCTTCGTAAGTTAAAGCATCCGTTATAAACCACGTTTCGTAGGCAGATGGCGCTATATAGATTCCTTTAGCCAATAAGTCATGGAAAAACTTTTTAAAATGATCATTATCGCCATTTTTAGCTGTTTCAAAATCATATACAGGATTCGCATCGAAATGAACTGAAATCATCGAGCCCACTCTATTAATTGTAAAAACAACTTGATTATCTTGTAAAACCTTACGAATTCCTTTTTCTAAATAAGCAGTCTTATCTTCTAATCTTTTGAAAATTTCTTGATCCTCCTGGAGTGCTTTCAACATTTCATAACCTGCAGCCATAGCTAATGGATTTCCAGATAAAGTTCCTGCTTGATATACTGGTCCTAAAGGTGAAAGATAATTCATAATTTCGTTTCTAGCAGCAAAAGCTCCTACCGGTAAACCTCCTCCAATCACTTTACCAAAACAAACAATGTCTGCCTTTACTTGATACAATTCCTGAGCACCACCTCTTGCTAATCGAAACCCTGTCATTACTTCATCAAAAACAAGCAGTGCACCATTTTCAGAACAAACTTCTCTTAGCTGTTTTAAAAAGTCTTTTTTGGGTGGAATGCAACCCATATTTCCAGCTACAGGTTCTATAATTAATGCAGCAATTTCACCTTTATTCGCTTCAAACAACTGTTTTACATTATCAATATCATTATATTTAGCCAATAAAGTATCTTTAGCAGTTCCTGCTGTTACTCCAGGACTATTAGGTACTCCAAAAGTACTTGCTCCACTACCTGCAGCAATTAGAAAAGAATCAGAATGCCCATGGTAACAGCCAGAAAATTTAATTATTTTTTCTCTTTTAGTAAACCCTCTTGCTAAACGAATGGCACTCATACAAGCTTCTGTTCCTGAACTCACGAAACGAATTTTGTCGATATTTGGAACCATCGATACCGCTAAAGCTGCAATTTTAGTTTCTAATTCAGTAGGAGTACCAAAAGAAGTTCCTTTTTTAGCTTTTTCAATAACTGCACTAACAACAGGTTCATAGGCATGACCTAGAATCATTGGTCCCCATGAGTTAATGTAATCTATATACTTATTTCCATCCTCATCATATAAATAAGCTCCTTTAGCTTCTTTAACAAAAATAGGAGTACCTCCTACCGCTTTAAATGCTCTAACTGGTGAGTTAACTCCGCCTGGAATAACTTCATTAGCTTCAACAAACAGTTGATTACTTCTTTTGTATAACATTATTTTATTTTTATTTTTTGACCAATTGCTAATGTATTATCTTTTAATCCATTAATTTTTTTAAGTTCTTCTACAGATAAATTAAACTTTTTAGACAGCGAATACAATGTATCACCTTGTTGTATGATATAAAGTACTATTGGCTCATATTCAGATTTATCCTCTTGAGCTATAAAATCTTTTTTTGATTTATCTCTTTGTAAAACTTCATTATCGTATTGATCTAATTCATACCTTTCAATGATACCAATTAGTTTTGCAGGATATTTTGGATCTGTAGCATAACCCGCTGCCTTAAGTCCTCTAGCCCAACCTTTGAAATCACCTTTATCCAATTCAAATAATTTATTATACCTGCTTCTTGAAGTTAAAAACAAAGAATGATCTCTGTAGGAATCTGCAGGATCTTGATACTTTCTAAAACATTCCTGAGCAGCGTCATCATCATGTGTAATAGAGGGTCCATTCCATTCTTTATGACATTTTATTCCAAAATGATTGTTTGCTTCTTTACACAATCTTCCATTCCCTGCACCAGATTCTAAAATACCTTGTGCCAAAATTATACTTGCAGGAATTCCATACTGTTGCATATTTTGTTTGGCAACTTCTTTAAACGAATCGATGTAAGCATTCACATTACTATAAGTAACAGAAACTTTTGAAGTTGCTTCCAACTCTTCTTTTTCTTCTGTTTTTTCTTGTATAATAGGTTTCGTACTAATAATAGGGCTCGTATTTCTTGTAGTGTTGCCATTTCTAGTTGTAACTGTTCTATTTTTAGCAGTTGTACTTCTTTTATTTTTTGAAGAACCACAGCTAAAAACAAGAAAGGCTACAGCTAAATAAATTATTTTCTTCATCATGCGTATTGTAATAGCTCTTTATTTTTCTTTTCTCTAATTTGATTTATTCCTTTAATACCTTGAAGTCCTCCCGTATGAATCAATAAAATTTTGCTGTTATCAAGAAATTCTCTCTTTTGAATCATATCTAAAACTCCAAACATCATTTTCCCTGTATAAATTGGATCTAATGGAATTGAGGTTGATTTGTAAAAATCATTTAAAAAAGCAATCAGTCCATCCGTTACCTTTCCGTAACCGCCAAAATGATACTCTGAATTCATGGTCCAATTCTTTTTGGTCACAAAATTACAAATTACATCAGACAAAAAATTACCTTTTAATGCTGAAAAACCTACTATTTTTTGATTTTCTTTGGACGAATTAATAATTCCAGATATTGTTCCTCCTGTACCAACCGCACAACAAACATAATCGAAATCGCTATCCATAGGCTCTAAAATTTCTTCACAACCTTTAATTGCTAATGAATTAGTACCTCCTTCAGGCAAAATATAACATCCTACATAACGTTGCTTTATATCATTTAAATAGCCTACTTCTTCTTTTTGGGCATACATAGATCTTGAAACAAATTCGAATTCCATACCAAACTCTTTTGCTAGAGATAACGTTGGATTTTCAAATAACTTATCTTTCCATTCTTCTCCTCTTATGATACCTACAGTTGCAATACCATATTCTTTCCCAGCTGCAGCAGTAGCAAGAATGTGATTGGAAAAAGCTCCCCCAAAAGTAATGAGCATTTTTGACTCTATTTTAAGCGCCTCCTCCACATTATATTTCAATTTTCTAAATTTATTACCCGAAATATGAGGGTGTAATAAATCTTCTCTCTTGATATATAATTCTATAGAATAAGGCAAATCTATATCTATTCTTTGATTCACAGCACAAAATAACAAAAAAACCTCGATAAAATCGAGGTTTTTTCTTTATTATAAAAAAAACTATTGTCTTGAGACAACTATTTTCTTATCTATATTTTTATTTTCTAAAGTAGATAACTTAACAAAGTATACACCATCAGTTAAGCCTGAAGTTGAAACTTGAATTTCAGACGCATTCCCTAAATTATTTTTATTGACTACCATTTTTCCAGTAGCATCATATAAACTCAAAAGTTTTACTTCTTGCTGCATTGGATTAAAGATAGTCAAGAATTGACTGTCATTATTTTGGTAAACCTCAAAAGATTTCACAATTTCATCTTCTAAACCTAAAGTGTTTTCTTGATTTTTGAAAGTAATTTCAAATCTATTTTTATAAACCCCTGGAGGAAGTGTTATACTAAAAAAACTATTTTTAATATCGTAATAAATGTTTGTTTCTTTGTCATGTAAAAAGATATCTTGAGCAAGATTAAAATTAATCAATTCATTCACACTCACTTTAAAAGTAGTTTGAATATCAGCTTTAAAAGCTATTGGCATTTTTTTATCGATATCAAAATTTAAAGTAGAAATTACAAATTGTTTATCCCCTTGTAATGGAAAATAAACATCTCTTGGCAGACTAGATTCTGGAGTAATGGCATCAAAAGCTGGATCATAACTATCTGTAGCCATATCATTAAAAGCTAAAGCTGTTTCTCTGGTATATTCATCATTCATAATCGTATGAATTTTAAATTGAGGAACTTGTTGCTTTGAAAACTGAGTATAATCAACATTAGCAATGTTTGGTATAGCACTCCAATTACTATTTGAAGCTTCATCATTTGAAGAACGCTCAAATTGAGAATTATTTTCAGGTGCTTCTTTTACAAAAGCGCGGTATAAATTTTTCATCTGAGCATTTCCAGAACTAACAACACCTTGTATCATAAAACCTTGTCCAACTGGGGCAAACATTCTTAAATAAGCATTAGCAGTCGAAGATCCGTTAGAATTAGGAGTACCATCAGAATTATAAGTGTTCCAAGTAGCTGGAGTGTATGTACCAGGAGAAAAAGCTGTTGCTCCATTAGCTACATATACACCATACCCTCCCACATATTCAGATACATAATGAGACGTCGCTGGTTTTTGATGTTCCCAAAAATAGGCGTTACCATTAATTATAGGTGAACCTGTCAAGGTATAAGCACCCGTACTATAATTTACTGTATATCCACTATTTTCTAATAAAAATAAATTTAAATTGATTGCTGAAGGATATGGATTCCCAGTTAAAGTCCTATTTGGGTAATCTGGACCTGCTGCATTACCAACAGGTATAGAAATCAAACCTTCATTTGGCTTTCCTCTAAAATCATATCGTTGATTATTTCCAGGGTTATTTGCAACACCTTCATTAGTATCTGCAATTACAGTATCTGTACCCGAAACCCCTTTCATCGTAAACCCTTCACCAGGATTAATTGTGGAAGCATTACCCACATATGCCCATTGCCCATATTGATTGGATTGAACAAATTTATAAATCCATCTTGAAGCAATTGATAAAGAGGAATTAGTAGCAACTCCATCTAATGTGGCACTAGGAAGAATTGTAGCGGACGAACTGGTAATTAGTGCTGTAGGTCTATTCAATCTCGTAATTCCAAAAGCGGCATTCCCAACAGAAGCTGATGGTACTCCTACTGGTGAACACCAATAATTATAACCATATTGATTTGAAGTACCTTCTTGAAAAACAGACAAATTCCCCAATCCACGATTACTACTTGTTGCTGTATTTCCTTGAAGTAATTGGGAACTATTTCTCAAATACATATTGGCATTATTATCAAGATTAACATCCTGACCCACATACACATACGCATTATTAACAAAAACATAACTGTTTGGACTCACATACATTTGCGCATTCATATCCAAAACAAATAAAACTAAAAAATAAAATAATGTTTTTCTCATAATCAAGAAATTTTATTAGTACACTTTGCAAAAATAATTAAAAATTTATAGCCACTGATACTTAACAGATTAAATACCAATAAAATCTTTAAAATACATGTTAAAGATACAAAATTATATCTTATGATTTTATAAAACCACTTATAAAAACATGTTTAATAATCAAAAAAAACCGACGAAAAGCACTAAAAACAGCTGAAACATACTTTTTTTAACATAAAATACAGATTATCTATTGGTTATGTTAAAAAAAGAATTATTTTTGTACTAGCTTATGGTTAAAAATATGCTAATAACCAGTAGAAAAAATTACTAATTTAACCAAATCGTCTATGAAGTTACTTTACTCATTTGATGGGTTGTGCTCTTTTTTTGCCCAAAAATACCACAATCTAATGATAAACAATTTTTTAATTGTTTTATATGTTCTTTTATTTTCATTATTTTTTAATAACGAAACATATTCTCAAACATATACCGACAACACACCTGGAACGAACTCTTTTGTGGTTCCTTGCGATGTAACATCTATCACAGTTAGCGCTTGGGGTGCTGGTGGTGCTGGAGGCGCTGCTGATAACAATTCAAATGGTGGTTCTGGTGGCGGTGGCGGTGGCTACAGTAGCAGAACATTCACTGTAACTCCTGGTCAAACTATTACTTATACAGTTGGAGCTGGAGGAAATGGAGGAAATGGGAACGGACAAAATGGAGGAAACACCACAATTTTAACCTTAACAGCGAATGGAGGTACTGGTGGAGGACAAAATGAAGGCGCAGTAGGAACTGGAGGCTCAGCAAGTGGAGGAACTACTAACCTAACTGGAGGAATTGGTTCAATTGGAATAGACATTGGCATAATAACTGTTGGCGGTGCTGGTGGTACGGGAGCAAATGGAGGTGCTGGTGGTGCTGCGCTAACTGGAGGAGGATCAAATAACGGAAATAATGGAACCGGCCCTGGTGGTGGTGGTGGTGGTGCTAGAAGAGTTACCAATAGTGGAGGAAGAAGACAAGGAGGAGATGGAGCAAACGGACAAATTCAGATTACCTATACTTCTACATTACAAAACTATTGTACACCCTCTTTCACTACATTTGTTTTACCTATTACAAATGTAACTTTTGCTGGTATTAACAATACAACTTCAAATACAACTGGTGGTTCATCATTAGAAAGATTTTGTAGCACAGGTAATGTCATACGTACAAACTCTTACACTATCTCTGTATCAGGAAACACTGATGGTAATTATACAGACTATGTTAGAGTATATATTGACTGGAACCAAAATGGAAACTTTGGAGACAATACTAATGAAATTTACGATATAGGAACAATTACAAATTCAAATGGAGTTGATGGAATATTAACTTCTAACACGATATTAGTTCCAAATACTGCTTCTATAGGTAATACTACTATGAGAGTTATGAAAAGATGGAACGGTTACTCGACTGATGCCTGTCAAACAGGCGGTGGATATGGCCAGGCAGAAGACTACATAATAAACGTGTCAGCTATTGCTCCACCAACAGTAACTAGTTTCACTCCTACAAGTGGATGTGTGGGTTCTACTTTTGACATTACAGGTACAAATTTTATTGGTGCAACTGCAGTAACAATAGGAGGAACAAATGTTACTTCATTCGTAGTAAATTCATCAACTTCAATAACCGCAACTGTTGGTACTGGGACAACGGGTCAAGTAAGAGTAACAAACTCTGCTGGAACGGGTACTTCATTAGGTATTTTTACAGTAGTTGCCACACCAACCATTACTTCCCAACCCGTTTCAACTTTAATTTGTAAACCCGGTAACGGATCATTTAGTGTTACCGCTACAGGCGCTACTTCTTATCAATGGAGAAGAAATGGGGTTAATTTAACCAATACAGCTCCATATAGTGGAGTTAACACAGCTACTTTAACACTTACAGATCCTGCTTTGGCTATAGCTGGAACATTTGATGTAGTAGTTAGTAACGGACTTTGTTCTACAACTTCTAATACTGCTTCTTTAACTATAGATACAACTCCTGTCATAAGTTCTCAACCAACTGCGACATCAATTTGTGAATCTGGAAGCGGTTCTTTTAGCGTGACAGCTACAGGTGGAACTACATACCAATGGAGAAGAAATGGAGTAAATTTAACAAACACTGCTCCTTACAGTAATACTACAACAGCAACATTAACAATAACCAATCCTACAGTTGCAATTGCAGGTAATTTTGATGTGGTTATTACTTCAACATCTGGATGTACTGTAACTTCATCAACTGCAGCTTTAACAGTAATTGCTACTCCAGCTAACCCTGGAAACCCAACGAGTGATTCTCCTCAGTGTAATCCAACTGGCGTTACCTTAACAAGAACAGGAACTCCTCCAGCAGGAGAAACTTGGTATTGGCAAACTGCTCCAGGAGGCACAAATACAACTAATAGTGCTAACACATTTGTAGTTAATACCTCAGGCACTTACCATATAAGATCAAGAAATAACGTAACAGGATGTTGGAGTATTGGAGAAGGTAGCTTAGCAGTAGTTGTTAACAACGCTCCTACAGCTATTGCAACCACACCTAGCCCAACAACTTCTACTTCTGGAATATGTTACATGGGATCTGGTGCCGTATCAAGTATTTCATGGGCAGCGGTTGCTGGAGCAACTTCATATGACGTTTATTTTGGAGCTGGGAGCTTACCTGCTGTAGTAACTACAAACACAGTATCAACATCCTATAACACTGGAGCTCTTGCTGCATCAACAACCTATTACTGGAAAATTGTACCAAGAAACGCTTGTGGTATTACTACTGGTACACCAGTGGTTTGGAATTTTACCACTACTGACAAACCTTGTTATTGTCCTTCAACAGGAAGCACAAGTTCTTATGGCGTTACTGGTGTACAATTCAACACCATTAACAACACTTCTACTGCTACCAATGTTGCTTATTCTAACTTCACAGCAATTTCAACAACCGTTTTAAAAACAGTTTCTTATAACATCAATGTATATGTAAACACAAACGGCAATAACACTAATTACCAAACTGTTTGGATTGACTGGAATGGTAATGGCTTATTTACCGATGCAGGAGAAACATATAACTTAGGTACCGCTACTAATACAGCAAATGGTCTAAGTTCTGCATGTCCTTTATCAATAACGGTTCCAGCAGGTGCTATCACAGGACAAACAAGAATGAGAGTACAATCTAAACTTGGTTCAGCAACTGGTAGTTCATGTGCAACTGGTTTTAGTGGAGAAGTGGAAGATTATACACTGGATATTATTCCAGCATCGCCATGTAGTACTCCTACAGCACAACCTACAGCCTTATTGTTAAGTCCTACAGGAACTTTTATATCAGGTTCATTTACACCTGCATCGCCAGCGCCAAATAATTATTTAGTAGTTTATAATACTACAGGTACGGTACCAACTCCTACAAATGGTTCAACATATTCAGTTGGTGGTACCATTGGAGCTGGAAATATAGTAGTTTCTACAGATAACAGCACTAGCTTCACAATTTCTGGGTTAACCAATACAACGACCTATTATGTTTTTGTATTCTCTTACAATTCATTTTGTACAGGTGGACCAAGATACAATACAACTAGTCCGTTAACAGGCTTCACTACTACTAATACACAAAATTATTGTACTCCTTCAGTAACTTTAGGATTACAATCTTCTAATTATATTACTCAAGTAAACTTTGTTGGAAACTTAACTAACTCAAGCAACACCTCTACTTTCTCTACCAATCCTGCTGGATTTCAAGATTTTTCTTCTTTAACTCCAAAAGCAAGTCAAGCTCAAGGAGAAGGAGTTAATATATTTGTAGATACAAATAGAAATACCGCAGTTTATATGAAAGCTTGGGTAGACTGGAACAAAGACAATGCTTTTGATGATACTACTGAAATTGTTTATCAATCAACTAGTGCCTTTTTAAATACTACTTTTGGTTTTATTGTACCAACTGGAACAACACCCGGTGACTACAGGATACGTATTAGAATTAACGTAGGTAGCAATAGTTTTACTTCTTGTGGCAACTTAAATAGTGGTGGTGAAACTGAAGATTATACCTTCACCGTTATTGCAAATTGTGCAGCAAAAATACAAACGATTGCTTCTGCAACGAGATGCGGAACTGGCACTGTTACTTTAGGAGCAACAGGAACTGCTGGAACAACCCAATACAGATGGTATTCTGCAAAAACGGGAGGTGTATTAGTAGGCACATCAAATACTACTACTTGGACTACTCCTTCTATTTCAACAGATACTCCTTATTATGTAACAGCTTTTAATGGTACTTGTGAGTCATTATTCAGAACACAGGTTATTGCATATGTAAAACCCGTTTCAAATATTACTTTTACAACTTCCAATCCAGAAGTGTGTGGTGAAGACAGTATTATAGCACTTACTGCAAGCACAACGACTGAAAGAATCTCATTAATTAATGAAAATTTTGAAAGTGGTTTAGGTGTTTTTGCTAACAACAGTATCGCTAGTCCAAATACAGCTATTACAAATTGGCAAATTAGAAGTAGTACTTACGTACCTCCATACCCAACGTATCCAGTTTGGTACCCTGCTATTTCATCAGGATTTAGTCCGAATCAATTTGCCATGACCACTTCTGACTTGTCAACTGGTGGAAGTTCATTTGGAAAAGTAGAAACAGCTTTAGAATCATCAGCAGTTAACACCACTGGTTTCTTAAACCTTACGTTATCTTTCAGAATGTATTTTTCAAGCTACTATGATGCAAATAGTGCAACTGTTGAATATGTAATTGTAGAATACAAAAATGGAAGTGGTGCATGGACCGCAATTCCATCTGCGATATTTGTATCTGATGTAGGAATCGGAAATCAATTTGCAACACAAACATACGACTTAAGTTCGTATACTAATATTGCATCTTTACAACTTAGATTCAGATATAAAGCAGGTTGGTGTGACGGAGTAGCCATCGATGATGTACATTTATATGGCGACAAGCCTTTAACTCCTGCCTTTACATGGACAAGTGCTTTACCAGTAGATGCTTACATTGATGCTGCTTGTACTATTCCTTATACTTCTGGTACACCAATTTCAACTGTATACATCAAACCAACTGTAACACAATTAGAAACGCCTAGTTATTCCTTTACAGCTAATGCTAATTTAACAAACGGTTGTTCTACTAGTTCAACAATTAATGTTACCAATAAAACTAAAATTTGGAAAGGTGGTTCTTCAACCGACTGGAATGATGCTAATAACTGGTCACCTGTAGGCGTACCTGATATTAATACATGTGTAATTATTTCTAACACAGGAGTGAATTCAGTATTGAACACAGGTGCTAATGGAATTGGGAAGAATTTAACCATAAAATCAGGTTCAACTTTAAATGTTCAAAATAGTAAAGCTTTAACAATAAAAGAATTCATTGTAAATAATGGTACATTTAATTTAGACAATAATACAAGTGTTATTCAAATTGACAACACTCTTAACTCTGGATCAGGAACAACTACAATGACTAGACAAGGAGTTACTACTAACACTTATGATTACATCTATTATTCATCACCTGTTACTAGTTTTCCTGTAGCTAGTTTATCTGGAAGTCCTAGATATGTTTGGCAACCAACAGTAAACAGAGCTCCTACATATCCAAGTAATTTTGGTACATGGGTAAGTGCAAGTGGCAATATGACTGTTGGTAAAGGATATATATCTAGACAAGGTGTAGCTGGAACAAAAACTGTAAATTTCACAGGTACTTTAAATAACGGAAATTTAAGCATTCCAGTATCTAGAGGTACATACAACGGTGCAAACTATACAGGACCAACACCTACTCCAGTTACAAAAGATGATGACAATTTAAATCTTATTGGTAACCCATATCCATCAGCAATTAGTGCTATAGATTTCTTGAATACGAATACAAACCTAGAAGGTTTTGTAAAAATTTGGACACACGGAACTGCCGTAAGCACTTCTACAACAAGTCCTTTTTATGAAAACTATCAAAGTAATTATTCTATTAATGATTATATCACATACAATTCAACTGGTACCTCATCCGGTCCAGGTGTATTTGGAGGACTTATTGCTTCAGGTCAAGGATTCTTTGTTCAAATGAAACACACTTCTGCTTCAACCACAGAAAATGTAAATTTCACAAATAGCATGAGAAACGCAGCATATAGCAATAGTCAGTTCTATAGAGATGTTACCAATGAAGTAGAAGCCAACAGAATTTGGTTAGACCTAACTAAAGAAAATGGTCCTTCGGTAAGAACTTTAGTAGGTTATATTACAAATGCAACTGATGATCTTGATCGTCTTTATGATGCACCAGCAGTAGATAAAAATTATTTCGATATCTATTCTATTCTAAATTCAAGTGAAAAACTAAACATCCAAGGTAGAGCGCTCCCATTCAATGAAAACGATCAAGTAGCTATCGGAATGTACATTGCACAAGATGGTAATTACACTATTGGAATAGGAGCTGTTGATGGTCTTTTCGGAGATACCAATCAAAATATCTATTTAGAAGATCTAACAACTGGAATTATTCACGATTTAAAACTTACACCATATAGCTTTAATTCAAATTCTGGAAATATAGACAATAGATTTATTTTAAGATATAATAACTCTAATAACTTAGGAAATCAAGATTTTGAAACGAATGAAAATGACATTCTAATCCTTACAAATGATTATCTAACCATTAAATCATTAGTTAAAAATATTGAATCAATAACAATTCATGATATTTTAGGCAGAAATATTACAACTATTAACCAAATTAATTCTCTTGAAAAAGAAATTAAAAATATTCAAAAGAATAATGCTCCTTTAATTATAGAAGTAAAATTAGATAATGGTTTTACCGTAAAGAAAAAGATTATCTTTTAATATCAGTTGAAAATAATGTCTTAAAAATGAAAAGCCAGTCTATGACTGGCTTTTTTATTAAATCACAATGAAACAAACTTTAAAAAAATAAAAATAATTCATAATTTTTTGGTTTTTTTTAACATTATGTTTATTTTGGTCTAAATTATTTGCTTTTAATAGATATAATATGAAAAAAAATTACATTTTTCTAGCCCCACTAGTTTTTGTAACAATCTTCTTTTTTAACCTATCTTTTTCTCAAGGCTCTAACTGTTCAACAGCAACAAGCTTAACAATTAATGGTCCTTGTAGCAGCGGAACAATTACTGACGCTACTGAAAACACCCCAATTGCTTCTGGCTGTGCATTTAATGTATTTAGAAGAGAAGGTTGGTATACCTTCACAGTAACCAGCGGACCTCAAAACATCACCATTACTGCTGAAGGAAATAATCGAGATTTATTTCTTCAATTAATCTCATCAACTTCATCATGTACTGGATTAACCCAAATTGCATGTGCAAATGACACACAAGCAAATGGGACTCAAACAGAAACCATTAGTACTGTTTTACCAAACGGTATTTATTACATCAAAGTTATTAACAACCGAAATAACAATGATATGGTTCTTAATAGTATCTGCGTTACAGCTCCTGCAAGTGCACCCACTAATGATGATTGTACTGGAGCAACACCTTTAACTATTAACTCAACATGTACTTATTCTAACTATTCTACTGTTGGAGCTACAGCTTCAACCACACCCTCTACTCCACCAACACCTGATTGTGCAAACTATTCTGGAGGAGATGTGTGGTTTTCCTTTACAGTTCCTGCTAACGGTACCGTCACAGTTGATTCACAAACTGGAACAATGACAGATTCTGGAATGGCATGGTATACAGGAACATGCGGAAGCCTAACTTTGTTAGAATGCGACGATGATGACAGTAGCAATGGATACATGTCATCCATTACAAGAACTGGATTAACACCTGGAACAACCATTTATGTGCGCTTTTGGGAATATGGAAATGACAACCAAGGAACATTTGGCATTTGTGCTTCTTCGCCTTTACCCTGTTCTGCTCCCTCATCACAAGCCAATAACTTTACTTCAGGAACAATAACTTCTACTGCTTTTCCCGCAACTTTTAACGGAACGGCTGATGGGTATCTCGTAATTCGATCTTTATCTGCAACACCACCAACACAACCTTCAAACGGAACACTATACAATTCAGGAAACATAAGTAGTTTAGGAACAGGATTAACATTTGTACAAAGCAATACCTCTACTTCAATATCAGGCACAGGCCTAAGTGGTAACACACATTACTATTATTATATTTATGCTTACAATAACAATAGTTGCTCTGGAGGACCAATTTATAACACATCTGGACCGTTAACAGGAAATGGAACCACTTGTTCTTCGACACCCACCCCAATTGCAACGAATTCAACTTTAACGAGTATTGATTTTTCGTGGCCATCTTGTGCTGGTGGAGGTGCCAATTCAGTTACCTATCAATTGCAAGTAACAATGGATGCGGGTTATACAATTAATGTACCAGGATCTCCCTTTACAATTAATGACCCTACTACTAATAGAAATGTAACAGGACTTAGCGCTAATACTAACTATTATTACAGAATTAGATCTTCAAATGGATGTAACAGTCCATACACATCTGGTGTAGCTAAAACAGGGTATTGTACTGCAAACAATACCACAAGTACAAGTTACTATATAAGTGGTATAACAACTTCTGGAGCTTCAACCAATTTTACTAATTCTCCAACTGGATTTACAAGTGGAGGCTACGCAGATTATACTTCTTCTTTCACAGTTTCTCAATATGCCGGACTTGGATTCAATATTACTACAACTCACCCATCGAGTACATATGGATATTCAGTTTGGGTAGATTGGAATAATGATTTAGATTTTGATGATACTGGTGAAAACATAATAAATACAGGATACTTATCTAGTCCTGCCTCTATAGGAACTATTACAATTCCTAATGGAACTCCCGCAGGGAATTATAGAATGAGAATTCGAAATGCTTATCTCAGTAATCCAGCCCCTTCTTGTGGCGACTTCCAATATGGAGAAACCGAAGATTACACTTTAAATTGTTTAGGTTCATTACCTTGTGCTGGAGGACCAACAAACATTATTGCCAATGTAACTTCTCAAACAGATGTGGCTATTTCTTGGATAGCCGGATCTCCAGTACCTGCAAATGGATATCAATATTATTTAGCTTCATCAGCTACACCAGTTCCAAGCACTGGAACCACTCCAACTGGTTCTATAGGTAGTGGTACAACATCAACAACATTAACTGGATTAACTCCTGGAAATACTTATTATATTTGGATACGATCTAATTGCGGTGGAGGATTAGGTCAAGGAGCATGGGGTAACTATGTTCAATTTACCATGCCTACTTGTAATGTAGGTGATAGCCAAGGAACCACCACTCTAGGTTGTCCGTCAGTGACATCAGGAGGTTTAAGTTTAAACGGATCTGACCCATCTCCAATTAATTGTTCTGCTGCTTCTACTTGTGTAGATTTAGAAGCTACCTATTTAAATTTAGGAGACACTTCTACTTATAGTGTAGAATCTATACCATACAATCCACCTTATCAATTTAGTTGTTTAAAAAACCCTGTTAGTGTTAATGTGGATGATATTTGGTCTCCAATTATTAATCTCCCTTTTGATTTTTGTTTTTACGGAAATACATACAATCAATGTTTAATAGGATCAAATGGTGTAATTACATTTGATACAACAAATAACATACCCGGCGACTATTGTGATTGGAGTTTTTCAGCAAATTTACCTGTAAGTGGAGATGGTGCTTTGGTTGAAAATTCTATTTTTGGTGTTTTCCATGATATTGACCCTTCAGTTGGAGGTGAAGTTGGGTGGGAATTAATCACACTAAATACGGGATGTAGAGCTCTTGTTGCTTCATGGAACGATGTACCAATGTATGACGAAAATTCAATTCTATACACTGGCATGATGGTTCTTTATGAAAATACAAATGTGATTGAAGTGTACATTAAAGAAAAAAATGTTGATAATTTTGGTGCTGGAAGTTGGAATGACGGTAATGCAGTAGTAGGTGTTCAAAATGCAGATGGCACATTAGCAACAGTTGCACCAAATAGAAATGGATTAGATGCGAATTGGTCCGTTACTAATGAAGCATGGCGTTTTGTACCAGACGGAACTTCAATTACCTCTATAAAATGGTATGAAGGTTCAGGAACATCTGGTCTAGTTGTAGGAACAACAGATCAAATAAATGTGTGCCCAACTGCTACTACAGTATATACTGCTGAAGTTACCTATACTTTATGCGGAGGAGCTACTTTAACAGAAATTGATGAAACAACAGTCACTGTTAATGGAGGCAAAACATGGACAGGTTCAGTAAGTACTAATTGGAACGATAATAACAACTGGTCTCCTACCGGAATACCTACTTCTTCTGACTGTGTAATTATTCCTGTTACTGCAAATGATCCAATTATTTCTGGTACAAATTATGATGCTAATGGTTTAAATCTTACCATTCAAAATGGAGCTAATTTAACTGTGAATCCAACAAACAACATCACAATTACTAACTGGATTAACAACAATAGCTCAGGTATTTTAACTTTAGAAAACAGTTCTAGTTTAATTCAAATTAACAATGCTACCAATACCGGCGCAATGCATATGACTAGAGATGTTCAAGCAAAATTATACGATTATATTTATTGGTCATCTCCAGTATCAAATTTTGCCGTAAGTGATATAACTGGCAGTTACCACTATAAATGGGAACCTACCTTACCTAGTGCTTACACAAGTGATTATGGAAACTGGTCAAGTACTTCCGAAGATATGGTCATTGGTAAAGGTTATATTGTTAGAACACCAAATAATTTTACAAGTACTTTACAAACATTAACCACTACGTTTGTTGGAACACCAAATAATGGAACCATAACAACACCTATCAAAAGAAGCACCTACAATGGAGCTAATTATACAGGTCCAACAGCAACACCCATTACAAAAGATGATGACAATTGGAATTTGATTGGTAACCCGTATCCATCTGCTATTGATGCTATTGACTTTTTAACTTTAAACACCAATATTGATGGATTTATAAAAATATGGACACATGGAAATCTTCCAAGTTCTGCTGTAGCGAATCCATTTTATGAAAATTACCAATACAATTATTCTTTAAGTGATTATATTACCTATAATGCTTCAGGAAGTTCTTCAGGACCAGGTCTATTTGGTGGCTATATTGCTGCTGGCCAAGCTTTCTTTGTCCTAATGAACCATTCAAGTATTTTAACAAACGAAACCGTTACGTTTACCAATACTATGAGAAGTGCAAACTATGACAATACTCAGTTCTTTAGAAATGGATCACATCAAGAAGTTGAAAAAAATAGAATATGGTTAGACTTAATTTCTGAAAACGGACAAAGTGTACGAACATTAGTTGGGTATATTGAAGACGCTACAAATGCTATTGATAGACTTTACGATGCTCCTGCACCGAATAAAAATAATTTTGACATTTATTCAATAAATGAAAACAACAAATTAGCCATACAAGGTAGAGCTTTACCATTTTTAAATACCGAAGTTATTCCACTTGGAATGTATCTAACTCAAGATGGAAATCACACCATTGGCATTGGTGCCTTAGATGGTATTTTTGAAGACAACAACCAATCTATATTTCTAGAAGATCTTCAAAATAATTCCCTTCATGATTTACGAATAAGCCCTTACCGCTTTACAAGTTCGATGGGTTCTATTGATAATCGTTTCCAATTAAGGTTTACCGAAAACACATTAAACAATACTGATTTTGAAAATGACGAATCTAACATCCTTATTATCTCTGCTGATAATTTAGTTGTTAAATCTAAAAAAGACATTATTGAGAGTGTACAAATACATGACGTTTTAGGCAGAATCTTAGTAAATCTTAAAGCAGTAAACACTAGGGAAACAATCATCTCTAACCTACAACAAAACAAAGCCCCTTTGTTCATAGAGATAAAACTTAAAAATGGAAATTCAGTGACTAAAAAAATAATTTTTTAAAAAATAATAATTCTAAAACTACTATCCTCTTCTCAAAAAGAAGAGGATTTTTTTTACAAAAAAATCTCTTAATCAATAAAAATAAGTGTTTTTTTAACAAAAAAGGCAATTTATTTGTAATCATTTAAGATTTACAAACAATATTTTTACAGATAACCCAAAATAAATTGTTATGAAAAAACTTCTATTTCTCAGTTTTACTGTAATTAGCACCTTCACGTATTCACAAGTAGGAATCGGAACCACTACTCCAAATGGAGCTTTAGAAATAACATCAACCACGCAAGGAATTGTCCCACCAAGAGTCGCATTAACGGCTACAAATGTGGCTGCTCCTGTAACAAACCCACAAGGAGGTGCCTTATTAGCTGGAACATTTGTATGGAATACGGCAACTGCTGGAGCTTCACCTAATAATGTTTCTCCTGGACTTTATTATTGGGATGGTTCAAAATGGGTTGCTTTTGCTGGAGCTTCTGGTGGATTAGATTGGTCACTACAAGGAAACAGTGGTACAACACCTGGTACCAACTTTTTAGGAACAACAGATACTCAAAACGTTCATTTTTACACTAACAATTTAGAAAGAATGCGTATTTTAAGTGGTGGAACTATAGGAATCAACTCAGTTGGCTCAACTGCAAGTCAAGTAACTGTAGCTGGTGCTGGAACAAATGATGCCGTAGCAGGTACTGCAAATGATAACGTAGCGAATGCTTTTTGGGGTAGAAATGCCAATGCTACTGGAACAGCAATTATAGGAGCTACTAATGGCATTACAGGAGTTTTCCCTAGTAAAGGTGCTGGTGTTGCAGGTTCTGCGACAAATGGAGTTGGTGTTTATGGAAGTACAGGTAACGGGGCGCCAAATAATGCAGCACACAATGGGAATTTTGCAGGTAGCTTTTCATTAGACACAGATAACAATGTATCCACAAACAACAGTAGTGCCTTTGCAAGTATTGCAGGAAAAAACGAACAAGCCATTGCAGCTATTAGTGGCACAACTGTACGATTTTTATATGGTGGTTATTTTATAGGAGGTACCGCATCTGGTGGTCAATCTTACAGCTATGTAGGTCTAAAATACAATCATAACAATGACGCTACGGCTACAGGAGGAACCAATTATAAAATTGTAGGTAACGGTCTTGTTTCTACTTTAATACCAGACGAAAACAATCAACCTAGAATCATGTTTTGTCCAGAAGCTCCTGAAGTTTTGTTTGAAGACTATGGTGTTGGACAACTTACCAATGGAACCACCTATATTGAGTTAGACAAAATAGTAGCTAAATCTCTTAAAATAGACGATAAACATCCACTTAAAGTATTCATTCAATTAGAAGGAGAATGCAACGGTGTTTATGTTACTGAAAAATCAGATAAAGGATTCAAAGTAAAAGAATTGAATAATGGAACGAGCAATGTAAGTTTCTCATGGCATATTATTGGAAATCGTGCAGATGCTGTAGATGCTTCTGGAAGAGTTACTTCTTACCACCAAGACTTGCGATTACCCTATGGTCCAAAACCTTTAGAGGAAACTAAATTAACTTCTAAAAAAAAATAAAACATTAAAGATATTTGATCCAATTCCAAAAAGGCCTCTTCTTTAAATAGTCGAGGTCTTCTTCATTTGCATAAGACTCTTTTTCAAAAGAAATATTTCTATACGCTTTTTTCCAACTTCTATACATAAAATAACGCACAAGAAATTCCAAACCATACCATACAAAAAAAGGAAGCACTAACATTTCCAATTGCTGTTTAATATGAATTCGCTCATGATTAAGCAAAACAGCATTTTTACCGTCTTCCTCTTGAGTAACAATTACAAAAGGGTAAATTGTAATCCCTTTATAGCGCTTATTCGTAAAAAAACGTACGACTAGAAGAATCATAGTATTGCATTTAATTCAAAAAACTACTCATATTTAAATAAGAACTATAAGTAATCTTGGATAAAAATATTTATTTTTGGGGAATCTAAAAAGTATTTTAGATAAAGATTGCAGTCATGAACAATAAAATAGACCCAAATACCCTTATTGAAGGAGAAGATTTTTACTATACTCCAGAAGGTTATAAATGTTTTACTGAAAAATACCATCTTAAAAGAGGCTATTGTTGCAAAAGCGGTTGTAGACATTGCCCCTATGGTTTTGACAAAAAAACGGGCACTATAAAAAAATAAACATGGACATTACATTCGTTCGATATAAAATCACCATTTATAAAACCTATCACAGGTCAGATATCCGTTACCCTTAGTTGTTATTTTGGGCGTGCCCTCCATTCCATTACGGTCGGGCTATTCGCACTACAAGGTAGTTTGCTTCTATCCCTCACGCAAAAACAAAAATCAACAAAAATAACTTACAATGACTTTTAAAGAACAAATACTTCAGGGAATTCCAAATGAATTACCTCCAGTTAAAACATATGAAACGCAAATCAATCACGCTCCTAAAAGAAAAGAAATTCTTTCAGATGCTGAAAAAAAATTAGCTTTACAAAATGCACTTCGTTATTTCGAACCCAAACATCATGCTACCCTATTACCCGAGTTTAAAGCAGAATTAGACAAATATGGTCGTATCTATATGTATCGCTTTCGTCCAGATTACGAAATGAAAGCACGTCCATTAGACGACTATCCAGGAAAAAGTAATCAGGCTAAAGCCATTATGCTAATGATTCAAAATAATTTGGATTATGCAGTCGCACAACATCCTCACGAATTAATAACGTATGGTGGTAATGGAGCCGTTTTTCAAAATTGGGCACAGTATTTATTAACGATGCAATATTTGGCAGAAATGACAGAAGAACAAACCTTAGTTATGTATTCAGGTCATCCTATGGGTTTATTTCCAAGTCATAAAGAAGCACCAAGAGTAGTGGTAACGAATGGAATGGTTATCCCTAATTACTCTAAACCCGATGATTGGGAAAAAATGAATGCTTTAGGGGTTTCTCAATACGGACAAATGACAGCCGGAAGTTATATGTACATTGGCCCACAAGGTATCGTTCACGGTACGACAATTACCGTTTTAAACGGATTTAGAAAAATAAAAAAATCACCCCAAGGAAGTCTTTTTGTTACTTCTGGTTTAGGCGGTATGAGTGGCGCGCAACCTAAAGCCGGTAATATTGCAGGTTGTGTTACGGTGTGTGCAGAAGTCAACCCAAAAATCACACACATTCGTCATTCTCAAGGTTGGATTAATGAAATTATTGAAAACATAGAGGATTTAGTCCCTAGAGTTAAAAAAGCTTTAGAAAATAAAGAAGTTATTTCAATTGCTTATTTAGGTAATGTTGTAGAAGTTTGGGAACGTTTCGATGCTGAAAATCTTACTATCGATTTAGGTTCTGATCAAACTTCTTTACATAATCCTTGGGCAGGAGGCTACTACCCTATCGGATTTACTTTTGAAGAATCTAATGAAATGATGGCAAACAATCCGCAACAATTTAAAGAAGAAGTTCAAAAAACGTTACGTCGCCACGCTGATGCTATTAATAAACATACAGCTAAAGGAACCTATTTTTTTGATTATGGTAATGCTTTTTTATTAGAAGCTTCTCGAGCAGGTGCTGCAGTTATGAATGAAAATCCTACTTTAGGAAGAGAATTCAAATACCCAAGTTATGTGCAAGACATCATGGGACCCATGTGTTTCGATTATGGTTTTGGTCCTTTTAGATGGGTTTGTACTTCAGGAAAACCAGACGATTTAGCTAAAACAGATGCAATTGCTTGTGCTGTCTTAGAAGAAATGATGCAATCTGCTCCAATAGAAATCCAACAACAAATGGCTGACAACATTCAATGGATCAAAGGCGCTCAAGAAAACAAATTAGTAGTGGGTTCTCAAGCTAGAATATTATACGCAGATGCAGAAGGAAGAATAAAAATTGCTGAAGCTTTCAATCAGGCAATTGCAAAGGGTGAGATTGGTCCTGTAGTTTTAGGAAGAGACCATCATGATGTGTCAGGAACCGATTCTCCATACAGAGAAACCTCAAATATTTATGACGGCTCTCGTTTTACTGCTGACATGGCCATTCAAAATGTAATTGGCGACAGCTTTAGAGGCGCTACTTGGGTATCTATTCACAACGGTGGTGGCGTTGGATGGGGAGAAGTAATTAATGGTGGTTTCGGCATGGTTCTTGATGGTAGTAAAGAAGCATCTAGACGTTTAGAGTCGATGCTTTTTTGGGATGTGAACAATGGAATTTCAAGGAGAAGTTGGGCTAGAAATGAAGGAGCTATTTTTGCAATAAAAAGAGCTATGGAAACGCAACCTTTATTGAAAGTTACCATCCCTAATATAGTTGATGAACATTTGTTATAAGTTTAAAATGGCTTATTAGTTAAATTATTTAACCTAAACATTTTAAACAACTGTAGAATAAGGTTAAATCATTTGCTAAAACATTACAATTATGAAAACATTACAATTTATTTCATTAGGTTTACTATTTATCTTTGCTTCTTGTAGCTCAGTAAGAGTTAATGCAGATTATGATAAGAATGTAGATTTTGCTAACTATAACACTTATGCTTACTTAAAAAGTAGCATTGACAAAGCTGAAATATCTGATTTAGACAAGAAAAGAATTTTACGCTCGATTGATGAAGTGATGTCAAGCAAGGGATTTTCAAAAAGCGAAAATCCAAGTATGTTAATAAGTATCTTTACCAAAGAAAGAGAACGTGTTGATGTATATAATAATGCCGGCTTTGGTTGGGGATGGGGATGGAATCCATATTGGGGAATGAATTATAACCGTGTTTATACAACTCCAGAAGGAACTCTATTTATTGATATTATTGATGCTAAGTCAAAAGAATTGGTTTGGCAAGGAGAAGGCAGTGGTTATTTAACAAAAGATACCAATAAGAAAGACGAACGTGTCAAAGAGTTCGTTTCTAAAATCTTAGCACAGTATCCACCAATTAAAAAATAATATTTCAATTATCATATTTTACAAAAAGAAGTCGAAAAACGAAATTTATTTTAAAAAAAGAGTTTTTTCCATATTAAAATCCATTATTTTAATAAAAATAATATCAAATTAAAAAAAAGAAATGGAACAATCGTTTTTTTGCTTACTTTTGTAAAAGTTAATAAAACACATGTATAAAAAAGTTATCATTATTGTCTCTATTATTATTCCTCAAAAAGGATAGGAGACTTTATGCATAAACATATCAAAAGCCTCCTACTCAGGAGGCTTTTTTTATTTTAAAATTATTATGATTCAAAACAACGTAATTATTGTCATTATTATCATTCGTCCAAAAAAACGAGTCAGGTAACTATGCAATTAAATTACAAAGCCTTTCTCGTAAAAACAGAAAGGCTTTTTTTATATCCATCACAAAATCAATTTAGCAATTATACAAACTCATTTAACATCATAAAAAACAAAAACGAAAACAATTGAAAAACAGATACTTATAAAAAAAATGCAACTTTTAAATATTGTATAAGATTAAAATTCTAAAAATAATAAAAAACACATCCTAGTACATTTACATTAACAACAATAAAATGAATACAAAAAACAATCCATATTATTCTTCAGAAACATTTCTTTTCTATAATGGCGAATTTAAAAAAGCTTCTGAAACAACAACTGATCTTTTTGGGCAAACCTTGCATTATGGCTATGGTGCATTCGAAGGAATCAGATCTTATAAAACAGATGAAGGAACAAAAATTTTCAAAGCTGTTGCACATTATGAAAGATTGAAAAAATCATGCGAATTAATTAACATCCCTTTTGAATATTCTCTTGAAGATTTAATTGAAAAATCGTATCAATTACTAGAAAAGAATAATCTCGATGATGCTTATCTTAGACCTATCGTTTTTTGCGATCCAAATATGAGCCTTACCAAACCCACAGGTGTAAATCTTATGATTTGTGCTTGGAAATGGGGAACCTATCTAGGTGATAACTTATTGCATCTTTCCGTTTCTTCTTATTGTAGACCGCATCCAAAATCAATTAAAATTGAAGCTAAAGTTTGCGGGCACTACATCAATTCTATTTTAGCAACTAATGAAGCTAAAAATAATGGTTTTGATGAAGCATTACTCCTCGATTGTGAAGGATATGTGGCAGAAGGTCCAGGAGCAAATCTTTTCTTCGAAAAAAATGGAACTCTTTTCACACCTCAATTAGGGAATATCTTACCTGGAATTACTCGTGCTACGATAATTGAACTTTGTAACAATCTCGGAATCAAAATTCAAGAAGGCCAATTTACACTAGACCAATTACTACAAGCTGACGCTGCTTTTTATTGCGGAACGGCAGCAGAAGTGATTGGCATTACATCTATTGATAAAAAGGAGTTCCCACTAGACTGGGAAGAAAGTCTTGGCAAAAAATTGCAAATCGCTTATAAAAACATAGTAACAGCAAACCAATTTTCATTACAAAATTAAAATCATGTCTTTAAACAAACATAGTCGCACCGTTACACAAGATCCTACACAACCAGCTGCTCAAGCCATGTTATATGGTATTGGCCTAACCGATACACAATTAGCACAACCTTTTATCGGAATTGCTTCCATGGGATACGATGGCAATACCTGTAACATGCATCTCAATCATTTGGCTACTTTAATTAAAAAAGAAATAAACGATACCGAAATGGTAGGTTTAATTTTTAATACTATTGGTATTAGTGATGGTATTACAAATGGAACCGATGGTATGCGTTATTCTTTAGTAAGTAGAGAAGTTATTGCAGACAGTATTGAAAGTGTAGTAGATGGCCATTATTATGATGCCGTAGTGGCTATACCTGGTTGTGATAAAAATATGCCAGGTTCCATTATAGCCATGGGAAGATTAAACAGACCTTCCATCATGGTGTATGGAGGCACTATTGCTCCAGGAAAATATCAGGGAAAAGACTTAAATATTGTTTCGGCTTTTGAAGCTTTAGGTGAAAAAATTGCTGGAAAAATATCAGAAGAAGAGTTTAAAGGTATTATCAAAAATTCATGTCCGGGCGCGGGTGCTTGTGGTGGGATGTATACGGCAAACACCATGGCAATTGCAATAGAAGCTTTAGGCATGAGCTTACCCTACTCGAGTTCCAATCCTGCGGTATCTCATGAAAAAATAGAAGAATGTGAAAAAGTGGCGCATTATATCAAATTACTTTTGGAGAAAAACATTTGTCCGAAAGACATCATGACCTTCAAGGCTTTTGAAAATGCTATCACCACTTTAATTGCATTGGGCGGAAGCACAAATGCGGTCCTGCATATTATTGCTATGGCAAAAAGTGTGGGCGTAAAAATCACCCAAGATGATTTTCAAAGAATAAGCAATACAACACCACTTATCGCAGATTTCAAACCAGGAGGTAATTACTTAATGCAAAATCTTCATGAAAAAGGAGGTGTCCCTATGGTATTAAAATACTTACTATCAAAAGGAATGCTGCATGGTGATTGCTTAACTGTTACTGGACAAACTCTTGCTGAGAACTTAAAAGATATACTAGATATTGATTTTGAAAATCAAAACATTATCAAACCTATAGAAAATCCTATTAAAACTACAGGCCATTTACAAATTCTGTATGGCAATTTAGCAGAAAAAGGGTCTGTAGCTAAAATTACAGGTAAAGAAGGTGAAAAATTCTCTGGTCCTGCTAAAGTTTTTGATGGTGAGAAAGAACTGATAAAAGGGATTGAAGATAAAAAAATACAACCTGGTGATGTGGTCGTTATTCGATATGTGGGTCCAAAAGGAGGCCCAGGAATGCCTGAAATGTTGAAACCCACTTCTGCCATAATTGGTGCGGGTTTAGGCAAGAGTGTTGCTTTAATTACTGATGGAAGGTTTAGTGGTGGAACACATGGGTTTGTCGTAGGCCATATTGCTCCAGAAGCGTATGATGGTGGCACCATTGCATTGGTAAAAGATGGCGATCGCATTGAATTAGATGCTGCAAACAATTCTATTCATTTAGCTATTTCAGAAACAGAGTTGGAAAATAGAAGAAAAACTTTTGTCAAACCGCAACCTAAAGTTAAAAAAGGAGTTTTATACAAATATTTACAATTAGTAACAGATGCTTCGGAAGGCTGTGTTACAGACGAACTATAATTAAGAAAACTATGGAAACAGTAGCGCAATCAACATTGGAAAACAACATTGGAAAAACCCATAATGTATCGGGTAGCTTGGCCGTTATAGATGCTTTATTATCGGAAGAAGTCACCACTGTTTTTGGATATCCCGGTGGAGCCATTATGCCTATTTATGATGCTTTATATGATTTTGGAGATAGTTTACAACATATTTTAGTTCGTCATGAACAAGGTGCTATTCATGCTGCTCAGGGATATGCTAGAGCCAGTGGTAAAACGGGTGTTGTTTTTGCTACTAGTGGTCCTGGGGCAACTAACTTAGTTACAGGATTAGCTGACGCACAAATCGACTCAACTCCTATTGTTTGTATAACAGGTCAGGTTTTTGCCCATTTATTAGGTACGGATGCCTTTCAAGAAACGGATGTAATCAATATTACCACACCTATTACCAAATGGAACTATCAAGTAACAGATGCGAATGAAATTCCTGAAGTTCTAGCAAAAGCTTTTTATATCGCAAGTTCAGGAAGACCAGGACCTGTTTTAATTGATATTACCAAAAATGCGCAATTGCAACTTTTTGAATACAAAGGGTATAGACAATGTGTTCATGTAAGAAGTTATCGTCCGGAACCTATTGTTCGTAAAGAATATATTGAACAAGCTGCCCAACTTATCAATCAAGCCAAAAAACCATTTGTAATTTTTGGTCAAGGCGTTATTTTAGGGAATGCAGAAAAAGAATTTTTAAGTTTTATTGAAAAAGCAGGTATTCCAACCGCATGGACCATTATGGGAATGAGTGCTATTCCTACTGATCATCCTTTAGCTGTAGGTATGCTTGGCATGCATGGTAATTATGGTCCGAATTATCTTACGAATGAATGTGATGTTTTAATTGCCATCGGAATGCGTTTCGACGATCGCGTTACAGGTCGACTTGATAAATATGCGAAACAAGCACAAGTAATCCACTTGGATATTGATCCTGCTGAAATTGATAAAAATGTACAAACTACGGTTCCTGTGTGGGGAAATTGTAAAGAAACCTTACCCCTTTTAACCGAATTAATTGATACAAAAAACTATCCGGAATGGTTTGCTGAATTTGAAGTAAAGAAAGAAAGGGAAACTACCCTATTAATTGAAAAAGAATTGAATCCTACTTCTGACCAATTAACCATGGGTGAAGTTATGAAAGTACTGAACGAATTAACGAATGGAGATGCTGTTATTGTTACGGATGTTGGACAACATCAAATGGTGGCGTGTAGATATACCAAACAAAATCAATCAAGAAGTAATATTACTAGTGGTGGCTTAGGTACTATGGGATTTGCTATTCCTGCTGCCATCGGTGCCAAATTTGGTGCTCCAGAAAGACAAATTGTAGCCATTATGGGTGATGGTGGTGCCCAAATGAATATACAAGAACTGGGAACCATCATGCAATACCAACCTAATGTAAAAATACTCATCTTAAACAACAGCTTTTTAGGAATGGTAAGACAGTGGCAAGAGTTATTTCATGAAAAAAGATACTCGTTTACCGATATCCAAAGTCCGAATTTTGTGACGCTTGCAAGCGCTTACAATATTGCTGGAAAACAAATTTCTAAAAGAGACGAACTAAAAAGTAGCCTAAAAGAAATGTTAGACCATCCTGCATCGTATTTATTAGAAGTAGCTGTTTTACATGAAGACAATGTATTCCCAATGGTACCACAAGGAAAAGGTGTAGCTGAAATTGTTTTAAGTAAAGAAGAAATTTAATTATGAAGAAAGAGCATACATTAACCGTTTATACCGAAAATCAGGTAGGCCTTCTGAATAAAATAGCAATTATTTTTTCGAGAAGAAAAATCAATTTGGAAAGTTTTAATTCTTCTCCAAGTGAGATTGAAAAAATTTATCGTTTTACTATTGTGGTTATCGAAACCGAAGAAGTAGTTCGCAATCTGGTGAGACAAATTGAAAAAATCGTAGATGTTTTTAAGGTGTTTAACAATACAAATGATGAAATCATTTGGCAACAAATTGCCTTGTATAAAGTACCCACTAGTGTGATTATGAAAGATGTAAAAGTAGAACGTTTGCTAAGAGAATTTGGTGCAAATGCAGTGGTTATTCGAAGTGATTATACGGTTTTTGAAGCCACTGGACAAGATGATGAGATTAATAATTTATTAAAAGAATTGGATAAATATGGTCTTATCGAATTTGTCAGAAGTTCTCGTATAGCAATCATTAAATCGAGTGAAGGGGTACATAAAAAAGTGCTGGATATGCAAAAAAATGATCCTCGAAAATCACCTATTAACAATGAATACTTAAATCATAAAAGTAAGATTTTTCAAATGTAGTAGATAGAAGAAAATCTAACTATAATCAATAATCTTTTTAAAAATAAAGTCGTCAGTTCGAGTGTTTTTGTGAAGAGAAACGCAACAAAAATGTATCGAGAACAAATAGAAAACTTCTCGATATGCTTCGAACTCGAAGTGACATATAAAAAAATACAAACTAAATTAAAAGAAAGAATCATGTCAAATTATTTCAATGCCTTACCTCATCGTTTAAAAGTTCAAGAATTAGGAAAGTGCGATTTCATGAATAACACCGAATTTTCAGAAGGTGTAACCCAATTAAAAGGTAAAAAAATTGTCATTATTGGTTGTGGTGCCCAAGGTTTGGCTCAAGGCCAAAATATGAGAGATAGTGGCTTAGAGGTAGCGTATGCACTACGTAAAGAAGCTATTGAAGGGAAAAGAGCCTCATTTGTAAACGCTACCGAAAATGGCTTTGAAGTGGGAACATTTGAAGAAATGATTCCAAAAGCCGATTTAGTTTCGAACTTAGCACCAGACAAACAACATACAGATGTGGTAAACAAAGTTGTGCCTTTGATGAAAAAAGGAGCTTGCTTATCTTACTCTCATGGATTCAATATAGTAGAAGAAGGCACAAAAATAAGAGAAGATATCACCGTAATAATGGTTGCTCCAAAATCACCAGCATCTGAAGTAAGAGCTGAATATTTAAGAGGTTTTGGTGTTCCAACATTAATTGCGGTTCACACCGATAATGACCCAAATGGCGAAGGCTTAGAAATTGCCAAAGCCTATTGTGTAGGAACAGGTGGACATAAAGCGGGTGTACTACTTTCTTCTTTTGTGGCGGAAGTAAAATCGGATTTAATGGGAGAACAAACGATACTTTGTGGTTTATTACAAACGGGTTCGATTCTATCGTTCAATAAAATGGTGGAAAAAGGAATTGATGCAGGTTATGCTTCTAAATTAGTGCAATATGGTTGGGAAGTGATTACCGAAGCTTTAAAAATTGGTGGTATCACTAATATGATGGATCGTTTGTCTAATCCTGCAAAAATTGAAGCTTTTAAACTGGCTGAAGAATTAAAAACCATTATGACGCCTTTGTTTGAAAAACATATGGATGATATTTTATCCGGACATTTTTCCAAAACCATGATGGAAGATTGGGCAAATGGGGATAAAAATTTATTGCAATGGAGAGCGGAAACTGGGGAAACTGATTTTGAAAAAACTCCAGCTTCTGAGGTAAAAATTAGCGAACAAGAATATTTTGATAACGCCCTTTTAATGGTGGCTTTTGTAAAAGCAGGTGTCGAATTGGCTTATGAAACCATGACGCTTTCTGGAATTAAAGAAGAATCCGCGTATTATGAATCGCTACACGAAGCGCCTTTAATTGCGAATACTATTGCGCGTAAAAAATTATTTGAAATGAACCGTGTTATTTCGGATACTGCAGAATACGGTTGTTATTTGTTTGATCATGCGTGCCAACCTTTGTTAGCTGATTTTATGCAAAAAGTAGATACGAATCTTATTGGTAAAAACTATAATGATACCGCTTCGAATCAGGTGGATAATTTCGAATTGGTAAAAGTCAATGCTAGTATTCGAAATCATTCTATTGAAATTTGTGGGGCGCAATTAAGAGCGGCTATGACTGCCATGAAAAAAATTGTAGCGTAAAAGAGCAAAGAAGAAAGAAGAAAGAAGAAAAGAATAGCTAAATAAAAAGTGGATTAAAAAAATCATGCTTACAACAACAATGACATTATTTGAAGAAGTATTGGAAGCTAAAAAGCAATTTGAAGAGGTGGTCTTCCCTACTCCTTTGTTACCCAATCGAAATTTATCTCATACCTTTCAAGCCAATGTGCTTCTCAAAAGGGAAGACTTACAAGTGGTGCGTTCCTACAAAATACGTGGCGCTTATAATAAAATGAGTGCTTTAACGGAAACGGAAAAAAAACAAGGAATTGTTTGTGCTAGTGCTGGCAATCATGCACAAGGTGTGGCATATTCTTGTCATTTATTACAAATTCATGGCAAAATTTTCATGCCTAAAACCACACCGAAACAAAAAATCAAACAGGTGCAACTTTTTGGTCAGGATTTCATTGAAATTATTTTAACAGGAGATACTTTTGACGATGCTTATGCTTCCGCGAATGCTACTTGTCTCGCTGAAAATAAAATTTTTATTCATCCTTTCGATGATGTAAAAGTCATTGCGGGTCAAGGTACTGTGGGTCTAGAAATTTTAGAAGATTCGAAAACCAAAATTGATTATGTCTTTGTGCCTATTGGTGGTGGTGGTTTGGCTTCCGGACTTTCGACGGTTTTTAAAGAATTGAGTCCGAATACTAAAATCATTGGTGTAGAACCTGCTGGCGCCCCTTCTATGAAAGTATCCATTGAAAAAGGAGAAAATACCCGTTTAGATGACATCGACAAATTTGTAGATGGTGCAGCTGTGAAACAGGTAGGACACCACAATTATACCATTTGTAAAGAAAATTTAGACGATATTATTCTCGTTCCTGAAGGAAAAGTATGTTCTACTATTTTACAATTATACAATGAAGAAGCCATGGTGGTGGAACCTGCAGGTGCTTTAACAATTGCCGCTTTGGACTTTTACAAAGACAAAATTAAAGGCAAAAATGTGGTTTGCATCGTAAGTGGTAGTAATAATGATATCGAACGAACTGCAGAAATTAAAGAGCGTTCCTTATTATACGAAGGTTTGAAGCATTATTTTATGATTCAATTTCCGCAAAGACCTGGTGCTTTAAAGGAATTTGTAAATGAGATTCTAGGCGAAGATGATGACATCACCTATTTTCAATTCAAACAAAAAAACAATAGAGAATCAGGACCAGTGATTGTTGGACTAGAATTAAAAAACAAAGCAGACATTGCACCTATTTTAGAAAAAATGAAACTTAAAGGTTTTGAATTTCATTACCTCAACGAAAAGGAGGATTTATTTGCACAGCTGATAGGCTAATAATTCTCTGGGTTTGGTTTAGTCAATAAGCTTCACAGGAAACTGTGAGGCTTTTTTAATTAAAAAGTGTGCTATTAATTTTCAAAAATAGCACACTCTGGTCTTAAAACTAAACTACTATGGCAATCTATACTAGTTAATACAAAAAGCAGGCCAGTTTTTTTATTTTAGAAATAATTCGTAAAAAATTATATTGAATAATTGTGTCAATTTATTTTCAAAAAATATTTTGCAACACTTGTTGTGGCAATCTTTTTTGTGGCATTTTTATTGCTCCAATGTTTTTGCCACAGTTTGTGTGGCAATTTTAAATTTTTAAATGATTTGAAACAGGTTTTCAAAACGCTACTATTTTATAAACAGCTTTTACTCCAATTATTCACATTAGTCAATTCTTGGTTGTTGGTTAGCAGTTATGAATTTCAAATATTGGTTCTTTAGTATTAAGTATCTTTCCTCTTTCCTCTTTCCTCTTTCCTCTTTCCTCTTTCCTAACTACTAATCACTAATTCCTCTTTTTACACATTCCTCAAAAAATCTCCTTTTTTACATCCCAAAATCCGCTAAAAAATTCGTATTTTTACGGATATATTAATTTATGTGCATTATGGAAGCATCTTTTGAAAGCAATCCTTTGATAGACAGGTTACCGAAACATTTAAAACAGTTTATAAAACCGCAAGATTATGAAGATTACACGCCTATTAACCAAGCGGTTTGGCGTTATGTAATGCGTAAAAACGTGGATTATTTGTCTAAAGTTGCACATGAATCGTATTTAGAAGGTCTAGAAAAAACAGGTTTGGAAATTGAAAACATTCCAAATATGTATGGCATGAACCGTATTCTAAAAGAAATTGGTTGGGCAGCTGTTGCTGTAGATGGTTTTATTCCACCCAATGCTTTTATGGAATTTCAAGCCTACAATGTTTTGGTTATTGCTTCCGACATTCGTCAATTAGAACACATCGAATACACACCCGCTCCCGATATTATTCATGAAGGTGCTGGTCATGCTCCTATTATTGCCAATCCAGAATATGCAGAATACTTGCGTCGTTTTGGTGAAATTGGTTGTAAAGCCATTTCTTCTGCTCACGATCACGAAATGTATGAAGCCGTGCGTTTGCTTTCTATCTTAAAAGAAGCAGAAGATACTCCGGAAGCTGAAATAAAAGCAGCAGAAGATCGTGTAGAATACCTACAAAATAACATGGGTGAATTGTCTGAAATGGCGCGCATCCGAAACTTACACTGGTGGACGGTTGAATACGGTTTAATTGGTACCGTTGAAAATCCTAAAATTTATGGCGCTGGATTGTTATCTTCTATAGGAGAAAGTGCTTGGTGCATGACCGATAATGTAAAGAAAATACCTTATTCAATTGTGGCAGCCGATCAAAGTTTTGACATTACAAAGCCACAACCCCAACTTTTTGTAACTCCTGATTTTGCACATTTGAGTTTGGTTTTAGAAGAGTTTGCTAATACCATGGCCTTACGAAAAGGAGGTCCGAAAGGTGTTCAAAAACTAATTGATTCCAAAGCATTAGGAACTATTGAATTAAGTACGGGTTTACAAATTTCAGGGGTGTTTACCAACGTTATTGAAGACGAAGGAAAATCGGTTTATGTACAAACTACTGGGCCCACTGCTCTATCCTACCGAGAAAAAGAACTCGTGGGTCATGGTACAGAATATCATGCAGAAGGTTTTGGTAGCCCAATTGGTATGCTAAAAGGAATTAACTTGGCTATTGAAGATATGGGACCAAGAGATCTACGTGCCTATGATATTTATGAAGGCGAACAAGTAACCTTAGAATTTGAAGGTAATATTGTGGTTTCTGGAGAAATTGTTACGGGAACTCGAAATTTACAAGGAGAAATTGTCATTATCAAATTCAAAAACTGTACGGTTACCCATAATGACACGGTTTTATTCCAACCAGAATGGGGAGTTTATGATATGGCTGTAGGTAAAAAAATCACTTCAGCATTTAGTGGTCCTGCTGATGTGAACAGTTTTGATATGATTACACATGTTCCTTCTTCCACCACCATTAAAGCAAAAATATCGGAAGAAAGAAAAGAATTAGAAATTTTATACCAAAGTGTGCGTGACATTCGTGAAGGAAAAACAGCTACTACTACTTTAAAAGAAGCTTTTGGTGCCGTAAGTGCCAACCATCCTAACGATTGGTTACTGAGTGTAGAAATTGCGGAATTAGTTTACCAAGCGAATGATAATGCGTTTTTAGATAAAATTGTCAATCATTTAGAATTCGTAAAAAACAAACGCCCAGAAGTAGCGCATTTAATACAGAACGGATTAGACTTGATCTTTGAAAAAGATTTGGTTTAATTGTAAAATTAGACTATTTGAATTTTACTAAATAAAGATTCTTGCATAGTCACATCGAGCGCAGTCGAGATGCGTTTTAACCTCTCGACTGGGCTCGATGTAACAAAATAACTATAAATACTGCGTCTTACTGCTTATTAATTTTCTTAACAATTTTACCGTTTTGCGTTTCAAGATGTAAAAAATAAGTTCCTGTTGGTAAAAATGAAACATCAATTACATTTCCATTTGCTTTCACAAAAACGCGTTGGCCTACCGTATTAAAAAGTTGCATTCTCATAATTCTTTCACTAGTACTAACGGTAATTGTAGCAGACGCTGGATTAGGATAAACTTTTACCGCATCATTATGGAATGAAGTGGTTTGTAAACTTCCTACAGTAACGGTTTGTGCTAAATTATTCATGCCGCTACTCGCTTCCCAAACGGCATCATTAGCCAAACGAATGGAATATTTTGGAATAGTATGCAAAGAGGGCTCATCATCAGGAATAAAAAGATAACTGGAGTAATCTCCTGAAGGTAATGTTCCTAAATCGAACGTTTCATTAAGTGCTATTGAATTTTCCCATTGTCTAATATCAGCATTCATTACATATAAATTATTTTGTAGAGTGGCCGTATTTCGAAGTACTAAATAAACAGCTCTCGCTTTAAAAACACGAGCATAACCTTCATTAGTCAAATTAATTTGTACATTCAAATTAGTTCCTTGCACCTCAAAAGTAGAATTCGTCAAAACAAAACGATAGCCTAATTTCCTCTTTATTTCATCAATATGATTGGAATTTGTCCAATTCGTTATGTTTTGTTCAAAATAATCCCGGTTCAACAAAGACCAGTTGGTATAATCTAATTCTAAAACAGCATTGGCTCCATCGGTTCTCGGTGCGTTTAATCCATTGGTTTCTCCAGACATGGGCACATATTGGGTTTCATTACTTAAATACACATAATCAGCGGTACCCACAGGGTTTTCATATTGACTATTCACATCATAAGTCCCTTGATCTCCATAATCATTTAAAAAGGCATCATTAAAAAAACCAATTCGTGCCAAAGCTGTATTTTGATAAGCCGTAGCTGGAGTAAGTGGTGTGTTGCCATACATTGTTTTTTTCAATAAAGGATAACGCAACTGTATTGATATTTCAACTGGAGTAGCATTTAACATGGCGTCTACTACTTCTTTTCGATTGAGCCATTGCGTAGGAGTGATACTATCTTCAGTACCAAATTCACTCGAATTTGTATAATACCATTCGCCCCAAGTGCCTATAAAACCCGCTTGATGTGAAACAATAATATCTTTATTTTGATATAAAAGCGGTTGCAACTGACTAATATGCGATAGAATTTGTGCTTTTGAAGCCTGTTGTGGCGCACTTCCTTCTGCATTGGAATACGAAAAACGAACGATACATTTAAAACCAGCTGCTTTGATTCTATCAAAATCCAATTGCATGTTACTTAAGTAAGTAGCATTAATATTGGTTGTCAAAAAATCTTCCAAAAGAAAATACCGAAAGATTACGCTCACTTTATCCGTTCCATTGTACCAATTATTCAATTCGGAAACATTAATATTACTATAATTGGGTGTGGTTGCATAATTAGCATTGGTAATCGAATATTTTTGAAATCCTCGCTCTGGATTCGCAAAAATGGCATTAGAGGCGGTGTAATTCACCGTGTTTTGTGACCATAGGGAGTGACACAAAACAACTAAGAGTAGTTGTATTTTTTTCATAATTTAGGATGTTGTTTGTTTCAGTATAACGCCAATTCGTAACAATTGTTACAATTCGGTAAGAAATAGCGACTTACATTTGTATAAAAAAGAAAATATGGGATTATTAGACATATTAGGATTAGGCAATAAATCCAATGAAATTCAGGAATTTGTTCAAAAAGGTGCTGTTATTTTAGACGTAAGAACGAAAGAGGAATACAATGAAGGACACATTAAAGGTTCTAAAAATATTGCTTTACAAAGTTTAGATTCAAAAATAGGAGAAATAAAGAAGTGGAACAAACCTGTTATTGCTTGTTGTCGTTCAGGAATGCGCAGTGCACAAGCCACTTCTATTTTAAAACAAAACGACATCGAATGCATAAACGGTGGTGGGTGGACGAGCTTACAAGGTAAATTGTAAATCAACTATTTTATAAAACCAAATGTACCTGGAAGTTATTTTTGGGTACATTTTTTTTGTTTGAGAAAGAAACTATCAACAGCTTTCTAAAATAACTTATAACTTTAAATCGGTTTCTTTTTGAATCACATTTCCTTTGTATTGTAAGGTCCAACCCATAGAATTGGTTACCACTAACATTTTAGTAAGTTCAGAAAGCAATCTGTTTTGAGCGTTGGTCTTTAATGTGGAATTTTCAATCTTTTTAGCCAAACTTTCTTTGGCACTTTTCGCAATCTTATTGTAATCGTCTCCTGTAAAAGCATTAAAGGTAGAAGATTCTGTATTGTAGTATTTGATATCAGGGGAAATTTTGATTTCTTCTTTGGGAATATTAGTAATGGTTACAATCTTACGTTCAGCATCGATATCATAAGTCACTTTACTCAAATCGAAACCCACCGTTACATCTGCATTAATAACTACTAGGGCTTTTTTATCAAAAGTTACACCAGGAATATAGGTTTTTTTTCTGTCTTTATAGGTTAGTACTTCTGCAAAATGGCCTTCTGTAACTACTAACTTTCCAACATTCTTAATTTGTTGTTGAATGAGATTGGTATCATTTTCTAAAGTGGTTTCTCGCGAAGGCGTGGTAAAATATTTGTAACCAAAGAAAAGTACCAATCCTAATAAAATAAGGACTAGCCATTTTCTTAACTCTGAAAGTGTTGTAAAAAATCCCATAGTTAGTTAGTTAATTAGTTATTTTAATTACTAACGAAGATACTAAACAAACGGATAAAAATGGAATGACTTCAAAAAAACTTATTTTACATGGCTACAATGGAAAACTCTACTCTTCTATTCAATCGTTTACCTTCTTCTGTTTCATTTGTAGCTATGAATTTTTTTTCTCCATACCCTTTTGCGGTTAGCCGTTCTTGTTTAATTCCTTTACTTAAAAGATAATTCATAACAGCGTTGGCTCTGTTGAATGATAGTACTTGATTGTCATTATCTGAACCTACCGCATCAGTATGACCTGCAATTTCTATTTGCAAATGTTTGTTTTCCAATAAAACTTTATATAACTTGTCCAATTCTGCATTCGATTCGGGAAGCAAATCGTATTTCCCAGAATCGAAGAATATATTATTCAAACGAATCGTTTGTCCTTTTTGTATAGGGTTCAAATACAAATCCACAGTAATTTCTTTATATTCTTTTAAATTGGATAAATCCACATTTTGGGTAACCGCATAATACCCTTCCTTTTCTGCCATGAAACTATATTTTTCACCAAAAGGTAAAACTATTGAATAATCTCCTGTCTTTGGATTGGAAAGAGCTGTCCCTAGTGGTTCATTAGTTTTCAAGCTGTTGTAAACTATAGGTGCACTTATAATTTGATTGGTTTTACTATCATATACTTTTCCTGAAACTAAAACTACAGGGTCTTGTTTTGCAGTATTTTTAATTTCGTATAAATCACTACCTCTTCCTACAAATGCTTTATCCCCTTTTGCTGTTAAAAAAAGACTCAAGTCATCTAATGTAGAATTGATAACATTCCCTAAATTCTTTGGCTTAGACCAATTGGTCCAACTATCGTCTAATCTTTTAGTAACATACAAATCATAACCTCCATAACCTGGATGCCCTTTACTTGAAAAGTATAAAGTTTTACCATCAGACGCTAAAAAAGGATTAGCTTCTTCACTATAAGTATTCACTATATTACCAAGATTAAGCGGTGTTGACCAAGAGCCTTCCTTTTCCAAAAAACTCACGTAAAGATCTTTTAATCCAAATCCTTCTTCTTTTTGGATTGCCATTAACAAATGCTTATTATCATTAGCAAGAAAATAGCCTACATACTTATTTTTATTAGAGAAATTTTTAATTTTTATTTCTTTAGGAATTCCCCAGCCCTCTTTATTTTTATAGGCGATTGAAAGTCCTGAACCTTTTATAGACATACCATCTTCACTATAAACATTAGCTAAGAGCAAACTATTATTGTCTGGAGAAACTGAGATTACAAAATTATTCCCCATATTGTTTATTGGTCTACCTATATTTTGAGTTTCAGACCATGTCCCATTTTCAAAAGTTGAAAACCAAACATCTCCTTTTGAACTATCGTCAATGTTAAATTCACAATATTTTCTTTCAAAAAAAAGTGTTTTACCATCAGGGGCAATTACAGGATTATTTTCAGAAAAATCTTTTGAGGAAATAGTTTCAGGTAATTTTTCGATTTTAAGATTAGCATCAAATGTTTCAATTACATCAATTGACAATGGGAATTCCGTTATTTTAAGATTAGAAACTTTAATGGTCATTTTGGGTGCTAGTATAAACCCAAATTTATCTCCATAATAAATTGTTTTATTTGTTTTCAAAATGACTTCATCGTTTACATAAACAGTAACGATTTGAGCTCTTTTGCTTACTTTAATGGTGTTTTCTCTTTTGCTTTTTACATTTTTGTTCTCTGTCCAATTCAAATCGTAATAAGAATGTTTATTGTAATGCCAATAAGCTTGATGTTGTCCTTTTTCATTTAAACTAACCACATGGTAATTTGAATTGTCATTGTAACAAGCCCAAACCAATCCGTAGCCAGAAGTTTCAGAATTTGTTTTTTCCAGAGACATGGTAACTTCTACATCAAAATCATTTGCTTCTAAATTGCGATTTACATCAATTAAACTCCATTTTGAATTTGTGTCGTGATTGTTTTCTAGAATTAAACCTCTTTTTTCAACGTAAACATTATAATTATCATTATTTATGCTTAGATTATAATTGTCTTTTTCAAAAGTATCGTTTATGATACTGTTTTGGGAATAGATATTCGATATGAATAAAAACAGAAAAAATAAGTAGTTATTTTGCATGGGATTCATTTTAAAAACAAAATTGAAAAAAATCCTACCCAAAAAAAATAAGGCAATTGCCTTATTTTATATCATTCATTTATTAAATCAGGTTGTTGCGCTTGGCTTTTTGAACAGCTTCTAATTTTGAGTGTACTTGTAATTTTGAATAGATATTCTCAATGTGTTTTCGCACAGTAGAAGGAGATAAAAATAAATTTTCAGCTATTACTGTATAACTTAAGCCTTGTGCTAACTGTTCTAAAACATCAATTTCTCTAACTGTTAGATTAATCTCTTCTTTAGTTGCATCATCAAAACTAATAGGATTTCGCAGTAATTTTAAAGTCTTTAAAGCTATAGAAGGATTCATTGCTGCACCTCCATTTAAGGTTTCTACTATCCCATTAAACAAAACATGTGGATTGACATCTTTCAACAAATAACCATCCGCTCCAGCTTTAATAGCATTAAAAATATTTTCATCATTATCAAAAACAGTAAGCATAATAATTTTAATTTGAGGGTATTTTTGTTTGACCGCTAAAGTTGCTTCTATACCATTCATAATAGGCATTTCAATATCCATTAAAATAGCTTCTAAATGGTTGTTTTTTTCTAATTTTTCTAATAATTCGACACCGTTTAAGGCTGAAAACTTAATTTGAATTTCTTCAAAAAAAGATAATTTTTCCTTAATTGATGTAATTAGAAAACTATTATCATCTACAATGGCTATTCTCATGCTTATTCTTTTAATTTTGAAATTTCATTTAGTAGAGTGGCTTGTTGTTTAAGAATGTCTAATTTAAAATGAATACTTTCATAAACATTGTTATCAGATTTACTTTTAATTACTTTACTTTTATTTGTTTGAAAGGCAATGTCTTTTTCTAAATCAAACACTAAAATGAGATGTGTTTGCTTTTCTTTTTTTATTGTATTTATATGCCAGACAATAATCGAAAGACTTATTAAAAGTAGAAAAATTAAAATACTATTCATAATCTTTTGATTTATTGTTCTTATTCTTCAAAAAAAACCTTTAAAGTGGCTTCAATCTTAGGCAATTCTTCTGGTTTCTTTTGATCCATTATTCGTATGGCTAATGCTTTGATTTTTTCTGCATCTTTAGCAATTAATGAAAAATAATAATCTAATAGTGTACGCATGAGTATTAATAAAATAGCGGCAACTATACCTACAGCGTTCATAAAAAACAAAAAGAAGAAAGGAATTATAGCTAAAAATTGTTGCAAAAAAATACGCAAATAGGGTTTTACCATATAAGCTCCAAGATGCTGCTGGTTATACTTTTTAACTTTTAAAAATGAAAAGTAAAAGGAAGCTACATGAGTTGCTAGTATAGACAAAGTAACCAACTTAAAGCCTTCTAAGTGTAATATTTCAACGAAATTAGAAAAACTTAATGAGGTGGAGAAACGTTCGTCATTAATAGCAAAAGCAGTGTATAAAAAAATACTTTGTATGGCTACAAAAATGCCATAATGAATCATAAAAAAAGGAATCAAAAGAAAATTACCTACTTTGGATTCTCTTTTCATAGGTTTATTATTCTTGATAATGTAAAATAGTTTCACTACGTGAACTAATCCAATTATAATAGTTTCAAAAACATAAGCAAAAACAATAGCCATTGGGTCTGCTTTTCCAACAAGTAGCAATGCGATTAAAAACAAAGCATTAGCTACTATGGAAGGATTACTGTTATGTAACTTATTGTTTAAAAAAGAGTAGTTCATATCGACTTTTATCTTCCGTTATATAAAAATGGTGCCCAAAATTTAGGCGCTTTTACCGAATCACCAAAATCTCCATTAATAAATGCTCGTTTAATATCGTTTAAAATCACATTGGCTTTTGCATTATTTTGAATCACATTTTTAAACAATAATTGCATTGTTAAAGCTGTACTAGCATCATCTACTGACCAAAGCGACAACAAAGTACTATTGGATCCTGCCACTAAAAAAGAAGTATTTAATCCATTGATACCTTCACCACCATATAATTTCCCTACACCTGTACTACAAGCACTTAAAATAGTTAAATCGGCATTAAGATTTAATTTTGCTATTTCTGGAGCTAATAAAAACGTATCCTCTTTACCGTCTCCTCCATTGGGTTGCGAAAACATTACACCACTAAATTCTGGAATTACATCTCCTGTAAAACCATGAGTGGATATAATTAGATTTTTATATTGTTTTAATTCGCCTGAAAGATTGGCTTTTTTGAAATTACTCTCGGTCATATTTTGTCCTGTAATTACTTTAGCATCATTGGAAAGGGTTCCAATAAACTCCACTTCTTTTAAGGTTCCTTCTAAATAACCTGCTCCACCAAAACCAACGGCTTCTAATTCAGGCTTTAAGTTATAATTTCCTTGTTCGATTTTTTTAGAAACAGCATCAGAAATTTTATAGTAATCCTCAATAGTTCGAACCGTTGCTTTTACATTTCCTGAAGGTTGATATTGTGCCCCACCAAAAGCTATGACCGATTTTCTGTCACTACTATAATTCCTATTTGACACCATTTTCCAGACGCTTACATTTGGAATATATCGCACATTATTAGTACTAACAAAATATTGATTTTTGGGATTTATAAAAGCTTCAAAAGGCAAATAATTCAATTCTGAAGCAGCACTGATGATTACGTTTTTATATTGACTTGTTAAATCTTGAACGGGAAGCAATACTAAGTTGTACCAAAAATGAAGAAAATCAGCTTGTGGTTTTTGATATTCTGGTTTGTTTGAATTTTCCAAAATATCTCTTGTCCATTGTACTAAGGTGACTAAATCTTCTTTTTTAAAGTTGGATTCTTTATTAGCATATCGCACTAATTTCCCGTCTTCATAATCTACATTAAAATCTTGCATGTAAGGATTCAACGTAGAAGGTACTTTTTTAATTCTATCTGTATAGGCTTTTTTGATGGCAATCAAGTCGTCAATTGGGTAATTGTATCTGATTTCTGCTTTATTTTTTGAAATAGCCGTAATGATAATTTCTCCTGGTTTCCCAATACTATACGTCAACAATAATTCATCGTTTTGTAGCATATTTTGCGCTTCTTTTACATTGGCAACAGCCGAATTATTTTGCAATAAATCTTTTAAATAACTACTCCGTGTTCGCTCTTGTAAATCAAACAACTTTTCGGTTTGATTAGTTTCTTTATAGCACATTATCAAACCTGTGTAAGCACCAGCAACCTCGTTCATATACTCTAATTTCTGTTTGGCATTTAATCCTTTTTTGATAGTTTCTGCTAATGCGATACTTTTTTCGAATTCGATACTGGCATTTTTGTAGTCTTTTCGTAAGTATAATACAAAAGCCATATTGTTGTAGAGATTTTGAGCGTCAATATATTTTTTATCTTTCAAATAATCTTGTACTAATGCTTCATTAATTTTTGTGGCATCAGCATACAAACCTTGCTTTACTTTCACCATAGCATAATTGGCACTCACTTCATTTAGAAGATTTTTATCGTTAACCGTTTTTGCTAAAGTGTAGGCTTTGGTAATGTATTCAGTCCCTTTTGCCATTTCGGATTGTGCTCCATCCATAAAATAATAGGAACCAATAGAATTATACGCTTTGGCTAAAAAATAGTGATTATCAATATTTTTAGCGGTTTGTTCTAATTGGAAAGCGGTTTGCAATTTCTCGTCATTTTTATCACCAAGCATTTTCAAAACATAAATTTTATGCAATTGCATGTCTGCCAATGCTAAAGAAGCAAATGGTAATTTTGCATATTCCGCTAAGCCTTCATTTATAGTAACTAAAGCTCCTCTGCTATTGTAAGAATTGTTTTTTATAACCGACAAAAAGTATAAAGCATAACTTCTTTTCGCTAATAAAGAAGAATCATTTTTACTAATCTCTAAAAAATACTCAAATTGTTTGATACTTTCGTTAGCATTCCCACCATAATAATACGTTACTGCTTTTAGCAAAGGCAACATTTTTTGAAACAAAGGATTTGCCTTTTTCATACTTGAAAACTGAGCAAACAGCATATCTAAATTGTTGCATTTTGTGCCTGATGTAAGAATACTATTTACACAAGTATCGAGGTTTAAAGCCTTATTGGTATTAATTGTTTTCGTTTGATAATAAGTAAGCCACTGGTTTTTTAAAACGGATGCGTCTTTTTTAGTAAAAAATTCAATCTTTTCAATATCTTCGAGAATATCTTTTGCTTCTTGAAAAGTGCTTAATTGCATGGCCCATTCTAAATTCTTCAAGGCATTTGGAGTATTTCCTTTAAGAAAATCAATATAAGCTTGTGTATAATAAGGATATTGAAGTAAAGGTTGAATATTCATGGCTTGTATAGTACTGGCTTGTGCTTGGTTTAAATCACCTTTGAGAATTTGGTAATACGAATTGAGATAAAAGCCAGCAAACTCATCTGAAAAATAGGTTATCAATCCTTCACTTCCGGTTTTCATTTTCAGTAAATCATTCGTTTTATAGCCTTCTAAATACTGATTATAATACTCATCAAAGGTTTTTTGAGACCAAACTTTTGGTATATTTAAAAAAAGTACAATCAAAACAATTTTAATCCAACACTTCATAATAATATATTTTTAAAGACTAATTTTTAAAGTGCCGGCATCATAAAAACCTTTTTGTATAACTGTTAAGTTTTTATCAACAATGAAACCTAAACCTTCTTGATTGTTTTTATGCCAAGCTCCTATGTAAATATTTTTGTTAGCAAAAAAGTAAACACCAAATTCTTTTCTTAAACCTTGAATACATTGTCCATAGAAAGAATCTCCTGCATCCCATATTTGAATAATAGGGAAAGCTTTACTACCATAAGCAAAATAACCTAGAGCATAAGAAGTTTTATACTTTTCAATTGTAAAACCTTCAAAATTAGGTTTGTTTTTATCTGTATAAAAATCGAAACTATGATTTACAGTATAACCATTTGGGTCTTCAAACCCTTTCTTGAATTGTTTTGTCCAAGCAATTTTACCATTTGCGATTTGAAATGCAGGACCATCTAATAGATTATTTCTATATGTATATAATGTAACTTCTCCAGTGCTACTATTCATAATAATAGTAGTTCCATCCATGACATGATCTTTATTGTAATTAGAATAAGTTTTTATCCCAGCTGCATCTATATTCAATTGTGGACCAACTGGCAAATCATCCATTCTAAAACCTATGCTTACATTTCCTTTATCATCAGTAGTTTTCACAAAAGAAATTAATCCCTTGTCAACGTCTTTTTTCTTGACTTGTTTACCGTAATCAATTTGTGAAAAACTTAAAGAAACTAGCAGTAAACTAATAAAAAGTAGGGCTTTTTTCATGACTTATAATTTTAAAAATTTATACTCGTAAAATTACTTTGAGTCCATCAATCTTGAAATAAGGCAATTGCCCTATATTTCATTTTTCAAGAAAGTACATATTGCTTCTAATAATAATCAATAACCCTAGTGATTTCTTGATTTTTAATCCAATTATTATGTGAATCTACTTTAAAATTATTCAGTACCTCTTTTATTTGACTATCTGTTACATTACCCTCTTCAAATGGAAAGCCAAATATGGGATTTCCAAAATAATCCGAATAAATATAACTTACTGATTCGGTATCTTCATATTTATAAGTCAATTTTATTTGAACAAAATCAGTAAAGAAGTTATAGTCAAAATGCGTTCTTTCTGAAATTATATTGTTATTAAACACAATGTTTTCAGTAAGTTTTAAATCATTACTATATTTATTTTCTTGAAGTGTACTTTTATCTTCCAAACGACTTTGTTTCGTCCAATATCCATTTTTATTATATTCATTTACAACAGTTACCATTCCATATTCTTTATTATTGGTAACTAATTGAACAACGTTTTCGTCCTCATTTAGGGTCACTTGAAAGTCACGCATCTTTTTTGCGCTTGTTGTATAAGAAATTAATTTTCCCCTCTTGTCATAATTGAATTTTTGTGATACAAAACCAAATCCATTTTTTACTTGGATAAGATTTCCTTTATCATCAAATTCGTGAATGATTTTCTCATTGTCTTCATTTTCTGGAAGCGTCAATTCGTAAAACGATTTTACGTTTCCTTGTAATCCAAAATGTTCTAATTTGTATTTGACAGGTACATCATGGTACATTTTATAGAAATGAATACTGTCTTTTGATTGAGCAGTTGCAAAGCAAAAAAACAAACTGGAAAACATTATAAATACTATTTTTTTCATTTTTAAAGAGTTTAATTGCATTAAATAAAAAGTTGAATGTTTTGTTCTACATGTAGCATAAGAGAATTGCTGTATTTTTATTTACAATCGCTAGTTAATTGTATTTTAGTTTCTTTACCATCATTAACTACTAATGAGTATTTTGTACCATCAGAACTAATTCTGTACACTTTTACTGTAGCAATTTGTGTGGTGTATCCATTAACGTTTTGAGTTATTCCCAATAGTTTTCTGCGTACAAAAACCCCATTAAAACCATATGAAACACTTATTAATTCTATTTGATATTGGTCTTTTGTTACTCCTATGGCTAGTAAATCTGCACCATTATATGTGCAAAATTTACCAATAACATAAGTAGTGCCTCTAATTCCGTTTTTATTTAATAATTCACTGGAAGAAACATTTACATAATCGAAATTAGAATAATTTAATTCGTAATAGCTTCCAAAAGTTTTAAATTGGCTTAAAAATGATTCCACTTCCAATTTTGCTTTTTGTTGAAGGGCTTGAGATTCTTGATTATTTTGTTCGCGTTCGGCAAATGTTTTCTCGGGTAACAAAGGAATAATTTCATTTGTTTTGATATTTACTATAAAAGAATTAACATCAATAACTTTATCGTTATGAGAAAAATAAAATGGCGCATCACTATTGTCTTTAGAGCTTACATAAACTTCATTACATTCTGGATAATATTGTAAATCGTAATATACAAAACCATCTTTTCGATCTTTTACCAATAGTTGTACTTTTTCTGCTATCGTTTTATCAGTAGTTTTATCTACTATTGTGAGTTCACGACCATTTATAATTAGGTGGTATTTACCTTGAAAAGTTCCCTTTTCTTTTACATCTTGAGTTTCGTTGGTTTTTAAATCAACAATTCGGGTATCAAACATATTCAATAGAACAATTTTATTACCATAATGCGACAATCTTTGAGTTTGGCCATTCCCAAGAAAACCTGTATTTATACTAATTTCTTCACCTGTTTCAATAACATATGCGTGAATACCGACGAATAAGTACTCTTTATTTTCTGAGATATCGATTTGATACCTTCCATATTTCGATTTAAATAGTTTTTCAAAACTATCTTTTTCGTAATCATACTTATATACTATATCTCTTTCATTTATTACTAAAATTGAATTTCCTTTATATTTTCCAATGTAAAAATAATCTTCAAGAATTTTTACAGGTTTATTTGGTATATTCAATTCTACATTAGCTTCAACATTTTTTGCAAAGGAATTATCGTTCTCATTGTAAGAGTCCAATGTTAGGCTTTTAGTAGTATTGTTATAAGTAAAGCAATGTTTTTTTTTGCCTGAACTATCCTTTATTTCGGTATCAAGATTACGATAGAAGTCGTGTAATTTGTTACGATTTTGGAATTCCAAAACATTTTTATACGTTTTAGCAAGTTTATGGTGCAAACCGGTATTTTTAAAATCATTTAATTGTACTAATAGCCTTTCTTTTAAATTGTTTTTTTGTTCAGAGTCCAAATAATAAGCTATGACATGATGGGCACCAATTCCTGTTTTGCCTGTTGTTAATCTGAGTTCATTTCCTTTTGATTCAATGTTGGAAATATGTTGAATAACCTGATCATTAATAGAAAAAAACAATTCATGATCAATTTTATAAAACTGTAATCTATTAAATCCATGAGAATTCACCAAAGAAGTGCTTTGCCAAACGTCATTATTTTCAAACGTGGTGACGTTATATCCTCTAATTTTAATAAAATCTTTGTATTGCTTTTGTTTTATAGATCCGTTTGAAATATACATTGCATAAAAACTTTTTGGATTTGCTTTATAACCGAAAAGTAAGCCTGCGTTTTCGTTACTAGCATCATACGAAAAAGGGACACGCAATTCTGCTTCTACAAAAAAATCTTTACTCCAATCGGGTTCAAATGGAATATTAAATTTTATTTTGTTGTTTACAATCTCTTCTTTAATAAAATAGTCCTGCGCAAGTATTTTATTTGAAATAATTAAGCTGCATAAAATTAAAAAAAGTCTCATTTGAAAAAATATTTAATTGAACAACAAAGTTGATCAATTAAATAGTTTCTTTAAATAAGGCAATTGACGTATTTTTTACAAATCAAACTTTAAACTCACTTTTGTTCCTTTTTCTAATGGTTCAATTCCAAAAATAGCATCGATTTCAGCAGCTCTCTTTTGCATACTTGACAATCCATTTCCAGCTTCGGTAGTGGTTGCATCGAATCCAATTCCATTATCAATAATTGCAATCTCTATACCTTTTCCAATCACTTCAAAATGGACCGCAATTTTAGTGGCTTGAGCATGTTTAATAGCATTATTAACGGCTTCTTGAATGATTCGATAAACATCAATTCCTTGTAAAGAATTTAGAGAACTATTTTCTGAATTTTCAGGATAATTGAATTCAAAATTTATTCCTAATAATGAGGTTTTTGCGGCTTCAATGAAGTTGGTAGTTCTAACTTTCAAATCTTCAAAGGAGATGGATTCTTTATTCATAGCCCAAATTGTATCTCTCAAATCGGTAATTGTAGAACGAGTAAAAGTACCAATAGCATCAAATTTTGAATATAATTTATCTTTGGTAAACTCAAAATATTTCAAATTATCTAAAGAAGAAATGATAAAAGTTAATTGGGAACCAATATTATCATGTAAATCTTTTGAAATAGCTAAGCGTTGCTCTTGCAAATTATTTTGATTTTCTATACTAATTAAAGCTTGTTTGAGTTCATTTTCTTTAATAATTTGTTTGTTTTTCAAGAGTTGTTGCTTGTAGATTAAGTAAGTAAATAGTCCTAAAACAAGTATTCCCAATGACAACAATAAAATGGTTGTATTTCTTTTTTTCTCAATAATCTCCTTTTCTAGTAAGAGTCTTTCTTTTTTATCTGTTTCATAGATAATCTCATATTCAGCAGTGGCTTTTTCTTTTTTTTCACTAGTCATTTTTTTATAGTATTTTAATGACTCTTTCTTTGCTTCTAGTGCTTTTTGAGGTTGGTTACTTTTTTCATAAATATTAGACAATAAAGTATATGAAGTGTAAAGGTTCACAGCAAAATCTTTCTCTTCAAAAAGGGCTATCCCTTTTTTTGCATAAGTTTCTGCTGTAGTGTAATCGTTTTTTAGCATTGCCCAATTACTTAAATTAGCATAAGAATCAGCAATATGCGTTTTATTACCTAATTTAATATCAATGGCTAAACATTTTTCGAAGTAAAATTTAGCACTATCTAATTGGTTACTGTACAAATAACAATTGGCTTTATTACTCAAAAAAGTAACTTTATAAAATTCTGAATGGATAGAATCTGACAATTGTATTCCTTCTTTATCCAATGCCAAAGCACTTTCAAAATCATTACTCATCCCATAAAGATTAGCTAGAGTTTGAGATGCTTTTAAGTATACGTAATTGGTTTTTTTATTTTCTAACAATTTAGTGGCTTTTAACAAATTCTGTTTAGCCTTTTCTAAATCACCTTTATTCAAATAAATTTCACCCATTTCAGCATAAGAATTGGCAATTTGCTCAATATCCTTTAGTTGTTCATATTGTTTGATTGCTTCTAAATGAGCTGCAATTGCTAAATCATATTCATTGGCTCCTTTTAATAAAAACCCTTTTTGATATAAGGCATACGCTTGAATAGGATTGTTTTTTGGTACTAAGTTTATAGCTTCGTCAATTTCTTTTTTAGCTAATTCATTATAGGTTTTTCTTCTATAATGTATTGATTTAAAAATTTTAGCTATCGCCTTTACTTCTGGATTTTTACTGTTTTCATATTTTAATAATTGTTCCGTAAAATAATCTAAAGAGTCTCTTCTAACTTTTAGATTTTCTTTCGTTTTTTCGTAAATGATATAAGCTGTAGCATCTATTCTTTTATCTATTTTATTTGCTGTAACATCATCCTTATGACAGGCTGATAAAATAAAAAAAGATAAAATATAACAAAAAATCCTAGACATATAAAATATTAATTTGCAGGATTAATAGCATTTATTTTTAAATCAAACCAAATTTTAGTTCCATGTTCCAAGGACTCAATAAACAATTCAGAATCAATTTCAATGGCTCTTTTTTTCATAGAGTTCAAGCCGTTTCCAGCTTCTGTAGTAGTTTTATCAAAACCAATTCCGTTGTCTACGATTGAGATTACTATACATTCTTTTATAACTTCAAAATTGACTACAATTTTAGTAGCTTGAGCATGTTTAATAGCATTATTAACGGCTTCTTGAATGATTCGATAAACATCAATTCCTTGTAAAGAATTTAATAAAATAGTATCGTTTTTTTCTGGATAATTGAATTCAAAAGTAATGCCTAATAATGAAGTTTTTGCTGCTTCAATAAAATTAGTAGTTCTTATTTTCAAATCTTCAAAAGTAATAGCTTCTTTATTCATTGCCCAAATTGTATCTCTCAAATCGGTAATTGTAGAACGAGTAAAAGTACCAATAGCATCAAATTTTGAATATAATTTATCTTTGGTAAACTCAAAATATTTCAAATTATCTAAAGAGGAAATAATAAAAGTCAATTTAGAACCAATATTATCATGCAAATCTTTTGAAATGGTTAAACGTTGCTCTTGTAAATTATTTTGATTTTCAATCTTTATTAAAGCTTGTTTTAATTCATTTTCTTTAATGATTTGTGTGTTTTTTAATCGTTGCTGTTTATAAACCAAAAAGCCTATTAAGCCTAGTAGAAAAGCTAATGCTAAAGCAGAATATAAAAAAGTTGTTCTTTTTTTAATTTTAGCTTCTTTGGCTAATAAATCTACTTTTGCTTCTGCTAATTGTTTTTCTTTTTTTTCTGTTTCATACTTAACTTCGAAATCTGAAATTTTTTCTTGGAGAGAATTCTTTTTTAACTCTTTTTCAATATTATAATATTGCTCTTTATATTCATAAGCTTTTTTAAATTCTTTTTTCTCAAAATATAACGTTGCTAAATTTTTATATAAAGATGCTATATCTGATGGATTACTTGCTTCTACAATTAAAGGCAACGCTTTATTAAAATAATATTCTGACTCTTTTAAATCTTTAATTGTTAAATAATTAGTTCCTAAATTCAAATATGTAATTCTAAGTGTTTGAATATCATTCGTTGCAATTGCTTCTTCAATAACCGATTTATAAATTGTAATAGCTTGTAATGGCTTATTTCTTACTGTTGCTAATTGAGCCATACCCGTTTTTGAAAACAATATTACCTTTCCATAGTTTACTTCTTTTGCCTTTGCTATTGCTAGTTCAAAATATTTTTCAGACTTTGAAAAGTATGATGAATCTTTCTCTTTTTCACCAATTTCTTTATACATTCCAGCTACATTATACAAGCTATTAGCAATATCAGTTTCACTATTCCCATTCTCTTTAATTTTCAATGACTTTAAATAATACTGAAGCGCTTTTTTATATTCTTTCATGTCTTCATAAATTAGTCCAATATTATTAAACGATCTCCCTAAAGCTGTAGAATCATTGAGCGATTCGGCAATAATTATTCCTTTTTTATGTTCATCTATAGCTTTTTCTGCATCTCCTAAATAAGACATTGCTAAAGCTTTATTATTTAAAAAACGGAGTTCATCTACTTTATTTTTTTCTTTTACTGCTAATGAATATGCTTTATCAAAATTTAACAAAGCATTCTTAAAGTCTCCTTTTTGAAAATTCAACACTCCGAAATCTCCATAATATTTGTTATAGAGAAAATAATCATACTTTGGTTCAATTTCTTTCCAAATCTCATTATATAATGATTCTGATTTAACATAATCTCCTTTGACTAAAAAAAACTGGGCATATTTTAATTTAGTATGAATATAGGATACAAATAAGTTTTTACTATTTTGCGTTAATTTCAAATTCTTTTTAATGTAGAACTCAGCCGAATCTTTATTTTTTTCAAAATACCCATCAATTAACTGCATTAAAAATTTTGATTTTTCTTCGTCATTTTTTGCACTTGAGTAGGCTTTTTTTAAATCTTCAATTTCATACTTTTCTTTTTGAGAGAAAGAGTAAATACTAAAAAAAATCAATAAAGAGTATAATAATTTCATAACCTTTTTTTAAATCTATTTCTTACTTTTTAAAAAAACGAACTTAAAAATAGTAAAAACTTTATTATCAACTACATATAAAGTAAATAAATTAGTACAAAAGCGTATTTTCAAGATGATTCTTTTTTACAAAAAAATAGGGAGTTGACTCCCTATTTTAATAACAAACAAAACAAATTATTTAAACTCACTCGAAAAGGCATCTAAATGGTATTTCAAAAATTCTTTTCCAGCTTTAATTACACCTTCATTATACTTTTTTGTATCTACAGGGATAATTGTGGTCTTAGCTGATGATTTATTTTCAGCTTCATAATATTTTCCAAAATAAGTATCCGTTCCAACAAAATCTACTGCACCTTTTGCATAACTTTGGATTACTTTTTCATCAATTACATTTTCAATGGTAAAATCTTTCTTTAATAATCCGGTATAAACGGATTCTGCACTTCCTCCTATGGGATACTTTCCACAAGTAAAATTTATAGTATTGGCACCTGTAATGTATTCTACTTGTTTTTTAAATATGCCTTTATCGTCACTTTTTGCTGCTATTGTTTCATTAGCCACTAAACTCAATTGTGTTTTAATCTTAATATTTGCTGCATTTCCTTGAAAAGCATATACATCTTTCATAAAAAAAACATATAAATCTACTGCTACAACAACAACATCATCTAAGTCTTTAGACAAACTTTGTTGCGTTGTATTCATGGCTCCAAACTTGGCAGCTAAAGCTTTTCCTACTTTAGACCTATCCATGTAATAAAATTCAAAACCTTCAGGTACAGCTGTAATGATTCCTGGTTTATCGGATGCTATTACAAAAGGACCTTTTGCTTTTGTAAATCCCTCATAAGTATTCGTTTTTCCTGCTACATCAGCACTTATTATTTCAAATCCTTTACTTTTTATTTGGCTCACAAAATCCTGATACAAATTATTTGCTATTAGCTGAAAATCGCTTTCACTCAAGCTTCCTAAACCTACCATTAATTCGGCAGTAGCATCTCCCTGAACGCCTTTGTCGCGAAATAATGAACCCCCTTTGTTCGTTTTTTGTTTTACGTTAAACAATTGATAGTTAATCGAAAAATTAGAAATATAAATTTTCTTTGGTTTGGACTTTAGTTTTCCAAGTCCGAAAGTGTCTTCTTTTGGTTTAAATTCTCCCAATTCTTGAGCAAATACGTTTTGGATAAATAAGAGAACTACAAAAAGTAATAATGAGGTCAATTTTGTTTTCATAAGGTATCTTTTAAGATTAGTAACGATACAAAATTGTTAAAAACAAAAGTGGTAATCAATACGACAATTGCCTTATATTATTTAAATTGGATATGTGGAATTTGATTTTGAAGCAATTGTATTTTATGTTTAAGATTTGCAAGAAACTTTAAATGACTTTCACTTTCAGGATTAAAAGGTTTGTGTGCAAGCGCTTTTTGGATAGTTGCTACCTCATCCATAATTTCATAAACAGTTGCATCAATTACGGTTTCTTTAAATCGTTGCCAAATATATTGAATGGCAATGGCATTAGGATGCAACATATCTTCCGCATAAAAACGATAATCTCTTAGTTCATCTAATACAATTTCGTAAGAAGGAAAATAAGCTATATTTAGAGAAGCTTTACAAGTATATACTGCACTAAGCAAATGGGCTTTACTCACGTTGTTTTCTACAAAACCATCTTTGCTATGTCTCACAGGGGAAACAGTACATATAAATTGGACCTCTTTATTAATTTGTTGTACCAAAGTGACTATATTCTCTATACTCTTTTGAATGGCTGCTACCGACAATAATTCTTTGGTAAATTGATTTTGCGGTACTTTATGACAATTGGCAACTATTTTATCTAATGCGTTATTTCGATACACCCAAGCCGTTCCTAAAGTAATGATACAATGTGTTAACGAACGTATCTGCGAATGAACATCATTAAGAATCGAATTCAATTGCTTTAAAAATTCGTCTTTATTAGGATGCGAAAGTTCCGAATGCACTTCAAAACAATGCCACGCTTCGTTGTGAAAAAAGATAGCGTTTTCTGTAAAAGCAACTTGATTCACAATCCGATGAACAATTCGTTCAAGAGAAATAGGGTTAAAAATAATACCAAAAGGATTGGTTACCGTTGAAAATTTATAATAATCAAATTTTTCATCCATATTGTCTGCAAAACAAGAACCTAAAGACAATATGTTACTGTCATAAGTTATGGGTTTACTAAATTTTTCAATGGGTATTTTTGTAGTGAATTGCATACTGCTAATTTAACCATTAGTTGTCAAAAGTAGTCATAAAAAAGAAAACCCGATAAAATACATTATCGGGTTTTTAAATATAGTATAAAATATTATCGATTATAATAAAATTGTTCCGTAATTACCTCACTATCATAGGTTACAGTTGAAGATACTGGAAAATTATTGTTATTATAAACAAAAACTACCGACATATCATTAATATCTTCCGAATCATCTTCTTCAATTATATTATGCATAATTCCTTCTCCTTCAAATCCACAAAAAGTAATTTTATTAACTCCAGTAACATTCAATAACGGAGTATTTTTAGCATCATAACTGTACGTAGTAGTTTTTCCAGAAGTTAGTTCAATTTGGCTAATTTCCCCATTTAAAAAACTAATCGTACCTGTATCATTCAAAGTGGTTTGAGAAACAGAAGTACCTATGTAATAGTTAACTGAAATGGATCCGTTTGCATTGTAGCTATACGTTTCTTTGGTTCCCCAATCAGGATTCACATTATCAACATCAATATAAGTTATAACCCTCCCATTTGAATCGTATGTATATGTTTCAGTTGAAATTAATTCAGAAGCTTCATAATGCTTTATTTCTGTTATTAAATCATTTTGATACGTAAATAAAGAATACCCATCATCATCCGTTACTTTTACCAGTTTTGTACCTGAATACTCATATTGTACTGTCCAAGTACTATTATCGTCATATGTTTCAACAATCTTAGTAACTAAAATTGGTGTAGAATCATTTGAAGAATCATCACTAGAGCAAGAAATAAGTACTAGTGTAAAAGCACTTAATAGGGCAAAAAATTTTTTCATTTTTTTAAAATTTAATTTTATTAATTGTTATAGAAATATTCTGTTATAATTATTTCTCCATCACCTGTAGTTTCAGTTCTTTTTATTGGGAAATTATCTGAATTATAAATATATGTATAAGTTGAACTTCTAGAATCTGCTGTTGAATTATTATATAACTTGTTAGTTGCATTATTATAATCATAATCAAAATAACTTCTAAATAATTCATAAGGAGAATATACATTCATAAACGGACTGTTTTTAGTATCAAATTGATAAGTAGTAATAATAGATGATTCTTCTATAGCTACAACATTATTATTTAAAAAAGTATAAATAAATGTATCAGCAAATCCATTACTATCATAATTATCTTCAGTTATAGTACCATTCGAGTTGTATGTATAATCAAAATGTAAATTATCATGGTATTCAATAGAGCTTAATTTATTTTGTGCATTATAAACGTAATTCACATTTCCTGTTATTAAATTTGATCCATCATAATATTTTTCAATTCCAGAAATTAATTTACCATTCGAATCATATACAAAAGTTTCACTTTCTCCATCTGAATCCTCCACTTTTATCAATTTATTTCCATTGTAATAGAAGTTTTCTGTATAAGTTGATCCATCTTCATATGTCTCAATAATCTTAGTTACTAAAATAGTTGAAGATTCATTTGAAGAATCATCACTTGAGCAAGAAGTAAGTACTACTGTAAAAGCACTTAGTAGGGCAAAAAGTTTTTTCATTTTTATGATTTTTGGGTTAAAAAGCAAATAACGTAAAACATTTTTATTCATATGAAATTAATCAAAGAGCAATATTGTTTTTTAACGAATTTTTAACAAAAATATTCTCATACCATTTTAAATTTCAAAACTTGAAACACTTTTAATACCTTTGAAAAAAATGAAAGGAGTAAAATATTTTAATCAAAAAAATGTAGAAAGAGAATCATGAAAGAAATAATAACAACTTTACTATTTCTAATTGCGGTAATAGATCCTTTAGGCTCCATTCCTGTTTATTTAGAAGCGACCAAAAACTTTAATAAAAAAGAAAAACAAAAAGTAGCCAAAAGAGCTTCACTTATTGCATTTTGTATTCTACTCTTTTTTATAGTGATTGGACAAATCATACTAGAAGTCATGGAAATTACATTAGATGCTTTTCAAATTTCTGGTGGTGTTATTCTTTTCCTTTTTGCATTAACCATGATTTTTGGAGGTGGCAAACCCGAATCCGAAAAACATTTGATTAAAGATTTCAAACACGTTACAATTTTTCCAGTTGCCATTCCTTCTATTGCTTCACCTGGTGCGATTATGGCGGTGGTTTTAATGACCGACAATCATATGTATAGCATACAACAACAAGCCATTACTACTTTTCTAGTTCTCGTTGTCATACTTCTTACGATGTTTCTATTACTAACAGCAAATGTGGTTCAAAAAAAGATAGGCGAATATGGAATTACAGTCATTAGTAAAATTATGGGGTTAATCCTAGCTTCTTATGCGGTACAAAATATATTAAGTGGTTTAAAAGCCTTTTTTAATTTGTAATTAAATCTTATAAAAACAAAAAAACTCTTAGAAAACTAAGAGTTTTTTTTGTGCAAGAATATATTTTTGAATCAAATAATTATTGTAATAGTGAATACTTAATTTTGATATATTTGTCCTAAATAAACTATTAATTTATGAGAAAAAAATTACTCCAATCGCTATTACCATGTTTTTTATTATCTGTTTGCTATTCACAAACAACTTTACCTAATCCTGATTTTGAAAATTGGCAAAATGTAGGATCCTCTACTGAAGAACCTACAAATTGGAATTCTAACAAAACTGGTGGAGGTTTTGCTAGTATAGGTCCACAAACTTGTTTTAGGGAAAGTACAAACCCGCAAAATGGAACCTATTGTTTGAAATTAGAAACTAAAAGCTATTTTGGTAGCGCAAATGTTGGATATGGAACTACTGGAAAAATTAATGCTCCTACATCAAATCCGAATGATACCTATGCTGAAACTGTAAGAAGTGATTCAAATTTCAATTCTCCTTTCACAGGTAGACCAGATGCTTTTCTAGGTTTTTTTAGAAACACATATGTGGGAGGAAATAGTGGAAAAATACAAATTATTTTACATGGTGATTACGATGTAAGAAATCCTATAGACGCTAATTCAACACCATACATAATAGGCACAGCAGAATTTACAATTCCCTCTAGTTCAACTGCTGCATGGACTTCTTTTAATGTTCCAATTACCTATCTCTCAACTGATACTCCTAGTTATGTATTAATCATTGCCGATTCTGGAAATCAAGTTGGAAATATATTATGGGTTGATAATTTAAGTCTCGATTATTCTTTGAATGCAATAGATTTTGAAAATTCAAATACTTCAGTAATTTATCCAAATCCTACTTCAGGTAACTTCACTCTAGATTTAAAAGAGAAAAACGATATAACTATTAGTATTTATGATATTCTTGGTAAATTAATTTATACTAAAACCGATATTAATGATACCACCTTTACTTCAAATATAGATTTAGAAACTGGCACCTATATGGTACAAATTATTTCTAAAGATAAAACTGAAAATATAAAATTAATTGTAAAATAATTATAAACAAAAAACCTCTTAGAGAACTAAGAGGTTTTTTTATTTGAATATGTTTTTAATAAAAATAGTTAACTATTGTAGGAGAAGTGCTTCCAGTTGTAGTTGTAATTACTGATGAAGGAAAATCATTTGAATTATAGGTAAACACATTATCAAACCCATTTACTAAAGTATTATTTCCATCATAGACACGTCTAGAAATTACATTATTTTTATTCCCATGAAAATTAGAAAGGAGCTTATCATACCCTGTAACATTTTTAAGAATACCATTTTTATCATCATACACATATTCTGTTGTTGAGTATAAATTGGCACCATTAAAAATTTCAACTTTAGAAACATTTCCCTCATTGTTCAAATAGGTAAAACCACTTTGAGTTAAATTAGTTTGACTTGTGAGTGACCCATCATAGGTTTGAAAAGAAACAGAACCATTTACATTATGTGTATAAACCATTTTAGACCCTAGATTATCTTGATAATACAATAAAATCTCCTGAATCATTTTATGATTTGAATCATATGTATATTGACTTTCAGAAATTACTAAATTAGTCCCAGTATAGTATTTTTTTATATTTACAATTAAATCTCCTGAATATGTAAAAACTTCTTCAACGTCATCTACTATAATTTTTGAAAGTTTATTACCATTATATTTATATTGAAAAGTGATGCCATTTGCTTCTGTTCTTTTTACCAATACAGCATTAGAATTTGTTCCATCATCTGAATTACAACTTAATAGAAAAAGGCTAGACAATAGTAGTAATAAAAACTTTCTTTTCATGGTGTTTTAATTTAATAAATTATTTAATAAAATCGACTGCTTTATCTAAAGCTTCTGCAATTCCATTCACATTTTTTCCACCAGCAGTTGCGAAAAATGGTTGTCCACCACCACCACCTTGGATGTATTTTCCTAATTCATGAACTACTTGACCTGCATTTAAACCTTTATCAGCTACTAATTCTTTAGAAATATAACAGGTTAACATCGGTTTGTCTTCTGAAGCGGTTGCTACAACTAAAAATAAGTTGGTTCTGTTATTTCCTAGTTCATATGCTAAATCTTTTGCTCCATTAGCATCTAAATCTACTTGAGTAGCTAAAAATTGAACGCCATTTACTTCTTTTATTTGAGCTTCTAATTCGCCTTTTAATCCTTTCGCTTTATCTTTTAATAATTGCTCTACTTGCTTTTTCAATTTAGCATTATCTTCTTGTAAAGAACTTACTGCTTTTAAAACGTCTTGTGGATTTTTCAAGCTTTCTTTAATTTCGGCTAATGTATTTTCCTGAGAAGCAAAGAAATCTTTTACTGCATCACCCGTAATCGCTTCAATTCTACGAATTCCAGCTGCAACTGCTCCTTCTGATATAATTTTAAAATACCAAATATCTGCTGTATTCGAAACATGAATTCCTCCACATAACTCCATCGAATCTCCAAATTTAATCGCACGAACATTGTCTCCATATTTCTCTCCAAACAAAGCCATCGCTCCTTCGTCTAAGGCTTGTTGGATTGGAATACTTCTTCTTTCTATTAAAGGAATATGCTCCTGAATTCTTTGGTTCACAAAAGCCTCCACTTGTCTTAATTCTTCATCTGTTACTTTTGAAAAATGAGAAAAATCGAAGCGTAAATAATTAGGTGTAACCAATGACCCTTTTTGTTCCACATGTGTTCCTAAAATGGTACGCAAAGCCAAATGCATCAAATGTGTAGCCGAGTGATTTTTTGAAGAAGCCGTTCTTAAATCGGTATTTACTTGAGCGGCAAAAGCACCATTTACATTTTCTGGTAACTTTTTCGCAATATGTAGAATTAAGTTATTTTCTTTTTTGGTATCGATAATTTCAATTGTCTCATTTGCAGAAACTAAAACACCTCTATCTCCTACTTGTCCTCCTCCTTCTGGGTAAAATGGGGTTGCATCTAAAACAATTTGGTACAAAACACCATCTTTTTTAGAATCTACTTTTCGAATGCGCGTTATTTTTACATCATTTTCTGTTTGATCATAGCCAACAAAAGATTCCGTATTTCCTGCTACCAAAATTTTCCAATCATCGGTAGATACTTCAGAAGCCGCACGAGAACGGTCTTTTTGTTTTTTCAATTCTACTTCAAATTCCGCTTCATTATAGGTCATCCCCTTTTCTTTCAAAATAAGAGCTGTTAAATCTTTAGGAAATCCAAAAGTATCATATAACTCAAAAGCTTTTGCACCTGAAACTTCATTTCCTTTTGTCTCAGCAACAACCACTTCTAACAATTGTAATCCTTGCTCTAAAGTTCTTAAGAAAGAAGCTTCTTCTTCACGAATGACATTGGTAACTAAAACTTGTTGTTTTTTTATTTCTGGGAAAAATTCACCCATTTGGTTCGCCAAAACTTCCACCAATTGATAAATGAACGGTTCTTTGGTATCTAAAAAAGTAAAACCATAACGAATCGCACGACGCAAAATTCTACGAATCACATAACCTGCACCATTATTAGAAGGCAATTGCCCGTCTGCAATTGCAAAGGCAACCGCTCTTACATGGTCAACAATAACACGAATCGCAATATTGATTTTATTTTGTTCCTCAGTTCTATTTTTAACTTCATTAGAAGTATATTTTAACCCTGTAATGGCTTCCACTTTATGAATAAGTGGTGTAAATACATCGGTATCATAATTGGAAGTTACGCCTTGCATCGCCATACACAAACGTTCAAAGCCCATTCCTGTATCCACATGTTGTGCAGGTAATTTTTCCAATGAACCATCTGCTTTACGATTGAATTCCATAAAGACATTGTTCCAAATCTCCACCACTTGAGGATGATCTGCATTTACTAAATCACGACCTGCTACTTTTGCTCTTTCTTCATCCGAACGCAAATCGATATGTATCTCAGAACAAGGACCGCACGGACCTTGGTCACCCATTTCCCAAAAATTATCTTTTTTATTTCCTAAAATAATTCGGTCTTCTGAAACAAATTGTTTCCAAATATCGAATGCTTCTTGATCGAAAGGTACATTTTCAGCTTCGTTTCCTTCAAAAACAGATACATACAAACGGTCTTTGTCTAATTTTAATACTTCTGTTAAAAATTCCCAAGCCCATGGCAACGCTTCCTTTTTAAAATAATCTCCAAAAGACCAGTTCCCTAGCATTTCAAACATGGTATGATGATAGGTGTCAAACCCAACATCTTCTAAATCGTTATGTTTACCTGAAACACGTAGACATTTTTGTGTATCGGCTATACGCTTACTTTTAGGAGTTCCGTTCCCTAAAAAATATTCTTTGAATTGGGCCATACCAGAATTATTAAACATTAAGGTAGGATCATCTTTTAGCACAATAGGTGCAGAAGGCACAATTAAGTGATCTTTACTTTCAAAGAATTGTAAATACGCTTTGCGAATGTCTTGTGATTTCATTTAAATTATTTTAAATATTTTTGAATCTTGTATGATTCTGCTTTTATCATTAAAAATCAAATAGATGCATTTTTGTTATACAAAAAATTCACAAAGTTTCGTTATAAAAAAACAATTAGAATGAAACATTTTTTAATTTTGTTCGTATAACTAACGTAAACACCTATTAATTTGGTGCAAAAATAGTAATTTTAAAACATGTCTAAAGTAAAATATTATTACGATTCTGAAAATTTAGCATATAAAAGAATAAAACCGCAACGTCGTAAAAAATTTGCTTATGCCTTTCTGTTTTTATTAGCTGCTGCTCTATTTGGTTTTTTGTGTTTAATTTTACTGATTAACACGCCTTATTTCGAGACTCCTAAAGACAAATTATTAACAAGTGAGCTTGAGACCATGAAGTTAAACTACAAACTTCTGAATAAAAAAATGGACTTAATGGACGAAGTTTTAAATGCTATTGAAGACCGTGACAATAATATTTATCGCATTTATTTCAATACTTCTCCTATTAAAGAGGAAGAAAGAAAAGCAGGTTTTGGTGGTGTGAATCGCTATAAAGATTTAAAAGGGTATGACAATTCGGAATTGGTAGTAAACACCACTAAAAGAGTGGATCAATTAACCAAAGAATTAGTCATTCAATCCAAATCATTGGATGAAATTATTGTTTTAGCCAAACAAAAAGAAAAGTTATTAGCTGCAATTCCTGCAATACAGCCAGTAAAAAATGAAGATTTAAAACGAATGGCTTCTGGTTTTGGATATCGAAGTGATCCTTTTACAAAAGTAAGAAAGTTTCATTATGGAATGGACTTTACCTCTCCAACGGGTACCGCAATCTATGCTACTGGTGATGGTGTGGTGTTAAAAGCAGACAATTCGCTTTCTGGTTATGGAAATCATATTGAAATTAATCATGGGTATGGGTATGTTACTTTATATGCTCACTTGAGTAAATATAATTGTAAACCTGGTCAAAAAGTAAAACGAGGAGATGTCATTGGTTATGTAGGAAGTACAGGACGAAGTGAAGCACCCCATTTGCATTATGAAGTTATCAAAAATGGAGAAAAAGTGAATCCTATTAATTTTTATTACGGAAGTATTTCCGCAGAAGAATATATTGCGATTTCCAATTTAGCAACCCAAGAAAATCAATCTTTAGACTAATATACATGCACATTGATTTACCTGAAAATAAATTGTATTACAGTATTGGAGAAATTGCCAAAGCTTTTGATGTAAACACCTCATTAATTCGCTTTTGGGAAAAAGAATTTGACATTTTAAAACCTAAGAAAAACGCAAAAGGCAATCGAAAATTTACACCCGAAGATGTTAAAAACTTACAATTAATTTTTCATCTGGTAAAAGAACGCGGCTTTACATTAGAAGGTGCCAAAATTCATTTGAAAGAAAATCAAAAGAAAACCTTAGACACTTTTGAAATTATTAGAAAATTAGAACACGTAAAAACACAATTATTACAAATTAAAAATCAACTTTAAAACAGAAAATTATGAAAAAATTCTTACCGTGGTTACTTATTGGAGGTTTACTTATAATTGGAATATTTTGGTATATTGGCGTTAGAAATGGAGCTGTAACCGTAAACGAACAAGTAAAAAAATCTTGGGGAAATGTAGAAACTTCTTACCAAAGAAGAAATGATTTAATTGGAAACTTAGTAAAAACTGTAAAAGGTGCAGCTGATTTTGAAAAATCAACTTTAGAAGCTGTTGTAAATGCGAGAGCTAAAGCTACTGCTACAACTATTGATCCATCAAACATTACTCCTGAACAATTAAAAGCTTTTAATGAAGCTCAAAGCGGAGTGAGTTCAGCATTATCTCGTTTATTAGTAACTGTAGAAAGTTATCCTGATTTAAAAGCCAATCAAAATTTCTTAAAATTACAAGACGAATTAGCAAGTACTGAAAATCAAATATTAACAGCTCGTACTCGTTTTAATGAAGCGGTTGAAGAATACAACAACTATGTATTAAAGATGCCAAGAAGTATCGCTTTGTCTGATTATAAAGAAAAAGCGTATTTCGATGCTGTTGCAGGTGCTGAAAAGCCAGTTGATGTAGAATTTGATTTTAGTAAATAAAAATAAGATGTCAAAAACAGAAGATTTTTTAACAGCTCAAGAAGAACAAGAAATTGTTCAAGCCATAGTTGCTGCTGAAAAAGACACATCTGGTGAAATCCGAGTACATATTGAAGAACATACTGAAAAACCTCCGCTCGAAAGAGCTCAGGAGGTTTTTTTAGCTCTTAATATGCAAAACACTAAAGATCGTAATGGTGTTTTATTTTATGTAGGTGTAGCCAATAAACATTTTGCCATCTTAGGTGATCAAGGCATTAATAATGTTGTAGGAGCAGATTTTTGGAATTCTACCAAAGATATTGTTATTGAACATTTCAAAAACAATCAAAACAAAGACGGTTTAGTAAAAGGGATTATCGAAGCAGGTAAGCGTTTGAAAGACTATTTTCCTTATCAATCAGACGATATTAACGAATTACCTAATGAAATTTCAAAAGGATAATGATACAATTTATATTTAAATCAATCCAATACCTCTTAGCAATCGCTTTGTTTCTAATTCATGCTTTGGGTTTTGCACAGTTTGATATTCCCAAAAAACCTTCCTTTCAAACGTCTGTTTATGATTATGCGGACGTACTAAACGAGCAGGAAGAAAAACAATTAGAAAATAAATTAGTCTATTTTTCAGATTCTACTTCTACTCAAATTGTTATTGTTACCATTGCTGATTTAAAAGGGGAAAGTATTGGTATTTTAGCTCCAAAATGGGCTCAAGAATGGGGAATTGGTCAAGCCAAAGAAGACAATGGAGTCATTATTTTATTATCTAAAAATGATCGAGAAATATGGATTTCTCCGGGTTATGGTTTAGAAGACAAACTAACGGCTGGAATCACTGGTGAACTAGTTCGTAATGTTATCATTCCTGAATTTAAAGCAGGTAGTTACTATCGAGGTTTAGATAAAGGTACAACTGCAATCTTTGAAATTATAAAAGGAACGTATAAAGGGACTCGAAAAGGCAAAAGTGGCAGTGGTTTTCCAATAGCTTTTTTTATCATTTTCTTTATCATACTCATGATTATTATTTCCAGAGGTAGAAACAACAATGGTAGAAACGGAGGTTCAGGAAGATCTTCAGGTTCCGATTTAATGGATATGATTATATTAAGCAGTCTTGGTCGTGGAAGTGGCGGTGGCAGTTTTGGAGGCGGATCTTCAGGCGGTTTTGGAGGCGGAGGCTTTGGTGGAGGCTTTGGCGGTGGAGGTTTCTCCGGTGGTGGAGCAGGCGGAAGTTGGTAACCTACCTTAACATATAAAAAATAGAAAACACCTTTTTTCAAGGTGTTTTTTATGCAATCAAAATATAAATTAACTTTTTGTAATAAATGTTTTATAAATAACGATATTTGTAAGATTTATTAAAAAGTATGTTCTCAAATTTCGATAAATGAAAAAAACGTTATTAACCTATAGTTTGTTTCTATTCACGTGTGGTTCTTTTTCTCAAGAACTATCCAATGGCCAATTAAACAGCAATTGTGTTGGCAATGGCTTTACGGCTCCTTCCTGTGTTTCTAGCTGGTTTGCCAGTCATGGAAATCCTTTTGTACAAGGTACTATTCCTAAAAACACTTGGGCAAAACTAACTACTAATGAAGAAGGTTTAGAAGGTATTTTTACTCATTATGAATTCATTCCTGGTAAAAAGTACCAAATCTCTTTTAAAGTAAAAATCACAACCACTATTGGTGCAGTTGATAAAATAATTACAAGTGCCAATGTAAAAGCCGTTACGGATTTAACATCCAATTTCAATACCAAAAATTCAATTCCACCAAATGATAGTGAAATTATTTGGACTAAAAACATTACTCAAAATAGTACCGATTGGGAAACTGTATCCATTACATTTACACCACAAAAAAGCAATTCCCAATTATGGTTTTACACCTCTATCACTACAGGAAAAAGCATACCGACCAATAAGTATTCTCAATTCGAAATTGATGATATTAGTATTACAACTTCAGGGCAAAAAAACACAACCGTTGCTGAGAAAAAAGAGAATACCGTAGCTACTACCAATTCGTACAGAGCTTTAGAATATATTTTTCCTGAGAACGTTTCAAAAAATGATTTTTTAAATATTCGAATTAATTCGGGGGAAATAAGTGACATACAAATTACAGATTTAGCAGGTAATTCCTTTTCGTCCGAATTTAAAGTTCTAAGTAAAAACTACGTTACTTTTCAACTTAGAAAAGAACTTTATGAAGGCACCTATGTGGTTAAGGCTACCAAAAAAGACGGAACAACTATCACAAAAAACATAACTATTAAATAAAAAAGGTGCTCCATTAGACTGCACCCAAAAAGTTAGACAAATTTAAACTTAATTTTGATAATAATGAGCTCGATATTTTATCGGGCTCATTTTGTTTAGATTTGATTTAATTCTTTCGTTGTTAT
>NZ_VDCZ01000006.1 GCF_006491645.1 Flavobacterium profundi
ACAACGAAAGAATTAAATCAAATCTAAACAAAATGAGCCCGATAAAATATCGAGCTCATTATTATCAAAATTAAGTTTAAATTTGTCTAACTTTTTGGGTGCAGTCTATTTAGGTCGCTTTTTTTTATTATAATAAACTGATTCTTAATTCAATTTTGATAAAATCGCATTAAAAGTAGCGCTTGGGCGCATTGCTTTATCAGTAGCTTCAAAATTTGGATGATAATAACCACCAATTGCTTGTGGTTTGCCTTGTGCAGCAATTAATTCTTCATTAATTTTAGCTTCATTCGCATTTAATTCTGTTGCAATAGGAGTGAAAATAGCTTTCAATTCCGCATCTTTATTTTGGTTTACCAAAGCATTTGCCCAATATAAAGCTAAATAAAAATGAGAACCTCTATTGTCGATACTTCCAATTTTTCTAGCAGGTGATTTATCCGTTTCTAAGAATTTTTCAGTAGCTTCATCTAATGTTTCTGATAAAACTAAAGCTTTTGGATTATTGAAAACATTTCCTAAATGTTCGTAAGAAACTCCTAATGCTAAGAACTCTCCAAGAGAATCCCAACGTAAATAACCTTCTTCAATAAATTGTTCCACATGCTTTGGAGCTGAACCACCAGCACCTGTTTCAAATAAACCACCACCGTTCATTAACGGAACAATAGATAGCATTTTTGCTGAAGTACCAACTTCTAAAATAGGAAATAAATCGGTTAAGTAATCTCTTAAAACATTACCTGTTACAGAAATTGTATCTAAACCTTTTACAATTCTTTCTAATGAAAATTGAGTAGCTTCAACAGGATTCATGATGCGAATATCTAATCCAGATGTATCGTAATTATTTAAATAGGATTTTACTTTTTTAATTAATTCACGATCGTGCGCTCTTTGGTCATCTAACCAAAAAACGGCTGGATCACCTGTTGCTCTAGCACGATTAACTGCTAATTTAACCCAATCTTGTATCGGTGCATCTTTTACTTGACACATTCTGAAAATGTCATCTTTTTCTACTTTTTGCTCCATTAAAACAGTTCCATTAGCATCTTTAACTGTCACAGTTCCGTTTTCTGACATTTGAAACGTCTTGTCATGTGAACCATATTCTTCTGCTTTTTGAGCCATTAATCCCACATTCGGAACACTTCCCATTGTTTTAGGGTCTAAAGAACCATTCTTTTTACAAAAATCGATAGTAGCTTGGTAAATTCCAGCATAGCAACGATCTGGAATGATCGCTTTTGTGTCTTGGGATTTTCCTTCCGCATTCCACATTTGCCCCGAATTACGAATCATAGCAGGCATAGACGCATCGATAATTACATCTGAAGGAACGTGTAAATTGGTAATTCCTTTATCAGAATTTACCATAGCTAATGCAGGACCATTTTCCATTGCTGTTTTTAATGCAGCTTCCACTTCAGCTTGTTGAGGATGTCCTTGAATTTTTGCATATACATCTCCTAATCCATTTCGTGTATCAATTCCTAATGTTTCAAAAAGACTTGCGTATTTAGCGAAAACATCTTTGAAATATACTTCTACAAAAGCACCAAATAATAAAGGATCAGATACCTTCATCATTGTCGCTTTTAAATGCACAGAAAATAATACTCCTTTTGCTTTTGCATCAGCAACTTGTTCTGCAATGAATGATTTTAATAGATTCATATTCATTACAGAAGTGTCTATAATTTCACCTGCTTTTAAAGGAGAACTCGATTTTAATACGGTAGTTGTACCTGCAGCGTTAGTGAATTCAATAGTAAAACTTCCTGCTTCAGGAATAGTTACTGATTTCTCAGTACCATAAAAATCACCTGAATTCATGTGAGAAACATGTGATTTTGAATCTTTTGACCAAGCACCCATACTGTGTGGATGTGCTTTAGCGTAATTTTTAACAGCTTTAGGAGCTCTACGATCTGAATTTCCTTCACGAAGTACTGGGTTTACAGCTGAACCTAATACTTTGGCATATTTTGCTTTTATTGTTTTTTCTTCCTCATTTTGGGGTTCTTCAGGATAACTTGGAATTGCGTATCCTTGTGATTGTAATTCTGCAATGGCTTCTTTTAATTGCGGTACTGAAGCAGAAATATTGGGAAGTTTAATGATATTAGCTTCTGGAGTGGTAGCTAATTGACCTAATTCAGTTAGTGCGTCTGCTATTTTTTGATTGTCTTTTAAAAACTCAGGAAAATTGGCTAATATTCTTCCAGCTAAAGAAATATCTCTTGTTTCCAAAGTAATATTTGCCGGTTTAGAAAAGGCTTTTACTATAGGCAAAAATGAATGAGTTGCCAGCATAGGAGCCTCGTCAGTAATCGTATAAATGATTCTTGGTTGGTTTGACATGAATTATGTATTTTATTTTAATTAATTTTTAGTGAGGCAAATATAACAAATAATGACCTTTTTTTTGACCTTTTCTTGCGAAAACGTTTGATTTTTAGATTTGATAATTTTTAAATTATATTTTATCATATTCATAATTTATTAGGGTTATAAAAATCGTTTTCTTTATTTTTTTTTAATATTTTATTATTTTGAAAATTAACAAATCACTTTGAAAAAATTATTCTATAAAATAACGTTAATTAATTCTTTATCATAATTTTAATCTTGTACTTTTGTGCCGCTATTAACCTATTTTATTTTTATGAAAAAAAGAATGCTATTAACCATTGCATCAAGTTTTTCATTTTTTGTACATGCACAAGTTGGAATTGGTACTACTTCTCCGTCTCCATCTTCTGCTTTAGAAATAAAAAGTGCAAATTCTGGATTACTTATACCTAGAATTACGTTACAATCTACTACAGATGTAGCTACAATTTTAAATCCTGCTATAAGTTTACTAATATACAATACCGCTACAGTTTCTGATGTAACTCCTGGCTTTTATTATTGGGATGGAATTTGGAAAAGATTAGACAAATCAACTGCTTCAGCAGGAGTTGCAACGGATGCTTGGAGTTTAACAGGTAACACGCTTGCTACTGGTAATGAATATTTGGGAACTAATAATTATAATTCGTTAACTTTCAAAGTAAATAATAATGCTTTTGGAAAGTTTCATCCAAATGGAGGTTTAGCTCTAGGAAGAGGAGCTGCTTCGCATAATGACAACTCGATTGCTATTGGTACAAATGCTACTGCTACAAATTCGAATGAAGCTGTGGCCATTGGAAATGCTGCGAATGGAAGTGGGTATCAATCTTTTGCATTAGGAATAAATGCTACAGCTAGTAATAATGAAACCGTAGCTTTAGGTCGTACTGCTGCAGCCTCTGGATATCGTTCAATTTCAATTGGTGTAGGAGCAACATCCTCAAATAACAATGCCTTGGCACTCGGAAATGCTTCAGTAGCTTCTGGAGAACAAGCTACTGCCCTTGGAACACAAGCGAATTCAAGTGGTCAAAACGCAACAGCTATTGGATATCAAGCTACTGCTACTCAAGCTAATTCTATTGTGTTAGGAAGTTCCAGTAATGCTAATAATAAAATAGGTATTGGTACCAATACTCCTGATGAAAGATTACATATTGTAGGAAGCGTTAAAATTGTAGATGGAAACCAAGGCAATGGTAAAGTTTTAGTGTCTGATGCCAATGGAAAAGCCACTTGGACCGATTTGAATGCAAAAAAATATTATGGAGAAATTTATAGTAATTCTAATACTGCTTTAAATTCTGGAGCTGTTACCATGGGAGTAAATGGTGTGAATTTTGGTGTTACATTAAATAGTTCCAATATTCAAGTGCAAAATACTGGTTTGTACCGTATTTCATATACAATTTCTCTCAGAAAAAATTCTGGAAGTGTTATTAATCCTGAATTTTATTTAGGAATTTATGGATCTGAAGTTGCCGGAACAAGAACGTATACATCTGTTTCAAATGGTGAGACCAAAACAATTTCTATTGTTAAATTAGTTAATTTGAATGCCTATCAAGCCATAGGTGTTTATTCTAATTTGTCTGACTCAAATACGGTTTTATTGGCTAACGGATGTAACTTAATTGTCGAATTTATCAAGTAGATTCTTTTTTAATTGTAATTTTGGAACTTCTAGTTATGATTTACAATTGAGAACAGCTATTACAAAACATATTTCAAAACCTCAAGAATTTAAAAGCCAACTTTTGCATTGGGCCAACCAATATAGAGAAGTTGTCTTTTTAGATTCTAATGAGTTTCAGCAAGCCTATAGCTCTTATGATTGTATGGTAGCGGTTGATGCTTTTACTTCAATAACTACCGATTGTCAAAATGCTTTTGAAGATTTGTACCAATATCAATCACACAGTAAAGATTGGCTTTTTGGTTATCTTTCCTATGATTTAAAAAATGATACGGAAGCGTTGCAATCTCACAATTTTGATGGTTTAGGTTTTCCAGATTTGTTTTTTTTTCAACCCAAAAAAATATTTTTTTTAAAAGGGAATGAGTTGGTTATACACTATTTAAATCTTTGTGATGATGAAGTGGAAGAAGATTTTGAAACGATTTCAACGATTGAAATTCCTATTTCTCTTTCAAACCTTAATAAGCCCATTATTCAACAGCGCGTTTCTAAGGAGAGTTATCTTCAAAGAATAGAAAAAATGTTAGAGTACATTCATATAGGATCTATTTATGAAGCTAATTTTTGTATGGAATTTTATGCTGAAAAGGCAGCAATTGATCCTGTAACGGTTTATGAAAAATTAGATGCTATTTCGGAACCTCCTTTTGCTACTTTTTTTAAAAATAGAGAGCAGTATTTGCTTTCTGCTTCACCCGAGCGATATTTGAAAAAAGTAGCTCAAAAAGTAATTTCTCAACCTATAAAAGGTACAGCCAAAAGAAGCTTTGATTTAGAACAAGATATTTTTTTGAAGAAAGAATTAAAAAATAGTGCCAAAGAGCGTTCTGAGAATATTATGATAGTCGATTTAGTGCGCAACGATTTATCCCATACAGCTACTAAAGGCTCTGTAATTGTAGAAGAATTGTGCCAAGTGTATACTTTCAAACAAGTACATCAAATGATTTCGACCATTACTTCTAAAGTAGATGCTACGGTTTCACCAGTAGAGATTATTAAAACCACTTTTCCTATGGGAAGTATGACGGGTGCACCTAAAATTTCAGCCATGAAAATCATCGAAGAATTGGAAGTTACTAAAAGAGGTTTGTACAGTGGGGCAGTAGGTTATTTTACACCCACAGGAGATTTTGATTTTAATGTAGTTATTCGAAGTATTTTATATGATGCTAAAAAGCAATACCTCTCATTTTCTGTTGGTAGCGCCATCACTGCGCAATCCATTCCAGAAAACGAATATGAAGAATGTTTGTTAAAAGCCAAAGCTATGTTTGAGGTTTTGCAAAGCAATTAATTTCTTATTTTTGGCTATGCTACAAAAAATGCAAAAACATTTAGAGGAACATTTTTCTTTTGTAAAAGAGAAGAAACTGCTTTTGGCAGTTAGTGGCGGTATCGATAGTATGGTTTTACTGTCTGTTTTTAAAAAATTAGCCTTAGAAATTGGTGTTGCTCATTGTAATTTTCAATTAAGAGGTCATGATAGTGATGCAGATGCTCTTTTTGTGAAAGAACAAGCCCAAGCGTTACAAGTTCCTTTTTTTTTGCAAGCATTTACTACAGAAGATTATGCTAATGAACACAAAGTTTCTATCCAAGTAGCTGCTAGAAAATTGCGTTACAATTGGTTTGCTGAAGTATTACTTCGTGAAAATTATGATTTTATTGTAACGGCTCATCATTTAGACGATCAAGTAGAAACTTTTTTAATTCATTTATCTAGGGGTACGGGTTTAGAAGGGCTGGTGGGCATTCCTGCTAAAAATGGAAACATTATGCGTCCGTTTTTAGAAATTTCAAGAGCTGAAATTGAAGTTTATGCGAAAGAAAACCATATTAGTTGGAGAGAAGATGCGAGTAACGCTTCAGATAAGTATGTTAGAAATAAAATAAGACACCATATTGTTCCTGTTTTAAAGGAATTAAACCCGAGTTTTTTAACTAGTTTTCAAAATACATTGGCGCATTTACAACAAGCTGCTGATTTGGTAACAGATTCTAGTGAAAGGATTTTTGAAAAAGTTGCACTAGTAGAAAAGGAAACTATTAAAATTGATTTTAAAAAATTAGTGCGATATGATTCGTATCAAGCCTATTTGTACCAATGGTTAAAAGAATATGGTTTTACTGCTTGGAACGATATTTATAATTTGTTAGAAGCGCAAACTGGCAAACATATTTTTTCTTCCACTCATTTGCTTTTAAAAGATAGAGATTTCTTGCTACTTTCACCAAAAAATAAAGGGGAAGAAGAAAAGGTGTTTTACATTGAAAAGATAAATGAAAATCTTAAATTTCCCTTAAATGTGTCCCTTTGTAAGACAGATGACATTTTAGAACCAACGAACAATAGTATCTTTGTAGACCAAAATAAATTATCGTTTCCACTTGTAGTACGTAAAAAGCAGGAAGGTGATTATTTTTATCCTTCTGGAATGAAGGGAAAAAAGAAGTTGAGTAAATATTTTAAAGATGAAAAATACTCGTTGTTAGATAAAGAAAAACAATGGCTACTCACTTCAAATAATGAGATTGTTTGGGTCATTGGTAAACGAGCAGATCAACGTTTTTTAGCCCAATCAAATACAAAAGAAATAGTAAAAATAGAATTAAAATAATGAAAAAATTACTTGTTGCTTTCGCATTTTTATTTTCATTTTTAGGACAGTCCCAAATTGTCGATATCGTAAAATGGAAAACCAAATTGATTCAAAAATCCAATACCGAGTTTGAATTGGTTATGGATGCCCAAATCGATTTTGGCTGGCACTTATATGCTTTAAATACACCTGATGGAGGTTCACAACCTTTAGTTTTTACCTTTAAAAATGCAGGAAAAGACTATGAACTCATTGGGAAAACCAAACAAGGAAATTATCAAAAAGAATACAGCGACGTTTTTGAAGTGGACGAGTATTTCTTTACGAATACCGCTCAATTTAAACAACTTATAAAAGTAACCAATCCCGCTTTAAAAGAGATTAAAGTTACTTTAGAAGGGCAAACGTGTATTGATGGAAGATGTGTGCAAGAAGAAGACAATTTAACATTTACGTTACCGAACTTAAAAATTGATGAAAAACAAGTAAATACACAACAAGTTGATGTTAAAATTGAAGATAAAAAATCAACTGAAACTCCAATAGTAAAAGAAGTAGTGGTAAGTGCTGAAAAAGTTGATTCTTTAAAAGAAATAGTTTCTGAAGTGATTGCTGCTGACGAAAAAGATACTGTTCAATCTTCTCATTCTCAGTTGATCAAAACCACTAATAAACATACAAAAGAGAATAAGAAAAAAGATTTATGGACGATTTTCATTTTATCCTTTTTAGGAGGTTTTGCAGCTTTATTGACTCCATGTGTTTTTCCTATGATTCCAATGACAGTTAGTTTTTTTACAAAACAGAGTAAGAATAGAGCTCAAGGTATCAGAAATGCAATTGTTTATGGAATTTCAATTATTATCATTTATGTTGGCTTAGGTTTAATCATTACAGCTATTTTTGGAATCGATTCACTGAATGCACTTTCGACTAATGTATGGTTTAATTTAATCTTTTTTGTTATATTGATAATATTTGCAGCCTCATTTCTAGGTGCTTTTGAAATCGTTTTGCCAAATTCTTTGTTAAACAAAATTGATAGACAAGCAGATAGAGGTGGAATAGTGGGAATATTTTTCATGGCATTAGCATTAGCTGTAGTTTCATTCTCTTGTACTGGTCCTATAGTTGGTTCTCTTTTAGGAGAGTCTGCAAGACAAGGAGGCATAGGTCCTATTGTAGGAATGTTTGGTTTTTCTTTCGCTATTGCTTTACCTTTTATGCTGTTTGCAATGTTTCCTGGTTGGATGAATTCTCTACCTAAATCAGGAGGCTGGTTAAACACGATTAAAGTATCATTAGGGTTTTTGGAATTAGCATTTGCATTTAAATTTTTATCTAATGCAGATTTAGTGTTACAAATGCATTTGTTAGAAAGAGAAGTTTTCTTAGCGATTTGGATAGCTGTATTTGGTACATGGGCGTTTTATTTATTGGGCAAATTAACTTTGCCTCATGATACTCCTCAAAATCATATTTCAGTTGGTAGATTGTTTATGGCTTTGTTAGTTAGTACTTTTACGATTTACCTAATTCCAGGATTATGGGGAGCACCTTTGAAAATTTTAAGTGGTTATACGCCTCCAATGACCTACAGTGAAAGTCCTGATGGTGTTGGATTTAAAAATGAAGTTATAATAGCCGATTTTTCTAAAGAAAAAACTACTGAAAATGTACATAAAGGGCCATTAGGTTTGATGGCTTTTCATGATTATGAAGAGGGGATTGCCTATGCAAAAAAAGTTAATAAACCAGTTTTATTAGATTTTACAGGACATGCATGTGCTAATTGTAGAAAAATGGAAGAAAATGTTTGGTCAAACCCTGCAATATTTAAAATACTTAAGAATGAAATTGTTTTAATTTCTTTATATGGTGATGATCAACGCGAATTACCAGCAGAAGAAGTTTATATTTCAAAAATATCTGGTAATGAAGTAACTACGATTGGTAAAAAATGGAGAGAATTTCAAATTGAACGATACAATATTAATTCTCAACCCTATTATGTTGTATTGGATAATGAAGGAAAAGATCTAAATGAACCTGTTGGTTATACACCAGATATTGAAGAATACAAAGCTTGGTTAGAGGAAGGTATTGCTAATTTTAAAAAGCAATAATTTTAATTTATAAAATAAAAAAAGTCCTAAGATTAACTTAGGACTTTTTTTATTCTTATTCTACTATTTTTTCAATATAATCTGAATTTAAAAGGTATAAAGCACCCATGTACTGTAATTTAAAAGCAACCACATCGCCCACTTTATAATTTTTAGTACTGCTAGTAATATCTATAACAGTCATGTCTGAACTGGAGTCTATAATAGCTATTGTTTCATCTATTGGAGATAAATATTGGGGTTGCATGTCGAGTAACCCAAAGTCTAAAATAGCGCGTAAAGAAGTTTCACTTAAATCTACATTCTCAGCCATTTCATAGGTGTTTCCAGCCACATTTTCACCTAGTTCTCCGACTGGATTATTCGCTTTTTCCGTAATTTCAATAATTTCTGCATAAAGCATAAATACATCATTATGTAAACCTGTGATGGTTTCATTGGTAAATAAATCTTTACCAAAGAATAAGGCTTCACCAATTCTAAAATGATTTACAGCCATAGGTCGCGCATTTTTCAACATCAAGGGTACCGCTACAGATGTACCTCCAGAAACCCAAGGAATGGTCACATTGAATTTAGCTTCAATTAATTGTTTGTACAAACTCAATTGGATTAATTTGTCTTGAGTAGGCATTACACCGCTTAAACAATTTAAATTGGTACCAATACCTCTAATTTCAATGTGAGGTAAACTAAACACTTGTTCGTAAAAACTTAGGAGTTCTTCACCTAAAACACCTTCTCTTAAGTCGCCCATTTCAATCATAATAATGATACCATGGGTTTTATTTTGTTTTTTAGCTTCTTTGGAAATCATTTGAATGGTATAAATTTCCGTATTGAAACTTACATCGGCAAATTTGACTATACTTTCAATATTTCTTTTGGAAGGGGGTTTAATATATACTGTCTGAATGGATGGATTGAGTTTTTTTATTTTTTTTAAATTACTAATTCTGGAATCGTGCATTTCTGTAACACCAAGGGCTATAATTTCTTTTAAATAAATAGTATTGCCGCAGAGTAATTTGGTAACAACACCCCATTGAATATTTCTTTCTTTAAAAATAGTATCTAAAAATATGTAGTTTTCCTGTAACTTTTGTTTGTATAATTTTAAAAAAGCCATTTTTATATTATTTTACGTGGAATTGTTTTTGCTATTCGTGTGAGTAATTCATAATTTAATTGGTTACTATAATCGCTAAAAGAAGCTACTGTAACCGTAGCATTTTGTTGTGATCCGATGACTACAACTTCGTCTCCTTTTTTTACATGTTCCAATTCTGAAACATCTATAGTAAGCATATTCATATTAACAGTTCCTATCACACGGCAGGATTTTCCATGGACTAATACTCGACCTTGATTGCTTAAGGAACGGCTATAACCGTGTGCATAGCCTAATGGAATAGTCGCAATTTTCATAACATCGGTTGCCATAAAACTGGTTCCATAACCTACAAATTCACCTGTTTTTACGCGTTTAACACTCATTATTTCTGTTTTCCAACGAATTACCCGATGTAAGGGATCTTCTTTTGTTTTCTTTGTATTGAGGTAAGTTACAAAAACTTCAGGACTAGGCCATAAACCATATTGTAAAATTCCTATTCGAACCAAATCCATTCGAGTTTCTGGGAACATCATTGAAGCTGCTGAACAGGCGGAGTGTTTTATTTCGGGACGAATGCCAAAAGAGTTTAAGATGGCTTCGGCTTTGTTAAATTGTTGAATTTGTTGTGAAACACGGTAATAATTGGATATGCTTTCTGCACCTGCATAATGCGTACATAAACCTTTGAAATAGATATTCTCCTTTTCTTTTACTAAGAATTGGGCTACACGAGAAATATTTTTTAATTCAAAACCTGTACGATGCATACCCGTTTCAACTTCAAGATGAAGAATCGCTTTTTGTTGTAATTTTTTAGCTGTTTTCGCGGCTTTAGCCAATCGATAACGTTCAAATACAAAAAACTCAATTTGGTTTTGTATCACCCATTCCATATCTTCATCAGCAACAAATCCCATGATAAGAATGGTTGCTTTGTTTTGAAGAGTATCAAAAACTATTTTTGCTTCTTCCACATCAAAAACAGAAAAATGTTGAATACCATTATCAAACGCCATTTGTACAAATTCTGCTAAACCATGACCATAAGCATTGCCTTTAACTACAGAAGAAAGAATCACTTTTTTACCGAAGATTTTCTGTAAAAAATCGATATTCTTTTTATGCGCTTTTTGACTAATTTCTATAACCGAATTTTTATGCATCCAGTACTTCTTTAGTGATTTGATAAAACAATTGAATTCCTGTTGGTATAATATCATCCGGGAAATCATAATCAGGATTGTGTAAAGCGGGTGTTGCTTCACCAGCACCTAATCCGAGCATGGCTCCTTTAAATTTTTGGGTAAACCAACCAAAATCTTCTCCAAAAGTAAAAGGAACTTCTTTTTCGATTAGGTTATTTCCCAATGTAGTTGCAGCTTTCTTTATATACTGAACCGCTTTTGGATCATTTTCATTGGCTTGAAAGCTTTGTGTCCAGTGTATTTGGCTTTTTAAACCAAAAGAAGTAGCAATTGCATGTGTTTCATCTTCTAAATCTTCGGCTATCTTTTTCATGTTCAAATTGCTGTTACTTCTCACCGTAAAATGCACTTCTCCATAACCTGCTGAAACTCCATAAGCTTTTTCACCCATAGTAATATGAATTGGGGTAATCAGGCAATACGCATTGGAAAATACATCTGTATTTATTTTTGCATTAAAGTGATTGATAATTTGAGCAATTGCTAAAGCCGGATTTATCCCTTTTTCAGGTTCTCCCGCATGTGCTGTCTTTCCATTCAGTTGTATGATTATACTATGAACTGCACAAGTAAATGTACCTTCTTTAACTACAATTTGATGTTTTGAATACCCAGGTAAATTGTGTAAAGCAAAAGCAAAATCGGGATGGATATTTTTGAATTTAGAATCCTCCAATACATTTTTGGCTCCATTTCCTTCTTCTTCAGAGGGTTGAAACAACAATAAAACGGTCCCTTTATTTAATGGGTTTTCATATAATTCTTTTGCTAAACCACATACAATTGCCATGTGTCCGTCGTGACCACATTTATGGGAAACTCCAGAATAGACGGATTGATGTTCGAATGTATTGATTTCGGTAATCGGTAAAGCGTCTAATTCACAACGAAACAGTACCGTTTTACCTTCTTTTTTACCTTGATATACGGCTAGAATGCCTTCACCACCTAAATGGGTAATTACTTCATTAGGTTTATATTTTGATAAAAAATCAAGTATACGTTGTGCCGTTTTGGTTTCTTTTCCCGAAATTTCTGGATAGCGATGTAACTCTTTTCTAAATTGAATAAGTTCTTCCAAAACTTAAGATTTAGTTAAACGCATTTCCAGATATTTATTGGTAAAACCTAATTTTTCATACAAAATTTTGGCTGGATTATCGGGTTCCACATGTAAAGCAATATCACCTTGAGCCGTTTCAATGGCTTTTTGCATCAATTGTTTGCCATAACCTTTACCACGTTGACTGTTATCGACAGCGATGTAGACCAAAATATTTTCAGGAATAAATCCGCCCATTCCAGTATTATTTAGAATCACTACACCAACAATTTTTTCTTGGTCTAACCCCACAATTATATTTCCTCCTTTTTCAGGATTCATAGCATAGCGAATGCATTTTAAAATGTCTTCTATTTTATCGCCATATTGTTCCAAATGTGTAAATAAAAACTGAGCAATAGTTTGATGAGTAAATGTTTTATGTTCTCCTGTTTCTGGAGTAATTATTTTAAATTCCATAGTTTCTTTTTTATATTGTTACTAATTTTTTATGATAATAGTTGGATAAGAGTAGAAAAGTGACTAACGAAATACTAATACCAAAAATATTAGCATCTAATTCTTTAGGTAAAGTATAATTAAACGGAAGTTTATTTTGTGATAAAATTAACCCGATAGTGGTTGAACCCCCTAATAACATACTCCAGAAAGCGGCAGTAGGATTACTTTTTTTCCAGAATAAGGCTCCTAGTACAGGAACAAATAACCCTGAAACCATAAAGGCGTAGGAGTAGAGCATTAACTCTAATACGTTTTGCATTTGCGAAGCCAATAAAATGGCAAATACACCTACTGATAAGGTTACCAACTGTGAAACTTGAAGCATTTTTTTCTCTGTAAACTCTTTTTTGGTGAACTTTTCAATAATATCTGTTACGATATTTCCGGAAGCAGCCATCAAACAACTATCTGCAGTGGATAAGATAGCGGAAAAGTAAGAAGATAGCATTAATCCCATTAAACCTACAGGAAGAATAGTACTTAATAAAATGGGTAATCCCATTTCGCTATCCATGGTGGTCGCATTGGCAATACCCTCAAACATTCCTTGTGTGGCAGCCACTTTGGCTAACATTCCTAAGATAACTCCCATAAAAGCCATAATTGGCCATTCAAATAATCCAGCAATGAACCATGCTTTTTTTGCTTCCTTTTCATCTTTACAAGCATAAATGCGTTGGTACAAAGTCATCCCAATAAACCAAATTGGAATAATCGTTACCGCCCAGTTTAGGAGTTGGTGCCAACTCACATTAGTTAGCGATAAAAATTCAGGAGCCAATGTAGATTGGATCACTTCATAACCACCTACAGCGTGATAAGCCATGGGTATACCAATAAAAACCAAGCCTGAAATTAAAATTATCCATTGAATGGTATCGGTGTAAATTACCGCTTTTAAACCACCTACAGCCGTATAAATTACTGCAATAGCTCCCATGATAAGAAGTGCCCATTGCAAATCCAAACCTGCAATAGTAGCAGAAGCTAATTTGGCTCCAGCCAAAACTTGAGAACTGGTAAAACCAATGTAACCAATGGCTGAAATAATTCCAGCTAGTAGTGCAACTCTTGGACTGTAAAAATGATTGAAAATTTGGGGGAAAGTGAAAAACTTATGCATATGGCCCAGTTTACTAACTTTAGGAATTAAGAGAACGGCACTTAGCCAAGCCCCAATTAATCCAGTGAATAGCATCCATGAACCTGAAATTCCCATGGTAAAACCTAAGCCTCCCAAACCAATAGAAAACCCACCACCTACATCGGTTGCCACTACTGATAAACCAATGTGCCAACTACTCATGTTGCGTCCGCTAACGTAAAAATCTTCTGAAGAGGTGTTTTTTTTGTAAAAATAAAAGCCTACACCTAGCATTACTAGCATGTAAACCACAAAGATTAAATAATCTATCGTGTGCATTATATTCTCAATTTCAAATTTTATTGCCTGTATAGGATTTTCCTAAGGCTTGATGTAGTCTTAACTACAAATCGAACGATTAAAAAGAAAGATTCTACATATAGAATCTTAATAGATGTTTATACGAAATAAACAAAATCACAAAGTGCAAAGGTACAAAAAAGGAATGGGAATGCCTAATTTGGGGTTAAGTAGTTAGTTGTTAGTGGTTAGTTGAAAACGTGCAACTCCCTGAGATAAGTTGATTGCAAAAGTACATTTATATGAAAACTATTTTAAAAATGGACCACTTTGCTTAGGTATTGATACTAAAGAAAAGACAACCTGACAATACATAATAAAAATTCCTATTATATTTCATAATAGGAATTGAATTTGCAAACACTTTTGTTTACTAAAAAAACACGGTAAAGCTTAATATTTCTCTTTTTGAAAACCCCAATCTCTTAATTCTTGTTTGTATGTATCAGGATAATTGGCTTTTATAGTATGAATAATAGCATTTAAACCTTTATTTAGATTTTTCTTTAAGATGTTTTTATCGCCTACTTTAACCGAAACCTGACCATCTGTTGTGGTGGCTTCTTTTACTAAAACACTATATTGTTGTTGTAAGGAAGTCCAGAAAGCCAATCCAAATTCTTTGTCTTCAAATCCGTGCTCTGTTAGTGCGCTAATCATTAATTTCAAAGCTTCCACTCTTTTGTTTTTATCTGTTGGTAACAGGTAGCGATTGCCTTTGTGTTCAATACCAAAAGTTGCATAATAGCTGGCACTGTTTTCTTTTTTATATTTTTCAGTAATATAACCCTTTACATAGGACAAATGCGTATCCATTGTTTTTTCTAAGGTATCTAAAGTTTGTGTAATTTGTGGTCGCGTAGCCCCTTTTGATAATCTAATGGATAATGTGTTGTTGTAACTCGTTGCATCCGCCTGAAATTGTGCAACCGTTAACCATTTTAATGCTAGCCAACTAGAAGCTGCCCATTTTTCACTTACTGTTGTAATAACATTACCGAAGTTAATATCGGCTACTGGAACGTTTCTAGTTTTACTAGGTTTTTCATTTTTGAAATTGTTTGCATTTGTTTCCATAATTACTGCATTTAATTTTAAGTTAACATACTACTAAGTTATAATTTGGAATATTAACAATAACAATGCCAAAAGGCTATTTAAAATTGCCTCAAAAAATTAGAGTAGGATAGAAGAAAGTAGCCGCTGTGACTGTTTGTATAAAACCCTAAAAAAAAGCAGGTGTAGTCGCTACTAAAACACTGCGTTTAGTGTAGGTAGCAGGTGCAGTTGGTATTAAAACACTGCGTTTCGTGTAGGTAGCAGCTGTAGTTGGTACTAACACAATGCGTTTGGTGTTGGTAGCAGGTGTAGTTGGTAGTAAAATAGTGCGATTGGAGTAGGTTACAGGTGTATAGTGTGTTGTTACACTTTGTTGAAGAGGAGTATAGACTTTGGTAGTTTGTTATATTGTTTAAAGTTAGGAGACTTTGTACGTTAAAGTAACAAAAGGGAATGAAAATGCTTGATTTACTGATTGATAGAGTGAACGTTTTTTTTAATTGGTTCTGGATATAATATAGTAGTTTCAGTAAGCTTTTGAATTATTGTATCTATTTCGGCTATAATTTTTGGATAATTTTCAATTGTAAATTCACCTTCAGTTATTACTTTTTTAATTAGGTCATCTTTTATACCTATTAGGCTAATTTTATAACTTTTGTTTATTGTATTATTTTTAGCTAATTCTAATAGTGAAGAAAAAGAAATATTTTTTTCTTTTGAAGATAGTTCTAATTGTAAATTAATTCCAGAACCCCTAGTTATTTTTGTTACGATATTGTTTAGAGTATCATTTTCTTCTTTTAGTAAAAGAAATTTATAGTTTAAAATTAGATTTTTACTATTTACTAAAAATAATTTATCATTTACTTTGTTTATTGGTTGATTTGCAACTAAAAAAACTTTACTCTTTAATTCAAAATCTTCTATTTTTTTTGGTTTTTCTGAATTTACATTTTTTAAATCCAAATCAAGAGTAGAATGTATAATTTCAAAATTTTCTTCACTTATGTTTAAATCTAAAAAGTAATTTTTGTATAAATCAGATAAAAGATGAATCTTTTTTTCTGTTGCTATTGTTTTAAAGGTATTTTCTAAATCTATGAATAAAGCTTCTACATCTTTTTTTGTATTATCAATGTCCGCTTTTATAAGTTCATTTTCTTTGCTTAATGTATCCAATTCTTTTATTCTTTCCTGAATATCTTTATTTAGTTGTTTATTTTCTCTTTTTAGTTGCTCATTATTTTTTTTCAATTCCTCATAAGATTGAGAATAACTAGATATAGAAACAAAAAGTAGTATTATGTAATAGAATTTCATTTTTAGAAGAATTTTTATGATTATTTTCAAATATATTTCGAAAATGTAAGAGTTACAATGTTTTTCTATAGTAGAATTCTTTTTTTAATATATTTGTATCTATTATAAGCCAAAATTAAAAGTATACGCCATGTTAGTAAAAGTATTCGGTAGTGCCGTTTTCGGTGTCGAAGCTACCACGATTACCGTTGAGGTAAATATTGATAAAGGAATAGGCTACCACTTGGTAGGATTACCCGATTCTGCGATAAAAGAAAGTAGTTACCGCATAGCTGCAGCTCTAAAAAACAACAATTACTCCTTACCTGGAAAAAAGATTACCATTAATATGGCACCTGCCGATTTGCGTAAGGAAGGCTCTGCCTATGATTTAACCTTAACTGTAGGTATTTTAGCTGCTTCTGGACAAATAAAAACAGATTTAATTACCGATTATATCATTATGGGAGAACTCTCGCTTGATGGTGGTTTACAGCCCATAAAAGGGGCTTTGTCTATTGCGATTAAGGCCAAAGAAGAAGGGTTTAAAGGTGTTATTTTGCCCATACAAAATGTAAAAGAAGCGGCGGTTGTAGATGGAATAGCAGTGTATGGTGTGGAAAATGTAGTACAAGTGATTGATTTTTTCGATGGAAAAGAAGGTTTGTTACCTACTGTAATTGATTGTCAGGAAGAATTTCATAAAACTTTAGCTTTCCCCGAATTTGATTTTTCAGATGTTAAAGGGCAAGAAAGTATCAAAAGATGTATGGAAATTGCGGCGGCTGGTGGTCATAATATTATTTTAATTGGTCCGCCTGGTTCAGGAAAAACGATGCTTGCGAAACGATTGCCTAGTATTTTGCCACCTATGAGTATGCAAGAAGCTTTGGAAACGACAAAAATTCATTCCGTAGCTGGAAAAGTAAAAGAAACAGGTTTGTTAACCCAAAGACCTTTTCGTTCGCCTCATCATAGTGCCAGTTCGGTTTCTTTAGTAGGTGGAGGAAGTTATCCGCAACCTGGTGAAATTTCTTTGGCACATAATGGCGTATTGTTCTTAGATGAATTACCCGAATTTAAACGAGAGGTTTTAGAAGTAATGCGACAACCTTTAGAAGATAGAGAAGTCACTATTTCGAGAGCTAAATTTACCATTACGTATCCGTCTTCTTTTATGTTAGTTGCCAGTATGAATCCGAGTCCGGGTGGTTATTTTAATGATCCGGATGCTCCAGTAGCAACAAATCCAGTAGAAATGCAACGTTATTTGAGTAAGATTTCTGGACCTTTATTGGATCGAATTGATATTCATATTGAAGTAACTCCCGTTCCATTTGAAAAACTATCCGATACAAGAAAAGCAGAAAGCAGTTCAGAAATTAGAACGAGAGTTACACGAGCGAGAACGATTCAAACAGAACGTTTTCAAGAGTATACACATATACATTATAATGCGCAATTGAGTAGTAAATTAATTCGGATGTATTGTGTTTTAGATGAGGTGTCGTTGCAACTTTTAAAAACAGCTATGGAACGATTGAATTTATCAGCAAGAGCTTATGATCGCATTTTAAAGGTGGCTCGAACTATTGCTGATTTAGATGCTTCTGAAAGTATACAATCCCACCATATAGCGGAAGCCATTCAATATCGAAGTTTAGATCGAGAAGGCTGGTTAGGGTAATTTAATTTACATAAGACAATAGCCATTTTAGCATTCGTTTTTAGAACGCTATTTATTGCATTAAATAAAATTTAAAAGTGTTTAAAATTACTTTTTGGGTTAATAACAGTAATTTTTAAGAATTGCTTTCAAGAGCGCAACTTTGTATTTGCGACTTTATTATTTTCTAAAGCGCAGAAAAAGGGATTGGATAATTACCGAATTGGGTAAATTGGGTTTTGTTTAAGCGGTTTGACGTTGATGTCTTCTGTGGCAAAAATCCATTACAGTAACATTTACATCTTTTAATTCTGGAGTTAGAATACTTTTTACGCCTTTATAGTTGTTTGTTAACTCTAAACCGCAACATTTGCATTGGTATTCTTTGATGTATTCGGTTACATTCTTGGTAGTCAATAATTTATGGCCAAACACTTTGCACTTAACTTCTTTGGCGAAGTGGAAGCCTTGTAGTAGTATATTCATAATCAGAGTTTTAGTTTATTTTGCTAAAGTAATAAAAAAATCGACAAAAGCAATAAAAAATCCGATAAAATGTATTTTTATACAAAAATAATACTATTATTGTGTTAAAAAGAAGTAGTGAAAATGTTATGAAACCAATAAATATAAGCGTTGAGGCTTTTTTTTAATCTTTTATAATAATTAGAAAATAATTATATTTTTATTAATTCGTTTTGTTATTTTGGTGAACAAATGTTAAAAAATAAAGATATTTTAATCAAATTAAGAATTATGATTGATTAAAAAAATGTAGAAATTATTTTTTTTGATGCCTATATATGTATTGAAAAGTATAAAACAGAAGTAATAATGCAATTAGCATCCAAAATATACCTACTATCCTGCTTGGAATGCCTGTTAGATTTGCAATTTGTTGGGCGTCACTAACTTGGTTCGTTAAAGGGAAAAGTACATCTTCTTTAATATCAATTATAACATATACACAAGATGTAATGCCTATAAATTTTAAAAATAAATCATGAAAAAGAGGTTGTCCATATTTAAAAGCTAGCATCATGAAAAACCCAAAACCTAAAGTAATTGCGGTACCAAATAATTCACCCGATTGCAATACAAAATAAGAAAGTAGTAGCAAAATGATACCTATTATTAAAGTAATGTATTTGTCTTTTATAGATTTAATTGCGGCTAATAAAATTAAAATACCACCAATTAAACTGCCTAAATAACCGGCACTAGCTGTCATGAATTGCCCCCAGAAGCCAGCTTTTATTTGATATTCGCAATAACCTCCTATCTGAGAATCAATTTGGATTTGAAGAATTTTTCCACCAAGAAGAAGTGCCATTAATCCATGACTCATTTCATGAAGCATCACCACAAAAAGTTTGATAGGGTAGATAAGTAAAGTATTCCAAAAGATAAAAGCAATTAAAAGCATCCCAATTAAATAAAGAATTGTATGGCTTCTGCTTTTGAAATTCATAGTAGTATATTTGTAGCTTTAATATTAATGAATGTTTATTTGTCAGAAATTATTCTATTTTTAAAAAAGTTCCCTCAATTGTTGCATTGTGACCAAATTGCCCTGAACAATAACCATTTGTATACATAATTGTTGCAAAATCCTTATAAAACTGTACTCTAAATGAACAATTATCTGAATCTGGAATCATGTAAGTAAAATTTGTTCCATCAAGGGTAATTGTATCTTTATCTACAGTAGCTATATTTCGTGCTGGATCACTGGTTACACTTTCAATTTCAAAAACAGCTTGATTATCATTTAATTTTTCAATTGTAAAATACCCTTGAGGACCAGCATCGCTAAATCCATAATGGTATTTGCCAAATAGTTTATTTTCATTGGCAACAATACTTGGTGCAATTACGGTAGTATCTTTTTCTGTTAAATCTAAAGTAAAATTCTTTCTTGTTTTGGGTGAAAACCAATCACCAACGAAATGATTTTCATTTGTAACGGTACCTGTAATAATTCCTGAGATGTTGCCAGAAGATTCAAATTCTAGTAAACGAAGCTGATCCTCTTCAAAACTGCCAATAATTTTTATAGGTTGTTTTTCTTGTGTATTTAAATAAATTATTTCACCTACAATAATGTCATTTTCTATTTGGTAATGTAAGTAAATAGGAATTGATTTATTAATATATCCTTTCCAGAATGTTTCTGAAATACCCATTTCTTCTGATTGTGAAAAAGTTGAAGTAAGGGTGTCTTTTACTACGGTTGGAGTTTCTTTTTCTTTTTTGGATTGACAAGCGATTCCTAAATACAAGAGCGTAACTAATAGAATTATTTTTTTCATGTGTATATGTTTACCCTAAAAATAACATAATCTTTTTAGGTAAACAAAAAGTCAATCTCATTTATTTTATTCTTTTTTCCAAATGGTTTTGAAAGTAGCCACATTATTTTTTGTTAGATCTTCATTGGCCATAAAAATTTGCCCTGTATTCGTCTTAGGATTAAATTTAAGTACACTTGAAGCCCCTAAATCGGAACCGGTATGTCCAATTTCTCCAGAAGGAAAATAGAAAATAAAAATCCCGGAATTGGGTTCTTTGGGATTACTATTTTTGGGTTGCCAATGACTCTCAGAAAATTGCTTAGAAAAGAAAGTCGACCAGCCATTTTTACTCATTAAAGTAGAATTTCCATTATAGCCTTTAATAAGTTCGATTAAATAAAGCGATAAATCTGTAATGGTCGTTTTTAGGCTTCCATCAGGATAGGTGTCACAAGAGTACTTTGCTAAAGGTGCTTTATTCTCGTCATATAATAGGGCTAATTTTGAGGTATCTATTTCGTCAAAAAACCAACCCGTATTCTTCATTTGTAAAGGAGTGAAAATGTACTCTTTTGTAAATTCATTAAAGGGTTTTCCGCTTGCTTTTTCAAGAACGTAAGCCGCTAAAGCTGCTCCAACATTACTATAAGAATAATTTTCTCCAGCTTTGTATTTGCTAAAGAGTTTCTTTTTGGATTTGGATGTTACTACTAAATTTTTATAAAAAAAATCGTGTAAATTATTTTTTGGAACAACCTCAAAAGTATAGGAAGCTTCATAGATCGTTTCATCATCTATAATTCCTGAAGTATGTGTAGCTAAATGTCTTAAGGTAATCGTATTTTTGCCTTTTACATTAGGATTACTAATTTCAAAATCGAGATATTCATTAATGTTAGTATCTAAATCAATAATTCCTTTTTCTTGAGCAATAGTAAGGGCAAGACCAATAAAAGTTTTACTAACAGATCCAATGGGTTGAATTGTATTTTTTGCATAAACTATTTTATTTTCTTCATTGGCATAACCAAAAGTAGTACAACTTATAATACTATCTTGATTTACTTTGGATACCGCGTAACCAATAAAAGAATCATTTTGACAGTAGGAATTTGACGTACTGAACGTTAAAAAAACAATAATTAGGATTGTTGGAAATCTCATAATATTAAGGATTTCTTATAAGACTTTTTACATTACATTTTGTTACTTTTTTTGTTTAAAATATTCTATAAAAAAGAAACCCTTATTATGTTTTTATAATAAGGGTTAGTTTTATTTAAATATAATTGATTAAAAACCATTCACAATTGCTAAGAAATCTTCAGCTTTTAAAGATGCTCCACCAATTAATCCTCCATCTACATCAGGTTTTGAAAAAATTTCTTTTGCATTATCAGGTTTAACACTACCACCATATAAAATAGTTAGATTGTCAGCAATTTCATTACCATATACTTTTGCAACTAAGTTTCTAATAAAAGCATGCATTTCTTGTGCTTGTTCTGGAGAAGCAGTTTCTCCTGTACCAATTGCCCAAACAGGTTCATAAGCTAGAACGATATTTACCCAATCTTTCTTTTCAAGATGAAATAAGCCATCTCTTAATTGATATTCTACAATATTGAAATGGTTGTCTGCTTGTCGGTCTTTCAATTCTTCACCAAAACAAAATATTACACGCATTTCATGCTTTAAAGCCGTGTCTACTTTGTTTGCTAAAAGCGCATCTGATTCATGAAAATAGGCACGTCTTTCACTATGACCTAAAATAACTGTTTTAACATTGATATCTGTTAGCATATGGGCAGCGATTTCACCTGTGTAAGCTCCACCTTCAGCTTGATGCATATTTTGAGCAGCCACTGTAATTCCTTTTCCAGCAACTTTGTCTTGGGCGGCTTTTAAGTTAACAAATGTTGGCGCTACAATAATTTCAGCGGGTGTATCTTGTTTTTTGGCTAGTATTTCGTCTAATAAAGCTAGGGTTTCAGTATGCGTTTTATGCATTTTCCAATTCCCAGCTACAATATTTTTTCTCATTGTTTTTAGTTTTAGTATGTAATTTATGAAGTAAAAAAATTATTTTACTTGTTCTTTTAAAGTAGCTATTAGTTTTTCATCATCTGCTTCAATAGCTTTGAATAAAGCAATTTTGCCTTCCTTATCTACAATCATGTATCTTGGAATCCAATCTAATTTAATAGAAGACCCAAAAATACCTTTCATTCCATCTGTTGTAAGGAAATGTTCTCCTTTTACTTCATATTTTTCAATACCTTTTAACCAAGCTTCGTAGTTTTTGTCCATTGAAATGAATAAGTAAGTCACATTAGGGAAATCTTTTTGTAAAGTTTTTACTTTTGGCATTCCTTTAATGCAGTCTGGACACCAAGAAGCCCAAACATCAATTAAAACCGTTTGTCCTTTATATTGGTCTAAAATCTCTTTAAATGTTATATTTTCGTTTTTGGTTGAAACCATAACATTATCTAAGGCATCTTGTTTGAATTCGGTATCTTGTGCATTTGAACATGAGGTGATGAACAAAGCAAAGCTTAATAAAGCGATTATTTTTTTCATTTTTGTATTTATTTTTTATAGTTCAAAAATAAGGTTTCTGAATTTTATATTTGTTAGTAAAATGATAAAAGAAGCATTTTGTTATCTAGTTAACGTATTGGTGCTGTTTTGTTACTTTCGTTTTATAATATGATGAAAGTATTACTTTAAAATCACTTTGTCAATATCATTAAAATGTACTTTTTGTACAATGGTTCCTTTTTCTAATACAACGATACCTGGATTAGCTCTTACAATAGTTTTAAGTGTAGTCGGGTCGCAAAAATAATAATCAAATGTAAGGTTAAATTGTTTTTGGAAAGCATCTCTTAAATTGGCATCAGAAGCAGTTAAACCAATTACTTCATACCCTTTTGCTTTAGCTTTTTGGTTCAATTCTTCTAATTTTTTCATTCCTTTTTCTTTTGATTTATTCAAATCATAGGTAATTAGCAGGACCACTTTAGGTTCTTCCAAAATGGTTTCTACATAATTAGCACCGTCTTTTTCGATGCTGAAATCATGAATAGGAGGTATGTATCCTTCTACTATAACTTTGTCTTTACGGTCTACAAATTCTGCATTTTCAGGAACTTTATTTGACATCACATCAGCATATGAAATTTCAGTATCTACACCGTTTATTTTGTAGATAAATACCATTTCGTATTCACTTTTTGGAGCTCCTTCTGGAATTTCCATCCCTTTTTGAATATTATTACCCACTTTATACGCTCTAAAATCGATAATAGGAAGGTGTTGTAAAACATAGTACGCCATTAATAAACATAAGGAATAAGCTGCAAAAACCGTTAAATTCAATGCCGATTTACCATATAAAGGTTTGATGTATTTTTGATTGAAGAACAGGATTAAAATTAGTGCTGTTAAAATTAAATCTTTAATAAATGACTCAAATGGAGTTAATTTTAAGGCATCTCCAAAACAACCACAATCTTTTACTTTATCAAAATACCAAGAGTAGAAGGTAAGAAATGTAAAAAATACAATCATCCCTAAAAGACTCCATAGCGTAAATTTAGTCTTAAAGCCAATGAGCAACATCACGCCTAAAACGATTTCAAAAATGACCACAAAACAAGCAATAATTAATGCCATTGGAATTAAAAACTCCATGTTTAATACATTCGCATTAAAATATTCTTCTAATTTATAGGAAAATCCAAGAGGATCATTTAGTTTAATTAGTCCAGAAATTATAAATAATATACCTACTAAAACTCGTGCTATTTGTGTAATTATATTTCTCATGAATACTTTTTTGTCAAAGTTACTTTTTTCAAGAAGTTTTACTTGTAAATAAGATGTTAATCAGTTGTTAAAGGGAGTTTATACAGCTTTTCCTAAATGAATCAATGCAAAAACAGAATAATTAATCATATCTTGGTAATTGGCATCTATACCTTCAGAAACTAAAGTTTTACCTTTATTATCTTCAATTTGTTTTACACGTAAAAGTTTTTGCAAGATCAAGTCAGTCAAACTACTTACACGCATGTCTCTCCAAGCCTCACCATAATCATGGTTTTTGTCTTCCATTAATTTTTTTGTAAGTGCGATTTTAGTATCATATAATTGTACCGCTTCCTCATAATTTAAATCGGGTTGGGTAGCAATACCTTTATCAATTTGGATTAAAGCCATAATACAATAATTTATGATTCCAATAAACTCTGAGGTTTCATCTTCATCAATTTTTCGCACTTCATTTTCTTGTAGTCCTCTAATGCGTTGTGCTTTAATAAAAATTTGATCAGTTAAAGAAGGCAAACGTAAAATTCTCCAAGCGGTTCCATAATCTTTTGTTTTTTTGGTAAACAAATCGCGACAAATTGTAATTATGGTGTCATATTGTTGTGAAGTATTCTTCATTTATTCGGTATATTTGTATGAAATTTTTTCAAAAATAAAGAATATAGTATTAAGATTGAAGTATTCGAGATAAAGATTTTTATTTTAAGTTTCAATCTATTACTATTATAAAGAGGAATTGAGTTTATGACTATCAATTGTAGAGGAAAACTAATCGATTTAAGTCGCCCGAAAGTCATGGGAATTTTGAATACGACTCCAGATTCATTTTATGATGGAGGCAAGTATAAAAATGACCAAGCTATTTTACAACAAGTAGAAAAGATGCTCAAGGAAGGTGCCACTTTTATTGATATTGGAGCTTACTCGAGTAAACCTGGAGCTGCTTTTGTGTCTGAAGAAGAGGAAATCAATCGTTTGTTACCAATAATTGATTTAATTGTAAATCGTTTTCCTGAAATCTTAGTTTCTGTAGATACTTTTAGAAGTTCCGTTGCTGAAGCAGCAGTGTTACATGGAGCCAGTATAATTAATGATATTGCTGCTGGATTTTTAGACGAAAAGATGTTATCTATGGTTGCCAAATTACAAGTCCCTTATATTATGATGCATATGAAAGGAACTCCTGAAACCATGCAGTCTTTGGCATTTTATGAAGATATTTTTAAAGAAATGATGTATTATTTTTCTGAACGAATTGCAGTTGCTCGAAGTTATGGTATTAATGATCTCATACTCGATCCTGGTTTTGGTTTTGCTAAAACATTGGAACATAATTATCAGTTGATGCAGCATTTAAATTACTTTCAGCATTTAGATTTGCCAATATTAATTGGTGTTTCCAGAAAATCGATGCTGTATAAGTTATTGGAAACCACTCCAGAGCATGCTTTAAATGGTACTACTATTTTGAATACTATAGCTTTACAGAAAGGAGCCTCAATCTTAAGAGTTCATGATGTAAAAGAAGCAGTGGAATGTATTACTATTTTGGAAGAATTAAAAAAATAACCTAATTATTGAACTAATGAAAATAAACCAAGCCTTGAAGAGTGTTCTGATACTAATAGTAACTGCTCTTTTATTTTCTTGTAAAAAAGAAGATGTTTTGCTTCCACAAGCTAATATGTCTGTTATGGAAACCATTACAGATCATTCTCCTATTTATTTATTTTACGAAGCAAATGCAACTGATACGATTGCTTTAGTGAATGCCAAAAATAGTATTAGCACGACCAATTGGATATTTAACATAGATAAGCGATTGACTCTTGACTTGGTTATTCCGGAAGTGAGAGTGTTACAATCTATGAAAAAAAGAGCCAGTCATACGAATGAAGAAGCTATAAATGTGTTTTCATATTCCGATAGTATTACCAAGAATTTGGCCTTTTTGCCTTTTACAGATGTTCAATTTAAATACGATAAAGATTTTTCTAAATTTTATATCAAAGATCATGGCGATTTGTATTTGGATTATTTTAATTTAACGGTAAATTTTAATAAGGATAACCAAATTACAGTAGATGGAAATGAAGTAGAACGTGAAGAATTTATTGCTTTTATTAAAGATTTTGCTGATTTTATGAGTGGTGAAAAAACGACCATCATTCATTTAAATTTTGACAAAAGACTTACTTATGGACAATACATTCAAAATAAATTGATGGCTTGGCAATTAACCTCTGATGCCATTCAATTATCTTCTTATGAGTTTGTTTATGATGAAGCGCAATTACCAGAATGTGGATGTAAATTGTAAGATTTAATTTTCATATAAATAAAAAGGTATCCAAATTTGGATACCTTTTTCAATTGTATAAATTTTATTTTTTATTTGAATTCCGACATTACATCGTCAGCTTTTTTCTTGCTTTTTCCGTTCGTTGCTTTTTTCTCAAATAATTTGTCAATTTGACTTAAAGTAAACGCTTTAGAAACTCCAGTTACTTCATTGTTTTTATTTTTACTCATGAATTGTACAAAAGTACGATCTAAGTTTTTAGAATAATGTAACCATACAAATTGGTTTGGTAATTCTAATTTAATGTCTAATAATGGATCTGCATTAAAACCAGAAACGATAATTTCTTGCAATTTTGCGAAATCATTATCAATATCTTTAAATGAGAAAGAACGTGTATTTGTTTCTTCTTCTTTTTCAACGTTTTTGTAGAAGAACGTATATTCTTCACCTTCATGTTGAATAAACATATCATTTTGGCCGATAGATCCTAATCTTACTACAGGAGTGGTTTCAATCACTTTAATTTGGGCAAATGCAATACAATTTGAGATTAATGCAAGGGCAATAATGACTTTTTTCATAACTTTTATCAGTTTGGGTTAAGTGTTATTTATTTTTGCTAAATATATGTTAAAAATTCATACTGACAAAAAATAAATTGTCTAATTTAAAATTTAAAAAAGAATCTTTTTATTCGATGCCTAGTCGTTCAAATTCATTTTGTAGGTTTATTTTTAATTTTTCTTTTGGACATTTCTTTGCTTTTTCTAGTTCTTTAAAGAAATCGATTTTCTTCAAAAAATCAATTCTTTTTTCATATTGATTCATTTCTAAAATTAATTTTTCTACTTTTTTAGCACTAAATTTTTTTAAATACCTTTTCCTCAAATAAAAGTAAATTTCTTCCTCAAATACAATAAAATTTTCATCGATTGCTGGATCTAATTTCGATGAATATTGGTTGTTTTTAAGTAATATATTAATGAATTTGAATTTGACTTTTGTACTGTAAGTGTGAATTTGTTTTTGAGCATCAATAATAGTAAATAAATTATCAATATGCGTTTCTTCTTGAGAATAGGATAGTAAGGTAAATAGTAAGAAATAAAAAAATATTTTTTTCATTTTATTGATGATGATAAGGTTCATTTCTTAAAATAGTAAAACCTCTATAAATTTGTTCGATTACAAACAAACGTACCATTTGATGGGAAAAGGTCATTTCTGATAAAGAAACTTTTCCAACCGCTTGTTTGTAAACGGTTTCACTAAAACCATACGGGCCGCCAATCACAAATACTAAAGTTTTAATACCTGCATTCATTTTCTTTTGTAAAAACTCAGAAAAACCTACGCTTGAAAATGTTTTTCCATTTTCGTCTAAAAGAATCAAATGATCAGTTGCTGTAATTTTGGAAAGAATCAATTCGCCTTCTTTTTCTTTTTGTTGGGCTTCGCTTAAATTCTTTACGTTTTTTATATCGGGAATAATTTCTAAATCAAATTTTATATAAAAACCCAAACGCTTGGTATACTCATCAATTAGAGCTTGCAAATTTTTATTATCCGTTTTTCCTATAGTTAGTAATTTGATGTTCATTTTTTTATTAGTGAAAATAAAATATTAAAAATAAAAAGGAATTGATTTAGAAGAAATATGATTAAAATAAAAAATATTATGTATGTTATTCTATCATTGAATTTTTCATTTTTTAATATTGTAAACACATCGTAGCTAATTTCATTTTTATAAAACAGACTAATTAAATAAATTACTGGAAAAGTAAATAAAGAAATCAATAGGTGTGATTTTGTTAATATAGAAATTAAATTAATTTGAAAATGATTAATTAAGAAATATATTAAACCAATCAAACAAAAATAAAAACTTAAGATAATTAAGAGTGTTTTTATTGTAGCGATATAATATGTGTCATGAATATTTATTTCAATATTTCTTTTTGCATTAAAAAATCCAATAAGCAAAATTATTGGAACTAAAATCCAAAAAATATAAAATGGTTTTTCTAAAATTACTTTCATCTTCAAATCAACAAACCCTAAAATTAATTCAACTTTTCTTTCAAATACTTCCCAGTCACTGAATTCTTATTTTTTGCCACTTCTTCTGGTGTGCCAAAAGCAATTAATTCACCACCATTTTCACCACCTTCCGGACCAATGTCAATAATATAATCGGCACATTTTATTAGATCTAAATTATGTTCAATTACAATAATGGAATGTCCTTTTTCAATCAAGGCTTCAAAGGATTGTAATAATTTTTTAATATCATGAAAATGTAAACCTGTTGTTGGTTCGTCAAAAACAAATAAGGCTTTGTCTTTAATAGTACCTTTTACTAAAAAGGAAGCTAATTTGATACGTTGGGCTTCACCACCAGACAAGGTAGATGAAGATTGTCCTAATTGCACATAGCCTAAACCAACATCCTGTAAGGGTTGTAATTTTTGAGTGATTTTAGTTTGTTTATGAAGATCAAAGAATGCTACCGCATCATCAATTGTCATGGTTAGAATGTCATCGATGTTTTTGCCTTCAAAAGTAACTTCTAAAATCTCTTTTTTAAATCGTTTTCCATTACAGGTTTCACATTCTAAGTGCACATCTGCCATGAATTGCATTTCAATGGTTACTTCACCATCTCCTTTACAAGTTTCACAACGACCTCCATCTACGTTAAATGAAAAATGTTTGGCTTGATACCCTCTTAATTTGGATAAATTTTGTTTGGAAAACAAATCTCGAATATCATCATAGGCCTTAATGTAAGTCACTGGATTGGAACGCGAACTTCGCCCAATAGGATTTTGATCTACATATTCAATATGCTTAATATTTGCAAAACTGCCATTTATCTCTGTAAATTGTCCAGGTTTTTCACTAACGCCTTCTAATTTTTTTTGAATGGCTGGAAATAAAATTTTCTTAACTAACGTACTTTTTCCACTACCAGAAACTCCTGTAATAACTGTTAAACAATCTAAAGGGAAAGTGAAATTCTGATTTTTTAGGTTGTTTTCACGAGCCCCAATAATATCGATATAATTTTTAAACTTTCTTCTTTTTTGAGGTACAGCAATTTGTTCTTTTCCATTTAGATATTTAGCTGTTAAAGATTCCGATTGTAAGATTTCTTCATAGGTCCCTTGTGCTACTAATTCTCCACCAAAAGTACCTGCTTCCGGACCAATATCTATAATCATATCGGCTGCTTTCATGATGTCTTCATCGTGTTCCACTACAATTACAGTATTTCCTAAATCACGTAGGTTTTTCAATACTTCTATTAAACGTTCGGTATCTTTTGGGTGTAAACCAATACTTGGCTCATCCAAAATATACATCGAACCCACTAAACTACTTCCTAAAGAGGTAGCCAAATTAATACGTTGTGATTCTCCTCCTGAAAGAGACGCAGAATTTCGGTTTAACGTCAAATAACTTAAGCCTACATTCGCTAGAAAGCCTAAACGATTATTAATTTCAATGAGTAATCGTTTTGCTACTTTAGCATCGTATTCATTAAGTTCAAGTTTTTTGAAAAATTCAATTAGATTCACAATTGGTAAATCTACCAATTCGGTTATAGTATGATTAGCAATCTTAATATTATTCGCTTCTGGTCGCAACCTTTTACCTTTGCACAATGTGCATTTGGTTTTACCTCTATAACGAGATAATAAAACGCGATTTTGAATTTTATAATTTTTTTCTTCTAATTCCGTGAAGAAATCATGTAAACCCGTAAAGTATTTATTTCCGTCCCAAATGAGTTGTTTTTGTTCTTTGGTTAACTCAAAAAAGGATTTATGAATAGGAAAATCAAATTTATAGGCATTGTTTACCAATTGGTCGCGGTACCAACTCATACTGTCTCCTCTCCAAGGGAAAATAGCATTTTCATAGACTGATAATGCTGTATTTGGAATTACTAAATCTTCATCAATACCAATAATGTTTCCGTAACCTTCACATTTAGGACAAGCTCCATAAGGGTTGTTAAAACTGAACAAATGGACGTTAGGTTCTAAAAAAGTAATCCCATCCAATTCAAAATTGGAACTATAATGTAGTCTTTTTTGAGTATCTACTTCTTGTAAATAACACTCTCCTTTACCTTCATAAAAAGCAGTCTGAACGGCATCAGCTAATCGATTGTAGAATTCTTCTTCCTTTTTTACAATAATACGATCAATAATCAAAAATATTTCATTATCTGAGGTCACTTCGAGCGAAGTCGAGAAGTCATCCAAACGAATCATTTCATTATTTACCAAAATACGAGCAAATCCTTGTTGAAGCAATACTTTTAATTTGTCTTCCAATGCTCTTCCTTTTTCCAAATGAATAGGAGCTAAAAGCAACCATTTTGAATTTAAATCGAAAGTCTTTATTTCTTGGATAACATCAGTGACGGTATCTTTTTTTACTTCTTTTCCTGAAATAGGAGAGTAGGTTTTACCAATTCTGGCATATAACAGTTTTAAATAATCGTATATTTCGGTAGAAGTACCAACAGTAGAACGTGCATTGGTAGTATTTACCTTTTGTTCAATGGCAATAGCTGGTGCAATTCCTTTAATGTATTCTACTTTAGGTTTGTCTAAACGACCTAAAAACTGTCTCGCATATGAAGATAAACTTTCAACATAACGTCTTTGACCTTCTGCATAAAGGGTATCAAAAGCCAAACTTGATTTACCAGATCCAGACAAACCCGTTATAACTACAAGTTTGTTTCTAGGAATAGCAACATCAATATTTTTGAGATTATGCAATTGAGCTCCTTTAATAAGGATGTTTTTTTTAGGCTCTAATTTTGAAAAATCTGTTTTTACCATAATAAAATCTAAAGGAATGCAAAGATAATTAATCTAAAAATAAGTTCCATATGCATTAGCATTTCATTTTAATTTGTAGATTTTTTTTAACTTTTATAGGTCTTAACCCTGTTCTTATACTTAATATTTACCTATACATAACCTATACGAAAGCGTTGTAATTGACTTGAAAATGTTCTGATTCAAATTTATTATTAGCGTTAAAATCTTTGTTTTTCAGTGTTTTAGTATGTTTTGTAATAGTTTGTCTTAAAATATATAGTTGTATAGTTTCTATAACACTCATTTTGTTTTTCATGACTTTTTAGTTTATAAATTTAGATATTCTTATTTTTTAACTATTTTAATTGTATAATATGAAAAAAATTACTCTTTTAATTATCTTATTAGGAATTTCGATAGGGTATTCCCAATCTTTTCCTCTTGATTTTTCAGACCCTTTGGATTTAATGACGGGCTATGATGGTTGTAATGTTACCATAGTTGATGATGCAGGTGATATGGTGGCTCAAGTTGTGGGAGGTGGACAATTATACGATACAGCGCAATTAGATTTAGCTCAGAATTTAAATTTAGCAGACGATGCGAATAATACCATTACTTTTAGAATTAAACCAGCTGCTGGTACAACTTCAGGAAATCATTTGTTGAAGTTTGAAGGTGGAGTAGGTGGTCCAGCTACAGTAGAATTACCTTTTACTACTTCTGGAACAACTTGGCAAACTATATCGTTAGATTTTGGAAGTGGTTTAGGGAATTATTCAAAAGTGGTGTTTTTTACCGATTTCAATAACTACGAAACAGATACGTATTGGGTGGATGATTTTGCTGGAGGAACCAATGTAGCTCCACCACCACCGTTGCCAACACCTTCTGGGCCTGCACCTGTTCCTACAGCAGATCCATCAACTGTAGTGAGTATGTATAGTGAATCGTATCCAAATACGTATCAATATTCTTTTGGAACAGGTTCTGATGTAGATTTAGATTCTGGAACGGGAGTTAACAATGCATTAAAATTAAATTTTGCTGTAGCGGGTTTTGGAGCAGGATATACTGAAACAGATGTAACGAGTGCTCAGTTTGTTCATTTTGATTATTGGACAAGTGATGCAACTACGTTTGGGTTGTATTTGATTTCAAATAGCCCAGTTATGGAATATGTGTATCGCTTACCAGAACAAGAAGCAATTGTTTTAAATACATGGAAAAGTGTTACCATACCCATGTCCTACTTTACTAATTTAGGATTTAATCCAACTACTTGGTTTCAGTATAAGTTTGATGTGGTAGCGGCTACAGCTGGTACAGTTTATTTTGATAATATTTATTTCACGTCTGCAGCTTTGGATGCGGATAATTTTGATGTACAAAACTTACAGATGTATCCTAATCCTGCGACAACTGCTCTAAATTTTAAATCGAACGAAACAATTCATCAAATTAAGGTGCTTAATCAATTAGGGCAAGTAATTTTGGTAAACACAATAAATGATAATCAATTCTCAATTAATGTTGATGGGTTGCAAAAGGGACAGTATTTTGTTACGTTACAATCAGATAATAATTTAATAACAAAGATTTTTATTAAAAATTAATTGTTTTATAATTTAAAATATGAAAAAGGTGTGCTGTGCATACCTTTTTTTATATTTTTATAATGTCATACTTTATTTTTAAATCTTTTAATCGACTAATTTATATATTTTGAGATCAAAAATTTTTCTTTTTCTATTTTTTTGCTTTTTGAATAGTTTTTCTCAAGAATTGCCGCCTATAGTAAAGTATCCTCAAAGTGCTTACTTAGCTGGGAATCAAAACTGGATGATTACTCAAGACAAAATGCATTCTGTTTTTTTTGCTAATAATGAAGGATTGTTAGAATTTAATGGTGCCAATTGGATTTTATATCCATCGCCTAATGAGACGATTATTCGATCGGTTAATGCTATTGACGATAAAGTTTTTACAGGTGCCTATATGGAATTTGGTTTTTGGTCTCGAAATCCAAATAACGAATTGGTGTACACTTCATTAAGCTCTAAAGTAAAAGAGAAATTAATTGATGATGAACAATTTTGGAACATACTGCATTATGAACAATGGATTATTTTTCAATCTTTTAATAGAATTTATATTTATGATACTAAAACAGAGAAATTTAATATTATTTCTGAAACAGAAGCGATATTAAAAGCATTTGTGGTTAATAATGCGATTTATTTTCATGTCATTAATAAAGGATTATTCGAAATTGAAAAAGGGAAGAGCAAACTCATTTCAAATGATCCAATTTTTTTAAATAGTAAAATTGTAAACTTGTTTTTTATAAATGAAGAATTATTAGTACAAACTGAGTTTTTAGGATTTTTCAAATTAAAAGACGGTAAATTAAATAAATTTGTTACAGATGCAGATACAGAAATTGCATCGAGTAATGTGTATAGTAGTTTGTTATTATCTGATGGTAGTTTTGCTGTTGGAACGGTATCAAATGGTGTTTTTGTATTAGATAGTAATGGGAAAATTAAATACCATTTAACACAAAATAAAGGATTGAGTAATAATACAGCTTTATCACTTTTTGAAGATGTTGATAAGAATTTATGGATTGGTCTTGATAATGGTATTAATTGCATTAACTTACAATCCCCCATAAAAAGCTTTTCTGATGATACCGGAATTTTAGGAACGGTTTATGCTTCTATAGTTCATAAGGATAAGTTGTATGTGGGAACCAATCAAGGTTTGTTTGTTAAAAAAATAAAAGATGATGATTCTTTTCAATTTATTCAAGGAACTAAAGGGCAAGTTTGGTCTTTATTTGCAGAGAAGGACGATTTATTTTGCGCGCATAATGTTGGCACTTTTTTGATAGATGATACTAAAGCAAATCTTTTATATGCTGGTTCAGGTACTTGGAAAATTGAAAAAATACCCAATAGATCCGATTTGTTACTTCAAGGAAACTATATTGGTTTGACTATTTTAAAAAAAGTGAAAAATCAATGGGTTTTTAGTCATAAAATTAAAGGGTTTGATTACTCATCCAAACATTTTGAATTGACGAAATCGCTAGAAGTTTATATTAGTCATGAATATAAGGGTGTATTTCGTCTGCAATTGGATCCAAATTTCACTAAAGCAACTTCTTTTTATACCTATCCTTCTCCTTCAAAAGGGAAAAATTCTTGCTTAATACAATATAATAATAGTATATACTATGCTTACAAAGAGGGAGTTTTTAAATTGAACCCTAAAAACAAGCAATTTGAAAAAGATTTAGTTTTAAGCGCTGTTTTTGAAAAAGACGAATATACCTCTGGGAAACTTATTGTAGATCAATCCAATAAATTATGGTTGTTTACCAAAAATTACATTCATTATTTCTCTCTAAGTAAATTAAGTAATCAATTGAAAGAAAATGTAATTCCAATTCCAGCTTCGTTAACAAATTCTATGCTGGGTTATGAAAATATTACTCAGTTATATAATTCCACGTATTTAATTGGAACTACTGATGGTTATTATACAATAAACTTAAATGATCTGACTTTTAAAGATTATAAATTAAAAATAACCAATATTGCTATTAATAAACTTAATGAAAAATTGAGTAGTCGCTCTATTGTGGATAACGGACTTTTTAAATACAATGAAAACAATATCATTTTTAATTATTCAGTTCCTGAGTATAATAAATATATCAATGCAGAATACCAATTTTTATTAGAAGGTTTTCAAGATGAGTGGAGTGAATGGACTTCAAAAACAAGTTCTAATTTTAAAAATCTATCACCTGGTGATTATACGTTTAAAGTGAGGGCAAAAATTGCAAATTCTAAACCTGATGATATCGTAACCTATCGTTTCACTATTCTAAAACCATGGTATTTCACAAATTTAGCGTTGTTAATTTATGTTTTAATTTTAGTGGTAATTGCAATTTATATTCATAGAAGGTATAAAAGGTATTATATCCAAAAAGAACAAAAATTAATAGAAGAGAATAATTTATTACTAGAAATTAAGGAGCTTGAAAATGCCCAACAATTAATGAAAATTAAAAATGAGCAATTAGCACAAGATGTAGACAGTAAAAATAGAGAATTGGCTGTTTCAACGATGAGCTTAATTAAAAAAGACGAATTATTGGCTTTGATTAAGGAAGATTTAAAAAACGCACCAGAAATTACTAACAAAAGTGTTAAATCGGTAATTACTACCATTACAAAAAATATAAATAAAGAAGATTCTTGGAATATTTTTAAAGAAGCTTTTGATAATGCAGATAATGATTTTCTTAAAAAGGTAAAACTAGATCATCCTACTCTAACTCCAAATGATTTAAGACTTTGCGCCTATTTAAGATTAAATTTGTCTTCAAAAGAGATTGCTCCTTTGCTGAATATTTCTGTAAGAAGCGTGGAAATTAAAAGGTATCGTTTGCGTAAAAAGATGAATTTAGATCATGAGCAAGGACTAGTAGAGTACATCTTGTCCTTCTAATACCTATACAATTAAAATTTTACCTATACATTGCCACAACATCAACGTTTTCGTTGTTAATTTTAAGATTTTTTTAAGATTGTATAATGCTTAAAAATAGGACGGTTTTTTATCAATAACGCAATAAAAAGATATTTTTTTTACAGTGTATATTTTTTGTTGAGGTTATTTTAAATTTATTATTAAATCAATCGTTTAATTTTAGCTTTATAAACCGAAACATATTATGAGATCAAATTTTTTACTAATTGCATTTCTATTATTAACAGCTATGGGTTTTGCACAAAACGTAGATGTTTCTGGAAGTGTACTTGATTTAGGTACTGGGGAACCAATACCTAGTGTTAACATCTTTGCTAAAGATTATAAGATTGGAACTTCCACAGATTTTGATGGGAATTTTACTCTTTCTAATGTACCAGTAGGTGTTACTTTAGTTTTTAGTTATGTGGGATACAATAATTACGAATACAAAGTAACCAAATCTGAAATCATTAAAATTAGTATGGTTCAAGATTTAAAAGCTTTAGAAGAAGTTGTATTAATAGGATATAATACAAAAGCTAAAAAGGACGTAACGGGTTCTGTTAGTGTAGTAGGATCTGAAACAATCGAAGATTTAAGGCCTGTTATTGCTACACAAGCTTTGCAAGGGACGGTTTCAGGTGTGTATGTATCATCTGCTTCAGGTGCTCCTGGTTCAGGATTTAATATTAGAATCAGAGGAATTTCTTCCAATGGTCAAAATGGTCCACTAGTATTAATCGATGGATATGCAGGAGATTTAGGTCTACTTAATCCTAATGATATTGAATCTATTACTGTATTAAAGGATGCTCAAGCATCTGTATATGGTGCTCAAGGTGCAAACGGAGTGGTTTTAGTTACTACAAAACAAGGTAAGAAAAATACAAAAACTAGAGTATCTTTCAATTCGTATACAGGATTTCAAGAAACAACTAAAAAATTAAATGTTTTAAATGCAACTGAGTATGCTCTAATTTTAAATGAAAGTTTTGCAAATAACGGTCAAGCTTTGCCTTATCCTAATGTTGAAAATATTGGTATTGGAACAGACTGGCAGGATGAAGTATTCCAAAAAGCACCAATTACAAATAATGATTTTTCTATATCAGGTGGTACAGACAGAACTACTTATATGTTAAGTGCTTCAAAAATTAAGCAAGATGGCATTGTAGGCTTAGAAAAATCTGGTTTTGATAGGAGTACAGCTAGGTTAGCATTTGGTATCGATTTATTTGAAAAATTAAATTTTAAAACTAATATTATTTATACCGACTATAATCGTCAAGGATTAAATGAAGGTGGGTTAGGATCTGTTTTATTCAATGCTTTAAATGCACCACCTACTTTAACTCCTTATGATTCCAATGGGAATTATACTTTAATACCTGATACTTCGGGGTACGGATTGGAAGTAATTAATCCTTTGGCTCAAATACATAATACCTACAATTCCTATAACCAAGAAAAAATTAACGGAAATTTTGTTTTAGAATACAAACCTTTTACAGATTTTAAAGTTACGACTCGATATGGTTTTAGTACTGCTAACGATGTATCGAAAAGTTTTAGCCCAGAAATTTTTTATGGAACAGGTAAAGTCTTTAATAATACTAGAAGTTTTGTAAATCAATCCGCAAGAAAATTCAGTAATTATACTTTGGATGTATTTGGTGAATATGAAAAAAGAATTTTTGAAAATCATAAGTTTAAAGTAACTTTAGGAGGAACTTTATATGCTGAAACTGGTGAAGGTGTTAATGCTACAGGATATGATGTTCCATATAATTCATGGGAGTATGCAGATATTGCTTTAGCAAATGGAAATGTTCCAGACGGCGTTAAACCTAATGGATCTTATAAATCTCCAACTTACAAAAGGCCGTCATTATTTGCGACTTTAGACTATGATTACAAGGGTAAATATTTATTATCCTTAATCGCTAGAAGAGATCAATCATCAAAATTTGGTCCAGACTTTAATGTGGGTAACTTTAATTCGATACTTGCTGGATGGGTTATTTCTGATGAAGATTTTTTTAATACTGATGGTAAAATAAATTTTCTAAAATTAAGAGCTAGTTATGGAAGCTTAGGTGTAGATGCAATTGATAATAATGTGTTTAGATCAAACTTAGTAACATCAAGTTACGTTTTAGATGGAACTATTCTTAATGGTTTTGCTCCTGGGGTTATTCCAAATAAATCTGTAAAATGGGAATCAGATACCAAATTAGATATTGGTTTAGATACAAAAATGTTCAATAATAAGTTAGAAGTAACTATTGAATACTATCAAAATAAGAGAAAAGATTTATTAATAATAGGAACACCTGTTTCAGGAATTGGTGGTGGTGGAGCACCTGGATCAGGTAATCCAACAATCAATGCGGGTAGTGTTACTAACAAGGGGTTTGAGTTTGCAGTAGATTATAAAAATAATGACCATGAATTCAAGTACAATATTGGATTTAATATTACTTCTATAAACAACAATGTAGATGAGGTTAATAATGGATCAGGGTTTATCGATATTGGGGCTTTTGGTGTAGGTCAACCGATACCTACAAGAATGCAAGAAGGACAACCTATTGGGTCATTTTTTGGATATGTAACGGATGGAATTTTTCAAAATCAAGAAGAAGTAAACAATCATCCTTCACAAGTGGCTTTGGGTGCACCAGCACAGCCAGGTGATATACGTTATAAAGATATGAATGGTGATGGTGTTATTAATTTGGACGATAGAGCTTTTATAGGTAAAGCAATAGCAGATTATAATTTAGGTTTTAATTTTGGATTAAATTATAAAGGATTCGACTTTATGGCTTATTCTTTTGCTTCAATTGGAAATGATATGATTCGTAATTATGAAAGAACTGAAAATAGATTGAATAAAATGAATTATGTTTTAGGTAGATGGACAGGTGAAGGAACCAGTACAGAAGTTCCTAGAGTAACAGCTGGACCTTCTGCTAATAATGTTTTTTCAGATTATTTTGTAGAAGATGCATCGTTCTTACGAATTCAAAACATTCAATTAGGATATTCATTACCATCCAAATTCATTGAAAATATTAAATTAACTAAAGTGAGAATATATGGATCGATAAACAATGTATACACATTTACAAAATACAGAGGTTTTGATCCAGCAGCTAACAGTGGCCAACCCATTTCTGGAGGAATTGATTTTGGTTATTATCCTTCTCCAAGAATTTATATGTTAGGTTTAAATGTTACTTTTTAAAAAATATGACTATGAAAAAATATACAGTAAAAATTGGAATTATTCTGACATTATTGGTGTCTCTAATTTCAGCATGTTCAGATGAATTTGTGAATGAAGCACCTCCTTATACTATTGATTCTGAAAATTATTTTAATGATCCTCAAGACTATAACAATGCTTTAATTGGAGCATATGAATTATTACATGCTACTTATTTAAACGTTATGTTAGGAGAAATTGCATCAGATAACACCCTTTCGGGAGGTGAAAGTGCTAATGATGTAATTGGAATTCAGCAAGTTGATGAAATGATACACACTCCAGTAAATGCTCAACTTAAAAATATTTGGGATTGGATGTTTGCAGGTGTTTATAGAGCCAGTTACATCTTAGAATTTAAAGATAAAATTGATTTTGAAGGTAAAAATCAAATTATTGCTGAAGCTCGATTTTTAAAAGCTTATTATAACTTTGAATTAGTAAAATGGTTTGGTCCAATACCCATTAAACCAGATGCTCGTTTTTTACCAGGAGATGAAAAAACGTTTCCAAGAGCACCAATTACCGAAGTATATGCTAATATAGAAAGTGATTTATTATTTGCAATTGACAATCTAAATCCTACAGCTTCTCAACAAGGAAGAGCTACTAAAGGGGCTGCGCAAGCTTTATTAGGAAAAGTATATTTATACCAAAATAAATATGTAAATGCATCAGCAGTTTTAGAACAAGTTATTTTAGATGGTAATTATTCTCTTGTTGCGGATTATTCTACTCTTTTCGAAAATAATGCAGAAAATGGACCAGAATCTGTTTTCGAAGTGCAATACACAGATGCACAAGGAGCTAGTTTTGATTGTTTGCAATGTAGTCAAGGAAATGTAGCAGTTGGCTTTAATGGAATAAGAAATTACAGTGGACCACTTTTCGATTCAGGATATAGTTTTAATGTACCTACTCAACAAGTTTATAATGCTTTTGAAGTAGGTGATAATAGAAGAGATGTTGCTATTTTAAATATCGTTGATTGGGCAGCTAATACGGGTGCTACTTATGGAGAAGGATATAAACATACTGGTTTTTTCAACCGTAAATATTTACCTCGTCAAGGAGATGCAAATATGGGTGATCAAAATTTAACAAATCCAAATAATTATAGAGCAATTCGTTATGCAGATGTATTATTGATGGCTGCTGAAGCTTTCAACAGAGGTGGAATTGATGACGCTAAAGCAAGACAATATCTAAACTTAGTGAGAAGAAGAGCTTTTGGTGATACCAATCATGATATTTCAGCTTCAGGAGCTGCTTTAACAGATTTTATTTTAGAAGAAAGAAGGTTAGAATTAGTGGGTGAAGGACATCGTTTCTTTGATTTAGTTAGAACCAATAAAGCTGTGGGTACAATTGCAGGATTTACGGCTAATAAACATGAAGTTTTCCCAGTTCCTTTTGAAGAATTGCAATTTGCTAATGGAAATTGGCAACAAAATCCAAACTATTAAAATATACGTATTATGAATAAAATTAAAATAGTAATAGGTCTATTGGTTTTCTCTCTTTTTATGGGATGTTCCAAAGATGATGATACTGTAAACTTAGATAGTATTAGTGCACCTAAAAATATAGGGGCAGTAATGACCATAAAACAAGATAATTCAGGTCTTGTAACTATAGTCCCTAATGGAGAAGGTGTAACCCAATACGAGGTGTATTTTGGAGACACAACAACTACACCAGCTTTTGTAAATCCTGGAGCTTCAACTCAACATGTGTATACTGAAGGGAATTATCAGGTTAGAATTGTTGGAAAAACATTAGATGGTCAATCTTCAGAAGCAACTCAAGATTTAACCGTTTCTTTTGTGGCTCCAGAAAATTTAGAAGTAACAATTAACTCAGTTCCTGGAAATAATTTAGGTATTACGGTAGCAGCAACAGCTGATTATGAAACTTTTTTTGAAGTTTATTTTGGAGAAGACCCTAATCAAACTCCTGTTGTATTTATGGAAGGTGAAACAATTACATTTAGCTATGCAACTGTAGGTACTTATACGGTTAGAGTAGTGGCTCTAAGTGGTGGTGTAGCAACAACTGAATATACTGAGGACGTTACTATTACAAATCCTGTTTTATTGCCAATTGATTTCGAATCAGCAACATTAAACTACGATTTTGTTGGTTTTGGTGGAGCAAATACAGTAAAAGTAGCTAATCCAAATATAGATGCTAATAATGGTAGTGCTAATGTAGCTCGTTTGACAAAAAATAACGGATCAGAAGTTTGGGCAGGTTCTTTAATTGAATTAGGTGCACCTATCGATTTTTCAACCATGCAAAAAATAAAAATGAAATCTTGGGCTCCTCAAGCTGGTATTGTGGTGAAGATGAAATTAGAAAATTTATTAGACTCTAATATTAATGTTGAAGTTGATGCAACGAATACAATGGCTAACGGATGGGAAGAGTTAACATTTGACTTTAGTGGCGTTAATAATGGAAATAACTATCAAAGAATTGTTGTATTCTATGATTTTGGGAACGCTGGAACAGGAGCAAATTATTATTTTGATGATATAGAATTAACTTCAGGTGCACCATCTGTACAATTGCCTTTAGATTTTGAATCTACTGTTTTAACCTATTCATTTGATAATTTTGGAGGTGCTGCTACTACAGTAGTAAGTAATCCTGATATGTCTGGAATAAATACTTCTGCTACTGTTGGTAAATTGGTAAAAGCAAATGGAGCTGAGGTTTGGGCAGGATCTTTTATTGAATTAGGTAACCCAATTAATTTTGCTACTATGCAAAAAATTAAAATGAAAGTATGGTCTCCTCAAGCTGGTATTGTTGTGAAACTAAAATTAGAAAACTTATTGAATGGAGGCACAATTAACACAGAATTAGATGCTACTACAACTCAGTCAAATGCTTGGGAAGAGCTTACTTATGACTTTACAGGAATAAATAATGCGAATAATTATCAGAGAGTAGTTGTATTTTTTGATTTTGGGAATGCGGGTACAGGAGCTTCTTACTATTTTGATGACATTCAATTATCCAATTAAAATATAATAAAATGAAAAATATTAAAAAATATATCTTACTAGTAGTAACACTTACATTTTTGGTAAGTTGTCAAGAAGAAGATAAAAGTTTTGGAGATATAATAGCTCCAGATAATCTAGTTATAGAAGCTGAGATTCAAGGACAAGATGGTTCAAATCCTTATGGTGATGGAACTGGTATTGTGATTTTTAGCGCAAGAGCAAATAATGCGATTTCATATAAGTTTATTTTTAGTGATGGAACTTCGCAGAATTCTCCGTTAGGGGTGTTTCAAAAACGTTTTGCTCAACCAGGAATAAATGTTTATGATGTTACTGTAGTTGCATCCGGAAAAGGTGGTGTGGCTACTAATAAAACTATAAGTGTTGAAGTCAGAAGTGATTTCTCAGATGATGAAGCAATTCAACTTCTAACTGATGGTACAAGTAAAGATTGGTATTGGTCAGCATCGGAACCTGGACATTTAGGAGTTGGTCCTAACAGTACTGATGAAACTCAAAATTATTTTGGTTTTTGGTACCAAGCTGCTCCATGGGAAAAAGCAGCAAGTCCTGATTCTAGCTGTTTATATGATAATGTTTTAACATTTACTAAAGATGGTGATATGTTAAAATATGAATTAGATAACGGAGGAAATACATTTTTCAATACGGCTTTTGAAGGTGTTGTAGGTGGAAGTGCAGGTTCAGATATGTGCTATAATTATGATGTATCTGGAGTTAAGATTGTTACTTTGAGCCCGTCAGAATCTGTAGTGAGTATGAACCCAAATGCAGCTACCCAAACGAGAGGTACTGTAATGACTTTTTCAGATAATGGATTTATGGGTTATTATATAGGACAAAATTCGTATGAAATACTTTCTTTAACTGCAAATAGAATGGTAGTAAGAGCAATTATGGGGAATGATCCTGGATTAGCATGGTATCATACTTTTACAACTACTAGACCTGTTCAAAATCCAACTACAGATTATACAAATTTAGTTTGGTCGGATGAATTTGATGTTGATGGGGCACCAGATGCTACAAAATGGGGCTATGATTTAGGTGCTGGAGGATGGGGAAATCAAGAAGCACAAAACTATACCAATAGCGCTACAAATTCAGTGGTGTCTAATGGGAATTTAGTCATTACAGCAATCAATTCTGGCGGAAATTATACTTCAGCAAGATTAAAATCTGAAAATAAATTTGAATTTACTTACGGTAAAGTTGAAGTTCGAGCAAAACTACCTGTTGGTGGTGGTACTTGGCCTGCGATTTGGATGTTAGGAGCTAATTATGACCAGGCAGGATTCGCTTGGCCAGCATGTGGGGAAATTGATATTATGGAACACAAAGGGAATGTCCCAAATGTTATTCATGGAACTTTGCATTATCCAGGTAATTCTGGTGGAAATGGTAATGGAAATACAACAACCATAACTGGTGCAAGCACTGAATTTCATATATATAAAACGATTTGGAGCCCAACATCAATTCAAATATTTGTAGATGATGTATTGTTTCACTCTGTACCTAATTCAAACGCAGTTCCATTCAACCATGATTTCTTCTTAATTCTAAATGTAGCAATGGGAGGAACTTTTGGTGGAGCAATCGATCCAAGTTTTACACAATCTTCAATGGAAGTGGATTATGTAAGAGTTTATCAATAATACTTTTTCATTTTTTTATAAAATATTTTTTATCATTTCAATCTTAAGAAAGTCTAGTATCTCAATTACTAGCTTTCTTAAGGGTTGGAATATTATTACCTATCTCTAATGAAAATCAAACCTATTACATATAGTATTTTATCTTTATCCTTTTTGTTTTTTATTGGATGTAACAAAAGCCAAACAAAAAAAACAGTTGCATCTGAAAAAAATGATTTGATTGAACAAAAAGTAGACTCCATTCTAAAGTTAATGACTTTAGATGAGAAAATTGGTCAAATGAATCAATACAATGGCTTTTGGGAAATTACAGGTCCAGCTCCAAAAGAAGGACAAGCTGCAAAAAAATATGAAGATTTAAAAAAAGGACTAGTAGGTTCTATGCTTAATGTAAAAGGAGCTAAAGAAGTGTATACCTTACAAAAAATTGCTGTAGAAGAAACCAGATTAGGAATTCCGCTATTATTTGGATTTGATGTTATTCATGGTTATAAAACAATTAGTCCCATTCCTTTAGCAGAAGCTGCAAGTTGGGATTTAGAAGTTATTCAAAAATCTGCTGCTATTGCGGCTGAAGAAGCTGCGGCAGTAGGAATTAATTGGACTTTTGCTCCAATGGTGGATATTTCAAGAGATGCCAGATGGGGAAGAGTCATGGAAGGAGCTGGAGAAGACCCTTATTTGGGAAGTAAAATTGCTGAAGCTCGAATTAAAGGTTTTCAAGGTGAAGATTTAGCTTCTAAAAAAACAATTCTGGCTTGTGCCAAACACTTTGCAGGATATGGTTTTGCTGAAGCCGGTAGAGATTACAATACCGTTGATGTAGGTGAACAAACACTTCAAAATGTTATTTTGCCTCCTTTTAAAGCTTCTGTTGATGCAGGTGTGCGTACATTTATGAATTCATTTAACGATTTAAATGGAGTTCCTGCTACTGGGAATAAAATGTTGCAAAGAGAAATTCTTAAAGGAAATTGGAACTTTGATGGTTTTGTAGTTTCTGATTGGGGTTCTATTAACGAAATGATTGCTCATGGTTATGCAAAAGACAGTAAACATGCTGCGGAAATAGCCGTTAATGCGGGTTCTGATATGGATATGGAATCGTATGCATATGTTACTTATCTTAAAAAATTAATTGAGGAAGGCAAAGTTAAAGAAACTGATGTAGAAGATGCAGCTAGAAGAATTCTAAGGACAAAATTTGAATTAGGGTTGTTTGAAAATCCTTATAAATACTGTGATGAAGCCTATGAAAAAGCAACAGTTGGTAAAAAAGAGTTTCATGATGGCGTTTTAGAAATGGCTAAAAAGTCGATTGTTTTGCTTAAAAATGATAATGACTTATTACCGTTATCTAAAACCGGTAAAAAAATAGCATTAATTGGAGCTTTAGCTAACGATAAAACAAGTCCGTTAGGAAGTTGGAGAATCGGTGCTGACGACGAAACAGCTGTTTCAGTTTTAGAAGGGATGGAAGCTTACGTTGGGAATCAATTGTCTTTTGCAAAAGGAACTACTGTAGCTACAGGTAGAACTGAATTTATGTGGGAAACCAAAATTAATACTTCAGACAATTCAGAATTTTCGAAAGCAATTGCTATTGCTAAAAATGCAGATGTAGTTGTAATGGTTTTAGGTGAACACGGTTTACAATCTGGAGAAGGAAGAAGTAGATCTGATTTAGGTTTGCCTGGTCTACAACAAGAATTACTTGAAGCTGTTTACAAAGTAAATAAAAACATTGTTTTAGTATTAAATAATGGACGTCCATTGGTTATTCCTTGGGCAAAAGAAAATATTCCGGCCATTGTTGAAGCATGGCACTTAGGAACACAATCGGGTCACGCAATTGCGCAGGTATTGTATGGTGATTATAATCCTAGTGGTAAATTACCCATGACTTTTCCTAGAAGTGTAGGTCAAGTTCCATTGTATTATAATTATAAAAACACAGGTCGACCTATCATGAATGAACCAGAAAGTGTTTTTTGGTCTCATTATATCGATGAAAAAAATACGCCACTTTTTGCCTTTGGTCATGGATTAAGCTACGCTAAGTTCGAATATTCAAATCTTACTTTGAGTAAAAAGAATTTAAATACTTCTGAAAAAATTATTGCCTCTGTAACTCTAAAAAATAATAGTAAAGTTAAAGGGAAAGAAGTTGTGCAATTGTATATCAGAGATTTAGTGGCAAGTTCAACAAGACCTGTTAAAGAGCTTAAAGGCTTTCAAATGATTGAATTAAATGCTAATGAATCCAAAGTAATTTCATTTGTAATAGATGAAAAAATGCTAGCTTTTTATACTAACAATAAGAAATGGGAAACAGAACCTGGAGATTTCAAAGTATTTATTGGAGGTAGTTCTGATGCTACTTTAGAAGATACTTTTCAATTTTTAAATTAAGATATAATGAAAAAAATAGCGTTACTAGCACTCCTTATTAATTTGACGTATGCTCAAAAAGACAATAGAAAATTAATTTGGGAAGAAAACTTTAATGGAAAAGCTCTAGATACTACGGTTTGGAATTTTGAATTAGGAAATGGATGCCCTAATATTTGTGGTTGGGGAAATAATGAATCTCAAATTTATACGAAGAATAATCATAAAGTTGAAGATGGTATGCTAACGATTACTGCTGCTTATGATGGAACGCAGTATACTTCCACAAGAATTACCACAAAAGATAAAAAGGAATTTCAATATGGTAAAATGGAAGTGCGTGCAAAATTGCCTCAAGGCAAAGGATTATGGCCAGCATTCTGGATGTTAGGATCCAATATTTCTCAAGTGGGTTGGCCAAAATCGGGTGAAATTGACATTCTTGAGTATATAGGAAAAGAACCAGGACAAGTTTTTACTTCCTTACATACACAAGATAGTCATGGAAATACAATCAACACAAAAAAAACTAAAATTGAAGGGATTGAAGAAGGCTTTCATCTTTATGCAATTGATTGGAATAAAGATCAAATTGCATTTTATGTAGACAATCATTTGGTATATACTTTTAAACCTGAAGTTAAAAATGAAAATACTTGGCCTTACAACCAACCTTTTTATTTTTTAATTAATATGGCTATTGGCGGAAACTTTGGCGGTCCCGACATTGATAATAGTGTATTTCCTCAAGAATTTAGTATCGATTATATCAAAGTATATCAATAACTAAGTTCCTGTTTGTTGCATCATTTTTAGGAATAAAAATGTATTGTTAAAAATTGTAATGAAGCGTAAAAAACGATTTACTCTTTATTGTACTATGTTTCTTTATAAGAAGCTCTCAAATAGAAAAGTTCATAAAATAAAATTGCTATGTGAAACCAAACTATTTATTAACATTTAACAAACAAAACATGAAAAAAACAAAACAAACTTATGCTGTAAGTTGGAAATTTCTTTTCCTCTTATTGATTACTTCTTTGGGTTATAGTCAAGGTCCTATACCATTTGAAATCAAGAATACCTCTACATTTAATGATTCCGATTTGTATGTGGCTATTGTAGGGATTAATTACAATACAGGAGCACACGTTTGGGTAGATGCGAGAACAAGTCAGGTGTACCCAATGAATTCTTCTTATAATACAGTTCAAGGGCCTACACCAGGTGGAAACCTTGGTCCAGGAGGCAATGGGAAGTATGCTAACTGTTTTACAAGATTAAGTGACATTCCAAACAAGACATTTACATTACCTTTAATTGCAGGTTGTAGAGTTTTTATTTCTAAAGGATCACAAATGTATCTTTACTTCTTTGGATCTACGGGAGCACCATCAGGTTATGCAGGACATAACCCTTTAAATCCAACAGATCCAAATAATGGAATTTTATATGAAATGATTGAATTAACCAATAACCAATATGGTTTTTTTGGCAACCCAACACGTGTAGATTCCTATAAATATCCAATGGGATTGGAATTGTATGGTGCAAATGGATATTACAAAAGAGTAGGGGAATTAAAAAAGCATGACGAGATTGTAGCTGCTTTTAGAGCTAATGTTCCAACAGAATTTCAAGGTTGTTTAAATAATACGACTGGAGAAATTACTGCACCTTCTAAAACTCCTGCTTTTGCAGATGGAACTGGTGGTACAACTCCAGGACCTTATGCAAATTATCTGAAATCGTATATTGACGCAATTTGGAACAAGTATAAAAATCAAGATTTAATTTTTTATGCAGGTCAAGCAGGTGTCTTTAAAGGAAGAGTTATAGGAGAACAATTGGAAATGGTTGGACAATCTGGGGCTTTCGTAGGAAGAACAGGTAGAGTACAATATAGACCCTCTACTCAAGAAGCTTTAGAAGGAAAAGGTGTATTAGATAGAAGATTAGTAGATGGTGATTTGGACTTAGTGATTCAAGCACAATTAACAGCAGCTATCAATAGACACGTTGTAGATGTTACAAGTGCAAATCCTGGTCAACAAAACTGGCATAACATTGCTTCATTTTATCAAGCGAATCCAATGAATCATTATTCTAAATTTTGGCATTTACCAGGAATAAGTGTTGATAATCTTTCGTATGGTTTTGCATATGATGATGTTGCGGATCATTCTCCATCATTACACACAACACAACCTACTAGAGCTGTAGCAGTTTTCGGTGGTTTTGGAAATGCGGCACCAAGTACTGCAACAGTTTATAAACATTGTAATTATGGTGGTTATGCTGTCGGTTTACCTGTTGGAAACTATACATTAGCACAATTACAAGCGAGAGGAGTTTTAGATAACGATGTGTCTTCTATAAAAGTACAAAGTGGTTTTGAAGTAGTGTTATATGCGAATGATAATTATTCTGGTAATTCTATTATTATTGGTTCAGATGATACGTGTTTAGTGGATAATAATTTCAATGATGTTACTAGTTCTATCAGAGTTCGAACTGCAACCAATGCTTCATCAGTATTCATACAAGCTGAAGATTACTCTGCCATGAATGGTGTTCAAACAGAACCTACTACAGATACTGGAGGTGGTCTAAATGTAGGTTATGCTGATACAGGTGATTGGATGGCTTATAATAATATTACTTTCCCAACTAGTGGTGCTTATTTAATTGAATACCGTGTGGCTAGTGCTGTTAACGGAGCCCAAATTTCTTCAGATTTAAATGCAGGTTCAATTGTTTTAGGCTCTGTAAATATTCCAAATACGGGTGGTTGGCAGAACTGGCAAACTGTTTCACAAACCGTAAATGTAAACGCTGGAACCTATAATTTTGGAATTTTTATCCAAAATTCAGGTGTTAACTTAAATTGGATTAGAATTTCTAAGGTTAGCAATGCTCTTAGAGTAGCAACTTCTTCAGATGAAAAAGAAGTGGTAACCTTGTTTCCAAATCCAGCTGAAAATATTTTGCATTTTAACACATCTTTGGATAAAGCAACCATTCAGGTGGCAGATTTTCAAAGAGGTCTTTATTTAAAAGTTCCTAAAGCAGATGCAAATAGTTTAGATATTTCAAATCTTCAACCGGGTATTTATGCGGTTATTATTGAAAAAGATGGCGTAAAAACAGAAATGAAATTTATAAAAAAATAAGGTTGTTAGCGCTCAAACGAATATGAAAATAAAGTTTGAGCGCTTTTTATTCTAGCGCCTTTTGTTTCCTGTATTCTCTTTTTAAGAAATAAATATTCTTTTGAAAATGAATAATTTATAAATATTTTTTAGTTGCTTAAATTGATGGCAAAAAGGCATTTTGTTGATTGAAATATGCTGTTCGTTGAAAATAAAACGCTGTTCGTTTAATTTATTTTTTTCAAAAAAAATGTTACAATACATTTATATAGATAATTGAAATTTTGTATCAATAAAAAATATTTTTTAACTTTTTTAAAAAGATATCCATGTATAAAAAAAGACGCTTCTCTTAGAATTACTATCTAAAATCTTAACATAAACAAATAACAAACAAACATGAAAAAAAGAATTTACTTTAGCTTTATAGCTTTGGTTACATTTTGTAATTGGGCTATATCACAAACTTCATTAGGAAAAAATGAGACTTTTCTATCCAATGTTAAAAAGAATTTAGCTTCAAATACAGCAAAAGGAAATGAAAAGGACATCCTTTTAAAAATTGCGAATGACATTTCGCTTAACGGAAAAATCAATTTCCAAAAATCCAGTGCTTCAAGTGAGTATCTTATTGGAGAAATAAAAAGTAATGGAGGAACTTTTTACTTAGACATTAGTAAAAAAGAGCTTGAAGGTCATATTATTATTAAAGCTACTGAAAAGGCTTATAAATATTATTCTGAAAACGGAAATGCATTTGTAAAAGAAGTAGATATTAATAGCTTAATATGTATCAATTATCAAAATGTTCCTAAAAATGAATTACTAACGAATTCTGAAAGAGTAGATACACCTCAAGAAGCTCCAATTGCACAAGCACTTTTGAACTTACAAAGTTTACCAGGAGCAGCTGGTTGTGTATTATTAGATTTTGATGGATATTATATGCCAGCGGGTAATTTATGGAACAATGGGAATGCGATTAATGCAGCTCCGTCAGGAATGAGCGATGCTGCAGTTCAAGAACATTGGGAAGTTGTATCTGAAGATTATAGACCTTTTAATTTAAATGTTACTACTAGCGAATCTGTATTTAATTCCTATCCTAGAAACAGAAGAATGAGAGTAGTTGTTACACCAACAAACACCGCAGCGCCTGGTGCTGGAGGTGTCGCGTATATTGGTTCTTTTAACTGGGATAATGATGTGCCTTGTTGGGTATTTATTACCTCAGGTAAATCGGGTGGTGATGCCTCTTCTCACGAAATCGGGCATACTTTCGATTTAGGTCATGATGGACGTACAAATCCAGAAGAAGGTTATTTTCTTGGAATTGATGGTACTTCTTGGGCGCCAATTATGGGTGCAGGTTATTACAGACCTGTAGTTCAATGGAGCAAAGGACAATATAATTATGCCAATAACTTACAAGATGATGTAGCTACAATTGCGGGTTCTAAATTTGGAGTTGGTTACAGAGGTGATGATTACAGTAATGGTATTTCTGGTGCAGCGGCTTTAAGTTATAATGCAAACGGAAGTATCAATCAAAAAAGTGGTATCATTTCTAGTGAAGCGGATTATGATTTCTTTACATTCACTACAGGTGGTGGAAATGTTGTCATTAATGCAAATACAGTAAGTAGAAACGGAAATTTACATTTAATAATACGTTTGTTTAATGCTTCTGGAACTCAAATTGGAACGTACTGGAACTCTGATCCATTTGCTCTAAATGCTACATTGAATGCAAATTTAGCAGCAGGGACTTATTATATAGGTGTTGATGGTACAGGTGCTGGTGACGCTGGTTACGGAGGTTATTCTGCTTATGGTTCAATAGGAAGTTATACTATTACTGGTACAATTCCTCCAAATAATGGTGTAGCAACAGTTTATAAAGATTGTAATTATGGTGGTTATGCGGTGAGCTTAGCACCAGGTAATTACACATTAAGTCAGCTACAAGCTAAAGGAGTTGTAAATGATGATATTTCTTCTTTAAAAGTAAATAGTGGCTATGAAATGGTATTATATGTTGATGATAATTTCACTGGCTCCTCTATTGTTGTTGGAAGCAATGATGCTTGTTTAGTAGATAATAGTTTTAATGATTTGGCTTCTTCTTTACGTGTTAGAGCAACAAGTAGCTCTTCAAGTGTTACAATTCAAGCCGAAAATTATTCTGCTATGAGTGGTATTCAAACAGAATCAACTACTGATGCAGGTGGTGGGTTAAATGTGGGTTATGCAGATACAGGCGATTGGATGGCTTATAATGCTATTAATTTTCCAACTTCTGGTTCTTATTTAATCGAATACAGAGTCGCTAGTGCGGTGAATGGTGCTGTATTTTCTTCTGATCTAAATGCGGGAAGTATTATTCTTGGTAATGTTAATGTACCTAATACGGGTGGATGGCAAAACTGGCAAACGGTTTCTCAAACGGTAAATGTTAATGCAGGAACCTATAATTTTGGTATCTATATCCAAAATAGTGGTGTAAACTTAAATTGGTTTAGAATTACTAAAGTAGGTAATGCAGCAAGAACTGAGGCAACCGAAGAGCCTAAAGAAATGTTCGTAATTTACCCAAATCCAGTAGAAACAACATTGTTCTTTACTGCTGATGTTCAAAATTCTAAAATTACAATAGTTGACGCACAAACAGGTACTTTTATTCCTGTTAATAAAGGGGATGGTAAAAGTATAGATGTTTCTAGTCTTAAACCAGGTATTTATTCTGTTCTAGTAGACCACAATGGTCAAATGGAAGAAAGACGTTTTATAAAAAAATAAATAGGTTAGGAACCTCACAAAAGTGAGGTTCCTAATTTAAAAATACTGGTATTATGATAAAAATACAACAGCTATCCTATAAGTTGGCTTTCATCTTAGTGTTAGGAATTTTAAATTTTTCCCATGCACAAAAAAAAGTAATTGGATATGTTCCCAATTGGATTGATTTGAATGCTTTTTCCAATAGTATTCAATACAGTAAATTAACCCATATTAATATTGCATTTGAAAACCCTGATGCCAATGGCTATCTTTCCTTTCAAAGTGCAAACAATACGCTTATACAAAGAGCGCATTCAAATAATGTAAAAGTATTTGTTTCAATCGGTGGAGGTGCTATTTCAGAAGGAGGTGCTATTCGTGATAATTTTTTCAATCAAATGAGTGCAGGTAACAGAGCTTCATTCGTACAAAAATTAACCAACTATGTAATTAGTCATAATTTTGATGGGATTGACGTAGATTTAGAAGGCCCAGCAATTAATGGAGATTATGGCAGTTTTATTATTGATTTAGCTAATAGTATGCATGCTAATAATAAACAAATTACGGCTGCTTTATCTCAAGGATATGGCGGAGCCAATGTGCCTTCGTATACTTTTTCTTATTTCGATTGGATTAACATTATGGCTTATGATGCTACTGGACCTTGGAATCCTAATAATCCTGGCCAACATTCTCCCTATAGTATGGCGGTAGATCAGTTAAATTATTGGACCGGTAGAGGATTACCTAGTAGTAAAGCAATAATTGGTGTTCCTTTTTATGGATATGGTTTTGGAAGCTCAGCCAATCAAGGAATTTCATATGCTGACATTGTAAATACCTATCCAGGTGCAGAAAATGTAGATCAAGTAGCGAATACAATTTATTATAATGGTATTCCCACGATTAAACAGAAAACTACTTTTGCCGTTCAAAATGCTGGTGGCGTTATGATTTGGCAATTGGCTCAAGATGCTGTAGGTTCAAAATCGTTATTAACTGCTATTGATCAAGTTATTAATGGTGGCCAACCTCAAAATGGAGTTGCGACGGTTTATAAACATTGTAATTATGATGGATATGCCGTTTCTTTGCCAGTTGGAAATTATACCTTAAGTCAATTGCAAGCTAGAGGCGTTTTAGATAATGATGTTTCTTCTGTAAAAGTGCAAAGTGGTTACGAAATTGTACTGTACGCAAATGATAATTTTACTGGTACTGCAGTAACTATTACTTCAAACGATGCCTGTTTAGTAGATAACAATTTTAATGACGCTACCACTTCAATACGCGTTCGTACTGCTACAAATTCTTCTTCTGTTTTTGTTCAAGCCGAAAACTATTCTAATATGAGTGGCATTCAGACAGAACCCACTACTGATTCCGGCGGTGGTTTGAATGTGGGTTATGCCGATACCGGTGATTGGATGGCTTATAATAGTATTACTTTTCCAACTTCTGGTGCTTATTTAATTGAGTATCGCGTTGCGAGTGCTGTAAATGGAGCTATGCTTTCAGCGGATTTAAACGCTGGATCAATTCAATTAGGTAATGTCCCTGTTCCAAATACAGGAGGCTGGCAAAACTGGCAAACGGTTTCACATACAGTAAATGTAAATGCAGGAACCTATAATTTTGGTATTTATATCCAAAGTAGTGGTGTCAATTTAAATTGGTTTAGAATTACGAAAGTAAGTAACGCTGCTAGAACTGTTGCTTTAGAAGAGGAGCAAAAAGAAACAACTCCAATCGATTTTAACTTTTATCCGAACCCAGTTGAAAACGGTTTGAATTTTAGTTCTCCAATGAAGGGTGTAAAAGTTACCGTATATACACTTTCTGGTTTACCAGTAATTACAACTGAAACTGTTGAAAATTATTTAGATGTATCTGGATTAGCATCAGGAATATATGTCATTGTTTTTGATACTTCTGAAACAAAAATTATCAAAAAGTTTATAAAAAAATAAAATAACAAAAAGCCCTAGAAGTAGTTTTAGGGCTTTGTTGTATCTTTTAATTAAAAATTAAAAATATGAATTATAATAAGAAAAATATTCTATATACGTTGCTATTCGTGTGTTCTGTTCCTGTATTATATGCGCAGAACTGGCAATTGGTTTGGCAAGACGAATTTACAAATGGAATTGGTCCAGACTGGGTTTTCGAAACTGGTAATGGTGGCTGGGGAAATAATGAATTGCAATACTACAGACAACAAAATGCTACAGTTGAAAACGGCAACTTAGTTATTACGGCTAAGAGAGAATCTTTTGGAGGATCTAACTATACTTCCGCAAGAATGAAAACTCAAGGACGAAAATCTTGGAAATATGGAAAAATTGAAGCTCGTATTGCCATGCCTTCTTTTCAAGGTATATGGCCTGCTTTTTGGATGTTAGGAGATAATATCAGCTCAGTTGGTTGGCCAAGTTGTGGAGAAATTGACATCATGGAGCACGTAAATGGAGGCGGACAAGTAGTAGGAACTATCCATTGGGAAGAAAACGGCCATGCTTCTTATTCGGGTTATACAGATGCCAATATAACGGCCTATCATTTATATACGGTTGAATGGGACGAAAACTTAATTAAATGGTTTGTAGATGGCGTAAAATATCATGAAGTGAGTATTGCAGGTGGGGTTAATGGAACAAGTGAATTTCATAATAACTTTTTTATTTTACTTAATTTAGCAGTTGGTGGCAACTGGCCAGGATTTAACATTGATAATAACGGTTTTCCAGCAAGAATGTTGATTGATTATGTTAGAGTGTACCAAAAAGGAGTAAACCCACCAAGTAATGGTGTGGCAACAGTTTATAAGCATTGCAATTACGGTGGTTATGCGGTTTCTCTACCCGAAGGAAATTATACGTTAGGTCAATTACAAGCTAGAGGAGTTTTAGACAATGATATTTCATCTGTAAAAGTGCAAAGTGGTTATGAAATGGTTTTGTATGCCAATGATAATTTTGCAGGTAATTCAATTGTTGTTAGAGGTGACGATACTTGTTTGGTTGATAATAATTTTAATGATGTAGCGACTTCTGTACGTGTAAGACCAGCTACTAATAGTTCTTCGGTATTAATTCAAGCGGAAAATTATAGTGCTATGAATGGGGTTCAAACGGAACCTACTACTGATACTGGTGGAGGTCTTAATGTAGGTTATGCCGATACAGGGGATTGGATGGCGTATAATGGAATTACATTTCCTTCTTCTGGAAGTTATTTAATTGAATACCGTGTGGCTAGTGCAGTAAATGGTGCTGCTTTGTCTGCCGATTTTAATGCAGGTGCTATTCCCTTAGGAAATGTAGCGGTTCCTAATACTGGCGGTTGGCAAAATTGGCAAACGGTTTCTCACACGGTTACTATAAATGCGGGAACGTATAATTTTGGAATTTACATTCAGAGTAGTGGTGTGAATTTGAATTGGATTCGAATTACTAAAGTTGGTACAATTACTTCTAGAAATACGGTTTCTTCTAATGAAGATACTAAAGCATTAGTGATTTATCCAAATCCTGTTGAAAACACGCTTCACTTTAATACGGAAATTGCAACTTCAAAAATTGCGATTTTCAATGTTCAAGATGGAACTGCAATTGAAGTGAAAGTAAAAGGTGAAACACTTGATGTTTCTCATTTGAAACCAGGAGTTTATAGTCTTGTGTTAGAAAATGAAGGTAAAAAAGAAGAAAGACGTTTTATCAAAAAATAAGATGTAACTACAAAGTAAAAAGCAGTGTTATTAGGACACTGCTTTTTTATTTTAAGTATTTAAGATTTTATTTTTAACTTCTTTCCCATAATTTCTTCCAATAGGTAATTTATGAGTCAAAATTTGAATTCTGTTTCCTTCAATGGATTTAATTTTATCAATAGCTATTATGAAAGATTTATGAATGCGAATGAATTTATCTATAGGTAATTCTTCTGATAAGGATGCTAAAGATTTTAAAGTAATGTATGATTTATCGGCAGTAACTACTTTAATATATTCTTTCATTCCTTCAATGAAAAGAATTTCTTCCATTAGAATTTTAATCATTTTTTTATCAGACTTAATAAAAATATGATGATCGGTTTTAGATGTTTCTTGCTTAATTCCGTTTTTTACATCTAGTTCAGCAGTTATTTTGCCAATAGATTTAATAAAACGGGATAATGGAATGGGTTTTACCAAATAATCTACCACATCTAAATCATAACTTTCTGCTGCAAATTCTCTAAAAGCAGTGGTGATAATCACTCGAGTATCTATCAACTTTATTAAATCAAAGCCACTCATTACAGGCATATTGATGTCTAAAAATGCCACATCAACTGGATTATTTTTAATATAATCTAGCGCTTCTAAAGAGTTATAAAAGACCCCTACAATTTCAAATTCTGGAAAATTAATGAAATAATTTTGCAAAACTTTTACAGCAAGTGGTTCGTCATCTACTAAAACACATTTAATCTTCATACACAGGTATTTGTAAAAGAATAATAAAATAGTTGAATTTTATTTTTTGTTCAAAAATAAAATTATCTTTATAAAGCAATTTGAGTCTACTTTTAGTGTTTTGTAAACCAATTCCTTTCTTTAAATTGGGCACTTGTGAAGATACAAAATTATTTATTATTTCAAAATGTAACCTCTCATTTTTATCCATTTTGAAGTTAATTGTAATTTTTAAATGTTTATTATTCATACCACCATGTTTGAACGCATTTTCAATAAGAGAAATGAATAATAAAGGTGGTACTTTTACATTTTCTATATCTGAATCTATATTGATAGTTACATCAACTTCTTCAAAGCGAAGTTTTTCAATTTCAATGTAATTTTCGATATAATCGATTTCTTTAATTAAGGGAACAAATTTGGTGTCTTTAATATCATAAAGTACATATTCCATTAATTTTGAAAGCTTTAAAATCACAACAGGAACCTTATCTGATGAAGCTAAAGATAAAGCATATAGATTATTCAACGTATTAAAAAAGAAATGGGGCTGAATTTGCGTTTTTAAATATTTCAATTTTATTTTAAACTGGCTTTCCGTTAAGGCTCTATTTCTTTCTCTTTCTCGTAACCAAGTTAGCGTAAAATAGACTGATGATGCCATAGACAAAACGTACAGTTCTCCAATACAAACTGCTACGATATGATTCACATCAAAAGGTTTGTATTCTCTATTGGCTTCGGGCCAAATATTTTCAGAAATTAAAAAATACGTTAGTCCCGTTTTTAATAAATAGATGAGAAATAAACTGGCCAAAAGTGCAAGCCCAAATTTTAAATAGTGTGGCTTTAAAACAAATTTCGGAACTAATACAAATAAGTTAAAATACACTAACGGAATATGTAATGCAAATTCGATTAAATTCGATTGAAAAGAATATTCATAATCATTAAAATAAGCGCCCCACCGTAGCGTGTTTAAAATAAAATAGACACCCCAAAACCAAAAATGATAAATTGGCTTTATTTCAATATTAATCTTGTTCACGCTTTAAATAGTTGTTGTTTGAATAATTCGCAATTTTAGTTAAAATTTTATAAAAAGAACTATTTTTTTTAATATTTATTTCAATTTTTAGTATAAAAGTCACTTTTTTTAAAATTAGATTTCCTTTTGTTTAAAGCTTTTAAAAAAGCTTTATTGTTCAGTTGTTTACGTGTTGTTGAGTAATTTTTGTCGTTTGTTGAACGTAAAATGTCGTTTGTTTAATATATTTTTTTAAGAAATACTATAAGAATAAATTTACAGTATTAACTAACAAATAAACAAATCGATTAATGAAAAAATTTGTATTACTCCTTATGATTGTTTTTGCTGTGCAAAATTCTTTTGCGCAAGTTAAAACGATCAATGGTACAGTAACCGACCTGGAAGGCATACCATTACCCTCTGCCAATATTCTTATCCAAGGTACTTCTCGAGGAACCGATTCGGATTTCGATGGAAAATTTACAATTCAAGTCAATGTAGGGGAAACGTTATTAGTTTCTTACATTGGTTATGAAACTCAAAAAATTCTTATTGGAGCACAAAATAATTTAAACATTCAATTAAAAGAATCGGATGCTAATAAATTAAAAGAAGTTGTTGTAACCTCTCTTGGTATTAAAAAAACCAGAAAATCTTTAACCTATGCTGCTCAAGAAATAAAAGCAGAAGAATTAACCAGAGTGCGAGATGTAAATATTGTGAATACGATTGCTGGTAAAGTTGCTGGGGTAACAGTTACAAAAAGTGCTGGTGGAACAGGTGGCTCTACTAAAGTAGTTATACGTGGAAATTCTTCAGTAAATAATAACCAACCTCTTTATGTAATAGATGGTATTCCAATGTTAAACGTGGGGGCTGGTCAACCGAATGATACTTTCGGAAGCTTAGCAGGTGGTAATAAAGATGGTGGAGATGTAGTTTCTTTAATAAACCCAGATGATTATGAAGGAATGACTGTTCTTAAAGGAGCTGCTGCATCAGTATTATATGGAAGTCAAGGGGCAAATGGTGTCATCTTATTATCTTCTAAAAGACCACAAATTGGAAAAGCTAGTATTACAGCTGGTTCTGTCACTACTTTTGAAACGGCTGCTTATTTACCAGAATTCCAAACCGATTATATAGCAACTCCAGGAGCAGATGAAAGTTGGGGAGCGGCTCAAAAAACAAGAGATCATGTGAAAGATTTTTTTGATACAGCAGTAACTCAAACTACATCAGTAGGATATGCTTTGGCTTCTGAAAATGCTGCTACATCATTTTCTTTTGCTAATGTGGATGCATCAGGAATTATTCCAGGCAATCATTTAAAGAAAAATAATTTTGGGATTCGTCAAACGGCAAAATTTTTTAAAGACAAACTTACTTTTTCTGCAAATGCCAATTATACTTCGCAAACAATTACAAATAAACCAGTGAATGGTTTTTACTTTAATCCACTTACAGGAGTATATTTAATGCCAAGAGGAAATGATTTTAATTATTATAAAAATAATTATGAAGTATATGATCCAACCAGAAACTTAATGGCTCAAAATTGGATGACTAATAGAGATATTATGCAAAATCCTTATTGGGCTATTAACCGAAATAAATCAGAAGATGAAAATCATTTTTTTAACGGTGCCTTATCTTTATCTTATAAAATTAACGATTGGTTAAGCGTTGCTTCAAGATATAGTTACAATAGAATTACAAGTGAATTTGATAAAAGAATATTCGCTTCAACGCAAGGAACATTATCTCATATTAATGGTAGATATATCAATGAAAATTCTGTTAGTACACAAAGATATGCCGATTTAATTGCAACTATCACTACTAAATTTAATGAAGAATTTAGTTTAAATGCAAATATCGGTACTAGTGTAACCAATACCATGATCAATCAAAAAACAGGTTTAGATTCTGGAATTAGTGCAGGATTGCAATATGCTAACTGGTTTACCTTGCACAATTTTGTAAATAATAATGGAAATTATCAAACTATAGATTCAAGAAAAGAAGTTCAATCGATTTTTGCAGTTGCAACATTGGGATACAAAGAAATGTTGTTTTTAGATGTGGCTGGTAGAAATGATTGGTCTTCAGCGTTAGTAAATTCTGATAAAATTGGATTTTTCTATCCTTCAGTTGGGGTAACTGGAATAATTAGCGAAATGACTGAAATGCCAGATTTCATTAACTTTGGTAAAGTAAGAGCTACTTTCGCTCAAGTGGGAAGCGACGTGTATTCATTTGTAACAGCACCAACTCATTACCAAAATCCTGCTACACCCAATTCAAGTAATCCGAATGCAGGTCCAAAAAAAGGAACCTCTTTAAAACCAGAGTTAAAGTCGGAATTTGAAATTGGTACAGAATGGAGGTTATTTAATAATCGCTTAGGTTTTGAAGTATCGTATTATAATTCGGAAACTAAAAACCAATATTTACAAGTTGTCGCTCCAGTTGGGAATAGTGAAGGATTTACGTATTATGGTTTTAATGCAGGTAATATTAAAAATAAAGGTATTGAAGCTATTGTAACGGGGGGAATAGTAAGAAAAGATAAATTTTCATGGGACACAACAATTAACTTCTCTAAAAACACGAATCAAGTGAATGGAATTCCTTCAGAATTAGGAAACCATTTAAATTTAACAGAAGCAGGTGTAAATAGTTATAGATATTCCTTAATTGAAGGGAGACCTTTTGGAGTTATAGAAGGTATTAATTTTAAAAGAGATGACCAAGGAAGAATCTTATTGAATGATGATGGAACTTTTCAAAAAACAGAATTTGAAGAGGTGGGTAATTCAAACCCTGATTTTATGTTAGGATTTTCAAATTCTTTCAAATTTGGAAACTTTACCGCTAATATTCTTTTAGACGGTCGCTTCGGAGGCGATGTAATGAGTTTAACCCAAGCACAAAATGATGCATTTGGAGTTTCTAAGGCTACCGGAGATGCAAGAAATGCAGGAGGAGTAGCTATCAATGGTGTACGTGCAAGTGACGGTGTGCCTGTAACAACTATGGATGCGCAATCTTACTATACACAGGTAGGAGGAAGAGCAGGAATTTCAGGTGAATATGTATATGATGCAACCAATATAAGTGTTCGAGAAATTTCTATTGGATATACTATTGGGACAAAATTAATCCCATTTTTTGATAAAGCTTCTGTTTCATTAATAGCTAGAAACCTGTTTTTTATTTACAAAGATGCACCATTCGATCCTAATATTGCTTTAAGTACTGGCGAAGGTTTACAAGGTGTGGATATTTATGGTTTACCTTCTACAAGAAGTATAGGGATTAATTTAAATGTAACTTTCTAAAACAAACACAATGAAACTTTATAATATAACTAAAAAAGCATTATTAGTATCCCTGCTAACCATTGCAGGATGTACAAATAATTTTGAAGATATTAACACTAACCCTAATGGATTTACACAGGAACAATTAGAACAAGATTTCAATCACATTAGAAGTTCTTTCAAGCCTATTTTTAATAATCTTCAAGTACTAGATCCTGTGTGGGTATATCAATTGCAACAAGGTTTAAATGCTGATATTTGGTCGGGTTACATGGCAACACCAACGCCTTTTGCTGGGAATATTAATAATACAACATATTCTTTAGTGAATGGATGGAATGGTTTTATTTGGGATTATGCGTATAGAAATGTCATGTATAACGCTTATTATATAGCAAATAATTCTAAAGATAAATACGATCAGTTTTATGCACTTTCTCTAATTTTAAAAGTGGAAGGAATGCATCGTGTGACCGATATTTTTGGGCCCATAATTTATTCAGATTTTGGTTCTTTGGAAACGACTATTGCCTATGATTCTCAAGAAGAAGTTTACAATCAAATGTTTGAAGAATTGGATTTTGCTGTTGGTGAATTAACAACACGATACAATGCAGGAGAACCTTCTACTTTTACCGCTACTGATTTATCAGGTTATGAAGGTGATTACAAACAATGGGTAAAATTTGCCAATACTTTACGACTGCGTTTAGCAATGCATATTGTGAAAATTAATCCTGTTTTAGCTAAAACTGAAGCTGAAAAAGCCATTGCACATGAATTTGGAGTTTTAACAACTAATGATGATATTTTTAAAGTAGTTTCTCCAGTGTACACAAATCCTATTGCCACAATTAGTGGTTCTTGGTTGGATATTAGAATGTCTGCAGATATGGAATCGATACTAGGTGGGTATGAAGATCCTAGAGTTGCCACTTATTTTGATACATCTGCTGAATTTCCAGGTGAATATAAAGGTGTTAGAACTGCAATTGATTTAGTTGCTAAAGCGGATCATCAAGATTTTTCAGGAATAGGTTCTATTGTTCGTTCCAATGAAATTGTTTTAATGACTGCAGCAGAAGCATATTTCTTAAGAGCTGAAGGAGCCTTGAGAGGTTGGACAATGGGTGGAACCGCACAATCTTTTTACGAACAAGGAATTGCCTTATCATTTGAACAACATGGAGCTTCAGGAGCAGCAGCTTATATTTCTGATAATGTGAAAACGGCTCAAGATTATGTAGACCCTAATTTTCCTGTAAATAATGCTTTAGCAGTTAATAATGTAACTGTCGCTTGGGATGATTTAGCTACAAATGAAATCAAGTTGCAAAAAATTATTACTCAAAAATGGATTGCAGGTTTTCCAGAAGGACAAGAAGCGTGGACTGATTATAGAAGAACAGGCTATCCAAAATTATTTCCTGCTTTAGTAAATTATAGTGGAGGAACCATAGACTCTCAATTAGGTCCAAGACGAATCAATTTTGCGCAATCTGAAATTAGTAATAATGCCGGTGGAGTAGCTACAGGTGTGGCACATTTAGGTGGTCCAGATAATGGCGGAACTAGACTTTGGTGGGATACTACAGGACCTAATTTTTAATTATAAACCTTAATTCCTGTACTGATATAAACAGCCAAAATACAAAAGCAATAAATTTTTTAATACGAATATAATAATGAAAAGTGCTATAGAAATTAATCGCGATATAAGCTATAAAAGCGCTGGAAAATTTGAAGAAACAAGATTTGAAAAAATTCATTGCGAAATTTTTAAAAATTCTATGGAAGCCTCTAAAATTGTAGCTCAGGAAATAGCGCAATTAATTAGATCAAAAAAAGAAAGAAATAAGACCTGTGTTTTGGGACTAGCAACGGGTTCTTCACCCATTAAAGTATACGAAGAATTGGTAAGAATGCATAGAGAAGAAGGGTTAAGTTTTGCAAATGTTGTAACTTTTAATTTGGATGAGTATTATCCAATGAATAAAGAAAATAAGCAGAGCTATCATTATTTCATGCATCAGCATTTATTCAATCACATTGATATTTTACCAGAAAATGTTAATATTCCAGATGGAACAATTCCTTTAGAGGAATTAAATCAATATTGTATTGATTATGAAATGAAAATTAAAGAATCAGGAGGATTGGATTTTCAACTATTAGGAATAGGTAGAACAGGACACGTTGGCTTTAATGAACCAGGATCTCATGTCAATTCTGGAACAAGAATTATTACTTTGGATCATATTACGCGTTCAGATGCTTCTTCCGATTTTAATGGCATTGATAATGTGCCTAAAAGGGCTATTACAATGGGAGTTTCTACTATTTTGCGTTCTAAAAGGATAGTACTTTTGGCTTGGGGCCAAAATAAAGCCTCTATTATTAAAAGAACAGTACAAGGCGATACTAATTCAGAAGTTCCCGCTACATTTTTGCAAAATCATACCAATGCTACTTTTGTATTGGATCAATCCGCAGCGGCTGATTTGACTCGTTTTAAAACGCCATGGTTAGTAGGGGAATGCCTTTGGACACAAGAATTAAAAAGTAAAGCGATTGTTTGGTTATGCCAAAAAACCAAACAATCCATTTTGAAATTAACAGATAGAGATTACAATAATAATGGAATGTCTGATTTGTTAGCACAAGAAGGTTCCGCTTATCATCTGAATATTAATATGTTCAATGTATTGCAACATACCATAACGGGTTGGCCAGGAGGAAAACCCAATACAGATGATACGCATCGACCTGAAAGAGCCTTTCCAGAGAAAAAAAGAGTTATTCTTTTTAGTCCACATCCAGATGATGATGTGATATCAATGGGAGGTACTTTTTCAAAATTAATTCGCCAAGGGCATGATGCGCATGTGGTGTATCAAACTTCTGGAAATATTGCAGTTACTGATCAGGAAGCTTTAAAATTTGCTGAGGTTTGTAAAGATTTTGTAAATGATGCTCCATGTTCTGATACCATTTCTAAAATAATTGATTTTTTAAATCATAAAAATGAAAATCAAGTAGATATACTAGAAGTGAGAAAGTTAAAAGGACTTATTAGAAGAAGAGAATCCTATGCCGCTACTAGATATATTGGCTTGAAAGATCAAAATGTTCATTTCTTAGACTTACCTTTTTATGAAACAGGACAAGTAAAAAAGAACCCGTTAGGACAAGAAGATATTAGTATTGTTAGCAACATTATTAAAAAGATTAAACCACACCAAGTTTTTGCAGCAGGAGATTTAGCGGATCCACATGGAACTCATGAAGTGTGCTTGAATGCCATTTTTGCTGCAATGAAAGGCTTAAAACCTGAACCATTTATGAATGATTGTTGGTTATGGTTATACCGAGGTGCTTGGCATGAATGGGACATACATGAAATTGATATGGCAGTTCCGTTAAGTCCGGATGAAGTACTTTTAAAAAGAAATGCCATACTCTTTCATCAATCTCAAAAAGATAGGGTGATGTTTCAAGGAAATGATTCTCGAGAATTTTGGGTTAGAGCAGAAGATAGAAATAAAAACACTGCAAAATTATATGACGAATTAGGATTAGCAGAATACGAAGCGATTGAAGCCTTTAAAAAATTTGAGTATTAATATATTTATTTTGAGTTTGGGGGAAATGAAGAGGATGATTTTTTTATTCTCTTCTTTCTCATTTTTAACAGATTATAAATAAAATATGATATTAAAATAGTTACATTTAAAAAGTAAAGAAGTATATAAATAAAAGTATCTTAATGAATTTAAAACACGCCATAATTTTTGTTTTTTTTAGTTTAAACATTTATTCACAAACTGTAAAACAATCTCTAAGCCTAATACCATGGCCAAAAGAAATCCAAACAAAGCAAGGTTTTTTTAAAATCAATCCAGAATTTAGCTTAAATATAACTGGAAACGCTCATCCAAGAATTTATAAAGCAGCAACTCATTTTTTAAGAAGGCTGGATGGAAGAACTGGGCTATTTTTAAAGCAGGGTTTTATCACAAAATCAGATGAAGATTCGAATGCACAATTGCAAATTCATTGTCAAAGAAAAGGGGAAGTAGGTATTTATGAAGATGAAAGTTATTCGTTAGAAATTAATGAAAAATCAATTATAATTGATGCTGTAACTGATATTGGAGCTCTTCACGCATTAGAAACCTTATTACAATTATTGCAAAATAATTCGGATACTTTTTTCTTTCCCAATGTGAGTATTTCAGACAAACCAGAATTTAAATGGCGTGGTTTAATGATTGATGTAGCGAGACATTTTCAACCTGTAGAAGTTATTAAAAGGAATATTGATGCCATGGCTGCAGTAAAATTAAATGTATTGCATTGGCACTTAGTGGATGATCAAGGTTGGAGAATCGAATTAAAAAATAGAAAGAAACTAACTGAATTAGCATCAGACGGCTATTATTATACGCAAGAAGAAATTAAAAATATCATTCAATATGCCAGTGAAAGAGGAATTGTAGTGGTGCCAGAAATCGATGTTCCAGGTCATGCTACAGCTATTTTAACCGCTTATCCTGAAATTGGTAGTAATTATAAAAAAAATCCATCGGAACAAACGGCTTCAAGTTATAGTATTGAAAGAAATGCAGGTGTTTTTCGACCTACTCTTGATCCATCGAATCCAAATACGTATAAGATATTAAGTGAAATTTTTGATGAGGTTTGTCCGTTGTTTCCAGGAAAATACTTTCATATTGGAGGAGATGAAAATGAAGGAAAAGCTTGGGATGATAATCCTGTAATTCAAGAATTCAAAAAGAAAAAAGGTTTTCAAACCAACCACGAATTGCAAAGTTATTTTACCTTACAATTAGTTCCAATGTTTAAAAAGCATGATAAAGATATTGTAGGTTGGGAAGAAATTATGAATGAAAAAATGCCAAAATCAACCATAATTCATTCTTGGAAAGGTGCCAATGAAGGTTCTACAGCTGGAGCATCTTTAATAAATGCGGTAAAAAACGGTTATAGAACCATACTTTCCAATGGTTTTTATATTGATTTAATGCAAAGTATTAACGAGCATTATATGTCGCCTATTATTCCCAAAAATGCTAAATTAACTACTAAAGAAAGAGAACATATTTTGGGTGGAGAAGCTACGATGTGGAGTGAACTGGTTACAGCTCAAAATATCGATTCAAGAATTTGGCCTCGAACTATTGCCATTGCAGAATTATTTTGGTCAAATCCTCAAAATCCGGATGTTTCTAATTTGCTTCAAAGGCTCCCTTCTGTATCCAATAGATTGGAAGAATTAGGAATTACACATATCAGAAATAAAGAAGTTATTCTTCGTAATATTGCCAACTATCAAAACACATTCGCTTTAGAGTATTTTTCAAAACTATGTGAACCTTTGAAAATTTATACTAGAAATAAAGGTGGAACAGAATATCATATGTATTCTCCTTTTACGTTATTTGCAGATGCTTGTACAGTAGATGCTAGTGAAGCTTTACAATTTAATTGGGCTGTAAACCAATATTTAAAAGAAATTAATCCCACGAATTTAGCAAGTGTTACTTCTTTTTTTGAACAATGGAAAACAAACCATAAAGAATTGGTGGTTTTGAGTGAAAATGCACCGCTTATTCAGCCTATATTGCCACTTTCAGAAAGTTTAAGTCTTTTGTCTGAAGAGTTGTTACAAATTATACATCATAATAAGGAATATGATACGGTTTATCTCAATCAATTATGGGAAAAATGTAATTCAAAAGAATATGCAGATGTAGAATTAGCAGTTGTTATTGGGTTAAAAAAAATGATTGAAAATCTCAAATAATTACAGAATTACACAATATTGATTGTTTTTTGTTGTTCGTTTAATTTTTCTTGCGTTTGGTTGATTAATTTTTTTCAAAATTTTATTCCATCGTATATTCACCTAGATTGTAAAACACTACAATCGGAAAAAACAAACAATATACTAACAAAAAACAAACAAAATGGTAAGAAAACTCAATTATCTATTAGGTTTCTTTTTAATTTTCCCATTCTTGTTGCAAGCACAACCCAATCACAACAAAAAAGTGGTAGGTTACTATGCGCAATGGGCAATTTATGCAAGAGATTTTAATGTAGACAAAATCGATGGGAGTAAATTAACTCATCTTATGTACGCTTTCTTTGGAACTGAATTTGATCCATCAAATCCTCAAAACGCAAAAATAAAATCGTTAGATACCTATGCCGATTTTGAGCATACTGAAGGCGGAGCACCTTGGAATGCAACTCCAAAGGGTAATTTTTATGATTTAATGCAATTAAAGCAACGATATCCTCATCTGAAAATCTTAATTTCAATAGGAGGATGGACTAAATCACAAGATTTGCCAGGAATTGCTGCTTCTCCAGTCGCTAGAACGGCTTTTGCTCAAAACATGGCTAATTTTTTAACGACTTATCCTTTCATCGATGGATTTGATATTGATTGGGAATTCCCGATTATTGGTGGTATTGATGGTACAGAAGTTATAGGTGGAATTACACCGCCTGCTCAGCCACATACTCCAAATGACCACAAAAATCTAGTGTATCTTTTGAAAGAAATGCGTTTGGCAATGCCTAATAAAATCATTTCAATTGCTGCCGGAAATAACGTCGTTCATGTGCCTAACCAATTCATTGGTCCTGGTAACAAAGCGCAATTCGGAATGCAAGATGACATTACTACTTATTGTGATTTTATTACTTTTTTTGGATATGACCTTGGAGGAAATTGGTACGATAAAACGTGTTATAATGCGCCTTTATATGGAAGTGGAAATGCCAATGATCCTTTGAATGCAAATAATGAATCGTTAGATCATTTGACGAATATTTATTTGAATACTTTAGCGATTCCGAATGATAAATTGGTCATGGGAATCCCATTTTATGGTAAGATTTTTAATTCGGTTGCCAATAATGGAACGATACCTTCATTACCAGGTCTATTTGTGGCAGCTCCAAGAACAATAGGGAGTTGTGTGAATCCACAAGCTCCTCAAGGTACTTGGGATAATGCTTTTTGTGAATTTACTGGAAGTGTAGAATTTTGTGATTTGGCAGGTGCTAGTGGAACAACGGGGCATCATTTTCTTAATCCTTCGAATTCTTCTTCTGTTTTACCAGCATCCTCAAGTGCGGGTTGGGTAAGATATTGGGATAATACAGCAAAAGTTCCTTATTTATATAATGCAACGACACATCAATTTGTAACTTATGATGATAAGGTTTCCATAGATGAGAAAGCAAAATATATCAAACAAAAGAATTTAGGTGGTGCGATGATTTGGGAACTTTCTCAAGATACAAGACCAGGAAGCCCTGAACCAGCGGCTCTACTTGGACAAATAAATACTACTTTTTCTTCGAATGTTAATCCTCCTACAACCGTTACGGTAACAGTTGTTTTTAAGGATAATGCGAATATGCCTATATCTGGTGTTACTTCAGTTTTAACTAAAACCGGAACAAATACAACCGTTACTCAAGTTTCTGATGCAAGTGGAAATGTTCAGTTTCCTAATACAGCTACGAATGCAGGTTATGTAATCACGTATACTAAAAATGGCTATAATTTTACACCTCAAAGTACTTCAATTGCTTCGGGTAGTTTGTCTTCCAATGTTTCGTATGCTATTACCGGTTCTACTCAAACGAATCCTGGTTATACCATCTCTGGAAGTGTTCAAAATGGCACAACAGGATTGGCTGGAATTACGGTGACTTTATCAGGGAACGGAACTTCGAGAACTGCTACAACCTCAAGTACTGGAAGTTATTCGTTTACCAATGTTACTGCAGGTCAAAATTATACAGTTGCAGCTTCCAATGCAGGTCAGACTTTTTTACCAGCATCAGCCAGTTTTTCTAATTTAAACGCCAATCAAACGCAAGATTTTACCTTACAAGTTACCAATTCTACTTATTTAATAAGTGGAACTGTTAAAAACGGAACGGTTCCAGTTGCTGGAGCTAAAGTAGATTTAATTTTACCTTGGACAGATAATACGCACAATTGGGTAAATCTCTCTACTCGAACAGATGCACAAGGAAAGTATCATTTTGAAAATTCGGCTTTAAGTGGATATACAACTTATTCTAGCTTGAAATTAAATGCATGGGAAAATAATGATGTAACTTATTTGCCTTCTTATTCACAAGGAACGATTCCAACAGCACCTCAAACATTTGACTTTAATACACAAACAGTTGTGAATACAACTCCTGTGGTGTCTATAACAGCTCCTACAAGTTCCAATGTTGCAGTTAATTTAGGAAATGCAGTTAATTTTGCTGCAAATGTTGGTTTAAGTGCAAATGATGGTACTACAATTACAGCAGTTGTGTTTACTGTAGATGGTCAAAATGTAACAGTAAGTAATGCTGCAAGTAATTATACTGCTAGTTGGACTCCAACTGCCAATCAGTTTTCAGGAAATCATGTATTAAAAGTAGTAGCTACAGCTTCTAATGGAACCACAGATGAGAAAACACTTAATTTTACTTTAACATGTTCTGGTTCAAACTGTCCAAATCAATCGTATACCATTTCAGGAAGTGTACGAAATGGCACAACAGGATTATCTGGAATTACGGTGACTTTATCTGGAAACGGAGCTTCAAGAACTGCTACAACCTCAAGTACTGGAAGTTATTCGTTTGCCAATGTTACTGCAGGTCAAAATTATACGGTTGCAGCTTCCAATGCAGGTCAGACTTTTTTACCAGCATCAGCTAGTTTTTCTAATTTAAGCGCCAATCAAACGCAAGATTTTGCCTTACAAGTTACCAACTCTAATTATTTAATAAGTGGAACGGTTAAAAATGGAACGGTTCCAGTTGTAGGAGCTAAAGTAGATTTAATTTTACCTTGGACAGATAATACACACAATTGGGTTGATTTAGCTACTCTTACAGATGCTCAAGGAAATTATCATTTTGAAAATGCAGCTTTAAGTGGTTATACGACTTATTTAAGTCTTAAATTGAATGCTTGGGAGAATAATAATGTAACCTATTTTCCTTCCTACGCGCAAGGAACTATACCAACAGCACCACAAACATTTAATTTTAATACTCAAGAAGTTGTAAACACAACCCCTTTGGTAACGATAACTGCACCAACAAATGCATCAGTTGCTTTAAATTTAGGAAGTGCAGTTAACTTGGCAGCAAATGTAGATTTAAGTGCAAATGATGGTACTACAATTACATCAGTTGTATTTACTATAGATGGTCAAAATGTAACAGTAAGTAATGCTGCAAGTAATTATACTGCTAGTTGGACTCCAACGGCTAGTCAATTTTCTGGAAATCATGTGCTAAAAGTTAAAGCTACTGCTTCAAACGGAACAACCGATGAGAAAACGCATACTTTTACCTTAACTTGTTCTGGTACGAATTGTCCTAATCAATTACCTGTAATTTCATGGAATGCTCCATCAAGCACTACTATATATCAAAGTTCTTTTCAAACAGTCCCAATTTCAGTTTCTGCAACAGATGCAGATGGAACAATAGCAAATGTTTCCATTACTATAAATGGAAGCACACATGCAATGATAGCTGGTGCAAATAATACATATAGTTATAACTTTTTACCAACGGCTTATCAAGCGTATCCAATCGTCATTAAAGCAACGGATAATGTTTCGGGTCAAACCACTTTAAATAAGACGATTACAATAGCTACGATTTCGAATAATCGATTTATACCTTTACCGAATAAAGTAGTTTTAGGTTATGCACATTCCTGGGAAAATGCGGAAGCTACTTTCTTGTACTTCAATCAAATGGTTGGAAAAAAATTCAATGTAGTGGCCTATGCTTTTATTGAAACAGTAAACAGAGATGGTTACACACCAGTTTTAACTACAAATGATAATCGTTATGTAACGAATGGAGTTTTCGACAGACAATTGCTTAAAAATGATATTCAGGCCTTACGAAATAGTGGTGTGCCTGTAATTGTTTCTATTGGAGGACAAAATGGACATGTGGTTTTGCAAACAGTTGCACAAAAAAATACGTTTGTAAATGGATTAAAAGCCATAATAGATGAATTTCAATTTGATGGTGTAGATATCGATTTTGAAGGTGGCTCTATGGATTTTGGTGCTGCAGGATTAACAGATTTTTCTTATGCAGGAATTTCAGCTTACCCAAGATTGAAAAATGTGGTGGATGCATTTAAAGAACTAAAACAACATTACGGACCTGGATTTATTCTTACTGCTGCACCAGAAACTTTTTATGTCCAAGTAGGATATCAAAGTTATGCTGGAACAGCTGGATCCTTTTTACCTGTTCTACATAATCTAAGAAACGAAATGGACTTATTAATGGTACAATTGTATAACTCTGGACCAGTAGGAGGATTAGATAATCAAAATTATTTTTCGGCTACACCTAACTTTGTTACTTCTATGACCGATATGCTTCTAAAAGGATTTAATGTAGGAACAACTGGTTTCCATTTTGATGCATTACCACCGTCAAAAGTAGTTGTTGCATTACCTGCTTGTCAACGTGCTGCTGGAACAGGATATTTAGCTCCATCAGAGGTTGTTAAAGCATTAGATTATTTGCGTTATGGGACTAACTTTTCAGGACGTACTTATACAATGCAACCGGGCGGTCCTTATCCAAGCTTAAGAGGAGTAATGACCTGGTCTGTAAATTGGGATGCAGCGGCTAGTTGCGCATCAAGCTATGGTTTCTCTGAAACATTAGGGAATTATTTCAATGGCTCTCCAATAGTTTCAAATCGTTTAAATAATGATGTGAAAGGATTTATTGTTGAAAATAAATTAACCATTCAAGCAAAAACAGCTTTAATTAAGCAAGTGAATGTTTATAATTTATTAGGACAATTAATTAAGCAACAAAATTTTGATACCAATACAAATACAGTAGAAGTGTTTGATGATTATTTCAGTAATAAACAAATATTCATCATAAAAGTTGTGGATAAAGAAGAAATTATAACTGAATTAAAAATATATTAGTTTTTTAAAATTGATATGGTTGTTAATAACCCCTTCCTATTAAAATTAGGTAGGGGTTTTTAAATAAAATACCTGTTTCTGTGCTTTTTTTAATTATTTTTTCAACTCAGGTGTTAATTTTTTAGTTAGTATTTGTTTATTAATAAAAAAAAATGTTAAATTTGACCCATTAACAATAAAAATTAAAGGCTTATACAATAAAATTACTTTTTAAAATTTCGAACCCAAATTAATTTAAAAGGTATTGTTATGGCTAATAATTTAATCTCAGATGCTGTTCTGGTTAAAAATTATATTGAAGGAGACGAGTCTGCCTTGAGTATATTAATCGAAAGGCACCAATCAAAAATTTACGGATTTATTTATACAAAGATTCAAGATCGAGACATTTGTGATGATGTGTTTCAAGATACTTTTATTAAAGTAATCAAAACATTAAAGTCGAAATCGTATAACGAAGAAGGAAAATTTCTTCCTTGGGTAATGCGTATTGCTCATAATCTAATTATCGATTATTTTAGAAAGTCTAAAAAAATGCCCATGCAACGAGATAACGAAGAGTATTCCGTTTTCTCTTATTTAACAGATACGAATTTGAATGTAGAAGATCAAATCATATTAGATCAAGTGGAATACGATTTGTCTAGGCTGATTGATGAATTGCCAGATGATCAAAAAGAAGTACTTCAAATGCGTATTTATCAAGACTTAAGTTTTAAAGAAATTGCAGACGCAACAGGCGTAAGTATTAATACTGCTTTAGGAAGAATGCGTTATGCATTAATGAACTTGAGAAAAGTAATTGAAAAAAATCAAATTATTTTAACGAATTAATACTAAATTTTTTTTTTTGTCGTTATTAAATTATTAAATAATAAATTTTTTATTGATGGCAAAACTTTACTCAAAACAAAAATTAGCAGGACAAAGTATGTTACCCAAAAAAGAGACAATTGCGTTTATACTTAATTACTCCAAAGCATTAAGTATTAAAAAAATAGGTAAGATGTCATTTGAAATTATTGCTAATTAAAAAAGGAATGCTTCATAATCAATTTATGAAGCATTCTTTTTTAAATAAGAGTCTATAACTGACTTTCTACCAATAGTTTTGGTAATAATATCTTTTTCTAAATCCCAACCTCGAGCTGGAGAGTATTCTCGTCCATACCAAATGATTTGTAAGTGTAAATCATTCCAAATTTCTTCAGGAAAGATTCGTTTGGCATCTTTTTCAGTTTGCTGTACATTTTTGCCATTGCTTAAATTCCAACGGTACATCAATCGATGGATATGTGTATCTACAGGAAAAGCAGGTACACCAAAAGCCTGACTCATAACAACACTAGCCGTTTTATGACCTACTGCTGGTAAACTTTCGAGTGCTTCAAAACTTTGTGGCACTTCACCATTATACTTTTCAATTAAAATTTCAGATAAACCATGAATGCCCTTAGATTTCATTGGAGATAATCCACATGGTCTTATAATGGCTGCAATTTCTTCAATACTCATTTTTACCATGTCATAAGGGTTATCCGCTTTGGCAAATAATAAAGGTGTAATTTGGTTTACTCTTACATCAGTACACTGTGCAGAAAGTAAAACAGCAACTAATAAAGTATAAGGATCTTTATGATCTAATGGAATGGGTATTTCAGGATATAATTCGTTTAACTTATTTATAACAAATGTTACTTTTTCGTTTTTAGTCATTTTTGTAATTTTATAATCTCATATAACTTTATGACAAAGTTAAACTTTTAACACAGTAAATTAAACAAAAAATGACAACATTAAAAAAAGGAGATAAGGCTCCTAATTTTTCAGGAATAGACCAAGATGGTAAAAAGCATACGTTAAAAGATTATGAAGGTAAAAAGCTAGTTGTTTTCTTTTATCCTAAAGCAAGTACTCCTGGTTGTACAGCAGAAGCTTGCGATTTAAGAGACAATTTTGAACGCTTTAAATCTAACAATTATGCCTTGTTAGGCGTAAGTGCTGATAGCGCTAAAGCACAGGCTAAATTTATTGAAAAAAATGAATTGCCTTTTCCTTTGCTTGCAGATGAAGATAAAAAGGTAATTCAAGCGTTCGGTGTTTGGGGACCAAAAAAATTTATGGGTAGAGAATATGATGGTATTCACAGAACGACTTTTGTAATCAATGAAAAAGGAATTATTGAAGAAGTAATTGATAAAGTAAAAACAAAAGAACACGCCAATCAAATTTTAGGGGAATAAACACTACTTAAAAAAAAGCTGTCAAAACAATTTTGGCAGCTTTTTTTGTATAATCTACAATTATTTACTCGTTTGACTCAGCGATTCATTAGGTTGGTAACCAAATAAACGATGCTTTTTAATTAATTCAGCATTTCCTTCGGGTAACATGTCTTCCCAACCTTCTTCACCATTTCCAATCATTTTTAATACCTGTCTCGAGAAGATATCTAGGTTTTTTTCTTCAAAATCTGTAATATCAACCACTTTACCATTAAACTTAAAGAATTTGTACAATTCCTTCATTCTTGGATGTACTTTTAAGTTTTCGGAATTGATCAAATTACCTTCATCATCTTTCATTGGATACAAATATACTTTTAAATCACGGTAGAAAAGTTTACCGAAAGCTTCCAAGATTCCTCCTGATAAATGGCGGTAATATTTCTCATCAAAAATATCGACTAAATTATTAACACCCATTGCTAATCCCATTCTCGCTTTCGTATAATTTGAGAAATATTCTACTACTTTATAATATTCTTGGAAATTAGAAATCATTACGGTTTGACCTAATGAACACAATAATTCTGCTCGGTCTAAGAAATCTCTTTCATCAATTTCTCCTTCTGCTTTTAAATTGGATAACGTAATTTCAAAAACGACAAAAGTATTTTCAATATCCACTTTTTTCTCTTCTATAAACATATTATATGATTTCATATACATGTTCATATTTACTTTGGTAACGGGCCTAAAACTACCTCTTAAAGCTAAAATATTTTTCTTATAAAGTACAGCAGCTGGTAAAATATTGTTCCCGTCTGGACCAAACATAACGGCATCCGTCATTCCATTTTTAACCAACTGTAAACTCATCAAACGATTGTCAACTTCCGCAAAACGAGGTCCAGAAAAGTTTATGGTGTCAATTTCTAATTGGTCTTTATCCAAATGATCATATAAATAACGAAGTAATTTTTTAGGACTTTCGTATTTATAAAAAGCACCATAAATTAAATTAACTCCTAAAATACCAAGGGTTTCTTGTTGTAGTTTTGCATCCGTTTCTTTAAAACGGATGTGTAATGTAATTTCATTATACGCTTCATCTGGTTCCACTTGGTATTTAATACCAACCCAACCATGTCCTTTATATTGTTTCGCAAAATCAATAGTAGCTACAGTATTCGCGTAACTAAAAAAGATTTTATTAGGATGTTTATCTCTTTTTAAACGCTCTTCTATTAGTTGTGTTTCATGAGCCAACATTCTTTTTAGACGGCTTTCAGTTACATATCTACCATCTGGTTCAACACCATAAATCGCATCACTAAAATCTTTATCATAGGCTGACATTGCTTTTGCAATAGTACCTGAAGAAGCACCCGCTCTAAAAAAATGACGCACGGTTTCTTGTCCGGCACCAATTTCGGCAAAGGTTCCATAAATACTTTCATTCAGGTTAATACGTAAAGCTTTGTCTTTAATAGAAGGTATTTGTTCTATAACTTTATCACCTCTCACTTTAATATCTGTAACAATACTTTTCATTCAATTTATCTTTAGGATAATAGCAGTTGAAATTTCTAATACTGCAAAGTTAATTAAAATGATAAAAACTACTGCATTTATTATTATTTTTGTAGCATATGAGTACGATTAAAGTTTATTTTTTAGGAACAGGTACTTCACAAGGAATTCCTGTAATAGGAAGTAACCATTCGGTTTGTCTAAGTAATGATAGTAAAGACAAAAGATTACGTGTTTCTGTTTGGATCCATTCCGAGAATTTTTCAATTGTAATAGATTGTGGTCCCGATTTTAGACAACAAATGTTAACTTCTAAATGCAATTATATAGATGCCTTATTATTTACTCATGAGCATGCTGATCATACCGCTGGTTTAGACGATATTCGACCTTTTTATTTTAAACAAGGACCTATTCCAATATATGCACATAAAAGAGTGCTAGAAAATTTAGAAAAAAGATTTGATTATATTTTTGTTAACGAAAATAAATATCCAGGTGCTCCTTCTGTAACACAAATAGAAGTAAAAGAAAATGAAGGTTTTGAAATTAAAAACCAATGGATAGAACCTATTAATGCTTCTCATGGAAATTTACAGGTTTTTGGTTATCAAATAGAAGGATTTGTATATTTAACAGATGTTAAAACGGTTGCTGTAGAAGAAATAAATAAAATTAAAAACTGTAAGGTTTTGGTTATAAATTGTTTACGAGAAGAACCACATCATTCTCATTTTAATTTAGAAGAAGCCTTAGATTTTATATCTTTGGTTCAACCAAATAGAACGTATTTGACACATATTAGTCACCTTTTTGGTTTTCATGAAGAAATTCAGAAAAAATTGCCCGAAAATGTATTTGTAGCTTACGATAATTTAGAAATTTTAATTTAATCCAATGAAAAACACATTCTTATACCTTTTTATTCTTGCTCTTTTACTTAATATTTTTCAATATGTTAATTCAAATAAAATATTAGATGCCAAAGAAAAAGAAGTCCAACTTACAAAAGAACGATTAAAAATAGCAAGAGATTCCATTTCAATAGTGGGTTACAACGACTATTTTGATATTGAAAAAGATCAGGATGCACAAGACTATTATTATTCTAAAAATTTAGATTATTTAAAAGTGATGCAAAAAGTAAATGAAGATATTCAAGAATTAAATACAAAACCAAATGGTAACCCTTTAATTCCTTACGAACCAATAGATGGTAAAAACTTTATTATTAACAAAGCAAAAGTGTTAAATCATAGATGGATTATTGCAGAATTTTCAAATACCCAACTTTGGGGACAAGTTGTAATAAAATATTTTCATAATGAAGATAAACCTACCGATTTTGAAACGGTAGAAACCATTCTTTATGAAAAACAAAAAATGGAATAAACGAAAAGCTCCTTAGGGAGCTTTTTTTATTGCAAACGAATCTCTATTTTTGCAACACACAACTACTTCAATTTTATGTATAAATTACTTATTCGACCGATACTATTTCTGTTTAATCCAGAAAAAGTGCATTACTTTACCTTTTCATGTATTCGTTTCTTTCATAAAATAGGTTTTGGCCCCTTTTTTAAATCTTTATACACTGTTTCAAATAAAGAATTAGAAACCGAAGTCTTTGGATTAAAATTTAAAAATCCGGTTGGTTTAGCGGCTGGTTTTGATAAAGATGCAAAATTGTATAATGAGTTATCGAATTTCGGATTTGGATTTATCGAGATAGGAACATTAACACCAAAAGGGCAAGAAGGAAATCCGAAGAAAAGGTTGTTTCGCTTACAAGAAGATCAAGCCATTATTAATCGAATGGGATTCAATAACGGAGGAGTTCTAGAAGCAGTTGAAAGACTTAAAAAAAACAAAGGAGTTTTAATTGGAGGGAATATTGGCAAAAATAAAATAACGCCTAATGAAGAAGCTGTTCTGGATTATGAAATTAGTTTTGATGCGCTTTTTCCCTATGTAGATTATTTTGTTGTAAATGTAAGTTCGCCAAATACTCCTAATTTAAGAGCTTTGCAAGATAAAGAGCCTTTAACGGCTTTGTTGCTAAAATTACAAAATAAAAATGCAAGCAAACCCAAGCAAAAACCTATATTACTGAAAATTGCTCCTGATTTAACTGACGAGCAATTGTTAGACATTATTACTATTGTAAAAGAGACAAAAATTGCAGGAGTTATTGCAACCAATACTACCATTTCAAGAGAAGGATTACAATCAGAAAATAAAAATGAAATGGGTGGTTTATCTGGAAAACCATTAACTCAAAGAAGTACGGAAGTCATTCGTTTTCTTTCAGAAAAAGGCAATCAATCCTTTCCAATTATAGGAGTAGGAGGCATCCATTCTGTTCAAGATGCCTTGGAAAAATTAGACGCTGGAGCTAGTTTGATACAGCTATATACAGGTTTTATTTATGAGGGACCTAAATTAGTGCGTGATATTAACAAAGCAATTTTAAAAGCTAAAACGATTTCGTAAAATACGAATTCTTTGCTATCTTTGGCTACCCATGAAACACGTCAAAATAATAGAATGTCCTAGAGATGCCATGCAAGGTATCAAAGCTTTTATTCCTACAGAAAAAAAAGTGCAATACATACAGGCTCTTTTGAGAGTAGGTTTTGATACCATTGATTTTGGAAGTTTTGTTTCTCCCAAAGCAATTCCACAAATGCAAGACACCGCTGGTGTTTTAGCGCAATTAGATTTGTCTGCTACTACTAGTAAATTGTTAGCCATAATTGCGAATACAAAAGGTGCTGAATTAGCCGCTGTACATCCCGAAATTAATTATTTAGGGTTTCCATTTTCTATTTCTGAGAATTTTCAAATGAGAAATACGCATAAAACCATTGCGGAATCTATTGTAACCCTTCAAGAGATTTTAGAAATAGCAGATCAATCCAAAAAAGAAGTAGTAACCTATATTTCTATGGGATTTGGAAATCCATATGGAGATCCTTGGAATGTAGATATAGTAGGAGAATGGACCGAAAGACTGGCTAAAATGGGCGTTAAAATTCTTTCGCTTTCGGATACGGTTGGTAGTTCAACACCAGAAGTTATAGACTATTTATTCTCTAATCTAATCTCAAAATATCCTGGTATCGAATTTGGAGCTCATTTGCATACTACTCCAGATTCATGGTTTGAAAAAATTGATGCAGCCTATCAAGCTGGTTGTACGCGTTTTGATGGTGCAATTAAAGGTTTTGGAGGATGCCCGATGGCTAAAGATGATCTTACGGGTAATATGCCTACCGAAAAAATGTTGTCCTATTTTACAGCAAAAAAAATTGATACGAATTGCCATGCCATCAGTTTTGAAAGTGCTTATAATGAATCATTAAAAATATTTGATTATTATCATTAATAGTTTGTAATGAATACTTTTTTACATTATTTGGGTTGGTATCCAGTTGCTATTCCTTTTATTCTAGGAATTGTAGTGTTACTTGTTTTTAGTTTTATGTACTGTAAACTAAAAGGGCCTAATACTTTCATAGCTGGTTTTTCTTTTTATTTACCAATGCTAAGTGCGATTATTTTAGGTATTTTGTTATTCTATACCTCTTTTTTTTGGATGACTTTTACCTTGTATTTTATTATTTTAATCGTAGTAAATTTATCTTCTTTTAAAGTATTGGCTGAAGCATTAGAAGACAAAACAGCATTAGGTGTAACGATGTTTTCAGGTTTAGTTAGTATTTACATCTTTGTTTTCTGCTTTCTAGTCAAACTTATTATCGATTTGTTTTAAGTACTTTAATTTATTTTAATTTATTCTAAATAAAACTTTGGACTTTCCATTTTAGTTTTTATTTTTGCAGCGTTAAATTATTTTAAATAAATCTAAATAAATAATGAGAACTATCTCTTTTTCTAAATTTGTTGTATTGTTTTTAGGTATTGGTCTAGTATCATGTTCAAGCGATGATAACGGAAGTACTACTGATTCTTTAAATGTTCCTGAAACGTATGAATTTAATAGAAACAATCAATCTACAGTTGATTTCAGCGGACAATCGAATCGTTTATTAATGTTAACTGAAATTGGTAATTATATTAAAAATCAAGGAGTAGCAGGTAATGTGGTAGACGTAACAGTGCTTAACAATATGTATGCAAACGAAAACAATCCGTTTTCAACTACTGAAATGAATACTTCTGGAAAAGAATTAAAAGATAAAACGGCTGCATCTAGAGATTATTTTGTTAATCTTGGTGGTGGAGGTTCCAATTTAGAGCAAGCTGAAGTACGCGCTTTTTTTGAGTCTCAATTTTCTGATGCAAACGCTGCGAGTCAAGGCAATAATGCTGCTGCAAATGTAGCTGGAAAATATCAAGATGGAACTTCGATTAGATTGTTTGCAGCAAACGGATTGGAACCACAACAAGTACTTTTAAAAGGGTTAATGGGAGCTTGTTTTATGGATCAAATCGTAAATAATTATTTAAGTACTGCTGTTTTAGACGAAGCCAATAACAAAATAAACAACAGTAATAAGTTATTGGAATCGGGTAAAAATTATACTAAAATGGAACATTTATGGGATGAAGCTTATGGTTACATATATGGTGCAGATGGAGGAAAGTTTTGGGATAGTTATATCAATCAGGTAAATGCTGATGTAGATTTTAATACGGTTAAAGCTGAAATTGAATTGGCTTTTAGAAAAGGTAGAGCTGCTATTGTTGCAAACAATTATACGGTTAGAGATGAACAAATTGCAATTATTAAAACAAAATTAGCTTTAGTGCCTGCAGTTAGAGCTGTATTCTATTTGAAAGAAGGAAAAGCTAAATTAATTACAGATAATGGAGCTAAAGCATTTCATGCATTATCAGAAGCATATGGATTTATTATGGCTTTACGATATACCAATAACCCTTCCACTAATGCACCTTATTTTTCTAAAACAGAAGTAAATGCAATTTTAAGTGATTTAACTGCTGGAACCAATGGTTTATGGGATGTGGATTACTTAAATACAAAATTAGATGAATTAGCTACCACTATTGCAACTCGTTTTAATTTTACAGTCGCTCAAGCTGAAATCGTTAACTAAAAATTAGTATTTGCTTAATGAATAAAACTTCTAATTTGGTTTATTTTTGCACACCAATTAAAAGGATTTAAAATCAAAATATTTAAAATATAGTTTAATGAAAAATATAATTTTAGGATGTTTCTCTTTACTTTTTTTAATCGCTTGTTCGAGTGATTCCTCTAGTAATGAAATCAATAATGATAATTTTAATAGAACAGAATTATTAACCAATTGGGCCGATAATATTATTATCCCAAGGTATGAAAATTATCAAGCTAAAGTAGTACTATTGCATTCGAAAGTAAGTACTTTTGTTAGTACTCCAGACCAAACTAATTTAGACGAAGTAAGAATCGCTTGGTTAGAGGCTTATAAAGCGTATCAATATGTGGGTATGTTTTCCATTGGTAAAGCCGAATTAATTAACTTAAATAGTACTGTTAATATTTATCCTACAAACCAAGCAGGAATTCAAACTAATATTACTAATGGAGGTTATAATTTTGCGTTATTATCTCAATATGATAAACAAGGTTTACCAGCTATCGATTATATGATTAATGGTTTGGCAAATACAGATGCTGAAATTATAGCTTTCTATGAAACAAACACAGACGCAACAAAATACAAGCAGTATCTTTCTGATTTGACAAACCAATTGAAAGTGAATATCGATGCTGTAGTAACAGACTGGAATGGTACCTACCGAAATACTTTTATCAGTAGTAATGGAAATTCAGTAAGTAGTAGTACCAATAAAATGGTAAACAGTTTTATAAAATACTATGAAAAAGATATCCGTTTAGGTAAAGTGGGCTACCCTTGTGGTGCATTTGTAAATGATGGAAATAAATATCCAGAAATTGTAGAAGCTTATTTTAAGAATGATGTTTCAAAATTGTTATTGGAAGAATCTATTAAAGCTTCTCAAGATTTCTTTAATGGTAAATATTTTAATGCAACTACGGAAGGATCTAGTTTAAAGTCGTATTTAGATTACTTAAATGCAAAAAGAGATGGACAAAATCTTAGTGCCATTATTAATAATCAGTTTCAGACTATTTTAACGGTAAATAATCCTATAGATAACAGTTATTCAAATCAAATTAATTCGAATAATGTAAAAATGGTAGAATTATATGATGCACTGCAATTAAATATTGTGTACTTGAAATTAGACATGATGCAAGCATTGAATATTACTGTGGATTATGTAGATAATGACGGAGATTAATTGTGCTTTAATTTGATACAAACGTATTTAAATAAAAAATCAGATACTGTAACGCTAGCTTTTTTTAGGCTGGCGTTTGGTTTAATGATGCTTTTTAGTATCATTCGATTTTCTGCCTATGGTTGGATAGATAAAATGTATATCCAGCCCAAATTTCACTTCACTTATTATGGTTTTGAATGGGTAAAACCTTTGGGCAATTTTACGTATATTTTATTTTTTATATGTGGATTGGCCGCACTATTTATCGCTATTGGTTATCGCTATAAATTAGCGATTACGGTTTTCTTTTTGAGTTTTACCTATATAGAATTAATGGATAAAACGACTTACTTGAATCATTATTATTTTATTTCAGTAGTTAGTTTTATTCTTATTTTTTTGCCTGCCAATGCCAATTATTCAGTAGATGCTTTACAAAAAGAAAAAATAAAAAGACTTCAAATACCAACTTGGAATATTGATGTTTTAAAAGTAATGTTAACCATAGTATATTTTTACGCTGGTTTAGCCAAACTCAATTCAGATTGGCTACTAGAAGCCATGCCTTTAAAAATTTGGTTACCCAATCAGTCGAACACTCCAATCATTGGAAATTGGTTTCATAAGGAATGGGTACAATATGCTTTTAGCTGGTTTGGTGCTCTTTATGATTTAATCATTCCTTTTTTATTATGGAATAAAAAAACAAGAAATATTGCCTTTGTTTTTGTAGTAATCTTTCATGTATTAACCAAAATATTATTTCCTATAGGAGTTTTTCCCTATGTAATGATTATTAGTACACTTATTTTCTTCAGCGCTGGGTTTCATAAAAGAATAATGAATTTTATCTTTGCCCCGTTTAAAAGTAAGCTAACGGTTTTTGAAACACCAAATACCTTAATTGAAACAATGAAGCCACCTAAATATAATTTAAAAATGTGTTTTTTAGCATTATTTATGGCTTTTCAGTTGGTTTTTCCATTTCGTTATTGGTTATATCCCGATGAGTTGTTTTGGACAGAAGAAGGATTTCGATTTTCTTGGAGAGTCATGTTAATGGAAAAAGCAGGCTATGCCCAATTTTATGTTACAGATGCTAAAACAAAACAAAGAAAAGCAATTGATACAACACGTTTTTTAACTCCTTTTCAGGAAAAACAAATGGCTTTTCAACCTGATTTTATTTTAGAATATGCTCATTTTTTACACGATTATTACGAAAAAACAGGTGTAAATGACCCTATAGTAACTGTAGATAGCTATGTAGCTTTAAACGGAAGACTAAGTCAAAGATACCTCGATCCAAATATAGATTTAGCTAAAGAATATGAATCATTCCAACACAAAACGTGGATTTTACCATTTAACGATGTTATCAAAGGTTTTTAGTACAGTATTATTTTTTTGTATTACGTTATCTTTTGCTCAAAAAAGTGTAAAAGGAATTGTAACCAATAGTTTGAATAAGCCACTTGAAAATGTGGAAATATATAATAAAACAACTTATCAATATACGCGTAGTGCATCTAATGGTACTTTCGAAATTACGTCGTTAGTTGAAGGAAATAATACCATCGTTTTCTTTTTACAAGGCTATCAAATTGAAGAAGTAACCGTTCAACCCAATACTAATACTCTTAAAATTACGTTAAAAGAATTAGCCACAACACTATCAGAAGTGGTCATAATTAAAGAGAAAGAAAAGCAATTTGCACTCAATAAATTAAAAGATATTGAAGAAACCGCTATTTACGCGGGTAAAAAAACAGAAGTTATATCCCTAGATAAAATTACGGCTAATAAAGCTACAAATAATCCACGACAAGTATATGCGCAAGTCGTAGGATTGACTATTAATGAAAGTAACGACGGTGGATTGCAATTGTCTATTGGAGGGAGAGGGTTAAACCCCAACCGAACGTCTAATTTTAATACGAGACAAAACGATTACGATATAAGTGCAGATGTTTTGGGTTACCCAGAAAGTTATTATGCAACACCTACAGAAGCCTTAGAATCGATTCAAATTGTAAGAGGAGCGGCTTCTTTACAATATGGAACGCAATTTGGAGGAATGGTTAATTTTAAAATAAAAAAAACAACCTCAAAACCCATCGAAGTTATCACGAGAAATACGATAGGTTCTTATAATTTGTTTACCAATTTTACAAGCGTAAGCGGAACACATGGTAAATTCAGCTATTATACGTATTACAACTATAAGACTGGTGACGGTTTTAGACCCAACTCACAGTTTGATTCTAAATCCTATTTTGCGAATTTAAATTACCAATTTTCAGCAAATACATCTTTGCATTTAGATTATACCTATTTTGATTATTTAGCACAACAACCAGGTGGTTTAACCGATGTTATGTTTGAAGAAGATCCAAAACAAAGTAACAGAAGTAGAAATTGGTTTGATGTGAATTGGAATTTGTATGCCTTACGATTTAAACATCATTTTCAACATGATGCCGATTTTTCCTTACAATTATTCGGCTTAAACGCTTCCCGAAAAGCTTTAGGATATCGTACGAATCGAGTTTCAAGCAGCGATGTCGAAGGTACAGAACGTGATTTAATTATTGGTGACTTTGTCAATTGGGGTGCAGAAGCGCGTTATCTAAAAAAATATGATTTCTTTGGAAAACGAAATGCTTTTTTATTGGGTGCCAAATATTATCAGGCTAAAAATTCAGGTCTTCAAGGCCCTGGAAGCTCAGGAAGTGATGCTAATTTTAATCTTGCAACTGCTGAATTCCCAAATTATGCCAATCAATCGGATTATACTTTTCCTAATTTGAATGTCTCAATTTTTGGAGAAAACATCTTTAAAATTACGGATGCCTTTTCAATTACACCAGGATTTCGATATGAAAATATTAAAACCCAAGCCAATGGCTATTACAGAAAAATCATCACCGATTTAGCAGGTAATATTTTATTGGATACTTCTGTTGATGAAGAAAATGTAAAGGAAAGACAATTTTTCCTTTTCGGAATTGGAGCGAGTTACAAAATGAAAAACGGATTAGAATGGTATGGTAATGTTTCTCAAAATTATCGTTCGGTAACGTTTAACGACATTCGTACTACATCACCTAGTTTTGAAATTAATCCTAATATTACAGACGAAAAAGGCTATACTTCGGATATAGGTTTAAGAGGAAAAATTAGAGATGTTGTTTCTTTTGATGCTAGTGTATATGCTTTGTATTATCAGGATAAAATTGGCGAACAAAGAATAGAAAGTCCTACAAGAGCTGCTGTAGATGTACGTTATAGAGATAATCTAGGAACCGCTTTAACATACGGTTTTGAATCGCTACTAGATTGGAATATTAGTAAAACTTTTTTTAGAGACAACGAAAACTTTATATGGACCGCCTTTTCCAATGTTGCTCTAACAGATTCTCAATATGTGGAATCAAAAGTTGAAACAATTAAAGGAAATAAAGTAGAATTTGTTCCCAATTATAATGTAAAGTTAGGAACAGGTATTGGTTACAAAAACTTCTTATCTAGCGTGCAATTTACTTATGTTTCTTCTCAATTTACAGATGCTTTAAATATTAAAACCAATTCAGATGATGATACCTATGGTATTTTTGGTGAAATTCCTACTTATTATGTTTTGGATGTGTCTACTTCCTACAAATGGAAACAACTAAAATTTGAAGCTGGAATTAATAATGTCTTAAATTCATGGTATTTCACGAAAAGAGCTACTGGTTATCCAGGACCAGGTATCATACCTTCTGAACCTAGAGTATTTTATGCTACCATAGAGTTTAAGTTTTAGAGGTTTACAAATTGAATTTTATAATGTATATTTCAAGAATTATTTTTTAATATATTATGTCTAAATACTTACTGCTTTTCATTTTTACATTGAATTCATTTTGTGTACTGGGTCAAAAAAGAGAGTTTTATCTGAATGATGACTTAAATTATATATCTAAAAATGAATTTGAAAAAGTTGAAGAAGAGGAATTAACCTATACTCTTAGGTTTGATTTAGATACCTGTTTCATGAATGTTAAAGTTGCTAGATTGAAAACAGGAAAAATTGATCCAAATCTCTACAATACTATTCAAAAAAATGTGCTATCTGGAAATCCTATAAGTAATGATTACGAAATACTACTTATAAATTTTTATTCTGGTAATGATGCTTGTAGTACAAAATCTTATAAAGAAAATTTTGCAAAAAAGTATAATAAATTCCACAAGGATATCGAGGCTACTACTTCGATTAAACAAGTATTTACATATTCATCAAATGACAAAATAGAGGATTTCGGAAAAAAAATTAATTGGCAGTTGGATACTAATAGTTTAATTGAGAAGAATTTTTTTCCAATTCACTATCCTTGTAGTGGATATGTTGTAATAGATAATTTAGGTAATTATTTTTGTGAAAGGGGAGAATATTGTTATTCTCAAAGTTTTGTTAACAGTTTAAAAGAAGCTTTGCAAAATAAGTCCTTACTTACTATTTTGAAATTTTAAAATTTGAACGAATATGAAACCTATTGCTATTGTTATAAGTGCTTTTTTATTAATGCAAGGTGTATTTGCTCAAGAAAGAGAAGCTAAAATCTTATTTTTAGACAGTACTTCCATAAAAGGATATGGAGAAATAAAAAAAGATAAAATTTATTTTAGAGTCGATCAAAAAAGCGAAAGTACTGAATGGGATTCTGAAATGGTGTCAGGAATTGTTTTTGAAGGTTATGGCTTTTCAGAAGAATATGAATATGTTTCAATTAAAAATAAAAAGAAGCCTGTTTTAATGGAAGTAATCGAAAGAGGAAACCTTAATTTGTATAAGGATAATTTTTATGGTATGAAAGTGGGTATTGGGTTTACAGTTGGAAGCAATGGCGTTAGTGCTGGACCAGTTGGTAAATACGATTATTCGGAATCCTATTATGTCAAAAGAGTAAACGAAGATGTGGCCATCAATTTAGCAGATCGATTTAAAAAAATGGCTCCTGAATATTTTTCAGATTGTCCCACTTTAATCGAGAAAATTAAAAACAAAGAATTAGATGTCGATACCATTCCTGATATCGTGTTCTATTATAATGATTATTGCAACGATTACTTCGAAAAATAGTCGATTAATACTATTTAAAAGGGGCTATAATTCTTGTTGCACATTAAATTATCATTAAATGCTTAAAAATAACTTTATTTTTATTTGTATTAAATCTAAATAATAATAATTTTGCAGGGATTATTAATTACATAGGAAGTAAATGTAGCATCCTTTAGAATTAGGCTGCCCTGTACTAAATGTAAACTGCATTTTTCTTACTATAAAATATTTAAACCCATGAAAAAAGTTCGATTTTTTAAGCCATTATTACTACTTACTACTATTGCACTTGCTTTTAACTCTTGTCAAGATGACGAGGAAGCCATTCAAAGAATATCTAAAACAGAAGTGATTCAAAATTATGCTGAAATAGTACATGCTAATTATGTGCAAGCCTATAATGATGCAGTAGCTCTTGAAACTGCAATAACGAATTTCACTACAGCACCTTCACAAACGTTATTCAATCAAGCGAAAATGGCTTGGCAAACCGCAAGAGAAAGTTATGGAACTACCGAAGCTTTTCGTTTTATTGATGGACCTATAGATGACGCAAATGGTCCAGAATCGATGCTGAATGCATGGCCTTTAGACGAAAATTTTATCGATTATGTAGACGGTGCTCCTTCAGCAGGTATTATAAATAATACAGCTACTTATCCTACACTTTCTAAAGCTTTATTGGAAAGTTTAAATGAAGAAGGTGGGGAAAAAAATATTAGCGTAGGCTATCATGCTATCGAATTCCTTTTATGGGGACAAGATTTAACCGCTCCATCTGCTAATTTAGCAGGTCAAAGACCTTATACTGATTTTGTTGACGCTGGTACTGCTGCTAATCAAGATAGAAGAAGAGCATATTTAAACATTTGCGCAGACTTACTTACCGATCATTTATCGTATTTGGTGGATCAATGGAAACCAAACGGAACCTATAGAAACTATTTCTTGAATTTAGATGAGAATGAAGCTATTAAAAAAATGTTTACAGGGGCTATTGTTTTAGTTTATTCTGAATTGGCTATAGAAAGAGTTAATGTTGCTTTATACAATCAAGATCAAGAAGACGAACATTCTTGTTTTAGTGACAATACGCACAGAGATATTCGTCAAAATTTACAAGGTGCTATCAATGTGTATCAAGGCGATTATGGAACCATTTCGGGTGTTTCGTTAGAAAATTTAGTAAGGGAAAGTAATTTCAATTTAGCAAACGAGGTAAATGAAGCGATTGCAGATGCTAAATTAAAAACGAATGCTACTCTAATCCCTTTCGATATGGCAATCCAAGACGGGCCTACGGCTACAGAAGGTGCAAAAGTGAAAGCGGCAGTAGATGCCATGCAATTAATGGGCTCTAATTTAAAAGCAGCCGCACAAAGTTTAGGAATTACCATAGAGTAATTCATTCCAAAATTTGAATGTAAAACGAATGAATTGTCACAGCTATAAAAGTGTTTTTATTGGACTAATATATATAAGTTCACTTTTTATTTCTTGTTCTTCAGATCAAGATAGTGAAACCTATCAATTGATACCTGAAGCAGACGAGCAATATTCTGGAGGTAAAAATGCAACTTCTTTTAATGTGTCTGAAGAAGCTTTCGGATTTTTCTCCTCACATTTAACAGCCGAACAACAATCTGATTTTGGTATTGGAAATTCCTTTTTTAGGCAAAGTTGGGTGGCTGCGCCTGCTAGTGCAACCGCTCGAGATGGTTTAGGACCTTTTTACAATGCTATTTCTTGTTCGAGTTGCCATTTTAAAGATGGTAGAGGAAGACCACCTATGTATAATGGGGAATTAGGTACAGGTTTATTGTTGCGTTTGAATTTACCACAAACTGATACACATGGTGGATATTTACCTGAAACAACCTATGGTAATCAATTGCAAGATGTCGCAATTCTAGGTCAGGATAAAGAAGGGGAGTATACAATTTCGTACCAATATTTCTATGAAACCTATGCCGATGGAACGCAAGTAGAATTGAGAAAACCAGTCTATACTATTGTAAATCTGAATTATGGTGCCTTATCGGGTTCGGTAAGTGTTTCTCCTAGAATTGCCAATCAAATGGTCGGAATGGGATTACTCGAAGCGATTCCTGAAGCGACTTTGTTAGGCTATCAAGATGTTTCAGATGCAAATGGTGATGGTATTTCAGGGAAAGCAAATTATGTTTTTGATGTGGCTTCGCAAACCACAAAAATGGGTAGATTTGGTTGGAAAGCCAATCAACCGAATGTGAAACAACAAGTTGCGGGTGCTTTCTCTGGTGATATCGGGATAACTTCTTCTTTATTTCCCAATGAAAACATTCCTACGGGTTACAATGGTGCTTCTATTCCAAATGGGGGTACACCTGAAATCACAGATGAAACCTTGGATAAAGTGGTCTTGTATTCGAGTTCTTTATCGGTACCAGCCAGACGAAATTATGAGTCCCAAACCGTTTTGGAAGGAAAAGAAATTTTTAATAGTATCGAGTGTGCCAAATGTCATATACCCAAAATGACAACGAGTAGTACGTATTATATTGAAGCCTTTCGCAATCAAATTATTCGTCCGTATACCGATTTGTTATTACATGATATGGGACCAGAATTAGCCGATAACGCTCCTGATTATTTAGCAGATGGGAACGAATGGAGAACACCACCTTTATGGGGCATTGGTTTGATACCAACCGTAAACAACCATACCTATTTATTACACGATGGTAGAGCTAGAAATGTGGAAGAAGCGATTTTATGGCATGGAGGAGAAGCAGCTACAGCGAAAACCAATTTTAAAAATTTAAGTCAAGCCGAACGCCAAAAAGTAATTGACTTTATCAATTCATTATAAAAGACCAATTTAAAACTGCTTTTATAAGTCGTTTTACATAAAAGAGTCGTAGCTGTTTTGTTAGTTCAGCTACGGCTTTTTTTATTTAGAATAATTTTACTTGTTCCTTAATTAGTTTTAAAAAATAGTTTAGGTTTGTAAATATAAAACTATTTCAATCCAGTATTCATAGCACAAAAGAATGAAAGAAAAAGTTGATATTGAAAAAATGAGAGAGCAAATTGAAAATCAATGATGAAAATTTTAAAATATGTCCTCGTTTTATTTTTCTTTAGCGGTGTTTTGTATTTAGCATTTTATACTCCTGATACCGTTAATATAGAAGGAAATTGGGATTTGGACGAACTCGTTTTACAAGGAGAAAAAATATATTCCGCAAAAAAAGAGAATCAACTTTTCCCTAAAGAATATAATAAGGTGTATGTAAATGAATGGAAAGATTCATTGCATATCGAATCCGTTTTAAACAAAGAAATTACCGCTACATATAAGACGAAAAGAGGAAATAAAGGCAATCATATGATTTATTTAATTTCTGATGAAAAAGCCTTAAATGGTGATTTTTCTCTTCATGTGGATACTATTTTTTATGATAAAGTTAGGTTTCAAATTAAATTCAGTATTCAATCGGAAGCAACAATTTTGAAATTTAGTAGAAATGTATTAACTACCCCATGGAAGCCTCAGTATCCTTTTAGAGGTTGTGTTTAATACTTAAAATTGTAATGTAAAAGCTACTTGTTTGTCGGAAAAGAAGTATCAAATTATTGATTTTTTACTTGTAAAAGCATTAAATTTATAGTCTTAACTAAAAATAGATACATATGAAATTAGGTGCTTTTTCCATCAGTCTTGCGGTGAAAGATATTCATAAATCCAAAGCCTTTTATGAAAAATTAGGGTTTACTTACAAAGGAGGTAACATCGATCAAAACTGGATTGTCTTAAAAAATGAAAATGCGGTTATCGGACTTTTCCAAGGGATGTTTGATCACAACATCATGACCTTTAATCCAGGTTGGGATGGCAACGCACAACCAATCGATTCTTTTGACGATGTTAGGGAAATCCAAAAGCAATTGCAAGAATCCGATATTGAATTGACCCGTCAAGCGGATGCAACGACTGAAGGACCAGAATACATTACCTTAACCGATCCTGATGGGAATGCTATTTTAATTGACCAACATCGATAGCAAGTATTTCCCAATTAGTACGATATTCCTTTTTTACGTTCCATAACCTAAAATTTTAACGCAAGAACCTAAAATTTTACGTAGGTAGACGTAAAATTTTACCCCAGAGAGGTAAAATTTTAGGTGGGTGGACGTAAAATTTTACCCTAGAGACCTAAAATTTTAGGTTAGTAGACATAAAATTTTACCCTAAAGACCTAAAATTTTAGGTTCTTGCCTTGGTATTGCTGGGTTTGTTGTTTTTTTATGTGTTAAATTTTTGATGCTTACTAGTATTAATTTCTATCTGTTCGTACAGGAAAAAGAAAAAAGACTGTATTTTACCAGACAAGAAAAAGTAGGAGAGCGTTTTAAAGAAAATATTTTTTATGTACCGTTTGATGTAGCTGATTATACGTAAATCTACTTCATTATTTTTGTTACTAAAAACAATGCTACTACTAAAAACAATGCATTAATTTTTTGTATAAAAAGGTTGAAATCTAATTAAAATGTTTCCTATAACACATACTTTTAAAAGAAAAATAAAAAAAAAAACTCTAGAAATAAATTATTTAAATGCTAGTATACATCTCGCATTAGAAAAAGCATTGGTAGATAACGTATTGATAGTGAATTCTGAAATTCATTTTAAAAACGCACTTTTTAATAAACAATCTCGAAATCATTTCATGACAAATGTTGATAAAGGATATTTTAAAATAGATAACACTTCTGGTCAGCTAATTTATCATATCTCAATGAAGAGAGTCTTTTATTTTAATTTCTTTTTTGTTTTGATGATAAGTTTATTTTTTAAAAGTTTATTGTTTTCCTGTTTATTTTTTGGAGTTATATGCATGTTAACTTGGACGATTACTGTTATTAGACATTCTCGCTTTTTAAATAAATTGGTAAATAAATTTTAAAAAAGTAAGGCTGTCCCAATACGAGTGGTAGTATTATGGCGTAATCTCGTATTTTGTAACAGCCTTGACTCACTTAAACCCCTAGTCTAATTAATAAGAAGGCGTATGCACTCTTAATTTTTCAATTTCTAAATGATGCAATTGCACGGCTAATTCTTGTCGGATTGCGGCATAATCTGGATCATAAGCTAAATTGGTATATTCTGATGGATCGTTTTCTAAATCATACAATTCATATTGTTGGTAATACGCACCAAAAGCATCAAAATAATAGGCATATTTCCATTTTTCGGTACGAATGCATCGAATGCGATTGGCAGCTTTTACAATGTTCCAATTGCTATTAGATCCCGCTTTAATATCATCATAGGTAAATAAAATACTATCTTGAACCGCTTTGTCTTCTTCAATAATCGGTAATAAACTGTTTCCTGCCAAACCTGTTGGTGCATTGGAAACATTTGCAGCTTCTAAGAGCGTCGGCATAATATCCACTAAAGTTGCCAAACTCATGGAGTTTTTCTTTTCCGCTCCTTCAAACAAAATCGGATTGGAAATGACTAAGGGAATGCGCAAGGCTTCTTCATAAGCCACAAACGTTTTCTGACGCAAACCACCGTGTGCCAAGCCCATTTCGCCATGATCGGAAGTAAAGGTCACCAAAGCCGAATCTGCTAAACGCTTACCGTTTTCATCTTTTTTGTACAATTCGTCTACAAAACGACCAATTTCTTTATCGACTTCCGTTAAAAGAGACGCGTAGAAATTCACATAATTCAATTTGTCTTCTTCAGAGATAATTTCGCCCAAACTCACAGCCATATTCAATTTAATCTGTTCTTGAGCCATCGGTTTTTTGTTCAGTAATAAGTTTTCCCCTTCGGTATCGGGTAAACCAATGTCTCTTTTTAACCAACTATCCGGATGATACCCACAAGTTCCAGCTGTTTTTGGATACGCCAATACATCGTGCGGATTCACCAATGAAAGAATTAATAAATACGGTTTGTGGTCTCCTTTTTTACGTCTTTCCTTTACTTCTTGTAAATATTGAATGGCTTCAGCCGTATAGCGTGCATCGTGATTCGCATAACCTCCTCCAAAATTCAGTGGATTCACATCTTCACCTGCATCAGGAGCAATCCAACCCATAGCACCGTATAACGAAATATCCGCTGCGGTTAAACTCTCATAATTGGTTTTTGTACCAGTTGGTGCTACCCCTTTACTCATATGCCATTTTCCACGGTATTGTACATCATAACCGTCTGCCCAAAACGTATTCATTAAATTAGGCAAAGAAGTATCTAAAGTAGGTTCCTGAGGCGAAAGTAAACCACCTTCCGTCAGCGTTTGTGTTACCCCATGTTTCGCAGGATAAATGCCTGTGAACAAAGTCGTACGACTGGGCGAACACATACACGTATTACAAAACGCCCGATCAAAACTAAAGCCGTTTTCCTTTAAGAACGTTAGGGTCTTTAGGTTTTCCTTTTCCCATCCAGGAGGGAAATGTTGAGTTGCACGTTGTTCGTCTGTGATAATCAGAATTACATCTGGTTTCTCGGTAATTTCTTGTAGTTTTTGTTTAAAGTTCATCATGTTTTGAAATTAACTGTTTGTTGTAAGTAATTTTATTGAAGCTAAGTTCCGTTAAATTGTTTTTTGAAACTAGGGTAGAATTACCTGTTTTGAAGATTAGGTAGTTTATGAAATGGTTCGGTAAGAAGAAGTTTTGTCTTTATATAAAGCCCTTTTGATGATTTGTAATGTATAATTGTTATTTTTGAACATCAAAGGCTGACTGTTATTAGACCTATCTAACGGATTATAGGTGTATGGGATGGGTTTGACAATTTTAGACTTATAAATGAATTAGCTGTTATTTTCAAAAAATCGCGGACAAATCAACAACTTGAATATCCAAGTTTAAAAGTTGTACTTTTACAAGTATAAATTAGTATTTAAATGATAAATTTAATAGATTTTATTCTTAGCGGAGCAGCATTTTTATTAGCCTTTATAATCTTTGTAAACACTAACAAAGTTAATACTAAAGCAAATAAGTGGTTTGGTACTTTTGTGTTTTGTATTTTCTTACTGTTCTTAGAAAATGTCCTTTTATTTACTAAATTACTAAAAGAAGATGACATTTTTATTGAAATAATAAGCATATCAAGTTTTGTAATTTCACCTATTTTTTATTTAAGCGTTTCTTATTTTGTAGCACCTATTAAGAAATGGAAAACAATAGAGTTTCTACACTTTTTCTTTGCCCTTTTGATGCTTCTTCTTATTCTAATGTCTCATCTTTTTGAAGCATATGTAGAGCCAGAAGAAGTTAATCCTGAAACTGTTGCAAATGTAACTATAGTATTTAATATTATTTTTAGTCTTCAAGTAGTACCATATTGCATTATGGCATTTATAAAAATTATTAAACATCAAAAAAACATTCAATCTTTCAATTCGACAATTGAAAATGTAGATTTAAAATGGTTGAAAAATATTATTATAAGCGTATTTGTAATTGCAGTTTTTTGGGTTGGAGATATAGTGTTTAAATTGTCGGATACAAATTCAATATTTAATCTAGGTAGCAGTTTACTATATCTTATTGGTATTTTATATATTGCTTATTATTGGCTGAAACAAAAAGAAATATTTCCATATAATTTAATTGAAAAAGAAGAAATAGAAACTATTATTGCTGAGAAAGCATTACCTGAAGATAACAGAAAAAAACTACTTACTGATGAAAAATTAGAAGAACTAAAAATTGAATTGTTAGAATTAATTAGCTCCAAAAAACCTTTTTTAGATAACGAATTAAGTCTTGTAAAGTTAGCATCATTGTTAAATGTTTCCCCACATATTCTTTCTTATCTAATTAATAAAGGTTTTGATGAAAATTTTTTCCAATTTGTGAATCGATATCGAATTGAGGAGGCAAAAAAGCTTTTACTAGACCCAAAAATGGCTCATTTGAGTTTGTTAGGTATTGGTTTTGAAGTTGGTTTCAATTCTAAAACGGTCTTCAATACTACATTCAAAAAAGTCACAGGACAAACCCCATCAGAATTTAAACAGCAATAAAACAAGTGCTAGTTTATAAACAATTAGGTTCCAAGTTATAAATACGAACAATTGCACTTCATTTTTAATAGATTTTTGCTGAAAATATAAATCCAAAAAAAATGAAACAATTCACAAAACTTACAATTGCAATTTCTATTTTGTTTTTAACTTTTTCTTGTTCAAAAGAGGAAGAAAATAATTCTTTAACACCAGACCAAGCAAAAATTAAAGTTCAAGAACTTATAAATAATGCAGTAGTAAATGACTTTCCAGGATTAAGTATATCTGTCAAATCTAACAGCTATAATTATACACTTTTTGCTGGAAAAACAAATCTAACTACAAATGCAAATTATACGACAAATACCCTCAATTATATGCACAGTATTTCTAAAACATTTACTGCTGTTGCCATTCTAAAATTGAAAGAGCAAGGATTAATCAATTTAAATTCGACTATCAATAACTATTTAGCTCCTACAATTTGTAATAATATAACAAACGGGAACATAATAACTGTAAAACAATTATTAAATATGAAATCTGGAATTGCAGATTATTTAGATGATCCACAATTTTTTATAGATGCTCAAACAGGAGTTTTGCCAATGCCAAGTAGTCAAATTTTACAATATGTTTACAATAGACCCGCCCACTTCACACCTGGATCTCAATATGAATATTCCAATATAAACTATCATTTATTAGCTTTAATAATTGATAGTGTAACAAACGAGAATCATCACGATTATATTACAAATAATATTATTAATCAATATGATTTAACTCAAACTTTCTATGTTCCACAATATAGTTCTACCACAGAACCTACAAATACTGTATCTAGTTATTCTTCATCAATAATTCCAAATCAAACAACTGATATTTCTGATTTGCAATTTGGAATTGTAAAATCATCAATTGGTGATGATGGAATTATTGCTTCAACTAATGATATTGCTAAATTTTACAAATTACTATTACAAGATAAAACACTAGTAAATGCAACTTCATTAGCTGAAATGTCAGCGCCTGACAATACATTAGGGCAATCTTATTATGGTATGGGATTGGCATTCTATAGAATTCCAACAGGGCAACTTGCTATTGGTCATAATGGTTCTGGCGCTGGTGCAGCAGCAGAAGCATGGTATTTTCCTGAAAAGGGAATCACGATTACACTTGCAACAAACATTTGGTCGTTAGATGATAATGACCCAAAAATATTTAAGTTTTATCAGTTATGGGATAATATAACCAAACTGATTCTTGAAGCTAAATAAAGACAACCACATGAAGAATATATTTTTAACTATTGCTCCCTTATTATTTATCTCTTCTTGCTCAAATAAAATAATGCAATCGGGAACCAGTTATAAAGAAACAAAGATTGACTTATCAACTCATAATCTTACTGCCTATTCCATAATTCATAACACAAAATATTTAATGGTTTTTGAATCTGGGCTTGGAGATAATCACACTATTTGGGACAAAAAAAGTGTAGCAATAAAAATTAGTAGCAAATCTGATGTGTTACTTTATGATAGAGCTGGTTATGGTAAATCGAAAAAAGGTACAGCACCAAGAAATATTGCAAAATTGAGTGAAGAACTTGATAGTACTATTAATAAATTCTCAAATGGAAGAAAAGTAATACTCGTTGGGCATTCATTAGGAGGTTTTATCATTAGAGATTACGCTATTAAGAATCCTGCCAAAATAGCAGGGTTATTATTTATAGATCCTTCACACGAAAATTTTAATCGTCCTTCACAAACGCAAGAAAACTTAATAACATTTTTAGTCGGTCTTAAAAGTGTTGGTTCAAAAATGGAGGCAAAGCAATTGATTGAAGATGCACAATATATGGCTACACTTGAAAATTTGCCAAATGTACCTGTTATAGTTTTAACAAGTATGAAACAAGACGATACAAATATAAATGCTGACAAAGCCTACAATAAAACACGACAAGATTGGTACAATGCACACGAACTTTTAAATAATGGAGTAACCGATTTTACTCATATTCAGACAACCAACTCCAGTCATTATATAATGAATGATGAACCCAATCTGATAATTGAAAGTTTAAATCTGTTATTATCTAAATTGCCATAAATTAAAAAAACAGCTAAAAGCAGTTACAAGAAATTACTAGGCTAGGCTTGTGTTGGGAATTTTGCTAAGCCAGTTTGTACAAAGTGTTCGAGTATTCGAAAATTACACGAGGAGTTTTGTACTTGTAATCTTTTGTTATAATTTTACGCAACTGCTACAAGCGGCTAACCGTTACCAACAATGCAAAAAATCACTCTAATATTGATAGTGCTATTCGGAAGGGACCTTTACAGTCAAGAATTTGAATACAAACCAATATCTGAATCTGATATTAAAGTGCGTTTCGAAAAAAACATTGATACAGTAAATAATAAAGAGCTTGCTTGGAATTGGAAAGTAATGAAATCTGAGTATAAAGAAAAAATTAGAAATCGGATTTTAGAAATAGAAAAAGATATTGAGTCTGATTCGAGCCGTCTGACACAAATTTACTATTACGGAAAAAGAGAAAACGTTGAATTAAAAATCGATGGAAAATTCTTAAAGCCAACTTCATCTTCAGCAGAATATGATTCCGAATCAATTTATGGAGACAGTATTTTTAAAATTAACTTGTGTGTAATTCCAAGGCACTCTAAAATTCAAAGTGCGGCATTATTTTTTAAAGATTAAAAAAGAACTGCTGAATTTGAGATTGACACGAAATATTCATTAATAAATATAAATGTTGAATATGTAAGGAGTTTATCCGAAATCATAAAGTGGGAAGAAGAACATGCGAAAAATGTAGAAGAAAGTAAGAAATCTGAAAGACTTCCTGAAATACCAGACACAATTAAAGTTTGGGCAAATGATAAAATTTATATTTTGCATAAAATATCGAAAAGAAAGCGCAGTAGGTAACAAAGCATTTGCGGTAATTTCAAAAACTATGGGTAATAAACAGCTATTTCATATTATTTGGACAACATTTGGCGAATATCCAGTGTGGGATAAAAATGGTAATTGGCAAAAACTTACAGACATTTATGTAGAATTAAAAAATCATGATATAAGTTGTAACTTATCTCATGAGTTACAAATTGCATATGTAAATAAGGATACACAAAAAAGCCCCCTTTTAATTAAAGAAAAAGCAATGGCCCAATTAAAGATTGATATTGAAGAACTTTGTCAAGAAAACAAAGACAGAATCATCAATGGATTGGAAATTAAAATGCTTAAAATTGATGAATCAAAAGTTGAAATGTTAGTATTTTCCGATTTAAATTCAATGACTCAAAAAATTTCAAGATTAAAAAGTAGAACGTCAACACTTCTAAGTTTTAAATATCCCGAAGAGTATTTTGGTAAAGGAACATGGGGAAGAGGATTTTGGTATTCAAACATTTTAAACAAAGAAGATTTAGCCATTTCAATGATAAAAAACTACCGCTAACAGCAGTTTAGTATAATAGCTACTATTACTTAAACAACACCTTCAATTTTCCGCTGGAAAATCTTACCTTAGCAAGGAATAATCGTTTTATGCAGCCGCACTGTGCCTAGCCTCGGAACGTTATAGGGTGTTTTAAAATACGAAATAGGATGAAAATTAAACTGACAATACTATTACTTACATTAGTACATCTTAAATAGTTATTCGCAAGACACTTTTACTTCCAAAAAAGGCTCTAAATTTTTTCCAGGACATCTTGACGTTGTGATTACAGTTAACGATAGTAACGTGAGATATGAATTGTTTCATCATCGGTATTGATTGTCTTATGCAGAATTGAGGCAGATGACAATTCCTTTAGAAAGCCTAAATGTATTAAATAAAAAGAATGACAGTATAAGCATTGAATTTCATAAAGGAAAAGTGAAGCTTGTTGACAAAAAATATCGACTTTCAAAAAAAATAAAGCATAAAAAATTGTGTGCTTCAGTATCGACAATGAGAAAAATTTCATTTGCATATGAATTATCAACCGAACACAAAAACATAGGGCATTTTGAATTGTACAAACCTGAAGACTTAAATTTGGACGAAGAAGCATTTAAGAAAAAAGTAATGGAAAAATTACTAGAGAAGACAAAATAACGGACTACTAACAAGTTTTTCCTTCAGACGGGCTGACATGTAAACTTAGAGTTTTGTACTCCGAAACCCAGCCGAACGCATAGCCTAAAACCGTTGTGTGTAATTTTAGAAACGTGATAAATAAAAAAACAAATGGATAAGAAGAAACCTGAAACCGTTGAAGAGTACATTGAACAACTACCTGAGAACGCACAATTGAAAATAAAAGAATTGCGTTCGATTTTAAAAAGCGTTGCACCAAAAGCAAAAGAAGGATTGAAATGGGGAAAACCAGTATTCGAATTAGAAACGATACTTTTCGCGTATTCTGCACATAAATCTCACTTGAGTTTTATTCCAACTGGACCTGCGTTGAAACCCTTTGAAAAAGAACTTACGGAATACATAACTAAAAAAGATTCAGTTCAATTTTCATTCAATAATCCTTTGCCTGAAAATCTTATCCTTAAGATTGCTGAATACAGAAAGAAGGAGGTAGAAGAAAAGAATGCAAAATGGTATTATTAAAAAGGCCATTTGTCTACGAGTTTTCTAAAATAAATCTATATTTGTTAGGACTTGGTAATGGTTTACGCTACTACTTCTAGTCGTAAAATATTGTGGTGCTTTTAAAATTAAACGAATAACGTAAATGAAAAATGTCATACAATTGCGAATTAAAAAGTTAACTCTATTAATCTTAGTTACTTTTAGTTTTAATATGTTTTCACAGACTTTTGAGGAGAAAACAGAAGAGTTTGTTAGTATTCCTTATAGAAAAATCGAATATAAAGTTGACTTTCTAATAGATTCAGATGTTGTTAATAGCTTGCAAATTGATGAATATCAAATAGATAATTATGGAAGTTTTAAGCCCACAGACACAACATTATTTAAATCTCATTTTTTAAAGTATAAAGATGGAAAAATAATGACTAATTTAATAAAAGTTGTGAATAAAGACAGTTCATTACTGCCTGAGCAACTTGAAAAAGTAATGACTTATGATTCTTCTGGAAGATTAAGTAATATATTAACTACATATCTAGGTAAGGAAAAAACTGTCACTATTCAAAAGTTTAACTATTCAAATGATATAATAAAAAGGATATATTATTCAGAAAAAGACACTATAAATCCTGATAATGAAATGTATACATATCGTGTGGATAATGACAACTATATTATTAGAGAATCTATTTTAATGAATAAATATCTTATAAGTTTTGATTTTAAATATAATACGAGGAAAGATGAAATTTTTAATAATTATGGGACGTATGATAAAAAAATGGAACATTTATATGATAAATCAGGTAACAAAACCCAAACGACATTTACTATTATTAATAAAGATGATGGAACAATAAAATATACAAACCTTGAAAAATATATATATGACAACAACAATAATCTAATAAAGGTAATATTTGACAATGAATCTAAGAATGTAATAGAATATAAGTACGAGGATAATAGATTAGTTGAAGTTATTGAATTTTCAAAAGGTAAGGTGTTTACTAAAAACAAATTTAAGTATGACAATTCAGGTAATTGGATCGAGATAGAGTTTATAAGGAGTAAGGATACCGAAAAAATTGTCAAAAGAAAAATTAATTACAAGTAGAAGGATAATTTACAGTTTGACTAATTTAAAGATTTTCTAAAATAATAAATGACACCACAACAATATATATAAAAAGTAGTGGTTTAATCCTTCAATAGAAATAAAATGAACGAATTAGAGGTTTTACACTAAATCTTTGTGTACAACTCAAAACACACTATATATGAGAAACAGTATGTTGATTTTATTAGGACTATTATTGACCTTTAATTTAGTTGCTCAAACAAATAGAAGAAGTATTCAATTGACGGGCTCCATTTCTGAAAAATATCCTATAGCTATGACTTTAGCTATTGAAAATGATACTGTACGAGGATTTTATTATTACGAAAAATACAAGACAAAAATTGTATTAGAAGGTCAAGTGATAGGAACTAAATTTATTTTAAATGAATCTAGTGATTATGAACCTGAATTTAAAATAGGATTTATTGGAGAAGTAACTGACACTAGTTTTGTTGGAAAATGGGTTGACAAAACAAAAGATAAAAGATTAAAATGTGAATTGACTATTGCGTCAGACAAGCAAATAAAAGTAACAGAGGATATTCTTCAAATTGAAGGAACCTATGAAGATTTGTTTAATTCTGAAAAATATTTGGGCTCCGTTACCTTAAAAAATATCCTTGGAGAACTATTTTTTTTTGAAATATCAAATGGAACAGAGTCGGGATGCTTAGGTTACTTAAAAGGAGTTGTAAAATTAATAGATTTACAGAATGGAATTTTTTCAACAGAAGCATGCAAAAAAATCGAATTTAATTTACTAGACAATGAATTGATACTAAAAGAAGATAATTGTGACTTTCATGGAATGCGATGTCCGTTTGAAGGAAAATATAAGAAGAGTGAATAGATTATATTCTATGTGAAACTTTTATACAATCTATGAAAAAAATAATCTTAATAGTTCTATTCATTATACTATCATTTTTAGCTTATAATTATTTTGCCTATCCAAACTTTAGACAAATAGAAGAAGTATTATCAAAAAACCAAGAAGAAGCAAATCAAAATAATTGGCGAGATACTTATAGTAATGATGTACAAAAGAATCAAAAAGTAATATCAGAATTCATAAACAAAGTTGCTAAAGCAAAATGTTATAATAACCCTTTCTTTTTACCAAAGGAAATCGATAAACATACAGCACAACGCCTTGCTAAAATACTATCCGATTCGAGTTCGTATATTTGGGGAGAAACTACCGTAGCATATAATCGAAAGCTCCTATTTTTAGATGACCAAGACAACATAATTGCAATAACTGAAATTGATGAAGAAAATGAGTTTATAGACACTTATCCATTCAGAAGAACATATAAATGGGGGAAATTATCTAAAAAAGGTCGTAAAGAATTTTTTGCTGCAATAGATAACTAACGCTTCACATAATTATTAGCTTGTAAAAAGATTGCGAATTTTGCAGAGAATTCTTGTTTGCATTTCTCAAGAAATTGTATCTTCAATAGCAATAATAGGTTTTCAAACTCCCAACATCTCCAAGTTCTAAAACGATAGCGGTTAGCTTAAAAAAGCCAGAAAATTTTAATTTATTTTCTTGTAACAATCTTCCATTGTCTCCGTCCAATCAATCAATCAATCAATCAAAATTATGAATCAATCCCTCAAAAAAATTTGGTATTTCCCAATTACAAAAATAATTGTGGGAATAACGTTTTGCTTTTCTCTTTTTGTAGTACTACAAAATTTTGTATCAAAACCACTATTTTATAGCGTAATCGAAGACAAAAACACGGCCGACCCATTCATCCATCTGGTTTCTGTTTTGGTACTACTTTCAAGTTACTATTTTTTATTTCGCTGGTATGAAAAACGAGAAGTTAAAGAACTTTCAATAAAACACTTACCCAAAGAAATGTTTGGTGGCTTTTTAATTGGATTTGCTGCTATTTCAGTATCAATTTTTATTTTATATCTATTGGGATACTATCAAATTATTAGTATAGGTAGTGATAATTATTCCTTTAAATTGTTCATGACACTGGTTGTTGCTGCTTTAATTGAAGATCTTTTTACCAGAGGTTTAGTATTACGCGAACTAGAAAACTGGTTGGGAACGAACCTTGCCATTCTAATCATAATGATCATTGAAACGTATCATATTTTTAATCCAAACACCACTTGGTTTAGCTTTTTTATGTCGCTGTGTTGGGGATTTACCATGTCAATGCTTTTTGTATATACTAAAAGAGTTTGGTTGCCTTTTTTCTTTCATTTAGGTTGGAATTTTGCGCAACCTTTTTATGGTTCAAACCTTACAGGATTAGAGGATATGGGTAAAATTATTCATGCTAAATTTGAAGGTCCAGTTTTGTTTACAGGCGGAGGAATTGGCATTGAAGATTCTATTATAACAGTATCAATTTTATTATCAATAGGTGTTTTTTTATATCATCGTTCTAGTAAAGAAGGTAAAATAATTAAAAGGAAAACAATTAGAATAGGAGTTTAAAAGCATATTTTTAAAAGTTGATACCTATAACACAGTTTATGCGCTATTGCAAATTTTTAGTAAATACAGTTTTAATCTCGCAAGAAATTTTATCTTTAATAAAATGATCTTTTTATGGAATTCACCAAGCCAAAAAACTGCGAGACGTTATGCGATAACTTGAAAAAACTGTATAAACATTACTTCATAAAAATGAATCTTAGCAAAATTATAATATGTATTTTAATATCATTCGCAGGATTTAGTCAAAATCAGTTGTCAGGAAGAATTTTTCTCACGGATACAGATTATGATTATCATTATATTACTGTTTTACTCAAAAAAAAAGATTCAATTCTTACAGGTTCTCAGATTGATAGTCTTGGTAATTATAAATTAGTAAAAAAAATACCTTCTGGGAATTACAAAGTTGTTATTAATCATCTTGGGGAAAAAGATATGATTATAGAAAATATAATTGTTGATGAAAAAGATTTAGTTATTGATATAAACTATCCTGGACCATGTACCTATTTTAAAAACAAGCCTAGAAAATGTGTTGGTAGTCATACAGATAATATAATACCAATAGTGTATGGTCTACCTTCAAAAATAATGATAAAAAAAGCAAAAAAAGGGAAAATTCATTTGGGTGGTTGTGAAGTTTCAAAATGCGATCCTTATTTTTTTTGTAAGACTCACAATATAGAGCTATAGGAGCATCTGATAATAGTGTTTTTTTTTAAAAGAAATTGGAGTTTAAATAGCAATATGAAAGGCTTTTAGTAATTAACACTACAGTTTCCGTATAAATAATTATTTAGTAATTAGTTTAAAGTTTAATCGATTCAAATGCAAGTAAATAGAATTATTTTTTTATGTTTATTACTGTTTGGTTTGACAAATAGTAGTTATGGACAGGATACTATTAAATTGAAGAAAAAGCCAAAAGTAACACTCAAAAGTTGGTATCCCGAATATAAAGATTTTCCTAAGTTAAAAATAGGTAAAAGAAAACTCTTATTTGTAGTAATTCCTGAATTTAATGGTACTAATTTTTGGAAGAATCATATTGCTTTAAAAGCAATTAATGCCGAAGTTGCTATTGAAGAAACTGTAAAAGACAATCAATATTTGGTTTTAGTCCATGCAACTAACCAGCAAGAAATAGAATTTGAATTATGGTATGATTTAGAAAAAGATACGATTCTAATATATAAGAATGGAAATTGGATCAACGCAAGAGAACTCTATAAATTAGATGGAAATCGAATCTTAATTGATACCGTAAAATTACAATTAGAAAACTAAATTAAATTTTCCTTCCATTAATGAACCCATTTGCATTTTCTCTTTTATTAATCTTGAGTCCTTTAGTTTTCCAAATTATTTTGGGTACACGATCTCTTTTGAATAAAAACCGTTGGCATTTAGATAGGATAGCTACTTTTACTATAATTCTAGAGGTAGTATTTATTTTTATAGGCACACAACTTACTGCTATCGATGCAGAGAAACAAGCTATTCATTGTGGAATGCCACAATTTGCGGTGGTGTTTTTTGGCATTTTTATTTGGGGAGTATTAGTAATTACTATTGGAATCCAACAATGGATTAGAGTCTATAGAGCAAAGAAAATAAGGATTCATTTTAATTTATATTTCATATCTTACAACAAGATTACTTATTAAATTAATCTAAATATTAATGAAACACATTTTTATATTGATTTCAGTTTTTGCTGCACTTTTTGTTTTTGACGATATAAATATACAATGGGAAGATGAGGTAACGGGTGATTTTTCATTTTCTAAAAAACAGTCTATGAAATGTGAAGCTTGGTGTTATGAATTTGCTGGTTGTACAGAAATTTTTGCGAAAAGGTTGAGTAAAGATTCTATTGTATGTTATACGCTTCCTAATGAGACTACTCATTCTACGTTGCATTTTTATATCGTTAAGGATAAGATTTGTCAACCAAGGATTGAATTAAACAGTATTACAGGAACAAAAAAAAACTATTCTTCTAATAAAGGCAAAATGAAAATAGATAAAAAATTGTTTCAAAAAAAAATAGTAAAAGCAGATTTTGAAATGCAGTTTCATCATGACGAAAATCCTTCTAAGAGTATGTTTTGGAAAGGCAAAATCTTTGCTAAAATTAAATAACGGTTAACTATAATCTGTTTTCTATAATAAGATGTTTATCCAATGTTCTAGCGCAACAAATTCAAAAGTTTTGAATGCTATTACTTTAAATTTTACCTCGAGACCCTAAAATTTTACCTCAGGAACCTAAAATTTTAAGTCTAGGACATAAAATTTTACCTCAGAGACTTAAAATTTTACGTTGGGTAACGTAAAATTTTAAGTTAAGTACATAAAACTTTACCTCTAGGACATAAAATTTTAACCCTAAGACATAAAAATTTAAGATGGTGCTATAAAATTTTAAGTTTTTTGGACTTTTGGAAAGATTTACTGCTGCTAGAATCTATACCTAAAAATAAGACATTACTAGAAAAACATTTAATTTATTTTTAATTCGATTAGATTATTACAAATCTTTATTCTAAATTTCGTGTTTTAGAAACCTAAATTTAACCCATTACTAATTTTAAATAAAAGTAAAATGAACAGAGAATACCAGTTAAGCTTTTGCAAAGTATGTGAAAACAGAAAAATGGAAATGAGCAGAGGACTGCTTTGCGGTTTAACTAATGAATTTGCCGATTTTAATGAAAACTGCCCCAAATTTGTAGGTGATGAAGTAGAAGTGAAAAAACTCATACAAAACAAAGAAATGGAAAAAAGAATGGTTGAAGAATTAGAAAGAAGTGGTAGCACTGCCAATAGTTCGGTATGGATTGTGATCCGAATTATTGGATTAATTTTAGCGCTTATTCTTTTTATTGCTCGAGCAATGAGATAAATGAGAAAATTTTTACTTTAAATTATTATTATTCACATACAAAATGAGATTTGAAATTCCTTTTGATAAAGTTATATATAAGGAGCAAATGGTGCTACACTATAATTTAGTTTGGAATGCTAATTTGAAAAAAAATAAAAGAAGTTTTTATTTTTATATTCTTTCTTTATTTGCTGCAATTATAATGGTTTTGCAAAATAATTGCTTGGCTTTTCTTTTTTTAGTAATAGGAGGTTATGGTGTATTAAATTGTTATAGTTTTTATAAATTATATAGAAAAAATAAAAAGAATTATTATAAACTTCTTCATTCAGAAATGAAGAAACAATTACAAGCGAGTAGTGTTTCAATTTGGGAATTAGACAAGGATTATTTTATATATAAATGTTATAATCTTGAATTTAAAATAAATTGGTCAGATGTTAAAGGTTATAGGATTATTGAAAATAATCTTTTTTTAGATTTATTTACAGGAAGTTCTTATATAATTGGAGCAAAAGAAATTGGTGATATTGCTTTCAAAGAACTAATTCTTTTTATTAAAGAATTAAACATTGAAAACGAATAAAAATCTTATCCGATATGATATAACTAATTTATTCTATATTTGCATTTTTTAAATAAAATGCTAAGTTTTCTTTCTACACCAAATAATATATTCAAAATGAAATATAAAATAGTTTTACTTTTCATATTAGCATTCCATTTTCATGCTTTAGCTCAATTTGGAGAGCCAATGAGAACTTCAGTAGTAGTGCTCAAAAACGGTGAAATATTACAGGGAATAGGAAAAACAAAAAAGAAGGGATTTAAATTTAAATCAAACGATGCATCCGATGCTTACACTATAGATTTTTCTGAGATTGATTATATACAACAAGAATTTTCAAAAGCTGAAAAGAAGATTTTTAGGTTTTTTGAAACCGATAGTGACGCAAGTATAATTAAAGTAGAAGAGCTTATAAATGGAGAAAAAGTGCAACTATATGCTCAAATTTATACTGTGAATACAGGTGGTGTTGGTGAAATGTCAATGACTCAAACGGTTGTAAAATATTATATTAAGAGAAAATCCGATACAAGATTGACAATGTTAGGACGTTATATTCCTTTAGCCAATAATCTAAAGGAAAAAGTAAAGATGTATTTTTCTGATTGTGCAGAACTACTTAAAAAAATAGAAGAGAAAGAGTTTAGAATGCGTAGCGGTTTAGAACAAATTGTTAATTTTTACAATGAAAATTGTGAGACTAATTAATTTATTGTGTTATCTATAAAATGTAACGTTATTTAACTCCTAATTTATTTCGAATGTTTTTTTATTAAAAAAAAATATTTTGAATTATAATTTTATCAGAATGGTATTTCTAGTTAAAATAAATTATTAGAAAAACTTCACTTTTCTCCTTACTAACTTCTAAATTTTTCCTATATTTGCTTGCAATTTAATCTAAATTGCAAGATGAAAGCACACACAACTAAAATCATCGGAGAAGGTCTTACATACGATGATGTTTTACTCATTCCAAACTATTCCCAAGTTCTTCCGCGTGAAGTAAGTATTCAAACAAAATTTTCTAGAAACATTACATTAAACGTTCCTATTGTATCTGCAGCGATGGATACCGTAACCGAAAGTGCAATGGCAATTGCTATGGCGCAAGAAGGCGGAATAGGGGTTTTACATAAAAACATGACTATCGAGCAGCAAGCGGCTGAGGTAAGAAAAGTAAAACGTGCCGAATCAGGCATGATTATCGACCCAGTTACGTTGCCTTTAACCGCTACTGTTGGCGATGCTAAAAGAGCCATGAAAGAGCATGGTATTGGCGGAATTCCCGTGGTAGATGATACCTTAACATTAAAAGGAATTGTAACCAATAGAGATTTGCGTTTCGAAAAGAAAAACGAACGTCCCATTACTGAAGTAATGACTTCAGAAAATCTAGTAACCGCTCAAGTAGGTACCACGTTACAACAAGCAGAAGAAATTTTACAAGATCATAAAATTGAAAAACTATTGGTGGTATCAGAAGGGAACAAATTAGCAGGTCTAATTACCTTTAGAGATATTACTAAATTGACTCAAAAACCGATTGCCAACAAAGATACTTATGGTCGTTTGCGTGTGGCTGCTGCTTTAGGAGTTACTGCCGATGCGGTGCAAAGAGCGAGTGCTTTGGTACAAGCTGGAGTTGATGCTGTTATTATTGATACGGCTCACGGTCATACTAAAGGGGTGGTTGATGTTTTAAAACAAGTCAAAGCCGCTTTTCCAGAATTGGATGTAGTGGTTGGAAATATAGCTACACCAGAAGCCGCTCAGTATTTAGTTGATAATGGAGCAGATGGTGTTAAAGTAGGTATTGGTCCCGGTTCTATTTGTACTACTCGTGTAGTAGCGGGTGTTGGGTTTCCCCAATTTTCAGCAGTTTTAGAAGTGGCCGCAGCCATTAAAGGCAGTGGTGTTCCTGTAATTGCAGATGGAGGTATTCGTTATACAGGAGATATTCCTAAAGCCATTGCAGCAGGAGCAGATTGCGTAATGCTTGGTTCGTTATTAGCAGGAACTAAAGAATCTCCAGGTGAAACCATTATTTTCGAAGGAAGAAAATTCAAATCCTATAGAGGAATGGGTTCGGTGGAAGCGATGCAAGAAGGATCGAAAGACCGTTATTTTCAAGATGTAGAAGACGATGTTAAAAAATTAGTCCCAGAAGGAATTGTAGGTCGCGTACCTTATAAAGGAGAGTTAAACGAAAGCATGCAACAATTTATTGGTGGTTTACGTGCTGGAATGGGCTATTGTGGTGCAAAAGATGTGGCTACTTTACAAGAATCAGGACGTTTTGTGAGAATTACAACCAGTGGAATTGGGGAAAGTCATCCGCATAATGTAACGATTACGAAAGAAGCACCAAATTATTCAAGATAATTAAGTCAAAAGTCTAAAGTTAAAAGACTCGAGTCTGTAAGTTGAAGAATTAGCTTTTGCTTATTTAGTATAAATATATTAAAAAACTTCTCGTTTTTCGGGAAGTTTTCTTTTTTTGAAAGGGTGCTAATGTTATTTTTAGCTTTATATTTGAAGTGGTAGAAAACGAACGGTATTCAATTAAAGATTTTAAAGTTAAAGTAATGAACATAACTAGACATTGCGATTTATGTAATCACCAAAAAATAGATTTAATTAATGGTTCTACTTGTGGTTTAACGGATAAGAAACCTGAATTTACTAAGACTTGTAGCAAGATTGATTTTCATGATAAATTAGAGTCAAAACTAAAAGAAGTTAATATAAAATACCAAAAGATTAAAAATGAAAAAGCGGTAACGTATATTTATTTTGTCGTTTTTTTAGGCATTGCTTTAGGTGTACTTGTTGGTGGTTATTTATTAGGAACTTATGCCTATGATAAAGGCGTAGTTTCAACGACTCCTTTTATTATTATGGCTATCGGATTAACTCCGCTAGGATTGGCATTTGGTGCTTTGAACAACCATCGTAACCAATTTAAAATTGCAGAAATGAAGAAAAAAAAGATTGATGAAGTTTTGCCTTTGTACCAGATTGACTATACTATTGAGGTGCAATTTGGTAAAAAGTATCATGGGGTTCAAGAAGTTACTACAGATTTAAAAATGAAAGGAATTTAATAAACCTTACCAACTTTTATTATTACAAAACAATTGTTTCTACTTTCCAAAGGAATTAAAATTAAAAAAAGAAATGGCACGATTTCAAGAGAATGATTTACCCAAATCAAAATTAAATGCTAGCACTTTAAGCAAAGCACTTCAAATTTTTAAATATGCAACTCATCATAAATGGAAGTTTTATCTTGGTTTGCTTTTTTTATTGTTAACAGGTGGAACGGCTTTGGCTTTCCCAATGTTATTAGGTATGTTGGTTAATTGTGTGGCCAATAAAGATTTAGTACAAGCTCAAAATATCGCTCTAGGGTTGATGGTGATTTTGTTTTTGCAATCCTTCTTTTCCTTTTTCAGATTGTCCTTATTCATCAATTTTACGGAGAATACTTTGGCAAATATTCGTGTAGCATTGTATACCAATTTGGTCAAGTTACCCATGACGTTTTTCTCTCAAAAAAGAGTAGGAGAGTTAAATAGTCGCATCAGTTCGGATATTACCCAAATTCAAGATACTTTAACCACAACCATTGCTGAGTTTTTAAGACAGTTTATTTTAATCATTGGTGGTATTATTTTCCTATTGACTATCAGTTTAAATCTGACCTTAATGATGCTTTGCATTGTTCCAATTGTAGCCGTTGCCGCTGTTATTTTTGGTCGCTTAATCCGAAAGTTTTCTAAAAGTGTACAAGATCAAGTAGCGGAAAGTCAGGTTATCGTTGAAGAAACCATGCAAGGAATTTCGAATGTGAAAGCGTTTGCAAACGAATGGTACGAAATTGCGCGTTATAAAGGAAAAATTCAGGAGGTAGTGAAACTGGCTATTAAAGGTGGAATCTACCGTGGGTATTTTGCTTCTTTTATCATTTTCTGCTTATTTGGAGCTATTGTAGCTGTAGTTTGGTATGGAGTAACTTTGTGTATTAATGGTGAAATAAAAGAAGTGGGAGACTTAATTTCGTTCGTCTTGTATTCGGCATTTATAGGAGCTTCCTTTGGAGGTATTGCCGAATTGTATGCGCAAATTCAAAAAGCAGTTGGAGCCACCGAACGCGTTTTCGAATTGTTAGACGAAGTACCAGAAAAGATAAATGCGACTCAAAATTATTCGACTCAAAAGATAAAAGGAAATGTAAGCTTTAAAAACGTAGGTTTTTCATATCCATCACGTCCAGAAATAGAAGTTTTAAAAGAGGTAACGTTTACCGCACTGCAAGGTCAAAAAATTGCACTTGTAGGACCAAGTGGTGCTGGTAAGTCAACAATTTCATCTTTATTACTTCGTTTTTATGCTATCGATAAAGGAGAAATTTTAATCGATGATAAGAATATCAACGATTATGATTTAGAAAACCTTCGAGGCAATATGAGTATAGTTCCCCAAGATGTGATTCTTTTTGGAGGAAGTATTCGAGAAAATATTGCCTATGGTAAACCCAATGCTACTGATGAAGAAATTATCACGGCCGCAAAACAAGCCAATGCTTTCGATTTTGTAAACGGTTTTCCTGAAAAGTTTAATACTTTAGTGGGTGAACGTGGTATTAAATTGTCTGGTGGTCAAAGACAACGTATTGCTATTGCAAGGGCTTTATTGAAAAATCCAAGTATTTTAATTTTAGACGAAGCCACATCTTCTTTGGATAGTGAAAGTGAAAAACTGGTACAAGAAGCATTAGAATATTTAATGCAAGGTCGAACGAGCATTATCATTGCGCATCGCTTATCTACGATACGAAGTGCAGATGCCATTTTAGTATTAAATGAAGGAAAAATTGTAGAAAAAGGAACCCATAAAGAGTTACTTGAAATAGAAAATGGTATCTATAAGAATTTGAGTAACTTACAGTTTAGTGAGTATTAGGGTTTGTCGTAAATTTTAAACTATTATAATAAACTTAACGTTATAGGTTGTAGATCTACAAGATGTGAGGAATTATTACTGAATTATATGGACACTGAAAAAATAAAAATTTTACAAAATAGAATTGTAATTTCCTTAGACATTGCCATAAAACTTTTAAAAAAGAATAATGGTAATATTGAAGCTTGCGAACAAGAATTTCATAATAACAATATAAAAGAGATAAGCATTGTAACAGAATGTGATATAGAAGTTGCTAGAGAGAATTATTATTTATGTAAAAATGATAAGACAAAGGCTATTGATAAAATTAATTCAAAACAAGTTACTATCACTACTAGAGAAAATCTACCAACAAGAAATGAAATTGGATTTATTTTATGGCCTGAGAATAGTGATGGAGAAAATTATAAAACAACAAAAAGAAATGACGCTTTCATTCCTTCAGCTGATTTTGATTATGTAATAAAAGAGTTTCAATCGGTTTTTCCTATAGAAAACCCTTGGGATAAAAGCATTGAAGTAGAATTTGATGTTTGCGGACATAATTATTTTAACAAAAATATATGTGAAATAATAATTGAAAAGATAAAGCAAGCAAAAACAGATGAATTGAAAGTTAACAAATTTAAAAATGACCTTATCGGTTGGCTAAATGAAAAATTGAAATATGCTGATTACATTGTCGTGTATGGAAATCTTTAACTTTTCCACTTTTTTCACCAATTTTTAATTCGTTAATGAGGGATTTTGTTTTTGATTCCTCTTCTTCAAACCTTCTTAAAGCAGTTCTTACTACTTCACTAACAGAACTATATTTACCCGAAGCGATTTGTTCATTAATAAAATTATCAAAATAATCTCCTAGAACAATAGATGTATTTCGTGCCTTACTCTTTTTATCAAAAATACCAATTATTGGTATTGGGAACATATTTTTTTGGTGTTTTTCATAAAATTTATTCCCTTATTTGGGTTTATAAACTAAGCCACTATATTTTATAACTGTTCTTCTATACTTTTAGTAACAGCTGCTTGTACCTTTCCAGTATGTAAAGTGGTTTTGGTTTCGATAAGCATAATTTTGCATTCTTCTACTGCAGAAACTCTATGATTGACTCCTTTTTTAACTACAAATACATCATTTTGATGCATAGTAAAAGGCGCTTCATTTTCAATTTCCATGAGTAGACTACCTTCAATGATGTAAAAGAGTTCGTCTTCGTTTTCATGGTTGTGCCAAGGAATATCTTCTCCTTTTATTTTGGCAATTTTTACATATTGGTCGTTTACTTCAGCTATGACTTTTGGTGAGAAATAGTTGGTAATGGTTTCAAAGGATTGTGTTAGGTTTTTCACTTGTATGAATTGAATGGTTGAACGAATGGATTATGTGTTTGCGTTAGGGATTGCAGTGAAAATCCTTTTTTAAAGTGTTTCACTTTTAAAAAGATTGTAACAAAAAGCCCGACCCTTGTGGGAACGCCCTAATTATTTGTTTAGAAAATTTAATTGTGAAATTTATTTGTTACCAAAAACGGTTGTAGCATATAAACGTCTTGATTTTGGGTCGAATGCAAAAGCCAAACTCGCATATGCATATTCATTACTAACCATGTTCGCATAATGAGGTGGCGATATTTCCCATTCTGTATAAATTTTTTGAGCTAAAAGAACAAGGTCACTTTGAGCGTATTTTTTAGGCTCAACCGTTAAGTATAAAACGTTTTCCCCGTAAGTATGAAAATCAGTGCCGCCATGAAATTTAATGCGGTTTTTAGGATGCTTTTTTTCAACTGATGTTTGTTCGTGCGACAATCGTTTTATTTTTAGCATATAATTGCTTTGATCTTGAGCAGCTTTTTGAAGCACAACATCTTTTTCAAGAGGAGTTAGTTTTAAAGTTGTTCGATGCTCGTTAATGAGTTGCAACACCCCATCTTCTAAATCCGAATAATTGAGTTGTAGTTCTTGTGCAGAAAGTACAGTAAGGTTGAAAAATAGCACAAGTAGGGTGATTGTATTTTTCATGGTTAACTATTTTATGGTGTTATTAATGTTTTTTTCAAGTTTTCTAACGAAGTTTCTTTGAGGTTGATTTCAAAATTAGTTTTCGAATTTTTATCAATATAAAAAGAATCGTAGTAAACTTTGTCATTATCATTAGTATAAACAATGACTTTTATTTTACCAGCAATTTTTAGATTGTAAGTGTAATCTTCTTTGAAATTTGCTAAAAAATGATTGATTATTGATTTATTGTCTAAATAGCTATAAAAAAGACTATACTCATTTGAATTTAATTTATGGTTATTGCTAATCTGAATGGATTTAGTTGTTTCAACTTGTACAATTCGATCTATATTAATCCAACCCAATTTATTAGTAGTAAAGGAATACAGTTTACCATAATTGGAAAGAAAAGCATCTCTTTGCATGATTTTTTTTGACTTTTGTTCTTCAGTAAGCGATTTATCTTCTAAAATATCATAGTAGATACTTTTCTCTTTTGATTTATCATTTTCATTTACTAAAACAAAATTAAGTTCACTTTCTCTCTTTTTAATTTCTTCTTCTTCTCTTTTTTGTTCAATTGAATCCTTTTTTAACAATTCTATATATTCCAACGAATCTCTTTTTTTTATAAAAGCAAAACTATCAATGGGCACATTTTTAAAAAATCCACCTTCTCCTTTATAATTTGTAGTTAAACCGTAAGCTCTATTTTTTTTATAATCAATTATAGCAGTATACATTATTTCATCCGTGAGCTTCCATTTAAAAATAGAATCATTGTCATTTAGATAAACATTGCTTCGATCTAAAATTGCTTCAGCAGGCCTTACTTCATATTTTTTTCCTTCTTTGATAGTGAGTTGTTTTCCGTTCTCGGTAAAATTAATGTACAACATACCAGAAGATTCTAATACTTCATTGTTATCTGTAATAGTAGACAAACCGTTTAGAATCATATCTTCTTTGCTGAAATATTCTTTTAATTCAAAAGTGATTTTTCCGTTGGTATAATTAGCAAATAAATCTTTTGGAATGAAAATTTCTGTTCCTAATTTTCCTTTAATTATAGTGTCGTTTGTAAGAATAAATTCACTTACAGAGGAATTGTCTGTTTTAAGATTGGTTTCAATTTGTTTTAAGTTGGAAGTTATGTCTTCTTGACAAGAGGTGAATAGTAGTATAGTAAGAAGTAGGATGATATAGTTTTTCATAAAAATGTTTTTTATAGGGAATCAAATTTTGTGCCAGTTGTTAATGAGATGTTAATATAAATTATCTTTTCAAATAAAATATCCCCAATCGTTAGGGCAATTAGGGATATTACTATAGTTAAAAATAGTGAGATTTTATTAAAGCGTACGTACAAATTCTAAAAACACTTTTTTATGTAGTTCTAAATCCATATTTGGAGAAAGAGCCACACGAGCAATATAATCTTTGTCTCCTTCTTTTGTCGTACCTTGAGTGGAGGTTGCTGGAATAGTCCAATAACAGCCTTTCAATTGGCCATAACTGACACAATATTTACTTTCATTTGGAATTTTAGTAATCATCAAATCAATTAATCGGTGATTTAGTGCTCTTTTATAGGTTTCTCTGGCTTCAGGAGTTGCACCTTTTGTAGGCAAATCAAGCGAAAAGACAGAAGGAGTGAACCCTTGATTGGCTAATGCTTCTGAAACAAAATTGATTTTTGCTGTTGGTAAAGTTTCGTGAATAAAAGTTACAAATTCGCGAGTATTTTTATAAGCCTCTTCAATTCTTTGATTCATTGAAGGCAATTGTTCTGCTAATAGTTTGTATTGAAGTGGAGTCGCTTCATTATCGCAAAGCGTTAGATGGAGATTAATTTTGTCCATTAAAGCATCTACTTTGGCATTACCCACCACATAACCTGCCGTGCATTTTCCGCCGCTTGGAAATTTCGAACCACTAGCATATGAAATGGCTCTTACTGAAGATAATATTTGTCCTTCTCCTAAGAATAGTACATTAGGACAAAACGTTTGGTCTAATATAAACACTGGATCAATAGCCGTATCGCCATTAGAGGTGTGTCTTTTTTTGCTTAAAACGGCTTTTAGTTCGAGTAAATTTGGAACTTCTACTCTAGGATTGGTTGGAATTTCAGCGATAATATAAGGAATGGCAGCTTCTTTAGCTACAGCATCTAAAATACGATCAATACTATTTACCATGTCATTGTCACCATCTACGGGTAAGTCAACTATTTCAACGATATCAAGACAAGCAGCTACACGTCTGGCTTGATCATTGGTGCCACCATAACAATTGGGCGGTACAATAAATTTAATGGCTTTTCCTTTGTGATTTTCCATTGCATCATGAATTAATCCCATCATAATGGCATATTGTATAGATAAACCACTTGAACCTACAAGAGGTGTTGAAGAAGTTCCTGTAATGGTAGTAATTGATTTTAGTACTGCAGATTTGTGGTTTTCAACAGCATATTTAGGAGCTGAAAAATCTGTATTTTTTACTAATAGATGTAAGGCTGTGAAACAATTGGAAGGTGTCATAGCTATTGTTTCTCTTCGGCGTACGTGTTGAATTTCAGATATATATGTATCGTTTTCTTTTCCATTTACCACTAAGATACTTCCTAAATCAGAAATATTTGAAATATAAAAATCTATAGTTGAATTAAAATCTATAGTTGGAATGTCTTCTTGTTGGTTTACAAAAACAGTGGTTCCATTGTATTTTGAGAGCGAGGCAAGACTATCAATTTTTTGTGTTTCAAATTGATATCCATACACTTCTTTGATGATTTGTGTAGTAAAAGATTCAGGTAATTCATCGGTATATACTATTTTAGTGTTTCTGTTTTCCAATGCATTTTTTCTCAAAATGGCTAATATTGGAACAATTTTCGAAGAAAAACTAATGACTTGTTCTGGTTTAAGGTTATGTAGTTTTGCGATTCCCCATTCCAAAACGCAAGAAAGAGGATGTCCTAATCGAATGTAGTCGTATGCGGTTGGTAATTTGCTTAAAGCTGCTGTTGTGGCATTCTTCGTATTAAATAAATTTTCAAATTGGTCTAAAAATTGGATTTTAGCTTGTTCTTCTGTATAAATATCTAAACGATGTGTGGTGAGTTGAATCCAATCTTTTGGACAGTTTTTTAGTACTTCATGGATATATTCTAGTGTATGATTTGCTTTCATTTTTTTCTTTTAAAATTGATACAAAATTACAGTAATTTGATTTGTTTAGAAAGGAAAGAGGTTTGTTTTTATTAATTCGTTTTTGTCATTTTTTGAAAGAATAGGAATAAAAAAACCTCAATCGATTTTACAATTGAGGAATTTATATTTAAAGCGAATCAAGAATTTAGTTTTAAATTCCTAAATAATTACTTGGTGTAATTTGTTTCAGTTCGTTTTTAATAGTATCTGAAACATTCAAAGTTTCAATAAATCGGTGAATGGCTTCTTTATTGATTACCGAATTGGTACGCGTTAATTCTTTTAAGGCTTCGTAAGGATTAGGATAGGCTTCACGTCTTAAAATGGTCTGAATCGCTTCGGCTACAACGGCCCAGTTTTTTTCTAAATCTTCTTCAAACTTAACTTCGTTAAGCAATAATTTATTTAACCCTTTTAAAGTAGCTTCAAAAGCAATAATGGTGTGTCCAAAAGGGACACCTACATTACGCAAAACAGTACTATCTGTTAAATCGCGTTGTAATCTTGAAATCGGTAATTTAGCGGAAAGATGTTCAAAAATAGCATTAGCAATTCCTAAATTTCCTTCACTATTTTCAAAATCGATAGGGTTTACTTTATGTGGCATAGCGGAAGAACCAATTTCTCCTGCTTTGATTTTTTGTTTGAAATAATCCATAGAAACATAGGTCCAAATGTCTCTATCCAAATCAATTAAAATAGTATTGATTCTTTTTAAGGCATCAAAAAAAGCAGCAAAATGATCGTAATGCTCAATTTGTGTGGTTGGAAAGGAATGGTGTAGACCCAAACTGTTTTCTACAAAATCGGTTCCAAATTGTTTCCAATCGATTGTAGGATACGCAATTTTATGCGCGTTGTAATTTCCTGTTGCACCTCCAAATTTGGCTGCAAAAGGTACGTTGAAAAGCAATCGCATTTGTTCTTCCAAACGTTCCACAAAAACCAAAATTTCTTTTCCTAATCGAGTAGGTGAAGCCGGTTGACCGTGTGTTCTGGCTAACATGGGTACGTTTGCCCATTCCATACTTAATTCTTTTAGTTTTTGAATTACAGCAATTAAGCTAGGTAAATATACATTTTCAAAAGCTTCTTTAGTCGAAAGAGGAATAGCTGTATTGTTGATATCTTGAGAAGTCAATCCAAAATGGATGAATTCTTTAAATTTTTCTAACCCTAAAGTATCAAACTTACTTTTAATGAAGTATTCAACCGCTTTTACATCATGGTTGGTTGTTTTTTCCGTTTCTTTAATCCACAACGCATCTTCTGTAGTAAATTGGGTATACATTTCTCGTAAAGAAGGAAATATTTTTGCATCTACATTGGCTAATTGAGGCAACGGTAATTCACATAAAGCGATAAAATACTCGACTTCGATAAGTACTCGGTATCTAATAAGTGCTTCTTCAGAAAAATAGGGAGCTAAATTTTGGGTTTTGTTTCTATATCTTCCATCAATAGGAGAGATAGCATTTAATTCAGATAAATGTGACATGTTGTAGTTGTGTTGTTTTTAACAAAGTGCAAAAATAGTTATAAGTTGTAAGTTATGAGTTATCTGTTTATTATTTTTTATAACTTTTTTCTGTAAAAAGTAAGATTTTGTTTTTAATAGTTATAAAAAAAGCGCCCTGAAGGCGCTTTCTTGTTTTGGATTGTTTTTTATACTTTTCCTAAAGTGTACAATTGTTCTAGGGTAGGACTTTCGCTTCCTCCAGCAGGTTCTAAAGTAATTCCAAATGCTTCAGCATCTTCGGCTTTGTCTACTTTAAATAATTTTGTAGAATTTGCGACAAAATTATCCAATAAACCAATACTCTTAGGTGTTAAAGGATCTAGTTTTAAACCCCAAACCTGATATACTTTTCCTTCTGGTGGAGAAGGTAAGCCTGAAGCATCAATATACACTTCTTTGGTTTCTTTGTTATAATACGCTTTTGCAAAGGCATTTGGTGCCACTTCCTGACCACCTAAAGCCACCTGAATATTATTGTTGTCTCTAACAATAGCTAATACTTTTTCAGCTTCTTGTTTTTCCAATTCTAAATCGACAATCAATCTTTGCATATTACTTTTTTCAGTACCTAATTGTTCAATAGTTGTTTGCGATTCATTCCATTTAAGATATTGGAAACCAAATCCAATTACAAATATAGCGGCTGCAGCCCAACCCACATAGCTAGACCATGATGGTTTTCTATCAATTGCAACAACTCCTTTTTTGCCTAATATTTTTTGTCTAATTTTTTCATAATTAGTGGCAGATAAATGTGGAGCTACGCTTTGCGAAAGGTTAATAACAGCGTTTTCAATTGCTAAAATTTCTTCCTGAACTTCAGGGTGTTTTTTAGCCATATCTATTACATTTTTGTTTTCTTCTTCTGTTAGTTTTCCAAAAACAAAGAGTTCTAATGTACCAGATTCTATTAATTCTCTACTATTCATTGATCATTGTTCTTAATTCGTTCATGCAATTTCTGTTTTGCGTTTTTACGGTTCCTAAAGGTATTTCTAATTCTTCAGATGCTTCTTGTTGTGTATAACCTTGAAAAAATAGCAATTCAATAATTTGAATACACTTCGGTTTTAATTTCTTTATAAACCTACTAATTCCAATAGCATCTATCTTGTTGACTGTCTTTGAATTGTCTTCAAGCATATATACGAAGTTATCTGCAGAATGGTTTTTTTGACTATTATTATAGCCTTTAGATCTCAATTTATCAATGGTAGTGTTGCGTGTAATGTTTAGCATCCAAGTGTATAATCTTCCTTTTGATTCATTATAAGAATCAATGTTATTCCAAATTTTAACAAAAGCTTCTTGAAGCACATCTTCGGCTTCTTCTCTGTTTTTTATTAAATTGAAAATGACAGCATACAAACTTTTTGAATAATTGTCATATAACAAGGTAAATGATCGATCACTTTTACTAAGTAATTCTTTAAGTAATTGTTCTTGTTCCATAGAATTTTTTAAGTTATTGCTAATATACTAAAAAAATGACCACTTTTAAAAACCAAATGTTTATTTATCTCGTAAGTGATTTTGTATTAACCACACAATAATAGCATTCATGAAAAAAATAAAATTGTTTCTCGAGTTAGTTGTATTTGTTATTTTAGGTACTTTATTAATCAGTTCTGGTGAGAATGATACAAATTATATCCCTTTTACAACTCCAAAAATCACAAATAGTTATAGTTCGTATACTTCAGATTATCAAAATATAGTTTTAGCAGCAGATGTACAGAATTTTTTAGGAAACTCCATTTATGAGACAAACCATTTTTACTTAGAGTTTAATATTACAAATGTGAATAATCAAGAATTTGTAATTCAAGCTAAAGCCAATAAAGGAAGAATTTATTTTTACGGTCCTATCCTAAAAGAAAAAGTAATGGAAGAAACCATTTTAAATGAAGATTATTTATTAGGAAGTGTAATTATCACTCCAAAAGATTCTGAACCTTTGAGTTATGTTTCAGAGGAAGTTTCATTATTCGCAGGTGTGAAAAATAGAGATACTATATCTTTTTTAGATTACTTATTCTTTCCAAATTCGAATTCGATTGATAAAGAAACAGAAGAAGTACTTTCTTTAGTAATTGAATTTCCAAATGAACTTATAGCGAATTCTCATCAATTGGCTATATGGACAGAAATTAAAAAACAATAATTATAAGTTGATATAATTTTTAATTTACCCTTGGCTTTGCTAAATTTGGCCTCAATGAAAAATGTAGCCTTATTAGAATATTTAGAAGGGTTTATTTCTGAAAATCGAAAACAACGTTTTATAGAAATTTTAGCCAATAGAACCCGCCATTTTACTGTTGCTGTAGAAGATGTTTATCAAATGCATAATACAAGTGCGGTTATGAGAAGTTGTGAAGTCTTTGGTATTCAAGAACTGAATGTAATTGAGCAAAAATATAGTAAAACCATTGATAAACAAATTGCTTTAGGTGCTGAAAAATGGGTCGATATTCATGAATTTAGTAGTAATATGTCGTGCATGAAAACGTTGCGACAAAGAGGATATCAAATTATAGCTACTACACCACATAATGAATCATGTTTTTTGCATGAATTTGATATTACAAAACCAGCAGCCTTGTTTTTTGGAACTGAAAAAGAGGGGTTATCAGAAGAGGTTTTGCAACATGCTGATGGTTTTTTAAAGATACCGATGGTTGGTTTTACTGAAAGTCTAAATATTTCTGTTTCCGCAGCTATTATTATTCAGGACCTTACGAATAGGCTTCGAAATTCAAACGTTCAATGGCAATTATCGGAAGAAGAAATCATTGAAAAGCGATTGGATTGGACAAGAAAATCAATTAAAGATATTGCATTTGTTGAAAGTCGATTTTATGAAAATGATGTATAGAAACTAAAAGGCTTGTTAAAAATAACAAGCCTTTATTAATCAAATGGTAACTATATATAATTATTGTTTATATATTCTGTGAATAGTTGGTTGGTCTCTATTATTATTAATCTGCATAAAGTACAAACCTGAATTTTGAAAAACATCTCCTAAATTTTCAATTAAAGTTGGTTCATTTTTTAGAATCTTTTTCTGTTTGATGATACGTCCTGTAACATCATAAATAAGAATGTCTATTTCCCCTTGAAAATCATTTGTAATAGTAACTGTAAGGTTGTCTCTAAATGGATTTGGTGCTACAAGTATGCTATTAGACACGATTACAGTTTTTAATTCACTTGAATCTATTCTTCTGGAATTGATAGAAACTTCTAAATTAATTGTAGTTCCTCTTGCTAAAGCCCTACTATAAGGAGTCAATGTAATAGATTTGTTGATTGCTGATCGATTCCAAGTGACTGTAATTGTGTTGTTTAATGGGTTGCTATAGTTTATAGTTCCTCCAGTAACTTGCCAGTCATAATAAAAAGCATTACCGACAGCAGTATAATTTTGAGTTAAACAAGTACTGCATATCGAACTGTAACCATCTAATGTAATTCCATTGGGTTTTAAAAAAGTGTGGTAGAAATATTGTGAGCCGTTTGGTACAATATCTGAATATAAACTTGACCCGTTATAATGTACGTTGTGTCCGCGATTCGTGTAAGAATAGAAAGCATGATTTGCATTTACCGCATTAGCACGATTGTTCATTTGATTACTTCCGTAAACTGTTGGTAAGTTAAAGCCAGGTAACCAACTAATGTAAGAAAAAGGTTCGCCACTATTATAAGGAACAGTACTATCGTTTGAACTATGAAAATACACACCAGGAATATCAGAACTGTTTTCAATGTAGCTAAGGTCTCCTAATGCACCTGCGAATCCCATAACACCATTCGCTTTTCCACTAACGAATGAACCGTCTGCATATGTTTTATTGTCTCCAATAGCATCTAGTCCTCCTAAATCAGCTCTTCCAAAATAATTTCTGGTAGATGCAGGCCTCTCTGAGTCTTTATCCAAATAAACCGCTTGATAGGCTAAGAAAGCACCTGCACTATGTCCAGAAATATATATTTGATTCGAATCAACACCATATACTGCTGCATTTTTTCTAAAAAAACGAACTGCCGATCTACCATCTTGTAAGGCTCTGTAAACGGCTCTTTTTGAGAGCTCTCTGTCTCCGATATTCATGCCTAAGCGATAATCTATAGTTGCTGTTACATAACCTCTTTTTGCAAATGATTCACATAATTTAACCATACTTGCTTCTGTGCGACTTCCATTTACGAAACCACCACCAAAAGCAAAGATGATAACAGGTCGTTTGGTTAAAGTATCGTTTGAGGGTCTGTAAATATTCATTCGCAAAGTAGTTTTTACATCGCCGTAAGTATCTTCATAGGCTAAACGATTTCCAAAAAGATTAAACGATTTTACAGTGGGAATATTAGTGCTAAAAACAACATCTTTAGTTACTTGGAAAGAACTGAAAACATCTTGTTGGTATCTATTAGGTAAAGGTTGTGCTAGTGTGTTTAGTACAATAAAAAGCACACCCAAGAATGAGTATATAGTTTTTTTCATGATTGCTAGAGGTTAGTTTAGTTTGTTTTTTGATTGTACAGTTGTGCTACTTTATTTTGAAAAGAATCATTATTATGAAAGTAATTTTCAATCTCCTCATAGCGACTGAGTTTCATTTTATTTTTAGTAATAAATGAATCTAAAGCAACTTGGTTGATCATTCTATCTTTTTCCATGATTGCTTTAATTTTCTCAAATTCCTCTTTTTCAGTAGTTGTAAGTTGCATGTCGTCTCCATTGAATTGTGCTGTTAAAATGGTTGCCATCCTTTCTTCGGAAATAGTAGTTTGTTGCGCTGCATTTAGTAATGAAGTGGCAATATCAAATGAATGATTTAGTTTGTATTCATAAATGTTCATGAAGGTTGTAATTTCATCCGATGAAATAGGAGAGGAGATTGTGCTTTTCTCTTGCGCATGTAGCACAGTAGAACACAATATTACTATAAGCAATAAGGTGTAGTGTAATTTTTTTAACATAGTTTAGATTTTAGAATTAGTAATTTGTTTGTTTTAAATTATGATTTTCGTAAAAAATCAGTAATTATTTTACTAAAGTATAAAAAAATAATTTACTATGCATACATATAAAATATATATTTTGTTAAATTTTAAAAATATTTGACATTAATTTGTAAAAATATTATTTATAGGTGTTTTATAATGTTAAATTTACAATATAAATGCGCTAAAATAAGAATGTATTAATTGTGAATTTAATAATTGATATTTTGTTTTTAAAAAAATACCTATTGGTGTAAAAAAAAATCAACGTTATAAACGTTGATTTTTTTATATACAAATGCTTTTTTTATTTATTCTTTTTTAGAATTTTGTATTCTTCATAACAAGAACTAATAGCTTCCAAAATTTGTAAATCATTTGCAGTTTTTATAAAATACTGCGAGTAATTACAGTTTTGAAGAATTAAAGGAATGTCATCTTTGTCAATTTCTAATAAAGCAGCTAAGGTTTCTCTGTCAAATTTTGTAGATAATAGTTCTCTCACGGTGTCGTCTTTTTTCATTTCCTTTAGTTTTCGCATCTGTTTGGGGCGTTTGCCAAAGGCATTGTATAAGAAATCAGCTGGATTGAATATTGCTCCTAATACTTTGGTTACAGCACTTGGAGATTTGCTTCCCGCTTCATAGCCAGCATCTAATCCCGAAATACTATAACGATAATCGCTTTCAGAAACGGGTATTAATTTAGTATCCACTTCAACATAACCGGTTAAGTTGTATTTTGAAATTACCACTTCTTCTAAAGCATATGCTTTTTCAGTTAATGATATTTTTGAGGTTTTATTTTTTACCCAGTCGTGTGTTACTTTTACTTTTATGGTTTCAAAACCTAAATAGGAAAAAAGTAGGGTGTCATTTGCTTTGGCAACAATTTCAAAAAAACCATTTCCATCAGTTATAGTACCACTTACTTTGGTTGTATTAATAACATGTACATTATTCATAGGTAATTTGGTTTGACTATGAACAACAGTACCTTGAATAGAGGTGGTTAAGGTGTCTGTCTGGCCTATAGCGGTCTGGGTCAGTAGTATAAGTAAAAAGACTGTAAAGTATCTCATGGGCTAAATATTGATTCAAAAATACGAATCAAAAAGAGATAATTTACAGTCTTTATAATTTATTTATCAGAAAATTAACGAATCTGATGCTTAGCTTCTTCTAGAACGTTTTGCTTTTTCAAAGAAATTTGATGAATCTCCTTCGTTTCTTCTTCCTCTTCTTTCGTTATCACCAGATTTTCTTCCTTCAAATTTACTGTCTCTTCTAGGTTTTCTATCATTTCCTCCAGAACGTCTATCATCTCTTGAATTTCTGTCATCTCTAGAGTTTCTGTCTCCTCTAAAGCCACCACCAGATCGTTTGTCTCCACCACGTCCGTTGTGATCTCTTCTTCTAGAGTTGCTTCCTCCTTCGTTTTTAGAAATTTCAACATTGATTTTTCGACCTTGTAAACTAAAGGCATTTAATACATCCATTACTTTTGGAGCCAAAGAAGCATCTGTGTTAAAGAATGAAAATCCTTCTTTTACATCTACTTTGAAAACATCATCTCGGCCTAAATCTAACGTCTCTTTTAAGAAATCTTTTAACGTCATCCAGTCGAAATTATCTCTAGAACCAATATTAATGAAGAAACGAACAGCACCGTCTGTAGGTATTGTACCAGATTCACGTCTTGTACCACCATCAGAAGCTAAATCTCTAGATTTTTTGTAGTAATTAATGAAACGATTAAATTCTACAGAAACCATTTTCTTAATTAATTCTTCTTTTGGAATGTCTTTTAAAACTTCTTCGATTGCAGGTAAGTAGGCGTCAATTTCATGATCTACTTCTACATCTTTAATGCGATTTGCTAAATGAAATAATTGAATTTGGCAAATTTCAATACCTGATGGAATTGGTTTTTCTTCAAATTTCATTTTTATGATGCGTTCAATTTGTGTAATCTTACGCAATTCGCTTTTAGTGATAATTACTAATGAAGTACCTGATTTTCCAGCACGACCTGTTCTACCTGAACGATGTGTGTATGTTTCAACTTCATCAGGTAATTGATAGTTAATTACGTGAGTTACATCGTCTACGTCAATTCCACGAGCCGCTACATCCGTTGCAACTAACATTTGAATTTGTCTACCACGGAATGATTTCATTACACCATCACGTTGTGCTTGTGATAAATCTCCATGAAGTGCTGCAGCACTATAGCCATCCTCGATAAGTTTTTCGGCAACCGCTTGTGTATCTCTTTTGGTTCTACAAAAAACAACTGAAAAGATATCTGGATTTGCATCTGCTAAACGTTTTAAAGCAGCATAACGATCACGAGCACTTACTAAATAAAATTCATGAGATACATTTTCATTTCCAGAATTTTTATGTCCCACCGTAATTTCTAGCGGCTTTCTCATAAACTCTTTGGCAATTCGTGCTACTTCTTGTGGCATCGTTGCTGAAAACAACCATGTGCTTTTTTCTTTTGGAGTGTCTGATAAAATAGCCGTAATGTCTTCATAAAATCCCATGTTTAGCATTTCATCTGCTTCATCCAATACGCAATAATTAATGTTTTTAATATTAACCATATTACGGTTGATCATGTCTTGCATTCTTCCAGGAGTAGCTACAATAATTTGCGCACCTCTTCTAATTTGATTGGCTTGTTCTGTAATACTAGCACCACCATAAATGGCAACTGTATTTAATCCTTTAATGTATTTAGAGTAAAGTTTAATCTCGTTTGTAATTTGTAAACATAACTCTCTCGTAGGCGATAAAATTAATGCCTGAGTATCCCTGTTTTCAGCATCAATTTTTTGAATAAGTGGAAAACCAAATGCAGCTGTTTTACCCGTTCCTGTTTGGGCTAGCGCTACAATGTCGGTGTCTTTTTCCAATAATAGGGGAATCGCTTTTTCCTGTACTTCCGATGGATTCTCAAATCCAAGGTCTTTAATCGCGAGCAGAAGCGATTCGTTTAGACCTAATTGTTCAAATTTATTCATAAAATATTTTAAATTGGGTGCAAAGGTAGTTTTAATTAATTGGATAAACTAATTTGTTTGTAATTGATTTTCAATTAATTGTAATTTTGTTTTTAGTGTTAATCTAAAAAAAATAACTTTCGACAACCAAAATGTTTATCCATTATGAATTAAATAGATACTTTTGTAAGAAAAGAATAATGGTTGAATATATAGATAGTATTGGTACTCTTGTGTTTGCTATTTCTGGTGCATTAACAGCTATTTATAAAAAACTTGATTTGTTTGGGGTTTTTTGTATTGCTTTTGTAACGGCTTTAGGAGGAGGAACTTTACGAGATATTTTAATTGGGAATACACCAGTTGGCTGGATGTTAGATCTCAAATACATAATCATTATCTTTATTGGAACGGTACTTTCAATTCTTTTTAATATTTATTTGGAAAAGTTACGAATTTCACTTTTTTTATTTGATACCATAGGATTTGGTGTATTTACTTTAATTGGTATAGAAAAAGGCATTGAGAAAGAATTACACCCCATTATTTGTATTGCTTTGGGTACACTCACAGCTACTTTTGGTGGTGTAATAAGAGATATTTTGTGTAACGAAATTCCTGTTTTATTTCGAAAGGAAATTTATGCAACCTTAAGTATTTTAGGAGGTGTTTTATTTTTTGTTTTATTGTCTTGTAAGTTGGATATGGATTTAATTTATCTCCTCTCTAGTCTTTTTATTATTGCTGCCAGAATCCTTTGTTTTAAAATGAATTGGAGTTTGCCTACTGGAAGTGCTTTTGTAAAAAAGTAAGTAATTGGTTTACAGCTTTAGCTCTATGACTGTATTTGCTTTTTTCTTCCATACTTAGTTCAGCAAATGTTTTATCTAATTCATTAGGCTTAAAAATAGGATCATAACCAAATCCTTTTTCTCCTTTTTTCTCATGAATAATTTCTCCTGTAGCAATTCCTGTGAAAAGTTGTTGTTCTTTATGAAGGTTTAATGCAATTACGGTTTTAAATTGGGCTTTTCTATTCGTATGATTTTCTAAAGCGCCTAATAGTTTATTCATGTTATCATCTGCATTTTTTTGTTCACCAGCATACCTTGCAGAATATACTCCAGGTTCGCCATTTAGAACTTCTACTTCTAAACCAGTATCATCTGCAAAACAATCGTAACCAAAATGTTCGGTAACGTAGTTCGCTTTTAAGATAGCATTACCTTCAATAGTTAAAGCGGTTTCAGGAATATCTACAAAGCAACCAATTTCTTCCAAACTCAAAATAGTAATTCCTAATGGCATTAATTGTTGAATTTCTGCAATTTTATTTTTATTATTTGATGCAAAAACTAATTTCATGCTTGATTTTTTTTATGTTTCCAACGATTGTGTGTCCAAAGATAATACTGTGGAGCTTCGTAAATTTGTTCTTCAACTTTTCGAATGAAGGCTTCAGAAATTTCATAATTTGGAATAGCTCTTGCGTCTTCTGTCATTATTTCTAAAGTAGCTTCATAGTGTCCTCGTTTTACTTTTTTAGTCTTAAGAAAAACCACATTCATATCTAAACGTTTGGCTAAAAGTTCGGCTCCCACATGAATGGGTGTTTCGATTCCCATAAAACGATACCAATGTGATTTAATGTAGGATTTGGGAGATTGGTCACTTGCAAAACCATAAATGCCTAAAATCCCTTTTCTTTGATTTTCTTCAATAATTTTGATGGTATCTTTAGTAGTAATTAACTCTGCTTTGAATTTAGAACGAATATCGCGTACCAACTTGTCAAAATACTTATTGGCTATTTTTTTATATATACCATATCCTGTATAAGTGATATAGTAATTCATTGAAATTACCCATTCGTAACTCGCATAATGAGAACAAAGAAGTACAATACTTTTCTCTTTTTTTTCCAATTCTTTATAAACGTCAAGATTGATAATTTTAAACCTTTTTTTAATTTCTTCTTTAGAAATAGACATGGTTTTTATCATTTCCAAAAACATATCGCACATGTGTGAATAGAATTTTTTTTCAATATCTAATCTTTCTTTTTCTGATAAATGAGGTAAAGTCATGGCAATATTTTGTCTCACCATTTTTTTTCTGTAACCAATAATTCTATAGACAAAAAAACAGATGCAATCTGAAAATAGGTAGAATAGCTTAAAAGGTAAAATTGAAATGAAATATAATAATGGGTATAATAAAATATATACGAGTAACTGCATATTAAATTTTTTACAAATATACTTTTTTAAAATAATAAGGAAATACCTAAAGTATTATTAAATTTACAGAAAATAAAAAATAATGGATATACTCTTACTTGTTATCATGGGGATAACCGCTTTAGTAAGCTTTAAAGGTTTTAATGATTATGATTTTTTTAGAAAATATGAATTTCATGTAGGTAGGATTAGAGCAGGAGAGCAATTAAGAATGATTACTTCTGGATTTCTACATCTTGATTTTGCTCATTTGATATTCAATATGCTTACCTTGTACTTTTTTGCACCTATTGTAATTGATAGATTGGGGAATATTTATTTCCTCTATATTTATTTTGGAAGTATGGTAGCAGGGAGCTTGCTTACATTGTATATGCATAAAAATGATTATTCCTATCGAGCTATTGGTGCTTCAGGAGCGGTAATGGGGGTTATTTATGCTTCAATTTTATTAGATATTAATCAAGAAATGAAATTTTATGGTTTTATTCCTAGTTATATTTTTGGAATAGTTTATTTGTTATATTCTATTTATGGAATGAAAGCCAAAAAGGATAATATTGGTCACACAGCTCATTTTGGAGGTGCTATAGGAGGGTATTTAATTACTTTAATTAGGGAACCTTCTCTTTTTGAAACAAATACAAAAAATGTTGTATTGTTAATGATTCCCATCATTATTTTATTCTACATGAATAAGACAAATAAACTTTAATTTGGCATGTCTTTTGAATAAACAAATAAAAAAAATAATATGAAAAAAGCAATTTTAACACTACTATTAGTAGGTACGACTATGATGAATCAAGCACAAGAAAACAAATTAACACCTATTTCGCAAGTAACTGTATCTGGTGAAGGAAAAATAAAAGTAACTCCTGATGAAGCTGTAATAACTGTTGGAGTAGAGTATACGGGTACGGATGCAAAGGAAGTAAAGAAAAAGAATGACGAAACTGTGGATTTAGTACTTAAAACTATTAAATCTAAAGGAATTCCAGCTTCGGATTTTCAAACACAGCAAGTTTCTTTGTATAAGAATTATGATTATCAAACCAAAAAGAACAATTATGTTGTTAGTCAAACGATTAAAATTCACTTGAAAGATCTTTCTAAATATGAAAGTGTAATGATGGATTTAGTGAATAGTGGAATTAATCAAATACAAGGTGTGGAGTTTAAATCTTCTAAAATGAAGCAGTTTGAAACAGAAGCTAGAAAAAAGGCAGTTATGGATGCTAAAATGAAAGCAGAAGATTATGTAAGTGTTTTAAACCAAAAAATTGGTAAAGCAATTTCAATTTCTGATACAACAGCACCAAGTTATCCACAGCCCATGTATCGTAATGTTATGGCTAAAGGATTAGAAATGGATGCGGCTAATGAGACATTGGCTATTGGAGAAATTGAAATTAATGCCAATGTGACCATAAGTTTTATATTGGAATAAAAACTGAATAGTATAAAATAAAAAAAGCATCAAGAAATTGATGCTTTTTTTTGTGGGGAGAGCAGGATTCGAACCTGCGAAGGTTTCCCAGCAGATTTACAGTCTGCCCTCGTTGGCCGCTTGAGTATCTCCCCAGCCTGTCGCTATTTTGACTTAGCGATGGCAAATATACTATTGTTTTTTATATTCGCAAACAAAAAAACAGCTATTTTTTTAATAATTTTATAACTATTTGTAAATGAAAAGTATAAAAAAATCTCCTTAGGGAGATTTTTTATAAATGTAATTTAAAAAGGTAGAATTATTTCTTTTCTACGTTGTTTTTTGAAGCTTTATCTTCAGTTATTATTTTCATTTCTTCTCTTTCAGCTGTATTTTTTTCTGTTTTTGTTGGAGCAGGAGGCATTTGTAAATGCAATAATTCATAAATTTTTGACCTTAATTCGTCTCCTCTTAAATCTTTTGCTACAATATTCCCTTTTTCATCTAAGATAAATGTAGCAGGAATACTTTTTACATTGTATTGTTCTGCAATTGGATCTTGCCAAAACTTTAAATTTGAAACATGATTCCAAACTAAACCATCATCGGCAATTGCTTTTTTCCAATTTTCAGCATTTTTATCTAAAGAAACTCCAATGATATTTAAACCTTTTTCATGTAATTCATTATATAGCGCTACAACATTAGGGTTTTCTTGACGGCAAGGTTTACACCATGAAGCCCAAAAATCAATAATAGTAACTTTTCCTAATGATTCTTTTAAAGATATTGTTTTTCCTTCTGGTGAAGGACCACTAAAATCAGGAGCAGTTTTACCTATTGTTATTGCAGTTGCTGCATCTAATGTTTTTTTAATATTCTTAACCGGTTTGGTTTCTGTTAAAGAAGGATCTAACTTTTCATAGTTTTCTTTTACTTCTTCAATAGTTAATGCATTACTTAACAGCATATTCTCTAATAATAATGCTGAAACATAGGCTTTAGGGTTAGACTTCACAAAATTCACATACGTTTCTTTCATGTTCTTTTGTGTCTCCTCTTGAATTACTTTAAACTCTTTCATCACTTGATTGATTACAACCGTATCTTGTGATGCTTGAGCAGCTTTCATTTTTTCGTCATTATCTTTCTTAAATTGGCTTATTTTTTCACCAACTTTACTCACTTTGTCATTAAATTCTTGAAATTTTTCGTTATTAAAAGTTCCACCAATTTTTGATTTTTGAATGCTATCTTTGTTGAATTCAATTTCAATTTTTCCTTCTTCAAAAATAAAAGGTAAGGTTTGCATGCCTTCTTCCAATTTAATAAATGCAATGTCCATACCTGTTACGTCACCTTTGAATACAAATTTGTTGTCGTTAACGATAGCGGTATCTTTAGGAATAGGTCTGCCAGTTTCGTCAACTGATTCTATAAATATTTTTTTACCATTCTCAATACCTTTCACCGTACCTGTAATTTCATATTGATTCTCTAATGCTTTATTACATGATACGAATGCAAAAGCGGTTGCTAGTAATACTAAAGTTTTCTTCATTTATAATTTTGTCATTTAATTTTAGGCAAATGTATTTAAATTAAAACACTCTAAATATAATTTGGAATTAAATTTTTCATAAAAAATGTCAGGTAATAGCCTGACATTTTTTATGAAAAATTGTTATTTTAAAGTGGACGGACATACATAATTCGTCAATGGTATTTCTGTATTCCTTATTCCAGCCATTCCTTTTTCTACATTAATCATGTTGTGATACCCGCGTGATTTCATAATGGAAGCCCAAATTACAGAGCGATACCCACCAGCACAATGTACATAAAAGGGTTCTTCTTTTGGGATTTCAGCTAGATGCTCATTAATAAAATCTAAAGGAATATTTTTTGCGTTTTCAACATGTTCCGCAGTAAATTCTCCAGGTTTTCTAGCATCAATAACTGTTGCATTGTCAAATTTTGAAGCAAACTCTTCTGGAGTTACTGAAGTAACAGTATCGGTTTCATAACCTGCTTTTTTCCAAGCTTCTAAACCACCCTCTAAATATCCAAGAGTATTATCAAAACCTACTCTAGAAAGTCGTGTAACCGTTTCTTCTTCTTTTCCTTCTGGAGTAATAAGTAAGATTGGTTGTTTAACGTCTCGAATTAAGGCACCCACCCAAGGAGCAAATTGGCCATGTAAACCAATAAAAATAGAATTTGGAACATGCTCCTTTATAAAATCATACTCATTTCTTACATCTAAAATTACGGCTTCTGTTTGATTCGCAATAGTTTCAAATTCTTTTGGAGTCAGCGGTTTATTCGCTTTTTCTTTTACTTGATCAAGACTTTCATACCCTTCAATATTCATCATTACATTTTGAGGGAAATAGGCTGGCGGTGGTAATAAACCCTCTAACAATTCCTGCTTAAATTCTTCTAATGTCATATCTACTCTTAGAGCATAGTTGGTCTTTTTTTGGTTCCCCAAAGTGTCCGTAGTTTCTTTACTCATATTTTTACCACAAGCACTTCCTGCTCCATGATTTGGATACACAATCAAATCATCGCTTAATGGCATAATTTTGTTTCTCAATGAATTAAAAAGATATTCAGCCAATTTTTCTTGTGTCAAATCAGCTACTAATTTTTGAGCTAAATCGGGTCTACCTACGTCTCCAATAAATAAAGTATCACCCGTAATAATTCCATGTGCTTTACCATTTTCATCAGAAACCAAATAACACGTGCTTTCTAACGTGTGACCAGGTGTGTGAATCGCTTTAATGGTGTAATTACCAATGGTGAATTCTTGATTATCTGCTGCAATTATAGCTTCAAAATTAGGTTTAGCTGTTGGCCCGTAAACGATTTTTGCACCTGTTTTTTCAGCTAAATCTAAATGGCCTGAAACAAAATCGGCATGAAAGTGTGTCTCGAAAATGTATTTGATAGTAGCACCGTCTTTTTTGGCTCTTTCTAGGTAAGGTTCTACTTCGCGTAAAGGATCGAAAATGGCAGCTTCGCCATTATTTTCAATATAATATGCTGCATGAGCAATACATCCTGTATATATTTGTTCAATTTTCATGATATATTCAATTTATTGTGACAAATTTACAAATAATAAATGGTAAAGGTTGTAACCTGAGTTACATTAATTCTTTAAAAGCAATTACAAATGCCATCACTAATACAAAGTAGGCAAAACCTTTTTTAAGTTGTGTTTCATTAATGTATTTGCTAATAGAAGTACCTGTAAAGATTCCTATCATAGAAATAAAAGTAAAAGGAATTAGGAAGTTCCAATGAATATCGATTTGTTTTAAATCGCCTAAAAATCCAATCAACGAATTCATAGCAATAATGAACATAGAAGTACCTACTGCTTTTTTCATGGGTAATTTCGCGATGATTAGCAAAGATGGTATAATTAAAAATCCTCCTCCAGCACCTACTAAACCGATAATTACACCAATGCTTAAATTCTGAATGATGATTTTTTTGTAATCGTGCTTTTCTGTAACCTCTTTTAAATTGACTTTAGTTTTTCGAATCATAGACAAAGCGGCAAATAGCATTATTAAAGCAAATAAAAGCATTAGAAAGGTATCTTTACTTAATACCGTTTCCCCATAATGAAAAATGACACTAGGAATATTAGGAACAATGTATTTTCGGGTAACAAATACACCTATAAAGGATGGAATCGCAAAAATAATTCCGGTTTGAATAGCAACTAATTGTTTTCTGTAATTTATATAAGCTCCAAAAGCGGAAGAAGTTCCTACTACAAATAAAGAATAGGCAGCACTTACCACTGGATTATATCCCATCACATATACTAATAAGGGAACAGTTAGTATCGATCCACCGCCGCCTGTTAATCCAATAACTATTCCTATAAAAAATGCGCCTAAATATCCAAAAAACTCCATTATAGTGCTACAATTTCAATTTTGTTTCTGTTTAATTTAATTTTTCCTTGCAATTCTAAACTTTTTAATAATCGAGATATGACTACACGAGAAGTATGCATATCATAGGCAATTTGCTGATGTGTATTATTAATTTCGGTATTCCCTATGACTTTGGCTTTGTCGGTTAAATATTTATACAAACGTTCGTCCAAATTCATAAAGGCAAGCGTGTCAATTGCTTCAAGCATTTCGTTTAAGCGAATCGTATAGCTTTCAAAAACAAAATTTCGCCATGTTTTATATTTTGTCAACCATTCTTCCATTTTTTCAACAGGAATCATAAATAAAGCACCATCGTTTTCTGCAATAGCCCTAATTTTACTTTTCGACTTTCCCATACAACAGGTTAAAGTCATGGCACAAGTATCACCACGTTCTAAAAAATAAAGCAGCAATTCATCTCCATTTTCATCTTCCCTTAAAATTTTAATAGCGCCTTCTAAAAGTAAGGGCATGGATTTAATATAATCGCCAATTTCAATTAAATAATCGTCTGCCTTAAATTCTTTATAGGTTGCCACTTTTTCAATTTCATGAAGCAATTCTTCTTCAAAAATATACCCGTAAGCTTGTTCTAAAATTTCTTTCATTTCAGATTTTTTGTAAAGATACATTTTATATTAAATTGAAGTATGTTACATTTGTTACATAAACTAATAATCCTTGAAAACGTTTTACAATCAATACAATTTTCACAAACATACCTTCTGTGAGTTTCAAGAAGTAACCGATAATGAAATTGCTTCTTTGTCACCAAGTTATAAAAGTAAATCAGGAAGTAGTTATTTTTTTACAGAAAAAGGAGTGTTTCGGGTTTCGAATCATTGGGGAAGAGCCGCAAATTGTAGATGGCGTTTGAAAAGTGAAGCTGCTAAGGTTAATAATAGGAATGGGAGAATTGGGTATGCACTTTGGACCGATTTTTATCCTAATAATGATAAAGATAAATTGTTTTATATTGAAATCAATTGGCAAACTAAGGAAGTTACCTTTCAACATAAAAACAATCCGAATTATACCTCAAATTTAATTGTCAGAGACGCATTGGCTACAGCCAAAAGAATACAACAAGTGAAAGAAGTTTTGACAGAACAAAATTGGGCAAAGCATCTTCGCTTTGAAGATTTGGAAATTTTACGGAGAGCAGTAGCAGCACAATTATTGGAAACCAATGCAACTTTTATTCAAATCAAACAAAATTATCTGTAATGGGAAGAAGAAATGAAACCAATCGGAAAGCACATAAAAAGAAAGCCGACGATAAAAAAAACAGAGATAAAGAAGCCAAAAATGCTCTAAAAGAAAAAAAGAAAGCTATTTTAATGAAATTCAATCAAGATAAAAATGAGTCAGGACCAACTCCAATTTCTTCATAAAGAAGTACAAAATATCATCGATGCTATGGCGGTAAAAGAATATAAAACAGCCAATAATAAATTAGTTATCATTACTGAAATGGTTGATGAATTAATTGATACTACTGCTGATGATGCACTATTAATCGAATTTAGTAAATATCAAATTGTACTGCAACATTTACAAAAGAAACTCAATCAATCGGAATAAAAAAAGCATACTTACTGTAAAGAATCTCCTTTTTAACTCCACTTCTTTAACTAAAAATTAATAAACGTTATTTCAAGAAGTATATCAGATTAAGTATCTTTATACTATGAAAAGTAATGTAAATGTAAGTGGGTTTCAGTTTACCAAATATGAAGCTCCTTTCCAAACCCCATTCGATAAACTGTTTCCTATTTTTAAGGAATTGATTACGCATACTTCAGGTGATTTTGACGAAGCCATCGATTGGATGCGTCAATTAGATGAGGAATACCAATTAACTACTCCAGAATATACAATTGACGATTTTATTGACGATTTAAAGAAAAAAGGTTACATCAGAGAAGAAGTGAAACCAGATGGTTCTGGAGGTATAGCTATTACTGCAAAAACGGAAAGAGCCATACGGCAACATGCCTTGGAACAAATCTTCGGAAATTTGAATAAAGCAGGTTCGGGAAATCATAAAACCAAGCAATCAGGAAAAGGGGATGAGCATACAGGAGACTTAAGAGCATTTCAGTTTGGAGATTCCGTAGAGCAAATCTCGTTAACCGAAAGTCTTAAAAATGCTCAAGTTAATAATGGTATAGGCGAATTCAAACTAACCGAACAAGATTTAGTCGTCGAAGATACGCATCATAAGTCACAAATGAGTACGGTATTAATGATTGATATTTCACATAGTATGATACTTTATGGTGAAGATCGCATTACGCCTGCTAAAAAAGTAGCAATGGCTTTGGCCGAACTTATCACAACGCGTTACCCAAAAGATACTTTAGATATTTTAGTTTTTGGGAATGATGCTTGGACCATTCAAATTAAAGATTTGCCTTATTTACAAGTAGGACCTTATCATACCAATACCGTTGCAGGTCTGCAATTGGCTATGGATATTTTACGAAGAAAAAGGAATACCAACAAGCAAATTTTCATGATTACAGATGGTAAACCCAGTTGTGTAAGAGAAAAAAATGGCGAATACTACATGAATAGTAACGGTTTGGATCAATATATAGTAGAAAAATGCTACAATCAAGCGGCTCAAGCTCGAAAATTACACATTCCGATTACTACTTTTATGATTGCCAGAGATCCTTACTTGCAAAAATTTGTCAATTATTTTACAGAAGCCAACCAAGGGAAAGCCTTTTATACAGGTTTAAAAGGATTAGGCGAAATGATTTTTGAAGATTATGAAACCAATAGAAAGAAGCGAATTCGTTGATATAAGAATTAGTAATTAAATGTTAGTTAACAGTTATCCGTTGTCAGTTCGAGCGCAGTCGAGAACATTTTTAAATTTAATAGATGGATTTAGAAAATATAAAGCTTGATTTTTATGAAGGCTTTGAAGGAGAAGATGAAATACGATTGTATGCTAATTCAAAGGATGTATTCTTTAAACCGAATAGGAAAACAAATTTATATGGAGATTTTATTGAAATTCAATTGAAACAAAATGAAAATGGAATTGTCTTTTTTAGTATATGGGATGGTTATTTTTTACCAATAATTAGTGAAATACTTTCCAATATTGAAAATGATGTCTTGCCTCAATTTATTATTAATTATAAAACAGTTGAAGGTTGGGTTTGGAATAATGAACCAGAATTAATTGTAAAGGATGAAATGAATTGGTTTATAGAAAAAATACAAAGTACTATATTGAATAAAGATGATAACTTTAAAAATAAATTTTGGAATATTGAAAGTATTACAAACTTGCATTTATACTTGCAATTTGTAAAAGAAAAAGATTTAGAATTAAGAATTTCAAAGGAATAATAGTAAAATATAAGCTATAAAATTATATATGAAAGAAATAAAAACAGTAGGCGAATTAAAAAAGACGGGGTACCAATCTATAACCATAAAAGACGAATTACGCAAAAACCTTCGTGCTAAAATTAAAGCAGGTGAAACAACTTTTGAAGGGATTTATGGTTATGAAAATACGGTAATTCCAGAATTGGAACGCGCCATCTTGTCGAAGCATAATATTAACTTATTAGGGCTTCGGGGTCAAGCCAAAACCAGATTAGCACGCAAAATGGTAGAATTATTAGACGAATATATTCCTGTAGTTGCGGGTTCAGAAATAAACGATGATCCTTTACAACCTATTTCTCGTTATGCCAAAGAGCTACTTGCAGAAAAAGGAGATGACACTCCGATTACGTGGCTGCATCGTAGTGAACGTTTCTATGAAAAATTAGCGACACCAGATGTAACGGTAGCCGATTTAATAGGTGATGTAGATCCCATAAAAGCGGCCAATTTAAAATTGAATTATGCAGACGAACGTGTGATTCATTTTGGAATGATTCCAAGAGCACATCGTTGTATTTTTGTGATTAATGAATTGCCCGATTTACAAGCCCGTATTCAAGTTGCTTTATTTAATATTTTACAAGAAGGTGACATTCAAATTAGAGGTTTTAAATTGCGCTTGCCTGTAGACGTTCAATTTATTTTTACAGCCAATCCAGAAGATTATACGAATAGAGGTAGCATCGTAACGCCTTTAAAAGATAGAATTGGTTCTCAAATTTTAACACATTATCCTGAAACCATTGATATTGCAAAAAGTATCACCGCACAAGAAGCAAAATTTGATGCAGATCAAAAAGAACTGGTGTTTGTTCCTGAATTAGCGAAAGAACTTTTAGAACAAATTGTTTTTGAAGCCCGAGATAGTGAATTTGTAGATAGTAAAAGTGGTGTTTCAGCTCGTTTAAGTATTACGGCTTATGAAAATTTAATGGCAACTGCAGAGCGTAGAGCGTTACTAGCAGGAGAAGAAAAAACTACCGTTCGTTTATCTGATTTTATGGGAATCATTCCTGCGATAACCGGAAAAGTGGAACTCGTTTATGAAGGAGAACAAGAAGGTGCCGCTACAGTGGCACAATATCTTATTGGTGATGCGGTTAAAACGCTGTTTCCAAATTACTTTCCAAAGATTGAAAAATTAGAAAAACCAAATGAGAAAAATGCGTATTCCGATATTTTAGAATGGTTTTTTAATGAAAGTGGTTTTGAGTTATTTGATAATGTAACCAACTCAGATTACCAAAAGACTTTAGATAGTATAACACCTTTGCAAGAATTTATCGCACAATACCAACCTGACTTCCCTAAAGAAGAGCACTACTTTTTAAAAGAATTTTTACTTTGGGGATTAGTTGAGCATGAAAAATTAACTAAAAACCGTTTCAGTAAAGGCTATCAGTATAAAGATTTGTACAGCAATTACATTCAAAAGTTTAAAAACTAATTTTAGTTCTTAAAACTCAATAGGAAAGACGCTATTTCTCAAAAACTTGTAGAGAAATAGCGTTTTTTTTATATCAATTGTTTGAAGCAGTAGTAAAGAAAGATTTCATTTTTGAGATAATGCCTTGTAGTATCGTAAAAATGCCATCAGAAGAAAACCCACCTATCAAAGCAAGTACACTTTTATTAATAAGGTTTATTTTGTCTGGATTATCTGTATATAACGACAATACTTCAGAAGACATCAATCCCGAAATTAAGCCTAAAATGATAAGCGCAATATAATAAATGGTATCTTCTGGAACGAGTGTACCTTGTTTAACAGAGGTACTCACACTCTTTAAAAGATAAAAAACAACACCTAAACCCGAAACAGAAGCTAAAAAGCCCAAATTCACTAATAATGAGGTGCCATGATTACTCAATACACCTTCGTCTAGAGAGTCATTATTCACTAAGGGTGATAAACCACTGATAATAAAGGTTAGTAAAAAAAAGAGCGCTAAAAAAATTAAGTTTCGAACTAAGGGTAATTTACTTAAAAACGATTTGTCTTTTTCTTTTTCATACAATTTTTTAGAATAGGCTATCGATTTTGGAGTAGCGGGAGCAATATTTTTGGCTAATAGATTATGTGCATTAATTAAATCATCTACACTGCTATTTTGTATTAAACTATTGATTTCGGTATTAATTATAATGCCATTATAACTGGCAAATGAAAGCATGTTATTAATTTCTGTACTCAATTCATCAATTACTTTTTTAGAAATTCCTGGTTTAGGAGTCGAACTCTCATGAGTGGAAGGAACTACTGTTGGAATGGTTGGATTTTCAACTGACGCTGGATTTGTAACTGTGTCTGTTGGTTCAGTAGGAGTAGGTGTTGTAGGATTTGTTGTCGTGTCCATAAATGTATTTTTAGCCATTTGATAGTAAAATTACTGCATTCATATATGATAAAAACGAGTAGAAATACCTGATTTTATAAATAAAATTTAAAAAATGTATCATAAAAGTAATTATTGTATATATTTTTCTAAATTTGAGAAACAACAAAAACAAATCATGATCGAAAAAAAAGAGTACCGTCAGAAGATCTTCCAACATCTAGACGGTTTAGTTACTGCACCTGTGGCTATTGCCTTGCACAAAAAAAACATTACTGCCTATATTTTAGAACATAAAAAAGTTGGTCTTACCGAACTTTCTCAAACTTTTCAAGCAAATGAAGGCTATTTAAATATTGCTTTACGCACCTTAGCATCTCAAGGATTTTTAGAATATGAAGTAAATAATGTTGAAAATACAGTTACAGTTCAAATCAATGAAAAATCGGCCTATGCCTTTTCATTGTTTCCTTTGTATCAAGATGTGGTAAGTTTACTTAATGAAACCCAACTTTTTACTTCGGTACGCATTGCAACTAATTTTATTACGCAGTTAGAAGTTATCTTTTCTAAATATCAGCAAAATTTTGCGATTCAGTTTTCCAATGATCCTCAAGAAAAGGCTTTACAAGAACAAGTTTTAGCACATATTGAAGGATATTTGGTGGGGCCAATTGTAGTTAGTTTGGGAATGACAGGAATGTTTCATAAGTATTTTATGGAGACTTCGTTTCGAGCGGAAGAGTTTCATAGAGAACCTGAAGTATTTAAAGTTATTCTCGACTTTTTTACACATTTGAATTGGTTTACCGAAAAAAATGGCAATTATCAATTTACGGAAACGGGTTTGTTTTTTGCTAAAAGAGCTACAGCTTATGGAGTAACAGTTTCTTATTTACCTATGTTTAAAAATATGGAATCCTTATTATTTGGTAACCCCAATGCACTCCGTGATATTGGTGCTCACGAAGATGAAATTCATGTAAATAGAGAAATGAATGTATGGGGAAGTGGTGGTGCTCATGCAACCTATTTTAAAGTAATTGACGATATTATCATTGAAATCTTCAATAAACCGATTAACGAACAACCAAAAGGAATTTTGGATATGGGGTGTGGTAATGGTGCTTTTTTGCAACATATTTTTGAAGTGATTGAAAGACAAACGCTTCGTGGCAAACTTTTGGAAGAACATCCACTATTTTTAGTAGGAGCCGATTACAACCAAGCAGCTTTAAAAGTAACAAGAGCGAATTTAATTAAAGCCGATATTTGGGCAAAAGTAATTTGGGGTGATATCGGTAGACCTGATTTGTTAGCAAAAGATTTAGAAGAAAATTATGCTATCGATTTAAAAGATTTACTCAATGTACGTACGTTTTTAGATCATAACCGAATTTGGGAAGAACCAGAAACGATTAAAGAAGGTAGAAACAGTATTTCTACAGGAGCTTTTGCGCATCGTGGCAAACGTATTCCAAACAACAGCGTAGAAGATAACTTATTGCAACATTTGAAAAAATGGGCACCTTATGTACATAAATACGGTTTGTTAATTATCGAGTTGCATACCATTGCCCCTCAATTAACTGCTCAAAATCTGGGGAAAACGGCTGCAACTGCTTACGATGCAACTCACGGTTTTTCAGACCAATTCATAGTAGAAATTGATGTGTTACACAATGTAGCTGCTGAAGCTAATTTATTCCCTGATCCAGCTTATTTTAAAAAGTTCCCAGACACGGCTTATGCAACAGTAAGTATCAATTTATTAAAAGGAAATTAAAAATGAAATCTTGTTATTGCTGTTCGGGAAAAGCTTTTGAAACCTGTTGTGAGCCTTTTATTAAAGGAACCAATATTCCCGTTTTTCCTGAACAGCTCATGCGTTCGAGATACACCGCTTATGTATTGCATCTAGCGGACTATTTAATAGAAACAACTGCAGTTTCTCAAAGAAAGTATTATTCGAAAAAGGAAATTTTGTCTTGGGCCAAAGCCAATACTTGGATAAAACTAGAAATTAGTATAGCCTATGATACTATCGTGGAGTTTAAAGCGTATTATTTAGACAACCGATTGCAAGCGCAAATACATCACGAAAAATCGACTTTTGAACAAGTGAATGGGAAATGGTATTATGTGGATGGCGAATTTTATTAAAATTTTAAAATGACATCATAATATTCATGATGTTTTTTAAACTCTTTTATACCTTCTTTAAACGTCAAATAGGGATTGTTGTAATGCTCGTTGTTTATTTTACTAATTTCATACATATAATGAAAATGACGTGTCAATTCTTTCCATCCATAGAATAAAGAATGTTTGGGATCATAAATATGTGTAGGTTCACTTAAAGCACCATTAATTTCAACAATTTCAAAGTTTTCTCCTTTTTCTAATTGGGCGTAACTTTCAAACATAATGTCCATTCGTCCAAAATAAAAACCATCAATTTCTGAACAAATTTGATTAAAGGTTTCTATCAATTGCGGTGTAATATAATGGCTCGCATCAATAAATTTAGAACCTCTACAATGATTGCCATAAGGAACTAAATTCAACTGTTCTCCAAGAGCCAAAACCTGATTCATTTTTTCTTGTAATTCCTGTTTTAAAACGGGAATTTGAAAAGCATATCGCGGATTTTGAAGCAATAACTCTTCAATAGTATGTTGGCCGTTTCCTGTAACGATTAAAAACTCTTTTTCAACTATACCTGTAATAGTTCCTTTTTCTTGATTGGGGTAACGCACATAAAACAAACCAATTTCCTTTTTATAAGGAATTAGATTTTGGATTAAATAATTAAAATTAGCTCTTTTATGATAGGCTTCTAAGGCCTCTAGAGTATCAATTTTTTTTACGGCTGTACCACGTAAACCTACATCTGGTTTGGCAATCATAGGGAAAACAATTGCAGCTTGATGGCATTTATCAGTAACAGAATCTAGAGGTTCTTGGGCGTTTATAAGAACTGTTTTGGGATAATATTGTTGAGGTATAAGATCGTAAATCTCTTTTTTAGATTCCATTAAAAAACCGCCATTACGTATCGTTGGATTTGAAGCATTAAAATAAAAAAAAGAACGCGTTCTGGCTACATAATACAAATACTGAAAATAGATGGGTAAATACACCACCTGATAAGGCCAATATTCCCAATGGGTAATTTTATGTAAGGCTAGCTGTATGCGTTTCATGGTGAATTAAATCAATGTAGTTCATTTCTAAATTTTGTCCGTAGGTGTGTACTTGAGTAATACTTACTGTTTTCAGTAAGTCATTACGATTAATCTGTAAGCCAAATTCGGTATTGTCTGATTGTGTAAATTGATGAAAAGCCAATAATTTTTCGGCATCCAATTGTTTACTATGCGCTAAAAATTGGGTAAACCAATGTGCTCTTTCTGCTCTAATCTCTTTAGAATACAAAGTAGAAGAGGACCAAATATACGATTGATGAATATCCAAAACTTGTGTTTTTTTGGTTACTTCGTCCCATTGTAACTCGTACAAATTCCCTAATTCGTATAACACTATAGTAAAAGGTTCGATACCTTCTAAAGAAATGGTTTCCCATGCTGAAATTACATGATCAGTAGCCATTAAATCTAAAACAATTAAACCTCTACTTTTTCGATAATGGGTTTTCGGGATGTGTTTTTCGGCTGCACCATTGAGTAAGACCAAAGTAGCGGTTGCAGATTGGGCAAACCAAGTTCCACCCGCTTTTTGATCTTTAGGAAAAGTAAGGGGCTTTCCATTTATGAAATATTCTTGAGGCGGTAAAGCTTTAGGTCTGGCTGTTTGTTCGTCTCTATTTGAAGTAATACAAAAACCAGAAGCTAAAGGAACGTAGGTTACTGTGCACATTGTGATTTATATTCAATAGTCGATTTAGCAATTCCAAAGTTTTCAGGTAAAATAACTTCCTTGTATTTTAAGACAGCTACTTTAATTAAAGCTTGATGATGAATGCTGTGTTCCAAATTGTATAGTAATTCTCTAAAATAATTGGTTTGTACTCTAAAATTAGCTTCTTGCAAACCATCTTCCAGAAACAACTCTTTGTTGGGTAAAGTGATGGTTTCTAAAATAGATGCAATAGCTAATTTAGCTTCTTCAATAGAATTTTGGATGGCTAAATTGCGTTTTCTTTTATCATAATTTATAGTACCGAATTCATAATCAGCAATCAAACATTGATACAATTCAATAATATGACGAATGTGTTCTCCAATAGTGGCTTCGCTTAATTCGGGATTACAATAAGTATATTTTTGATTATCTAATTGATCCAGTAAAGTAATAATTTCTAAAAAATTTCTCTGAATAGCAGGTACAAGCATATAGTATTAGAATAAATTATTTATTAGGAATAAACTTTATGGAAACAGAATTGGTACAATAGCGTTGCCCAGTAGTTTCTTTTGGACCATCATCAAATACATGACCTAAATGACCTCCACATTTGGCGCACATTACTTCTGTGCGAATCATACCAAAACTGGTGTCTTTTTCATAAATAACAGAACCGGGAATTGCTTGGTCAAAAGAAGGCCAACCACAATGTGATTCATATTTGGTATCGGAAGTAAATAATACATTTTCACAGGCTGCGCAAACATAGGTACCTTTTTCAAAATGATCCCAATATTCACCAGTATAAGGACGTTCGGTTCCTTTTTTTCTTAAAACTTCATATTCTTGATCGGAAAGTTGGGCTTTCCATTCGGATTCTGTTTTTTTAATTTGGGGTTCCATAACTTTTTTAGTTTGAGTGAATGAGTGCTGCAACGAAAACAAAAATAATAAAATAAAAATCTTTTTCATATTCGTATAAAATTTGGTAAATACTGCCTAAATTTTGTTAAATATACATTATAATCTTAAAAAATAAATACAAGTAGTTTTATTTTTTGCCTAGGGTTTGCCAATTTTTATCAGCATTAGGCAATAAAGTAGCTTCCTCTTTATTCCATAATTTTAAGGTATTGGTCAAATACTTATTGTAAAATAAGTAAAGTTTATGATTGATAATCTTAAAAGTTTTTGGATCTACTTCAACATATTCGCCACTTTTGCCAATAGCATAGGCACACCAACCTCCATACTGCGGTTTGTATTGCGAACTGTTTTTTTCAAAAGCTTCTTTATTTTTCTGTGAACTAAAATAATAGGTGGCACCATGATCTGTTGCTTGGTACATGGAGTTACCTTTAACTGCTTTATTTTCGGTAAAATAAGCTACTAAGTCATAACCTTCTACCGCTACATGTTCTTTGTTTAGATTTATCTTTTGCTGTTGTGCAACTAGTTGTAAGCTCGTAAGTAATAAACAAATGAATATGATTCCTTTTTTCATATGAGTTCTCTTTAAATTCTAGACAAATGTAGAATGTCTAAGCGAATAGTAATGTCAGCTAGTTAACACTTTTGGATTTAGGTATTAATTTCTAAGTCTTTTAAATAATCTTCATATTCATAAAAGAAACGTTCAAAAGCATCCATTTTTTCATAGAAGAAATCAAATGTATCCTCCCAAGTAGCTTTATTGTTGCTACTAACACCTGTTTTTTCAACCCAAATGCGACTCACTTCTTTCCCGTTTTCTAAATAGTAGTGCTGTTCAAAAATAGCATCTTCTAAAAAATCCTCTATAAGAATGGCTTTTAAAGAATATACCTTTTCATAATAAATCGTTCTTTTGTCATCATCTTTGGGCTCAATTTCCAATAAAACCTGTGCTTTTTTATTGTCAATATGAAATTTAAAGCTAAAGTCTTTAATCTTAGTATTATACAAAAGCCATTTTCTAGGATAGGCTTCTGCAAAAGCGGTCCAAAACATTTTTTTTAAGTGTAAGGCTTCTTCTTTACTATACATTCTTTGTGAATTTTGTATTTAAATTAAAAAAAATAAAGTAACTTTATAAGTCGTAATAAAAACAAATATGTTATTTCAGGACTTTATAAAATACATTCCAAAAATAGAAAAAGAAAAGTTGTTAGCCGCAGATGCACATGCAAAAATGGCTCCATTAGAGCGTATTTCTTTTTTAAAGGAGTTGAATTATGAAAATAGAAATCCTAGGGAAGCAGCTGTATTAATGTTGTTTTACCCCAAAAATGGTATTACACATTTAGCATTAATTGTTAGAAATACCTATCCTGGTGTGCATTCTTCGCAAATTGGTTTTCCAGGTGGGAAAGTAGAATTAGTAGACAAAGATTTAGCGGATACTGCTTTAAGAGAAACCCACGAGGAAGTTGGAATACCACCTCATAAAATTCAAATTATTAAACCTTTTAGTAAGGTATACATACCTCCAAGTAATTTTTTAGTGTCTCCTTTTATGGGTATTTCACATGAAGAATTAACTTTTATTCCCGATCATGATGAGGTTAAGAATGTATTAGAATTTCCCTTATTTTCCTTTTTAGACGAGAAGTCAATTACGAATGTAAAAATGACAACTTCCTACGCAACAGATATTGAAGTACCTGCATTTATGGTAGAAAAATATGTGGTTTGGGGAGCTACTGCTATGATGATGAGTGAGTTAAAAGAAGCTGTAAAAAATGCCATCAACAACGAATAGCATTTTTTTAAGTTTTCTTAATTTTTTAATATAAAAAAGATAGGTTTTATTACATTTGTAGCCCTATTTTTATTTTAAATCTACTAACATATGGGATTATTTAAAAGAAATCCTTTTGGACATATTTTATTTTTAAAAAAATGGTTAATCCGAATTGCAGGAAGTTTTACCCATAAACGCTATAGAGGTTTCAACAGCCTTCAAATTGAGGGTTCTGAAATTATCAGAGCTTTACCCGATACCAATGTGTTATTCATCTCCAATCATCAAACGTATTTTGCCGATGTAGTTGCTATGTTTCATGTATTTAATGCAGCCTTAAAAGGTAGAGAAGACAACATCAAAAATGTAGGATATTTATGGAACCCAAAACTAAACATGTATTATGTAGCGGCCAAAGAAACCATGCAAGCAGGTTTACTACCTAAAATTTTAGCCTACGCAGGAGCAATTACGGTAGAAAGAACCTGGCGTGCAGAAGGCAAAGATGTAAAAAGAGACGTCAATCCAAACGATACTGAAAATATTAAAATAGCCTTAGCAGATGGTTGGGTAGTAACCTTTCCGCAAGGGACTACTAGATCCTTTAAACCCGTTCGTAAAGGTACCGCACATATTATTTTACAACACAAACCTATCGTAGTTCCTATTGTAATTGATGGTTTTCGTAGATCATTTGATCGTAAAGGATTGCGTATAAAGAAAAAGGGAATTTTACAATCTTTTGTAATTAAACCTCCTTTAGATATCGATTATGAAAATGATACGGTTGAAAGTGTAGTGGAAAAGATTGAATATGCGATTGAACAACATCCTTCTTTCTTAAAAGTAATTCCTGCTGAGGAATTAGAAGAACAAGCTAGATTAGATAAAGAAAGAATGTGGCGTTACTAATTGCTAGTTTTTAGAAATCCAATTAAATTGTATGTAAATCAAAAGGTTACCAATTCTTTTCAAATGGCATAAAAAAAGATATGCTAAAAAGAAGAGAGTAATCGGCTCGACTTTCTAGCATATACAAACAAAAAACAAACAAAACTATAAAACAACTAGCGTTACTTATAGTTGTTTTATAACGTAGGTTTTTTCAAATTATTATTTCTTTTCAGAAGTAATTGTTCCACTTTGTTTTTTCCAAGCCAAAATATCACTATAAACATGACTTATAGAGTTTGGATTATTGGTTGGAGTTTTATAATTGGAGTGGCAAGCAAAACAAGAACCACCTGAAGCATATGCAGTTCCATTTTGTGCATAGGTCTCCATAGTAGAATTCGCTAACTGACTCGTTCCAATAGCAACACCACTTCCAGTATTATTTGGATTTGTAGCAGAATAACTAACACCTGTTGGAGGTAAACCACTGTCTGTCCAAGTAGAACCAATTAAATAATAGTTTTTACGAACATCATTTCCAGGTAATTGATTGAATACCGAATTGTTTATAGAAATGACTTGACTATTGGAAGCCGCAGCAGTAGCATTCTCCGGATTAGGAACTCCTACATTGGCAACACCCCAAGGTTTTGTTTTTGTAGTATTACTTGGACTAATGGTATTGTTTACTGGTGCAGTTTTAAAATTAGCATAAATACTATCTGCATTAAATTTCATATGTGAAATATTAATGTTCACCGTATCCTTAGGATTTGAATTTAAAACCCAATTTCCTGAAGTGTCTGCCGCAACTTTTTGTACTTGATTGTTTTTATCGATATAACTGTAACTTAAAGAAGGAGCATTGTTTTGGTGTTCAAAAGTTGACCAAATCATTTCTGGATGTCCAGCTGCACTACCTACAATATGTACGCCTAATAACGCTAACTTTGTTTTTACCGATTTATTTAAAATCGTCCATTTGGTAGGAGTCTTTTCATATGTTGGAATATAAGCATCAATCACTACATAATTCGCTAATTCTGTTTCAGAAATCGTACTGGCTTCCACCCAAGACGTTTTAATTTCCATAGCTAAAGCATTTGCATCGGGTAATTTAATCCCTTTTGTAGTCGCATAATTTACAATGCTGTCTAATTCCGCTTGTGTAGTTGGAAATTGCTTTCCACCCATTTTTCCTTCGCTTACAGCCGATAAAAATTCAGCATATACATCGTTAACCATCGTAATATAATACACCATAGCACTATCTTTAGACATTAAAGCATCACCAGTTGCCTGACCTTCTTCACTGTCATTGTGGTTGTTCACACTTTTTTCAATAGTAGGCATAGCACTTAATATCATTCCTGGCGTATGCGGAATTAATTTTCTTTCGTTTCTATCAAAAGAGGTTGAAACGGTATAAAATACTGGAGATTCAAATACTCTTTTACCAGATACTTTTGTTGGAGAAGTAATCCATAAAAACATTTGTTGCGACCATTTGTAAAAATCACAATTGTTTTGATGGGTAAAAGTCACACTGTTTGCAGCATTTACCATTCCGTTTTCAGTGGCTTTACCAGATTCAAACCACGAATTAAAGCTAGTAGAATCAACAACACAAGAAGGTAACACATCTTGTGGTAATGGAGATGTCATTACAACTAATTCTTCTTCTCCTTCAATAGGAGTTTCTTGATCTTCTTTCGGCTTACAAGAAACGCACAGGCTAATCCCTAGTAGGATTATCCAACTCAATTGGGTAACTGTTTTTTTCATTCTGTTTATTTGTTAGATTATATGGATGGTCAAAAATACGGTTTTTATGTTCCACCCATATACGTAAAAATACCTGTTTTTTTTCAAATTTTGTAAGATTAAGACGAAAAAAAACAAGGTTAACAAAATGGTAACAAACGAAAAAAATAAAAAGTGTTTCTTTCTTTTTGTAAGAAAAGTTAAATACTTCTACCTAATACAAACATGGTATCTTGATTGCTATCTATAATAATTTTACTAATACCATTTTCCATAGCAATGTCTAAAACATCACGTGCCGGAATAGATACAAAAGGTTTCATGTCTTTGGCCCAAGTCATCAAAGTTTGTTGCGATGTAAAAGCTCCTAAAACCATTTGGTTCTCTACCTCAAAAACAGAAGTAAACGTCATTTGAGTGCCTTTTTCAACAGTACTCCAACCGTTTTCATCTTTGTTTTCACCGCGTACAGGTTCAGTTGTAGGAATTACTAAAAAAGCATTTTCGCCTTGTAATTCATTAAAAACAGACATAAAGGTTTCCTCGTTTTGGTTGCCTTGGAAAGCTTTAATCTTTTTCAGCAAGTTGGTATTATCAGGTGTAAATGTATCCGACATGATGTTGTATAGAATTGAAAGTGCAAAAATAGGAATTAAAAAAGGAATCTATAGGAGTTTTGAATAAATTCAAGGTTTTAAAATAAAGAAGTCTGAATAAATTGAGGTGTAGTTTCACCTAAAAATGGAAAAGTAGCTATAATTTCAAATTGTTTTTTTATAGGATCTAACTTTCGTAAAGCAATACTTTCACAACTAAAGATTAGAGGTTCTGGTTCCCAAAGGGAATTGGCAACTGCAATTTGGTTCGCATTTAATTTTCGAGCGATAGATAGATGTGGATCACTACTTTTATACATAGCAGGTATTTGCAAGCGACTATGAAACGTCTTCATAATGGGTTGTAATAACGCTTTTGATTCGACTGTTGGCATTAGGAAAAAAGCGCCATTTGGATAGGTGCCAAAACCATCTAAAATTACTTCTACAGGTTGTAGGGTTGTCGCAATTAGTGTGAGTTGTGTGGCAATGGAATCAATAGCAGTTGTAGCTATTTCAAATTCACCAACCGTAATATGTGCCAAAGCATTTTTACTGTGAAACCAGCCAATGGTTGCTGCCAATTGTGCTTTCATCTCTTTTACTTTTTCAACTATAAGAGTATCAGGAATAAAGGCTAGCGAATACTTATCAATCATAGCAAACGAATCATTTGAAAACACAAATTTAAAGAAAGAAGAGGAGTTAGCCCATAAAGTTTTTTTATATTTATAGTGGTGAATTTGTATGAAAGAAAAATATGAGTGATAAAATAGGTTTAAAAGAAGCTATATCTATTGGAATAGGAGGAATGGTAGGTGGAGGCATCTTTGCGGTTTTGGGTTTAGCGGTATCTTTAAGTAAAGGAGGTACTCCTTTTTCTTTTTTAATTGCAGGTATCTTGGCGTTACTCACTTCATACAGTTATGCCAAACTTTCCTTAGTCTATCCCGATCGGGGTGGTACGGTAAAATTTATCAATAAAGGATTTGGTCGCACTATTTTTAGTGGCGGTATCAATAACTTATTGTGGGTGAGTTATATTATTATGTTGGCTTTATATGCGTCTGCATTTGGGTCGTATGCTCCCAACTTATTTAAAATCACAAGTACAACTGCTATAGATTTTCATATCGATGCCTCTGCCATTATTATTTTGGCAACCCTAATTAATTATTATAGCGTAAAAGTGGTCAGTAAAATTGAATCTTTTGCGGTAGTCATAAAGTTGATTATTCTTCTCGGATTTGTGGGAATAGGAGTGTATGGTCTTTGGGGTAACCCCAATGTAAGCCAATTAGCCGTATCCCAATGGGAAACACCGCTCCAACTCCTAACAGGTGGTATGGTTATTTTTGTTGCGTATGAAGGTTTTGAATTGATTGCCAATGCCGTTCCAGACATCGAAAACCCTGAAAAGAATGTGGCCAAAGCCTATTACTATGCGGTAATCTTTGTGATACTGCTGTATATTGTTATTGCTTTGGTAACGGTGGGTTCGCTCCCTTTCAAACAAATTGCAGCTGCACAAGATTATGTCTTAGCTGAAGCAGCCAAACCTATGATTGGACAATTAGGCTTTACCATTATTACTATTGCAGCATTAATTTCTACCTTTTCTGCGATTAATGCTTCCTTGTATGGAGGCACGCGTGTGAGTTATGAAATTGCGGAAGACGATGAATTACCACATCACTTAACGAGTACCTTATGGAACCAACCCATAGGATTGCTAATAACAGCTATAATTACATTGGTACTAACCAATACGCTCAATTTAGAAAGTATTTCTACCGCAGGTAGTGTAGGCTTTTTAGCTATTTTTGCTATTGTAAATGCAGTTGCCTATCGCAAAGCAACAGAAATCAAAGCCAATAAATACATCGCTCTTGTAGGATGCATTTTATGCACAGTGGCGACAGTAGTGTTGTTGGTCCAACAATTTACAAGTAATAAACTAGGCGTTTTAGTAGCGCTAGGATTAATCGCCATTTGCTTCATCGCCGAATACATTTACAAAAAACAAGAACAACAAGCCTAATTTTTTTAATCGTTACGACTACATGTCATCAGAAAAATACATCTATTGTTTAGAAGGGGTTCCCGATGTGGATCAACCGCATCCAACGGCAATTTTACCTGCGTTGGAAAACTTGGCTTTTCAATACGGAATTACCAATATTTACAAAAATTGCGATACATTGGAAGGCTTAGAGGAAAGTTTGAGTTTGTTATTGTATGAAGATCGTAATTTTAAAGACTATGGTATTTTATATCTGGTTTTTGAAGGTGATGGCAATCAAATTATAGTAGACGGTTATTATTACACTTTAGAAGAAATAGCTGAATTCTTTGAAGGGAAACTCACCGGTAAAATTATTCATTTTGCCAATCTCATGCGTCTCGATTTAGATGAAGAAGGAGCGCAATACTTTCTCGATGTAACGGGTGCTAAAGCCATTTCAGGATACAGCAAGCAAGTCCCTATTTTAAGTACGGTTTTAGATACCTTTTACTTTTCACTATGTCAAGAAGAGGAAAATGTAATTGACTTAGTGGAAACGCTATACGAAAAGCAATACGCTTTATGTACGACCATGGGCTTTTTACTCTACTATTAATCCTAAAAGGGGAAAAATAGCCTTCCCTTCCGTATAATTCCAAAATCAAACCGTCTTTTTATCCCTTTAAAAATCAGGAGATTAGTAAATTAAAAAGGGCAAATCTCCTCTGTTTTCTTTGTATTTCTGCCATTACTTTTGTCTCACAAACAAATCAAGGAGTAAGCCAAAAATCCAAATTAAAGAGTAGGCATGAAAAATAAAGATTATGAGTTATCTATTTAAGGGAAGTCTTCACGGACAAATTTGTGAAGATTGTATCGAAACACTTTCAGGCATTGAAGTACGCTTGTACTTGCCATGGAGAAGGAACAATGAGACACATGTGGAAACCAATGGGAAAGATAATTTCCGAATTGTGAGTGCAGCAGAAGCAAAACAAAGAGAAGAACTATTGATCGCTAAAACTACTACCGATGCGAATGGGAATTTCTCTTTTAAAATGGAAGAGGAATACCAACAAGCAGCCTTTGATATCGATATTATTTGTCATACGGTTCCTTTTGCAGTGAAGAAACCAGAAGCAGGTCAAGCAGTACAGTTACATCTTACTACGATTATTCCCATCCAAATTGAATATTGGGATTTCACCATACCACACAAAATTTGGTGTAACATTAGAGGGAAATATTTTGATGCTTGGGTAATTTGTGGTCATTTGCGCAATTGTGAAACCAATAGGCCGATTGCCAATGCATCCGTTACAGCTTGGGATGCCGATTTTTTAACCGACGATAATTTAGGAACGGCAACTACAGATGCCAACGGACATTTTAGAATCGATTATACCTCAGCTACTTTTAAAAAGACTTTTTTATCACCATGGATTAATGTAGAAACCGATCCAGGTTTGCCTTTGCGTTTTCAAAGTGGACCAGATGTGTATTTCAAAACGACTTTAGCAGGAGAAACTTTGGTAGACGAAACCAAAAAAGACGCTCGTAAAAATGTAGATTATTGCTTGTGTGTGAATTTGTGTTCCAAAATTAATGTCATCAACGAAAACGAAACCTTCGACAGTTCATGGACGGGTTTTGGTGACAGTTTCAGTGCTTCTTATGGAACAGGTGCTCAAGATTTTGATGCAGATGGTTATGCTGGAGCAGGGAAACATGTACTGTATAGTGTAGTGGCATTAACGGGTCAGGCTCCTTTGAAAGCTGCTTCAGGAAATCGTTTGAAGTATCGTTTTTTAATTAGTGATGTTACAACTCCTAACAATGCGGCTAGTCCTGCAGCTAGTAACTTTACTAAAATAATTGGAGTTACACCAGGATTGTTTGCGGCGAGCCAAATCTTAAAATTGGATAAAAAAGTGCATACGGGAACTTTAGACGAATTACCCGTAATAAGCAATGGAGCTGATTTTGATGCGAATGGTTGGTTTGATGCTACCAATGCAATCGAACGTACTTTGGTAAACAATGGCTATGCAATAAGTGATTTAAGTTTGTTTAAAATTATCGATACCGATACCTTACTTTCTTTAGATACCACTGCTTTAACTTCACAACCCAATGTGCCGGATGCTCCAGCGGGAATACCTGTTCCAGCAGCCAATCAAATTGGGATTGAAAAGGTAGCGATACGTTTTCAAATAGGAGAGTTGTTGTCGGATGGTACGATAAGCATCCAACCAGCGAATGGAAAAACCTTGAATTCGGTGATTATGAATAACAATGCGACATTTATGAAATTAGCCATTACCGAATTAGAAGCCACTGGACTTTGTACGCCTATAAGCGGTAGCGTACATGCGAAATACACCGTGTATCATCCGCATTTGCAATCTTTTAAAATGACAATACGAAAAAACAGCAGTACCACTGCAGACGAGATTACAGACGGAACGTTCATGCCGTTAACTAATAACACTGATCCAACCAAAACAGGTCATGCCAATGCCAATTTGCAAATTGACAATCAAGTAACCTTAGTGCGTTGTACCTACAGTGTAAAGTTATATGCGCATACACGCCTACACAATGGTAGAAATCAACAAGGGCAAATTGGTCCTGTCGAGCAATTATTCTTCTATGATGTATAATCGTTACAAACTAAAAAAGAGACTGTTTTCAGTCTCTTTTTTTTATTTATTAAGTTTCCAGTTGTCAGTTGTCAGTCTCGGTTTCCAGTTTTCAGTCTCAGTATTCAGACCTAGTTATCAGTCCCAGTTTTTCCTAATTCCTAATTGTTCATTCCTAATTCCAAATTCCCAATTCCTAACCCTTTCGACTTTCGACTTTAAGACTAACAACTTTAAGACTAACGACTAATTCTCATCTCGCGAATAATCTTATTCGTTCTTCGATCCGCATACATACGATTCAAAGCCGTTACCGCCCATAAAAACGCAGGAATCCAACCAATGATGGTCAGTTGTAAGATCAAACAAACGATACCCGAGAGAAGTTTTCCTTGTAGCATCAAACTGAGCCAAGGAAAAAAGAATGCTAAAACATAACGCATGATTACTAATTTTTTTGATTGATGATACCCTATTAGACGCAAAAAGCACTTATTTGTTACGGTTTTTTAAGTTTACATTTTACTGTTTAAAGTTGTAGGTTGTAAGTTGTAGGTTGTAAGTTGTAGGTTGTAGGCTATTTGTTGTTTTTCACTTTGTATCAGTGTTATAAGCAACTATTAACTGTTAACTTTCGACTAATTCCTAATTGTACATTCACAATTTCTAAATTCTAACTTCTAACTTCTAACTTCTAAATTCTAAATTCTACCTTCAAAATTCCCTATCTTTGCACCCGAATACCCAACACCATGAATAAAAACCCCAATCTAAAAGTAATCGTAACCGATTTAGACGGTACGCTACTCAATGCCAATCATCTTATTGCTCCTTATACACAAGCTATTTTTCAAGAATTACACCAACAAGGCTATATCCTTATTGTCGCTACAGGGCGCCATCATCTCGATGCTATGCAGTTGACCAATGCTTTGGGAATTCCTTTGTATTTAGTGACCTCTAATGGAGCACGCATTCACGGCCCCAATCAAGAATTACTATTTACTTTTGATATTGCTAGTGAAGCGGTCGCGCAACTATTAGCTCTTGATATTGATCCTTCGATTACGACGGTCTTGTTCAAAGAGGAGTTTTGGTATACCAATAAAGAGAACCAAAAGCTCAACAGTTTTCAAAAGGAAATGCATTACCCGTATGAAATTGTGGATTACCCCACGCTAACCAACCTCAGTGCGATAAAAATCCTTTTTGTAGATGAAGACCACGACAAACTCCTGCAATTGGACCACCAAATCAAAGCGTTGCACAGCTCCATATTTGAGACGAGTTTTAGTCTACCGATTTGTTTGGAAATCATGGACAAGCGTGTGGATAAGTCTTTTGCAATTGCCAAAATCCTAGAATTAGAAAACAGCAGTTTTGCTGAAACTATTTGTTTTGGTGACGGTTTCAATGACGAACGCATGCTACTACAAGCGCATAAAGGTCTTATCATGCAAAACGCCCAACAAACCCTTAAAGACAAATTGCACCACTTAGAAGTCATTGGTACCAATGAAGAAGAAGCTGTTGCCAAATATCTTGAAACTGAAGTCTTGTGTAAAGTAGAGAAGGGGTAGTTTAGTTGTCGGTTGTAAGTTGTAGGTTTTAAGTTTACAGTTTTAAGTTCTAAGTTGTAGGTTATAAGTTATTTGTTGTTTGTTGTTTCTTTTTTTTACTTTGTATCTCTATCATAAGCAAATGTTAACTGTTAACTTTCGACTAATTCCCGATTCCTAATTCCTAATTCCTAATTCCCAATTCGTAATTTCGCATTCCTAATGCTTAAACCCTTTTGACCATCAACCACCAACACACTATTCCTACACCTCCAAAATAGCCTGTTCTTCAATAGTATGTTCTCCTTGTGGTAAGGTTTGTACGGATTTTATCATAGCTTCCGCTAATCGTTTGGTTTCCATAGGTTTTTGAGAGCGTAAAAGTCCGAGACGATTGAAGAAACGAAGTACTTTCACTCCGATAACTTCCATGGTTCGTTCGCTATTTTCTCTTACTAAAATTGGCGGTCTCATGATAACTATTTTGGGAAAACCAAGTGCTTTTACCGCTTCTTCTAGTTTCCCTTTCATTTTGGAATAAAAGAAAAAAGAATCGGGCGACGCATTGGAAGCCGAAACAAGTACATAATTTGGTATACCATTTTCCTGCGCTCTTTTAGCAAATTCATATTGGTAATCGTAATCAATTTTCCATTGCGCCTCTTTACTACCAGCCGCTTTTAGGGTAGTCCCCAAACAAGAATACAACACATCACCGGTAACCAAATGGCCCCACGTTTCGGGAGCATCAAAATCGATGACATGCACGTTTAGTTTATCGTGTTGTAACGCAACTGTACGTCTTACAAAGATATCGACTTTATCGTAATTTGAATCCTGTAACAAAAGCTCTAAAACTTCCTTTCCTGTGGCTCCCGTAGCGCCTAGTAGTACTGCTTTCATATTTCAATTTTTTATATTTTATTTCTAAGAATTTATGCACTCCCTTATTTTACATCATATACAAAAGCACGATATTTTAGTAAGGCTACAAAAACGGCACCTCCTAATGCATTGCCTACAAGAGATACACTTTCAAAGGCTACATAATCCATCCCTGTTATTTTTGGGGAACTAATGAATCCTGCAAACACTTCCACATTACCCACAATACTATGGTGTAAGCCAGCAAACGCTAATACGGTGGTGATCATATAAATGATAGCAATACGGCTTAACGTATCTCTGGAAGCTGCGATTAACCAAGAAAGTAACCCCATTAACCAACCTGCCAGTATAGCACTTACCAGTATAACCGAAGTAGCGTAGTGGCTCACATGTACCGCGATGGCTTCTATACTCTGAACATTGAAAATGCCAAGTTTAGGCCCTATCCAAACCATTATAAAAGCCATAAAACACCCTCCAACAAGATTGCCTAGAATAACCAATGACCAAAGTTTTAATAAACTGCCAACGCTTCGTTTTTTGTTTAATACGGGTAAAGTCAATAACGAAGTTTGCTCAGTAAACAGAATCGATTGTCCTAAGATGACCATAATAAAACCGATGGGATATACAAAAGACATGACCTTAAAAATCGTATCTTCTTGTACTTTGCCTAAAAGAAAACTGTAAAGCGTGCAAAGTAATAAATAACTAAAACCTATTTCCAGTCCAGCGGTTAAGGAACTTAAAAGGATGCTGATAGGTTTTTTATCATAAGTTTCTTGCCCATCAATGATTTGCTGTTTTAGAATTTCCCCATGCGATTTTGGATTCCCTTCTTCAGAAGGTAAAGCAGCGTCTAATTTTTTATCTATCGCTTGTTGCTCTATTTCTTTTTCTGTGGACTTGGCATTCATGGGTTTCCTACTGCTGATTAAACTAAAGGAATTGTTGTAAAGGAGTGCTTTTGATAGTAAAGTACTTTCTACCAAAAATAAGGAAAAGTTTATAGCTGCTTCTTGCACAATTAGACGGGAATATTTCATTATTCCCACTAATTGAGTAAACTGGAAGTACGAAGTTTCGGAATTGGATAAGTAGTTCTGTAAACCAACAACCAACAAATATCAACCATCAACCATTAACCACCAACCAACAACTGCACACATCATCCACCATCTTGTCATTCCGACGCAGGAGGAATCTCAATCTTTCTCAAACCATTCCAGTATTGTTGTACCAATAGTATCGTCTAATTCAGTTGAATTATCTTTAAAAATTGAAACCTGACCCAATCCACATTTTTGCGCTCTATCATTAAATTCTTTAAAACCATTAAAAACATATTCAGTACTCGGGTATAATAACATTGCTTTTTTAGATTTCCAATACTCATTATACACAAACATTTGTCGTAAATCTTGTGTAGAAGGTTTAGTATAAGCTATGTTTTTCCATTTGGTATCAAGAATATATGTTGTTTCTTCATCTTTCTGAATTACTATATCGGGTTTTAAAGCAATGCCTTCCCAAAATACTTTTCTTCTTTGTCCTAAAATACGAAGTCCTTTATTAGTTTGTTGTAAACGAACTAAGATATATTCTTCCCAAAGCACATTCATATCAAAAAGTAAGGCTATCATTTTCTCACTACCATATTGTACATTAGGCGCATAATTTAAAATAATAAGTCGTGCAATTTTTAAAGCCGTTGTATAAGGTGCTGTTTTTCTTGTGTTGAGTATTTTTGAAAATGTCTGCTCATTCGCTTGTATGGTTTTCACTTCTGGAAAATTCAATTGTACTGTTTTGCAAGAGCTGTATAAATAGTTTCCTTTAGAAAGAGAAGCTATAATTTCCAAAGCCTGTCTTAAAATTTGATGAATCAAATGGTCTTTATCATATACCTGATGCGTAGTATAAAATCGTTCTTTATGAACTAAATTATGACTAATGTGTTTGGCAAACTCTAATTTTCCTTTTAAAGCTTTTACGTTAGAAGTTTCTTTATAGTACTTCTTGATTAATCCTTGATGGAGTAGGAGTTGTACTTCATTTAAAAACCATTCAAAATAAATATCTAACAAATGGACTTGTTGTTTTTTAACATGGGCTTCGTCTACTTGTTGTACTTTTAGTTTACGAGTTACCCGAAGCATTTCAATCAAAGCTTTGTGCCAAACACTTTCATCTTTCCCATCATTGTCTATTTTGGGTAAAATTTCAATGGTTAAACCGTTTATTTGGATAACACCAACATACTGCTTAAATTTAATACCATTATGCCTTAGGTCAAAGTATTTGTCATTATGCAATGCATTTAGTTTAGATAAAGCCACAAAATGATGCTGTTCCAATTTTCCTTTTTCAATAGGAAGAAAGCTATGCTCAAAAACTTGAATACTATTCATTAGTAGTTACTTTTTCTTCCTTTTTTTTATTTAAAAGAATTTCTATCGCTTCAATTATATCAAAATCTGTATCAATTGTTTTCAATCTTAAAATAGTTCCACTTTCAGGATAGTTTTGTGATTCAAAAGAAGCAAATATTTTAGTATCATATTTTTTTATTTTCTCAAAAAATCCTTTTCCTAATACTAAACCTATCTTTTCATAATCGCCATAAAAATATTCTTGTAATAAGGGAATGATATTGTTTTTAAAAGTATTTTTTAAATCTTCTAAAGAAATCACATTTATAAAATAGGAATGCCCTATGGTGTGGTCACGATCTAAAAGTACTTCGATTCTATTATTAATAGTTTCTAATACTGCTTTTAAATTAATTCCTGTAAAAGAAAATAAATCAAAATGAGTAAAATCATTTGTTTGTTGCCCAACCATTTGTTCATCCCATATTTTTTTTCTTTCATCTTTTAATTCCTTTGTAACACCTATTAAGTCAAATAATTCAGCTTCTTTAATTAGGAACTCTTTATCTTCCCAAGGAACTTCTTTGTATTCCCATAATAGATTACAATACATAGCGGAAGGACTTAATAATTCTGATTTTGGCATCATTTCTTCAAAACAAAAACGTCGACGCAATGCGGTATCTAAAGCTTCGACACTTCTATCAGCAGTGTTCATAGTACCTATGATATACAAATTAGGAGGTACCCCAAACTTCTCTTTACTATAAGGTAAAGTAACTTCTAAAGCTTCGTCGTTACCTAAGCGTTTGCTCTCTTCAATTAGAGTAATTAACTCTCCAAAGATTTGAGACACATTACCTCGGTTTATTTCATCAATGATTAAAACATGGGGAACTTTAGTAGTTTTAATTTTTGTATCAGTAACTTTTGATTGATTACTAATTTTAGAATTGATATAATTAAGAGCAGACCAATATGCTGTAGAATTCAAACCTCCTACTACTGCTCTAAATTCTTTGTTTATATTTTTAATTACAGATAGGTCAGGAAAAGCATGTTGCAACTTTTTAGTTCTTTCGTAGGAAACTAAATATTCTTTCGATTGTTCAGAGTAAATAGGTTTTAATTTCAAGTTCCCTTTTTCAGTAACTTCAACTACTTTTAAGCCAAGATGTGGTGTTTGTATAGAAAGTTGTAAAGGAGCATTTTCTTCCAATAGTTTTTTTGATTCATCTACTAAATCATTCCATGCGTCATCAAAACTATAAGCTTCAATTATTTCATTAGTTTCTGTTTTTTCTTTTTTTGCTCTTTCAACAATTTGTTTAAATATGCCATTTACAATATCATATAAAACCTGTTTGTTTTCATTTTCATCTTCATCAATTATTGGCTTAATTCCTTCAATAAAATCTTCATAAGACATACTTTGATGAAAAGTAGAGAATACAATTTGTCCTGTATTTAAATAACCGTCAAAACGATCTTTAATTTTTTTTCTACTTTCTAATTGAAGTTCTTCTTCTGATTTGTTTTCTATAATAGATAAGGCTTTATTTATGGTATTATAGGTCTTTCCTGTTCCTGGAGGACCGTATAAGATTTGGTTTAATGATTTTCTCACTGAATTTAAATTTTGATATTCAGAATTATTGATTGTATTTCTTATTATATCTCCAAAAGTATCATCTAGTTGAAGTAAAGCTGCTTCTAATTTTTGATTTATCTCAAAATCATTAAAAGCAATAGGCTCATAATAAGCAATGCTTAGTTCTTTTCTTATATGCTTACTATTCCAAATAAATTTATTATTTATTTTATCTTCTAATAAAGGTTTGAAAAGTTTCTCACTAGCTTTTTTATGTTCAAAATGAATTTCAACCCATATTTTTTTATCTTTTTTTCTCGTAATAAATTCATAATGACAAAATCCATTTCTACCAATTACATTTTCATTATCACTGATCCAAATATAATTTTCTCCTTTTCTATTATAATTTATAATAAAACCTCCTATTTTAGATTCGGCATTTTCTAGATATTCCTTGAAATTATCAATAATTTCTTTAAAACCTATATTCATCAAGGACATTGTCCAAAGTTCACTAGTGTAATCAAAATAATCTTGTTCCTTGATTTTCTTTGATAATAAAAATCGATTTAATTCAGAATAAATTTTACCATTTCCAATATACCCCAAAGACTGAGCCGCAGTAAGTAATGACTCTCTTTTAAAAATGTTAACTATATTATAATTACTATACAAAAAAGCTATTTTCCACTTATAGGCATCTCCTAAATCAATAGCGTCAATTTCTTCTAAAGCGTCTCGTTGAACGTTTTCAATTACAGAAATTATTAAAGGCTTTATCTTTTGAAAAACTTCATCCTTAGTATTTCCGTACTTTTTTGACCAAGCATATTCTCCATCATCCTGATACTGACCCTTAATAACTCTTTGTAATTTTTTTTTTTTATAAATTCCAAACTTATATGAGGAACCTCCCCAAAAACTTCCTAAAATGTATGTCTTTGATTCTAACCAATAACAAAATGAGGTTTTATCTAAATTAGTATACTCCTCTAGAGTTATATTTTTTATACGTGACAATGGCCATTCTTGTAAAAAGTTTTCTTTTAATTTATAATGGTCTTGATTTTTCATGTAACTTACCTATTTTATTAATCCTAATTGTCTAGCTATATCTTGAGTATATTTTGCCATAGGTCTTTTATGAATTTCAGAAGATTCTGCATAATTCCCAATAATAATGCGATTTAAAATCATTTTATCAGGAAACAAATCTTTAAAATTCTCTACCAAACTTTTTTTATATGAATTGGAATACACTTTAGCTTTATGCACAAGTTCCTCTGCTAAATCTGTCTGTGTATCATAAATACCCTGTATTCCAAACATCGAATTATAATTATTTAAATAATCATAATCACCATTTATACATTCAAGCCCAATTTTCAAATTTGAATGATTTTTAACTGGGTCTAACCAATAATCTAATATTGATTTATCGTCTATCCAAAAATTAAAAACTTCTAAATCATTTGGGTTTGAAGAATAAAGCTCAAAAGCAATAGGATTATCATGCTTTGCTCTATTGCAATTGCCACATACTGGATAAAGATTAAAAAAAGAAGTACTTAAAAATGGATATTTTGATTTTGGATAATAATGATCTAATTCAAATTTTGCCATTATCTTTTTCTTTCTTTTTTTTTCTTTTTTATCATAAAAAGAAAAGCTTGTTACAACTGTTAATTGTGAATTACAATATACACAAGTCTTAATGCCAGTAGCATTAACAATATGATGAAATTCTGAATTTCTTACTTCATCATAACGCATTGCTTTAACAATTTTCTCATTTAATTTGAGCTTGTCATTTGGTTTTATTTTTTTATTTAAAATTCCACTATTGCAAATTAGATTAAACTCCTTAATTAAAACTTCAATTTCAGAAGGAGTTGCTCTTAAAATTGTATCATATTTATCAATTATTTTTTGAACATAAAGGCGCTCATTCTTATGCTTTCTTATACCTAATTCATCTCTTAATTTCTCTAAACTTGAAATAGGTGTTATAAAACTCGTTCCTTTAGATTTGAATAAATTATTACTATATAACTTAGCTTTTAATTTTAAGCTATCATCAATTAATATTTTCCTCATTTAAATTTAGAAAGTTTGAGTTGTAATTCTATCATTTGTTTTTCTAAACTCTCCTTGGTCTCTTCTCGAAATTTTAAATCATATAAAGACAGTAATCGTTCTTTAATAACAGGTTCTCCAATAATTTGTATTAATTTGTATGCAGTATATTTATCCCAAGGAGTTGAAAATTTAATGTTATTTTCAGACTCTTCTAATTCTTCATGAAAAGTTAAATATCTTATTAAATCTTGGATTTTTTCCTTTGCAAAATCACCAATGAATCCATCTTGCAAAAAGAAACTATCAGCTAACAATTCATGAATATTTGCTGCGAAAGTATTTTCAATGAAAGAATTATTTTGAATACTGTTAATTGAAAGGGCAATTACGTCTTCTTTTTGTAAATCACTTGCTAAAAATGGTGAGTGAGAAGAAATTATTAAATGTTTTTCTCCATCAAATCTAGCTTCTAAAAAAGTTAATAATTTATCAAGATATTCTTTTTGCCATTGTGGATGAAATCCTGTAGATGGTTCATCAATTAAAAAATAGACCCTACTGGATTCTTGAATATTTGAATTTTTATGTAATTGATTTAGTCCATAATGCAATCTTGAAAATAAATTGAGGTATGCTTTTTCTCCAGTACTCATTCCGCTCCAATCAAAAACGAATAAAGGAATTTGCAAATCATATGGTAAAAGCTTAAAAATGTCTGTTTCAATACTCATTAGTTCTTTTGCGACATCTAGTGAGCATATAAAGCTTTTATCGTTTTCTTCATACTTTAAATCATCGCTTAAAAGATCATTAAGATTACTAAGTAACAAAGCTAATTTTGTAGGGTTTATTAACAATTGATTACTGAAAAAATTTTCAAAATTTTGAATAATATTATCCTCTGTTATTTTAAAATCTTTAATAATGCTTAATCTATAACTTTTATCATCAATATGTTTTTCACCTCTGTATTCCGCATTATAGTAAATTAACTCAAAAAGTCTTTTGTAAAACCATAATTTTGCTAATTCGCCATCTGTTCCACTTCTTTTTCTTCTCAAATTATAATTCAAATCCGAACTATAACTTAAAAATTGCTTATCTATTTGCTTATATGTTTCATAATTATCAATGTCAAGATATCTCGGTTCAGTATCAAACTTCTTTACAAATTGGTTAAAAGTCACGCTTATTGTATCTCTTTTAAAGTGATTATAAAATTGAATGTTTTTATTCACTTCCAAATCTGCAAACTCTATAAAAGCAATTTGTCTTTTGGTTTCATTTTTTCTAAAATTGATAATTTGAGAGTCATCATTTTCTTCTTTGTCTCTACTTTCCAAATACATTAAAAAATCCGAGCTAACATCAATATAGTCTGGCTTATCAAAATTTGGTTCTTCTAAATTTAAATGTGGGGAATAAAATATAGAAGTTGTTAATTTGGTATCTACATTATCAGTAAAGTTATCTACTGGAAACTTATCAAACACTAATTTATTTTGATCATAACTATCGTCCTCACCTCCATAGGTAATATTTAAGCCTTCCTCTTTATTAACTACAGCAACCCAATTCCAAGTATCAAAGCTATAGGAATGATTTATTTCTAAACCTTCTAATCTTGCAATTAAGTATTGAAGAAATTTAAGAAAAGTAGTTTTACCCACTCCATTCCCTCCGATTAAACCTGTTGCATTAGTATTAATCCCATGTAAGTCTTTCACATAAGTTTTGTTTTCAGCATATTCAAAATTACCTTTCTTTTCATTTAAAAAAAAAGTATGCTGTCCATTGAAGTTTATATCCTTATTGGTAAACGATAAATTATGATCTGTATTTGTATTAAATATCCTTAAATATAACAACTCCATAACTAATTTCTTTTATATTCATTACCACTCTCCTCAACCATACCCAACTGCTCCTCAACATCACCCATTGTAACCTGCCCATTCATCAACATAGGCAACAACCAATCTCGTAACGAAGCGAGTTCTTGGTTTTCTTTTTGTTTGACTAATAAAGTTTTTAATATTGAATCTATTTTTTTACCGTAAAAATTTGCCACATCCTTGTTGTGAGCAATTCTATAACGCATCATAACAGTCGGATTTACTCTCTTATGGCTATTAGATGTTCCTGTTGCGGATATTGTACAATAAGTTGTAAATGATGGATCATTCGCTATCATAAACAAATAATTTTTTGATTCAGAACTTGAAGTTCTCCAAACCACAAACTCTGTTGAACAAATTAAATCACTTTTGTTTTCTGGGTAAATGACTCTTTTGAACCAAGGATTTAATTTTGAAACCAAAATATCGCTTTCTGTGACTTTAAATTTATTACTTCTAATATCTTTACCTTTTTCAATACCATAGTTTTTTGTTGAATCAAAAGTTGGAATACTATAGTGTCTAAACTCTTTAGTTGGATCTAACATTGGATTTAAAGAATCATTACTAACATCTGTCAGTTTAGATAACTCTTTAACCTTCCAACCCTCAGGAATCTCTCTTTTCAATTCCTCATTCCAAACCATTTCACCTCCGGAAGACTTATATGGCTTACCGTTAGTGTCTGGAAAATCAAACTGCACAAACCAATACTCATACAAAGTCTTAGCCATAGCTTCTAACTCTGCATTGATTTTGCTGTTCAACTCAATTTTAGCATCTAAATCAGAAAGTACTTTGGCAATTTTTTGTTGGATGGTATTATCTTTTGGATAACCTACATTAACGTTAAATAATCTTATTTTATCAAATTCACCTTGTCCAGTACTACCATCCATAAAAGTTTGTAGTGTAGATTCAATGGAGAATAAGCTATAATTTAAACATTTTGATTCAAAAAAATTATTTGTTCTAAGAACCAAAATATGTGAGTCAACAATTAATCTAAATCCTACAGGAATATACTCTACCATTGCAACCCTACCTGCTGTACCTTGACCAGTTGAGTTTATTAATATATCACCTATCTTTAAAATCTTATCTTCATTGTAAACTTTACTGTCATCTATAAACTGAGCAAAAGAATAGTCAATTTTATTATTTCTAACACATTTTTGATTCAACACAATTATTGAACTATTATCTACATATTTTGGAGTAACACCTTTTCCATAATATGTAATAATTTCATCAACTCTTCGCCAATTACTCATACTTCAACCCTTTCAAATTATTCTGAATTTCCGTTTTTAACTTTTCACTGTCTGCAAACAAGCTTTCTAAATTACTTTCAAAAGTTTTCATTTTAGTAGCAAATTCATCAGCGGTTATATCTACATACTCAATTTTCACTTCAAAATATTGTCCTGCGGAAAACGAATAATTTTTAGCCTCAATTTCCTTTTTGGTTACTACAACAGATAAATCTTCTACCGCTAGTTTGTTATTAAGCGTATCAACGATGAGTTGTTCTTCCGTTGGTTTTAAAACAGTACGTTGATTTTTACCTTCAGTCACTGTTTCGCCTAATTTAGAAGCATCTAATAAAACGATATGTTCGCTATCCGCATCTTTATCTAAAAACAGAACTGAAACGTTAGTTCCGGTTGTTGCAAAAATATTTGACGGCATGTTTACCACACCTCGTAACCAACCATTGGTAATCAAACGCTCTCTAATTTTCTTTTCAATACCATTTTTAGCTGTGACAAAACCTGTAGGCAGCACAATAGCCGCTTTTCCTGTGTCACTCAAACTAAACATAATGTGTTGGATGAACAATAAATAAATTGCCATTTTATCCTTGTCTTTATTTGGTATTTTTGGAATACCTGCAAAGAATCGTTTTTTGAATGCATCTTTATCTAAATCGGGATGAAAGTCAGAAAAATTCAATTTAAATGGAGGATTCGAGACTATATAATCAAACTTAGTATCTAAATAAGTCGGTTGTGCTAAGGTATTGGTTTTAATTATATTCGGTATTGAATGTGTTAAGTTATTCAACACCAAATTCAAACGCAACATATTACTCGATTTCTGCGAAATATCTTCCGAGTAAATGGTACAATTTTCTTCTCCAATTTGGTGCGCTAAACTCATTAAAAGTGTCCCCGAACCTGCACTAGGATCATATACTTTAACTCCTTTTACAGGTGTTTGTACCATAATTTGTGCCATAATGCGAGCTACCGCATGAGGCGTATAATATTCAGCATACTTTCCACCTGAATCTGAATTGTAATCTTTGATTAAGTATTCAAAAATGGTTGCAAAGAAATCGTATTTCTGATCAAACATTTCTTCAAATGAAACTGCAATTAATTTATTAACTAAAGCAGTACAAAACGCATCTCTTTGAGATACATCTTTAATATTTTGGCTCAAACGATCAAATAATATATCTTTTGCACCAGAAAAAGATTTTACAGAAAAAATTTCTGCGTTGTGATTACTAATTTCTGCTAATGTATCATCGAATAATAAAGCAAAATCACTTTCTGTTTGTCTGTTAAACAGTACTTCAATAAGCTGGTGAATCTGCAATTTTGGAGCATTTGGATCTAATGAGGCTAATAAAAATTTATAATCTTCTTCATTTAAAGTCTTTAAATATTCTATAATTTTTTCAGATTCTTCATTTTTTAGCTCGGGTGTAATTTTTTTTACTTCATAACGAAATTTATCGTTTAATGTTTTATACAAAAAGCACTGTGTTATTATGTCAAATTCACTAGCAGAATTTCCTAAACCATAATTTGCACAAACATTTTTTAAATTATCAATCAGTGATTTAGTTTTGGTTATAAAATTTATATCCTTCGTCATTTTTTCTATCTATATTGGTATTGTTGTAAATATTCGTTCACTATTAAATTATTTATGGTTTCAGTAGTTGAAAAATCCAACGGAATGTTTTCCTTTTTCTTAAATTCCTGAATCACCAATTGCAATAAATAACGTTTAAAGTAAGGTTCATTATTCATAAGATCTTCTTGTCCTTCTAATTTGGTATCTACTTGCTCTTTTACTTGCATTAACGCCTTATGCAATTGCATTTCTTTAGCGTTAAGTGTTCCTTTTTCACTCAAACGCTTATGAATACGAGTGTATTTTTCGTCATTAATATACTTTGCTTTTAACAATGCATTTTTACGATTCAATTCTTTGGCTTGGTCATATATTTTTTGAAGTAAATGCATGTTTTCAATCATGTCGGCTTGCGTAACTTCACTCAGATTTTTCTTTTTGAAAATACGTTCTAGTTCTTCACGCAAACTTACAAATTGTGGGTCGATTTGGTCAAAATTATTTTGGAGTGATTCCCTTGTTTTGCGTAATATATTTTTGAACTCATCGGCTAATACTAACTCGCTTTCATCAATTTTGATAAATTGAAAAATCACATCTTCCAAAGCGGTGTTTAATAAATTAGCTGAAGCTTCTTCATTACCAATACTTTCCACAAAATTTAAGTTATCTAATCGGCTTTGTGCTTCTAACAACAAGCGATTCCAAATATCAAAATCAGCTATACCACCTAAAGCTTCATAATTATTAATTGCAATTATATTTTTCAATTCTTTAGCAGTTCGTAAAGCTTTAACCAAGCGCAACAACTCATTTTTATCCGTAAGTTGGGCTATTTGTTGTGAAAATAATTCTCTGTTTTGTGTATCGTAATGGAAAAGCGTTTCTTTTATCTCTTGAATTTCCTGTTGGATTTCCTCTTCAGATTTAAACAAATACGAATACAATTCCATTTCATCGCCTAACTGCACTTGCAATTCATCAAAATACATTTTGTTAGTTCGGTCAAAAGCTTTGGATATATCAGCAAAATCAACTACATAACCGTATTGGTATTTTTTATAGGGTCGATTAACACGAGTTAAAGTTTGTAATAAATTGTGGTCTTGAATAACACGAGCTAAATACAGTTTCTTTAATCGTTTGGCATCGAAACCAGTCAGCAACATGTTGTAAACAAACAACAAATCAACCTTTCCTTTTTTATAGGTGGATATTAATTCTTTACGAATGGCTTTGTCGTTTTCATCATGTAAGATTAAAGCAGCAGTTAATTTTGGTTCCTCGCGATTACCATATTTTTCAGGTGGTTCGGCGGCCATTAAAATACTAGCATCAGTTTCTTGTTTTCCAAATTTTTCCTCAAACAATCGAAACAATTCTTTCGCTTGATTCGCTGAATCACATACTATCATTCCACCTAAAGATGTATCTTGTTTTTCCCATCTGAATTTAATTAAATCAGTAACAATATAATCTAGTAAGGGTTGCGCAAATTTTGAATGGGCATAAATCTGTCGTGTGCTAATATCGCCTTGCAACACTTTAATTTGATCCATTATTTCTTTCATTTCCATTTTGAAGTTGCCTTCAATTTGTTCACGAATCAAACGTAGTGTATAACCATCAGCAATCGACATGTTGTAGTAATACTTATGAAAATAATTACCAAACAACATTTTAGAATCGTATTCTTTAGCAACTTCTTTTAATAAAGGCGTTCCAGTTAAAGCGATTATAATAGCAGAACGGTCTGAATTAATTAGATTAGCTAAATAATTACCTTTAGGATTATAACTTCTGTGCGCTTCGTCTAAGAAATAAACACGCTGAATGTTAATATCATAACTAATATCCTTAATTGCAACAGCATCTTCCGAAAACTTCTGAATATTCACAACCGTAATTTCAGGAACTCCGCTATCGTTATGAATGGCACCAACTACTTTTAAATCAGCAATAAAATCTTGCTTCGAATTTACCTGTTTTACTTTCAAACCTCTATTAGCAAATTCGCTTGAAGCTTGAATTAATAAATCCAATCGGTCAACTATAAAATAGAATTTTGGAATGACTTGTTTCTTAGCGTAATAATCCGTTAAGTGTTTAACATTGTAATACGCTAAAGCCGTTTTTCCTGAACCTTGTGTGTGCCAAATAATCCCTTTTTTTTGTCCTGCACCAATTTTTGTTGCAATGGCTTGTGTGGCAAACAACTGAGGATAACGCATGATATGTTTTTGATAAGCAACTTTTCCAGTTACTTCTTCTTCCACATAGACAATGGCGTATTGTAAAACAAATTTCAAACGCTCTTTACTAAACAAAGAAGTCAAAATTCGATTCGTTGGTGTATTAGGTTGTTTATTTGTAATGTATTCTGGACTATTTTTAATAACAATCAAGTTGTTATCTTTCAAAAGTTCGTTTTCTGTTTTTTCGTCAACATCCTTCAACTTTTGTTGCACTGGATAATCTAAATCTTCTCTAAAATAATTGAATTGAACGTTCTCATAAGCAGGCGTAGCGTAAAAAGCTCCAAAAATCGGTTCTACTATTCCATCTTCATATTCCATATTGTTAGAGAAAACCAACAACTGCGTAATATTAGCAAAACGCCTAAAATGTTTATTTTTGAAACGCTCATTAATTCGAGTTCTTTCTTTGATAACACCCTCTTGATTATGAGGTTTTTTTACTTCAATAAAAGCTAAAGGCATACCATTAATTAAAACCGTAATATCAGGACGAAACTCCTCGTCTCCCGATTTACAAGTTAATTCTGTGGTAACATGAAATTCGTTATTGTTGAAATTTTCAAAATCAATCAATTTAACTCCAGAAGTCGAAGTTAATCTCTCGTAAAACTTTTTCCCCAAGTCTTCATAATCCAACTCCAGATTGATTTCATCTAAAATTCGTTGCGCTTCTTGTTCCGTTATTCCATTTAGTGCGGAAATCTTAGGAATAAAAATAGAAGAAAAAATATTATTACTTTCAATTCTATTTTGTTCATTCAAAGGAATATACTGATATCCCAAACGCATTAAATGTAATAAAGCTGGGATTTTTACCCTCGAATCTTCGTTGAATTTCATTCATCTATAATCTTAACCTTCAAACTTAGCAAAAATTATTGATATAGCCAATACGTATTTCTACCTGTTTTTTGATTTTTAGGAATTAGGAAATAGGGATTAGGAATTAGCAACTGAAAAGTCAGAAAGTAACTAAAAACAACAAAAAACCATCCTTTTTGGTAGTTTGCTACGCATTTTCTACGGACTTTGTTCGTAGAAAGTAGCGGTTTTATAGTACTTTACCGAAGGTTTTCCGAACAATCTCCGAACAAAGACCCTATTTAAGGGGTTTAAACACATCAAAATACTTCAAAACCAGTCATTATACGTCAAAACCAGTCAAAACCAGTCAGATTGAGGTTTGTAAGAGGTTTTTAAAGTGTTTGGTAAGGTAATTGTGGGGGTATTTAGGGGTTGGTCTAAAGTCATAAAGTCATAAAGTCGAAAGTCATAAAATCGAAAGTCATAAAATCGAAAGTTGAAAGTCATAAAGTTGAAAGACATAAAGTTGAAAGTCATAATGTCGAAAGTCATAAAGTTGAAAGTTGTTTATGATACAGATATAATAAAAAAAACAAACTTGTTTGTTTTGTACAAACAAGTTTATACATGAGCCACAGATAAAGATAAATAGCGTGTTATTACTTTTGAGAAAAGTCAAATCATAGGTAGTACAAAAAAACCGAAAAACTTTTGCTTTCCGGTTTTTATGATTTTGAAATAAAAATTAACACTACTATTTAATCAAATCAGATAACATTACAGAGTAGCCAATTTGAAATTGAAAAAAATCGTTTGTTTTATCGATATCTTGCGTAGGCGTTATATAATTTACTCTTGCAAATAATCGGTTAGCCTTATCATCAAAGGGATGCCAATAAAAATCTAATCCAAACTTTAAGAAATTAAAATATTGTCCATTTAAATATTCAGCATATGTTTGAGTTCCAGGACTAAACAATCGTGTCATTCTGCCATACACATCTAAACCAATATTGCTACTAGATTTTAAATTTAACCCTCCTTCAATAAAAAAGTTAGTGTTATTTACATTTAAGGTGTCTGTAGCTGTTCTTAATTTTGTAGCACCTACTCCAAAACCAGTGTCTAAATAAGCTCTACTTTGTGATTTGAATTCTATCCAACTATTTAATAAATTGACAGCAACCTCTGCATTTAAATATGATTTTCTTAGTATGTCAGAATTATTGAAATTATCAAACTCGATATATTTATCTTTGCTGTCAAATTTACTAGCATTTATATTTACTTTAAAATATTGCAGATAAAAAACACTATTTATTAAGGTTCTTCTATGTAAGATGTTTTTGTACCTTAAATCGGTTTGAACTAATCCGTTTTCTTCATTTCCGAAAAGAGCTAAAGCATCTGAATACAAACGAATATCAAAAATATTATTAATACCAACTCCTTTTTTTAACTCTAATTCTGATAGATCGGTTTCAGTTGAGTAGTCTACATCATCTGGAACAAATTGATTTAATCTTTTAGGTTCAATTATTTCTTGAAAAACAAAAAAATCAGTTCCGTTTAAAGCACTAATCTTATCTGTAATTTTTGTAAACCTTGAATGAGTTACTGGTATGGGTGCATTTTTATTAGTATATATCTGATTGTTATAATAAACAGTCAAATCATTAATATAACCATCCTTTAAAGAAATATAAATACTATTAATATCAACTACAGTATCTGTACCGTTTTCTGAATGTAAGGTAGCATTATTTAATTTGAAAACTAAATAGCCTATAGTCTCTTGGTCACTTTTTTCAAATGTTTCTTTTAAATCTTCTAACTTTTCTTTTAATTTTTTATATTGACTTAATGTTAATTCAGCAGCTTGTAAACTATTTGCTGTTGTTTCTTGATTTTCTTGATTTTCATTAGTATTCTCTTGTGCACGAAGAGAATGAAAACTTAAAAATAGGAATAATAAAGTAATTGTTTTTTTCATGTTGGTTTGAATTTAGTTCTTATAATTGGTTATAAAATTATGATTTATACATCCTACAACAGGTGTTTTTAACCTGTTTTCCGCCGATAGTAACGATGTTAATTGTTTTTAAATCTTATTCTTGTAAACTATTACTGTTTAAAAGTAAAATTTTCGATTCTAATAACCAATACCACAAAAGGGGTATTTTTAAGTCTAAAGTCATAAAGTCGAAAGTCGAAAGTCTTAAAGTCGATAGTCATAAAGTCGATAGTTACTTATTATACAGATGTAAAAGTAAAGAAACAAATTATGTCTCTAAACCAACAACTTTAAACCCACAACTTTAAACCATAAACTTTTAAACCATAAACTTTTAAACTATGAAATATAAATTTCCTTAAGGATTCGGTTGGGAAGTTTGTTTCTTCACTTTGCCAAAGTTATAGGTAATTCCAAAGAAATGTCCGAAAGAGAATTTGTTGCTCGTTGGCACGGTTCCATTGGTACCCAAATCATAAGAAGCCGAACCATCGGTGGCATACCCATCGGCAATAGTGGTTACTGCACCCATGGTTAAACCACCATGTAAAACTATACGCTCTTCTTTTCCTAAAATCAAACCACCCCCAGCAAGGATTTGGAACTTCTGATTGGCAGTAAACAAGGCTCCCACACTCAAAGCAGGGCGCACCCAAGACCCTCCACGCAGCGATAAGTTAATACTGGAACCAAAACCAAAGTCATAGTCACCTTGGTTCTTTTTATAAATGGCTTTTTGGGTTTCGGTAGTACCATTAGTGGTCACTTCTACATCTCTAGTTTCATATTCTTGATCCAATAAGGACGTAATAAAAAGACCACCGCTCACGTCTATTTTTAAACCGTCTTTTACCCAAACCGTATAGGTATAGGAATCTGTAACAGCAGGAGCACTGCCTTTATGACTACGTTCTACAGTTATTTCCACCGCATCAATGTTCTTGCCATTACTGTCTAATGGCAATAAATAATTGTACAATTTCAATTGGTACATCTTTTTAATTTCGTCATTAATGCCTTTAGAAAGATCGGTAATAGGCTGGGTGTTTTTCTTAAAGTCTTTCATGATATCGGGAAAGTTAATCGCTTCACCATTAATACCTTGTAAGTCTTTTAGGAGTTGAATATAGGTGGCATTAAAACCTTCTCTTTTTATTTTAAAATCGGCTGTATCCAAAAAGTCTTCTGCGGCTATAGTGGCCACATAATTGTTCAAATCAATGGATAAATCGGTAAACGATTGTTCTAATACCAAAATAGCGTTTTGTATGTTGGTAGCATCTTCTGCATCCGATTGCGCAGGAATGGCTTTCACAGTTTTTAAACTGTATTTTAAATTCGCATTGGTAATAAAATTCGCCGAATACTGAGATTTTGAAACATGTGCTTTTGGGGTTTGGCTTTCCAATTGTTTCTTCTGAATTTGCAGTTTACTGATGGTAGCGTAGTTGGCAGTCACTTGTTTTTCCAATTGGTCTTTGTCACTTTTAGCGGTTTTAGTATCACCAATTTTCTCTAATAAATCTTGGTTCTTCGCATGCAGTTGATTGATGGAATCGTCTAACTTTTGTGCTTCTTCAGAGCCAGCAGGTGCCATAGCGGCAAAGTTTTTAGGCGTAGCACTAATACGTTTGCCCACACTATCCAACGGGTTGTATACTTGTCCTTCAAAGAAGTTGACTACTTTGTGATTGATGATATAGCTGTACTTATACGGGTTTCCATTGATGAGGTTGAAGGCTAATAATTCTCTGGATTTGATGACCAACTTCTTATTGGTATGGATTGTAGCATCGTCGTCGTCATTGTCATCATCGTCGTCATCCGCTTGCTTGCTTTTGCTTTCTGAAACTTCTTCTTCTGTTTGTACCCGCAACGAACCTTTATGGGGTTTGCCTAAATCGAGGGTAAAGACTTTAGTGTCAATCTGAGCTTGTAAATAAAAGGATCCTAAAAAGAGCAGGAGGAAAGTAATTGTTTTTTTCATGTTTATGGTTTTAGTTTTGTATTGCCGACCTAAAATTAAGAATTAATACGCAAAAAGCCATAGGTACTTTTACCTGATTTTGGTTTAGGGTTAGTTGTTAGTACTTAGTTGTTAGTACTTAGTGATTCGGAAAGTGAGACTGAATACTGAGACTGACAACCGACAACCGAAAACAAAAAAAAAAAACTGCCTGATAATACTACCAGACAGCTTTATAAAAAAATACACAACAAAATGCTACTATTTCTTTTGGATACTATTTAAAATGGCTTGTTCTAGTTTTCCAAAATCATAGACATAAAAGTTTTTAGCATCGTTCATCGCTACAAAAATACCTTTAGGAAAAGCACTGCCTAAAGGAGTGGTTACGACATCACAACCATCGGTTTCTAGAGTGGTTAGATTAACTGCTGTTATAAACGCATTGGTTTTACGGTCATACACATTAAAAAGGCCGCGTTGCTGATCGGAGATTATCAGGTAACCCGATTCCGTTCCAGTTTTCGCAATGGCAATGCCTTCAATATCACTTTTAAAGTCGGTTGTTCCAAACAAACTAATTTCCGCATTGCCTTTTTCAGGATCAGCATAGTATTTGCGCACTCCATGTTGTTCATCCGAATAATAAATAAAGCCCATTTCATTGTCTACTGCTATGGCTTCAATTTCTTTTTTACCACTAAATTTCCCAAACTTACGTACCAGATGCAATTGCACTCCTGAGGCGTTGGAAACCAATTCATATTGGTACAAATAATTCTCTTTAGGCCCTGTTTTACGACCTACAATCAGATACACTTTATCGCTCACGGGTGCATGATAAATCGCAATGCCCATGGGCGCTTGAAAGTCGGGTTGGGTCGCATCGGTAAATACCTTAAAACCACCACCGTCTAAAGGTTGCATGTCGGGTACTGAAAACACACGTACTTGATTCTTTTCTCTTTCGGTAAAAGCAATAATATCCGTTTTAGTAGAATCGGTAAGGGTAAAGTTATAGGTGAGATCCACATTGTTAGGACGTTCAATATGGCGAATGGTTTTAGCTTCTATAATTTTCCCTTGCAAGTCAAAGGCATAAATACCACCATTGGTTTCTTTATCCGTACCAAAAATAATACTCTGAGAAGCATCTTTTGGGTTGACCCAAATCGCAGGATCATCGGTATCATTGAGGGTCGTTTCCGTAATAACATCGGGTGCTAAGGTTACTATATTAGTGTTTTGTTGGCAACTGCATACTGCCAGTATAAGGATACTATAAAAAATAGATTTCATGTTTTTAAATGATATTTTAATACTTGGTGTTTTTATATTGATGGAATAGGTTCGTTAGCTACTCATTTTTCTTGTTCTCGAAACACGTCACTTCGAGTGCGAAGCGTATCGAGAAGTTATGTTTAGTTTCACTACACTAAACCACTCGAACTGACGAAAAATTAGTAGTTACACACCAGATTCGTTTTTTAACTTCTAACTTCTAACTTCTAACTTCTGACTTCTGACTTCTAACTTCTAAATTCTAACTTCTAAATTCGATTAATACAAGTCATACTTAAGACCAAACGTTAGACGTTGCCCATAGAATTCGGCTTGTTGGGTTCTACTGCGGACCGATTGAAAATAGCGTAACGGTTGGTTGGTAATGTTCTTCAATTCCCCATACAAACTTAGTTTTTTAGATAGGTTTATGCCAATATTAAAATCAAAAAAGAGTTGTTGGTCATAATACCGATCTTCAAAGCTATTCCCTCCAATTTCATCGATATAGGCATCTGAGAAATTAGCAGAGAAACGCGCATTAAAATACTTATTGGCATACCCTAAGGAAGCATTTAGCAAATTAGGAGCGGTATTGGGTAAATCCAAATCATCGCGTTCTTCACCATCTTCGTTGCGTATTCCAGTGGCTTTAGACGTTAGGAAGGTATAATTTACATACACACTAAAGTTTTTCGCAAAACCGGGCAAGAAATCCAATTGTCTTTGGAACGCGAATTCCGCACCAAAAATAGTAGCAGCATCCCCGTTTAAAGGTTGGTACACCCGATAGCCTGTTGTTCCAGTACCCAAGGCATCTGAAGAAGCTTCTTCTTGGTATTGGTACACAAAATCATTGATCTTTTTAAAGAACAAACCACCAGAAAGCAAACCAACACTTTTAAAATAATATTCTCCAATAACATCAAAGTTCATCGAAGTAGTCGCTTTTAAATCGGGGTTACCAATAAAGATTTCCTCATCACCAGAAACAATATCAATAGTAGGAATTAAGTCTACATAATTGGGTCTTGCTAATGTATTGGTCCATGCCAAACGGAAAACCGTATTATTATTAGGAGCATATTTAAAATGCACACCGGGTAACACATTGGTATACGCATTTTCCTTAGTAACCGTTCCAACTAAATCGTCTTCATCTTCAATTTGATTCCCTGTAGCTTTTAGTTGAGTTGCTTCTACACGCACACCAATCAAGGTTTGTAATTTATCGGTTAGGTTTTGAGTGGTCATCACATAACCTGCCCATACATTTTCACTTACGTTATAATTGGCTCTTAAAAATTCAGAAGGCACCGATTCACCGTTTACTAATGCCAAAGCACCTAGCCAATTGGCATCGATATATCCTCCTAAATTGTATTTGTCGCCCGCTAAGAAAGCATCATTCGAAAGGTCTTTTAAACCCGTTAAATCCATAGTAGGATAAACACTTTCTAAATCGTATTCAAAGAAGTTATTGTCTCTGCTTTTGTTTTTAAAACGACCTCTTGCTCCAAACTTAAGTGTTCCATTGGCTGTACCAAAAAGAGAAGCAGGTAGTTCAAAGTGCGTAAAGAAGTTGACATCTTCTTCTTCTGTATATTGATATTCTTCTGTGATTTCATCAAATTCAAAAGCATTGAATGCAGTAGCATCCGCTGGATTTTCAGCAGACAACATAGGAAACTCACTATCCGAAAAGTCATTTATTACCGTATATTCCGTTTCATATTTAGCATAGCGTTCGTTTTTTCTTTCTTCCGAAGCTTTGGCATACGAAACCATCCAATCCGCTTTTACTTTACCTAAGAAATGTTTTCCACCTAGAGAATAATTTTGCATTCTTTGGTCTTCCAAACGGCGGTTTTTATTTCTATTGTTATCAATACCGCCTTTGGTTTCTTTAGCCACTTCTGCAGGAAAGCGTGACGGAAAACCATTGGTAATGGTAAAATCACCCGCTTCTATATCTTCAGCATCTAGCATTTCATAAGACGTACGGTATCTATTTTCACGATCGTCGCGCCAGTTGTACATCGATTTCAAATACAAGTTATGATTGGGATTAATTTGGTAATCCAAATTGGCCGAAAAACTTCTACGCACACGTTGTACCAAGTATTTTCGTGTTTCAAAAGCATTGGTATATGGGTTTACGGCCACTTCCTCTAAAATAGGGTCGCCATCCACATCGTCTACACCGGTGTAATATTCAAACTCATCCGTCCATTCGGCTTCTATATTATCCGAACCAAAATCGGTATCGTTAATAGAAGCGGCTACCATCCAACCTAATTTTTTGTCTTTGGTACGGTCGCCAATAAGTAGCGCACCATTTAAAATACGTTTGTTAGTAATAAAACTAATTCCAGAACCCAAAGTACTTGATAATCGGAATTGTTGCGGTGCTGTTGCCGTAACTAAATTAACAGAACCTCCTAAAGCATCCCCATCCATATCTGGTGTTACGGCTTTGGTTAACTCAATGGTTTGGATCATATCGGAAGGAATTAAGTCCATTTGTACGTTTCTATTATCGCCTTCCGCTGAGGGGATTCTACTACCATTTAACGTAACCGAATTCAATTGAGGAGACAAACCACGAACAATAATATTTCGTGCTTCCCCTTGATCAACTTGCATGGTCACACCCGAAATACGTTTTACCGCATCACCAATGTTGGCATCTGGGAATTTCCCAATTTGGTCAGTGGAAACCACATTCGTAATATTGATGTTGTTTTTTTGTGTATTTAAAGCCTTAGCCTGTCCGCTTAAGCCATACGAAACCACTTCTACTTCATTAAGCGTTAGGTTTTTGGGTTGTAGCGCAATGGCAAGTGTAGTTGTTTGATTTTCTAGTACAGTTACTTCTTGTTCTAAATCTTCATAACCTAAAAAAGAAATTTGGAGTTGGTACGTTCCAGCCGGAATAGCCAGCATCGAAAATTTACCATCGAAGTCGGTTGTAGCTCCTTTATTTAAAGAAGCAATAAGAACAGTTGCACCAGTTAAGTAGAAATTGTTTTCATCTACGATAGTACCTGTAATACTTCCTTTTTGAGCCATAGCAGTACACGTTATCAGGGTTAAAAATAACGTTACAAATAGCCTTTTTACAAAGCACAGTTTTCTCATTTTTTTTAGTTTTACATTTCTGACAAATGTAGGTCCCATAAGGGATTATTCGTTTTTAAGCTAGGCAACAAAGAGGCAACAACTCCTTTTTTTTAAGTTACAAGAAGGCAACAATAACACTTTATTTACATTAAGCTAACCCTAAGAAAAAAACAGTATTTTTTTCTTACAATTCGAGTAAAAAAGTGATTAATTCTGCTTTAGCATCGATAGGTAGTTTTTTCCTAAAACGATGTCTTGCTACGCGCACACTATCAGGTGTGACCCTAAGAATTGCTGCAATCTCTTTAGAAGATAAATTGAGTCGTAATAAAATACCCAGTTTTAATTCGGCAGGAGAGAGGCTTTCGGTGGCAACTTTAGAAAGTTTTTTAATAAAATCGGGATGTATTTCTTCAAAGAATACGGTAAATTCTTCCCATTCATTTTCTTGTTGCAATACAAAGTCAATTTCGTTAGAAATCTCTTTAATTTTAACTTCTAGGAGTTCGTTTTTGCGCCCCATACTATTTTTTAGTTTGGTCGAAAGTTCGGATAGCATTTTGTTCTTTTGCGCTATGTGTAAGCTATAACGAGAAAGTGCAGCTGTTTTTAATTCTAAATCCCGTTGTAAATTCTTTTCTTCAATTTCCTTTTTTTCCAATTCCGCTTTTAAGGTTTGTTGTTTGTAATTTTGAATTTTAAGTGTTGCTTTTCTCTTTTTTTGATAATAGACATATACCACTGCCATTGCAAATAGGAGTGCTACTGCTAAAATGAGTAGGGTTTTCTGATTGGCTTGGCTTACTTTATTTTGTTCTTGCAGAATTTTTATTTGATTTTCCTTCTGATTGATTTTATAATCCGCTTGCAAGAGATTGACTAGATTTTTATTTTCATTGGCAACCGCCTTTTGATTGTACTCATCAGCTATGAGTTTGTGTTCGTAGGCTTTTTGATAATTGGAAAGTAAGGCATAGGCTTTTGCTAAATCTTTATGACCGCTTTCTAAGAGATGATTGTCATTTAGTTTTTGGGCTAAGGTTAGCGATAAATTGGTATACGGAATTCCTTTTTTTAGCTCCCCTCTTTTTCGGTAGACATCACCTAGATTATTTAAAACATTAGCTTCTTGTTTCGATTGAGACCCTTTAAGGAGTTGGTACGCTTTGTTAAAATAGCTATGCGCCTTGTCAAACTGTTCCAAGTCTTCATAAATGCTGCCAATATTTTCATGAACCACAGCTATTTCTATCACATCGGTTTTGGTATTCAAAAAAGCCAGACTCTCATTTTCAAATTCCAAAGCGGTTTTATATTCACCTCTTTTTTCTGCATTTTCACCCAGTAAACTAAAAGCTAAGGCTTGTCCTTTGGTGTATTTTAATTGTTTCGCTACTGTTGATGCTTCCTGTAAAAAAGGTAAGGCCTGTTCGTATTTATGCATGGCATGATAGACTTTACCAATGGCATTATTAATTTGAACCAATAGTGTGTCTTTTTTATGCGTTTGTATTTGTTTTAATGCGTCTTGATAATACGATAAGGCATTGGCATACAGCCCATACTGGTTGTAAATAGTACCTAATTCAAGCATTTTTAACGCGATGTCTGGACTGTTTTTATTTTTTAGGGCAAGGTCTAATCCCTTTTTTTTAGTTTTCAGTTGTGTTTCGACCCAATCCTTTTGGGCAAACAAAGTTGAGGTGGTTAACAGAAACAGTAAGATAAAACGAACCAGCATTAGTTAAGATTAAATGAACTTACAAATAAGAGAGAATTACATTAAGTTACAATGATTTTAAAGTTAAGTAATGATTACTATTTTTAGTACTTAGTACTTAGTACTTAGTTGTTAGTACTTAGTGATTCGGAAAGTGGGACTGAATATTGAGACTGATAACCGATAACCTTAAAGTTATGCTAAAATAGAATTCGTTGAAACGATTAATTTATATCTTAGTTTCTTTTTAGAACGGAACTATAAACTATTAATCATGCGCAAACAATTTGGTGCTAAACCTACCAAAGCCGATATACAACAGTACGAGCAATCTCCACAATGGGATGGTGAACATTTTGTAAATAGCATACCTACTTCTATGGCTATTTCTTTACGAACATTACCGAAGTTATTGTACAAACAATTTTGTGAAAAGAAAGACCGCGAACCTTCACAGCCCTTACCGATAGTACCTTTTGATAAAGAGGCATTTGTAACCGATGACCATGAGGTGCGTTACATTTGGTACGGACATTCGGTAGTGCTCTTGCGAATACAAGGGAAAAACATCTTAATTGATCCGATGTTTGGCAGTAATGCAGCACCTATTGCACCTTTTCCCATAAAGCGTTTTTCTGAAAATACATTGGCTATTATAGATGAATTACCAACAATAGATGTCGTACTCTTGTCTCACGATCATTACGACCATTTGGATTACGATAGCATTCAAAAGTTACAATCGAAAGTGAAACAGTTTTATGTCGCTTTAGGAGTGAAAAGACATTTAGTGAAATGGAATATAAAACCTGAAAGCATCACTGAATTTGACTGGTGGCAACAAGTAAACTTTCACGATATCAACATTACGTTTACACCCACACGACATTTTTCCGGAAGAGGGTTAACCGATAGGGCCAAATCCTTATGGGGCGGTTGGGCACTGCAAACCCCTACTGAAAACATTTGGTTTAGTGGAGATAGTGGTTACGGACCTCATTTTGAGGTAATAGGGAAACGCTTAGGGACTTTTGACTTTGCCTTTATGGAATGCGGTCAATATAATGAAAACTGGAGTCAGATACATATGTTTCCAGAAGAAACTGTGCAAGCTGCTATTGATGCTGGGGTGCGAAACATGATGCCCGTCCATTGGGCCGGTTTTGCATTGGCACAACACACCTGGACCGATCCTGTAGTGCGTTTTGTAGCCGCTGCAGAAAAACACGAGTGTTTGTACCACGTACCGCAATTAGGAACTGTACAAAAAATAACGAATCAAAATCACACCGCTTGGTGGCAATAAACAATACCATGGATTTATACAATCAAATATTTCAGAACAATCAAGAATGGATTAGTAGTAAGAAAGCAACCAACGATTCTTTCTTCAAGTACTTAGCAGAAGGACAATCTCCAGAAATCTTATATATCGGTTGTAGCGATAGTCGCGTTACCGCAGAAGAAATGACAGGAGTAGAACCCGGGCAAATGTTTGTACATCGTAACATTGCAAATTTGGTTCCTAATAACGATAACAATTCGGCATCGGTAATTGAATATGCTATCGAATATTTAAAAGTCAAACATGTAGTCGTTTGCGGTCACTATTTTTGTGGAGGCGTAAAAGCTGCTATGGAAGCCAAAGACTTGGGTGTTTTAAACCCTTGGTTGCGTAATATTAGAGACGTATATCGTTTGCATGAAGAAGAGTTAGATGCTATTTCTGATGAAACCGAACGTTATAAAAGATTGGTAGAAATTAATGTAGAAGAACAATGTTTGAATGTGATTAAAACCGCAGTACTACAAAGACATTATTTGAACAGTGGTTTTCCTATTGTTCACGGTTGGGTTTTCGATATTAAATCGGGTAAACTGATTGACTTACATATTAATTTCGAACAAAAGCTAAAGCAGATTCAGAAGATTTATAATTTGGGTGGGAAGTAACACATTATCAATTTTCTTTATAGCACCATTAGAAAAAAATGAGATAAATTTTCTTATTCTGAAACACTCGTTTCAAAAAAAGATTTATCTTTGTAACCATAATTAGAAATATATGGCGCGCTGTGTAGAATTTAATGAAGTTGAAAAGATTGAAAAAGCAATGAATGTCTTTTGGGAAAAAGGCTACAATGCTACTTCTATGCAAGACCTTGTAGATGCGATGCAAATTAACAGAAGTAGTTTGTACAACACTATTGGAGACAAACACCAGCTGTTCATGAAATGTATAACTACTTATTTTGAAGCTAGTTTGTGTGAATTACAACAAAAAGTAGCGCAAGAGAAGTCGGCCATGCAAGCGTTAACCAATATTATTAATGACAAAGTCGCTTCTATAGTAGATACTGAAAAGAGTTGTTTAGGCGTAAAGTCGATTTTCGAGATGGCTTCAGAAGATGTAGATGTACGAAATCTGTTGACCAAAAAGAATGCGGTTTTCATTGGCTTTATTACTGAAATTGTACAAAAAGCCATGCAAGAAGGCTCTTTAGACGATACAGAAGATCCAGGTTTATTAGCAGAATATATCATGACCTCTTTTACAGGATGGAAGCAAGCCTATATTTTGCATAGAGACCCAATCAAGATTAAGAAAATGGCCAGTTTTTTAATAAAGAACATTAGTAAATAATGTTTTTTTTAAGATGTTTTTTGAAACGAGTGTTTCAAATTAAAGAAGAGCATTTCTCTTTTTTTTAAGCGTCATTCTGGAACGGTTATTTCAAATTATAGTTGGATAAATAAATTAATAATGAGTCAATTAGATTTAATTCTGAAACGAATAGTTCAAAATAAACACTATATAAATACAGCAATCATGAAAAAAAACATACTTCTCTTCTTTGTACTATTTGTCTTCTTGGGGCAAGCGATAGGACAAGATCAATTTGTAGGTGATTGGCAAACCAATCAAGGGAAATTAAAGGTCGAAATTTACAAACAGGAAGCCTATTATTATGCGAAGATTAAAGCCAGCGAGAATAAAGAAACTTTAGGAAAAGTAATTTTAATTCAAATGGTAAAAAAGACACCCACGAAGTTATATGGCGGTACTTTTTTTGACGAAAGCGAGGGATCAGAATTTGAAGCTTTACTAAAATTAATAGATGCGAATACTATGAAATTAAGAGTCTTAACAGGATGGTTTAGCAAAATAATGATTTGGAACCGAGTCGGAACGATACCGTAGCTACTTTCTAAAACCAAACCAAACAACAATGAAAAAAACACTATATATCATCAAGAAAGGATATCAAGCAGTAGCATTCCTTTCTCTAAAACCGAATTTTATGAAAAACAGAAATATCACCCTTAACGAAATTGGCCTATTTTTATCATGTGTTTTAATGGTAGCGGCCTTAATTTATATACGATCCAATTCCTAATTTGAATTGCAAATAGAAAATAGTAAAAAACCACGCTGTTACAGAGTGGTTTTTTTATTATTTTTGAGAAAAGATTATTTCTTTATAAGGCTATTCGCTCGGATTGTAAATCCGCCTTTACTTTGCATTTTAAAAAATCACTAAATTTATGAAAAACTGCTTAGTATTAATAGCACTACTATTGCCTTTTTATTTAAAAGCACAGTCTAAAGAAGTTGATACAATTTCAATTGTATTCAAAGCTAAGTTGTTTACTATAAGTAATCATGGCTATAATGAAAAAAACACTTTAATAAATAATATTGAAAACATACCCTATTCTACATATGGGAATAATGAGTTCCTCTTTATTAAAATAAAAAGCAGGTATTTTTGTTTTGATTTAAAAGATGAGAAATCATATGCCAGAACTATTTGGTGTGATTGTGATTATTATGTTTGTTATTCTGTTAAAAAAGATGTTTATTATTTATTAGGAGGATTTAAAAATGACAATATCGAGGAATTTTCCAGAGAATATTATGGTTCTTTATTTAGTACTGCTTGGGATTATAAATTAGAGGATAAATCTTTAAGTGAATTTATTAAATATATTAATTTAGGTAAATTAAAAAAGGCAAAAAAATGCTTTGATAAATGTACTGAAACATGGAATTAAATATAAAAATTATTAGTATTAGCTTAATTGTGGTTATGATTGTATCTTGTTCCACATCAAAAAATAAAAGAATAACTCCAGAGATAGAGGTTGTTAAATGTTTAGATGATTTTATAGTAAATTATCCAAAATTAAAACCAAACAAAGAGCTAACTTCAGTATTGTTTCAAAAAATTACTGAAAATGATACAGTATATTATCAAATTATGGACGAACCAAAGAATGAGATATTGGCTACTTTAAACGATATTGAAAATAAGAAATCCAAATATCATGCTGTGGGTGTATATAAAAAGATTTTGTGTGAATACAATAAAAAAGACTTCAATAATGAGTATTTAAACTTTAAAGATGTTCCCAAATCTATTATAGATAAAGCGACAAGTATTAGGTTTTCTTTTGAACTTGATGGAAAAATAATAGAAATTCCTTATGGACATCTCGAATGGGAACCTACAGTCGAAATTTATTATGATTTTAAATCAAAGATTAAAAAAATTAGAATTTTAGGTAAAGACGAAATAGAAATTCAAGATTTTAATGGAGAATAAGTCTAAAATACCTTATTTCTCCGTTTTTCTTAAGAATATAAACATTAAAAATAAAATGAAAAAGATACTAATTATCCTACTATTCAAAATAGCAATTGGTTGTGTTTTTGCTCAAAATAAAACAATTACAGGAAGAATTATTTCGGATTCGTTTGATCCATTAAGTGAGGTTTCCCTTATGACACAAGATAGTGTGCAAATTGGAAAAACAAATAAGAATGGTTTTTTTGAAATTGAAATCCCTTTGTCTGAAAAAAATATTTTATTTGCTACTGCTTCTGTAGAACCTACAACGATTCAACTTTTAAATGATTGTACTACTGTTGAAGTCATATTGTTTTTAAGTGGGAGCTATGATTTCATGTTGGTAAAAAAAGTAAACCGAATTAAGAAGCAAAAATTCAGGCAACTTCAAAAAAAGCATAGGGAAGCCTTTGAAAAAGGAATTTTTGAAACCGAACAGCCTTGTTATGAACGTAATTTTATACCCTTTTTTGAGGAATCATGATTTCGTGTAAAGATTTCTAGATATGAAAAAAATATATTGTATTACTGTGCTTGTTCTTTTATGTCCCGATAGTTTGGGTATATTTAGGTTGTGCTGGTCCATTTAATAATCAAAAACTAATAAAAAAAATGAAATATAAAATAATATCAATTTTTGTATTTTTTCTAATTATTAATTTTAATCTTTTTTCACAAGGAGTATGGAATATAAAATATATAGCGATTGATTCTCTGAGTGAAACTTCTATTAATAAAGAAATTAGAATTGATTTCAAATCATCTAATACAGATATTTTAATGTATAAAATGATAAAACCTTATATAGAACCTTATATTGTAAGAGATTTACTTTCAAAAAATGATAAAGTTGAATTAACTGTAGATAGTCAACAACTTGTTTTTATTGAAAATTGGCTTATTTTTGATGACCACGGTGTATTTGGAGATCAAACATTAGTCAGTATCAATGAATTTAATGATGAAAAATTAATTATTAAAGAAATGTTTCTCGAATCAATAGATAATCTATCGTTAACCCTTTCTGTTACGATCAATTTAACTAGTGATTTTGAAAAAAATATTCATTCAAAAAAAGGGGTAAGAATTATCATAAATAAATCTCAAATTAAAGGGATTTTATTAAAATTTAAAGATTAGTAATAAGAATGTTTTAAATATCGGAAATGTTTTCCGTGCCCACAAAGTAGATCAAATAAAACCAGGCCATGACGGAGTGGTTTTTTAAATTTAAACCTAAAAGCTATTAATTATAAGCTAAAAACTTTGATTAATAATCCAAATGGTTGTAATTATAAGCAAAAAGCGTCTATCAATGAGCTAAAAGATTATCATTACAACCTCAAAGCTTCTATTAATAAGCTAAAAGGTATTCATTAGAAGCAAAAAGCTTATAATTATAAGCTCAGATCTATTTTTTAAAATATAAAAGAGAATAGGTATCAAACCGATAGCTAGGAAATGTTTTCAAAACCCACAAAGTAGCTAAAAATAGCACCCAACTGTTGTCAATTTATATTTTTTGCTCCATTTCATCATTCATTTAAATTAATAGAAGCTTATAATAAGAAATTATTTACAACTAAATAATATTTATATTTTTGTAGGAACTCGTACAAATTATGAATTTTAGGTGTTTTATTCTTTTTTTTACTCTTTGTTTCTCTTTTTCTTTTTCTCAACAGCAAGAATCAGATAAAGATCTTAACAGTATTTCTTTTGAACATTCAAATGATAAACTAAAACAACAAAGTAATTTAAAATCATTAGACAGTGCATTAGTGATTTGGAACCAAAAAGAGAAAATAAAGAAGCAAAATGCTTCTCAAGAATTTTTTGTAGCTTGGAAAATAGCATCGTGCTATCGAGACCTTGGTTTATCTATAAAAGCTCTTGAATTTTACAAATCAGCTGAAGTTCTACTGCCAAATTTACATGCAATTGATGCAACAATACGAGCTAATTTTTATTACGATTTGTGCGACTTTTATTATACGATTTCAAACCATAAATTATTTAAAAATAATTTAATTAAAGCCATTTCATTATGGGAAACTAATTCAAATCAATTCTCAAATAAATTATTAGAAAGCTATGACAGGTTAATGGCAAACTATTTGGAATATGGCGATATTAATAACGCTAAACTCTATCTATCTAAAGTTAAAACACTTTTAGGAGAAAATAATACACCCAAATTTCAGTTTACCGTTTATCTCTATGAACTTAGAATTGCTATTGCAGAAAAAGACATCATTCGTGCTGAAAAACAATATAATGTTGTAAAAAACTATTTTAGCCTCTTACAAGATAAATCTAATTTTCTAATGTATTATGCCGATGCAACTAATTTTTATGCAGAAGCAATATTTACTTCAGGTAAAACAAAAGAAGCCTTACTGTTATTAAATGAATCTATTGTATGGCATAAAAAAACTGGAAATAATTTATCTCTTATAACAGTCTATTCCTATTATAGTTACTTTGCAAGAGAATTAAACGATTATAGTAAAGCACAACAAGCGGTTGACGAAGCTATTTATATTATAGAACCGAACAATTTTTCTGATTTGGCAGGTTTGTATATCAATAAAGGAATTATTTATTTCTTAGAAGAGAATTATAAAAAAGCTGAAGTCTATTTTGATAAAGCACACCAACTAATCAAAAGAATCGAGAATACAGATTTTTATTTGCTTTCCTATAATATTGAAATTTCAAAAAAATACCTAGAACTATTTGAAAAAACGAAGCATGAAAAACTACTTCAAAAGTCATTTGATTCCTATAAATATTCGGTAAAACAGTTCCAAGATTTTTATGATAATGATTTATTTAATCCTTTGTTAACGGACTTTAAAAATAATATTACAGAAGGATTGTTGTTACTTGGTTTAAAATCGGAAGACCAATTAGTTGAAATTGTGGCTTTAATTGAAAATATTCAATCTAGATTTTTAATAAAAAATTATTTATTAAATAATAAATTCAATGCAAATGAATTGGTCAACGAACTTTCTGAAATTAAAACATTGCAATTAAAATTAGCCTCCATTTCGGTTATAAACAATCAAAAAGAAGCTACTAATTTAAAAAAGACGCAAATAAAAAATCAAATTGAAGGTATTGAAAAAAAAATAGTAGAGAAATATCCAAATTTCAATTCTATTTTTAATCCTAAGTTCAATTTTAAGAATTTTATTCAAAATAATAATGCGGAAATACTTAGATATTATGTTACAAATGAGAGTTTATTTGGTGTTTTTCTAACAAAAGAACATACACTATATTTGAAACGATTGGGTGACATCGCTATTATAAAAGAAAAAGTTTCAAATTTAGCTGAAAGCATTAAAAATAAAGCGTCTATTACATCTCAATGTCAAGAAATTTATAACCTCTTACTGAAACCTTTTACTTTTACAACTTCTGAGATTACTATTATTTCGAATTCTTTTTTAAATGAACTTCCTTTTGAATTATTATTAGACGAAAAGGGGCAATATGTAGTTGAAAATTTTGCAATAAATTATGCAACATCTTTACCATTGTACCAAATTCAAACAGAACACACCAATAACAGTAATTTTAAACTGGCCATTTTTCAACCCAGTTATACGAATAAAAATGTAGCCACTTTACCATTTGCAGCAAAAGAAGCCTTGTATTTACAAGAGCATTTTAATTCGTCACTTTTTTCAAATGAAAAGGCTTCAAAAGAAAACTTCATTAGTGAAGCTTCCAAATATAATGTGTACCATTTATCCATGCATGCTGTTATAGATCCAAATGATGAAGATACTTCTCGCTTACTATTTAATGATGAAGATTTTTATTTTGCTGATTTTTACGGACAAAAATTGCCCTTAGATTTGGTGGTTTTAAGCGCTTGTGAAACAGGAGTTGGTAAACTTATCGAAGGAGAAGGTTTAATGAGTTTATCACGTGCTTTTACTTATAGTGGTGTTGCTTCCACCATACATAGTTTATGGGAAATTCCAGATAAACAAGCATTTGAAATTATGCAGTTGTTTTATGATAATATCAGTAAAGGGTTATCTAAAAGCGAAGCATTACAGCAAGCCAAGAAAGAATATTTAAAAACATGTAAAGCCGAAGAACTACAACATCCCTATTATTGGTCTGGTTTTGTTTTGCATGGTAATTCAAAAGCGTTAGTACACAAACAAAATATTTGGTTTCAAATCATAATTGGAAGCTTACTCTTTCTACTTGTAATAATCCTGTTTTTAAAGTTTAGAAAGTAAAGTTGTAGCTTCTGTTTTTTTAAATGAATAGTTAGTAACCAATTCATTTAGTAATTCTTTAGTTGTGGTCACTTTATTTAGTTTTAAATTAGCCAAAGCTTTAAACCAAATCCCTTTTTCATAATACTTTGAGTTGGCATCTGTAATTGCATTAAATTGTGTTAGAGCCAAGTCATATTTATTTAGCTCCATAAGGCAAATTCCATTATAAAAATAAAGATAGTCTTTAGGTTCTGTTTCTATTATTTTACCAAATAATTCCTGAGCTAGTTTATAATCTCCTAAGTCATAAGCTGTAAAAGCTTCTTTTTCAGAAGATGAATTACTGTCATTTCTTAAATTTGAGATTTCAACATTTGGATAAGGCTCAAAATGAGATGCATATAAAGAAGCATTGGAATTTTGATTGCTACTAAAGTAAAGAACTAATGAAAATACAATAGCAAATAGAGCTGCATATGGTAGCAATTTTCGAATAGTAAATTTCGCAGAAGATTCTTTTTTTGCGGTTTCAAAAGCTTGTATTTGATTTTTTATTTTTTGTCTTTCCGAAACCATTACAGCTTTTTTTAGTTCAGTATAAAATTCAAATTCAGATCGAAACTCAGCATCATTTTCTAACTTATCTTCCAATTCTTTTTGTTCCTTTGAAGTTAAATTATTTTCAAAGTATTTTTCTATTAATTCATTCATTTTTTAGGATTTAGCAGTTTTTTTAAATGGGAAATGCATCTCGATTTTTGACTTTTCAGTACATCTTTATTTTCATACTTTAAGAGGTCTTGTATCTCATCTAATTTTTTATTTTCAAAATAGAATAAATTTAAAATTTGTTGACATTGTTCTCCTAAAGTTTCATAGGCCACTTTTAATGCTTTTTCTCTCTGATTCAAAGATTCGTCATCAGACGAAAACTCTGAAAAATGACTGTATTCTATGGTTTCAATAGTTTCTAAACGAATTTTTTTATTAGATTTTAAATAATTATAAATCATAAATTTTCCTATTCCTACAAAATAGGTATGAATACTACTTTGTAAATCATCTATTTTATTTTTCCTAACATTTTCAATTAAAGCTACCATACTATCTTGATAAATATCTAAAGCAACTTCATTAGGAATAGCATAACGGTTTGCCAACTTAAAAAAAGTCAATTTATTTTCTACATAAATTTTCTTTATTATGGCAGTGTCATTTTGTTTTATTCTTTCAACTATGTTGTTTTCATTCATTAGTAGCAGATATTTTGTAAAGTAAACTTTAAAACAAAAATAATATTTATGGGTTTACCTTTTTGTTTTTTTTCTACAAATGAGCAATAAACATTTAAAATCTATAACTCATGAAACATTTTTGTTTAACACTATTAATGACTTTATTTTTTAGTCATGCCATTAATGCTCAGTTTTTTAAAAAACTACAAGATAAAGCACAACAGTCTATGGAACGTGCTTTGGAAAGAAAAACAGATGAAAAAATTGACCAAACTTCTGAAGCCACAATGGATACCATTTTTGAGGTACCAAAAAAAATAAAAAAGAAATCTAAAAAGAATAAACCAGAGACTAAAAATGATAATCAGAATGAGTTTCCAGGTAATATATTCACTGAAAACGATGAAATAAAATATGAATCCAAATATATTTTTCCAGTTACAGCAACTATTGAAATGGAGGATGTAACATCAAATCTTAAAAAAACAACAATGAAGCAAGGGTATGGCAAAGAAGCCTTACTCACAGAAATAGATAAAAATGGAGATCCATTTATTATTGATATGAAAAATGAGACGGCTATTATGCTAAATGTTTCTAATGGAACTGCTCAAGTAATGTCTTTAGAATGGATGGAAAAAATAATGGGAGATCAAGGTATTTCCAGTCAAGAAACTTTAGATGTTGTGCCTTCAGTTAAAAAAACGGGGAAAACTAAAATGATGAATGGATATAAATGTCATGAGTATACTATTACTTACGAAAAAGGTCTAATTAATGCATGGTATGCACCAGATGTTAAGTTTGAATACCAGGATTATTTAAGAGGAATGTCTAAGTTATTCTCTAAAAAGAAAGAAGAAAGCCCTATACAACTGCTAAATACAGACTATGGTTATGTGATGGAAATGACTTTTTTTAATGAACAATCTAAAAAACAAAGTTCCATGAAGGTAATTGCTATAGAGGAAAAAGTAAGAATGATAAATATGAGTTTGTTTACTATCCAAAAATTATAAAAATGAAAAAAATCAGTTTACTACTAATTGCAATGCAACTTAATATAAGTTGTCAAGATGCTAAAGACAAAACAACTGAAAGCGTTACTAATTCTGTAATAGAAAAAACTTTAGATCAAGTTGGTGTCGCTTCTGAGAATATTGAAAGAGCCAATCAGAATCAAGCTAACATTGAAATTACTTATGATGGCAAGCCTCTTTTTACTACTGAAGAAAACTTTAAAACTATTATGAATATTGCGGGTAAGCAAATGATGGTTTTTTCTATAGATAGTGATGATGCTAAAATTAATATCGCTTTTTCAGGTTTAAAAAATATGCTTGATGTAAAGCCTATTTCAGGCAAAAATGAAGAAGGGAAATTAGATCCTAAAGATGCTAATGGAACTGTTGTTAGTATTACAATGGCAAAGGAGAATGAATATGCATACACTTTATTAGAAGGAGAAGCAACTATATCAAAATTAAATCAAGATGAAGTTATAATTGATTTTGCCGGAAAAGCAGGAAGCTTTCTAGATGCTAATAAGCCAGAAAATTGGAAACCTATTCAAGGAAAAATTGTTAGCAAATATCCAGTTATGAATTTTATACAAATTAAAAAAGAAGATTTATTCTATTAAAAACAAAATAAAAAAACAAAAATGAAAAATATTATTTCAAGCTTATTATTAGTGTCTCTTTTTGCTTTGGTTGCGTGTTCTAAAAATGATGATGATGCAACCATAAATGATGTAACAATAAGAAATCCAAAAAAAGTAATTCTTAATACCTATTCCAATCAAGGTAACTTGACAAATACTGTTTTATATGAATTTAGTTATAATGAAAAGAGTTTGCTTTCAACAGTAAAAATTACAGATGTTGATGGCGTAAAAAATAGAACAATTAATTATAATTCAGAGGATAGAATTTCTCAAATAACTCAAACTTCTGGAAATAATGCAAAAATACTAACGGTTACTTATACTGGAGAAAATGCTACTTTGTCCATATCTGGAGAAACAAATCCGTACTTATTTACATATTCTAGTTCAAATAATAGTTATGATTATTCTAATGGTACAGATAATGGTACTTTTTTCTTTGGTGAGAATGACAATTTAATTGAAATTATTTCTGAAAATGCAAGTATATTTTCTAAAAGTGTAACCACAGAAATTAAAGGAATTTATGCTAACCAAAACAAATTAACAGCATTTTTTTTCTCTTTTTTGAACAATGGAGAGTTTTTATTTTTTGATAGAAATGCTATGTCTACATTATCTTTTGACGGTGTAAATTATATTATTAATAATGAATCTGAAAATGGTAGTCTAACTTATTATAATATGATAAATGCTACTACTCAAATAAAAATTGTTGATGTTATCATTATTTATTAACTCATTTCAATAGTAAACAAAATGAAAAATATAAAAATTGTTATTGTTTTTTTTCTAGTTCAATTCTGTTATACGCAAGTTGATGGTACCTACAGAACTAATTATGGTATTGTAAAATTAATTCAAGAGGATTCAATTGTCTATGGCGATTATGGAGAAAGAGGAACAGTAGTAGGGAAGTTTGTTGCAGATAAATTTACGGGTCATGGGTATTTAGTTGGAACTTTTGCACATGGGGATAATAAATGGGGTTCCTTCAAATGGAATTTTTTGGATACTAAAATTTTTGGTAAATGGGGTTGGAACACTTCTTTATCAGGTGGTGATTGGAATGGTGAAATCATATATGACAAACCTTCAACAACATTGAAATCTGCTATTTGGAGCGGTACTTGGCAAACCACTTTTGGAACTATTGTTTTGGAACAAACTGGCAATAAAGTAAAAGGGAAATACAAAAATGTAGGATACATTGAAGCAACTATAGTGGGTGATAAATTAATAGGAACCTTTACCAATAATGGCAGGACAGGAAACTTTGAATTCACCATGGAATGTAATGCATTCAAAGGCAAATGGAGTTGGAACAATGCTTTGAATGAAATATGGAATGGTACAAAAGCCACAAAAACAAATTTATGTGATGATTCCCCTTATGCTGGACTTTACAGAATTACTGTTGTTGATATTCAAACTTCTTTTAGAAAATCGGTATTGGCTTCTACTGTCCAATTGTATGGTTCCATTGGTGTTAGAATTTATGGTAAAAGTGAATCGGGAACTGTTGAAGTTAGTTCGATAAACAATATACCACCAAGAATTTGGGATGTTTCAAGTTCCAATACTTTTGATATCAAGCAAGATTCGGGAAATCGATATCAAGATGAAAATGGTACTACTATTTTTTATTTAGGTAAAAGAGATATCAATAAAGAAAGGCTATTCTTGATAAAAGGAGAATTGGCAAACCAAGATCTTCAAGTAAACCTGCAGTGCAACATATCAGAGGAATTGAATTTAAGGACTGATACTGATTTTGGATTCCAACAGAAATCTACGCTTTTAAAGGATTTGAAAATGGGAAAACCCAACTATTTAGTGATTAAAAAAGGGGATGATACTATCCGTATTACTTATAAAGTAGATAAATTATAATAAGATGAAAAAAATTGTAAGTATAATATTAGTAACAATATTTTTCAGTTGTACTGAGAAAAAAGAAAATGCCAATTCCAATATTGAGATAAATAAACAGGAGAACTTAGATGAAGTAGTACTACTAAATCCATGTGATTTAGTTTCTATTGAGGATATTGCTACTACATTTGAAGCAGATGTAACCACAATGGAAAACTACGCAAGAAATCCTTATCCAGATACGAATAGATGTGAATTTACTTGGAATGTTCCTCAAGATGTTACCAAAGCTTGTCAAATCATGATTACCATTTCTTCAAACCTAGAAATTGATGAAATGCCTCGAAAGTTTTCAAATATCTTACGAATGGATAAAGAGAAAGGAGTTTTGGGAAGTCAACAACAAATCATCAAACCAACTCCTATTGATGGCTTTGGAACCAATGCTTACCATTGGACGGAACCTGATTTTCAAAATATTCAAAAAATTAAATTCCATGTAAATGATATGTATCTAATTGAAATACTATTTAATACTTCTGCAATCGTAAATCAAGAGGAGATAAAAGTAAAATTAATACAAGTTGGTAAAGACATAAAACAAAAAATATAATGATAAAAAATAAATTAAAATCAATAATAATTTTATGCTTAATTAGTATGGCTTCCTGTTCAAAAGATGATGAAGCGACACTAGTAGAAATACCAGAAAAGAAACTTAAGAGCATTACTTCTTCGCAAGGAGCAACAACAAATACAACCACTTTTAATTATAATGATTCAGGAAAATGGATTTCTGGAGTAAACCGTTTTGGTCAAAATTATAATATAACTTATACTAGCAATGGAAAAATTTCTTTGTTTGATGTAGTAAATCAACCTAGTGAAATTGAATACATATACTCTCAGGCTCCTGATTTTTCACTTAATAAAATAAAAGTGGATACTTATGAAACTGATTTGATATATAACAATTTTAAAATTACAGAGTTGGAATTTTATGATGGAAGTATTCAAAACAGGCTTTTAATAACATATGATGTAAATGGTAGAATTGCTAGCATTACAAATAATGAAGAGCTTACTCGTGTTTCTTATACTTATGATAATTTAGATAGGATTATTAGAGTTGATAAATTAGGAACAGGTAATCCAACAGATCCTTATGTGATAGTATCTTATGCTGAATATCAGTATGAATCGCATAAAAATTCTGTTTATCAATTCTTTAAAGAACAAATAGATTTTGATCAATTGCTTTTCTGTCCTATTGACATCTATCCTTTTTTTAGTCGTGTTTTTTCATATACCGATTACAACAACATTTATATTTTATCAGAATATAATATTAAGTCCATTAAAGAGTATAACGCGAATAATACGACCCAACCTATTTTTGATGTAACAATGAACTATACTTTAGAAGACAACAAAGTAATGTCGTTTACTACAACCACAATATACAATGGTAGTGCTACAACTGAATCAACAAGCTACACTTATGAAAACTAAATTTTTACTATTACTGTTCTTATCTTGTTTTACTGTATTTGGACAAGATATTGAAAAAGCAAATGATCATGAATTGGTGACACGTTATCCTGGTTCTAAGATTGTATATTATTTCCAAAAAGACTATAATGAATTAAAATTTGCTATAAAACCTGCAAAACCAGAAAAGGAACCGCAAAAATGGTTAGAGGTTGCTGGGCATCAAACATCAATTGTTTATGAAATTCCTTTGGGAAAATCAACTGTTGAGGTAATGAAAAATTATCAAGATGCTTTTAAAGCGAGTAATGCTGAAATTTTGTTCCAATGTAAAGGAGGTGAATGCGATGGTACAACCGCATGGTATAGTGCTAAGTTTTTTGAGAAAGTCTACGGTAAAGAGAATCGTCAAAGTAATGGAGAAATTTCACACTATTATGATTTTGGAACCTATCATGTATCACAACGTTATATAGTAAGCAAAATAACTACCTCTGATAAAGTTTATTATGTTGAAATTGGAATGACACCTACTTATGATGGTAAACCAGTTAAAGTGTGTGTGGAAGTAATTGAGCAAGAAGCACTTCAAAGTGGTTTAATTGCTATTAATGCAGACGTGATTAAGGATAAATTAGAAAGAGAAGGAAAATTAATATTAGAAGGGATTTTATTTGACACAGGAAAAGCAACACTAAAGCAAAGTTCTTTTACGGTAATTGAAAAGGTTGGAGACTATCTAAATCACAATCCGAAAGCTAGAATATATATTGTAGGACATACTGATGATGTAGGTTCTTTAGATGCCAATTTGCAATTATCAGAAGATAGAGCAGGAGCAGTTGTAAGTGCATTGATGAATAATTATGGGGATTTTGGTACACGTTTAACACCTTTTGGAGTTGGACCAGTATGTCCTATAGCTTCTAATGAAACAGAAGAAGGAAGAATGAAAAATAGAAGAGTGGAAATTGTTTTAAAAAAGGAATAAAATAGATTTTTTTTGTTTTTGGGTTTACTTTTTAGTTGGTTTTTTACTAACGGAGAAAGTAAACCCTATTTTTATGAGAACAATTACATTAATCTTATTTTTTTTTAATGCATTTTTGGCTAATGCACAATACCAATTTGAACAAATAGCCGATATTTGGACAGGAACAAATAACAGTTCCCCAAGAGATTTTGTTGAGTATAATGGCGAAATCTACTTCAGAGCCACAAATCAATATCAGGAAGAATTGTATAAATCAAATGGTTTAGTAGGAAATATTCAAATGGTGAAAAATATTAATGGAGGAGCTTCATCTGTGCCAAAACCATTATTTGTTTTTAATAATCTATTATTTTTTAAAGCCACTACAACTGCAGAAGGAGAAGAGCTTTGGGTAACCGATGGTACGGAATCAGGTACCATAATGCTAAAAGATATACAACCAGGGAATGCAAGTTCTCAAGTTTTTGAAACACCAAGGCCATTGAATCAATATTTTATAAAAAATGGTGAATTGTATTTTACTGCAAGAGACCAACCAGCAGCTTTTTCACTTTGGAAAACTGATGGAACTCCTACAGGAACTGTAAAAGTGTTTGATCCAGTTGGTTTTGTTTTTGGTGATAATTTTACAGAGTTTAATGGAAAATGGTATTTTACAGGTAGAAATACAAATGCTATGAACCCTGAATTATATGTTACAGACGGAACTGAGGCAGGGACAGACTTATTTGCTGAAATTAATCCGAGTACAAGTAATACACTTGCAGCAGGTTCAAACCCTAGACATTTTCAAGTGTATGATGGATATTTATATTTTGCAGCAGATAATGGTACAATAGGTGAGGAGTTATATAGAACGGATGGCATTACAGTGGAATTAGTTGCTGATATTTTTCCAAATAATTTAAATCCAGCTTTTGGTAAAAGTAGTTCCCCTAATGGTTTTTATATTTTTAATAATGATCTATATTTTTCGGCTAATGTCTATGATGTAGGATTAAATCAAATTTTAGGAAGAGAATTATTTCGCTATAACACTACAGAAGGTGTAGTATTTATAAAGGATATTTTTCCAGGAAATTTAAATGGAAGTTTGTCATATGTACGTAATTATTTCTTCGAATTAAATAACGAACTCCATTTTGCTGCTTGCGATGGTAGTAATGGAAGTACTATTTATGAAATTTATAAGACAGACGGCACTACTACAGGAACTGTAAAAGCTGTTGACTATTCGGCTTTGGGTAACACAAGTTTTTCTTCAGGTTTAATAGATAACAAACAGTATTCTATTATAAATAATAGAATGTATTTTAATCATGGTAGTCAACAAATTTGGGTTACAGCCGGTGTGAACTCTCAAACGCAGCAATTAACGAATACAGGAATGCCAAATGTTCCCATTTCTAATCTAAATTTTAAACCCATTGTATTAAACAATAGTATCTATTTTGGTGCAAATTCAGCAACAAATGGTGTGGAATTATGGAAATTAACCGAATCAACTTTAAGTAATACTGATTTTCTTTTAATGAATGATAAAATTATAGTTTACCCTAATCCTACAAATAACAGTATTACTATAGATGTTCAAAATGAAGATGTTTCTACTGAAATTTATGATTTGACGGGAAAATTAATACTAAAATCAAAAAGCAAGAAAATAGATATAAGTCATTTTAATAATGGAATATATATATTAAAATTGTCAACCCTTCATAAGTCAGTAACACAAAAAATAGTAAAGTACTAATTATTTAGAGTCTGATATTACCCAACTCGCTTTTTAATAATTAAAGTTTGATTAGCATACAGATTGAAAATAATTACTCACAAAGTTGCTAAAAATAAAACCACTCTGTAAGGGAGTGGTTTTTGATTTATTATTCTAAAGAGCATTTTATTTTCCAATACAGAAATTAGCAAAAATATTTCCTAGTAATTCGTCATTCGTTACTTCTCCTGTAATTTCACCAAAATAAAACAACGCTTGTCTAATGTCGATAGCCATTAAATCGGAAGAAATACCCGCATCTAAGCCCCATTTTACTTTCTGAACTTCTTCTAAGGCTTTTAATAACGAATCGTAATGACGTGTATTGGTTACAATCGTTTCATTATTTCTAAGTGCACCTGTATTTACAAATGAAAGTAGGGTGTTTTTTAATTCCTCTATGCCTATTTTTTGTTTGGCGCTTATGGTTATCAGTTTTCTGTTATCGGTTGTTGGTTGCGAATTATCCGTTAATTCGTCTGTAAAAACTGCAAGGGCTTCAGGAGTTAATTGGTCCACTTTATTTAAAACAATCACTAATGGTTTTTGAGGAAATTTATTCCTAATTTTCGCTATTTCTACTTTTACATTTGGTAAACTGTTAACCGACAACTGAGAACTATCAATTAAAAGCAAAACCACCTGTGCTTGTTCAATTTTTTCAAATGTTTTTTGAATACCAATGCTTTCCACTACATCTTTGGTTTCCCGAATACCAGCGGTGTCTATAAAACGAAATCCAATTCCATTGATAACCAATTCGTCTTCAATCGTATCACGAGTAGTTCCAGCAATATCGGAAACAATCGCACGCTCTTCATTTAACAAGGCATTCAATAAAGTAGATTTTCCTACATTGGGTTCACCCACAATAGCCACCGGAATTCCATTTTTAATTACATTTCCTACTGCAAAGGAGTCAATCAACCTTTTTAATACAAATTCAATACGGTTTAAGAGTTCGTAAAAAGCAGTACGATCGGCAAATTCTACATCTTCTTCTGAAAAGTCCAATTCCAATTCGATTAAAGAAGCAAAATTTAATAATTCTTCTCGTAGTTTCGCAATTTCGTTAGAAAACCCACCTCGCATTTGCTGCATCGCAATTTGGTGACTGGCCTCATTGTCGGAAGCAATTAAATCGGCTACTGCTTCTGCTTGAGATAAATCGAGTTTACCATTTAAAAAAGCACGTAAGGTAAATTCTCCTGCTTGTGCCATTTTAGCTCCTTTACGCAACAACAATTGTATGATTTGTTGCTGAATAAAAGTAGAACCGTGACAGGAAATTTCGACTACATTTTCTCCAGTATAGGAATTTGGTCCTTTAAAAATAGACAGCAAAACCTGATCATAGGTTTTACCATTATCTACCACATGACCTAAATGAATGGTATGTGTTTTTTGTTTCCCAATGTCTTTACCAGAAACCGATTGAAATACTTGTGAAGCAATGGTTATCGCTTCTTTTCCCGACAATCGAATAACGGCAATAGCTCCAGCACCAGAAGGTGTGGCAAGGGCAACAATTGTATCTTGAGCAATCATCTTTTATAATTAAAGTGCAAAGATACTGAAAAGATGTGAGTCCGTTGTCTCTAGTCAAAAGTCGAAAGTCGAAAGTCTAAAGTCTAAAGTGTTATTCTACAGCTCTAATCACCAATTCCTAATTTCTAACTCCTAATTTCTAATTCCTAATCCCTAAAAACTTATTTCCTTGCTACAAAAGCATTACTTTCAAATTTCATTTTGCTGTTCAAACTCCAGTTGTATTCTAAATAGGATATTTCAGCAGTTTCTTTGATTTTGGTATCCGAATATTTATTAATATAAGACACAATTGATGCGTTATTTTTTAAAAAATCAGCAGCAAACCAATCGAATATTTTAGATAACTTAATATCTTTTCTGTTGATAATATTTTTGGTAGAATCATTAATAAATGCTTTCGCAGCAGCTTCTAATTGCATTTCAATAGTGTCTCCATAAAAAGGAGTGCGATTAATATTTGGGCACGAAAGAGAAGCACAGTTAATGGCAAAATGAATTCTTTCATCTAAGGTGGTACTTAAAATTTCTTTTTCAATATAATTGAGCGAAATCAATTGTGCTTTGTACGGAATGTATCGGTAATCAAAAGAACCGGAAATATCTTTGATGCTATTAATTGGAAAGTTATCAATAATTAACTTCATAGAATACACATTGTACACATTAATCCAATGGGATAATTTTTGGTTTTTACTCCAATCATCATACACTTCAATGGTTTCAAAACGTTTAATAACTTTTGCTAAATCGGTATGATTTTCATAAATCGCATCATAATCGACATAACCTTCCGCAGAGACATATTTGTTTAAAAAGTCTTCGTAAAATTGGTAATTCACATATTGACTAAAAGCAAGCGATTGAAACGCAAGCAACACTAAAAGTAACATTTTCTTTTTCATAGGATATTTTTATTTGTTAGTAAAACTGTTGGTATAGCAATTCTAATTTTTCTTATTTCAAAATTAGTAGTATGGTGTCCAAAAAAATGTTAGCTCTGTAACACAAATGGGTTTTAAGAAAATTATAACATTTTGCTACTGAAAGCCTTCTGAGTTAGTTTGGATAAACAACATTAGAATGAAGTTGCTTGGTTGAAAAATGTATCTTTGTAGGAAAAGAAAATAACATCTTCTGATTGTAATTTAGGAAATAATGAAAGCATATACTACTCGAAAAGCTGCCCAAGAAATAGCCTTGCAAAAAATCAAGAAAACCTTGAATGTTTTAAGTATACTTCGCTTTGTATCTGTTGCTATGGCTGTTTATTTCGCTTACGAATTGTATCAAGAATACACTATTTTTTACTTAATACTGTTCTTTTTAGCGATAACTACATTTCTTTTTTTATTGCGTTGGTACGACCAAAAAAAAGAAAGTAAATTACATAAAGAAGCAATTGTTGCCATTAATGAAGATGAAATTACTTTCTTAAACAAAGAAAAAATTCCTTTTGATGATGGAGCTGCTTTTAGTAATTCACATCATGAATATGCCTATGATTTGGATATTTTTGGTCCCAATTCATTATTTCAAACCTTAAATAGAACCTATACTTATATTGGTAAAAAGACTTTGGCTCAAGCCTTGGTAACCCAAATTTCAAATGATGAAATTTTGGAGAGGCAAGAAGCTATTACAGAAATGCGTTCTAAAATAGAGTGGAGGCAAGATTTTATGGCCAATGCTAAAGTGAGCAAGGATGCGGAACAATTTTACAATCAGTTGCTCGCTTGGACAAAAAACAATAGCCAACTGGTGTCTAAAATGAACCTACTACTACTGTATGTTTTACCAATTGTTTTTCTAATAAGTAGTTTGGGGTATTATTTTATAGGTACGAATAATTGGATGTTGTTTGCAACGCTTTCTTTTTTTGCAAATTTAAGTTTTGCCGCTACTTTTATACAACGCATTAAAGTAGAAAATGCACATTCCACAGCTATTGATACCATTGTACGACAATACAGCTTTATGATTGAAGCTATTGAAAAAGAAATATTTACTTCTAAAAAGTGTATCGATTTACAAAACGAATTGCAAAAACATAATAGCAAAGCCAGTCAATCGTTGTACCAACTTTCCAAATTGTTTTCAGGTTTAGACAGTGTAGCCAATCCTTTAGGTATTCTTTTTTTTAACGGAACCGTTTTATATCACATTCATATTTTTAGAAAAATTATTGCTTGGAAAAACCAACATGCATTGCATGTAGCACGATGGTTGGAAATTATTGGAGAAATGGAAACCTTACAAAGTTTGGCTAATTTTTCCTATAATAATCCTGATTTTTGTTTTCCAACGCTTAACAATGACTATGAAGTTGCATTTACCCATATGTCACATCCACTATTGAAAGCGAATCATAGAGTAAGTAATGATGTTACTTTTCAACCACAATCCTTTATTATTCTAACAGGTTCCAATATGTCTGGGAAAAGTACTTTTTTGAGAAGTTTGGGTATCAATATGGTTTTAGCTCGAATGGGTTCGGTCGTTTGCGCTTCACATGCTACCATTCATCCGATGCCAATATTAGTTTCCATGCGTTTGTCGGATTCTTTATCGGATAGCGAATCTTATTTTTATGCAGAAATAAAGCGTTTGAAACAAATTATGGATGCATTGGATAGCCAACGTGCCTTTGTGCTTTTGGATGAAATTTTGAGAGGTACTAATTCAGATGATAAACGATCAGGAACAGTGGAAGTTATTCATAAGATGATACAGAAAAAAGCCATTGGAGCTATTGCTACGCATGACATTGAAGTGTGTTTGACTGCTGATGAATTTCCAAATCAATTGATTAATAAATGTTTTGAAGTAACGATTGAAAACAACGATTTGCATTTTGATTATGTGTTAAGAGATGGAATTTGTAAAAATAAAAGTGCTACTTTTTTAATGAAGAAAATAGGTGTTATTTAATGGTTTTTACATAAAAAAGCTACATCCGCATTGTAATGTAGCTTTTGGGTAATAAAGAAATAATTAATTAAAAAAGTGAAATTATTTTAAGGCTAAGAATTCTTTTGTAGCAAATTTAACTTGGCTGTTCAAACTCCAATTGTACTCTAAATACTGAATTTCAGCATTTTCTTTGATACGAGTGTCAGAATATTTATTAATATAGTCTATTACCGTTGCATTATTTTTAAGAAAATCAGCTGCAAACCAATCAAAAATTTTAGATAATTTGACTTCTTTTCTACTGATATCATTTTTGGTTGTATTATTGATAAATTTTTTTGCTGCAATTTCGAGTTGGTCATCTATGGTATCAGCATAAAAAGGCACTCTATTGATATTTGGACAAGATATGGAAGCACAATTGATGGCAAAATGAATGCGTTCGTCTAAAGTTTTACTCAAAATTTCCTTTTCAATATAATTTAGTGAGACCAATTGGTTTTTTACAGGTATAAAGCGTAAATCAAAGGATTGAGACACATCTCGAATACTATTGATTGGAAAGTTGTCAATAATCAATTTAATTGAATATACATTGTAAATATTGATCCAATGGGATAACTCTTGGTTTTTGCTCCAATTGGAATAGGTTTCTAATTTTTCAAATCGGTCAATGGCATTTTTTAAATCTGTGTGATTTTCATATATAGCATCGTAATCGACATAACCTTCTTCAGAGACATATTTGGTAAGAAAATCTTCATAAAATTGGTAATTGATATATTGACTAAAAGCACTGATTTGAGATAAAAGAAAGACGGATAGTATAATTATTTTTTTCATGATATATAAACTGGATGATTTATTATACTTACGAAAAAAATAGGATGTTGGTTTTTAAGTGCCTGAAAATTGAGTAGTTAAATGAGATATAAAAAATAAAAACCGCAATTCCTTTTCAGTACATGCGGTTTTTGGGTTAAGGTTGGTTATAGTTATTTTAAAATTAGAATATTTCTAAATTCTAAATTCTGATTTCTAAATTATTAGTTGCTTAACATAACTGGCATAACCAACATAGTTACGGTTTCGCCATCATCTAAACCATCTACAGGAGTAAGAATACCTGCTCTGTTTGGCATAGACATTTCTAACTGAATTTCATCGCTGGTTAAATTGTTTAACATCTCTGTTAAGAAGCGAGAGTTAAAACCAATTTGCATATCATCACCTTGATAGTCACAAGTTAATCTTTCATCAGCTTTATTTGAATAATCAATATCTTCAGCAGAAATATTCAATTCTGTACCAGCAATTTTTAAACGAATTTGATGCGTTGTTTTATTAGCGAAAATAGCCACACGACGCACCGAGCTTAAAAACTGCACTCTATTGATTAATAATTTATTTGGATTTTCCTTAGGAATTACCGCTTCATAATTGGGGTATTTCCCATCGATTAAACGACAGGTTAATACATAGTTTTCAAATGAAAAAGTTGCATTCGCATCGTTATATTCAATTTTTACTTCAGCGTCTGACGCAGCTAAAATACCTTTTAAAATATTTAAAGGTTTTTTAGGCATAATAAAATCCGCCACTTGAGAAGCTTTTACATCTGTACGAGCGTATTTAACTAATTTATGAGCATCCGTTGCAACAAATATTAAACCATCTGGTGAAAATTGAAAAAACACACCACTCATAACAGGTCTTAAATCATCATTACCTGCAGCAAATATAGTTTTACTAACAGCGGTAGCTAATACTTCAGCAGGAACAATAGTTGAAGAAGGATCTTCTAAAGCCACTGCTTTTGGAAATTCCTCACCTGGAGCATAAGCGATAGCATATTTACCAGAATTAGAACTAATTTCTACCGTACTGTTTTCTTCAACTGTAAAAGTTAAAGGTTGTTCTGGGAATGTTTTAAGGATGTCTAATAATAACTTTGCTGGAACAGCAACACTACCTTGGCTAGTTGAGTCTATTTCTAAACTCGCCGACATGGTCGTTTCTAAATCAGATGCAGAAACAGTAAGTTTACTGTTATCTAATTCAAATAAAAAGTTATCTAAAATGGGTAACGTATTACTACTATTAATAACACTTCCTAATACTTGAAGTTGTTTTAATAAATATGAACTCGAAACTATGAACTTCATTATTTTTTTATTTTAAAACCGTTTATGATTTTAGTTGCACAAATATATTCTAAATTATTAGCAATCACAAAAACATTTTATTAACATCTACTTGCTATATACTTTTTTTCTTAAATAGGTAAAAAGAATGCCAAATATAGCTAAAATTACAATTGGTAATCCGACAGTTATCATTTGTGCCCATGAATAATTTTGGTACACTCTTTCTTTATTTAATAAAGGTAAGGAAACATCTTTGCTTCTAATGTTGATAAGTCCTGTATCGTCTAATAAGTAATTCACGCAATTCATTAGAAATTCTTTGTTTCCATAGAAATTGTTCGTCCATTTGTCAAAACCTAATTCCAAGGGAGCACCTTTTTCTATTTGATTTTTAATTACATCTCCATCAGAAATAACTATCATTTTATTTTGAGGACTTTCTTTTTTGAAAGTAGTATCTTTAAAAGGTAAGACACGATTGGTATACATCGAATTAAATTGTCCTTCTAAAAGTACAGCTACCGGCATTAATCCTTTACCAGTATATTCTTCGGGTTTCGTTTCTTCAGTAACGATGTCTAAAGAAATTTGAGTAGGAGTTCCTATAGGTTTTGAATACTCTGAACTACTTAAAAGTACTGTTTTTTTTATGTTATTATTTAAGAGTTCAATAGGAGAAGCAAACTCAAATTTAATTCCTTCCATGTTTTTTACCAAAGGATGAGTCGTAGATGGATATACAAAAGGAGAAAATTTCCAGAAATATTGTTGGTATTGCGTATTACTGCCTTGTTGACCTGTAGCTAATTTAATCGGTATGGCTTGTTCGTCTTTTATTAATAAAGGATTAATTCGAATCCCATATTTAAAAAACATTTCGGTTAGATTTAAATCATTGTTCTGTGCTAAAATGCTTCCTGTTTCGTTGTACAAATCTTCATAATTTGCGTGTACATTGTCTAGTAACCAAAGCGTTTTCCCACCATTCATAATAAATTGATCCAGTACTTGTTTTTCTTCATCGCTAAAAGCTTCTGTAGGTTTTGCAACAATGGCTAAATCATAATTTTCTAAAGCGGCTAAAGTTTCTTTTGGTTTTGCGCTTACTGAATCTAATGTAAAAGGCGCTAGAAAATAGCTTTCACGAACTGTCTTTAAGAAATCTGCGATATAAATATCTTGTAATTCACCGTTTCCTTTAATAATAGCAATTTTCTTTTGTTTCTCTTTGGTAATCTTATTAAAAGCTTCTGCAAAAGCAAATTCCAAATGCTGTACCGAACTAATTACTTTTTCTTCAGTGGAAGCACCCATCAAGTTTTTTAATAAGGCTACTTTAGCACCTTTATCTCCATAACTAGCTACTGCCCAAGGGAAAACTACTTCTTGTGTTTGTTTGCCTTTATCATCTACAGTAATGTTTAAAGGTTGTAAGCCTCTTTCATAAAATTGTTTCATTACTGCAACACGCTCTTCTTCTTTCTCAATAGGATTTACAAAATTGATAATGATATTTGGATTATAAGCGGCAAATTCTTCTAATAATTCTCTGGTTTCATTTTGTAAACGTTTGAAATCAGGAGGAAAATTTCCTTCTAAAAAAACATCCACAATTAGAGGGCTATCTATATTTTTAATAATGTTTAGCGAAGTTTCTGAAAGCGTATAACGTTTGTCTTCCGTTAAATCAAAACGTTTGAAAAAGTAAAAACTAATAGTATTGATAGCAATTAAAAGGATCAGTATAAGTGCTAATGCTTTCAGGTTTTGTTTTTTTGAATTTTTCATTATCCTCTCATTCTTTTTAGTTGGTAAACAGTCATTGCTAAAAATAATACCGTTATGCTGATAAAATAGGTTACATCTCTGGTATCAATTACTCCTCGACTCATGCTTCGAAAATGAAAATCCATACCAATAGCTGCAATTATTCTACTGTTTTCTGCAAAACTGTTTGCCACTCCATCAAAACCAAAATAAAAGATAAAACAAATAAATACAGCTAAAATAAAGGCAATAATTTGGTTGTCGGAAAGTGAAGATGTAAATAGACCAATAGCGGTGTAACCAGCTATTAAAAATAGCAATCCAAAATAAGATCCTAAAGTACTGCCCATATCAATATTGCCAGGAGGATTACCAAAATAAGAAATCATCCATACATAAATATAAGTAGGAAGTAAAGCAATAATAATTAATACAAAAGCACCTAAGAATTTACCATTTACAATTTCCCAAGTGGTTAGTGGTTTGGTAAAGAGAAGTTCGATAGTACCTTGTTTTTTTTCATCTGAGATACTTCGCATTGTTACTGCTGGAATTAAAAAAATTAAAATCCATGGAGCTAATTTGAAAAACGGACTTAAATCGGCAAATCCTGAATTTAGGATGTTAAATTCGCCATCAAAAACCCATAAAAATAAGCCATTTAGAATTAAAAAAATAGCAATCACCAAATAGCCTATCGGTGATCCAAAAAAAGATTTTATTTCTCTTATAAGTAATGCTTTCATGTTTTTTATATTATCAAAATAGGTAAACCCAAAGACTTTTTCAATTATTTTCCTTACAAATGTACTATATTACTTGAAATACGAATCGACTGTCCTTATTTTAACATTATTATAGTTTAAGGAAGTGAGACTATTTTATCGACACTCCATGCTTCTGGTTTATCACTAAATAATATTTTTGTTTCTCCCCAAACTTTTTTAAACAAGGCTGAATTTCTATACGCTTCTAGATTTTCTTCGGTTTGCCAATAGCTGTAAGTAAAAAAAACACAAGGATTGTGTTTATCCTGATACAATTCTAAGAATTGATTGCCTTCAAAATTTCGAATTTTTTCTTTTACTGTATCAAAATTAGCTAGAAAATTTTCAATTTGGTCTTCTTGAAAATGCATTTTTACAATTCGTACAAACATTTTTATTCTTTAAAAGTTATCGTTACTACATCTCTAAATTTCAAACCTAATAAAGTAGAGGCAGAACCTACTGTTTTAGGATTACTTTTATATATTGCGATTTCTAAATATTCGTTTTCATTAAAAAGCGCCAAAGCATTCCCTTCAAATGTTTTTAAAGAATATTTGTCAATATTTTTAAAATCAGAATAATAGCGATGAATTCGTTCTAGTTTTTTGGTATGAAACGAAATCGTGTATGCTCTTTTTAAAGCAATATCTTCAAACATTTTTTTAGAAATATTGGTCACACAATTTCCAAATTGATCAATATAAATAATATTTCCTTTAATAGAACTGCCATCTGTAGCAATTACAGGTGTTAATTCATTCACTATCTTTAATTCTGTAATTTCTTTACCAATTACATTTAAAAGTCCGCCTCTTGTAATATGAGAAGCCACAGCAACAAAAACATTCATGGGAGTAGGGTCTTCTTGCAAGCGATCGTGAATGGAAATGGCAACCATCTTTTGAGGAATCTTCTTTTGTATTAAGGCACTTAAAATGCCATTATCGGCACAAATAAAATATTGATCTTCCCATTGCATGGCAATATGTTGTGTGCTTTCTGTCTTTTCACTATCAACTCCTATAATATGAATGGTACCTTTTGGAAAGTTTTTATAAGAAGCTGCAATACAATAACTCGCTTCTAAGGTGTTGAATAAATCAATATTATGAGAAATGTCAACAATAGTTGGGTTGTCAATGCTCGAAATTAGCTTACCTTTTAAAGCACCTACAAAATGGTCCTTTAATCCAAAATCGGTAGTAAGCGTAATTATTGACATATTTTTGTTTATAACTTATTAATGATGCTAGCTATGTTTTTCTTAAATTTGAAATCATGCTCTTTTTTACACCCTTTCAAAGCGTAAAAAAGAATCCAAAATCGATAGATTGAAAAACATTTTGTATCCAAAAATGAATACAAAGCTAGCATAATTTTAGTACAACAAAAATAATTTAAAAAGAAAGCATTTGAACGAGAGAAACATTGAATTAGTAGAGATTACACCTAAAGATTTTTGGGGCGCACAAGATGTTCATTTAGAAGCCATTAAAAAATATTATCCCAAATTGAAATTTGTGGCGAGAGGCACTACACTTAAGGTTTATGGAGAGGAAGAAATTTTAGAAGAATTTGAAGCCAAATTTAAGCGTTTAATGCTTCATTTTACTCGATATAACAATATTGATGAAAATGTAGTTGCCAGAGTATTGGAAAGTGACGCACAAGAAACACAATATATGCATGATAGAGATAAAATTCTAGTGCATGGTGTAAGTGGAAAGTTGATTAAAGCCATGACGCCCAATCAACAAAAGTTAGTAGAAACTATTGTTAAAAATGATATGGTTTTTGCTATTGGTCCAGCAGGAACTGGTAAAACGTATACTGGAGTTGCCATGGCGGTTAAAGCATTAAAAGAAAAACAAGTAAAACGTATTATTTTAACAAGACCAGCAGTTGAAGCAGGTGAGAACTTAGGTTTTTTACCAGGAGATATGAAAGAAAAATTAGATCCTTACATGCAACCTTTGTATGATGCTTTACGCGATATGATTCCACCAGAAAAATTAGAAGATTATATTTTAAAAGGAATTATTCAAATTGCACCTCTTGCTTTTATGAGAGGACGTACTCTAGATAATGCTTTTGTAATCTTAGATGAAGCACAAAATACAACCCATAGTCAAATGAAAATGTTTTTAACCCGTATGGGTAAAAACGCAAAATTTATGATTACAGGTGATCCAGGTCAGGTTGATTTACCAAGAAGAACCATTTCTGGTTTGAAAGAAGCTATTTTAATTTTAAAAGATGTTGAAGGTGTTGGTATCATCTATTTAGATGATAAGGATATTGTGCGTCATAAATTAGTAAAAAAGATTATCGATGCTTACAAAAGTATTGAAAACCATGATTAATCAGAATATCTACTATTTAAAAGCCAATTATTCAGTTAATTGGCTTTTTTTATATCACAAAATTTAAAGTTTTGGATTGTTTCTATAACGTTTTAGTAAAATTTATCAACACGAAATCGTTTTCGTTAAGGTATTCGTATTTTTTGAATAAAATAAATATGAAATTTATATTAATTTAGATAAAAAATTAAACAAATTTAAATTAAATCGATTTTTCTAATTGATTATTATAACCCACCTATAACAAACGAAAATCTATAATTATTTAACATATGAAACAAACAAATCAACTACGTTTATTGGCTTCTTGCTTCGTGTTTTCTTTCTTCTCTTGTGAACAGGAAGATGCAATCAACAAAAATGAAGAAGATTCCAGAAATTTTAAAGTCATTGAAGTAACCCATCACGATGGTCGTCCATTCAGTACAGGAGATGATAAATCCAATTTAAATTCCAAATATGTGGCTAATGCTGGAGGAGGCGTTATGATGCAAGGATTTTATTGGGATGTTCCAGCTGGAGGAACTTGGTGGAATGTAGTAAAAGGAAAAGTAACGGCTTGGGGAAATGCTGGTATTGAATCCATTTGGTTACCACCGGCTTCAAAAGCTCAAAATGGACCTTTTTCTATGGGATATGATCCAACCGATTATTATGATTTTGGAAATTACAATCAAAATGGAACTGTTGAAACCCGTTTTGGTTCTAAGACCGAATTAACCAGTTTAATTACAGCTGCTCATAACGAAAACATGAAAGTATATGCAGATATTGTTATCAATCATAATAGTGGAGGACAATCAGAATATAATCCATACACTGGAACCAACACTTATACTAAATTTAATGTAGCTTCAGGAAAATTTATAAGAAGCTATAATGATTTTTATAAAAACTCTTATGGGAATAACGATGAAGGAAGTTTCGGTGGTTTTCCAGATTTATGTCATGCCAATCCTTATGTACAAGATTGGTTGTGGGGAAGAGCAGATGCTGTTGGAAAATATTATAAAAATACTATGAAATTTGATGGTTGGCGTTTTGATTATGTAAAAGGATTTGGACCTTGGGTTGTGAATCAATGGAATGCTAATGTGGGAGGTTTTTCTGTTGGTGAATATTGGGACGGAAATGCTGCAACATTAGAGTGGTGGTGCGATAATGCCAATAGTTCTGCTTTTGATTTTGCGTGTTATTATAAAATGGATGAAGCTTTCGACGGAAATGATTTAACCAAATTAAGTACGGGTGACATGCTTTGGAAAAGAAGACCTTTTAGAGCAGTAACTTTTGTTTCTAACCATGATACCGATCAAATTTGGAAAAAAACTTTGGCTTATGCTTATATTTTAACACACGAAGGTTATCCAACTATTTTTTATAGAGATTATGAAGAATGGTTAGACAAAAATAAATTGAACAATTTAATTTGGATTCATAACAACAAAGCAACTGGTAATACTTCCATTTTATATGCGGATAATGATGAATATATCGCGAGAAGAAATGGATACAATGGAAATCCTGGTTTAGTAGTGTATTTGAATAATTCGAATGCTTGGCAAGAAAGATGGATTCAAACCAATTGGGCAAGTACTACAATTAAAGACTACACTGGAAATTCGAGTTGGTATCCAACCACACAAGGCGATAAATGGGTTAAAATTCAATGTCCTCCTAATAGTTATTCTATATGGTCTACATTATAGTTTTTATTTCTTGAGTTATAATTGATTGAAGGTGCTGTATTTTTTATACAGCATCTTTTTTTTGTTATTGTCTTTCAAATAAACTTTATTTGCAACAATTAAAAAAGATAACATTTTGAAAAGTATACTCATTACCGGTGCCTCAGGCGGTCTTGGTAAACTAACAACTAAATATTTTGCTGAAAACGGATGGAATGTCATTGCAACGATGATTGATATTAATCTTGCCGACGATTTATTAACATGGCCTAATGTTTTTTGTTATGAATTAGATGTAACCTCCACAGCAAGTATAGAAAAAGCAAAACAAGAAATTCTAAATAAATTTGACACCATAGATGTTATTATTAATAATGCTGGTTTAGGATATAGAAGTTTTGTGGAGCTCTCAGAAGATGCTAAAATTGATACGATTGTAAATGTTAATTTAGTTGGCGTAATTAAAGTTTGTAGAGCTTTTATTCCAGTTTTTAGAAAGCAAAGAAAAGGAACTTTTATTAATATTTCTTCAGTAGCTGGATTAGTAAATTTGCCTTTAGGGAATTTTTATCATGCAACAAAAAGAGCTGTAGAAAGTTTTTCGGAATGTATGTCTTATGAATTGTTAGATTTTAATGTAAGTGTTTGTACCGTCCAATTTGGAAATGCACCTACCGATTTCCAAAAAAATGTTACCGTTTGTGACGATTCACATATATCTTCTTATGAACAAATGATGTGTAAAATCAATACTATTTTGCAAAAGAAAACAAAAAAGAATAAAGATTTAACTTCAAGGATTATTCATAAATTATATGATATTGCTGAAAATCCACAAAAAAGTTTCAGAAGATATACAATTGGTTTCGATGCTAATTTTATGCGTTACTTAAGACGATTTTTAGGATATCGCTTATTTAATAAAATAATTAGAAAAATGGTTTTAAATAAATAGTATATGAAAGATTTTTTTAAATACGAGAAAGGATACGTCAATATAGATGCTACCTATTTATATCTAACCCAAACCGGCAATTGGTCAGAAATAGATTCTATATATGAAAAATCTGCAAAATCAAAAAGTATTAATAGTCGAAAAAAAATAAAAACCTATAGTTTTTATGTTATGTTGTTAGCTTTTTCACTATTGTTATTTTTTAATGTGACCAATGGTAAAAGTGGTAAATCCATGCTTCCAATCGGAATTATTTTATTGTTTCTTTCTTCATTCTATTATTTTAGAGCGAGTTCTGGCAAGCAATACAAAATTCCTTTACAAAAAATTAATAAAATGGAATACTCTTTTAATAGTTTAAAGATTTATTTTACCAATGCAGATGGTAAAGAGGATTTTGAACGATTAGAAAATATAGATTCTAAAGGGATAACAATTTTAAAAGAGCTAAAGTTTTTAAAATAAAGTCCTTAGCTGTTGTTTGCAAGCCTTTTTAAACTATAAGAAACGCTAAATGGAATGTCATTTCTTTTAATTCTATAAATTTTTATAAAAATGATGTAAGTTTTGGTGCTTAAAAATCATTGAAATTTGTACCATAATATTAAAAGAATAAACATTATGAAAAAGTTATTTTTAATTATTGGATTATTAGGATTAAGTCCAATTTTTGCACAAGAAGAAATTGATATTACACCAGATAACTCATGGCTTAAAGCAGGATTAGTTGCGGGTGTTCCAGTTGGAGATGCATCAGATGTATCTTCTTTTAACTTAGGAGTAGATCTTAGAGGTCAATATTTATTCAACCCAAATTTTGCTATTGGTATCGCTTCAGGATATACACATTACTTCGCAAAAGACGATTTTGAAGATTTTGGAGTAATCCCAGTTGCAGGATTTTTACGTTATTATTTTACGCCAAGTGGATTGTTTTTTGGTTCTGATTTAGGATATGGATTCCTTTCTAATGTTGAAAACAATGAAGGTGGTTTGTATGTTAACCCTCAAATCGGTTACCATAATAGAGATTGGAATATCTATGCTTTCTACCAAAATACATTTGCAGAAAACGATGTTGACTTACAAACGGTAGGGGTTGGTGTAACGTATAATATTCGTTTCAAATAAGAAGTTACGTAATAAAATAAAAAAAGGGAGGAAGTTATTTCTCCCTTTTTTTATTTTGATATTGTTTAGCATTGGGAAACAGTTTACATTTGCACTTCAACAACACAACATTTAATGAATACTATTACACGAACTAATTTCAGTTTCCCAAATCAAAAATCAGTTTATCACGGAAAAGTTAGAGAAGTTTACAATATTAATGATGAACTTTTAGTAATGATTGCTACCGATAGACTTTCTGCTTTTGATGTAGTTATGCCTAAAGGAATTCCTTATAAAGGGCAAATTTTAAACCAGATTGCTACTCGTTTCATGCAATTAACAGAGGATATCGTTCCCAATTGGCTTATTGCAACTCCAGATCCAAATGTAGCTGTAGGACATTTGTGCCAACCTTTTAAAGTGGAAATGGTGATCAGAGGCTACTTATCAGGTCATGCAGCAAGAGAATATGCTGCTGGAAAAAGAGTGCTTTGTGGGGTTAATTTGCCAGAAGGTTTAAAAGAAAATGATAAATTTCCTGAACCTATTATTACACCTACCACAAAAGCTGATTTTGGAGTACATGATGAGGATATTTTTAGAGAAGCCATTTTAGAAAAGGGTATCGTTTCTGAAGAAGATTACCTTGTTTTAGAAAAATATACTAAAGCTTTATTCCAAAGAGGAACAGAAATTGCAGCTTCAAGAGGATTGATTTTAGTAGATACCAAATATGAATTTGGGAAAACCAAAGAAGGTAAAATTGTTTTAATTGATGAAATTCACACACCAGATTCTTCTCGCTACTTTTATTTAGAAGGATATCAAGAAAGACAGGATAAAGGAGAGTCTCAAAAACAATTGTCTAAAGAGTTTGTACGTCAATGGTTAATTGCCAATGGTTTTCAAGGAAAAGAAGGACAACAAATTCCAGAAATGTCTGAAGCTTATATACAATCGGTTTCAGAAAGATATATTGAGCTTTACGAAAATATACTAGGAGAGAAGTTTGTTAAAGCCGATATTTCAGACATTCAAAGTAGAATTGAATCGAATGTATTGCGTTTTTTAGAAAAATAATAAGATATTAAAAAACATAAAAAAAGCCTTAAATTAAATTTTAAGGCTTTTTTAGTTGAATAAAAAGAAGTTGTTTTATAGTACTTTCTCAATTGAAAAATTTGTTGATAATGATGTACCAGTAGAACCACTATTACTTGCTTTTAATTTAGCATCACGGGTTACATTACTATCATAATCTGTAAATATTCTAAAACCATAGGAATGACCTTGTCTTAGTTGTAAATAATTTGTAATTCCATAACTTTCATTTCTTCCTCCACCCATTCCAGAATTATTATTATCTCTATGCTTGAAAGTTCTTCTTAGAACCCAATTATTAGTTGTGAAATCCCAAAGACCAATTAATATATCTAAATCTTTAGAATTATTAGTATAATCTCCAATATCAAAATCCATTGAAACTTTATAATAGCCATCTATGGTTGGAGAATAACGACCTGTAGTAGTATTATATTCATTCAATAAATCCAAAAGTTCATTTGAAAGAATAATATCTTTAAAGTTATAATCTAAATTTAAAGACAAATCATGAGATAAAAAACCTACAAATTTAATACCTGGTGCAGTAGCATTGTTATATCCAGTTACTAAAGTACCGTCTTCTGTTACAGATACTGGTGTAGTGGCTCCAGTAACGTTAGAAAGACCACGTATTCTAATATTTCCATTAACGTCTAATTGTTGCGTTGGATTAGTAGTTCCAATACCTACTTGTGAAAACGTTAATAAGGGGCAAACTAAAAGTAGAAACAAAATTCTTTTTGAATTCATAATAAAGCATTTGGTTAATTAAATTAAATAGTAAAAGTTTCATACTCAATTTGGTAACACAAATCTCAAAATTATTCTTAAAGAAACATAAACAAATCGATAATTAGCTTATAAAAACGGTAAAACATCATTTTTGGTTAATATTTTGCAAAAAAAAAACTATATTTTTAGAAAATTTACAAATTTATGATACTATTTTGTTGAATCTAGTGCTTAATTATTTGGTAATTATTTGAAGTATGATAAAAATATCATCTCAATTGGTTATAAAAGCATCAAAATAAAATTGTCCAGTCCAGCAATTTGCACCTGATTGTTCTGCAAATCTTTCAACTCGAGCAATATTAATGGTAACAGAGGATTGCGATTTGTTAGCATAATTTAATACAAATACATCAGAGAAACCACTATTATTGTTAGCGCTAAATATAAAGCCATTCGGATTAAAAGGTAATTGTGGACTAAAATTGTAACGTACTTGTAATCTTTCTGCTAGTACTTCAGCTCTTGCGACTTGTACACCGCTTATTAATTGAGAACCACTTTTTTGCTGTTTGGTTAATATTTCCCAAGAAACAGTTGTAGGAACGCCTTTTATGGTTACGTTAAAGGTTCCGGTTGAGCCTACATTTACATCATTACAAATAGGAATTCTAAGTCCGTTTATTGAAGCCATCAGTGGAATATCGCCTATACTACTATTGGTAATTTGTTGCCATGAAGCATTTCCATTAGCATCTGATGTTAGTACTTTTCCAGCTGCTTGATTTCCATCAACAATTCTTACAGCTGCTGGTGCTGCTGTAGTTATCATCATATTGTCTAAATAAGCTGCATCTTCACCACTAACATTCGAACCGTCTTTACTGTATTCCCATCTCAATGTTCTAGAACCAGCACTTAGTGTAGTATTTAGTTGAGACCAATCTACATTTCCAGACCATTGGTTTTGTTGAACACCGTCGATATAAAATCTAAAATAGTCAAAACCAATTTCACTACTTACTCGAAAATAAAATGATAAGGTAGCCCCACCTGTAGGAACAGCTACTGTATACTCAATACTTGAGCTTTGATTGTGATTAATTGCACCTGATTTCGCTGCATAGACGCCAGCTTGAACTTGTGTGGCTTGTGTTATCCAGTTTAAATTACCACTGGTTGTAAGTGGGACTATAGTGTTACCTTCAAAAGTTTGATTTAGTAAAAAAGTAGCTGTTCCTATATTTTCTACATGAAATTTAGTAGTCGGAGTAGTGGTTCCTACACCCACATTGCCAATGTTTCCGTTGTACATATTGTTGCCAATAATTACCCAGTCATTATCTGAAACTCCAGAAAAAGGGATCCATTGTGTGCCATTCCAATAATAAAAGCCTACACCAGTACTAATGTTAGTATTGTACACAAATAAACTAACCGCAGGTGAAGTTACTGGTGCTGAGTTGTTTAAGTTTGTAATTGAAATTCTAGGCACGAGTAATCCTTTGTCAGTTGCTGTGATGTCTAAAATTGAACTACTATGTGGTGAAGTAGTATTTATTCCTACTTGTGCTTGTAGCAAGAAAGGAAAAACGATTAAAAATATAATTTTTTTCATTTTATGTTATAGTTGATAGTATAACACAAAAGTTAAATGAAATGTTATATATGTAAAATTTTAGGGAAGAATGATTTGTTTTAGGGATAAAATAAGTTAATTGCCTAATAATTTCATAATTTTTTCTTTATATGTCTTAGAAATTGGAATTTGAGTTTCATTGATTCTTACAAATGAATGATTGAATCCAGTAATGAAATTCGAATTAACAATAAAACCTTTGTGCGTTTGATAAAAATCATTAGGTAATAGTTCCATAAAGTCACTGATAGTAGATCGGTAGCGATACAATTCCTCTTTGCAAAATAATTTCAAATAATTTTTATCGCTTTCAATGTATAGAATGCTAGCAATAGTTATTTTTTTAAATATTTCGTTGTGTTTTAATAAAATAAAAGCCTCTTTTTTAGGGTGTAACCTGTTGAAATTTAGTATACTAATTTCAATGGAAGTTAATAAATCATATTTTTGAAATGGTTTAACCAAATAACTAAAAGGCTCCGTTCTAATGGCACGTTTTATTGTGTGGTCATCCGAATAGGCAGTTAAATAGATAAAAGGGATGTTATATTTTTCTTTAATAAAATTAGCTAACCAAATTCCGTCGTTTTCGCCTTGTATATTTATGTCTAATATGGCAAAATTTACTTTTTTAGAATTTAAAATCTCAATAGCTTCTTTACTACTCATTGCAAGTCCTGCAATTTTGTAACCTATTTCTTCCAGCTGATTGGCAATGGTTCTTTGAGTTATAAATTCGTCTTCTACTATAAGAATTTGTATTGGTGTTTCCATTTTAATTCATATTGAAATTAATTACGACTATAGCTCCGCTATCATTATAAGTGGTTAGTTTTCCTTTTAATTGCTTTGTCAAACCATTTATTAGCTCATAACCTACTGTTTTTATTTTGGTTGCATCAAAATCAGTCGCAAAACCATTTCCATTATCTTTAAATATAAGTTGATAACTTTTTTTGCTTATCTCTTTAAATGTAATAGCAATAAAACCCGATTCTTTTGATTTAAAAGCATGCTTATAAGCGTTATTAATTAGTTCGTTTAAAATTAATCCTAGTGGAACTGCTGTGTCAATTTCAAGTTGAATAGTGTCGCTTGAAAAATGAATTTCAATTGCTTTGTCTAATATGGAGTAGGTTTGTTTGCTATACGAAATTAATTCTGCTAAGTATTTATCAAAGCTTATTGCATTGAAGTTTTGATTTTGATACATGGTTTTGTGAAGCAGTGCGATAGATTGTATTCGATTTTGTCCTTCATTTATAATGGCTTTAATTTCTGGCTCTTTGATACTAAAGTTTTGAAGGTCCAAAATTCCTGAAATTATTTGTAGATTGTTTTTAACACGGTGATGTATTTCTTTCAACAAAATTTCTTTTTCTTTTAAGGATGCTTCGATTTGAGAATTTTTTTGAGCAATTGACAAATTCATTTTTTCAATTTTAAATCGTTTTTTTCTGTTGACTCGAACAAAAAGAAAACTAATGATTAATAAAACAGATAATCCAATAATAATTGTAGTGAAAATCATATTTTCTTTTTCCTTGATGATTTTATTCTTTTCCAAAACTTCTCTTTCATTTTGCTCAATTACATAATTGAGCTCTGTACTTTTTAAAAGTTTTTGTTGTTGAATATTGAATAGTGAATCGGTTAATTTTTTAATTATTAATAAGTTTTCATAAGCTAAATCAGATTTACCAATTTTATTGTAATAGGAGTGTTTTAGGTTTAAAAAATTAATCTTTAAGGATATAATATTCAAACAACAATTGTTATCAATAGTTTCAATTAATTCCTTTACTTTGACAAAATCTTTTTTGCCTAAAAATGCTTTTGCAAGCAAAATTTGACGATTTAAATAGCTTGGTGTTTTTTTATTTTGTTCCGTCAAACTGTTATTTATTGTAGTAATTTCTTTAATTGCTTTGTCAAATTCTTTTAATTGTAAATAGCTATTGGCAATATTTTCTTGGGTATTAATCAGTAAGTTAACATAACTTATAGAATCTATATTTTTTTTGTTTTTCTTCGATATTTGCAGAGATTGATTGAAAAAATAAATTGCAGAGTCATTTTTTTTTACTAATGAATAATAGTAGCCTAAATCGTTGTATGCAGATGGAATGATTAAAGAATCTCGTTTCTTATTTTGTAGTAAAAACGCAATCTCTTTTTTTAATTGAAAAATGGCTTTATCGTATTGCTGCAATTGAAGGTAAAGTCTGCTTTGAATATTATAACTCCATAAAGGATAATCTTCACCTTGTTGAATAAGACTATTTATTTGATTGTTACATTCAAAAACTTTAGAATATAAATTCAACTTTAAGTAGGATTCTTGCATAGCAACATAAATATCCATGCGTTCTCTTTTAGTTAAATTGAATTTTTTATCTTCTAGTAAAGCTTTAAAATTTAAAATTGCATCAATATTGTTCTTTTCTAATTGATCAATTAAAGCTAAACAAAACAAAAAACCTTTGTTTCTTTCTTTATCTGTAATATTTTTTTCAATCAGACTTTTAAACGAATTTTTAAAAAAAAGCAAGTGTTCTATTTTTGCCTCCTTATTAAGATTTCTAAAATAAGTAACCTTTTCTGTTTCGGTTTTAGTTACAAACGTTTTGGTAATTATTGAGTTAGCAAAAGCATAAGTAAATAAAAAAAATGAAACTAAAACAGAAAAGGTTAATTTATGCATAAAAAAGGATTATTTAAAATACGAAAAATTATGATTATTCTCTATTTTTAAGAGACTTTCATATATCAGTCGAATTACATTCTCAACATCTTCTCTATGCACCATCTCTACCGTGGTATGCATATATCGTAACGGTAATGATATTAATGCAGAGGCTACACCACCATTACTATACGCAAAGGCATCGGTGTCTGTTCCTGTTACACGAGAAGTCGCGTGTCTTTGAAATGGAATTTTATTTGCTTCAGCTGTATCCACAATCATTTCTCGAAGAATGTTTTGGGTAGCTGGTGCGTACGCAATCACTGGACCTTTGCCCATTTTTAAGTCACCTTCGATTTTTTTATCAATCATTGGAGTAGTGGTATCATGGCAAACGTCGGTCACTATTGCTACATTTGGTTTAAGTGTTTGTGTAATCATTTCTGCACCACGTAAACCAATTTCTTCTTGAACCGAATTCACAATATATAAACCAAAAGGTAATTTCTTTTTGTTTTCCTTTAGTAAACGAGCTACTTCAGCAATCATAAAACCGCCCATTCTATTGTCTATCGCTCTACAAATAAATTTGTTTTCGTTTAAAATTTCAAAAGCATCTGGATAAGTAACTACACACCCCACATGAATGCCTAATTTTTCTACTTCTTCTTTTGTTTCACAACCACAATCAATAAAGATATTATCTATTCTTGCAGGTTCTTCTTTGGATTTATTACGGGTATGAATAGCAGGCCATCCAAAAACCCCTTTTACAATTCCTTTCTTTGTATGAATATGTACTCTTTTTGAAGGTGCAATCATATGATCACTTCCGCCATTTCGAATTACATATATAAAACCATCTTCAGTAATATAATTAACATACCAAGAAATTTCATCACTATGACCTTCAATAACTACTTTGTATGGGGCTTCTGGATTTATAACACCAACAGCCGTACCATATATATCGGTAATAAAAGTGTGTACATAAGGTTTTAAATAATCCATCCATATCTTTTGACCTTCCGATTCATATCCAGTTGGTGAAGCATTATTCAAATAGTTTTCTAAAAAAGTAAGCGACGCTTTGTTTAATATCGATTTAGAACTCATAAAATATTTATTTTTTTGCTAAATTATAAAATTGGTTTAAGACTTATCTATTATTTAATTATTTTTGAGTATAATTTTAAGCTATGAAAAATTACATTATTTGTTTCTTTATTTTAATAAGTGTGTCTTTAAAAGCACAAGTGCAAGATACTTTACGTATGAATGCGCAAGACTCAACACTTTTATATTCCATACAATTGGATGAAATTGTGGTCTCAAAAAATGATGTCTCTGGCTTAGATGAGGAAAGAAAGAAGTTACTTATATTGAAAAGGAGAGTGTATAAGACTTATCCTTATGCAAAATTAACTTCAGAAAAATTGTTGCAATTAAATGCTACAATGGCAAAACTTCAAACAAAAAAGGAAAAAAAGAAGTATTTTAAAATAGTTGAAAAGTACCTACAAGAAGAATTCGAGCCTAAATTAAAAAAGTTATCTAGAAAAGACGGGCAAATTCTTGTAAAACTTATTAATAGACAAACAGGCGAAACTACTTTTGACTTAATAAAAGAATATAAAAGTGGCTGGAAAGCATTTTGGTCAAACAATACAGCTAAACTTTTCGACATTAATATTAAAGAAGAATATAAGCCTTATGATAGATTGGAAGATTTTCATATTGAAAGTATTCTAGTTACTGCTTTTAGACAAGGAAGTCTGGAAAATCAAGCGCCAGCTAAACCAATTGATTTGACCCAACTAGCAGCAACTTGGAAAGAAAAGATAAAAAAGATGAAAGAAGAGCGTTTGGCAAAAGAAGATAATAATTAGGAGCACGGCTTAGGTATTCTAAATCGGTATGTTCCCGCTTTTCGTTTTATCTTTTTATTTTTTGGTATAAAAATAAAAAGGATGCCACTACAATCGGGGCTATTAGAGTGGTTTTGTACTTTATAAGCTGTTTTGTTTTTTT
>NZ_VDCZ01000007.1:0-68914 GCF_006491645.1 Flavobacterium profundi
AACAACGAAAGAATTAAATCAAATCTAAACAAAATGAGCCCGATAAAATATCGAGCTCATTATTATCAAAATTAAGTTTAAATTTGTCTAACTTTTTGGGTGCAGTCTAAATTGAGCTGCTTTTTTTATTCCTTTATGATTTCCTTTATAACCCATTCCTTTTGTTTATTTGAATAAAAACAAAAAACTTTTTTTCGATTAAAATAGTCAAAAACCTCTAAGTAAGCGTTTTCTTGTGGTTTGTCTATTAAAACCCTACTTAAACTAATAACTGCTAAACTAGTATTATTCCTAACTTCTCCTTCAAAAATGGAATCAACAGGAATTGTTTTAATATTTACAGAACAACTCAAAAAATCACTATTATAAACTGCTCTTGTACCTAAAGAATCATATAGAGGGAAGAAATAGTTTTCGGTTCCTTTAATTTCATCTGAAGAAATACCCCGTAATGAGGCAACTATTCCAAAGGTTACTTTTTTATGTTGAGGTATTAGTTTTATAAAATTAGACCTATATTTTTGAATTTCATTGTTTGTCCTTAGCCATTCTTTTGCATTAACAGTATTTATACTATCTAATTCCTTTTTGGAAATGATTTTACTATGTGTTTCATACGGTGGAGGTAGAAATACAGGTTGTTTTTTGTAATAATCTTTAATTATATCAGGCAACACATCGCACAATACTTCTGCTTCCAGTTGTTCGTAGGTTTTATCTATTGTTTTTGTCTTTTCTTTACAATTGATAAAAAACAAGGATAGTATTAAAATAAAAGTACCTTTTCTCATAACACAATATTAATAAGAAAAGGTACTTCAAAAATTAAGCCGAATTTCGACTCGCATTGATATTTCCAAACAACGATCGGGTTACGATTTTTTCATAAACTGCAATTTGATTTTCATCGGGATTGTCGCTCTCTTTTAAGGCTTTAATTTTTAATAAAGCATATTGCTGTATGGTGAGCAAGGGTAACACAATTTTTTCACGCATCGCTACCGAAGCCTTTCCATCGGGATAATTTTCCATTAATTCGGTAAAACCAGATATTTTCAATAACAATCGTTTCGTTTCCAAATATTCGTCATGAATAATCGTCCAGAACGCACCATATTCAGGATCTTTTTGCATATAAGCCGTTAATGGGAAAAACGACTTACTCAAAGCCATCATACTATTTTCTAATAACGTTTTAAAGAATAAGGAGTTCTTGTATAAATTTTGAACATCTTCCCAATTTCCATTTTCTTCAAAATATTTTAAAGCTGTTCCTACACCAAAAAAACCAGGTACGTTTTGTTTCAATTGACTCCACGAACCTACAAAAGGAATGGCTCTCAAATCGTCTAAATTGAGTTGGGCCGATTGTTTTCTTTTCGAAGGGCGACTTCCAATATTGGTTTTAGCATAATAATTTAAGGTACTCATGTTTTCCAAGTAAGGAACAAATTTTGGGTGCTTTTTGAAATCGATATATTTTTGATAACTAATTTCCGAAAGTTTCTGCATCACTTCTTTCTCTTTTCCTGTCAAATGATTTTCTTCATGATGAAAAACCTGATTGTTGGCTCCAGCACTTAAAAGATTTTCCAAGTTGTAACGACAAGAATCTAGGGTGCCGAAATTAGAGCTAATCGTTTGTCCTTGAATGGTCAATTGAATTTGCTTGTTTTCTATTTCTGGGCCTAAAGAAGCATAAAACTGATGCGTTTTTCCACCACCACGCGCTGGAGGACCACCACGACCATCAAAAAAGACCACTTTAATGTTGTATTTTCGAGACATGGCTGAAATAGCCGTTTTGGCTTTATAAATTCCCCAGTTGGCCATTAAATAACCACCATCTTTGGTACCGTCAGAAAAACCAAGCATAATGGTTTGTTGATTTCCTCTTCTTTCTAGGTGCTCTTTATACGTTGGATTGGTATACAATTGTTCCATAACAACATCTGCCTTTTCCAAATCATCTACACTTTCAAAAAGAGGCACAATATCTACTGGAGGATTTTTCCAATTGGTCAAACGAAATAAAGACAAGGCTTCCATCACATTTAAAGCGCTTTCATTATTACTAATAATATAACGATTACAGCCTAATTCACCGTTTTTTTCTTGAATGGTTTTAATGGCTCTTATAGAACCCAATGTTGATTTGGTACCTATTTCAGAAAAATCATCTTCATTTAAATTTGCAGTAACCGTAGATAAAATTTCAATTTTTGCAGCCTCATCTAATTCATTATAGTTTACTGAAAATAAGGCTGGATTTTTGGAAATAATATCTTGGAAAACCGCCTGATGAATTTTACTGTTTTGTCTGATGTCTAAAGTAGCAAAATGGTATCCAAACACACTTACTTTATTGAGTAAATCTTCAATCTCATCTAAATACAACGATTGGTGTTTGTGAATCAAAAGGTCTTTCACCTTATTTAATTCGGTCAATAATTCTTCTTTGGAAATGAATACGGTTCCTTCCGAATAAAATACGGATCGATACAATTTATTTTCGATAACATTGATTACTTCTTCTACTCCTGAAAAGGTCAATTTTCTTTTTAATTTTCGAATATCTAAATAATAACATTTCAAAATAGCGGTTCGTAATCGGTCAGCAACTTTTAAAGTGATTTCTGTGGTTACAAATGGATTTCCATCACGATCTCCACCAGGCCAAAAACCGAGATTTAAAATATCATTTTGCAATACTGATTTTTTCTTAAAAATATTCTTTTGAATGTATTGCATCATTTCTCCAACGGTAGGATAAAAAACATTTTCCAAATACCAAATTAAACTTACCGCTTCGTCAAAAGGAGTTGGTTTTTCCTTTTTTATAAAAGGAGTTTTCCCTAATTGGGCCAACAATTCTTTGATGGAATTCAAATCATTAATTTTAACCGCTTCGGTTAAATCGGTAATAATTCCTAAAACAGAGCCTGGATAAAATTGGGTTGGATGCGCTGTTAAAACAGTTCGTACCTTAAATTCGTTCAAAAAAGCAATTAATTCTTCTTTTTTAAAACGTTGTTCTGCTCTTTCTTTCATACTACGTAGAGAACCACTTCCTTCTAAATTGTTTACCACATCAAAAGCTGCGTCTTCAATAGCATCAAATAATACCACTTGTCTTTCTACATATTGAATAAAACGAAACATTAAATCTATCTTCTCTTTTTCAGAAGCGTTTTCGAGGTATTTTGAAGTGAAATTTTCAAAAATCTCATCGGGACTATGATTGTTTTTATAGCCTTGCTGACAAACATCTGAAAACAGCGGTAATAAAACGCCTGTATTGTTAATTTCATCATAAGGAAGCGTGATAAAAATACTGTTGTAAATATTAAACTTGGAAGCTACGTTTTGTTCAAAACGCTCTAGTTTGGGTAAAGAATACATTGCGAATAAATTTGTTACTAATTTACGGTAATAATTTTAAAGAATTCCTACAAACACAGTTACAAATTAAACACATTGTTATTTTTTTATGAATTTTTCAAATTAATTCAAATATTTTTCCTGGTAAAGGCCGTATTAGCCCTTTTAATTCCATATTTAATAAAATCGATGAGGTTTTAAAAACGGGAAGCGCACATTCTAAGGCAATCGTATCAATTGATTCAGAAATATGGGTTTGTAAATAATTGTATATCTTTTGTTCTTCATCCGATAAAGTAACAAATAATTGTTTTTGTATGGCTTTTGGATTCGTTTTATGTTTGGCTTTGATTTCCCAATTTAACATATAAAGGATATCGGCAGCACAAGTAAGTGTATGGGCACGTTGCGTTTTAATGAGATTATTACAACCTTGACTGTATTTATCGGTAGTTCTTCCTGGTACTGCAAAAACATCTCGGTTATAATCATTTGCGATTTGTGCGGTAATTAAAGAACCTCCTTTTTCTGCACTTTCAATCACAAGTGTCGCTTCACTCATTCCAGCTACAATGCGATTTCTTTTTACAAAATTTTCTCTATCGGGTTTTGAATTGCTCCAAAATTCGGTAATAAAGCCACCATTTTCTTCCATTTTAACCATATATTTTTTATGATTTTTGGGATAAATTTGGTTTAAACCATGTGCTAAAACACCAATAGTTTGTAGACCCAATTCCATAGCAGCTTGATGTGCAACGATATCTACACCATAAGCAAAGCCACTTACAATTATGGGTTGTAAAGGCATTAATTCTTCGATTATTTTTTTAGTCATTTCTGAACCATATGTCGTCACTTGTCGCGTACCCACAATGCTAATTATTTTTTGATTCTTGAGCTTGATATTTCCAGAAGTGAATAATAGAACAGGTGCGTCAAAACATTGGTTGAGTCTTTCAGGATAATGATCATCTAAATAGTACCAAGTTGAAATGTTTTGGTTTTCGATAAAAAGTAACTCTTTTTCCGTCTTTTGAAAAATGATGGGGTCTTGGAGGTTTTTTAATACGTTTTTACCAATACCTTCAATTTTAGCAAGAGTTGTGGTTTTACTTTTAAAAACAGCTTCCGCGGAACCGCAATTTTGAATTAGTTTTTTGGCAAGAATATCACCAATTCCTTCCACTTGCAATAATGCAAGCGTGTAGTATAAATCGTTTTGTAACATGGCGTGTAATAAATAAATGGCTTATATAATACACAAAAGTAGGTTTAATTTTGGAATAACCAAATCGAATAAAAAAAGGTATCTTAAATTAGATACCTTTTCATTTTAATTCTTTTTTAATGCTTCAATTCTTTTTTCAAGATTCTTTTTAGCTAATTTTTGAAGATCTTCCACCGAATCGCTTTCGTCCATAATTTCTAGACCTAATAGCGTTTCAATTACATCCTCTTGTGTGACCAAACCGCTAAAAGAACCATATTCATCTAAAACTGCAGCCATGTGATTTTTATTTTGGATTAATTCTTCAAATAATTGAGGAATCGGTTGGTTTCTTTTGGTTAATACAATAGGTCTTTTTATGGATTCGAGTGTAGCCTCACTATTATTGTTTATGATAGCATCTAATAAATCCGTTTTAAGAACAAGACCTATAATATTATCTGATGTATTTTGGTAAATAGGAATTCTAGAAAAACGAAGTGTTTTATTGTCATTATAAAAGGAAGCAATTGAGGTTGCTCCATTGGCAATTTTTACAACAGTTCTAGGCGTCATAATGTCTTTTGCAAAAACAGATTCTAAGCTTAGTAAATTTTTTAAAACTTTAGATTCGGATTCTTTAAAAACCCCTTCTTTTTCGGCTAAATCTGCCATAGCAGTAAAGTCATCCCTACTTAAAATAGAAACATGCCCAGAACCGCCAATTAATTTTGTAGCTAGTTGCAATAACCAAAGAATACCTGTTATCTTTAAAGGAAACATCAAAAAATATAAGGTACTAGTCGTAAAAGAAGCTAAAGGTTTCCAAAATTTAGCTCCAATGGTTTTTGGGATAATTTCAGACAGGATTAAGATTAAAAAGGTCATAATGGAAGAAACGATTGCAACCGCATTATTTCCATTACCAAATGTTTTCTCTGCTTGAACTCCCACTAAAATAGCGCCAACAGTATGTGCTACTGTATTGAGGGTTAAAATCGTAATTAAAGGTTTGTCGATATCACTTTTTAGGGCTTCTAAACGCAAGGCAAATGATTTCCCTTCCCGTTTGTTTACGGTAATAAATGTGTGAGTAACACTTAACAAAACCGCTTCCAAAATGGAACACAAAAAAGAAAAGAAAATAGAAGTGACTGCGTAAATAATTAATAGTGTCATTAATTGAAATTTTAAAATTCTAAAGTAAGCAATAAAAAAGAGAAAGCAAACTAAATAATAGATTCCTCTTAGAAAATAATCATTATTTTAATAGCTTCACGATATCTTTTGCAAAATAACTCGCAATGATATCTGCTCCTGCTCTTTTCATCGCGGTGGTTTGCTCCATCATAATGGCATCATGGTCTAGCCAACCTTTTTCAGCCGCAGCTTTTATCATGGAATACTCCCCCGAAACCTGATATACTGCTACAGGTACTTCTGACATGTTTTTAATTTCTCTAACAATATCCAAATAAGCTATACCGGGCTTTACCATTACAATATCTGCTCCTTCTTCAATATCCATTCTTGTTTCTTTGATTGCTTCTGTTCGATTATGAAAATCCATTTGATACGTTTTTTTATCTTTAGGAATATCAATTAAATCCACTGGAGCAGAATCTAAAGCATCTCTAAAAGGGCCATAATGTGCAGAAGCATATTTTGCACTATAACTCATAATTCCAGTATTGATAAAGTTTTCTTCTTCTAATAATTCTCTTATATCTAAAATGCGTCCGTCCATCATGTCGCTTGGAGCTACAAAATCGGCACCAGCTTGCGCATGAGATAAAGCCATTTCAGCTAAAAAATTAGAAGTACTATCATTTGCAATTTGACCGTTTTCGATAATCCCATCGTGTCCATAAATGGAATAAGGGTCTAAAGCTACATCGGTCATCACAATCATTTCTGGAACAGCATTTTTAATGGTTTTAATAGCACGTTGCATTAAGCCATTTGGGTTTAAGGCTTCAGCACCTTTATTGTCTTTTAAATTTTCAGGAACTTTTACGAAAAGTAAAACCGATTTTAGGCCCATCGCCCATAATTCTTTAACCTCTTTTTCAAGTAAGTCTAAGCTATATCTGAAATAATTAGGCATGGATGGAATTTCATCTTTTATTCCTTTTCCCTCAACCACAAAAAGAGGTACTAAAAAATCATTGGGTGTAAGTATCGTTTCACGAACCAACGCGCGTAGGTTTTCACTAGTTCTTAATCTTCTGTTTCTTCGTAATGGGAACATATAATATTGTTTTTTAGAAGTATTATGATTGTATTTCTATATAAGAATTTCGTTCACAAAGTTAATGAAATTAGTCTAAAATAAAGGTTTTAACAAGCTTTAATACCAATGAAAACTTAAAAATTTAAATTATTAATAGTAAGTTTGCAAAATGAAAAAAATGATACTTTTATGTGGGTGTTTCCTTTTAACCAGTTGCTTTGAAATAACGGAAAGAATAAAGCATCATAGTGATGAAAGTGGCGAATATAGTTTAAAGGTAGATTTTTCAAAATCTTGGATTCGAACGCGATCTGCAATTTGGTTAGAAGAAGTTGATGGAGTAAGTATTCCAAGTGAAGACGATATAAAAAATAAATTGGTTGATTTTCGAACAAAAGCTTCAAAAATTGAAGGTGTTTCCAATATTGCAACCACCTATAATTTCAAATCGTATATTTTTACAATTACTTTTCAATATAAGAACTTAATTGCTTTAAATGCGGTTCTAAACAGCATGAATACTGATGATCCCATGACTCATTTTAGTATTTCTAAAGAAAGTTTTTTTCAGCGTTCTGCTTCGTATCCTATTCCTAAAAATTTGGTAAATAAAGAAGATAAGAAAGAGGATTTAGAAGACGCTCATATTACTACAATTTATACATTCGATAAAGAAATTTCTAAAATTTCAAATCCAAGCAGTAAAGTTTCAAAGAACAAACAAACCGTTTTTTTAAAACATAATATTTATAATGTTTTAAAAAACAATACTTTAATGAATAATACAATTTATTTTAATCCATAATTATGAAAAAACAGTTGCGTGTTTTATTACTATTAGCCAGTACTATTGTTTTTGGTCAATCTACTCCTGATGAGTTAGATTATTTTATTCAATTTAATGGAAATCAGTTTTCTAAAAAAGTAACCTTAGATGAAATATTAAATCATGATGCTTTAAAAAAGATTACCAATTCCAAATCTGATTTTAATATTAAAGAATACTTGTCTTTTGTTAATTTGGATAAAAATACTGTTATTCATGGAAATTATACTTCGGACAGTCGTCCTTTTTATCAAATTACAATTCCCATTAAAAACAGTCAAGACCTTAAAAATTTTATCATAAATCAAATCAGTAATAAAGGTCAGGATTCAATACCTCCGTCTGTAGTTGAATATGAAAACTATACTGTTTATACAAATCCGAAGGAGTCAGTATCAATGGCATGGAATAAAGAATATTTGATTTTTATGGAGTTTCTTAAACCTAGGTTAACTCATGATAATTATTCGAATTTATATGACATTCCCTATCCAGATTATGAAGAGCCAGTTGTAGTGGAAGAAACAGAAGAAATAGAAGAAGAAGTTGTAGTAGAAGAAGAATCGCCTGCAGAATGGGAAGAAGAGGGTGAAGATCCAGTTGTTTTCATTGAAAATTATGATTATGAAAAGGAAAATGAAGCGTATTTGAAACAACTAGAAGCAGAAAGACTAGAGCGCATTGTTTTACAACAAGAACATATTGCTTTCTTGTTTGAAAATGGTTTTAACGTACCAACATCCGATAAAATTACAACTAAAGCAGATATTTCGGCTTGGATAAATTATCAATCTGTTTTCAATTCTATAAAAGATTTTTCAGGCATTATACAATCGATAGCAAAAGGATCTAGAGATTTTAGTACAGATGATATTGATAGTTTTATTAAAGGAGTTAATTTTAATATGTATTTTGATAATGACCAAGCGAGAATGGAACAAATAGTAGAATATTCCAGTCCGTTAGCTTCTCTTATGAAAAAAGTAGTCAATAGAAAAGTAAACAAGAATATTTTTAAGTATTTTCCAAATGAAGCGCCTTTAGCTTATATGAGTTATCATATTAATTCGGAAGAAGCATTAAATGGTTTTCCAGCGATTACGGCACAAATGTATCCAGAGAATAAATTCTTGCAAAGAGAAGATTTAGAATTACTAACTGATTTTATAGGAACACTGTTAGATGAAAAAGCAATTGCTTCTTTAATGGATGGTGATTTTACATTTTTCTTGCATGATATTTCACAAACTGAATATACGTACACTTCCTATGAATATGATGAAAATTATGAAGAGACTGCAATTGAAAAAACAGATACAAGGAATACTCCCATTTTTACATTTGTATGTACTTCCACACACAAAACAATGGGTCAAAAGTTGTTGAATTTAGCTGAAAGAAAAGGAGGTCTTATAAAAGAAAACAACTATTATAAGGTTAGAGGTGTAGAAAATGAGTTAGGAGATTTAAGAATTCTAAAAGATGGAGATGTTATGGTAATAACCAATGGATTTAACTACATCAATCGACCGAATGCTTCACTTAGTTCGCAATTCAAACAACAAATGAAGTACAATTTTGCCTTTGGTAACTTAAACATGAAAGATTTGATGGCACAATTAGCAGCCAAAGAACATTCTAATAAAGATAAGGATAAGATGCACAAAGTAAGTGAGCAATTTGAAACGTTACAGTTTCAATCGTCTAAGAAGATTGAAAACAACAAATTACAAATTGAGATGAGTTTGCATTCTTCAGCTGCCGATAAAAACATCATTTTACAAACCTTAGATTTAATTTCTATTTTGAATAATTAAAATAGAATGTAGTAAAAGCTAAAAACCGTATTTGTCATTAAACAAATACGGTTTTGTTTTTTAGAATATTTTCTTTTCAAGTAATTCAAATACTTTTTTTATTTTCTTATTTTCTTTAAAACGATAGCCTACAAAAAAATCGATATACAATTTGGAGTTAATTAATTCAGCGGTTTTGGAATTGTCGTATTGATAATCTCTAAAATTTACTTTAAACCCACCAAATAAATTCTTGTTATTATATCCTAATGCTAAATTTAAATCCAAATTAAAATTCATATTAAGAGATTTTATGATGGTTTGTTCATCGGTTGCCTTTTCGTAATAATAACTTCTTGAATTATTTAATCCGATTCCTGGATGTGCTCCTAAAGTGGCAAACCATTTTCTACTTAATATGAAATTATGCATGTAACCGTATTGAAACAAAGCATCAAACGAATACACTTTCAACAATGATTTCTCCTTTTCATCCACTCTTTTCGATTTTAATGTATTGAAATAATAACCAATAGAAGGGATAAAACTTCCTGCATTTCTAACTTGCCTTTCAGTCATGTTTTCAAACGCCCGATATGAAAAATTATTATTCATTATGTAAAATGTTTTTCCACCAATAGTTCGAATTTCTAGTTGAGGATAAACATCTAAAGGAGTAGATTGTAGTGGACTTTCTACATAAAACCCACGTGTATTTTTAAAATCGACTTCCTGTCGCAATCGATCGGTATAAAAAAATTTAAAACTTAAATCCAAGGTTTTGGTTTCGCCATAAACGGATTCATCTTTCGCATAAAAATTGGGCGAATAAGAAATGAAAAGGCCTAGGAATTTATAATCAAATGAAAAACGCAGTTTTGTTTTTTGGTTGGGAACAAATTTACTTTCGTTTCCAAATGCGCGATTCAAATTAGGAATGGAATAGTTGTCTACATCACTATTCAAATCTATTTTGAAAATCATTTTATCGAAGTAATTTATGCGATATTCTGGATTGTATTTGTGGTTTTTTGCGTGTAAAATTGCCCCTTCATCTTGAGCATAAAGACGAAAACAAAGTATTAATATGAAGCCAAAATAGAATTTCAATTGCTTCTTTTTATATCCAATCCTTCGGATTTTCTAGTACTTCAATTAGTCTTGCTTCGTTGCTTCCCTCTTTCGGATGGTAATTATAAACCCATTGTACATGAGGAGGCAAACTCATTAAAATACTCTCAATTCTACCATTTGTTTTCAACCCAAACAAAGTACCTTTGTCATGTACTAAATTAAACTCAACATAACGACCTCGACGAATTTCTTGCCAGTTTCTTTGTTCGTGAGTATAACTTAGATTTTTTCTTTTTTCAACAATAGGTAAATAAGCGCTTAGGAAACTATTTCCAACTTCGGTTACAAACGCATACCAATTTTCCATAGAAAAGGTCTCCGTTTCTTTGCAATAATCAAAAAATAAACCACCGATTCCTCTAGCTTCATTACGATGCGCATTCCAAAAATACGCATCACATTGTTTTTTAAATTTTGGATAGAAAGTTGGATCATGTTTGTCACAAGCGGTTTTACAAGTTTGATGAAAATGAATAGCATCTTCTTCAAAAAGGTAATAAGGGGTTAAGTCTTGACCGCCACCAAACCAACTGTTGATAATAGTTCCATGCTCATCATACATTTCAAAATACCTCCAATTTGCATGAACGGTTGGAACCATTGGGTTTTTAGGATGAATGACTAAACTTAATCCACAAGCAAAAAAATCAGCTTCACCTACATTGAACAATTTTTGCATTGAATCGGGTAATTTTCCATGAACAGCAGAAATATTAACACCTCCTTTTTCAAAAACAGTACCGTTTTCAATCACACGAGTTCTTCCACCACCACCTTCAGGTCTTGTCCATAAATCTTCTTTAAAAAATGCATTTCCATCGGCTTTTTCTAAACCTTTGCAAATTTGATCTTGTAAATGTTGTATGTATGCGTAAAATTTATTTTTCATGTTCTCAGTTTTCAATCGCAATTTTCAGTCGCAGTATCTGATTACTGAGACTGAAACTGCCTACTGTTTATACTCTTTAACCGCTTCCACAAAGGCTTTTGCATGATCCACTGGAATATTTGGTAAGATACCATGGCCTAAGTTTACTACATAATTGTCTTTTCCAAATTCGTCAATCATTTCGTGCACCATTTTCTTAATCACAGGAATTGGAGATAATAATCTCGAAGGATCAAAATTTCCTTGTAACGTTTTCTTTCCACCTGTTAAATATCTAGCATTTCTTGGAGAACATGTCCAATCTACTCCAATGGCAGCTGCTTTGGATTTTGACATATCATTTAAAGCAAACCAGCATCCTTTACCAAATACAATTACTTTAGTTTCATCGGCTAAAGCTTCTACAATTTGGTTAATATAGTACCATGAGAATTCGGTATAATCTGCAGGTGAAAGCATTCCACCCCAAGAGTCAAAAACTTGAACCGCATTTACACCATGCTTTACTTTCTCTTTTAAATAAAGAATTGTAGTATCTGTAATTTTTTGTAGTAATTGATGTGCTGCAACTGGGTTTGAAAAACAAAAACCTTTGGCTTTATCAAAACTTTTGGAACCTTTTCCTTCTACTGCATAACAGAAAATAGTCCATGGAGAGCCTGCAAAACCGATTAAAGGAACTTCATTGTCTAACTTTTCACGAGTCATGTCTATGGCATCCATAACATAACCCAAAGTTTCATTAATATCTGGGATAAAAACGTTATCTACGTCACTCGCTTTACGAATTGGATTTGGTAAAACAGGACCAATATTATCTTGTAATTCCACTTGTATTCCCATTGCTTGCGGTACCACTAAAATATCTGAAAACAAGATAGCTGCATCTGGTTTTATAATGCGAATAGGTTGTACTGTAATTTCTGATGCTAATTCAGGAGTTTTACAACGGGTGAAGAAATCATATTTTTCTTTGATAGCCATAAATTCTGGTAAATATCTACCAGCTTGACGCATCATCCAAACAGGTGGGCGCTCCACTGTTTCATTATTTAAGGCTTTTAAAAACAAATCGTTTTTTATCATTATTTTTTATTTTTTAAATATCTGATTCTGGTTTTGATTCTAAAGATTCTATTAATATTAAGAATTATAATAATGTATTACCTCTTCGATTACACTTTCAACAGAAGGTTCATTGGCAATAATAATTTTATCAGTCGCTATAGAAGTACTGTTTTTTTCTAAGCTTTGAGCTGTAGTATTTCCAATACAAAAACAAACTTGATTTTGAATGGTGTTTTTTTCCAAAAAACTTTCTACAGCAGATGGACTAAAAAATAAAATGGCAGCTGTTTCCAAAACAATTCGTTTGGGTTGCAAAATTGTTTTATAGGTGGTAATTTCTTCTAATCGAATTTTTTTATCTAAAAGTTTTTTGGGTAAAATCTCTTTGCGCAAGTTTCCAGAGAAAAAAGTAAATGTTTTTTGAAAGTACTTTTCACAAATGGTTTCGGCTAGAGTATTGGCATCTTTTTCATGACGTATTACATGAAATCCATTTGTTTCCAAAAGTTTTTTTGTTTTTTCACCTACACAAAAACAATCTTTATCTTTTAAGGCTTCAATATTTTTACTTTTTAAAACGCTCTTAACAGCATTTTTACTCGTAAAAATAAGGCATTCATTAATTTTATTTCCAACAAATTTCAGCCATTTGATTTTGATAAAGTCGGCATGAATGAGTGCAAATTTTTTTTGATCAAATAAAGCAAGTTGTTTTTTGTTAAGTTCTTTTGTACTTAAAATAACCATTTATATTTTTTTATTTCTCAAATCATATTCTTCTTGACCCATACAGTAATTTTCGATGTCTTTGTTGTTTCCGTAAACCACTAAAATATCATCTTCTTTCACAATCGTTTCTGGATTAGGTCTTCCAATAGATTCCTTCACTATTGTTTTTTTACCAATTAAGTTACGTTTTTCTTTCTTACGAATGATAGTAACTAATGTTAAGCTATACTTGTCTACAGAGTCTAATTCGCCTAAAGTTTTGCCATAAAATTCTTTTTTAGCACGTACTTCAGAAATTGTAAAATTGTTATCCAATTGGTAATTTTCTAAAGTAGATTTAAAATTAATTTGTTTGGTTAAACGATCTGCAGAATCTTGTTCGGGATGAATGATACTGTAAATACCCATGGCTTCCAAAACTGTATCGTGTATGGGAGACAACGCTCTACTGATGATTTTCACATCACTTAATTTTTTAATAATCGCAGTAGTTATAATGGCAGCACCTTCATTCTCACCTATGGCTACTACTACTTTATCTGAATCTTTTAGAGGAACAGCATCATAGGCTAATTCATTGGTGGAATCCATACAAATGGCATGTGAAATTTTATCTTTTACTAAATTCACTTTATCCATTTGTTTGTCTATTCCAATCACTTCATTACCTGTTTCTGTCAAACTTAAAGCGAGTGACATTCCAAAATTTCCAAGTCCAAAAACAATTATTTTCATTTGAAATTTTTTTAGTTAATCAAAATATTTTCTTTGGGATACTCATAAAATTGATGGTTCATTTGTCTAAGTAAACCAATCATTAAATTGAGCATTCCTATTCGTCCTATAAACATTACCGCAATAATCACATATTTACTAGGTTCCGATAAGGTAGGTGTAAAATTTAAACTTAAACCTACGGTACTGTATGCTGAGAAACATTCAAAAACAACCGTTAATACAGGAGTGTCTTTGGGTTCAAAAATAAGCAAAGCCATAATTGCCATACCAATTACAATTAATGAAATACATAAAATGGCAAAGGCTCTAGATGTAGATTCACTTGTAATTCTTCTGCCAAAAATTTGAATTCTACTTTTTCCTTTTGCAACCGCAAATATATTTAAAGTGGCTAAAGCAAAAGTACTTGTTTTAACACCACCTCCAGTGGATGCAGGTGACGCTCCAATCCACATTAAAAAAATAATAAATAATAAAGAAGGAACCGTCATACTCGTATAATCTACTACATTAAAACCAGCAGTTCTTGGGGTTACCGAACTAAAAGCCGCATTAGTAATTTTACCAAAAACCGTTGGATGTTCTAGCAAGGTATTGTTGTATTCCGAAATAAATAAAAACACCCAACCCCCAAATAAAAGAATGATAGTGGTGTAAATAACAATTTTAGTATTTAAAGTAATTACAGGGACTTGTTTGTGAATCAATTTTTTATCAAATAATTCTAAAACATACGTTTTTAAATAGCGATAAAAATTAAAAATGATATTATGTCCTAATCCTCCAAAAACAATAAGTATCATAATTATCCATTGGAAATAATAATAAAAACGAATACTTTCGTCGTATAATCCATTAGAAAAAATGGAAAAACCGGCATTGCAAAATGCTGATATCGAGTGAAATAAAGAAAAGAATAATTTGTTTGTTATGGCATAATTATTCGCAATGGAAGAATAAATAAATAAGGCTCCAATAATCTCTACACTAACCGTAAAAATAACCACATTTAAAGCAGCTCTAAATACATCTTTTAAGCCTTCTTGAGCAATAAAGTCTTTGGTATTTAGCCCTTCTTTAAACGACGAACTACCTCTAAAGAAAAAAGCAAAGAAAGAAGTAAAAGTTAAAATACCAATTCCACCCAACTGAATCAACACTAAAATAATAGATTGACCAACAGTCGTAAAATCAACTCCTGTATCTACTACCGCTAAACCAGTAACACAAACGGCACTGGTTGCTGTAAATAAAGCATTGGTAAAACTTATTCCATTCGTGGTGGCACTGGGTAACATTAATAAAAAAGCGCCTGACAAAGCTAAAATTAAGAAGCTACCTACAAATACAATAGCTGGATTGAAATAAATGTCATAAATGTGACGTACCAAGACTAGTAATCGTAGAAGGAAATACATAATTAAACCGCCTTCTAAAACTGGTTTGATTTTTTGTAAAATGTAGTGGTAACTAAAATCGGTATTTAAAAGAGCAATAATTAAAGATATAGCCAATAAAAGTGAAATGATAATCATGTTCACTAAGGCCACTTTTTTATTACTTTTATACTTATAAATAAAGAACTTAAAAGTATTAAAGACTAACAATAGAATGGTCAGAATAATTAACCCAATAACATGTGGACTATTGAAATTCTCTGCAAAGTCATAGCCAAAATCAAAGACTATAAAAAGCAGTACAATAATATCAAAAAACCTATAAATATAATTGAGTAATGATTCTCTTTCCATTTTTTAGCAGTGATTTATTTCACTTTCAATTGCGAACGAAGTTGCTGCATTAAAACGGCTCCTCCTTGTTCTAAAATTATTTGGGCACAATTTTCCCCAAAAGATTTATAATCAACAAAATTACAACTTTTTTTAATGTAATGTTTTTCTTTTCCGTCTAAAGAAAACAAGACACCTTCAAAAGAAATGGAATCCTTTTCTATAGTTGCTAGAGCACCTATTGGAGCGGTGCAACCACCTTCTAAAGTTTTCAAAAAGTTCCTTTCAATTGTAGTACAAATTTCAGTTTCTTTATGATTCAACTGCTGTAAAGCTTCTCTTGTATAAGTATCCTCTTCCATGGCTACGACAAGCATTGCGCCTTGAGCAGGAGCAGGAATCATCCAATCTAAATTGATAAATGTGTCTGGTTTCAAATTAATTCGTTCTAAACCAGCAGCTGCAAAAATCGCACCATTCCAAGAATGATCGTGTAGTTTTTGCATTCTTGTATTCACATTTCCTCTTAAATCTTCAACTGTATGGCTAGGATATCGATGAAGCCATTGGGCTTTTCTTCGTAAACTTCCTGTAGCAATAACTCCTTCTGTATTTAGAAAATCTACATTTCCTTTATGAACCAAAATATCTAAAGTGTTTGCTCTTTCTAAAACCGCTGCTTGAACAATTCCCTTGGGTAAACTTGTGGGAACATCTTTCATAGAATGTACCGCTATATCTACTTCGCCCTTTAGCATAGCAACATCAAGAGTTTTGGTAAAAATTCCTGTAATTCCTAATTCATATAAAGGTTTGTCCAAGATAAGATCACCAGTAGATTTTACGGCAATAATTTCTGTGGTATACCCTAATGCGTTAAGTTGATTTTGAACAGTATGTGCTTGCCAAAGAGCCAATTCACTATCACGGGTACCAATGCGTATTGTTTTTTTCAAAAGAAGTAATTTATGGGTTTAACCGGAAGACTTTTTCAATCCATTCAATGCTTTCATCCACCATGGTGTTTTCATGTTTCAAATGATTGGCAAAATGAGTAGTGATTTTTTGAATGATGCGGTTGCTAATAATTTCAGCTTGCTCTTCATTAAAATTATCCATTTTTTTTCTTTGATAATTTAATTCTGAATTCTTAATATCTGCTAATTTTTCTTTTAAAGAATGGATAGTGGGCGCAAACTTGCGTGCTTTAGACCAATTGATAAACTCTTCTACAATTTCGTTTATAATTTTTTCTGCAGCGGGAATATGAGCTTTCCTTTTTTCAATTGTTTCATCTGTAACCTGAGATAAATAATCCAAGTGAACCAAAGAAACACCCTCTATATCCGTAACATTTTCATTTACATTTTTTGGAATCGACAAATCTAAAATAAGCAATGGTTTTTTTAGATTTAAAATTTTAGCATCAATGGTTGGATTTTGGGCACCTGTTGCTACTACTAAAACATCAGATTTTTGAATTTCTAATTGTAAATCAGCATAATCTTTTACCAGCAAATTAAATTTACCTGCTATTTTTTCTGCTTTTTCTTTGGTTCTATTGATAAGAACGATATGGTCGTTTTTAGTATGTTTTACTAAATTTTCACAAGTATTTCTACCAATTTTACCTGTTCCAAAAAGCAAAATATTTTTCGAACCAATATCGGTAATCGTATTCATAATATATTGAACAGAAGCAAAAGAGACAGAAGTAGCACCTGAGCTAATTTGAGTTTCATTCTTTACTCTTTTACTAGCTTGAATAACAGCATTTACTAAGCGTTCAATATAACTATTTCCTAAACCAATTTTTTTACTTTCTGTAAAACCAATTTTTATTTGTGAAATAATTTCAAAATCCCCTAAAATTTGACTATCCAAACCTGTTCCAACTCGAAATAAATGCGTTATAGCTTCTTTATTTTTATATACGTAAGCTATTTTTTGAAAATCTTCAACAGTTCCTAAACTATTATCACAAAGTAATTTGATAAGTTGGAAAGGGTGTTCTGCAAAGCCATAAATTTCGGTTCGATTACAAGTAGAAATTACAAACAAACTTTCAATATGTTCTTCTTTGGCTTGCTTTAATAAATCAATTCTAGTTGTTTCATTCAAACTAAATTTACCTCTCATTTCGGCATCTGCTTTTTTATAGCTGAGACCAATTGCGTAAAAACTAGTGTGTTTGACTCCTGTAAAGTTCTCCATAAAATTCTACTTCCCTTATAGAAAAACAAAATTAGTATAGAAGTGTTTTTAAAAATAACGCTCAAAGGACTTTTTGTGTCGATTGCAGATTTTTTGTAAAATTTATGATTTGTTTTTAGTATTTACGCTATTTTTGTAGTAAAATTGGTTCACGAGAACTTTTTTATTTATAACCAATCTAAATAAGTTCAAATTTTAAATTGGCTTTAATAACTCAAAAAACAACGCTATGAGTTCATTTGAAGAAATAAAAATTGAAACAGACTTTACTTTATTGCGTTTTCAAAATGATTCCGATACTATGGAACGTATTGAAAAACAGGTAAAAACAGGTTTGATTCAATTTCACTTTAATGTAAAAGGAAAAGCAAAATTTATTTTTAATCAAGGCACTTATGCTTTGGATTTGAATGAAGAAAAGTCATTACTACTTTATAATCCTCAAAAAGAATTACCACTTCATCTCGAAGTAAGTCCGAAATCGTGGATTATATCGATGCTTATTTCTATTAAAAAATTCCATGCTTTATTTTCTAATGAAGCAGATGTAATTCCTTTTTTAAGTAAAGAAAATTTAGATAAGAAATATTACGGAGAAGAAGATATTAGTCCATCTATGGCTATTGTACTCAATCAAATTTTCCACTACAATCAAAATTCTTCCATTAAAAATTTGTATCTCAAAGGGAAAGGGTATGAACTAATGAGTTTGTATTTCAATCAAAATGAAGACCCCAATGCAGAGCACTGTCCTTTTTTAATAGACGAAGAAAATGTCTTAAAAATAAAGAAAGCAAAAGAGGTAGTTATTAATAATATGGCTGAACCACCTGGTTTGCAAGAGTTAGCCGACCAAGTTGGGTTAACATTAAAAAAGTTAAAAGTAGGTTTCAAGCAAATTTACGGTGATAGTGTCTACAGTTTTTTATTTGACTATAAAATGGAATATGCTCGAAAGATGCTCGATTCAGGTTCCTATAATGTCAATGAAGTTGGGTTAAAAGTAGGATACAGTACTTCCAGTCATTTTATAGCCGCATTTAAAAAGAAATTTGGGATTACACCTAAAAAATATTTGATGAATTTGAATCTAAATGTGTAATCATTTTATCATCGATTTACCCAATATAGAAATAGAAATTAAAACTAATCTTGAGAGAAATATAAAAATGACTTTATCTATTTTTACTCAAGTTAATAATCATAGAAATCCAATTTATAACCATGAAGAAAGGCGTATTATTAGTGAATTTAGGTTCCCCTGATAGTCCAACCCCAAAGGATGTAAAACCTTATTTAGATGAATTTTTAATGGATAAATACGTAATAGATGTTCCTTTTTTATTACGTGCTTTATTAGTAAGAGGAATCATTTTACAAACCCGTCCTAAAAAATCGGCTGCAGCTTATCAAAAAATTTGGTGGGAAGAAGGTTCTCCCTTAATTGTACTTTCAAAAAGAATGAAAGCTAAAGTGGAGCAAAATGTAAGTATACCTGTTGCTTTAGCGATGCGATATGGAAATCCAAGTATTGAAAGTGGTTTGCAAGAGTTAAGTGATAAAGGCATTACAGAAGTTTTGTTGTTTCCTTTGTATCCACAACATGCTATGGCTTCAACGGTAACCATTTTGGTTTTGGCAGAAGAAATTCGTAAAAAGAAATTTCCACACATGAATTTTACGATTGTTCCTGCCTTCTACAATCAAAAAGATTACATCAGAGATTTATCTAATTTGATTAAAAAACATTTAGAAGGATTTGATTACGATCATTTATTATTCTCGTATCACGGTATTCCTGAGCGTCATATTCGCAAAACAGATATTACAAAAAGTCATTGTAAAATAGATGGTAGTTGTTGCCATACTCCATCACCAGCTCACGAATTTTGCTACCGTCATCAATGTTTTGAAACTACCAAACAAGTAGTAGAATTTCTAGGTATTGAAGAAGGAAAATATAGCCAAACTTTTCAGTCTCGATTAGCTGGAGATAAATGGTTAACGCCTTACACGGATGTTGAAATTAATAAAATGCCTGAAAAAGGGATTAAAAAATTAGCGGTGGTAACTCCAGCCTTTGTTTCGGATTGTTTAGAGACTTTGGAAGAAATTGCTATGGAAGCTAATCATGAATTTAAAGCACATGGTGGTGAAGAATTTAAGGCAATTCCTTGTTTAAATGATGATAACGATTGGTGTAAGACTTTGAGCCGTTGGATTGATCAATGGGCCTTTCAATCGGAAGAACAAAATGTATAATGGCAGTATCATCAACAGAATTAGGCACATTACCTATTAGAGAATTACTGATAAAGCAATCAGTACCTGCTTCTATAGGCATCTTGTTTATGTCTGTTAATATACTTATTGATACTATTTTTGTAGGACAATGGATAGGATCGCTTGCAATAGCTGCTGTTTCTGTCGTTTTGCCTATAACTTTTTTAATTTCCTCCTTAGGAATGGCTTTAGGAATAGGAGGAAGTTCCATTATTTCTAGAGCCTTAGGAGCAGAAAACAGAGAAAAGGCACTACAAACTTTTGGAAACCAAATTGTACTTACTTTAGGGTTGGCTATATTGGCAGTGCTAATTGGTTTATTGTATTCTGAAGAAGTACTTCTTTTATTTGGTGCCAATGGTGAAATTATGCAACCCGCCATGGATTTTTTTATTCCGGTTTTATATGGAGTACCTTTTTTAGCTTTATGCATGATGGGAAATACCGTAATTCGAGCTGAAGGGAAACCAAAATTTGCCATGATTGCTATGATTATTCCTGCTTTTGGGAATATAATCTTAGATGTCATTTTTATAAAATTTTTGAATTTAGGCATGTTTGGTGCAGCATTAGCTACTTCATTATCCTATTTCATGTGTTTTGTTTTTATTTTTTGGTTTTTTATCTTCAAAAGTGAATTGCGTTTGCAAATGCATCATTATGTACTTCAAATAAATATTGTTTCTGAAATAGCTTCACTTGGGTTTGTTACTTTTGCAAGACAAGGCGTTGTGGCTATTTTATCGATTATTTTAAATCATACGTTGTACATTCATGGAGGAGAAATTTCAGTTGCCATTTATGGAATTATAAGCCGAATGTTGATGTTTGCTCTTTTCCCAATTTTAGGAGTTACACAAGGATTTTTACCTGTTGCTGGATATAATTATGGAGCCAAAAATTACGTAAGAGTGAACGAAACAATCTCAAAATCTATAAAATGGGCGGCCGGTTTAGCCACCATAATTTTTATTGTAATACTAGTTTTAGCGGAACCCATCGTTGCCATTTTTTCTAAAGATGCCACGATTATCAAAGAAACACCAAGTGCTTTGCGATTGGTTTTTGCAGCTTCCCCTATTATAGCGATACAATTAATTGGAGCAGCTTACTTTCAAGCGGCTGGAAAAGCAATTCCTGCTTTATTGTTAACTTTAACCAAGCAAGGATTTTTTCTCATTCCATTAATTTTAGTTTTACCAAATTATTATGGTATTTTTGGAGTATGGATTGCCTTTCCCATTGCAGATATTTTATCTACTTTAGTCACAGGTTTTTTTTTAAAAAGAGAAATGAATAGAAAATTAACGTACGTTCAAGATGGAATATAATTACATTAAAGCTTTACATCTCATATTTGTGATTACTTGGTTTGCTGGACTATTTTATATCGTTCGTTTGTTTGTATACCATGCAGAAGCCAAGCAAAAACCACAACCAGAACAAGATATTTTAATTCAACAATACCAATTAATGCAATACCGACTTTGGTATATCATTACATGGCCAAGTGCAGTTTTAGCTAGTTTTTTTGCTTTTTGGATGTTGTTTTTCACTGAAGCCGGAAAATTTTGGTTAACCCAACCTTGGATGCATGTAAAATTGGCATTTGTTTTGTTACTCTATTTGTATCATGTAAAATGCCATCAAATCTTTAAACAATTGCAAAAGAATGAAGTAAAAAACACTTCCAATTTTTTTAGAATTTGGAATGAAGGAGCCACCATTATTTTATTTGCTATTGTTTTTTTAGTCATCTTAAAAAGTGCTATCAATTGGATTTATGGTGTAATCGGAATTTTTATTTTTTCCATTTTAATTATGTTAGGATTTAAATTGTATAAAAGGATACGAGAAAAAAATAAATAATGTACGCACTATTCAATATTAAGCATATTTCGCTACGATTAAGAATTTTTATTTCGATGATATTCTTAACGCTTATTGCTTCTATATTAATTGCTTTTGTTTCCTATTATCAATTTAAAAAAGAAGCAAAAGAATACCATCAAGATCGATTAGAACGTAAAGAAAATGCGATTATTGAAAACATCAATTATATCTTAAACAATACGAGTTTCCCACTTACAACTGAAAATATTCAATATATTTTTAAAGATAAAATTCACGAAATTGCAGATATTCATAGTTTAGAAATTAATTTTTTTGACTTACAAGGGAATTTAATTATTTCTTCCAAGCCTGTTTTTAAAATGGATAGTATTCGTCCAGAAATTAACGCTTCCACCCTTAAAATTTTAAAAGGAACCATAGACAAACGCTATGTAGAATTCACCAAAATTGACGGTCTACCTTATCGATCTTCTTATTCTTATATTAAAGACAATAAATTTAAGCCTTTGGCCATTTTGAATTTGCCTTATGAAGAAGACACCGAATTTTATGATAATGAAATCAAGAATTTTTTGATACGTTTTGGGCAAGTGTATTTTGTGATGTTATTGATTTCAATTTTCTTGTCCTACTTTTTATCCAGTTATATTACAAAATCTTTAAAAATTATATCCGATAAAATTCAAGAAACCAACTTCAATCAGCAAAATCAGAAGATTGAATTAGACGAAGGTAGTAAAGAGATTAATTTGTTGATTGAATCGTATAATAATATGGTAGACAAATTAGAGGATAGTGCAACCAAATTAGCCCAAAGTGAAAGAGAGCAAGCGTGGAGAGAAATGGCAAAACAAGTGGCACATGAAATTAAAAACCCACTAACACCCATGCGATTAACGGTGCAAAGTTACCAAAGACGTTTTGATTTAAATGATCCAAAGGCAAAAGAAAAATTAGATGATTTTGCGAAAATTTTAATTCAGCAAATTGATACGATGAGTTCGGTTGCTAGTGCCTTTTCTAATTTTGCTTCCATGCCAGCTCAACAAAATGAAACCTTAGATGTGGTAAAGGTGGTTCAATTGGCTTTGGATATTTTTAATGAAGATTTTATCCGTTTTTCTTATACAGAAGAAGAAATTATAGCCAGTTTGGATCGAACGCAATTGATACGTGTGATTACGAATTTGGTTAAAAATGCCATTCAAGCAATTCCTGAAAATCAAGAAAATAAAGATATTTTTGTACGTGTCTTTAGGAAAGGCAATCATGCTATTATTACAGTGAAAGACAATGGAAAAGGCGTTTCAGAACAAAATAAAGCGCGTATTTTTGAACCTAAATTTACCACAAAATCGAGTGGAATGGGACTTGGTTTAGCCATTATAAAAAATATTATTGAAAATTATAATGGAACCATTACTTTTGAAAGTGAAGAAGGGAAAGGAACCGAATTTACAGTCTCTTTTCCTATAACTGCGGAACAAGAAATAATTTAAAAACATACATAAAACAATCAAACTAAAATGGAAAATATTTTAATTGACAAATTAGACCAACTTGCTATTATTACCATTAACAGACCTGAAAAATTAAACGCTTTAAACAAAGCTACAATTTTGGAATTACATGAAGCGTTTCGTTCGTTAAACGAAGATACAACTGTAAAAACAATTATATTAACAGGAAGTGGTGAAAAAGCTTTTGTTGCTGGAGCAGACATATCTGAATTTGCCAATTTCTCAGTAGAGGATGGAGGAAAATTAGCAGCTAAAGGACAAGAATTATTATTTGATTTTGTACAAAATTTAACAACACCTGTTATTGCTGCGGTAAATGGTTTTGCTTTAGGCGGCGGATTAGAATTGGCTATGGCTTGTCATTTTAGAATTGCTTCAACCAATGCAAAAATGGGTTTACCTGAAGTAACTTTAGGCGTAATTCCTGGTTATGGAGGAACACAAAGGTTGGCACAATTAGTAGGAAAAGGAAGAGCAATGGAAATGATTATGACTGCTGGAATGATTGATGCTTCTGCAGCCTTACATTACGGATTAGTAAATCATGTAGTGGAACAAGCTGAATTACTCTCTTTTGCCAAAGAAATTGCAGCAAAAATTACTAAAAACTCTAGTGCTGCAATTGCAAAAGCTATTGAAGCTATTAATGCAAATTTTGAAGACGGTACCAATGGATATCAAGTAGAAATTAAAAATTTTGGTGCTTGTTTTGGTACGGAAGATTTTAAAGAAGGAACAACCGCTTTCTTAGAAAAAAGAAAAGCAAATTTTAAATAGTAAATTTTTATATGAAGTTAATTACTAAAACAATAGTAGTATTATTTTTATTAAGTAATGTATTAGTTCAAGCTCAAAGCGAGATTAAAATTCAAAAAAGTCAGATTTTTAAAGATAAAAATACCTTATCTAATTTAGTTTTTTCTGTTGATGATGGAAAAGGCGGCTTATTCCTTCTTAGAAGACTATCGAGTACATTTGGCAGAAATTCTAGAGGTTATGTATTAGAGCATTTTGATCACGATTTAAAATTGTTAGTCTCTAAAGAATTTGAAGACCAAAACAATGTTTTCAAAGCGCTTTTTATTAATGATAATAAAATTAATTTAATTGAAAGCATAAAAAACAGTAAAGAAAAATCATTAAGTTATAATTTATTAAGTGCTTCAATTGAAGATTTAAATTTTTCATCTAAAACAATTTTTTCAATTAATAAAGATGATATTAATAATACCTTCTTAGCTGATCTTGGCCTTTTTCTTACGGCAAATTATTTTAAATTAGATAGTGATCTCTTAGGAGAAGTTCAAATTTCTAAAAACAATAAATATATTGCTTTCAATTTTGATATTAAAAATGATAAAAAAGAGACACATAGGATATTAGTATATGATATCAATTTGAATAAAATTTATCAAAAAGAATTTAGTCAAAATATAAAAGATAAATACTTTAAATACAATTCATTTAAAATAAGCGAAGAGGATGGCTCCGTTTTTTTTCTAGGAAAAGCCTATAAAAATGAGAGTTATAAAGACCTAAAAGATGGGATAATTAATTATAACTTTAAGCTTTACAAATTATCGAACGAAGGCATTCAATTTGAAACTTTTTCAACAAATGAAACTTTTATTAATAGCTTAGAATTATTAATTAATAAAAATCAAGTTTTTTGCGTTGGTACTTATTCAGATAAATCATCTTATAATGACAGAGGAGTTGTATTTTATGAGGTTGATACAAATAATTTAAAGACAAAAAACTTTAAACTAAATCCTTTCACAGAACAATTTTTAATTGACAAATACGGAGAGAAAAAAGGGAAGAAAAAATCTCAAGATAAAGCGGAATTATCAAATTTAGTGTATAAAGATTTTTTTATTACAGATCAAAATGAAATTTACATCAATGCTGAGGAATACTTTATTTCAAGTTATCCTAGTACTTCATCTAGCGGGAGTACTCATTATGTAACCTCTTACAATTTTAACGATATTTTTTCATTTAAACTTAATTTTAATGGAGAATTACAATGGATGCGAACAATTAATAAAGGGCAAAGTACAACTGGTATTTTTGATTATTTTTCCTATTCGTCATTAGTATACAAAGGGAAAATGTATATTTTTTTAAACGGAGACGAGGATGTAAAAAAAATAAAAGATAATCGTATTTCTTTTAAGCAGACAAAGATTAAAAAGATGAATTTTTATGCAATTGAAATTGATGAAGAGGGCAACTTTACTTATAAAATTTTAATTACTGATAAGGATTCAAAAATTACGTATAAACCTTTTTTTGGAATTTATACTGATGAAGAAGGAGTAATTTTATTTGAAGGAAATGATGGGAGAGACAAACAAATTATTAAACTCAAGATATAATTAAAAATGGGAAAGTGAAAACTATTTTTCACCTTCCCATTCGGCATAAAATTGAGCTAAAAACTGTTCCATAAATCGGTGTCTTTCTGCTGCTATTTTTTTCCCCGTTTTGGTATTCATTTTATCTTTTAAAAGCAATAGTTTTTCGTAGAAATGATTTATGGTAGGCGCATCACTTTTCTTATATTCTTCTTTGCTCATATTAAGATTGGGTTGAATTTCTGGATTATAAAGGGCTCTGTTTTTAAAGCCTCCATAATTAAAAGTTCTTGCGATACCAATAGCACCTAAAGCATCCAATCGATCAGCATCTTGTACGATTTCTAATTCTTTTGAAGTATATGTTTTTTCAAAATTACCTCCTTTAAATGAAATATTTTCAATAATAGCAACTACTGCGTTTATGGTATCATCTGCAACATTTTGGCTCACCAAAAAATCACGGGCTATTTTAGGTCCGATGGTTTCATCTCCATGATGAAATTTACTATCTGCAATGTCATGCAATAAAGCACCTAACTTTACAATTTCTAAGTTGCAGTCTTCTTCTTTTGCTAATAGGAGTGCGTTTTTATACACTCTTTCAATGTGAAACCAATCATGTCCTCCTTCAGCCTGTTGCAATTGTTTTTTTACAAAAAGAATGGTCGAATCTATTACTGTCATTTTATATAGAAAAATTCCAAATTCTATTCATTACTAATGGAATTTGGAATTTTATTTAGAGTTTAAACGATTATTTTACTAAAGCGGGTTGTACCCATTTGAAGACATGGCCAGTTTCAGGGATTACTAATCTTTCAGAAACACGAGCCATCCTTGCTGGTAATTTCATTAAGAAATCCCTCGCTTTTTCAGCATCATCAGTTAAGTTTGTAATTTTATCAATTTGCCATTTATCAATGAGTTTTTGCATGATATCTACATAATCATTTGCAGTGTAAACCCCAATTCGTTGTGCGGCATCTGAAAATTGTTCGAAAGCGGTACTTATTTTTTGTCCGGATTCTCTTAAAAAATGAGCAGGCATCGTAATTTTATGTTTCATCATGTGTTGGAAAGCCAACATCATTTCACTAGGATCTACTTCAAAGATTTTGTTTACAAAAGTACTGTAGGCTTGATGGTGACGCATTTCATCACCAGCTATTAAACGGCACATTTTAGACAACTTATTATCACCAAATTTCTTAGCCATTTGTGCTACACGATTGTGGGAAATATAAGTGGCTAATTCTTGAAAACTCGTGTAGACAAAATTCTTGTAAGGATCGTTACTGGTACCAATGTCAAAGCCATCATTGATTAGATGTTGCGTTGTCATTTCTACTTCTCTCATGTTTACTCTACCTGATAAATATAAATATTTATTAAGAGTGTCACCATGACGATTTTCTTCACCGGTCCATTGTCTAATCCATTTACTCCAACCATTTCCACCGTTTTCTTGATCAACACCTTCTACTTGAGTTAACCAAGATTCATAAGTAGGTAGAGCTTCTTCTGTGATAGTATCTCCAACTAAAACTACCCAAAAATCATAGGGTAATTCTTTTGCAATCTCTCTTAATTCGGTGACTTCATCAAAAAATTTTTCATTTTGTGAATTGGGTAATAAATCAGTAGGTTGCCAAATTTTTTCAACTGGAATTAAAAATTCTTCCACGAAGGAATCAATTTTTTTTTCCAAAAACTGCATTACTTCTAAGCGAACATTTTTTAGGGACATTTTTTTATTTTTTAATATGATCTTTAATTACTTTTTCAGTTTTTTCAAAAATTTCTTCGAAAGTATAATCCGAAATTTTTAGAGGTTCGTGAACCTGAAATTCCAATCGATTTCCAAGTCCTAGTGGAAAAGTCCCGTAACGGGCTAATTTCCATGAGTTGTTAATAGTAACAGGAACAAAATAAGCATCCGGTGCAAATTTGTAAAGCATTTTTAAACCATTTACAGAAAAAGGTTTTGGTTCCCCTTTTTTTGCGCGCGTTCCTTCTGGAAATATAACGACAGAATAGTTGTTTTTATTGATAAATTCTGCACATTTTTTTATTTCTGCCAAGGCTTGTTTTCCATCTTTTCTATCAATTAATGCAGAACCACCATGTTTTAAGTTATAAGAAACACTGGGAATTCCTTTTCCTAATTCTTTTTTACTAATAAATTTTGGATGCCAAGCTCTCAAAAACCAAATATAAGGCGGAATATCATACAAGCTTTGATGATTGGAAACAATAATTAAAGGTTGATTTTTAGGTAATTTTTCTCGGCCTTTAAAGTTATAAGTGGTTCCTAATAAATGGGTGGTTCGTACCAAAAATAAATTAAGAATGGCTACACTCCATCGATGTGCATTGTATCCAAATACATTTAGACACACCCATTGGATGATGTGAAAAACACACAACCAAAATAAAAATAGTATATAATATACAATAGAAATGGGATAAGAAAGAATCTTTTGCATAACCGAATAGACTTTTTAACAAAGGTACTATATAAAACAAAAAAACCATCAGTAAAAGATGGTTTCCTGTAATTTTATTTTTTAAAATTAACAATATTCGTTGTAAGCGTCTTTTAAATTTTCTGCAATTAATTCCGCTGGACGACCTTCAATGTGATGGCGTTCTAACATGTGCACTAATTCTCCATTTTTAAATAAAGCCATACTTGGTGAAGAAGGAGGAAAAGGAAACATTTCTTCTCTTGCTGCATCAACAGCTTCTTTATCAACACCAGCAAAAACTGTAATTAAATTAGAAGGTTTTTTAGCACCGTCTAAACTCATTTTTGCACCTGGACGTGCATTTCTAGCCGCACAACCACAAACAGAATTCACTACTACTAAAGTAGTTCCTTCTTTTTGAATTTCGTTTTTAACGTCTGCAGCTGTATATAATTCTTTAAAACCTGCTTCAGAAAGTTCTGCACGCATTGGTTTTACCATTTCTTCTGGATACATAATTCTTTGTATTTTAATTAATGTTGCAAAGTTACAAAGATTAAACAATTGAATATCTAATTAAATCATAAAGATTTGTTATCGCTTACTACAAAAATGATTATACTAAAAGCAACAGTTTAATTTTTTTTAACGAAATTTCTTGAGAATTTTTCACCAGCTGTTGTTTCTAAGGTTAACATATAAATCCCTTCTTTTAAATCGTTAATTTTAATTTGAGATGATCCATCCGTAATTTTTTTTACTAATGCTCCATGCATGGCATAAATCGCAATAGATTTTATTTGTAGTTTTTCCGCATTGGTTATACGTATGAAGTCACTACTTGGGTTGGGATATACTTCAAAGTTGTCTGTATTAAAAGTAGTAACATCTAATGGTGAAGAACCCTCTAGTATCGTTAATGCTTGGTCTACATTCGGATTGTCGATAACATCGATAATTCCAGAAGGCCATCTGATAATTACCTGATCCACATTGGTCTCTGAACCAATTCCAAAATGAGCATTCATAGTACTTTGATGGCTAAAACCATGTCCGCTTCTGATTTCTCTAATTTGTTTTCCCCAATTACCATAAATTTCTACTCTTGCCCCAATACCATTTTGATTGCTAATTAACCCTTGGAGGTTAATTTTAATCCAATGATTGGCATTCGGAACATTATAAAATACATTACTAGCAAATTGAACATCTAGAAAACCATCATTATTTAAATCGCCTATTCCTCCTTCACTAAAAGTCAAATCATAACCTGTAAATGTTAAATCGCCGTTATTTAAGTATAATTCTTTTCCGTTTTGCCAAAGAAAATCAATCCAGCCGTCATTATTGAAATCAGCCGCTTGCACTTCCCATGAACCTACTTGCGGATCAATACCTGTTGACGCATAAATATCGGTAAAAGTTCCATCACCATTATTCAAATAAAATTTATTGGTATCAGAAATATTAGATAATAAAAAGTCCATATCTCCATCATTATCAAAATCTTCAATAGCAGTTGACCAAGATTGAGAACCGTCGTTAATTCCTGCAACAGCACCAGATTCTGTAAAAGTGCCATCACCATTATTTTTATACAATAAATTGATTCTTTGAGAATCTCCTACAGGTGCACCACCACGACATTTTGCTAAATACATATCCATGTCGCCATCATTATCATAATCTGTCCACATGGATTGATAATTTCCACCTACAGGTAACGTTTCCATTAAAGAAATATCGAAAACAAGATCTCCTGAACCCATATTCCTGTAAGCATGACTTTGAGCAACATCATGGCAAGCCCATAAGTCTAAGTTTCCATCATTATTGATATCTATAAAATTAGTTCTTTGTGTGAAAATATTTTGTGGATAAGGTACTTCTGTGTAATTAGTACCGGTAGCATCAGCTTTAACTATGGTTAACCTACTTCCACTTCCAAAAACCAAATCATTAAAACCATTTTTATCATAATCTCCAGCCGCAATACTCCAAGTAGGTGTAGCAGTTAAACTTGGTAAAGAAATAGTGGAACTAGTAAAACCGCCACCAACATTTTGTTTTAAAATCGTCATAGCATTGGAACTCACCGTAACAATATCATCCAAATAATCTCCGTTCATATCGACGACACAACAAATCGTAGCGTTAGAAGAGATGGGTTGTTGCGTAAAACTCACAGGTGGCGCAACATATGGAACTTCAGATAATTGAAACTCAAAACCAGAAGTACTCCATCGGTTATCAAAAGCAATATAATAAGTGGTTCCAGGAGTAGTATTAAAACTTACTATTGACAGGTACGAATTGGTATTTCCATTGTTACATTGGATAATTCCAGAATCATCATCACCCGCTACACAAATTAAGTTGGAGCAGTCACCTGAATAAATATGTACGCGAGTATCTTTACAAATATTAATAGCTAAGTCAGTAGTAACTGTAACAGTATAACTGTCATCAGCAACATATTTGTACCATTCTCCTGCAGTTGCATTATTGTTTATACAACTTTGAGGAATTTGTGTGCCATTTATTTGACCCACTGTGTAGGTGCCAGTAGTTACTGTTACAGCTGAGGCACAATCATCTTGTGCAAATGAGTAAAAGCACAAGCTTAATAAAAAGAATAAGGTAGTTTTTTTCATATTTTTTGGTTTTTTATTTGGTTTGTTTTTTAACGACATTCTGGTAAGGAGTTGATCCATGAGGTAATTAAGGCAACACCTTCCTCATGAACCAAAGTTCTACCAATATAGGGCATCATAAGGCTTTCTTCTGTAGAACTTATTCTTTGTATCATTTCAGATTGATCAGCATTGCCACCATTTATTACATAAGGTCCGTTTGGGATACTAAATAATGGAGTCATACACACACCGAAAGTGCTTAAGTTTGTATTGCTATAATTTAACCTTAAATCTACATAATCACAATGACCACCCGTTCTGTGGCAATGACCACAATTAATATCAATATACGAGCGCACTCTTTTTTCTAAAGGTTCATTGATATTTGTCCAATTAATAGTTGTATTTGTTGGAGTAGGTGAATTAGGATCTAAATAACCTACGCTTTTCCATTTAGCTAATTGGTTGACGGTTTCATTACCATAATCAAAAGCGAGATTTAAGTTTTGTGGCTTTACTCCGATAGGAATGGTAATTTCACCATTTTCTTCTTGATTCGGGTTGATTTTATGGCAAGTCACGCATTCTGTTTGAGAAGGAATTTTGTAAGTAGTACTTTTAGGTATTCCGTTTTCAGACCATTCAACAGGAATAAATACCCCTTGTTCAACAGTATCTAAATTGGCTTCAGTTTGTGCTTCATTCCAAATGTAATCGTACGCTTTCCAACCGTCTTCTTTTCGAATTAAAAGTCTTGTTTCAATGATTTTTTGTGTATTATTTGGTAATACATTGTCGTAATAAAAGGTCTTTATCAAAACAGCTCCAATAGGAAATTCTAAGGTATTATCATCTCCATTATAAATAGCTTGTTTGTTTTTTGGCATCCAAACGAATCTTTTTTTGTGTGCGTAATCCGAAAACAAACTACTAGCAGGTTCATATGGTAACACATCTAAAGAGGGAGACTGATTTTTTAATAATCCATTAAAAAAATGGTAATCAGATAATTTACTGTAAGGTACTTGAGATAAATTAACGGTTACAGGAGAAATTTCAGGTGTAGGTATTTCTGTGTAATTGGAGTCATCATCACTACAAGAAAACAGTAATACGGAACACACCATCAGACCTAGAGTCAGATAGTATTTTTTAATCATGTTAGTAAATTTAGTTTTTTTAGTTGTAAAACAAATATAACTAAATTAATGCAAATATCTTATAAATAGATGATTACCTCAATTTTATGGGATTAACCGATAAAGAAGCGCTTTTAGAAAAGGGATTTTAGGACAGTTCCAAATGACCTGTAAATCTTCAAGAACAGTAGTTTCTTCATCTAAAAATTTAAAGATTAATTTTGGGTTGTCTCCCTGAAATAAATCGGAAAATAATTGCGCACCAATTTCATTATTTTGGTACAAAACATCTATGAATAATAAATCATAATACCAAAATTTATCTTTTGTTAGTTCTTTTTGATTACTAAAACCAATTTCCTTTTTTTGTAGGAGTTGCACTAAGTTTTTAGCTTTTTTATAGGCTTTTTTAAAAGTATAACCCGTGCTCGCTTTTGTCCAACCACCGGCAGAACCAATATGAATAATATTATTTGTGTTTTGTTCCCAAAAAGGGAAGCTAGTCATAGGAATATTACCCTGTTCTTTTTCAATAATTTCATATGCTGTTATTCCTATTTTTTGAATGTAATTTTTAATTTCTTGCTCATATTCTTCCTTTTTAAGGAGCTCTGAGGAGAATAAAGTATACTCTAACAAAGCTTCATTTTTTGAAAATGGAAGCAAATACATAAAACGGGTATTATTATTTTGTTTTACGGAAAAATCCATGAAAGTAGCCGTCTCTGAATCAAAAACAGGCTCTTTAGATTTGATGAACCAGCCTATAAAATGTTGTTGTAGTAAAGGATATTTTTTCTGAGAAGTTACTCTTTCAGGTTTAAATATCGAATTGAATACAATATCTGAAGAAAAAGTGCTGCTTTTTGTAGTTACTTTGCATTGATTGCCAAGATCTTCAATATGAAGCACTTCCTCTTTAAGAAAAGTAATATTAGGGTTCTGTTGAATTAAATTAAAAATATATTCATATAAATCTATCCCTTTTATCATTTTATAGGAATAAGGAGTAATACTCCACTTTTTATTTTCAGAAGAGGTAATGAATGCAATTTTGTCCCATTTTTTAGAAACAATTGCGTCAAAAAGATGAGTTTCATCCCAAAAACACCAGGTTCTGTCATTGGTTTTTTTGGATTCTTTATCAATGAGAAGAATCGTCTTTTCTTTAAAATAAGAAGACAAACTCATTTCATAAATCGTTAATAGTGCGGCTAAACCTGTACCTGAAAATATATAATTGTAGTGTTTCACCTTCCAAAGATATTGAATTTAACGTTTTATTTTTGGTCAAACAAACGTTAAACCAGCTCTTAAATAGCCTTTTAATTCAGAAATGCATTATTTTTGAATAGTTAAAGTGATATGTTATGTTTAAAGAATATGATAAAGCTTGGGCTAAATACCAAGAAAGTTTGTCTCTTTTACCAATTCCTATAACTTCATGGGAATTTTATCAATTACCAAGAGCTGAACAAAAAGAGTTCAATGAAATTCAAAAATATTGGTCACAAAAAGTTGATTTCGCAAAAGTTAAAAAAGACAAAAATCTTAGTATTTTAGTAACCGATTGCGAATTTAAAATTGTATTTGCATCTAGTAATGTAATGCAGATGAATGGGTATCATTATAAAGAACTTATAGGAAACTCTCCAAAAATGTTTCAAGGAAGCGAAACTTCATTAGAAACCACAAGAAAAATAAGTAAAGCAATTGGTAATCGTGAACCCTTTAAAGCGATTGTTTTAAATTACAAGAAAAATGGAGAGACCTATTTTTGTGAAATTGAAGCGTATCCAAAATTTAATACTGATGGTACTTTTTTAAACTATATTGCTTTTGAAAAAGCAGCTTAGTTTAAAGAATATCGCATTCCTAAAAACAAACGAATTCCTTGATTCGGTGCGTACACATAACTTGGATCAAAAGTTAATGCGTAAGGATTGTTTGCTGTTGCCATAGGATTACCATTTGCATCAAAAACTACTTCTTTATCAAATGGATCATTAGCTCGTGCAATTAAAAACGGATTTTTTTTATTAGGTGTCCAATTTAATAGGTTTTTAGCTCCTAGATACCATTCGAAATTCTTTATATTTTTGTAGGTAAATTGAATGTTTTGAATGCTCCAAAAAGAAGAATATTCGCTTCTTGGATCTAAATCTCCTAAAAGAGATAATCGCATCGGGCCATAAATATTTCCAGTGTAGTCGAGCGTTGCATTCCACTTAGAGAGAGTGTAAGAAATACCCCAAGTAGCACTAAATTTCTCAGTTAAAATAGGAGTTGATACTATAGCATCTCTTTTATTTTTAGAATTTAATAAGGTAAACCCTGTCATTGTTTTTAAACCAAATGGGAAAAGAAATTCTACATTTCCAGTGATACCAAAGGTTTTCGAATATCCCTTTAAATTTTCATAAATAATTTGGTTGGCATTAGTATCATAATCTGGAATGATTTGGTTTTTAAAATGAGTATACCAACTAGAAAATTCTACTATTGATTGAATGTTTTCTCCAATTTGTCCTTTTTTTAAGTAATTAAAATTGATGTTGTAGGATTTTTCTGGATTCAGATTTTCTTTAATAATAACGTCTCTTGAACCAGTTAAAGCGGCATGTTCTTCTGTAAATAAATTAACCACTCTAAAACCAGTTCCTGCATTTATTCTAAAAATATCATTTTTAGTAGGTTTCCATCGATAGGCTATTCTTGGTGTAAAGATGTAACCATGAATCGAATGATAATCCAATCTGGATCCAAGAAGGATGTGATTGCTTTTGGATAGTTTTATTTCGTCTTGAACAAAAACACTACTAATTTTATTTTTCTCTGGTGCTTTAGTTGCTGTGGTGTTATCATTATACAATTGATATCGATAGGCCATTCCTATCAAAAAATCATGATTTGTACTTTTTTTATCCCAAGTAAGCTGACCATAAGCGATTTCTTGTTTTGCTTCAAATAGGGTTGTTCCATACACGGAATTTTGATGGTGATTCGTATAAGATAAGGAGCTTGTAACGTTTTCTACAATGGGCAGTTCATATTTACCTAGCAATTCATATCGTTTCGTATAAATACTTTCTCCATACACTTCATCGCCACCTCTGTAACTTTTGTTCCATTGCATTTCGCCACCCCATCGATCTTCATAAAAGAAACGACCCGCAATTGAAAATTCTTTTTCGCTTTTTCTATCCCAGCTCAATTTGTTAAAAACCGAAATTCGTTCTTGTAGGGTAACATCCGTAAAATTATCCTGATTATTATCTATAGGGTTATTGTAATTGAAATAATTTAATCCTAATAACGCATGCATTTTTTTGCCTAAGTTGTATTTTGCACCTAAATCAAGATTGTTTTCTAACCAAGTTGTACTAAAAAAGTCAGCATAGAGTAAAGGAGCAGTAGCGGGACTCTTAGTAATAATATTGATAAGACCACCTACTGCTTCGCTTCCATATAATGAAGAAGCAGGCCCTTTTACAATTTCGATTCTTTCAATTAAAGAATTAGGAATTCCAGACAAACCATACACCGTTGAAAGACCACTTACTATAGGCATTCCATCAATCGTTACCATAGTGTAAGGACCTTCTAATCCGTTGGTATGAATATCACCCGTATTGCAAATGTTGCAGTTCAGTTGAGGTCTTACACCATTTACATTTTGTAAGGCTTCAAAAATATTAGGTGTTGGATTTTTTTTCAAAAAAGTAGCGGTGTATACTTCTACAGGAACAGGTGTTTCCAATCTTGAAACGGCTTTGAGTGTTCCTGTAACAACAACTTCATCTAAGCTTTGGTTTTCTTCGAGGGCAACATCTAAAATAATCGAAATATTATTATCTATAACCACTATTTTCTTTTTTGTTTTATAACCAATGAACGAAAAATGAATGGTAAAACTGCCATTAGGTATGTTTTCCAAAACATACATTCCATTTTCATTCGCATTTACACCCTTACTAAGTTCCGGTATAGAAACAGAAGCGAATGCTAAAGGGTCTTTTTTATCGGTTATTTTGCCCTTAATAGTGGTTTGTGCAAAAACAACAGTATTTAAAGTTAAAAAGAAAAGAACTATTTTTTTCAAAATAATAAAAATTAAATTTAGACAAAACTAAAAATATTTTTTACAATAACAGAATATAATTGTTATATTTGATTAAATTTTATTTTATAATGACGATTTCTGAAGAAAATTATTTAAAAGTGATTTATCATTTATCATTGGTTTCTCCAAAAGGTGTTAATACAAATGCAATAGCTGGAATGTTAGATACTAAGGCTTCTTCCGTAACAGATATGCTCAAGAAATTAGCAGAGAAAGATGTGGTAACCTATAAAAAATACCAAGGTGTATCTTTAACGAATAATGGTTTGTTACAAGCCAAAAAAATTGTAAGAAGACATCGTTTATGGGAAGTTTTTTTAGTTGAAAAATTACAATTTACTTGGGATGAAGTGCATGAAATTGCGGAAGAATTAGAACATATAAAATCCGAAAAATTGATTAATAGTTTAGACGCTTATTTAGATTTTCCTGCCTTTGATCCACATGGTGATCCTATACCAAATGAAAAAGGTGAAATAAAAAAACAAGAAAAACAATTACTTTCAGAAATGCCAACAGGAGTAGTTTGTAAATGTGTAGGTGTCAAAGATTCTTCGGCCGATTTTTTGCAATATTTAGACAAACAAAAGATTACTTTAGGTTCGGAAATTAAAATTTTAGAAAAAGAAACTTTTGATGAATTAATCAAGGTTGAGGTAGATGCGAAGGAAGTAATTCTTTCCAATAAAATAGCTGTTAATTTATATGTGCAATAATAAATAAAATATGGGTAAATCGTTAGAAGAAGTTAATGAATCTGTTGCAACACAAGGAAAAGCATCTACTTTTAGGAGAATTCTTGCCTTTTTTGGTCCTGCTTATTTAATTAGTGTGGGTTACATGGATCCTGGTAATTGGGCAACTGATTTAGCGGGAGGAAGCCAGTTTGGATATGCCTTAATTTGGGTGTTACTAATGAGTAATGTGATGGCTTTATTATTACAAAGTTTAAGTGCTAGGTTAGGAATTGTAACCCAACGTGATTTAGCACAAGCTTCAAGAGAAACCTATTCTCCATTTGTCAACTATATTCTCTATTTTTTAGCTGAAATAGCAATCGCTGCCTGTGATTTGGCTGAAGTTTTGGGAATGGCCATTGGTTTAAATTTATTATTTAATATTTCGTTACTCGATGGAGTTCTCATTACCGTTTTAGATACTTTCTTATTGCTTTTTTTAATTAATAAAGGCATACGAAAAATGGAAGCTTTTATTATTGCTTTAGTAGCAATAGTTGGTTTTTCATTTGTTTTTGAAATGTTTTTTGCACAACCAGAATTAGGAAAAGTAGTCACAGGATTAATTCCTACCTTACCCAACGAAAATGCGTTATACATTGCAATAGGAATTATTGGTGCAACCGTTATGCCTCATAATTTATATTTGCATTCTTCTTTGGTTCAAACCAGAAAATTTGATAGAAGTAAAAAAGGGATTAAGCAAGCTTTAAAGTATAATTTAATTGATAGTACGATTGCATTAAATTTGGCCTTTTTTGTCAATGCTGCAATTCTTATTTTAGCGGCAGCTACTTTTTATAAAAATGGATTATTTGAAGTGGCTGAAATTCAAGATGCACATCAACTTTTAGAGCCTTTACTAGGAACTAAATGGGCGCCTATATTATTCGCAGTGGCTTTAATTGCGGCTGGACAGAGTTCTACAATTACAGGAACGTTGGCCGGTCAAATTATTATGGAAGGATATTTAAGTCTGCGAATTCAGCCTTGGGTAAGAAGAATTATTACTAGATTGTTAGCGATAGTGCCAGCTGTAGTAACTATTTTATATTTTGGTGAAGATATTACAGGGAAACTATTAATTCTAAGCCAGGTAATTTTGAGTTTACAATTAGGTTTTGCCATCATTCCATTAATCCATTTTGTGAGTGATACGTCTAAAATGAAAGGATTTCATATTTCCAAAACCACACAAGTTGCTGCTTGGTTGATTGCTTCGATTATCGTAACGCTAAACGGAAAATTAGTTTTTGATGAGATTAAAAATTGGTTGCAAATTACCAATCATCCTACCTTAATTTGGACGACAGTTGTTCCTTTGGCAATCGGATTTCTATTTTTACTATTGTATATCGTTTTCAAGCCTTTTTTCGTTAAAGCAAAACATAACATTCATAATCATTCGCCCCATAATTTAAAATTAAAATTAAGAGCATTAAATACGTATTCTGCAAAAAACATTGCCATAGCAGTTGATTTTTCCAAAGCCGATGAATTAGCCATTAACAGTGCTTTTGAATTAGGAGGATTAGAGGCAAAATATACCTTAATTCATGTAGTGGAAACGGTTGGTGCCATGATGTATGGTAGAAATACAGATGATCATGAAACCACAATAGACGAAAAATTATTGTTAGAATATAAAACTTTATTAGTAGATAAAGGGTATCAAATTGAAACGCAATTAGGTTTTGGAAGGCCTGGAAAAGTATTGCCTAAAATTGTAAATGAAAATAGTTTTGATATTTTAGTAATGGGCACGCACGGACATTCTGGAATTAAAGACTTGTTGTTTGGTACAACAGTAGATAAATTACGTCATAAAATTTCAGTACCTTTATTCATTATAAAAAACAAATAAACAAAACACATGAAAACTATTTTATTTTTTTTAACGCTTTTAGTAGCACAATGTGCTTCAAAAGAAAATGAAACTAAGGATACTTCGAGTAATAGGAATGAAGAACGATTGGACCAAAATCAAGAAGAATACCAATTTAAATTGAAAAAGGTTATTGCTGATTCTCGTTGTCCGGAAGGATTAAATTGTGTATGGGAAGGACAAGTTGAAATGCTGGTTTCTGTATACAAAGAAAATGAATTAGTAGAAGAGAAAGAGCTCATCGTGAATTCGCAAACTACAGACAAAAATGTAGCTTGGGCAAATCAATACAGTAAAAAGAAAATCACTTTTATTGGAGTTTTACCAAATAGGGTAAAAGATCAAGAAATAAAAGAAAATGAGTATAAGTTAGTCATTAAATAGGATTAATGACACGAACAATCATCACCACAAGATTTAGAACTTTTGGGTTTCTTTTTTTTCCAAACAAATTTTCGAATTAAAAATCCAATGGCAATAGTAAGTGTTATGTAAACTAAAAGTTGTTGAAAATCCATACCTTATTTTAAAATTTGATAAGCCACTAAAGCGGTAACATAAGCGAAACCACTCATAAAAATAAATTGTAACAGAGGCCATTTCCAAGAATTGGTCTCTTTTTTTACGATAGCAATGGTCGACATGCATTGCATAGCAAAAGCATAAAAAAGCAATAGGGAAATGCCGGAAGCAAAATTAAAAACTTTTTTTCCAGTTTCAGGATGTACTTCAGCTGCCATTCTGTTTTTTATGGTTACTTCTTCGTCACTATGATTTCCTACATTGTAAATAGTTGCCAAAGTACCAACGAAAACTTCTCTTGCTGCAAAAGAACTTACTACAGCAATTCCAATTTTCCAATCATAACCTAGAGGCTGAATAACAGGTTCAATGGTTTTGCCTAATATACCAATATAAGAATGTTCTAATTTATAGCTATTGATTTTATTTTCAAGAATCTCTGTATCTATAGAAGTATTGTTTTGTTTTAATTCTGTTGCAACAATTGCTTCCGCATTATCAAATTTTTTTGAAGGGCCATGCGAACCTAGAAACCATAAAATAATTGATAATGCTAAAATGATTTTCCCTGCTCCAGTTACAAAAGCTTTCGTCTTCTCAATTACATTTAAAGCTACATTTTTGAACATTGGAACTTTGTAAGATGGCATCTCAATAACAAAATAGGATTTGCAATTTAATTTTAAAAAATAATTTAAGATAGTAGCAGAAAGTACAGCCATCCCAAATCCAATTAAATAAAGCAACATAAGTGTTAAGCCTTGTAAACTTAAAAAACCAAATACTCTTTCTTCAGGAATAATTAAAGAAATTAAAATAGCATATACTGGTAATCGAGCAGAACAAGTTGTAAAAGGAGTCACTAAAATAGTAATGAGTCTTTCTTTCCAATTCTCTATATTTCTTGCTCCCATAATGGCAGGAATTGCACAAGCTGTTCCAGATATTAAAGGAACAATACTTTTACCCGAAAGCCCAAAACGTCTCATAATTTTATCCATTAAAAAGACAACACGACTCATGTAACCACTTTCTTCTAAAACGGAAATAAATAGGAATAAGAAAGCAATTTGTGGAATAAAAATAACAATACCGCTTATTCCAGGAATAATTCCTTCGCTCAACAAATTAGTAAATTCTCCAGAAGGCAAATGATTTTTAGTATAAGCACTTAAAGAAGTAAAGGTCTCATCTATAAATTCCATTGGAATCGTACTCCAATCAAAAATAGATTGAAAAATCAATAACAAAATGCTAAAGAAAATAAGATAACCAAACACTTTATGTGTAAGAATACGATCCAATTTAGCTCTTAAATCAGAAGCTTTTGTGATGTCTATTTTTTGACCAATTTTTAAGGTGTCGTTTATAAATTGATACCTTTTAATGGTTTCTTTTTGTTGTAATCTTTTTAAATCGGAATGTGATTTAGTAAACGAACTTTTAATTTCGTTTCTTTCTAAATTTAGAAAATTAACGTCTTGCGTAATTACTAACCATAATTTATACAAAAGTTGATTGGGAAAGGCTCTTCTTAAATTGTTAAAGTAGTCAGGATCAATTACAGAGGCATGTAAACAAGGTTCTGTTGATAAAGATTCATAATTTAAAATCAATTCTTTTAAATCAGAAATACCCGTTTTTTTTCTAGAACTCACTAGAGCAATTTTTGTTTTTAGTTCACGTTCTAAAACCGGAATATCAAATTCAATTCCTTTTAACGACATACGATCTGCCATATTAATGACTAAAATCGTAGGAATTTCTAAATCTTTTATTTGGGTAAAAAGAAGTAAATTTCGTTTGATATTTTCCACTTCACTTACGACTACCGCAACATCAGGAAAATCTTCATCATTTTTATTTAAAAGTAGTTCAATTACAACATTTTCATCTATTGAACTCGCATTTAAACTATACGTACCAGGTAAATCAATTATTTTAGCTTTAACCGATTCCGAAAGCTTACTAATTCCTTGTTTTTTTTCAACAGTAATTCCTGGATAATTTCCTACCTGTTGATTTAAGCCCGTTAATTGGTTAAATACAGATGTTTTTCCCACATTAGGATTTCCAATTAAAGCAACTTTTATAGTAGATTTAGACATGAATTAAATCGTAATTTCTAATGTTACAATGATTTGTTTTGCCGTTTCTTTTCGAATGGCAACATGAGAATCATTGATATTAAAATAAAAAGGATCACCCAAAGGTGCAATTTGAATTAACTCAATAAAATTGCCAGGTAAACAACCCATTTCTAATAACTTTAAAGGAATTTCATCTACATTTATTTCACTAATGTATGCTCTTTCTCCCTTTTTTAAATCTGACAAATTTTTTTCCAAACTTATTTAGATTGAATTAAAATACAAAGGTAGCTAATAATTAGAAATGGAAAGACAATTTTGTATAAAATTTAAAGATTATTATTCGCAAAGGAAAAGGATGTCTTCATAGAGTTTTTTAACTTCTTCTAAATTCGTTCCATCATAAAAGCCACGAATCCTTCTTTTTTGATCTATTAAAACAAAGTTTTCAGTGTGAACCATATCGTATAATTCTTCTGGTCTACCTGTTTTAACCACTAAATATGATTTTCTAGCAATATAATAAATGTCTTTTTTAGTACCCGTTACTAAATTCCATTTCCCATCAATGACACCTTTTTCTTTAGCATAAGCTTTTAATATTGGTACGCTATCAATATCCGGTGTAACAGAATGTGAAAGAAGCATTACTTTAGGGTTGTTTTTAATTTTGTCTTGTAACCAAACCATGTTATCTGTCATAATTGGACAAATTGACGGACAAGTAGTAAAGAAAAAATCGGCTACATAAATTTTATCTTTATAATCATCTTGAGTAATTGTCTTTCCATTTTGATTTGTAAAAGCAAAATCAGGAATTTGATGATTGTATCCAATATGCTGAATTGTTGAATCTACTAATTCTGGATTGACATCTCTAGGAGTGAAAATTTTCAGTCTTTTTTGAGGTTTTAAAAGAGTATATATTCCTACAAATATAACAATACAAAGAATTGAAAATAGGGTTATAAAGCCAAAATATTTATTTCTACGTATATTCATAATACATACAAAATTATATGTTTCAACTGAAAATTAGGCAAATACAGTTGTTAATATTGAAAAAAAACAAAATTTTTTAAACAAAACTAATTATATTTGCGAAATTTTGAATTTAATAGTTAATATTATGAGAAACAATTACTTGTTTTTATTGTTATTTACCACAATGGGTTTTACTCAATATAGCCCTTCCGCACCATGGAAAGTAGATAATGCTTTAGCCAAAAAAGAAAAGTTAACTCTAGAAGAAGAAGTTGCATTGTTTAATGAATATTGGACAACTAGAGATAAAAATGTGAAAGGTTCTGGTCACAAACCTTTTAAGAGATGGGAAAACTATTGGAAGAACCTTGTTAATGAGCAAGGATATATTATTTCTCCAACTCAATTTTATGAAGCTTGGCAGGAAAAAAATAACGCAAAAAAGAACAGTACTGTAAATTCAAGATTTTCTTTGCCAGTAAGTAATTGGCAACCCGTAGGCCCTTTAACTCATACTAATACTGGTTCTTGGTCCTCAGGACAAGGGAGAGTAAATGTTGTTTATCAAGATCCAAATAATGCCAATACACTTTATATTGGGGCTCCAGCTGGTGGTATATGGAAATCTACGGATGCAGGAGTAAATTGGACGCCATTATCGGATTATTTACCTCAAATTGGTGTTTCAGGAATCGTGGTAGATCATACAAATTCTAACGTAATTTATATTGCCACTGGGGATAATGATAATGGTGATTCATATTCAGTAGGTGTTTTAAAATCAACAGACGGCGGTACTACATGGAATACGACTGGTTTAACTTTTACAACTACAAATAGAACTGCGGGTGATATTATCATGCATCCTACAGACAATTCAATTTTATTTTGTGCAGCAAGTAATGCATTGTATAAAACAACAGACGGAGGAACCACTTGGAATATTGTAAGACTTGGAAATTTTGCAAAAGGATCTGTACGTTTCAAGCCGAATGATCCAAGTGTAGTGTATGCTGTTACAAATACTTCATTTTATAAGTCTACAAATACAGGAAGTACATTCACTCAAGTTACAAGTGGTTTACCTGCTTCATCTAGTCGTTTAAGACTTGATGTAACTCCTGCAAATCCAAATTATGTTTATATTTTGAGTCATTCTTTTAATGAACCTGCAAATAATGGTTTTCAAGGCGTATATAGATCTGTGAATAGTGGTGATGCTTTTACTTTAAGAAATAATACTACAAATGTATTAGAATCTAACCAAGCCAATTATGATTTAGCTCTAGCAGTATCAGATACGAATGCGGAAGAAGTTTATACGGGTTGTTTAAATATTTGGAAATCTACTAATGGAGGAACAAATTTTACTAAATTAAATAATTGGAGTTCCCCTACGGCAGCGGCTTACACTCATGCAGATATTCATTTTTTAAAATTTTATAATGGCAATTTCTTCTGCGGAAGTGATGGAGGAGTTTATAAATCAACTAATAGTGGAACCAATTTTACAGATTTAACTGCAACCGCACAAATTAGTCAATTTTACCGAATTGCGGTTTCAAAACAATCTTCTGCTAATATGGTAGGAGGTCTTCAAGATAATGGAGGACATGCGTACAGTTCAGGTGGATGGAAAAATTATTATGGTGCTGATGGGATGGATACTGCTGTAAATTCTAATGATCCTAATGCTTATTACGGCTTCATTCAATATGGAGGAACCTTATATTTATCCAATAATGCAGGAAATAGCAGAACAGGAAGCGTGAGTGCACCTGCAGCAGAAACTGGAACAAATGATGATGGTGGAAATTGGATTACACCTTTACGAGCAAATAATTCTGGAGAACTATTTTCTGGTTATGAAAGATTATATCGATTGAATGGAAGTAGTTGGGTGCAACAAAGTGTAGGTACAATTGGATCTGGAAATATTGAAAATATTGAAGTATCACCTGTAAATGATGATATCATGTATGTATCGAATGGAGCATCTTTATTTTTAAGTACAAATAGAGGAATTAATTTTAATGCTGTATATTCTGCTTCTTCGTCAATTACATCTATAGAATGTCATAGTAGTAATTCCAATATTGTATACATTACCACTTCAGGCGCATCAGGTGGAGTTTTTGTTTCGACAGATACAGGATTAAATTTTAATGATATTACTTCGGGTATTCCAAATATTGGTAAAAATGTAATTGTACATCAAAGTCAAAATACAGATAATCCTTTATATGTAGGGACTAGTTTAGGGGTTTATTATAAAGATGATACGATGTCTTCTTGGGAACCTTTCGACACCAATTTACCAAATGTATCGGTAACTGATTTAGAAATTAATATAAATGATGCTAAATTGATAGCCGCTACCTATGGAAGAGGTATTTGGCAAACAGATATTCCTGTTCAGGTACCTAATGATGATGTTAAATTAGTACAAATTCAAAACCCAGTTACAGGCATTAATTGTGGTAATAATGTTAATCCAGAAATAGAAATCCAAAATAATGGATTAAATCCTATTACTTCTGTCACCTTTGATTATACTATAGATAGCACTCCATATACCTATACATGGAATGGTAATTTAGCTTCATCAGCAACTACAGTTGTAGCATTACCATCAGTAACAATAGCAAGAGGAACACATGTTCTTTCGGTGTCTTCTTCAACAACAAATGATGCTTTTCCGGATAATAACAATGGAGAAAAAAGTTTTATAATAAATGATTCTGGTACCATTGGAGTAGTTAACACCTTTACTAATGCTTCGGATGAATTAATATCCTATAATGAAGGAAGTGCAGGTTCACAATGGGTTAGAGTAATTAGATCCGACGGTAGTACAATGGATAGTGCTGGAAATTCGGTGTATTCTACAAGTGCTTCTGGAAATTACCCAGATAATACAAAAGCATACTTAGTATCTCAATGTTACGACTTAAGTTCTGTTTCAAATCCTGAAATTAGATTTTCTTTAAAATATGATTTAGAAGAAAATTGGGATATTGTTTACGTAGAATATTCAACAGACTTTGGAGGCAATTGGAATGTTTTAGGAACTAGTGGACCAAATTGGTACAATAGTAATAGAACGAATGCAACTTCTGGTACTGCAAACGATTGTCAAAATTGCCCTGGTGCGCAATGGACAGGTTTAAATACAACAAACACGTCTTATTTTTATCCATTAACTGCACTAAATACTGAAACACATGTTATTTTTAGAATTGTTTTTCATTCGGATCAATCCGTAAATAATCCAGGAGCAAATGTTGATAATTTTGTTATAAATGGGGTTGTTTTATCTTCTGAAACTTTTGCACTAGAATCTATAGCTGTATACCCAAATCCATCTAATGGATTATATACTGTCAGCACTAAGAATCAACAAATTGAGGCTATAGAAGTATATGATATCAGTGGTAAGAATATTTTGAATCAAAACAACTTTAAATCTTCAAACGAAATCATGTTAGATTTAACTCACGCTTCAAATGGTATTTATTTTATGAAGATAAGTACTGATGTAGGTTCCATTACGAAAAGAATCATAAAAAAATAAAATTCTAAATAAAAGAAGTTGGTTTAATTAAACCAACTTCTTTGTTTTAAAGAAACTCAATAATGAAAAATCAAATTCTTCTACTGCAACTATTATTTATATCATTTGTTTTTTCCCAAAAAAAAATAGAAAAGCAAACCCCTCACTCTAGTTTATTTTTTGCTTCAAAATCGTTTTCTGAAAAAGAAGCTTTGAATCAATTTTCTAAAGCATACCATTTAAATGAGGATTATAGCTATCAATCTCTTTATGAAAATACAGATAGAAAAGGACAAAAGCATCATAAATTTCAACAGTTTTATAAAGGAATCAAAATCGAATTTGGAACGGCTATTACCCATTCAATTGAAGGAAAAGTAACTCATGTGAATGGTGAATTATATGATGTAAGCGCTATTCCATTAAATCCTAGTATTAATTCTGAAGAAGGATTGAATAAGGCTTTAGCCAATATAAATGCAACTAGTTATTTGTGGGAAAATGAGGACGAAGCGCATCTCATGAATTATAACAAACCAAAAGGAACACTTGTTTATTTCCCAAATCAGAAGACAAATACGATTCATTTAGCCTATAAGTATGATATTTACACTACGCAACCAATATCTCGACAAGAGGTGTATGTAGATGCACACACTGGAAACCTTTTGTTTTCTAATCAAATTATTAAACATGTTACTGCTAAAAACACTGATAAAGCCTTTCAGCCAAAAATTGAAATTGAAACCAAACCTAGTTTTGTTTTAGGTACTGCAGCAACACGATATAGTGGTACTCGAAGCATTGAAACCACATTTGATGCAGCTAATTCGAATTACATTTTAAGAGATCAAACGAGAGGATTAGGCATTTTCACCTTCAATTGCCAAAATTCAAACAGTTTCCAAAATATTGATTTTACGGATAATGATAATAATTGGACCGATGCAGAATATAACAATGCAGCAAAAGATAATGGCGCTTTGGATGCACACTGGGGTGCTGAAAGAACGTATGACTTCTGGTCAGAGGTTTTTGGTAGAAATAGTTATGATGATAATGGCGGAATAATTAGAAGTTATGTTCACTTTGGTACTAACTATAATAATGCAGGATGGAATGGTTTTGCAATGAGTTATGGAGACGGGAGTAGTTTTGATATCTTAACCTCTATCGATGTATGTGGTCATGAAATTGGCCATGCGGTTTGTACTTATACAGCAAATTTGGTTTACCAAAATGAATCAGGAGCAATGAATGAAGGATTTTCAGATATTTGGGGAGCCTGTATTGAACACTATGGACGAACTGGAAACCTTTCAAACCCTATATCTAATAATGTTTGGCTTATAGGAGAAGACCTTACCAATACAGGTTTAAGATCCATGCAGAATCCCAATTCAAATGGTGACCCAGATACTTATTTAGGGACGTATTGGTATTCTGGAACTGCTGATAATGGAGGAGTGCATACCAATTCTGGAGTTTTAAATCATTGGTTTTATATCTTAACCGTTGGAGAAACAGGAACCAATAATGCTCCATCTCCAGATTCGTATTCCGTTACTGGGATTGGGATGGAAAAGGCATCAGAAATAGCCTATTTAGCAGAAAGAGATTATTTAACTCCTAATGCTACTTATGAAGAGGCAAGAACAGCAACTATAGCGTTAGCCAATCATTTATATTGTGCGAATAGTCCAGAAGCTATTGCTGTTACCAATGCTTGGTATGCTGTGAATGTAGGAGAAGCTTATGTTGCTGCTGCTGATGATATTGCTCTACAAGCTATTGATAACTCGAATACTATTTTATGTACTTCTTCTTCAGTGGTAACTGATTTATTAATTAAAAATCAAGGCTTAAATGTGATCTCTACTGCTACAATTTCTTACACTATTGATGGATCTAATTTAGTTACCGAAACTTGGAATGGTAATTTAGCACCTTGTGAGGAAATTAGTTATCCTATAACTATTAATGGATTAAACAGAGGAGCTCATTTATTGAATGTAACAACTTCCATTTTAAATGACGGAAGGCCAGAAAATAATACTAAAGAAACATTATTAATGGTTAATGATGAAGGAACAGTGGGACTTATCAATACCTTTAGTAATAGTTCGGATGAATTAATTGCTTATAACGAAGGTGAAGCTAGCTCCTTGTGGGTTAGAGGTATTCATACCGATAGTCCTACAAATGCAATGGACAGTAACGGAAATACCGTATATACCACAAATCTTTCAGGTAATTACCCTGACGAAACTAAAGCGTATTTAATTTCTCAGTGTTATAACTTATCTTCTATTTCAAATCCAGAAATTAGTTTCAATATGAAATATGATTTAGAGAATAATTGGGATATTGTCTATGTGGAGTATTCTACAAATTTTGGAGCCAACTGGCAAGTATTAGGATTTAATGATATGGCCAATTGGACCAATTGGTATACGAGTGATCACACACAACTTACAAATGGAAATGATTGTTTTAATTGTCCAGGAGCTCAATGGACTGGAACCAATACAACCCTAACCAATTATTCATATCCATTAAATGCACTGAACAATGAAACCCATATAATTTTTAGAATCGTTTTTCATTCTGATCAAGCCGTGAACGAATTAGGAGTTAATATTGATGATTTTGTGGTTAATGGAACCTTAGCAACGAACAGTTTTAACAGTGATGTAGTTATGGTTTACCCAAATCCTTCACAAGGAATTTATACCTTATCTTTAAGAAATGTTGAACCCGTTTCAATTACCATTTATGATGTAAGTGGTAAGACAATTTCAACAATTCAGGAGATAAAAACAATAGATAACAAAGCAACTTTAGATTTATCTAAAGCTTCAAAAGGGATTTATTTTTTAGTTATTCAAACACAAGAAGGAATAGTTTCTAAAAGAATTGTTAAAGAATAGTCACATTTTTTTAAGGCTCTAGCAAATAAGGTATATTTGTCTGACAACTAGACTTTAAAAACCCAAGTAAAATGAGAAATTATATTTTTAAAGGAAGTGTAGGCTTCCTTTTTTTGATTTCGATTCTTAATTCCTGTAAATCAGGAGATAGCAGTGCAAAAAGTACAAGTAAGAATCAAGCTGTTGGTATTAATACCAATTTAATGGACAAATCAGTTGATCCTGCCGACGATTTTTTCCGATATGTGAATGGAAAATGGCTAGATAACACTGAAATTCCAGCCGATAGAACGCGATGGGGTAGTTTTGATGAACTACGTAAAAAAACAGATGAAGATGTAATGTTAATCATAAAAGAAGCTTTGAATGATAAATCTATCGATTCAAAATCAGATCAAGGAAAAGCATTAAGTCTTTATAAGTCAATTTTAGATACGGTTACTAGAAACAAACAAGGGATTAGTCCTTTACAGCCGTTTCTTAATAGAATAAATCAAGTAAAGAATGCCGATGAAGTTGTTGCATTGGTAACAGAAATGGAACCACAAGCTGGTATCGGTTTTTTTGGAAGTTATATCGGTACAGATGCTAAAAATAGTACACGAAATGTAGTGTATATTGGTACCGGTAGTTTAGGTTTGCCGGATCGTGATTATTATGTTTCTGATGCTCCTGACAATAAAGAAAAAAGAGAAAAATACGAACAACATGTAGCTAAAATGCTTCAATTTATAGGGGATGATGAAGCAACTGCAAAAGCAAATGCCGCTAAAATTTTAGCGTTGGAAACTAAAATGTCTGAAGCTACTTTTGATCGTGTTGAAAGAAGAGATAGAAGAAAAAGCTATAATCCCATGACTGTAGCTGATTTAGAAAAGATTACGCCTACAGTACAATGGGAAAACTATTTACAAGGAGTTGGAATTGGTAAAATAGATTCTTTAATCGTTTCTCAACCAAAATATATGGAACGTTTAGAAACTATTTTTAAAGAGAACGATTTGGAAGCTTGGAAAGCCTACATGAAATGGACTTTACTAAGAGGTGCTTCGGATGAGTTAACCACAGCAATAGAAGATGCAAATTTTGAATTTTATGGTAAAACCCTAACAGGAGCTGTTAAACAAAGACCAGCTGATGAAAGAGCGCTTCAAGTAGTTAATAGAAGATTAGGAGAAGCTATCGGAAAATTATATGTGGCTAAAAAATTCCCACCAGAGGCAAAAGCGAAAGCACAAGCCATGATTGCAAATGTTTTTAAAGCTTTTGAAAACAGAATTGACAATTTACCTTGGATGACCAAAGAAACCAAAGAAAATGCTAAATTGAAATTAAAGAAATCAAGAGTAAAAATTGGTTATCCAGATGTATGGGAAGATTATTCTAAACTGACTATCACGGATCCAAAAGATGGAGGTACTTATTTCCAAAATTCAAGACAGTATGCGTTATGGAGACATCAAGATAATTTAGATAAATTAGGAAAACCAGTTGATAAAGAAGAATGGGGAATGTCACCACAAACGGTAAATGCGTACTTTAATCCTTCTTACAATGAAATTGTTTTCCCAGCAGCTATTTTACAGCCTCCTTTTTATGATTATAGAGCAGATGAGGCGGTAAACTATGGAGGAATTGGTGCTGTAATCGGTCATGAAATTTCTCATGGATTTGATGATTCAGGATCTAGATATAACGCAGATGGAAATTTAATCAATTGGTGGAGCGATGAAGATTTAACACAATTTACTTCTTTAGGGTCAGCTTTAGCAGATCAATATTCTGCTTTGCAACCTTTACCAGGTATCTATGTAGATGGTAAATTTACTTTAGGAGAAAACATTGGCGATTTAGGAGGTGTAAATGCAGCGTATGATGGTTTACAAATCTATTTAAAAGAAAACGGTAATCCAGGATTAATAGATGGTTTTACACCAGAACAACGTTTCTTTATTTCTTGGGCAACCATTTGGAGAAGTAAAATGAGAGATGAAGCCATTAAAAACCAAGTGAAAACAGATCCACATTCTCCAGGAATGTATCGAGCTTACGTGCCGTTACAAAATGTAGATGCTTTCTATCAAGCATTTGATGTAGAAGCAGGTGATGGCATGTATGTAGCTCCAGAAAAACGAGTTAAAATCTGGTAAATAGATTTGGTTTAGTTACAATTCAAAAATTATAGAACACTCAAATACTTTTATTTGAGTGTTTTTTTATGGTTTTTTGATTGCTTTATTTACCAAAAATAAACCAGTAAGCGTTACCAAGCCTCCAATGGCAATTGAAACGGTTAAAGGTTCGTTGAATAAAATATAGCCAAAAAACAAAGCCACCATAGGATTAATATAGGCATACAAACTACTTACTTCTTTAGGTAAGTGTTCTAAAGCATAAATAAAAGCAATAAATGTTAGAACGGATCCAAAGACTACTAAATAAGCAATCGACCACCAAGAAACAGCAGGTATTTCACTTAAAGGAACCGTTTCTCCTGTCGATTGAATTACTCCAAAAATAGCCACACATGAAATTAGCATTTGTAAGCCTAAACTAAAATAAGGGTTGAAATTCGTTCTATTTTCTCTAATATAGATGGAAGATAGAGCCCAAGTAAATGTTGCAATAACAGAAAGAATAATTCCAAAACGAAATTCAGGGTTTAGAAAATCGTTCAGATAATCATAAAATATTACACAAATTCCAAAAAAACAGATAATCAACCCTAAAACAGCTTTCCATGAAACTTTTTCTCCTCTAAAAAAGCTAATAATTACAATCCATAGCGGAAATATGGAACCAATAATAGCACCCAATCCACTAGAAATATATTTCACACCCCAAGTGCTTAAGCCGTTACTCAACATGAAATTTAATATACTTAATACTAAAATATTACGCCATTGTCTTTGTGTAGGCCAAGGTGCTTTTTTTATAAGAAAATAAGTTAAGTAGATAATGCCACCAAAAAATTGACGTAATACAACCAACTGCATGGCGGGCATATGTTTTACCCCTTCTTTAGAAGCAATCCATGTGGTTCCCCAAAAAAAACTAATCCAACACAATGCAAGAAAAGGCAACCCAATTGCCTTTTTTTTCTGCTTGATATATTCGTGAAAAACACTAAAATAGGCCATTTATTTATACCTCTTTTTTAAAAATATAAGACAATACTGTTTCAATTTTAGCACTACTGATAATTTTACCTTTTGATGCTGTATTTTTGGCAAATATAGGCAAAGGCAAATTCATATTTTTTGCTTTTTTGTGATAATATTCTTCTCGAGTGGGATGCTGAGGTGCCACAGCGTTAAAAATTATTTTGTCAGTCTTATTGTCACTTCGAGCGGAGTCGAGAAGTTGTTCCAAAATTTCCAGAATTATACCAATACAATCTTCTTGATGTATAAAATTAATCGGTCCATCAGGGTTTTCTACATTTTCTTTGCCAGCCAAATATTTAATGGGATGCCTATCTTCTCCAATTAACCCACCAAAACGTAGAACTATAGTTTGAAAATAGGGATTATCCAATAGTAATTGTTCTACTTCAACTAATTGCTTTCCGCTTTCAGTATCAGGATTTGTAGGTGTTTCTTCCGTCACTTCGAGCGGAGTCGAGAAGATTTCTATATCTCCATAAACAGAAGTCGAACTAACAAAAAGTACCTTTTTAATTTCAGATTTTTCTATTTGGGTAACCAACGTTTTTATTTTAGCTACAAATGAAATAGAAGTGTCTTTTCTCAAACTAGGCGGAATGTCTATAACTAAAACTTCCGAATCCTTTAAAAAACCAGTTATGTCTCCTTCAATGGTATTTTCGTAAAGAGTAATTAAAAAAGGTTGGATGCCCTTCTCCTGTAATAATTCTAGTTTATGCGCTGAAGTAGTAGAGCCTTTCACAGAAAAGCCATTTTTTAATAAATCATTGGCCAAAGGCAAACCCAACCAACCACAGCCTAATAGGGAAATTTGTTTAGTCATCTTCTGGACGTTTAGGAGGTAATTTTAATAAATTATCAGTTTCAAACGCGTAGTTATATATAATATTAAAAGGCAAAATTGATTCTGGATTATTATATAAAGTATAATCACCTACATTTTTTTCTCTAGCAACTATTTTGCAAGCCTTTAAATAACCGGCTCGAGTATAAGATAAAACGTTTATATAATCTGAAAAAACGGCATCTTCTTTAAGCCTTACTACTAATGTATAATGCTTATCTTTTAAAATATGTAATGCTATATTTTTTGCTATTTCATTACAATTAACAGCACTATTATTTATTAAAATTTCATTTTCTTTGGTTAATTGAACTATAATTTCATTTTCAAAAGACGAAACTTTTTTCCCTTCAAAAATGCCTTCAGAATTGTCTTGATAGTATCTTTTGGGAAATTTTGGATTTTCAGGATACGCGTTATAAACAATCTTAAAATCGGAGTAAGTCGTAATAAATTTTTTTAATTTATATAACTGTTTTAAAGAAGTATTCTTATCAATATTGAGTTGTACAAAGTAATTGAGATTTTCAAAATAAAATCCTTCATTATTAAGCGCTACTACTATTTCTTTTAGTTGACTGAAATTTCTTTTTTTTCCATAAAAGTATAGTTCTCCTTTTTTTGAAACATATAGTTGTAATGTTTTATTTCGTGAATAAATAGCTTCGGTAAAAGGAATATTAGGCAACTCGATATTTCCTTTAATATAAGGGTTTTCGGCATGTTGTTTCTTGAAATAGCTTTCAAAATCCACAAGATTAATTTGAGAAAAAACTATCGCAACAATAGAAATGAAAATAAAAGAACCAATCATGTATTTTAAGTAAATATGAAGAATTACTCTTAAACTTTGCCAGGATTGTAAAAACAAGACCAATATGATCAATAAGAATAGATAAGGATATTCTTCAAAAAAATTAAGATGCTCATTAATTGAAAAGGTATAATCTCTCCAATAAAGACTATTCATATTCATAACTCCGTAGAAAACAGCTAATTTTATAAAACAAAATAGAAAGAACCAAATCCATATATTTTGGTTGTGAACTATTTTTTTACGGCTAAATTGAATTCTTTTTTCCCACAATTTTTTATTGGTATCAAAAATTATTTTTAGAAAAAAAGTTTGTGCAATAATTAAGGCTAAAAAAGCATAAAATAAATTATAAAAAAGGAGTTCGTTTTCCGTAAATTCTAAATAGTTAAAATTAGTGGTAAACGTATACGAGCGAAAGATATCTCTACCTAAAATAAAAAATTGGTATAAAAAAAAGCTTAGAAAAATACTTATAACTAAACCTGCCCAAAACCTCAATTTTGAAATAGGAATGGATTCTTTAAAAGAAATCTTTTCTCTTTTCTCTTTCATCTTTTCTCTAAATCTAACTGTCTTTTTTTACTAATACGAAACCATCATTTTCAATTGCCATATACCCTTGGTCGTATAAAAAGTAATAGGTATTACCTGTTTTAGTTTGGTAAATAGAGGTGAAAAATTCAAAATCAAAACCCTTACTTAGAAGTTTATTTCTCGTCGTTTTGGTTTTATCTTCTGGATTTAATTCGCACAGAATTCGATAATTTTTACGCAATTTGTTGTTCACATTACGCATCAAATTATTCTGATCTTTGTTCATTTTATTGTTGTAGGCATTTCTACAACTATCGGAACAAAACTTTTTATCTTCTCGACCTACAATTTTATCGTTGCATTCTAAACAAACTTTGGCCATTCTTAAAAATTATTTTTATGCAATAAAGCTTGTTTAATATGTGCCAAATGGTGGTTGCAATGCCAAGCATATAATCCAGCAACACTTTTTAAAGTGAACGATTTGTTGCTTTCTGGATGGAAGTACGTTTTTTCCCAATCTTTTTCATCCATATTTACCATCAACAAATGCCACTTATGATGCAAGCCTTTTAAGATTAATAAAGAATAGGAAATATCATCATCTGTGCCATCAATTAATTCCGCCCAAACATCTTCCGCATAGGGTTTAATAGTTGGGTTATTTTCAGTAAGTGCCAATTTAAATCGGATCAAAGCATTACTATGGCTGTCTGCACAATGATGCACTACTTGTTTGATGTTCCAACCATACGGACGGTATTTCCAATGCAATTCTTCCTTTGAAAGACCATCCGTCACAGCCACAATTTGTTCTGGAAAATGTTGTATTTCTGAAATCCAATTATTAAGGATATCTTCAGTAATAATTTCTGGACAATTAAATTGTCCTATAGGATATTTAAGTTGATCTAGTTCCATTTATTTCTTAAAATTAAAAACGACTTCTTTTTTAGAATCTTCAAAATAGGCGTAAAGGTTGATTTCATTTTCAGATACTTTTTCAAAAGTAAAATTATCAAAATACATTCTGTTTTTTTCTTTTTTGATAAACCTAAAATCTTCGGATTTGTCTTTGTCTTCCCAACCTTTTAAATTAGCATCAAAGTGTTTGATTTGGTACAAAAGTGTTTTGTCTTTTTCCACGATATGACCTACTTCATAAAAAACAACTTTACCTTCTACCACTAATTTAAAATCAAATAGCATGGAACCGCCTAAAGGTTGGCTCCAGTTTTCTTGAAAAAAACCACCAAAAGCTTCTCCAGTCCAATTTCCAGCAAGCCATTCTATATCTTTTAAGGTTGCTTTTTCCGAACCTTTTTCATCATTGTAATGGAGTGTATTTTGTGCAAAACTAAAGGATGAAATTATTAGGAATAGAAAGATTTTCTTTTTCATAGACTTAGATGATATTTTAATGGTTTGGAGAAAACTTTTTACTAATATTGAATTCATGTTTGTATTTATTTAGTTGTCAGTTCGAGCGGAGTCGAGAACAATTTTAATTGAGTCATCTCGACTCCGCTCGATGTGACATTATCTCAATTTCTTTAAACTATATAAATCCAGTCTTCGGTCTTTCATGGTGTTTACACTTCCGTGTTCATGCAATTCTTTTAACAAGTCAAGATCCACATCTACTATTAACGTCATTTCAGTATTTGGAGTAGCTTCTGCTTTAATTCCATTACTTGGAAAAGCAAAATCGGAAGGTGTAAAAACAGCTGCTTGCGCATATTGAATATCCATGTTATTTACTTTGGGCAAATTGCCAACACAACCAGCAACGGCTACATAACATTCATTTTCAATGGCACGCGCTTGAGCACAGTTTTTAACGCGAGTATATCCATTTTGAGTATCGGTTAAAAAAGGAACAAATAAAATATTCATACCTTCATCAGCCATTAGACGTGATAATTCTGGGAATTCCACATCATAACAAATAATAATTCCGATTTTTCCACAGTCGGTATCAAAAGTTTGAATTACATTTCCACCAGTCATTCCCCAGTGAAATACTTCATTTGGTGTAATATGAATTTTGCGATACATTTCATAGGTTCCGTCTCTTCTACAGAGAAAACCTACATTGTACACATGGCCTCCTTCTTGAAAAGGCATACTGCCACTAACAATATTGATATTGTAGGAAATGGCATATTCTTGAAATTTTTTACGAATGGCATCCGTATATTTCGCTAATTCTTTGATGGCTTCAGCTTCCGATAAGTGATTGTAATCGGCCATTAAAGGCGCTGTAAATAATTCTGGAAATAGAGCAAAATCACTACCATAACCTGAAACAGCATCAATGAAAAATTCAGCTTGTTCAAATAAGGCTTCTAAATTGTTTAAAGGACGCATTTGCCATTGGATTAAACCCAAACGAACAATACTCTTGTCTACGTTAATTAATTTTTTAGCATCTTCGTAATAAATATTATTCCATTCCAATAAAACAGCATATTCTTGAGATTCCTTATCCCCTTCTAAATAATTTTTTAAAACTCGCACTTCATGAAAATCATTACTTAACTGAAAAGACAATACAGGGTCATAAATCTCTTTCTTTTTTACCTTTTCCAAATATTTTTTAGGCGTAATTTCTTTAGCATATTTGCCATAATTTGGTATTCTTCCAGCAAAAACAATAGAACGTAAATTCAATTGTTCGCATAATTCTTTTCGAGCATCGTACAAACGCCTTCCTAATCGCAACCCTCTGTAATTGGGATTGATAAATACATCTATTCCATATAAAACATCCCCATCTTCATCGTGCGTTTTAAACGTATAATTTCCAGTAATATCTTTATAGGTTTTAGTGTTAAAAGCAAAGTCTTCCGTAACTAAAATCGACAAAGCAGAACCTACAACTACATCATCTGCAACAATAACAAGTTGTCCTTCAGGAAAAATTTTCAAAAGTTTTTTTATATGATTTTCATTCCAATACGAGTCTACCATTTCAGGATAAGCTTCAATCATGGATTTTTTAAGCTCTTTATAATCTTTTATCTGTAAATTTCGCAGTTCAACTTTACTAATGGTATTTGGCATAAATTAAGGTTTTTTACCAAAGATACTAATTTTAGTTTCCCTTTACAACGCTTTCTAATTACTCTTATAATCTTGTAAAAGTATTTGAAAATGATGTAAATTTTTATCTTGTTGTAATTGTATTTTTATATCTAAATTAGAACTATATGACCTTTGAAATTGGAATCGTTTTAAGTGTTTTAGCCATTGCCTTTCTGCTTTTTGTAAGTGAGCAATTCACGGTGGATAAAACCGCTTTTTTTATACTTATAAGTTTACTGGTATTTGGTATTGTGTCACCAGAAGAATCGGTTTCAGGATTTTCAGATAATTCGGTACTCACCATTTTGTGTTTGATGATTATTGCTATTGGTTTGGAGAAGAATGGTGTCGTCGCTTTAATGGCGCAACGTATTGTTCCTATTATGCATTGGCCCATATGGATTTTCTTACCTCTTTTAATGATTGCCGTAGGAATTTTATCCTCGTTTATTGCAACTACTGCTGTGGTTATTATTTTTATAAAATTGGTCAACGAATTAGATAAAATGGGTAAAATAGACAAAACGAAAGTCCTATTGCCCATTTCCTTTGCAGGAATTTTAGGAGGAAGTTGTACCTTAATGGGTACAAGTACGAATTTAATAGTTTCAGGAATTTCTAGAAAAAGTGGTATTGGTAATTTTTCTTTTTTCGAATTTTCAGCTGCTGGAGTCATTTTTTTAGCCATAGCAATCCCTGTTGTTTTTGTTTTAGCTAGAATTTTTTTACCCAAGATTACTAAGGAAGAAGAAGACAATTTAGCTGATAAATTTGCCTACATCACATCTGTTAAAATAAGAGAAGGTTCAAAATTAATAGGTAAAAAGCCTTATGAAACCGAAATTTGGGATGAAAACGACATCCGTTTGATTAAAATCCAAAGAGGGAAACGCTATCTTAGAACCGATTTAAAATCTGAAACTTTACAAGAAAATGATATTTTGTGGCTCGACTTAACTATTGAAGATTTAACGTCTAAATCGGAAAGTTTAGGTTTAAATATTCTTGGTGTGGATCAGGATTTATTAGAAGAACAATACACCAATGAATATCATGAAGTCATTATATTGCCTAATTCGAGATACGTAAATATGTCGGTGAAAGAATTTAACGAGCAATTGCCTGAAAATATATCGGTAAAAGCCGTAAATAGTGAAAAAGATTATGAACGAAACCCCAATATGATTTATAAGTTTTTTTCAAAGAAATTTATAAATCCTGGAAATCGCGTTTTGTTAACAGGGAATTTAAGTGAAATTCAAAAGATTGCGCATTCTAATAACTTACTTTTTACCAATTCGGTTTTAACCTTACCGAATATTCCTAATTATAAAAAAATAATATCCTTTGTTGCAATCCTCTTGGTTATTGTTTTATCGGCAACGAACACTTTTTCTATTTTAAAAAGTGCCCTTATGGGTGTTGCTTTATGCTTGTTTACCGGTTGTATTCAATTAAAAGACGCCTATTCTGGAATAAATTGGCAAGTAATTTTTCTTTTAGCGGGTATGATTCCATTAGGTATTGCTATGAAAAATACGGGTACGGATGATTTTATTGGAAGTCATTTGTATACGATATTAAAATCGGTGCCTACTTCAGCAGTCATTGCTTTAGTGTTTGCATTTACCTTACTCATGAGTGGTTTTATTTCTAATAATGCTACGGCTATCATTTTAGCTCCTATAGTCATTGTAGTGGCTCAAAAAATGAATTTAAATCCAAAACCGTTATTATATGCCGTAATGTTTGGTGCCAATTTTAGTTTTTATACGCCAATGGGTTATCAAACCAATGCAATTATTTATGGGATGGGAATTTATAAATTCAAGCATTTTTTGATTATAGGTGGTATTTTATCCTTGGTTTTACTAGTGGTAGCGTCATTTATTTTACCACTTTTATATACTTAGTTGTATCAATTATTAAGAAACAAACGTTTACAAACACTTACAAACGAAATTAAATAACTATCAACCGAATAATCTTTAAAAGTTGCTGTATCTTTGCCTTATCGAAATAGAACGAATACAATTAAATATGTATAACAATATTAATTTCAAAGTTTTACAAGATACAGTATCAATTTATATAAACCATTTAAAATTTTACACGCCTTATGAAAAACAGAGTACAATTAATCGGACATGTAGGTCAAGAACCAGAAATCAAAAATCTAGAAGCTGGAAAGAAAGTAGCGAGCTTATCGATTGCAACTAATGAAATGTATTATAAAGACAACGGAGACAAAGTTGAAAAAACAGAATGGCATCGCGTAACAGCTTGGGGTAAAACAGCAGAAATTATTGAAAAATATGTCACCAAAGGTAAAGAAGTGGGTATAGAAGGGAAATTAACGAACAGAACTTATGACGATAAAGATGGGGTAAAAAGATATGTTACGGAAATAATAGCCAATGAAATACTTTTATTAGGAAAATAATAAAAACTGAAATGAACCTTTTCAATTTTGAAGAGGTTCATTTTTTTAAAAAATAGCTTTAGCTATTCTATACGTATTAGCATGTGCTTCAATAATCGTTTTTATTTCGGGTGAATAACCACCACCCATTGAAACTTGTACAGGAATTTCATATTGATGACACAATTGAAAGACAATTTCATCTCTTTTTTTGCAACCGTCTAAAGTACAAGATAACTTTCCTAATTTATCCGTTTTTAAAATATCAACACCCGCTAAATAAAAGATAAAATCGGGTTTTTGTTCTTCAATTAATTTTGGAATAATAGAGGCGATAGTATTTAGAAACTGTTCGTCAGTAGTGCCATCTAGAAATTCAATATCTAAATCAGATTGTTCTTTTTTAAAAGGATAATTAGTCTTGCCATGAGTAGAAAAAGTGAATATATTGGGGTTGTTCTTAAAAATTTCAGCGGTTCCATTTCCTTGATGTACATCTAAGTCTATTATTAAGACTTTTTTAGCTAATTTATGATTGACTAAATATTGTGCTGCAATGGCTTGGTCGTTCAATAAGCAAAATGCTTCTCCTCTATCGGAATACGCATGATGAGTTCCACCAGCAATATTAAAAGAAACTTTATATTCAAAAGATTTTTGACAACCTAAAATTGTGCCTTGGGCAATTCGCAGTTCTCGTTCAACTAAAGCTTTTGAAAGTGGAAATCCAATTTTCCTAATAGCTTTTGGTTCTAAGGTGAGATGTAATAAGGCAGTTAGATATTCCTGAGTATGAACCGCTAAAATATCTTTGAAGTCTGCAATTTCAGGTTCAAAAAAATCTTGAGTTGAAGCGGTTCCTTCATGCAATAATTGTTGTGGCAACAATTCATATTTTAGCATAGGAAATCGATGCCCTTCCGGTAATGGATGTTTGTAAATAGGATGAAAAGCTATGGGAAACATACTCTAATAATCGTAACCATTTGTGAATTTTGTAAGTACAATTTCATCTTTTTTAGAGTCGTAATAGCTCATGATAAAAAAATCTTTGTAAGGTAATATGGTTTCGTATTTCACATTATTTTGAGCTGTAAATTGAGCAATTTTATCAATGTAAAGAGGCTCAAAAGAGGTTTCTACAGGGGTAAAATTTGGGTCTAATTGTACGTCAAAAAAAATATTTTGATTTACATAACTTCCAGCTAAGTCTCCACCACCAGCTCCTGCTATTTGAAGGCCAATATCTAAGAGCATAGCACTACTTCTTATATGTTCATTGTAACCACCAAACGTAGCAATATAATTTCCATTACTACAATATAAAGAAGCTCCTAGGCCACAGTTTTGAAGTTTTTTTATAAATTTTTTACTGTTTTTAAGTGTTGTGGGACTACTATTACTTGTTTGTATTAAGAATTCAGATGAAAAAGGAGAAGGTGTTTCAGCTTTGATTGTATATTGTTTTATTTTTTCTTTTGTAGAGTAGTCAAAGAATTCAATTTCTAATTTTTCCGAATTTAACATCAGTTGCACCAATCTATTTTGGTACAAAAGAGAATTAGAAGCGCTACTATTAGGTAAATCACTTTTGTTAAAAATAATTTCTTTAACTTGAAAATTAGATAAATCAATTTCAAAAATTTGTGTTTTAGACAAGTTTTGATCTAAACTAATTACTAATGTAGTATTTCTTAGATAATATTTGATTGACTGAGTTGCATTGAGATACGAATTAAATAATTTATCTTCCATTTTTGTCAAACCAAATTCGTGGAGTAATGTATTTAAACTAGTGTTATTATTTTTAGAATTCGTTATCTGAAATTCCGAAAAATCTAATGTGTTGGAACTTATTTCATGACCTTTAAGACCAATTAACTGTATCGATTTTGTTTCTTTTTCTTCTGTTAAAAAATATAAAGTATGATTGATATAAAATTGTGTAAAAAGGGTTTGTTTTGAAAGATCAAGAGGATACAAAACGTTTTTTGTAGTATGCGTTTCATAATCAAACTCAATGCCTATAAAGCGTTGTAAATCTTCAGAAGCCCAATACGCTATTGGTTTGTTCTCTGAAGTAAATCCACAACCCATTAGAAAGCGAAAATTAAATGGTCTTTTTAAAGAGATACTATCAGAAAAGAAAATTGCACTATTAAATTTAATCCCAGTAAATTTTTCTTTATCTGCTACAAAGGAAAAAATTTCCTTTGTATTTTGGTTATCTTGGGTAATTAATTGATGAAAATCACTGTTTTTTTTAAGCTCAAGAGATACGTCTGAAAGTCTAATTTGTCCAAAAAATAAATGAGTTAAAGATAAAAAACAGAAAACAAAACTCTTTTTCATATAGCGTGATTTTGAATCAAATATAGAATAATTGCAATAAACCTTCCGTTAAAACTTTGTAAAAGTTACAAAAGCGAAATATTTAAGAATCAAGTAAATGTTGTAATTTTTCGATTACTAATCCCATATGATACCCATCCACTAAACCATGGTGTGCGGCAAGGGATAATGACATTGTTTTTTGTGATTCTTTTTGAACCAATTTTCCAAATGAAATTTTGGGGCAACTGTCTGGATAAGAAAAATTTCTAGCATGTGTTAATCCTGTAAAGTTAATCCAAGGTATGGCTGAAAAATGAATGATATTTTCAGGATAGCTTGTTGTAAGAAGTCCAGGAGTATTTTGTATCCGATTGATTTCAAGTTGTGCCATTTGGTTAAATTCCAAAAGGTTTTCATGATAATGCATCATGGAGAAACCAAAGGTTTTATCGTCTCTCATAATGGTTGCAGAAACATGAATGTTATCATACAAAAAAACTTTTTTATCTTCAATTCGATACTTAAAATTTTCAATTGAATTTATTGCAGTTAAGCTTTTATGTAGATAATAAATAAAAAAAGGAATCTTTAGTTTTTTTGCTTGTTCATAGGCTACTGTCATATTGATATCACAAGTAATACTAAAAAAAGGTTCGTCAAATTGAGAAAAAAACTCAAAATGTTCTTTCCGATTCCAAGTGTGGATGTTAATCTCTTGTTTCATTTTTTAGTGACCTAATAAAGGAATGATTTCATTTATAGTAGTAATAGCTGAAAAGTTCTCATGTTGAATTTCAAAATCAATTTTTTCATATTCCCAAGTAGTATGATAAGGAACATGAACCCCATAACCTCCTATTTTTAGGATAGGCAAAACATCTGATTTTAAAGAATTACCAACCATTAAGAAATCAGCGGCTTGGATATCTAATCGACCGAGCATTTTAGTGTAATCCACTTCTGTTTTATCGCTCAATACTTCAATATGATGAAAGTAGTGACCCAATCCAGAATCATGTAATTTTCGATGTTGATCTTTTAAGTCACCTTTAGTAGCTACAATTAATTTATAATTACCTTTAAGTTCTTGTAATACTTCTTCTACATGAGGTAATAATTCTACAGGTTTTTGTAGTAAATCTTTACCAATAGCGATTATCTTTTCAATTCCTTTACCTGAGATGGAGTGATTGGTAATTTGTAAAGCTGTCTCAATCATGGAAAGCGTAAAAGCTTTAATACCAAACCCATAAAGAGGTAAGTTTTTGACTTGATGATTTAAAATTTGTCCTAAAATTTCTTGGCTTGAAGCATAATCTTGAAATAATTCACAAAAACGGGCTTGTGCTTCATCAAAATAAGGTTCGTTGTGCCATAGTGTATCATCAGCGTCAAAGGCTATCGTTTTAGGTTTCATAATCATATCAAAGGAATAAAAATAATTTATAAGAAATAAAAGGTTAAAATTACGTCTTTTTTAAGATACTTAAAAATAAACTGCCTCTTTTAAAGAGCTGAACAATTCATAAAACTACCTTTTTGGTTAAAGCTATTTTTAAGAATAAGGATTATTTTTGTATCAAACTTAAAGCAATGGATAACAGATATAGTAGAAACAGAATATACATTACTCCCGAGGAGCAAAGTATTATTAAAGAGTACCCAATACTTCTTGGAGGGAGTGGAATAGGAAGTGTTATTGCAGAATGTGCTTTGCGTTTCGGTTTTGAAAACATTACTATTATTGATGGAGACCAAGTAGAATTAACAAATCTAAATAGGCAAAACTACATAGAAGATGACATAGCAATTTCTAAAACAGAAGCTTTACAGAAACGTTTGCTGGCGATAAATAAAAACGCAAAAATTACAGTTCATTCTTGTTTTCTTACGGTCGAAAATGTTGCAGATTATTTAAAAAATCATAAAATTGCGATAAATGCACTTGACTTTTCATCTGATGTTCCCTTGGTTTTTGATGCAATTTGTCAGGAACAAAACATTCTAGTATTACACCCATATAATTTGGGTTGGGCAGGTTTGGTTTCAGTTATAGCACCAGATAGTTTGTCTTTGAGTGCTTTAGCAAAAAAAGGAGAGCCTTTTAATGAGGTTAATATGGTAGAATATGCGACAAGTTATCTTCGTTTTTGGGGAAATCCTCAAGATTGGTTAGAAGAAATTATTCAGAAGTATAAAGATGAGGTTGAACTTTTACCACCACCTCAATTAGCCATAGCTTCATGGATTGTAGCGGCAATGTGTACACAAATCCTTTTTGATATTGCGACTGGTAAAGAGGTAAAGAAATTTCCAGAGTTTTATTTTTCTTCGATTCAATAATTTTAAATGAGTTTATTATTTGTGGCAAAGGCAACAGCTTCAGAAATATTATTTACGCCCAATTTATCAAAAAGTTTACGACGATGAAATTTAACCGTATCAGGAGAAACATAAATAGCATCAGCAATTTCAGTAATTGTAAAACCCCTAATGGAATAGCTTAATACTTCTTTCTCTCTATCGGATAATTCGATTTTCTCTTCGGATTTCCAAAAATCACCTTCTAAATCGTATTTAAATATTTTGTTGTCTCCTTTTTTAAATATTTTAATGTTTCCAGAGCGTTGTTCGTTAGAAAGAGAAACTATACAAATGGCTTTCCATATTTTACCATCATTCGTTAAAAAAAGAGGCGTTAATTTTTGATTAATTAAAATAATTTTTCCTTCTTGATTTTTTAAATGAAAATCATAAGAAATGGTATGAAACTTTCTCTCTTCTACAGGAATTTTTTCGTAAAACTCAAATCCTATTCCATTAATTTTAAGGAGTAAATCTAAATCTTGTTTTAAAACATATTTAAAATAAAAAGCGTAGCCCATTTCTTGTACTTCTTCTCCTGTATGGCCGCAAAGAAATAATGGGTTTTCAGACACATAATCAAACCCTTTCTTTTGATAATCGATAACATAAATACTATTATATGTTGTTCTCGCAAAAGCTTTAATAGGTTCTAAGTAATCGTTGGTTTGTAAGACTTCCTCATCTGAAACACTATTAACTGTGTTTTTCAGACTGAAAAAATTGTTTATTTCTTCCATGTTTATTTGTTTAATACCAAATATAAGATTTTTTTAAGAAAAAAATCTTATATACTACACTTTCGGGTAGTTTTTATGTAACTTATTCATTACTACTATTTTGTGTAATGATGTCCATCTGTATGTTGAATAGCTTTGAGTATAAATAAAGCAAATATGATACTTACAAAAAACTACTTAGAAAGATTAAACACAACAGAAATTCAAAAATTATCTGAATTTGTTGTTATTGAAAATTTTAAACATCATGCGAATAGTATTCTACCAAAAGAATATCAAGAAGATGTTCAATCTATATATGAAGAAGAAATGCTTTATATAAAGAATTCTCAAATTTTTGTTTCCAAAAATAGTTCAGGTGAGATTTTAGGTGCAATACGTGTATTGAAATGGAATTTTATGGATGCATTGCCTATTCAGAAAATTTTCGGAATAAATCCTTTAAATGTAATTGGCGATATTCCTTTAAATGACATTTTCCATATTGGAAGATTTGCTATTAAAAAAGAAGGTAGCGATATGAATCTATTCAAACAATTAATGGTATGTGCGATTTCTCCAGTTTGTAAACATAAAGGTAATGTAGTGTTTGCAGAATGTGATAGTAAATTGTTACGAATCCTAAGACTTTTAGGAATTAAAGCAACTGTAGTAGGAGCATCTATAGATTATTTAGGATCTGAAACCATTCCAATTTGTATGACCTATGACGGATTAATTGATTTCTATAATGCTAATAAAGCATTAGTTCCTCATACGGTTATGGAACAAGAATTAAAAGAAGCTTATATACTACCTAAAAGTGTAGTTTTTAATACCTCAAGTTACAACTACTCTTTAGTGTAGCAGGTAGAAAGTAGATGTTGAGTAGTTTTGAAATGTAGTTAAAAAACAAAAAAAGATGAACAATATAATTTTAAATATACTAGTATTTTTTTCAATGTCAGTTTGTTTGGCACAAACCACTTACACAGGAAAAGTTATCGATACTAAAAACATACCAGTAGCTTTTGCAAATGTTATTGTTTACAAAAGTAGTGATCGTTCTGTTAAAGAAGGTACTATAACAGATGAAAATGGAAATTTTGAAATTACATTGAATGAAACAGAGAAGTACCATTTAGAAATTAGTTTTCTAGGGTTTAAAACCAAAGTCTTACCCCTTGAAAAAGCTACTTTGGGAAATATAATACTAGAAGAAGAGGTGAATAGTCTTAATGAAGTTGTGGTAAAGTCCAAAAAAATAAATCTCATACGAAAAAATGACCGCTTAATCTTTTCAATTGAAAATACTGTTGCACAAGAATTAGGATCAGCTGTAGATGTTCTTAAAGTTACTCCAAATATTGTAATGCGTGATGACCAGTTATCGATGTTGGGAAAAAATTTCATTCGTGTGATGGTAAATGGTAAAATGATGCCTTTTACAGGAAATGACTTAAGAAATTACTTGGCCAGCATTAATAGTAATGATATAAAAAGTATTGAAGTTATTACCACACCACCCTCTGAGTTTGATTCAGAAGGAAATGGAGGAATTATTAATATCATTCTTAAAAAGCAGAAAAATGATTTTTGGAGTTTAAATGCCCGTTTATCGAGCATTCAAAGAAAAGAGTTTTCATATGGAAGAGATGTGTCCTTTAATTATAAAAAGAAAAACACCTATTTAACAGTAAGTGCTTCTAATGGGAAATATCTTAAAAATAATTTATTTCGAAATGCTACTTATTATGATGAGGAGACTTGGTACGGTGAAGGTCCAAATCGATATGATAATGATTATACAAATTATAGATTTTCAATAACTCAAAATATTTCAAAGCGTTGGGAAATGGGCGCAAGTTATGCGGGCTCTTTTTCAGATACCGATAATCAAACCACAAACAGAGACAGTATATTTGGTACAACCCAAAATTTAAAATATATAATTAATTCTAGAGGCTTAAATGAAAGTAATGCTAAAGTTCATGCGATAAATTATTACAATACAATTCAGTTAGACACAGTTGGGAAAAAAGTATCTATTGATGTGGATTATTTTACTTCAAATGCTTTTAAAGAAGGAGATAATAATGGTGAAAAAACAGAAAATGATGCGACTCAACCTATTTTTTCTAATGCTACAGCCATCGATTATAGTTTTCAAAATATTTCCAATAAAATAGATTTCTTTCTTCCATTTAAAGGAATTGAATTAAAAGCAGGAACCAAAATTTCTTTATCAAAAACAACAAATGACTTTAAGTTTTATAACACTTTTACAGGTATACCTGTCTTAGATAACAATCAGTCCAATCATTTTAATTATGAAGAAAATATTTATGCAGGTTATGTTTCTGGTACAAAGCAATTCACTGAAAAGTTGTCAGGTACTTTAGGCTTAAGAGTTGAAAATACGGTTACCGAATCCTATTCAAGAGCAATTAATCAAACGAATACAAATAATTATACGAAATTATTTCCAACCTTATTTTTAACCTATAGTCTTGAAAATAATAAATCCCTCTCATTTAATGTAAGCAGACGCTTGAACAGGCCTTCTTTTGAAAGTTTAGATCCCTTTAAGATGGTATTAAATCCTTTCAAAACCGTTCAAGGGAACCCCTTTCTTAAACCTTCTTACTTAACCAGTAGCGAGCTGATTTTTAATACGAGCAAAAACGAATTGAAAGCCTATTCTCAATGGATGGATGATGGTTATGAACAAATAAGTGAAATTGATCCCAATACAAAAATCATCAACTATACTTATTACAATTATATAAAAACCAGGACCTATGGAATTACTGACACCTACATTTTTGATAAGTTAGAATGGCTAACCTCTTATAATACTATTGATGTTGGTTATTCTATAATGTCTTCTTCCATACCGCAGACGATTGCAAATCAAGAAGGTTTCAATGCTTTTATCCAAACACAAAATAGTATTCGTTTGGACCCAAAAAACAACCTCTCTTTAGGAATTAATTATTATTACGTTTTTCCAGCTAAAAACAACCTGTCTAAGGTAGAAGGTTATGGACCTCTCGACATTTCCTTGCGATTAAAACTTTTAGAAGGAAACTTAAATCTCTCTTTATATGCAAGTGATGTTTTATATACCAGTAGGGCTAAAGTAACTAATTATTACAACGGAATACGAGCAACATATAAAAACTATTACGATACCCGATATGTGAGTTTTAATGTAAGATACACATTTGGTAACAAAAAGATTTATTCGAAAGCATCTCGATTTGGAAATGACGATATCCAAAGCAGAGCAACAAAATAACTAAAAAATATTCTTGGCCGAGAATTAGACCGACGAACAATTGATGTCTTTAAACTAGAATTGAAATAACAATAATTAAAATAAAACAAAAATGAAAAAAATCCAATTAAACAAAGGGTTAAGCTTAAACAAAGAAGCAATTACAAAATTACAAGAAGATCAATTATCTAACGTAAAAGGAGGAGTTAGAGGTGTTACTTGTGCCAATGCATCATGCGCAGCATCATGTAACCAAAATTCATGCAACCACCAAGCAGATCAAATTTTACAATAATTCGTAAAGCAATTAA
>NZ_VDCZ01000007.1:69014-217625 GCF_006491645.1 Flavobacterium profundi
AACAAATATTAATTTTTAAAATAAAACAAAAATGAAAAAAATTCAATTAAACAAAGGATTAAGCTTAAACAAAGAAGCAATTACAAAATTACAAGAAGATCAATTATCTAATGTAAAAGGAGGAGTTAAAGGATTTACTTGTGCGAATGCTTCCTGTGCAGCATCATGTAACCAAAATTCATGTAACGCTCAAGCAGATCAAATTGCACAATAATTTTTAAAGTAATTAAAACAAATATTAATTTTTAAAATAAAACAAAAATGAAAAAAATTCAATTAAACAAAGGATTAAGCTTAAACAAAGAAGCAATTACAAAATTACAAGAAGATCAATTATCTAACGTAAAAGGTGGTGTTAGAGGTGTTACTTGTGCTAATGCATCATGTGCTAACTCTTGTAACCAAAACTCTTGTAATGCTCAAGCAGATCAAGTTTTAGAGCGTTAATCATTCAACAAAACATAAAGGGATTTTTGTTTCCTAATCTAAAAATCCCTTATGTTTTTTAACCAATTTCAAAAACAAAAGAAATGAAAAAAATTCAATTAAACAAAGGATTAAGTTTGAATAAAGAAGCCATCACTAGACTTCAAGACGTTCAAATGTCAAATTTAAGAGGTGGAGTAAAAAGTATTTCATGTTTACAATTAACATGTAATTCTTCTTGTAACAATGGAACTTGTAATGGTTCTGCAGATCAACAAGTAAATTTTACCCGCTAAGTTTTGCAACAAATCACAACTATCCTTCTCTCTTAAAAAGATAAAGGATTTACTATTCCTGGGTTCTCTTATTAAAATCAAAAATCATGAAAATAGCGTATCAATTAATTGAAAAAATAGATTCTTTAAATACTGAAGAATTAATAAACGATGGTTTATTATCAGGTAAATTGGGACTTGTATACTATTATTTATCACTTTATAAACACTTTAAAGAAGATAAATATTTGCAAAAAATCCAGGCTACTCTTGAAACTATTTTTTCAAATATTGAAAACGAACAATCTCACTTAGTGTTGTCTTCTTCATTAGAAGATGGATTGAGTGGTTTAGGATACATATTAAGCTTGCTCATCGAAGAACACATCTTAGATCAGCAAGATTATACAGAAGAAATAGAGCAAATCAATACGATGGCTTTTCAGGAAGCCATGCAATTATTAGAGGCTCAAAATTATGATTTTATAAGAGGACCATTTGGAATATTATATTATTTAAATCACGTAAAAGCAACCGTTTATGTAGATGAAATTCTACAAAAGATACAAGAAAAATGTGATGAAGATGCCTCTTTTTTATTCTATAATAATGACACCTACATAGAAGGAATTCATATTGGATATGCTCATGGTTTATGTGCTATCGTAAAAGTTTTAAATGATATTGAGAATGAAAAGGCTACTAGTATTACCACAAAAATATTAAATAAATTAGTTGATTATATCAATGAAAATGAGGTTTTTATAAACCAAAAAAGATATTTCTTACCGAGAAGCATTCATAATTCAACTGAATTTCCAAATGGGTTAAATTTTAGAGCCGTATTAGCCTGGTCGAACAGCGATGTGAATTTTTCAACACTTATTTATTCGCTTAAAAAGGAATTGGTTAACCCAAAATTACTAAAAATGGCAGATGAAATTGCCCTAACAAGCCTAGACAGAATCGATGCCAGTTCAACTCGAGTATGGGATCATCGATTTTATTATGGCAGCTCTGGAGTATTAAAAAGCTATAACTACTTATATACAAAAACAGGAAACCCAAAATTTAAAGAAGCTTCCGAATTTTGGTATCAGCAAACGCTACATTATTTAGAAAACAATACCATAACAGAACATCCTTTAGATTTTATAAATAATCTTCCAGCTACTACGCTAACGCTTTTGGAGTTTGAAGAACAAAAAAATACGAACTGGTCAAATATTGTATTATTATGAGAAATGAAGAAATTAAAATTGGACTTTTAGAGTTTGGGATAAGCGATCAAAAAAACTCTATTCATGGATTAGAAGACATCTTTTCCTATGCAAGTACAGCTGATGAAATTGGATATTCAAGATTTTGGATTTCTGAACACCATCGATCGAATCCACTCCACCCTTACAATAATCCTGAAATTTTAATTTCTTTAATTGCAGGAATGACAAATACAATACGAGTGGGATCAGCAGGGTCATTAATAGGATATTATTCTCCTTATTCTTTGGTCCAAAACTATAAATTATTAAATAATATTTATAACGATAGAATCGACTTTGGTTTGTCTAAAGGAAGACCGGAACATTCTCATTTGCATAATTATTTCAATTTGGATAATCCAACTTTCGAAAACAGAAATTACATGAGTAATCTGGAAAGTATTTGTGATTTACTTCAAAATGAAGAAGAAAATTTTGAAAAGAAAAATATTGTAATTCCACCTTTTAAAGGAGTATCACCTTCTCTTTGGTATTTATCTAACAGTTATAGAATGCGAGATATGGCGGTTCAAAAGAAACTAAACATCTGTAGGTCTTTACTACATGGATTAGACGTTTTTGATTTTGATCCTGATATCGAAGGACTTACAAAATATAGAGAAGATTTTTACGCAACACATCATGAATATCCTGAAGTAGCACTAGCGATTGCTGTTTCTTTTACAGATTCTCCTGAAAAACTACTGGAAAAAGAAAAAGAAATAACCAACATCAAAGAAGGAATAAAAGTACTTTCAGTTACAGAGGATAATTTCCTGGAAACCCTAGAAAACCTTCAGCAAAAATACCAAGTAGATGAATTTATTATTTATGATACAGAGTATAATTTGGAGAAAAAGATAAAGCACCTAAAAATCATGAAAGAAGCGGTTTCTTCTAAACTTTTAAAAATCTATTAAAATGAAAAACATTAGCATATTTCCCAATAAAATAGTTCGAATACCTTTCTTTTCATTAAATGAATATAAAGCGATTCCAACAGAAGTAAAGGAGTTAAATGCCTTTATCGATGCCCTGTTTTATCATGAAAAATTTTCAGAAGCGGTGTATTTGGCATCACCTGTTTTACATGAAGAGTGGGAAAAAATAGTTGAATCAGACAAAGAAAGAGGTAAAATCAATGAATCCATTCTAAAATATTACTTAAGAGCAATTTCGAATACGGTTCCTTTTGGATTGTTTACTTCTTATTCAATATTGGAAGACGAACCTAAAGAATCAAATATAAAAGAATATGAAAGGTTTTCTAATCTTGATATGGAATACTTATTGAAATTGTTACATTTTCTGAATCAAGATTCGATCATAAAAAACGCTGTCACTTACAGAAAGAATAATTCTATTTACAAAGTAGGTGAAAAATATAGATACATTGAACCCAAATACGCCAACGATAAAATCAGCTATACTTTAGCTTCTATTGATAGTGATGAATTAATGGATTATTTATTGCAAGACGATAGAGAAGAAATTTCACTAGCAGCACTTAAAGATGAAATTTTAAATCTTGTGGAAGGTGTAACTGAAGATGAGGTGACAGCTTACTTAGATGAATTAATTCAATCTGGAATTTATCTTTCTTCTCTAGAAGTATGTTTAAACCAACCTCAATTTATTCAGCAAATAGTTGGTTTTTACGAAAAAAATAAAGCTCAAATTGACACGAAAGATTCGTTAAAAAATATTTTTGAAGCCTTACGAAATGTAGATACAGCTTTAAATCAATTAGATAATAATGTTTTTAATTCTAAAGCCATTTATGATACTGTTTTTTCTGAATTGAATAAGATTGGTATTCCTTACGAACAAAAATATGTAATTAATTCCAACCTAAAACGCAATAATGTTGTGCCAAATGAAAAGGATATTAATCAAAGATTGCAACAATTTTTAAGCAAATTATCTAAAATTTCTCATAGTAAAATTAAGCGTTTGAATAATTTGGAAATTTTCAAACAAAATTTTTACAATCGATATGAAGATCAAGAGGTAAAACTTATGGATGCTTTAGATAATGAGTTAGGAATAGGATACTTATCGCAATATAATGAAGACGTTTTATTCTCTGATCTTTTAGACGATATTACTATTGCTCCACAGAAAAAAGGAGTTACTGATAGAAAAATTGAACCTCAAATTAATAATTTTTGGTTGAATTTAATCATGGAAAATGCTGATAAAAGAGCAATTGATTTGGATAAAGTATCTCTAGATGTATATCAAAATGAAAAACCAATAAAAAATGGTGCTTTTTCAATCGCGTATACTTATGCAAATGATAAAATCTATTTAAAATATGCTTCAGGTGCAACCGCAACCAACCTAATTGGTCGTTTTGGAAATAATGACTCACAAATGCAAAAAGTAATTGATGAAATTACCACTTTTGAGCAAACCGTAAATAAAGATAGAATCACCGCAGAAATCATCCATTTGCCTTCGAATCGAACAGGAAATGTATTAATTAGAAATGTAGATAGAGAAGCAGAAATTAGTTTAATTTCTAAACCCTCTGGAAAGCGAAAAGTAATAGATATTAATGATTTATACCTTAGCATAAAAAACAATAGAATTGTCTTACGTTCTGGAAAATATAAAAAAGAAGTAATTCCCTATTTAAGTTCGGCTCAAAATTTTCATTTCAACTCATTACCAGCCTATCATTTATTATGTGATTTACAAATTCAAGATCGATACATCGATTACTCCATTAATTTTGGAGGTTTTAATATTGATGATTTAGATTATTGTCCGCGATTGGTTTTTGGAGATAAATTGGTAGTTAGAAATGCACAATGGCGTTTGAAAAAAGAAAACTACAAGTCGATAGAAGGTTTGCAAAATCATTTAGAAACGTTACAAGTACCTCAATTTGTTTATATCGTTGAAAGTACGGAAGAAAAAATGATTATCGACACAAAAAACCCAGTAACTCTTGCTGTTTTATGGAATGAAATAAAAAAGAACGGTTTTGTACAAATTTCAGAATGTGTGTATGATTTAAATAAAGAGAATGAAGTGGCTAATGAAAACATTGCTTTTGTAAAATCACAAAGAAGTGCCAATGTTTTAGATACAATTTGGAATTTTTCTGATAAAGAGAATCAAAATGTAGAAAGAGCTTTTATCTATGGCGATGAATGGATGTACTTTAAACTCTATACGGGTCGCGTAATTTCAGATGTTATTTTAACGGAAAACATACAGAAAATTGTGACGACTTTGACCGAACAAAAAATCATAGACAAATGGTTTTTTATCCGATACACTGACCCTGATTTTCACCTAAGAGTGCGGTTGCATTTAACGGACAGTAAAAACTATGATATGGTAACCAAAGTAATCCATCAAGAGTTAAAAACATTAGTAAATGAAGGAAAAGTTTGGAAGTTAGATGTTTCCACCTATAAAAGGGAAATTGAAAGATATCATTGGAAAAATATCGACAATTCGGAAAATATTTTTTCAATTGATTCCGATTTTACACTGAAATTAATGCGATACCTCAAAGAAGCAAATGAAAACCGTACGTGGTTGTTTATTTTGAAATCGATAGACGATTTTTTCAATGCATTCCAAATTTCTCTTGAAGAAAGACATCAAATCATAGAAAAAATGTATCACAGCTTTTGGGTAGAACATGGTGAAGTAAAATCGGTAAGAAAAGACATTAATGCAAAATTTAGAAAACATACAGAAGAACTTACTCATTTATTCCATGAAACACCTGCCGATTTGCAAGAACTGTATCAAGAGCGATTGTCACAATTAACTAAAATTCAGTTTGTAGATGAGGTAACTACTAATATGACAGATTTACTATGGAGTTATATTCATATGCATGTCAATCGATTTATTCCTGCGCATCCAAGATCACATGAGTTAATTATGTATGGAATTTTAGAGCGTTTTTACAGCAAAGAAATTGGAATGAAAAAGTATAACCAAAAACTAGTTACAGATGAAGCTTATTAGACAATATGATAAAATGGATTGTGGACCTTCTTGTTTAGGAATGGTTGCCAATTCTTACGGAAAAGAAATTTCATTAAATTATTTAAGAGAAAAATGTCATATTACCAAAGAAGGAGTCTCTTTGCTAGGAATTGATGAAGCAGCTACCGAACTTGGTTTTGAAACCTTCTCTGCAAGCTTAGATATAGAGGAATTAAAAAAAGTAGAAGACTATAATTTTCCTTGTATTCTTCATTGGAACAACAACCATTTTGTAGTCCTCAAAGGATATGGAAGGAAAGGCTTTTTTAGCAGACAAAAGAAATGGCAAATTGCCGATCCAGGACACGGATTTATCGATTTAAACGACCAAAAATTTAAAAAATCATGGTTAGGTGAAAATGAAACCGGAATTGCCTTTTTTCTAAAACCAAAAGAGAAATTCTTTAAAACCGAATTCAAGCAACCTGAAAAAATATCATTAAACTTCTTTTTGAAATACTTTGTTTCGCATAAAAAGAAGCTGGGACTTGTTTTTATTTTGATGTTATTAGGAAGTTTAATCAACATGATTTTTCCTTTCCTTACGCAGTTTTTAATTGATAAAGGAATATCGAACAAAGATATCAATTACATTCAATTGATTCTTTTTTCACAATTGAGTTTGTATCTAGGAGCCATAATTATAGAAATTTTCCGAAACTGGTCGCTTCTAATTGTGGGTACCAAAATCAGTATCAAAATTATATCGGAGTTTTTAACCAAAATTTTGGAGTTGCCGTTACGTTTTTTTGATTCCAAATTAATTGGTGATTTTCAGCAAAGAATACAAGATAATGATAGAATTGAATATTTTTTAACCTCTCAATCTATTGCTACGTTCTTTTCAACCATTACCTTTTCGGTGTTTTTTATTGTATTAGCATACTATAATCCTAAAGTACTTTTAATCTATGTTTCATTAACGGTTTTATCTCTTTTGTGGTCCAACTATTTTTTGAAGAAAAGAAAGATACTAGATTATCATCGTTTTGTAGAAAACAGCAACAATCAAGAAACGATTTATGAAATTTTAAATGGCGTTTCTGAAATGAAACTGAATAATTTCGAAGAACACAAATGCAATCAATGGAAAGAAGTACAAAATAGATTGTTTAAAATTAATCTTAAAATCCTGAAATTAGACCAAATTCAAAGTTCTGGATTCAATTTTATCAATCACATTAAAAATATCTGTGTTTCTTTTTATACAGCTGTTTTAGTTGTGCAAGGAGATATGTCACTAGGTGTTTTATTGAGTGTTTCTTATATTATTGGAATGATGAATTCACCAGTAGATCAATTGGTTTCTTTCTTAAAATCTTTGCAGGATGCTAAATTGAGTTTAGCACGATTGAATGAAGTTCAAACCGAACAAGCAGAAGAAAAGGAAAACTATGCCAATTTAGAATTAAAAAGTGCACTTCATTCAGGAGTTAAATTAAGTAATGTTTCTTTTCAATATGAAGGACCAAGATCACCTTTTGTATTAAAAAATATCGACATGTATATTCCAGATGGGAAAATTACTGCGATAGTAGGTGCTTCCGGTAGCGGAAAAACCACTTTAATGAAAATGTTACTGCGCTTTTATGATTCCATAACAGGACATATTAGTTTTAATGGTCAGAATATTTTAAATCTATCACCAAAAGATTTACGAAAAAATTGTGGGGTTGTAATGCAAGACGGTTTCATTTTTTCAGATTCCATTAAAAGGAATATTGCTACAGCAGATGAAGAAATAGATTATGACAGGTTAAAAAAAGCCGCTCAAATTGCCAATATTGAAGAGTATATCGAATCGTTACCATTGAAATATGACACCAAAATTGGTGCTTCGGGCAGTGGTCTTTCTGGAGGTCAAAAGCAAAGAATCTTAATCGCAAGAGCCGTTTACAAAAATCCACATTATGTTTTCTTTGACGAAGCTACTTCAGCTTTAGATGCAGAAAATGAGAAGATAATTCACGACAATTTATTCGATTTTTTCAAAGGAAAAACAGTGGTAATCATTGCCCACAGATTAAGTACCGTAAAACATGCCGATCAAATTGTAGTTCTGAAAAAAGGAGAAATTAGCGAAGTGGGAAGTCATGCACAATTAGTAGAAAGAAAAGGAGATTATTTTAGTTTAGTAAAAAACCAATTAGAATTAGGAAGTTAACATGAAAACAAATAACATTATCACAGAAAGTAGTATCGTAAGAGAAATAGAAGAAGCTATTCAAGACAACCATCATATTTTTACGTCCATGGGTGTCGTAAATGGTTTAGCAGGGGTTTCTTTATTTTATTATTATTTAGGAGATACCGATTTAAGTATCTCTTTTCTAGAAAAAGCCATTGAGGGCTTAAACGACTCTTATGAAGGGCCTAATATTGTGGAAGACATTATTAGTATTGGTAAACTATTAACTTTTTATGTAGACAATGGATTGCTGCAGCAAGAAGACATAGAAATGTATTTTGAAAGTTATGATCCTATATTAGAAGAATTATTTGTTGATAGTTTAAAAGAAGACAATTTGAGTCCGGTAACAGGAATCTTAAAGTATGTCAATTATTTTGTACAACGCACGAAGTATGGCAAGAAAGATTATACTTTGTTTTTCTCAGACGTGGTCGACAAAATAGAGAAATTAGCGCAGACTGACGCTGAAACTGGTGGTATTTATTGGATTTCAAATGTGGATCGTCAAGGTAAGAAGCTAATCGAATTAGGAGTAAAACATGGCGTGATGGGAATCGTTGATAGTTTGATTAATTTGCACCAAATTAATTTTCAAAAAGAAAGAGTACAAAAACTTATAGAAAAAGCCTTGCTTTACACCACAGCACATCAGTTTGAAAATAAAAAAGTCATTTTCCCTTTTTGTACCGATGATGTTTCAGAAGCAAAATCCTTCTCTTTTGGGTTAATGTATGGTGATTTAGGAATAGCCTATGTATTGCATCGAGCAGCTGATGTTTTTGGTTGGAAAGAGTATGCAGCATTGGCTTTAAAAACTTTAACAAGAGCTAGCGAAATTAGAGATGATAAAAAGGAAATTATTAAAGATGCTAATTTATTTTATGGAAGTTTAGGAGTGGCCTCTTTTTTCAAATTGATGAAAGAAAAAACCCAAAGTAATTTTTTAGAAGAAGCTATTCAATATTGGTATACCAAAACAGAAGATTATAAAATACAGGAAAGTCAATGGGCTGGTTTTGATACTACTTTCAATAAATTTGATGTAAATGCACAGTTGTCTTTTTCCCACGGAATTGTTGGAATTGGAACTGCATTATTACATTTTGAGAAAAATTTAGATTTTGGCTTTCTATCATTTATAGATTATGAAAAGTAATTTTTAAATACAAGAAAGGAATACAATTTTGTATTCCTTTCTTATTTTACTTTATTAAATCATCGAATTTTTTAAGACAATATTGATTTTGTTTGTCTTGGTAAAACCCTAAATAATAGACGTCTTTAACTTTAAAGAGCGTTTTAAGTTTCAAATTTTTATTGCCATCTAAGTAACTTCTTACTTGATCAAAAGCAAAGAGAGGTACATCTCCCTCTAAGTGGTTTAAACTTTTATCAAAAAGACAATTTGTATAAACGACTTTTTGATTTGCATAAGAATTAAAACTATCTAAAGCAGGACTTAAAGCAGCTCCAATTAGGGCACCAGTTGCACCAAACATTGAACCTCCAACAAAAACACCAGTTGTCATTTTGCCAGTTGTAGATAGACCTCCGATTGTTATAAGATAGTTATTATTAAAATTATGTACAGTTAAGCCACAATTTAGACTGTTTATTTTTCTAATAAATTTAGAACTTTTATCAAATTCTCTTTTACCACCAAAATCTCCATTTTCTTGAAAAACTGGAGAATTTTTAAAATAAAGAGAATCCGATTTTTTTAGATGATGTGTTTTTAGCAAATTATCATCCCTATCTTTTAAAGTTAAATAAAATTCTTCTTCCGTTGTTTTGATTTGAAAAATCTGATTATTAAAAATATAAGAATTGGAATTGAAAAATAAATCATCTCCTTGAACACTCGGCTTTTTAAAGTATTTAAGCGTATAGTCAAAAGAGTTAAGATTTATAAAAATACATTGGGTTACATCTAAATGATTGTCAAAAGTAAAAATCATTTCATTATCGCTTACATATAGTTTCCTTTTAGCACTAGTAGATTTTAATGAAACTAAATTATTTTTTGTGATAACTTGAATTTCTGAATAAATGTTTTCTGGATAAACAATTTCAGTAAAAAGATCATAAATATGAGTTCTTCTTTTTGAAGAGTTATAAAAAGTTTCCTCCTTTAAATTTATTTTTTTTATGTCTAATTTACCATCTTTAATAATATAAAGGTTAATCGTTAAATCAATTTTATTACAAGTCATCAAATAAAAACAATCATTAATTGAGACAGAAGGTAATATAGTTTGTTTTTTCAATTCCAAAGAAAATTTTTTTTGAACAATCTTTTTATCTGAAAAATCAAAACCCTGTTCTATAATTTCAGTTTTATTTGATTTTGCCCAAATAAGCCCAATTTGATTTCCGTTTCTATTATAACCTAGAATCTCTTCATATTTCGATTCTGGTCTATCAGCTGATAAGGTATCAATAATTTGAAACTCATGATTTAAACGAATCGCAGTTACTTTTTCTTTATCACTAAAAAACATAGTAACAGTATTGGTAATAGAATCAACTACTTGGAAAACATCTCTATTGCCTTTTAACTTTAAATCAAACGCATGATTAAATTCTTGACCATAAACAAACATGTTGAAGAGAAACAACAGGTTTACAATAACTAATTTATTTCTCATTGTTAACTAATTAATGCTCCATTTAGAACACCTTCAGTATCAGGATTTACAAAAACTAATTTTCCTTCTGCTGTATTAGTCATTAAAATCATTCCAGCACTTTCAACTCCACGTAACGCTCTTGGTGCTAAATTCGCTAAAACAGTCACTCTTTTACCCACAACTTCTTCTGGAGAAAAGTGTTCTGCAATTCCAGACACAATCGTTCTAACATCAATACCTGTATCTACTTTTAAAACTAATAGTTTATTTGCTTTAGGCATTTTTTCAGCTTCTAAAATAGTACCCACACGTAAGTCTAATTTGGTAAAATCATCAAATGTAGCCACTTCTTTTTGAGGTTCTGCTTTAGCATTCGCTATTTGGTTCGCTTTTTTAGAAGCTTCTAGTTTGTCCAATTGTTTTTGTATTTCGGCATCTTCAATTTGTGCAAATAAGATTTGTGCTTCTCCTATTTTGTGTCCAGCAGGAAGCAAATCTGTTTTTTTACTAATGCTATTCCAATTTACATCTAACACACTTGTATTTAGAATTGTTTTTAATTTTTCGGATGTAAAAGGTAAGAAAGGCTCGCATAAAGTTTGTAAAGCAGCAGCAATTTGCAACGCTACATACATTTGTGTTTTTACTCTTTCAGGATTTTCTTTTACCATTTTCCAAGGTTCTTCATCGGCCAAATACTTGTTTCCTAAACGCGCTACATTCATCACTTCACTTAAGGCTTCTCTAAAACGATAACGTTCAACAGAACTTGAGATTACAGAAGGATACGCTTTTAATTCGGTTAAAGTTTGTTCGTCTACTTCAGTAAATTCATTTGGAGTTGGTATAATTCCATCATAATATTTATTGGTTAACACGACCACACGATTAATGAAGTTACCAAAAATAGCCGCTAATTCATTATTGTTTCTCGCTTGAAAATCTTTCCAAGTAAAATCATTGTCTTTTGTTTCAGGAGCATTAGCTGTTAACGCATAACGTAACACATCTTGTTTATCTGGAAAATCTTGTAAATATTCATGCAACCAAACCGCCCAGTTTTTTGAAGTTGACAATTTGTTTCCTTCTAAATTCAAAAATTCATTAGCCGGAACATTATCGGGTAAAATATAGCTACCTTCCGCTTTTAACATTACCGGGAAAATAATACAATGGAAAACGATGTTGTCTTTTCCTATAAAGTGTACCAATTTGGTTTCCTCATTTTTCCAATACGGTTCCCAATCTTTACCTTCTCTTGCAGCCCATTCTTTGGTTGCAGAAATATAACCAATAGGCGCATCAAACCAAACATATAATTTTTTTCCTTCAGCTCCTTCTACTGGAACATCGATTCCCCAATCTAAATCTCGAGTTACGGCTCTAGGCTCTAAACCACCATCAACCCATGATTTTACTTGACCGTATACATTTGGTTTCCAATCGTTTTTATGACCTTCTAAAACCCATTCTCTTAAAAAAGCATCGTATTCATTTAATGGTAAAAACCAATGTTTTGTAGATTTTAAAACGGGAGTTTCACCTGTAATAGTTGATTTAGGATTAATTAAATCAGTAGCATTTAGTGAAGAACCACAACGTTCGCATTGGTCTCCATACGCTTCTGGGTTTTCACATTTCGGACAAGTCCCTGTTACGAAACGATCGGCTAAAAACTGATCCGCTTTAGCATCATATAATTGTTCGGTAGTTTGTTCAATAAACTTCCCTTCTTGATATAATTTTTTAAAGAAATCCTGTGCTGTATGATGATGAATTGGTGCGGAAGTTCTGGAATAATTGTCAAAAGTAATTCCGAAATCGATAAACGACTGACGAATAATACCATCATATTTATCAATTACTTCTTGTGGTGTGATTCCTTCTTTCTTTGCTTTCATTGAAATGGCCACACCATGTTCATCACTTCCACAAACAAAAACAACATCTTTACCTTGTAAACGTAAATATCTAGCATAAATATCACTGGGTACATACACACCAGCTAAGTGACCAATATGTATTGGGCCATTAGTATAAGGTAATGCAGCAGTTATCGTATATCTTTTTGGATTTTCTAACATAAATAGATTGAATTTTAAATTCTGAAAAACACTCAGAAAAACATGCAAAAATAATTCTTTAGGAATGAATTGACGAATTTTTGTCTTTTATTTTATGTATTTTTGAAGTAAACTTTTACAATTTATGAAGTTTGTTTATTTTGGAATACTATTTTATTTATCATTATACGCACATTCTCAACAAAAAATGAAACTACCACCTTATTTAAAAAAAGGCGACACCGTTGCCATTGTATGTACTGCTAGAAAATTTATGCCAGAAGAGGCGAAACCAGCAATTGAACTTTTAGAATCTTGGGGTTTAAAAGCAAAATTAGGAAGAACGATTGGTTTAGATAGCTGTCAGTTAGGCGGGACAGATGTGGAGCGTGCTGCCGATTTGCAACAAATGATGGACGATGACAACGTAAAAGCAATCTGGTGTGCAAGAGGAGGTTATGGTACGGTTCGAATTATCGATTTGTTAGATTTTACTAAATTTTCCAAAAAACCAAAATGGGTTATGGGTTTTAGCGATGTTACCGTCTTGCATAGTCATTTAAATACATTAGGAATTGCCACCTTACATTCTATTATGCCTTTTACCGTTCCAAATGCTCCTGAAAAAGTAAAACAAACTTTGAAAGATGCTTTATTTGGGACTAAATTAAATTATACACTCCCTTCTAAATCGTATGATGTAAAAGGGAAAGCAGAAGGAGAATTAGTCGGAGGGAATATTTCCATCTTGTATAGTTTATTAGGCTCATCTTCTTCAATTTCTACTCAGGGCAAAATTCTTTTCATTGAAGATTTGGATGAATATTTATATCATGTGGATCGAATGATGTACAATTTGAAACGTAATGGTTATTTTGAAAATGCTAAAGGAATCATTGTGGGTAGTATGAGAGACATGCACGATAACGAAATTCCTTTTGGACAAAATGAAGTGCAAATTATTACAGCGATTGCGAAAGAATATAATATTCCAATTGCTTTTGAATTTTGTGCAGGTCATCAAAAAGACAATCGTACTTTAGTTTTTGGAAGTCATGTTTCGTTTGAAGTGAACGATAAAGAGATTCAACTACAATTTAAATAGAGAACTTGTGTATTTAAAATTTTTGATGAAAACATTTAGAAATGGCGGAACACAATGAATTAGGAAGAATTGGTGAAGAAAAAGCAGTATTATATTTAGAAGCTAATGGGTATGAACTATTGGAAACTAATTGGAGATATGATAAAGCCGAAATTGATATCATTGCAAAAAAAGAGAACATTTTAGCTGTAATTGAAGTAAAAACGAGATCTAGTTTGGATTTTGGTTTACCTCAAGACTTTGTAAAACCAAAAAAGATTCAATTATTAGTAAAAGCTATAAATGAATATGTAATTTCTCATGATATGGATGTTAGTATTCGTTTTGATATTATTGCTATTCACAAAGAAAATTCAGATTTTGTTATAGAACATATAGAAGAAGCTTTTTATTATTTTTAAGTTATAAATATAACATTTTGTGTTTTTTAATTATATTTGTAAAAAAATCAAATACTTATGAAAACAATATCTTCTGTTGTAGAACAATATATTAAGTCAAAACCCTTTTTGTTGAATTCACTATCTCAAGGCATAATTAACTTAACCTCTTTGTCCAGAGTAATGATGCCTTATTTAGAAAAAGAATTAGGAAAAGATGTGAAACAAGGTGCAATTGTTATGTCTTTAAAAAGATTATCAGAAGAATTGGATTTTAAAATCAATCATAAAATTTCTAGAGTTTTAAAGAATACAGGTGAAATTACGGTTCGTTCTTCTTTAACAGATTATGCATTTACAATTTCGGAAACTTTATTAGACAATCAAGCAAAGTTATTATCAGAAATTAATAAAGAATCAGATGTTTTTTATACTTCTTCAAGAGGTGTAAATGAGTCCAATATAATTATCAGTACTTCAGCTGCTTATTTAGTAGCAGATTTATTAAAAACAGAGAAGATCACCCATAAAATAGAAAATCTATCTTCAATTACTGTAAAATTACCTCAAGAAAATGTTTCAGTCCCTGGTGTTTATTACTATATTTTTCAACGTTTGGCTTGGGAAGGAATTATTATTCATGAAGTAATTTCAACGACGAATGAGTTTACAATAATTGTAAGTGACAATCAAATTGATATTGCATTCAAAGCAATTAAAGATTTAAAAAGCATTCAAGACTAAAAGAGAAAAATATACTTGTTTTTTTTTACATCAAAAAAAGAAGTGTATTTTTACCATTCTTTATACTAAAAAGAGAAAATTGTAGTTAAAGAATTAAAGCGTTTCATCTTGAAAAACAATATACTTAAATATTCATTTATTATTGGTTTTCTTTTCTTTTTAATTGCTTGTTCAGTTAAAAAAGATAAGTTTATCAATAGAAATTTTCATGCTATAACTACAGAATATAATATTCTGTACAATGGTAATTTGGCATTAGAAGCTGGGAAAGCTGAATTAGTACTGACTTACAAAGATAATTTTTGGGAAATATTACCTGTTGAACGAATGGGTATAAAAGAAGAGGATTTAATGCCTGGTGATAAAAAAAATCCAAATTTTGAAAGAGCAGAAGAAAAAGCGGTAAAAGCGATTCAAAAACATTCTATGAATATAAAAGGTAAGGAAAAAAATCCGCAAATGGATGAAGCTTATCTTTTGCTTGGAAAAGCAAGATATTATGACAATCGCTATTTACCTTCTTTGGAAGCACTCAACTACATTTTATATAAATACCCTACAAGTGATAAGATTTATCATGCAAAAGTATGGAGAGAAAAGGTTAATATTCGTTTAGATAATGACGAAACTGCCATTGAAAATCTTAAAAAGCTTTTAGAAGATGATAAAATAGAAGGGCAAGACTTAGCAGATGCGAATGCCATGTTAACAGAAGCCTATATGAAAACAGGCTCAAATGATAGTGCAGTTGCGACCTTAAAAATAGCAAAAGAAAATACGAAGAATAAAGAACAAAAAGCTAGATATGCATTTATTTTAGGTCAGTTATATGAGTCTTTAACTTACAAGGATAGTGCTTTTGCAAGTTTTCAGGAAGTAATTGATATGAATAGAAAGTCTCCAAGGAGATATGTCATACAAGCACATGCAAGACAAGCAGCTCAGTTTGATTACAAAAATGGTGACACATTACTTTTTACTGAAAAATTTAACAAACTTATAGAAGATAGAGAAAACAGACCTTATTTAGATGTTTTATACCATCAAATGGGTCTTTTTTATGACCAATTAGAAATCGATTCTACCGCTCAAAAATGGTACAATAAGTCTTTGCGAACAGTCTCTCAAGACCGTTATTTAAATGCTTCTAATTATAGAAATATTGGAGAAATGTACTTCAAAGAAGCGCAATATAAATTAGCGGGACAATATTATGATAGTACTCTAATTCATTTGGATAATAGAACAAAAGAATATCGAAAGTTTAAAAAGAAAAGAGATAATTTAGAAGACGTTATCAAATACGAAACCATAGCACACGATAACGATAGTATTTTAGCTATAGTTGCCATGGGAGAATTAGAAAGAAAAAATTATTTTGAAGCTCATATTCAAAAAATAAAAATTGCAGATTCTCTTCAAGCTAAAATTGAAGCAGAAAAAGCTGAGAAAGAAGCTATAAAACAAGAAAACCAAGCCTTGGCAAATACGGCTGCTCTTAAACCAAATGGGAATATGCCTCCAGGGAATTTTCCTCCTATGGGAATAGAAGATCAAAGTACATTCTATTTTTATAACCCAGTGACAGTTGCCTATGGGAAAAAAGACTTCCAGAATAAATGGGGAAAGAAAAAATGGAAAGAAAATTGGAAATTAGAGGACAATAAAACCAATGCTTCTTTAAATGATGTTGAAAATGGAGCTGGTGAAAATGAAGTAACAACTAAAGATTCTTCATTAGTAATTGCAATTACTAAACCAGAATATGAAGTAACCTACTATTTAAATAAGTTGCCTAAAAGACAAACACTCATAGATAGTTTGGCAAAAGACAGAAATTTTGCCTATTTTCAGCTAGGTACGATATACAAAGAAAAATTTAAAGAATATCAATTGGCTGCTAATCGATTAGAACAATTACTTAAAAATAATCCAGAAGAGCGATTAATTTTACCTGCAAAATATAATTTGTTCAAAATATATGAAATTATAAACCCAGCAAAAGCGGCTACCTATAAAGAACAAATTATTGCAGAATATCCTGATACACGCTATGCTCAAATTTTAAAAGACCCTTCTTTATCTATTGAAGATGATACCCGACCCGAAATAGTTTTCAATAAATTGTATAAAAAATATACTGAAAACCAACTTAGAGAGGTTTATGAAGAAGTACAACAAAGAATTGAACAATATATTGGTGAAGAATCGTTACCTAAATTTGAAATGTTGAAGGCCAATGTTGTTGGAAGATTGAAAGGAGTTGAGGAATATAAAAAAGCCCTAAATGATGTAGCGCTAACTTATCCTAATACTGATGAAGGCAAAGAAGCAGAGGATTTATTACGAAATCATATTCCTAAGTTAGAAGCTTTGCAATTTGATACTTCACCAACCAGTACATGGAAATTAGTTTTTCCTAAAAATACTAACGGTGAGGAAGAAAGTACAAATAAGTTGATTGAAAAAATAGATAAATATTTAGCAGCCAGAAGAAATGATGATCTAAAACGCTCAGTAGATATTTATACCTTAGAAGAAAATTTTGTTGTAATACATGGTTTAATTACAGAAGAAGTAGCTCGTGCTACTTTAAGTGTATTGCAGGAATATAAAGATTACAAAATTAAAGATCAAGTTTATGTAATTTCTTCAGACGATTATAAAATTATTCAAGTAAAGAAGAAGCTTCAAGAATGGATTAAATAAAAAACAACATAAATAAACCCCCAAAACGCAACAAGCTATGTTTGATAAAAATAAAGCACCAGAAAGTAACCCATTAGGAAAAACAAACAGAATAGTCCAAGGAACAGTCATTAGAGGAGATATTGAAACCAAAGAAGACTTTAGACTAGATGGAACATTAATTGGAAACTATACTTCCGGAGGAAAATTAGTTATCGGAACATCAGGAGAAGTTCAAGGTGATATTAAATGTAAAAACGTAGATGTAGAAGGTAAGTATACTGGTAAATTAGAGGTAGACGAACTTTTAACAGTTAAATCTACTGCACATATAAAAGGTGATGTAGTAGTTAGTAGACTTTCAGTGGAATCTGGAGCTGTTTTTGAAGCAACTTGCTCTATGAAATCGACACAAAAGCCATTAGTTGATACTCCAAAAGGAGATAAAAAATAGAAAAATTAACACTTTTTAACAACAAAAAGCCTTCAAATTGAAGGCTTTTTGTTGTTTTTAGACTATTTTAAAAAAAATTAAGCCCTATTTCTACTTTTGTATTCTTATTAAAAAAATGGCATAAAAAATTGATATTTCATTTTTTGATAAAATGATTTCTTTTGTAAGAATAAAAAATTAACACAAAAAAAGCATTTTAATTGTCAATAAATAAAAAAATCACAAGACAATGTTATTTTGTTAAATAATCCAATTTTTTTTTAAATTTTTTTTAAGACAAACTTTGCACTCGTTTTAAAAAATGAGTTTTATGAAAAAAATTATTGGCTATTTACTATTATTACTATTAGTTTCCTTTCAAGGGTTCTCTCAAACAAAATTTAAAGGAGTGGTGAAAGATGACAAAGAAAAACTTTCTTTGTTTGGCGCATTAGTAACTATTAGTGCAGATGGAACTACTGCTGTTGATCAAGCTACGGTAGATTTTGACGGTACATTTTCTTTGACTACTACTAAAACCTATGGTACAGTAGAAGTTTCTATGAATGGATTTATTTCTAAATCTTTTCCATTTTATGGTAAAGGAGATGAGTCTACAATTGATTTAGGAATTATTTACTTGGAAGAAAATACAGTTACCGAAAGAGACATTATCGTAACAACCTCAAGTATCGACGTTATCAAAGATAGAAAAACACCTATCTCTTCCTCTACGATGAGAAATTACGAAATGCGTGAAAAAGTTTCTAATAAAGACTTTATTGAATTAACGAGCCATATGCCTGGAGTATATACTTCAAGAGTTGGAGGCGGTTACGGCGATACTAGAATGAATGTTAGAGGTTTTGAACAAAATAATATTTCTCCAATGATCGATGGTATCCCTGTTTATGACTTAGAAGCAGGTATTGTGGATTGGGCTAATATTGCTTCTATGAATGATGTGGCTTCTTCGATTCAGTTGCAAAGAGGTTTAGGAGCTTCTAAATTAGTAAACTCTTCTGTTGCAGGTACTTTTAATATGATTTTGAGAGATGCTAATTATGATAAAGGAGGATTTTTATACAACGCTACTGGAAATAATGGGTATAGAAAATTTGTAGGATCGTATGCAACAGGATTATTAAAAAGTGGATTTTCTGCAAATGTTTTACTAAGTGCTACTTCTGGAGATGGATATGTAGCGGCTACCAACTTTGAAGCGTATTCCTACTATTTAGCTTTAGGATATAAAAAAGGGAAACACGATTTTCAATTTAAAGTGTTTGGTTCGCCACAATGGCACAATCAAAGAATGTCTGATATTTCATTAGCTACTTACATTGAAAGAGGAAATGGTGTAGACGATCCAAATTATAAATACAATAGTGATTGGGGTTATTTGGATAACGAACAATATGCTACTAAAGTAAATTTTGGACACAAACCATTGGGAATTTTTCAATGGGATATCAACTTTACAGATAAAACGCAGTTATCTGCAAAATTATACGGTTCTAAAGGAACCAGTGGAAGCACCAATTTTTCAGGAAGAATTTTAGGGGCTTCTGGAAATCAATTAACAAATGAAGTGGGTCAAATCGATTTAGATTTTATCAATCAATATAATTCAGGTGAAGTTGCGGAATATTTTGGATCTTATTACCAAAGAGACCCAAACTATGCTGATGTAGATGGCAATTTGTATTATATTAACTCGGTTTGGAGTGGAGCAAATACAACAAATGGTATTTCATTATTGTCAGAAATTACCAACCAAACTTTTTATGGTGGAATTTTAAATTTAAGTACACAATTGACAAAAAATTTAAAATTAAACTATGGTTTAGATGCGCGTAAAACAGTGTACAATAAAACAAGAATTGTAAATGATTTATTTGGAGCAGACGGTTACGATCCAGATTATTTTACGACTCCAAGTTATTCACTATATACTAATAACACAGCATTACCAGAACCTATTTTAGATTTTACTAAGAAAAACTTAGGAGCAACACCAGTTGATTATAAATACGACGCTAAAATTGCTTATTTAGGTTCGTTTGCTCAAATAGAATGGGATATTTGGAGATTTAACTTCTTGGCACAAGGTGGATTTAATAGACAATTTATTCAAAGAGTTGCTTATACTTTAGGAGAATATGAAGAATCTGTTCCTGGATCTGACAACTATGATATTGATAACAACTACAGCGTTGCTACAAGCGAATTACCAATTGATGGTTACAATGCAAAATTTGGCGTGAATTTTAATATAACTTCAAAGCATAACATTTGGGCAAATACAGGTTTTGTATCTAGACCACCTGTATTCGTAACCGTTTATAGTGGGTTAAATAATGATATTAATCCGAATTACAGAAATGAAAAATTCAAATCTATTGAGGTAGGATACGGTTTTAGATCAAGAAGTGTGAGCTTAAATATTAGTGCATATTCATCGGATCATAAAGATTCTGAAACGCCTTATTATACTCCAGAATTAGGAAACTTTGGTACCACTTCTGGTATTAATAGAGTAAATAGAGGAATTGAACTAGATGTTACTGCTGCACCAATTAGAAAATTAATCTTAAACGGAACATTATCTGTTGGTGAATGGAAATATAGCTCAAATGCAATTTTCCAAGATTTAAGACCTGATACAAGTGGTAATTTATTAGAACCTTCAATTCTTTTGATTGATGGACAAAAAATAGGTGGTGCTCCACAATTAATGGCTTCTTTAGGAGCAGAATATGAATTCTTTAAGAATTTCAGATTAGGTTCAAATATTAAGTATTCAGACCGAATGTATTCTTCTCCAGCTTTAGAAAGATATGATCCTGTTTTTTATGGTGATGTATTCGCTTTTAAAGCTCCTGTAAGATTACCAAGTTTTGCGGTTACAGATGCTTTTGCTTCTTACAGATTTAGAGTAAATGTTACCAATTTTATAGACTTACGTTTAAATGTAGATAATATTTTAAATAGAAAATATATTTCTGAATCAAACACAAGTTATCAAGCGGATAGTGTTGATCCAAGTACATATGACCCATCAGCTCCTTCTAATGCTACTTTTAGAGATAATGGTAATTTGTATAATGGTTTAGCTACAAGAAACAATGCGTTCTTTGGTTTAGGAAGAACTTGGAACTTTACCGTTCGTTACGAATTTTAAATAAAAAGATGAATTAGTTTTAAAAGAGGTTGTATTTTGCAACCTCTTTTTTATTTTATATTTGTGAGATGAAAAATAATAAGTACAATAAATGGTTGGCATTACTTACGATTCCTTTTCAAATGGGAGTTGTGATTTTTGGCTTTAATTATTTAGGTGTTTTTTTAGATGAAAAATACCAAACTCATTACATTCAAAAGTTAAGTATTTTATTGGGTGTCTTTGTAGCTTTGTATTTCGTTATTAAGCAAGTCAATCAAATTAATAAAGGAGAGTAATAGTAACAATTCAATCAATAGAATCATAAATGAAATTCAATAAAGCATTATACTTACAATATATCTTATTTCTTATTATTATTTATTTAGCCAATAGATTAGTAATTGCAGTTTTCCAATGGGAGCCTGATTTTGAAAAAACACAGTATAGTCTCCATCAAATTTTTGCTTTTTTAAGCATTAGTAGTGCCATTTTATTATTGGTTCATGATTTTGTCAAAAATAAAAATGAAGCTATCTTAGGCTATGTTTTTTTGGTTACGTTAACGATTAAAGTGATTGCGTGTTATGTTTTTATAGCACCCGTATTGCAAAACGAACCCGTAAATACTTTTGAGAAAGGTTATTTTTTTATTTTGTTTGTCCTTTTTTTATGCATAGATGTCTATTTTACAGCGAGATTGTTAAACAAAAACAACTATTAGATAAAAAAAATGATAAATTCTCAAAAAAAAGTATTTTAGAAACTTGAAATATTAATTAAAATTGTACTTTTGCAAAAATTTTTAACGACCGTAAAAAGAACATTTTATAACGTTATGGTGATTTCAAAAAGACCACTTCATTTATTTGTAGCTTTCGCAGTAGCGATACTACCATTTTTTAGTTCTGCTAATACCATTTCAGATTCTACTCATGTAGCTACTGAAACATCACATGAATCTCATGTTGCACACGCTGAATCACATGAAGAAGCAGAGCCAACTGATAAAAAATCTAAAATAAAAGCTTTCATCGATCATCACTTACAAGATTCTCATGATTTTACTTTTTTCTCTGATGAGGAAACAGGAAAACATTATGGATTTCCTTTACCAGTCATCTTGATTGATAATGGTTTAAAATTGTTTTCTTCTTCGAAATTTCATCATGGTGAAGAAATTGCTGAAGTAGATGGGAATTACTATGCCTTACATCATGGTAAAATTTACAAAACAAATGCGGAAGGACAATTGAATTATGATGAGCACCATCATCCAACAAATGAAAAACCATTGGATTTCTCAATAACTAAAAATGTAGTAGCGATGCTAGTAACTGCAATTTTAATGTTTTTCATATTTGTAGGTTTAGCTAAATCTTACAGAAAAGGACCTCTTCCAGCTGGTTTTGGAAAAGTGCTTGAGCCATTGGTGATTTTTATTCGTGATGAAGTTGCTTTACCAAATATTGGTGAGAAAAAATATAGAAAATTTATGGGTTATTTATTAACTGTATTTTTCTTTATTTTAATTCTAAACTTATTTGGATTAACACCTCTAGGAATTAATGTAACTGGGAATATAGCAATAACTGCTTGTTTGGCTTTGTTTACTTATGTTGTAACACAATTTAGTGCTAACAAAGATTATTGGAAACATATTTTTTGGATGCCAGATGTTCCTGTTTTAATGAAAATTGCATTAATCCCTATTGAAATATTAGGGACGTTAACAAAACCTTTTGCACTTATGATACGTCTTTATGCAAATATTTCTGCAGGACACATAGTAGTAATGAGTTTAATTGGTTTAATTTTTATTTTCAAAAACTGGGTGGCTGGGCCTTCATTTTTTGGATTAACCTTATTTATTTCAATTATCGAAATATTAGTAGCGTTTTTACAAGCGTTTGTATTTACAATGTTATCGGCTTTATTTATCGGTATGGCAGTTCAAGATCATCATCATGATGAACACCATAGTGAAGATATGTTAGGAGAGCATGATAATGCAATTATTTAAAATAGAATTTAGTTTAATTAATATATAAATCAAATAGTTATGACAATTCCAGGAATTATTGGTGCAGGTTTAGTAGTAATCGGTGCTGGATTAGGTTTAGGAAGAATTGGTGGATCAGCAATGGATGCTATTGCACGTCAACCAGAAGCTGCTGGTAAAATTCAAACTGCGATGATTATTATCGCGGCTTTATTAGAAGGGGTTGCTTTCGCAGCACTTTTCGCAGCTTAATTAAAACAAAGAAACAAAGATCTGTAACGGTTGGTTGCAGGTCTTGTTTTTAAAAAGAGATTAAACGAATAAATATAATTTTCAACAATGGATAAGTTAATTAATGATTTTTCATTTGGATTGTTTTTTTGGCAAGCATTAATTTTAGTAATATTATTAATTTTATTAGCTAAATTTGCATGGAAACCAATTATGAACTCAATCACAGAACGTGAAGAAGGAATTAAAAATGCTTTGTTAGCAGCTGAAAACGCTAAAAAAGACATGCAAAATTTAAAAGCTGATAATGAGAAATTATTAGCAGAAGCTCGTGCGGAGAGAGATACCATGATTAAAGAAGCGCGTGAAATTAAAGAAAAAATGATTGCAGACGCTAAAGAAGAAGCACAAGCACAAGGTGAAAAAATGATTGCTCAAGCAAAAGCAACTATTGAAGGTGAGAAAAATGCAGCTATGGCTGAAATTAAATCTCAGGTTTCTACTTTGTCTTTAGAAATTGCAGAAAAAATATTAAAAGGAGAATTAGCTAACAATGACGCTCAAGCTAAATTAGTTGAGAAAATGTTAGATGATGCTAAATTAAGTTAATTATGGCAACCAGTAGAGCAGCTATCCGATATGCTAAGGCTATTCTAGATATTGCACAAGCAAACAATACAACAGCACAAGTAAATAACGATATGTTACAAATTGTTGCTGCTGTAAAAGAAAGCAAAGAATTGAAAGATTTTTTGAAAAGTCCTGTTGTAAAAGGGCCTACTAAGTTTGCTGCTATATCTGAAGTATTTGCTTCAGCACAAGGAGAAACTAAAGAATTATTTCGTTTGCTACAAGAAAATAGCAGATTCGAAATTTTAGCAACAATTGCTTCACAGTACAATACTTTATTTGATGAATTGAATAATATGGAAACTGCAGTGGTTACTACCGCATTTCCAATTACAAAAGATTTAGAAGAAAAAGTATTAGCTAAGATTGCTAGTTTTTCAAATAAAAAAATAACACTTAAGAATATTGTAGATCCATCTATTATTGGTGGGTTTGTATTACGAATAGGTGACAAACAATATAATGCTTCTGTTGTAAATAGTTTACAACAATTAAAAAGAGAGTTTAGTAATTAATAATAGTGATCGCACTTCTTTAAGTGTTAAAATTATAAATTAAAATGGCTGAAATTAAACCTGCTGAGATATCAGCAATATTAAAAAAGCAATTATCAGGTTTTCAATCTGGTACTTCATTAGAAGAAGTTGGAACAGTACTTCAAGTAGGTGACGGTATTGCACGTGTGTATGGATTGTCTAATGCTCAATACGGTGAGTTAGTTCAATTCGATAATGGATTGGAAGGAATTGTATTGAACTTAGAAGAAGACAATGTTGGTGTGGTATTATTAGGACCATCTACTGGTGTAAGAGAAGGTTCAAATGTAAAAAGAACACAACGTATTGCATCTCTTAAAGTAGGTGAAGAAATCGTAGGTCGTGTTGTAGATACTTTAGGTAACCCAATCGATGGTAAAGGTGCAATTGGTGGTGAGTTATATGAGATGCCTTTAGAAAGAAAAGCTCCTGGAGTTATCTTCCGTCAACCCGTAACAGAACCATTACAAACAGGTATCAAAGCAATTGATGCTATGATTCCAGTGGGTAGAGGACAACGTGAGTTAGTTATTGGTGACCGTCAAACAGGTAAAACAACAGTTTGTATTGACACCATCTTAAATCAAAAAGAATTTTATGATGCTGGGAAACCAGTATATTGTATATATGTAGCTGTAGGTCAAAAAGCCTCTACAGTTGCTGCAATTGCAAAAACATTAGAGGAAAAAGGCGCTATGGCTTATACAGTAATTGTTGCTGCTAATGCTTCTGACCCTGCTGCTATGCAAGTTTATGCTCCATTCGCTGGTGCATCAATTGGAGAATATTTCCGTGATACAGGTCGTCCTGCATTAATCATTTATGATGATTTATCAAAACAAGCGGTAGCTTACCGTGAGGTGTCTTTATTATTAAGAAGACCACCAGGACGTGAGGCTTATCCTGGAGACGTATTCTACTTACACTCAAGATTATTAGAGCGTGCTGCTAAAGTCATTGCCGATGATGATATTGCTAAAAACATGAACGATTTACCAGAATCGTTAAAACCAATCGTTAAAGGTGGTGGTTCATTAACAGCTTTACCAATCATTGAAACACAAGCGGGTGACGTTTCTGCATATATCCCAACAAACGTTATCTCTATTACTGACGGACAGATTTTCTTAGATGGAGATTTATTCAACTCTGGGGTTCGTCCTGCAATTAACGTAGGTATTTCTGTATCTCGTGTAGGAGGTAATGCTCAAATTAAATCAATGAAAAAAGTAGCAGGTACTTTAAAATTAGACCAAGCACAATACCGTGAGTTAGAAGCTTTCGCTAAATTTGGTTCTGATTTAGATGCCGTTACTTTAAATGTAATTGAAAAAGGAAAACGTAACGTAGAAATCTTAAAACAAGCAGTAAATGATCCATTTACAGTTGAAGACCAAGTTGCAATTATTTATGCTGGTTCTAAAAACTTATTAAAAGATGTTCCAGTTGAAAAAGTAAAAGAATTTGAAAAAGATTTCTTAGCATATTTAAATGCAAAACACAGAGATACTTTAGATGCATTAAAAGCAGGTAAATTTGATGATAATATTACTGATGTTTTAGCTAAAGTAGCAAAAGAAATTTCTGCAAAATATTAATTAATTTTCAATTAGTCAATGTGTCGATTAATCAATTGACACATTGATAATTGTCAAATTGACAAATTAAAAAAATGGCAAACTTAAAGGAAATTAGAAATAGAATTAGTTCCGTTTCATCTACGATGCAGATTACGTCTGCGATGAAAATGGTTTCTGCTGCTAAGCTTAAAAAAGCACAAGATGCTATTACAGCTATGCGTCCTTATGCAGAAAAATTAACGGAATTATTACAAAACTTAAGTGCTACTCTAGATGGAAACACTGGAGGAGCTTTTGCTGAACAAAGAGAGGTAAATAAAGTTCTTATCGTTGCCGTAACATCTAACAGAGGTTTATGTGGTGCTTTTAACTCAAATGTTATTAAAGAAGTTAAAAGTCGTACTGAATTTTATAAAGGAAAAACAGTTGATGTTTTTGCAATTGGAAAAAAAGGAAATGATGTTTTAAAGAAAACCAATAAAGTTGTTGAGAATCAAAGTGCCATTTTTGATCAATTAACTTTTGAAAATGTAGCTGATGTAGCTCAGGTTTTAATGGACAAATTTGTAGCTGGTGAGTACGATAAAATTGAATTGGTTTACAATCATTTTAAAAATGCTGCCACTCAAGTTGTTAAAACAGAACAATTTTTACCACTTGCACCAATTTCAGGCGGTGAAGAAATTTCATCTGATTATATTTTTGAACCTTCGAAAGAAGAAATTGTATTAACTTTAATTCCAAAATCGTTAAAAACGCAATTATATAAAGCTGTTCGTGATTCTTTTGCATCGGAACACGGAGCTAGGATGACAGCAATGCATAAAGCTACCGATAATGCAACAGCATTAAGAAATCAATTAAAATTAACTTATAATAAAGCGCGTCAAGCGGCTATTACTGGAGAAATTCTTGAAATTGTTGGTGGTGCTGAAGCTTTAAATAGTTAATAAATAACAATTTATAAATACAACTCTTATTGTCTTAAATTAAGATAATAAGAGTTTTTTGATTATATAATATGAATAAAAAACTTACTTTTTTAATTGCATGTTTAACAGCAACTGTATTTGCTCAAAAAGCTCCTAAAGTGGATTTAGATCGTTTTTCAGTTTTTGCTGAATACCAACAATTGCCAATATATAATATCCCTTTAGAAGATAGAGTTTATAATGTTTACACTGAGATAGCGGATAATATTAGTTATAGACCAGATGCACAAAGCATAACTAATGAAATTATCATTCATGGATGGAAATTTTCTGATGACAGACCCACAGTAACTGTAAACATTAGAATGGAAGATTTCATTGAGAAAAACGTTTCCATATCAAATCGATTGGTTGAAGAAAAAAATAAAGAAGGTAAAGTTATAAAAAGCTATAAACTTTATAAAGCAATAAGTAGTTATACTGGAAAATCTAACGTAAATGTTGCTACTACATTTACTGTTACTCAAGAAACAAAACCAGATCAAAAGGGAAATAATAATAGATTTTTGTCTTCTTCTTCAACAAAAACAGCTAATGGTGAAGCTTCATTTAGTGTTTCTCAAAGCGTTAGCATAGAAAGTAAAGAATTTACTACTTCTTACGAGGCTGAGAAAGATTATAAATTAAATAGATATAATAATTATAAGTTGCAGCTCAATTCTTATATAAATTATTTGAAAAGCAATGTAAATAAGCACTTAAATGCTAAATTTGGTTTTCAACCTCAAGAAGAACGCTTTATTCTTTGGATCTTAGATTCAAAAGAGGAAGAAGGACAAATTCAAAAAGATGCGATTGAAGCCGTAAAAACTATCTTCAGCGAAATGAAAGCGACTACACCTATTTCGGAAACTGAAGAAAAGTTACAACCGCTTATAGCTTATTTTGAATCTTTAAAGAACAAGTATCCAAATGATGATAAAGGCAGTAAAAAAATTAGATATTCTGCCTATTTTAATTTAGGTAAAATTTATTACTTTTTAGATCAGCCTGAAAAAGCAATTAAAGAAGGTCAAGGACTTATTGAAAATGGTTATGACAAGAAGGATGGAGAAGAAATTGTAAAAGATTCTGAAAAATTAATGGAAGAATTTAAAGAAAAAGGGTTCACATCAAGACATAATGCATCATTAAACTAAAATAGAAAGCCAATTTAATTGGCTTTTTTTATTTTTTATTTTTTAATAGTAAATGAATATTTTATTAAAATTGTAACTTTAACAAAGTTTTTGCGTATAATTAAGAACAATATAACAAGTAATCCATGTCAAAAGAAGGTTTTAATTGGAAGAGTTTATTTATAAACGAATCTGAAAATACTACAAAAAAAGAGGAATCATCAAAATCAAATTCATCACAACAAACGACAAATTCTGGTACACAAACGAATAAATTTCCAGAAGCAAAAATAGCACAAGTATCTCAGGATAATTTTGCCAATCCTTTTGTAAATGAAATTCTAGACGTATATGAAAAAGGATTTGAATCATTAAATTTAGATGATTTCGATTTTTTTGAAATGTATAAATCTGTGGTAGCTGTAGGAATTACAAACCCACAAAGTTATCAAATGGCTTTTATGATGGGTAAATCTATAAAACCTGATTTAACGAAAGAATATTTATTAGAAAAATCAAAGTTTTATATTGAAGAAATTAACAAGGTACATACTAAATATGATGCTACTGGCAATGCAAAAAAACAAGATTTAAGCAATTTGGTTCAAAAAGAGAAAGCATCATTAACAGCTTCTATTTCTGATTTGGAAGCCAAAATTCTTCAAATGCAGCAAGAATTACAGGAAAAGAAATCTTTATTAGCAAATATCGATAGTAAAAACGAACAAGAACTTAGAGAACTTCAATTAAAAATAGAAGCCAATAATTTTGCCAAGCAAAAAATTGTCGATTCAATCAATTTAGTCATAAGTGGAATCAATCAATACTTATAAAATCAATGAATAAATACGAACAAGAAAAAAGTACTTTATTAGAATTACCAATTTTAAAGCACTTTGATGAATCTAAAGGTGAAATCGCATTAAAAGCAAATTCATTAAAAAAAGGAGAAAAAGGGCTTTTTTGGGTAATCGCTCTTGGGTTATTAGGAATTGGAGGTTATTTAACCTGGACCTATATTATACCTCCTTTATTTACCATGTTAGGTCAAGTAATTGCATTATCTGCCACTGCTATTTTCTTGATTTTCTTAGTAATTATGTTCCCTGTCATTATGAAAGCGTTACGTTTTACGGCTAAAAATATTCATAAAGCCTTAATTCAAAGTAATCCTTTCAATGAATTAGAGGAACAAAAACAAAAAATGATTAAAAACCGTGAAGTTTTTAAGAATACCAAAGCAAAACTAAAAGGGCTTAAAAATGAAATGGAAATGGAAGCTTCAAAATCTGAAAAGGAAGCCAAAGATTACCAAGAACAATTGTTAAGCTTGCAACGACAATCTGAAAAGTTAAAATCAGCGATGGATGAAATGGTTAGACAACACGGTGCAGGAGCAAAAGATACCGATGAATATGTAGCCTTGCAAAGTGAATTGGCTAAGAAATTAAGTAATTCGCAACGTATTTCAAATCAATATGAACAAAGTAAAAGTTTTATTCAAAAATATGGTGTGCGAGCTAATGTCTTAGGTAAAATGGATCGAAAATTAACTTTAGCCGGAACAGCTATAGATATTAAGATTGCCGATTTTGATGCCACAATTACAATGCTTAGAAAAGAGTATGAATTTGCTAAAAATGCAAAGGCAGCTACAGAAAGTGCTAAAAATGCCATGATGTTTACCAAAGACTGGGAATTAGAGTATGCATTAGAAGTAGTAACTTCAACCATTGCTCAAGATATTGCAAGAACATCTGAAAATTTATTAGATATAGACACTTTAACGTCTCAATATTCAGTGGATAATGATGAATTATACTCTCGTTTAGATTCTTTAGCAGATAAAATTAAAACGGGAGACAATACCATCCCAGATTCAACTAAATATTCGAATCCAAATTACAAAATGTCCAAAGAAGATAAGCAAAATGCTGGTGGCTTTGGCGATATATTTTAACAACCAAAACTAAATCTTTTATATATAATGGGAAAAATTCTTAGAACAAATAAACTAACGACGTTATCAGAATTACTTATTGTTATTCTTGGTATTGGTGGGATATTAGGAGCAATCTATTTTTTATCTCCAGGACTTAGAACTGAAGTTTCAAAGAAATTAGATGGAATTACTTTAGACAAAGTGGAAGTAAACAATGTAGTAAATGCAGATAAAATTGAATTGCCTACAAAAGATATTTCAAACGAAGTAAGCAATAAACCTTTAGTAAGAATTGCGGGTTATGCTTGGAATGCACAATCTGGAATTATTGTTTCTAATGGTGGACCAAAAACAACAAAAGGGTCCTTAATGGAAAAAAATGGTGTAAACTTAGAAATCATTCGTCAAGATTGGTTGTCTGAATTACGCAATATGCAAATGAAATTTATTGAAGAATTTGATCAAGGTGCTAAATTTCCAACATCAGATAAAAGTGCATTTGCTGTAATGATCATGGGTGACGGAGCTCCTTTTTATATCAGTTCGGTGCAAAAATCATTAGACGAAAAATACGGCAAAGACAAATACCATTTACAAGTAATGGGTGCTGTAGGGATGAGTTATGGTGAAGATAAGTTAATCGGACCACCAAGCTGGAAATCAGATCCACAGACTATGAAAGGTGCTGTTATTTCTGCGGTTTTAGGTGATGGTGACTGGGTTACTACAGTTAACTATTGTTTCGCTAACGGTTTAAAAGTAAACCCAGATCCAGCAACTTATGATGCAGATGCAGTTAATATTTATCCTTCAGAAAATGATGATTATATCAAATCAGCTGAAGAATTAATTAAATCACAAACTACAGGTTGGACCGTTTCTTTAAAAGAGGTTTCAAATGGGAAATTAACTGGAAAATCAGTTAATAGAAAGATTGATGGTTGTGCTACTTGGACACCTGGTGATAAATTGGTTTTTGATAAATTATCTGGTTTTGTAGATATTGTTTCGACCAAAGAATTTAACAATCAAATGCCAACCGTTTTAATCGGTTTAAAAGAATGGGCAAGTCAAAATCCTGAGATTGTTTCTAATATTTTAAAATCAGCTTTAACAGCTTCTAATCAAATGAAAAATTATGACGATTGGAGAGTAAGAGCTTCTGAAGCGGTTACGGATACATACCAAATGGAAAGCCCTAAATATTGGTATGATATGTTCAAAGGCCAACAAGGAACTAAAAACGGATTAACCTATAATATGGGTGGTTCTAAAGTATTCAATTACTTGGATGCGATGCAATATTTTGGTTTGTCTGATGGCGTAAATAGATATAAATCGGTTTATAACCAAGTTGGGACTTATTTAACGGAGTTGAATCCATTTGGATTTAATGAAAACGTAGGTAAAGTATCCGCTTATGAAGATGCTGTAAATTTATTTTACCTTAAAAATATTAACGATATCCAATCTACTGCTCCTGAAAAAGCAGATTATACAGAACAAGCAACGGAAGTAATGGCTTCAGGGGAATGGAGAATCAACTTTAATACGGGTAGTGCCCAAATTTCAACAAGTTCTTCTAGCGAATTGGAAAAAATTTACAACCTATTAATTCAGGCTGAAAATACGAAATTAACGATTGTTGGGCATACTGATAATGTGGGTAATCCAGATTCAAACATTAAATTATCAAAAGACAGAGCAGAAGCAGTTGTTGATTATTTAAGAAAGAAAGGTATTCCATTGAATCGTTTCCAAATGATTGATGGTAAAGGAGCTAATGAACCAACTGCAGATAACAGTACTGCTGAAGGAAAAGCTAAAAACAGAAGAGTAGTGATTACTTTATTGAAATAAATAAACTAAAAGTAAGAGCTATCAATATTTTGGTAGCTCTTTTTATTATAACATGATGCAATTAATTACCCCTTTTCAGACGATTTCAAAATCAAAGAAAACGATAATTTTAGTAGCTTGGATTGTCCTTTTACTAGTGTTATGGTTTGTAGGAACATCAGGAGAAAAACATTTGTTTCCTAATCCTCAGCAAGTTTTTAAAGGTTTTTCGGAACTCTATAATGAAGGACTAGTCGTGCATATTTTCAATTCATTGAAATTGTGTTTTCTATCCATATTTTTAGCTACCACTATTGCGCTACTTTTTGCGTATAGTTGGCCCATTCCGCTATTAAAACCAGTTTCAGAATTCGTTACTAAATTTCGTTTTTTACCCTTTACTGGTTTGTCGTTCTATGTAGCTATGGTCATTCACGATGCTAGAAACATGCAAATCTGGATTATGGTCATTTTCTTAACGACTTTCTTAACAACCTCTTTAATTGCGGTTGTAAAAGATATTCCTCAGGAAGAATTTGATCATGCTAAAACGTTAAAATGCAATCGTTTTGAAGTGCTTTGGCAAGTTATTGTATTAGGAAGACTAGATTATGTAATTGATGTGATTCGTCAAAATCTAGCGATTACTTGGATGATGCTTGTAACGGTTGAATCAATAGTAGTAGCTTCGGGCGGACTTGGATTTTTAATTAAAAATTCGGATAAGTTCATGAATCATGGAAGAATCATCGCATTACAAATTATTATTTTATTAATTGGGTTGTCCTTAGATTGGTTTATTAACTTTTTAAGAAGAGCACTTTTTAGATACTCTAAAATATAAACTTATGGATTTCGAATACAAAGAAACGCTTTTATATGTGGAAAATCTTAGTGTTGCTTATGGTGACACCGTTATTATAAAAGATATTAATCTTGTTGAAAAAGATGTGGTTAGGGAAGGACATAACAGTACGTCTCAAGTGATTGCTGTAGTAGGTCGTTCTGGAAGAGGAAAATCTACTTTTTTTAAAGCATTGACAGGTTTGGTGGATCCCAAAACAGGAAAAATTTTAATTAAAGATTTTACCAGCAATGAAGAAGGTGCTGCCAAAGAAATTAAAGAAGGAGATATTGGTTTTGTGGACCAAAAATATACACTGTTTAGACATAAAACAGTACATCAGACGTTAAAATTCGCGTTGCGAAAAACGAGTTTAACGGATGCTGAAAAGGAAGAAAAAATAATCGAATATTTGCACAAATGGGGTTTAGATAATTTTGCGGATAAATATCCTAATGAATTGTCAGGAGGACAAAGACAACGTACAGCAATTATTGAACAGCTTTTTTCTTCAGATCAGTTTATTGTTATGGACGAACCCTTTTCAGGACTCGATGTAGGAAATATTATTGAAGTAAAAAAATCATTCGATTTACTAAATTCTACTTCAGAATACAATACCATTATTTTCTCTACACACGATATTGAATTAGCAGTAGAACTGGCTCAAGTAATCTATGTTATTGGTTACCCAACGGTAAACGGTGAAAAACAAAAATACGGTTCGATAGTGGCAAAATTCGATTTACGAGAATTGGGCTTGGCTTGGAAAGAATTTGGAGAAGAACATTTACACTTAACCAAACAAATTATCAACCAAATGATGCTTTCGTAGTTTTATGACAATAACAATAGATTATATTCACCAACTCAAAAAAGCAACTTCAGAGGCATTAGCAGTTTGTGATGCTATAAATAACGAAACTCAAACCATTTCGGAAATAAATACATTGTTGCCTCAAAAAGGCGATCACAAACTTTTATTAAAAACGGAGAAAGTATTTCTTTCAGATTTGATTTATGTTTTTAGCAAAGTGAAAAATCTTTCTGAAAAAGCGCAATTTGGATTGGCGTATTATTATGATGCTATCCGAAATCAACATTTTGCAGACGAAAAGGAATTGGAAAGCTTAAATAAATTGGTAGCAACCAATGCTTTTAAAAGTCATTTTAACAAAATTCTACAAGAAAATATTTTGTTCGATTTAAACCAAAGCAAAACGTATTTGTTGCAATATCTAAAACAAAAAAAGCATCCCAAATGGAAAGAAATGCATCAAACTTTGGCTACTTTTTTAGCTTTAGTTTGTGACTTTGATATCCATAAAAGCCAAAATGCAACTGCAATTTTAGGAGTCAATTTTAATTTGCATCAAGGGTTTGAAGTGGAAAACGATTCCTTAGAAAAAGTCTTAGAGGAATTGCATGAATTAATCGGTTTGGAAAATGTAAAAAAAGACGTTTCGGAATTGGTTAACCTTTTAAAAGTGCAACAGAAAAGAACGTCTCAAGGATTAAAAAATATTGAAATTACCTTGCATACTGTTTTTCTTGGTCCTCCTGGAACCGGTAAAACAACGGTAGCTCGTTTACTGGGAAGAATTTTCAAACAATTGGATTTTTTATCTCAAGGACAAATGATTGAAACCGATCGGGAAGGTATGGTGGCAGGTTATGTGGGTCAAACAGCTACCAAAGTGGATGCGATAGTCACTGAAGCCAAAGGAGGTGTTTTATTTATTGACGAAGCCTATGCTTTAAGTCAGAATGTAGGGAATGATTACGGTGCGGAAGCCGTTAATACCTTGTTGAAACGAATGGAAGATTTCCGAGATGATTTTGCAGTTGTGGTAGCAGGATATGACCAACCGATGCAAGTATTCATAGATTCCAATCCAGGATTGCGTTCTCGTTTTAATCGGTATTTTCATTTTGATCATTTTTCACCTGATGAATTATTTGCCATTTTTGAAATCTATTGTAAAAAATCGGATTTTATCCTAACAGAAGAAGCCAAAGAAAAACTAAAAGACACGTTTGAACTGTTATTTGAAAAACGAGACGATAGTTTTGGAAATGCCAGAGTTATTCGAAATGTTTTTGAAAAAGTGATTCAAAAACAAGCCAATAGAATTGTGACGGTAAAAAGAATTTCTAAAAAAGCATTGCGTACCATTACAGAAGAAGACATTCCAGAACCTATGGAAACAGTAGCGCAAGTCTTTTATAAAAAACAAGAAGAATAAAATAAAAAAGCCATTTTTTAACCCACTTGAATTGGATAAACCCATCCAATTTTCTATCTAAATTAATTGTATACAATGAATAAGAATTTTTTAAAAGCCCTATTTTTAGTTATTACAACGGGTGTTTTCGCTCAAGAAACAAATCCAGAAGAAAGTAAAGTAAAAATTGATGTTTCTGGATATTTGGAAGCGTTTTATGGCTACGATTTCAATCAACCTACGACACCTACTCGTTTAGGATGGATTTACAATCACAGTAGACATAATGAATTTAATATTAATATGGGAATGTTACGTTCTACAATTAGTTATGAAAATGTGTATGCTAATATTGCCATTCAAGCAGGTACTTATGTAGACGATAATTATACCGCTGAAAGTTTAAAATTATTTCATGAAGCCTATTTAGGGGTTTATTTAGATTCAGATAAAAAACAGGTAGTCGAAGCCGGTATTATGCCTTCTTATATTGGTTTTGAATCCGCATCTACCTTCTCTAATCTTACCTTAACACGTTCGATTATGGCTGAAAGTTCTCCTTTTTATTTCACAGGTGTAAAATATAAGTATACGCCTAATGATTCTTGGAGTTTAGCTTTTATTACTACCAATGGTTGGCAACGTATTGAAAAACCAAATAATAAAGCTTTGCCTACTTTTGGAACCCAAGTAGTGTATACTCCAAACGATAAAACAACGATTAACTGGAGTACTTTTATAGGAGACGAACCAGTTGCAGTAGATGTTTTAAGAACAAGATATTTCAACGATTTGTATGTGGACTATGCTTGGAATGACAAATGGAAAACAATTGCTGGTTTCGATATGGGTTACCAAAGAAACGTAGCAGGAGATGATTTCCAAGATTGGAAAACGATTACTTTAATAACACAATATGCGATTTCTCAAAAATGGAATGTAGCTGCTAGAGCAGAATATTTTGAAGATCAAGAGAACGTGATTGTAGATGTAGGTGCTCCTTTTGAAGTATTTGGCGCTTCTTTTAATATAGATTTTATCCCGAATTCTAAATTAAAATTAAGAACGGAAGCAAAATGGTTTGATTCAGATGAGCCTATTTTTACAAAAGATACAGGCACAACGACAACCAACTTTTTTGTAGCCACTTCCTTGGCTTTTGAGTTTTAAAAGAATAAAATAAAAAAAAGAGCCAATTTATTTTGGCTCTTTTTTATTCATTCAAATGTTCCCAAATAAAGCTATAAAATTCGGCCTCTTTTTCTACATAATTTTTATAATTCGAAACCTTACCATAATGTCCAGCTTTGTCATTTATCTGTAAATAAATCGGATTTTTTTGTGCAGTTCTATTTTGTAGTTTTGCTACAAATTTATACGAATGAATTGGAGGAACTCGATCATCATTTTCAGAAGTGATGATTAAAGAAGTAGGATAATTGACCTCTTCTTTTATGTTATGGTAAGGAGAAAAACTTAATAAAGTCTTATATTCTTCTATATTTTCTGGATTGCCAAATTCGTCTAAATGATATTTTCCAGTGGTATATTTGTAAAATTGAATCATATCAAAAACCCCAACTTTTGGTACAACTACTTTAAATAAATCGGGTCTTTGAGTCATGGCTACTCCCACAACTAAACCTCCATTGGAAGCACCCGAAATGGCTAATTTATTAGGAGATGTGTATTTTTCCCGAATTAGAAACTCTGCAGCATCAATAAAGTCATTAAAAGTATTAGGTTTGTTTAAACCTTTTCCATCTCTATGCCATTTTCTGCCTTTTTCACCACCACCTCTAATTTGTGCAAAAGCATAAACGCCTCCTTTTTCAAGAAAATGCAATAATCCCACATCATATTTAGGATCATTTATAACTCCAAAACCACCATATGCTTCTAATAAAGTAGGGTTATTACCATTCAATTCTATTCCTTTTTTATGAACGATGGTAATTGGAACATCCTTATTATCTCTACTTTTATAGTTAATCGTTTTTGTTTCAAAATAATCAAAAGGGAAAAGGGTCGGTTTGGGTTTTAGGAAAGCATCATAGTATATATTTGTATCTCCAGTTGAAATGTTTAGTTTATAGTTCAAATAGGAAATAGTGTACGAATAAAATGTTACGTATAACTCATTAGTTTTATTATCATGGAAGCGAAAGCTTAAATCCATTTCCATTGGAGCTTCAAATTTTCTAACAAAACTTCCATCATAATTATAAATGGTAATATAATTTCTACCTAAATTTCGATATTTACAAACGATATAATTTTCTAAGAAATAAGAATCAATTAATAAATGGGAATAAATCTGTGGAATTACTGAGACTTTTTCGTTTTTATTATTCAAATCAAAAAACCGAATATCGCCCCAATCATATTTGTTATCAGTAAAATAGACTTTATTATTTTTATACTTTAAAAAAGTAAAATCAGAAGATGCCTTATCAATAAATTTAGTAAGAGTAAACTCTTCATCTTCAAGATTAATATAATAATAACTTTTAGCAGTTTCTTCTTTATTTATTTCTACAATAAATAGTTTATTTTCACTTACAAAAAAATTAAAATTACTTTCTTCCTTTGTAGTGTCAAAAATTAATTTGTCTTTTTCTTGAATGTCTCTTAGATTATGATAATATAATTGGTAAGTAGAATCTTTAGCAAAAAAATTTTGATTCGAATTTTTTTTATAAAAAATACCTTGGTCTCCTTTCCAAGAAACATTAGAAAACTTTATGTCTTTTAATACATCCTCTAAGGGATTTTGAGAGATAATATCTACAAATCGTATTTCATGTCTATCACTACCGTCTGGGCTAATTTTATAAGCTAAATATTTAGAATTTTTAGAAGGATAATAACCATTTAATAATACATTTTCATCTTTATATATTTTATAAGGATTAACCAATTCTAAAGGCATATCATTTAAATTCTTTCGATAATGTAAAACAGAAGGTTTATTCTTATCTAGTCTGTAACTTGTATAAAAGTAGCGTCCTTTTTTAACGGGTAATGAATAGGTTGATAAAGAATGATAATCTTTAATTTTAAACAAGAAATTAGTTGCTTTTACAACATCTTCAAGATGCTTTTTGGAATACGCATTTTGTTCGGTTACCCAATTTGAAACTTCATCTGAAGAAGTGTTTTCTAGCCAAGCATAATCATCAGAAATGGCAATTTCATGTTTGGTAAAAGAAGAAGTGACTTTCTTGGTAGTTGGATTTTTTTGACAATAAATATTCAATAGAATGAAATAACAAACTAAAAAACAGACCTTTTTTTGCATGTGGAAGAAATTAAAAATCAAAAATATTCCTTTTTGAATAAGTTGACAATAAATAAGTATTTTTCTTTCAATTTAATATATTTGTTTACATCAAAAACAATAGCATGAAAAAGTACTTTTTCTCTCTTTTTATTTTCTCCACAGTATTTGTACAAGCACAAACCCTTCTCTTAGAAGAAATTATGAAAGGAGATGCTTTTATTGGTCATCAACCCTATAATCAACGTTGGTCTGCCGATGGAAATACACTTTATTTTGAATGGAATCCCAAAAATGAAATTTCAGGAAGCACGTATTATTGGCAATCTGGAATGCAAGAGCCAAAAGTAGTAGATGAAAATGCGTTTGATTATTCTACTGTAAATATAGAATCTCAAAGAGAATTTGAAGAAGTATTTTATACAAAAAGAGGCAACTTATATTGTTATGATAAAAAGACTAAAAAAATCAAACCTGTTTATCTTTCAAACGAACGCATTTATGCAGTGGAAAGAGCGGTTGATCCAGCGATTGTTTTCTTTCAAATGAACCGAAATGTATATCAATTGAATACCAAAGAATTCTCCTTTAAACAAATAACTAATTTTAGAACGGGTTCCGAAAGTCCCAAAAAAGAAAAGGAGCCTACTTATTTAGAAAAACAACAAGAAGAGTTGTTTCAATATATAAAAGATACTAAATCAAAAAATGATTGGTTTGCCGAAAAATCTAAAAAGAATCCTTCTGATTTACCCAAATCCATCTTTTATGGAAGTGCTTCTTTAGAACAATTAAAACCTTCTCCTGATGGAAAGTTTGTCACCTTTCGATTATCCGATTATCCAAATTCCAAAGAAACGAATGTGGAACATTTTATTACGGAAAATGGCTATACAAAAAGTGAATCGGCTCGTTCAAAAGTTTCAGTCTCTAACCTAAGTTCTCATAGAATGGGAATTTTTGATATCGAAAAAGATACGGTTTATTATGTGTCATTTGCGCATTTATCAGGGATTAAAAAACATCCTGAATACTATCAAGAATATCCAGAATTAAAAGAAAAAGAAGAGTCCGAAAAGCCAATCGTTATGGTTGCACCTATATATAATAAAAAAGGAACGAAAGCAGTTTTTGAAGCTAGAAGTCAAGATAATAAAGACAGGTGGATTATGACTTTAGACTTAGCAACAGGAAAAATTACGGAAGTAGACCACCAGCATGATGAAGCTTGGATAGGTGGACCTGGAATACCCAACTATTCTTTTGGAGGTGGTGTTTTAGGTTTTTTAAAAGATGGGGAAACGGTTTATTTTCAATCGGAAGCTTCAGGTTTCTCTCATTTGTATACCGTCAATTTGAAAACAAAGAAGAAAAACCAACTTACAACTGGGAATTGGGAAGTTAGAGAAGCGTCGCTTTCGCTTGACGGAAAAAGCTTTTATTTAACAACAAATACGAATCATCCTGGAAATAGAGAATTTTACAAATTAGAGGTTGCTTCTAAAAAAATGACTCCTATTTTAAATGCAGATGGAGCACATGAAGCAGTACTTTCTCCAGATGAGAAAAAAATAGCGGTACGTTATTCTTATAAAAATAAACCATGGGAAATATATGTGGCTGATACGAAAGAAAAAGCAAACTTAAAACAAATTACGCATTCCACTACTAAAGCTTTTGAAGCGTATTCTTGGAAAGCTCCTCAAGTGATAACTTTTAAAGCGAAAGACGGAACTTCAGTAAATGCAAGATTGTACCAACCCCAAGAAGAAAATAAGAATAATGCAGCTGTGATTTTTGTTCATGGAGCTGGTTATTTGCAAAATGCACACAATTATTGGAGTTCGTATCACAGAGAATACATGTTTCATAATTTATTATCCGATTTAGGATATACCGTTTTAGATATCGATTATAGAGGAAGTGACGGTTATGGTAGAGCTGTACGAACTGGAATTTACAGGCATATGGGTGGTTTAGATCTATCTGATCAATTAGATGGAAAAGAGTATCTAGTTAATACTTTAGGAATAGACGCCAATAAAGTGGGTATTTACGGAGGATCTTATGGTGGTTTTATTACGCTAATGGCTTTATTAACCCAGCCGAATACATTTAAAGCTGGTGCTGCTTTGCGTTCGGTTACCGATTGGGCGCATTATAATCAAGGATATACCGCAAACATTTTGAATTTTCCAGAAACGGATAGTATCGCTTATAGAAGAAGCTCTCCAATTTATTTTGCTGAAAATTTACAAGATCGATTACTAATGCTGCACGGAATGGTTGATGATAATGTGCAATTCCAAGATGTTGTACGTTTATCGCAACGATTTATAGAATTAAAAAAGAAGAATTGGGATTTAGCTATTTTTCCTGTGGAAGAACACGGTTTTCAAGAAACCTACTCTTGGATAGATGAATACAGCAGAATATTGAAGATATTTAATGAGAATTTATTAGAAAAATAAGTTTAAAATAAGAAAAAGGGTTATTTCCAAATTGAAACAACCCTTTTCTACAAACTAACTAACCTATTTTTTAACCTAAACCCCATTCATCTCTATCAAGATTTTCAATTTTCTTCGCGTTCTTTTTCATTCGTGTGTCAAATTTTGGTTTTCTTAAGGCATAAGCAAACACTGAACCTGCACTTACTTCTAGCGTTAAAGAACCAGTATGACCAGCACTTCCTGCAAGATTTATTGAAAACTTATCATTTAAAACAGAGACATCTGCCGAACCACTTGCAGATATAGAAGCATTTTGAATTAAATTGGATTCTACAATTACAAAAATTTGATCGGCAATTCTTCCGTTTTTAACATCTTTTAATTTGTTAAAACAATTTCTGTCATCATTGGCTAACTTTCTTAATGTTGACTCGCTAGTAATATCAATTTTTATAAGAGATAAATTTCTTAGTTCGTCTTTTGTCCAGTTAACTTTTACACCACCTTTTCCATTTACTTTTGCAGTTGTGAAAGTACCTCCTACGCTAAATGCATTGTTATCTGTTTTTGCATTTTGTAATTTAATCTCAGTAACTGGTTTTACAGGAAATTTTCCTTTTACAGTATCATCATGTATTAAACCATTAGAAACAAAAACATTTTTATCTTTATTTCCATAACTTCCCAAATTCAGCGATTCAGCCGCTTTTCTAAAATATTTTACACCATTGTATATAAAATGGTTCTTTTTAATTGTAACTTCCATAATTAATTTATTTAAAGAATTATATATTTATATCTAAAAAATCAATAAAGGCCTTTGAATTAATTTTTTGTAAAAATAGAATCAACTGGAATTCTAAAAGCAAGGTGTTAACTCCTTTTTAAACAGTAAATTCCCCCTTTTTTTGACAGGAAAATTAAAAATTGAACCATTCCACTAAACTTTGGCTTTCATTTTGTAACTAGTTATTTGTACCTTTAAATAAAATTTGAATTATGTTTTACAAAATAATAGTAGTCCTTTTTAGCTTAACTATAACCTCTTGCAAATGCCAAGAGCAAACTAAGAACACTCCAAACGGAAAAGAAAATAAAATGGTTCAAGAAGAAAACATACAATTTGAAGAAGTCTATTATCAAAAATGGGTTGCGGGTATTAAAGGAGGAGGAAGTGGTATCAATTTTTATATCGTTTTGAAAGCCCCTTTAGAAAAAGGAATAGTTTTAGAAAAAGTACAGTTTGAATCTTACGAAGGTTTGTTCATAAAACAATCTGATACAGTATATGTAGCTAATATTAAGACTAATCTAAATGACTTAGTACTAGATGAAGATCCTAAGAATGAATATGGTAATAAACCTCCAGCAATAAAATTGAAATCCAAAGAAGCTAATTTGTATTATCAAGTCAATGGAAAAGAAGTCATCCACAATTTCAAAAACGTAAAAGAAAAAGAAATGTTGGCCTACCCTTCTATGAAACCACAAAACAATGAGGAATAAGAAAAGAATTAATTACTTTTGCTTCTAAATCAAACCACAATACCTTGAGTATTTATAAAAGTCTATTTAAACAAACTGCAATTTATGGCTTGGCAACTGTTTTGCCTAGAATGTTTAGTTTTATATTAGTACCTTTATATACTGATCCAAAGGTTTTAAATGTTAAAGAATATGGAGAAGTTTCCATTATTTTTTCATGGTTGGTTTTCTTTAATGTTATCCTTTCCTACGGAATGGAAACCAGTTTTTTTAGATTCTTTTCCAAAGAAGATAATAAAAATGTCGTCAGTACTTCTACAATTTCTCTTTTTTGGTCATCAATAGCCTTTTTAATAATTGCCTTATTAGGAAGAAATTATTTAGCAAAAGTCAGTAATATTGATGTTGAGTATATTGTTTACGCCATTTGGATTTTAGTTTTAGATGCTTTAGTAATCATTCCTTTTTCAAAATTAAGAGCAGAAAAAAGACCAATATTTTATGCTCTAATTAAAATAGGAAATGTAGCTCTAAATTTATTCTTAAATTTATTCTTCTTACTTTGGTTACCAAAAATAGTAGCTAATGTACCAACAAGCTTTATCAGTGCGATTTATTTTGAGAATTTTCAAATAGGATATATTTTCGTAGCCAATATTATTGCAAGTTTAGCCACTTTTTTAGTACTTTCTCCAAGTTATTTTAAAATGAATTGGCATTTTGACAAAGTACTATGGAAAAAAATGATGCAATATAGTTTACCAGTTATGGTTGCTGGAATAGCTTTTGCCATCAACGAAACCTTCGATAGAATTTTATTAGATTATATTTTACCAGAAAGTATTGCGAAAACTGAAATTGGGGCGTATTCAGCCTGTTATAAATTAGCTTTATTTATGACACTTTTCGCTACTGCTTTTCGTTTGGGTATTGAACCTTTCTTTTTTAGTCATTCTTCCCATCAAAATGCCACCAAAACATATGCAGATATTACAAAATACTTTGTTGTTTTTGGTTCTATTATTTTATTAGTTGTAGTTGTTTTTGCCGATGTCTTAAAGCTCTTCATTATTCGTGATGCTTCGTATTGGGAAGCCATGAAAGTAGTTCCTTTAATCATTTTAGCAAATTTCTTTTTAGGCATTTACAACAATCTTTCGGTTTGGTATAAACTTACCGATAAAACAAAGATGGGAATGTACATTTCTATTATAGGAGCAATAGTTACTTTAGTCATAAACTTTTTATTAATTCCGATGTGGAGCTATATGGGAAGTGCCATTGCTACCATTTCAGCATACGGGACGATGATGCTTATTTCTTATTATTTAGGGAATAAGTATTATCCCATTCCTTATGACATGAAGAAAATAATGAGTTATTTAATTCTTTCAATTGGACTATCAGGACTATCTTTTTACATTAAAATATTGAGAGAAACTTATGTTTTTGGTATACTAGCAGTTTTATTTTACGCTTATTTTGTTTATAGAAACGAAAAAGAATTGGTAGCCAAATTAATAAAAAGAAAATAAAGACTTCTCTATAACCTATAAGAGAAGTCCTTACTGTTTTATTTTTTTAAGACATCTTTAATTCCATTTAATCCATCCGAAAACTCTGAAAGTAGCGCTACAATTTGAGCCATTCTATCTTCACCGCCCACTCCTTTTATAAGTTTGTTTTTAATAAAAGTAGTTTTAATTTCTTCCCAACGTTTTTGTTCTGCTTCGGTTTGAATTTGCATTATTTCTTTTAATTTTAACAAATTGGACTCTGCACCTGTAGTTAGGGTTTGTGACTCATTTTGGTAATGATTTAATACAATAGCTTCTACTTCTTTTTCGGTTAAAATAGGCTGAATTTTAGCTACTAATTTATTCATGTCTCGGTAAGAACCTTGTAATTTAAAAGTTGGTTCATTTCTATATTCATCAGACATAGCAGCTGATTTTATATAAAGCGCATTGGTTTTTAGAACTGTATTTCTTACTTGAATAATTTTTTGTAATACTTGTTTAAAATCTTCTATTTCTTGTGAAGAAAAATTACCTTCCAAATCAAAGTTGCTATTGTTTTCCTGAATTGCTTCATACAAGTTGTATAAGTTTTGATAGGCAGGTTGTGTCAAACGCATCATATATTCGTTAGACATTAAGGCATTTTCAATTAAACTTAATTCGAACAAATCGCTTTTTGAACCTGAAATATCTCCTAAATTATAGGTGTCTGCTCTATTGGCTAACATATCTGGAATTTGAAATTTATCACCACTTTCAGTATAAGGATTTCCAGCCATAACCAAACAAAATCGTTTTGAACGTAAATCATACGTTTTGGCTTCTCCATTATAAATTCCTTCAATTTTTCTTTGTCCGTCTGCTAGAGAAATAAACTTTTGCAAAAATTCTGGATTACAATGTTGAATATCATCTAAATACAGCATCACATTGTCACCCATTTCAAAGGCTAAATTTAATTTCTCTAATTCTTGACGAGCACCAGCATTTTTAGCTTCACTTGGATCAGTTGAAGTAATGTCGTGACCAATAGAAGGACCATTTATCTTCATGAAAACCAACCCCATTCGATCCGCTAAATATTCCATTAAAGTTGTTTTTCCATAACCAGGAGGAGAAATTAATAACAGCATACCCATTCTATCTGTTCTTTTATTATTTCCAATTGCTCCTAATTGCTTTGTTAAATTGGCTCCAATTAATGGGAAATATACATCATTAATTAATTTATTTCGTACAAAAGAGGTTAAAACCTGACTCGTAAAAGTGTGTAGTTTTATTTCTTTTTTCTTTGTCTCTACCCATTGCTTTTTTAATTGTTGTAAGGCTAAAAACAAAGGCTTTAATTTAGTATGGAAATAATCTAATCTGGAAGAAAATTCATAATAGTCTAAAGTGTAAGAAAGATTGTTTTCTAAGGATTTTAAACCAGTTATCTCAACTGATGAAGTCACGTTGATAATTTGATTTTTATGATAATTTTGAGTGATGATAAAAGCAGCTACTTCTTCAATACATTCTTTTGGGTATACAATATTTTCATTTAAGAAAAATGTTTTTAACGCATTTTCAACGATATCATAACAGGCAGACGGATAAATATATAATTCCTTTACTTGATTGATAAATGCAATGTCTTTTCCTTTTTCTTTTAAACCTTTTAAGAAACTCTCATAAGCATCTGCAGCTGTTTTTGAAATAGCAAAAGCATTTCTATTTTCTTTTTTTAAGTAAATGGCAGCTCTGAAAGAAGATACCAAATCAAAGCCATCGAAAGTACTGTTAAATTCTTCGATTTTTTCGGAAAGACGTTTACTTAAATATTTGAATTGTTCGGTATTTGAAAAAGTTTCTTTCAGTAGACTTACTGCATTAAATTGTTTTTCATAAAATTCTTTGTCTTCTTGATTTAGAAAGAACCAAAATAATTGCGCTAAAGCACGCTCAGATGGAGTGTATTTTAAAACACCTAATTCATTATTTATTTGTTGTAAATGCTGTAATATTTTTAAGGCGTCTACATCATGTACACCCTTTACTAAACCTTCGCCAAAATGAGCCGTTAAGAATTCTTGAGCGCGCTGTGAGTTTGTGGTATCTGGAACAATATTTTCTTCAAGTAAAAATAATTCCCAAGCCATGTATTCAAAACGCTTTACATTTTGATTTTCGGATATAAATTCTTGATTCCAAACTTCTTTATATTCTTCTAGAGTTTCAAAAGCAACTTTCTCATAGAAATTGGTTCCCGTTAAATGATAGAAATAAGAATCATCTTTTAATACTAATGTTAAATCTAATTTTTGTTTGTTTACGGCAAATTTATAATCACCAAAAGCAATTACACTGTCACCATCTTCATAAATTTCATTTTTATCTTTTAACTTTCTAACCGATTCTTGTTGAGCTGTTTTAAGCAATGTAGTAACTTCTTCTGCTTTGTTAGAATCATTTAAATCTCTAAGTTGATTGACAATATCCCGAATTTTTTCAATCATTAAATCGGAAGCAAAGTAACCGTTAATTTCATTCACTGTTTCAAAAGAAGCCGCTTTGTTTTTTACTCCTTTTAAAATACGTTCAGCCGACTGCAATAGCAGGGTTGTTCTTCTATTTCGAGCTTCGGTTAATTGAACACTTTTATTTTGAAAATGATTATAAACTTCTTCTCTTTTATTGTTAATTTCTTGAATGAAGGCATCAAAATCAACAAATTTTGCTTCCATTTCTTCTAATTGAATGGAAAGTTTATTAAGAAAGTCTTCGCATTTTTCAGCTGTATTTGCAAGCTCTAAAAAGTTAATTACGGCTTGATCAAAAAGAGTTATTTGTGCTTTAAAATCTGCAGACAGCTCTTTTCCAGAGATTTCTCTTTTCTTATTGTTAAGCTCAATACGTTGCTGATTGATTTGTGCAAAAATTAACGAAATACTTTCTATAATTTGAGTAGAATGAGAAGCGTCTTCTATTTTTAAATTGTTAACAATATCAACTAATAATTCTAATTGTAAGGCAAGTTCATCAATGCTTTTTTCAAGAGATTTTGCATCAATCGTCTTTTTAAGATTGCTTATTTCTTCATTAATTTCAGCAACTTTGTTTTGATAGGGAAGTAAAGCATCGTCTTGCAAAAGAAAGGAAACACAGGCATTAGATAATTCGTCTGCTCTTTCTTGAAGTTGTTTTTCAAGAGTTTCAATAACTAAGTTGTCTGCGTATTTTAAATCTTTGGCACTAATAAGTTCTCCTCGTAAAACTCTAATTTCGGCTAAAACTGTAATGAATTGATCTAAAGCTTGATAGTCAATAATGCTAGTTTCAGATAGGATATGTTCACATTTTTCTTTCAATACAGCAATTGTTTGCGCTGTTTTATTTTTGATTTCTTGTGCCTTTTCAAACTCATTGATAGCTGCATGTGCAATTTTTCGAATTTCAAGTAAAGGCTGATTTAGTTCATGAATTTCTTTTTCACCTAAAAAGTAGTAACTGTCTAAAATGATGGTTGCTTGTTTAACAATATCATTGTACAAGCCAGAATAGGAATCTTTTTTAGATAATAAAATATTAAGTTCTTGACATTCGGCCATAACACGAACCAAATCTTTGTTCCCTATCTTATATAATAAGTTATTTTTCAGTGATTCATCAATAATAACTTCTTTGGTAAAAGGAGTTTGCCAAATTTGGATAAGATGATGTTTGGTTTCTTCATTCGATTTAAAATAAGCTAATTTTCCACTGTCAAACAAAGTGAAACCATTGCAACTTATTGGTGTTTCAATGGTTTGTTTAATGATGTTGTATGGAATTAGTAGATAATCATGTCCTTCTTCATCATAGAAAACAAACATGTAATTTTCTCCATTTACACCAATAATTCTGCGATTAAAATAAACAGGTTTGTCTTCTGTGGCAATTACTTTTATTTCTCCAGTTTGTAGTGCATAACCATTAGGATAAATAACACCTTGGTTTTCTGGTAAAAGAATGATACAGTATTGTAACGAATCTACACGGGCAACTTTTTTCTCTTTATGATTGTAAATAAAGAACCGTTCCGATTCTTGATATGGTTTGATTTTAAAAATAACGAGGTTATTATAATCAAAGAAATGAATTTCTGCATCATCTAATGTTTGATCTTTATGAATAACATCTTCGCTGTAAATTCCTTTACCTGTGCTTGTGTTGTCTTCAATTTTGATAGTTATATCGCCACCAATAGCTTCTACAAAAACTTTGTCTGCTAAAGAAACATGCGGATGACTTCCTTTGCGCTGCATGTCTCGAGTCGCTTTTGTCCATTTAAACTCTTGTTGGTTTGGATATTTTACTTCTGAAGCACTTCTTGCATCAATAAAAGTTAAGGTGTTGTCTTTAATTAACCATTTAAAAGCTTTAATATCTGAAGGACTATTCGATAATTGAAATACAAAATATAAATAGTTTTGCGTTACATGAAAGCGAACAAAAATAGTGTTTCTATAATATTTGTAAAGATTTTTAAATTCTTCAATAAAAATTTGATCTTCAATAAATTGAATTGATTGTGGTTCAAAACGATTTTCTTTTAACAAATAAGCGGAAAAAACATCATTAAGATTTACTTCTGAGCGAAGGCCAAGATGAGTATTATGTCCCACTAAGCATAATTTTCCTAAAGAAAAAATATCTTTAATTGTACAGTTTTGATCCGTAGAAATACGTTCATTAGCAATGAGTGAGAAGTCTACACCACCAAAGACTTTTTTTCGATCCTCATTTAAAGATTGAATGCGTTGAATTAAATCTTCTTTTTGTTCATTCAGTCGACTTTGAATTATTTCGTATGTCCCAGTATTTAATTTTTCGTTGCTCATTAATTTTTTTAGTAGAAGTTATAAATGCCATCATTTATATTGAAATCAGCATAATAAAGAACACTACAATAAGAAGCAATGCTACTATTTGAATTTGTTTCTTATTATAGGTTCTTTAAAAAGGGCTATTATTTTATCGGTTTATTGTCTATACCTAAATGTTTAGCCATGTTCATTGCTTGTGCTAAGATTCCTTGTTCATTTTCATTGGCTACTTTTTTCAATTGGAAAATTAAAGAAGCGACACTTAAATTTTTGATGTCTTCAGATGAAATTTTATATTTTTCAACCATATTCATCACTTTGCCAATAATGTTTTCATTATCGTCATTATTCAGTAAAGCTTCTTTTACCAGTTGTGCATTTTCACTATGTTGAATGAATTTATCAATTCCTTTTCCTGCTGAAATTTGTCTGACTACATTGTCAAAGAATGAATTGTCACCACCTACAATATCAATATTTGCTGTTTTAAATGCTTCCGCTAATACTTGTGCTTGTGCTTGTGCAATATCTTTTTGAATTGAAATTTGTGCTAATTCTACTTCTTTTTCTTTGGCAAGAGTAAGTCTGAATTCTTCATGTTCTTTACCAGCATCGTTTAATTTCTTCATAGCTTCAGCTTTTTCAGTAATACCTGCTGCTTCAGCATACGCTTTTTCTTTGATTACCTCTGCTTGTGCAAGACCTTCTTGTTTGTTTGCAGTTGCTTTTTTCTCAATAATATTAGCTTCTATAAACCCTTGTTTTTCCATTGCGTCTGCTTTAGCATGCATTACTTGCGCTTCAGACAAACCTACAGTAGCTTCTTCTTTTGCTTTTGCTTCAGCTATTATTTTACGTGCATCTGCTTCTTTTTCAGCAGCATCTCTTTTTGCTTGTGCTTCAATAACATATTTTTGAGCATCTTTTTCAGCAGCTAATTTACGAGCTTCTGCAGCGCGCGTTTGAGCGATTAAGTTTTCTTCTGCTTCTCTTGCGGCAATAATTAATTGGACTTGTTTTTCTCTTTCAGCACCTTTTAACGCTTCTACATCGTAAATGTTTTGTTGTTCTTCAACCACTGTTTTTTCTTTTACCAATCTTTCTCGAATAACATCCTGAATGTTTTTCTTTTCTACTTCCACAGCTTTATCTTTTTCAATATCAGCTAATGCAACCACGCGCTCTCTTTCTGTCGCTTCTAATAAGCGGTCTTTTTGAACTCTTTCAGTTTCCACTAATTCTGCTCTTTCTTTATTTTTAGCAGCGATAACAACTTGTCTTAATTTATTCTCTTCAGCAACTTGTAATTTTTCTTCAGTAGCAATACGAACAGATTCAGACTTTAAACGTTCTTCTTCTGCTACTTTTAAAATTTCAGCATTTTCTCTAGCTTGAATATTTGCAATTTCTCTTCGTTGTTGCTCCTCTTTTTCTGCTAATTGTTTTTCAAGTTCCAAAATAGTTTCTCTAGCTTCAACATCTTGCTTTTTAATCGTTTTTTCTTCTTCTCTTCGAACTAAATTTGCTTTAATGTTTTGAGAAGCTGTTAATTCGGTAATTTTTTTAATTCCTTCAGAATCTAGAATGTTGTCTTTGTTTAAATGCTGTAATGATGTTTGTTCTAAATAATCAATAGCACAATCATCTAAAACATAACCATTTAAATCGGTTCCAATAATGTTTAATATCTCTTGACGAAACTCGCTTCTGGCTTCATATAATTCGATGAAATCAAATTTTTTACCGACTGTTTTTAAGGCTTCAGAGAATTTGGCTTCAAATAACTCTCTTAAGGTTCCAATGTCTGATGCTCTTTGGCAACCAATAGTTTGTCCAACATTTATAATGTCGTCTACCGACTTGTTTACTCTTACGAAAAAAGCAACTTGTATATCAGCACGCATATTGTCTTTACAAATCAACCCATCTTTTCCTTCTCTGGATATTTCTAGTTTTTTTACTGAAATATCCATATATTCTAAACGGTGAATAACAGGAATTACAATACCAGCATTAAAGAATACTTTAGCACCACCATAACCTGTTCTCAAAAGGACAACTCCTTGAACTGTCTTTTTGTACATGGATAAAATCCAAAAAATTAACCCCAAAAAAGCAATAAGAATTACTGCAATTGTAATGTAAAATGTAGTCATAAAGTAAATTTTAATTTATTTTTTAAAGTAGTAAGGTTTATATTTCATATGATTTTTCAACCCAATAAAATTTTTTATCAGGATTTTCGTCTACAATGCAAACATTTTCTCCTTCTTTTAAAAGAGAGCCATCTTTGCTTTTTACCAATAATTTGATTGGATCTTTATTAATAATTATTTCAATCATTCCTATTCTATCCTTATCAATAGTCGATTTTAGTCTTCCTATTCTGCCTAAATAATCATAAGCTTCTTCTCCTTTGTGGTTGATTTCTTTAAATATCGGTTTTAAAGGTAAGCTTATATATTTTGTTAGGAACAAACTGACTATAAAGGCGGGTAAAATAGTTATAAAATACATCCAATAGGGTAAAGGGATTAAGTAACTTATGTTTACATTAATAAGCCAAGTAAAAAGTAATACAAGAGTTAAAAAAAAAGTGATAGGAATAATATCTAAATTTAAAAATTTTAGAAACTGAATAAATGAAGAAGGATCATGAGGAACTTCTACCATGCCATCTGGTGTATCAATGTCTGCATCTACATCAATATCTGCATTAAAATCAGTATCAAAATCAACATCAAAATCTCCTACACCTGAGATTATAGTAAAAACCCAATACAGCACACTTAATATTAATAATATTGAAAGTATGCTGTTAGCTGGATTAAATGAAACTTTTATTAACTCTTCAAAACTCATTGGCTATTATTATTGAATTGTTCTTTTAGTTTTAATAATTCGTTTTCAGCTCTTGACTCAGAAGTATTGACCGCATCGTTAATTTCTTGATCAATACTTTTGGATGCATTTGCAATATGACCATAGGCATCTGCTAATGCCTCTTGTTGAATTACTTTATCTTTCATTTTTTCTAACATTGAAATTGTACTATCAGAATCAATTTGCGTCATTTTTTTATTTATATCTTGAGTAGCTTGACTCACTTGAACGCGTGCTTTGAGTGTTTTTAATTCGCCTTCCCATTTTGAAATAGTAGATTTTAATGAGTTGATGTTAACTTGCATTTTATCCACATCGCTTTCCAGTTTTTGACGTTCATTGTCTGCTATTTGTGCATCTTGTAAAGATTGTTCTTTCTTTTTTAAGGCTTCTTTAGCTAAGCGATCGGCTTCTTCAATTGGCATTTCCTCTTTAATTCCTTTTTGAACCAAAAGCATGGCTTTATTTTGATAATCTTCAGATTGATTTATTAAAGCTTCTTTTTCATTTTTTCTACGAATAGAAAGTGCCTTTACTTGTGCTAAGGCATGTATACTTTGATCTAATTGTTCTTTCATTTCACGAATACCTTGTTCCGTCATTTTTATAGGGTTTTCAAGGCTATCTATAGCCGAATGTGCTTCCGCTTTACCTATTCTAAAAAGTCTTTTAATTATGTTCATGATAGAATCTTAATTATAATGTTAATACTACGGTTTTTTTTTGGAATTATCTAAATAGTAAATAGATTATTTTTGTTAAAAAGCAGGCTATTTTAATAAGTAAACATACCATCTGTTCTTTATTTGTTTGTTATTTTATTATTTGCTAAAAGCAATCATTTCAGTAGAATATTCACTTATTAATAGACTCAATGAATTCAGAGTGGCAATCAATTCATTCTGATCTAAATTCTCGGCTTGAAGAGTGTCTCTAAAAATTACTTTTTCTCCAGTTTCATCTATTACAAAAGCACCATGTACAATATCTCTATTTTTAATTAATAATTGTTTGTAAGCGTTTTGTTGATTGTTTTTGCAACGGAATAAAAATTGTTCAATGATTAAAATCTGTGGTGCAATTACAATCATCATATTTTTTATTCCTTCGCTTTCTTTTTCGATAATAAATGTTTGATGTTCGTCGCTTTCAAAGCTAATGTTGTATTCTAATTCTAGTAACCAACTTTTAATTTTTGAAAATAGTTTCGATTGTTTCATATAAAAAGAATTAGGTTGATTAGTTAAACAAATTTAGACAAAAAAAATCATTTTGCAAATATTTTTAGCAAAAAAATCTATAATTGTTTGTATATTTGCAAAAAAGAATAGCGAAATGACATATTTTGGAACCAATTTAAAAAAAATAAGACAGATAAAAGGGCTGAGCCAACAAGCCTTTGCTGAGCTTATTGATTTGAATAGAGGGGTGATTAGTTCTTATGAAGAAGGAAGAGCGGAACCCAAAATAGAAACCTTGCTAAGAATTGCTAATTATTTTGGAATATCTACAGATGATATTATTTCAAAACCTTTAACCGTTAACCAGTTGGCCAATTTTACCTTAATTGAAGATAGTATACCCCCTTTTGAGAATGATTCAGAAGTTGAAATTCAAGAACTTACCGAAAAAGGAGATGTAAAAAATATAGAGTTGCAAAAAATATTTGCAAATTTTGATTTTGTATTCTTTGTAAATGAAGATGTAGCCTCTAAAAGCAATTATTTAAAAGGCACTGTTTTATTTTTAAAAGAAGCGATTCAACCCGATGAATCGCATAATGGCTTTTTACTATTTCCTAAAGGAAAAGCTGTATTTTCAACTGTATTTATCCCTGCTGAGAAAAACTATGCAATAATAGGTGTTTTGGGAAGTACTTTTTTGACAGAACAAAAATCATTAGTAAGTCGAATTGAATTATTAGAAAAAAAAGTGTTTGGTAATTAAAACGCTACATTCTATTTTTTTAAGTACGTTAACAAAAATCAAAAAAGAGACTTATATCTGTAGATTTTTTTAACTTTGAAAACTTATTCTTAAAGTACCAAAATGAATATTAAAATTATTAACCGCTCTCAACACGATTTGCCTTCTTACGAAACTATCGCATCTGCTGGAATGGACTTAAGAGCTAATTTATCAGAATCAATAGTCTTAAAACCTTTAGAAAGAGTTATTGTTAAAACGGGTTTGTTCATTGAATTGCCCATAGGTTACGAAGCACAAGTGCGTCCTAGAAGTGGTTTAGCTGCTAAAAAAGGAATTACAGTTTTAAATTCTCCTGGAACAGTAGATGCTGATTATAGAGGTGAAATAGGGGTTATACTCGTAAATCTTTCAAATGAAGCGTTTATCATAGAAAATGGAGAAAGAATTGCTCAGTTAGTGATTGCTAAACATGAAAGAGCTGAATGGATAACGGTTGAAACCTTATCTGAAACTTCTAGAGGCGAAGGAGGTTTTGGAAGTACTGGCATAAAATAAAATTATAACAAAATACAGATGAAAATAAATTTAATATTCTTATTGCTACTATCAAATGCTATTTTTTCACAAGACAAAGTAATAAAACAAGAAATATTAGATGAATCTTGTAATTGCATCAGAAAAATAAATATTGATTTATCGGAAGAGGTTAAAAATGATTCTATAAAATCATGTATTGTCAGTAGCATAGTTAAAGATCAAGCAAATGAATTAGTTCAAGAATTAAAAAAATCGTTAGATACACTCTCTTTAACAGCAAAGGATACTGTTATAAATCAAAAATCTAGTTTCAAAATTGAAATAGACAAAGATTATCAAGAGATTCAAAGCGCTTTGATGAAAGAATGTGAGTATTTAAAATTAGTTTTAAATGTTAATAATGAACAGCATAAAAATTCATATTCCGACAATAAAAAAGCAATGGAATATTACAAGGAAGGTGAAAAATATTTCAATAAGCAACAATATGATTTAGCATTAGTTGAGTATAACAAAGCCATAAAAAAAGATGATAAATTTGCGTTTGCATGGGACAATTTGGGAATTTGTTACAGAAAACTTGAAAGATATAAAGAAGCCATAAAATGTTATAAAAAGTCACTTGAACTAGACCCAAAAGGCAAAGTTCCTTTAATGAATATGGCTGTCGCATACAACTTATTAGGTGATACTAAAAATGCAATAAAAACATATGAACGTTTCATTGAAGTTCATCCAAAAGATCCAGAAGGCTATTATGGCATTTCAAGATTACAGAACTTTGCAGGTGAATATGCAGACGCTTTAGAAAATGCTTTAAAAGCTTTTGTGCTTTATGATAATTCATCTTCTCCATATAAAGAAGATGCTTTAAATGTTATAAGAGAAATTGTAGTAAATCTAAAGAAAGAAAATAAGATACAAATATTTAACGACTTTGCTGAGAAGCACGGTATTGAAAAAATAAAAGAATGAAAATAATAGTACCAATGGCAGGTCGTGGTTCACGTCTTCGACCACATACATTAACGGTTCCTAAACCTTTAATTCCAATTGCAGGAAAACCTATTGTACATCGATTAGTAGAGGATATTGCTGGAGTTTTAAATCAAGCAATTGAGGAAGTAGCTTTTATTATTCATAAAAGTTTTGGTTCTCAAGTTGAAAAGGAATTAATCGAAATTGCACACAAATTAGGAGCAAAAGGAACCATATATTATCAAAATGAAGCCTTAGGAACGGGTCATGCGATTATGTGTGCCAAAGATTCGCTAAGTGGACCAGCCGTTATCGCATATGCCGATACCTTAATCAGAGCCGACTTTGATTTAGACACTACAGCGGATAGTGTCATTTGGGTAAAACAAGTAGAAAAACCAGAGGCTTTTGGTGTGGTAAACTTAAATGAAAAAGGAGAAATCATCGAGCTAGTTGAAAAACCGAAAGAATTTGTTTCTGATTTAGCGGTTATCGGAATCTATTACTTTAAAGATATCGGTATTCTGAAAAACGAACTCCAATCGGTGCTTGATAATAACATTATTCATGGTGGAGAATATCAAATTAACGATGGAATTAAACAAATGATGCAAAAAGGCATGAAATTTGTACCAGGAAAAGTGAATGAATGGATGGATTGCGGCAATAAAGAGGTAACGGTTGAAACCAATGGCAGAATGTTGCGTTTTTTACACCAAGATGGCGAAAATTTGGTTTCCCAAAATGTAACATTAGAAAACGCAACAATTATTCCTCCTTGTTATATCGGTGAGGATGTTGTATTAAAAAATGCAACTATTGGTCCGAATGTATCTATTGGTAAAGGGTGTAAAATTACAAATGCTGAAATTTCAAACAGTCTTATTCAAACGCATTCACAAGTTCAAAACGCGAAGCTAGACAATGCTATGATTGGGAATTATGCAAGTTTTGACGGTAATTTTAAAAGTATCAGTATAGGAGATTATTCCGTTTTAGAATAAAGTAAACAATGAGTAAATTAAAAATAAGAATGAGGTATACAATCTGGTTGTTTTTTTGCAGCCAAGTCTTATTATTTGCTCAAGAAAATCCTGAAGACATTGCTCTAGCGGAAGACAAAACTGAAAATAATTTTTATGAAAGTGTAAAACAACGCGCCATTGAAAATTATGATAAAGCTATTGTCGCTATTGAAAAATGTATTCAAATAGATAATGCTAATCCCGTTTTTTTTCATGAATTAGGAAAAAATTATCTAGACTTAAAACAATATCCTCAAGCCGAACAAGCGTTCCAAAAAGCAGTGGATTTAAATCCTAAAGAAAGATGGTATTGGAATGGTTTATATGATGTATACTATCAAACGAAAGACTATAAAAAAGCAATTCCTGTTGTTCAAAAACTAATTGAGTTTGATCCCAATCTTAAAGAAGATTTAATTTCTTTGTATATGTATACCAATCAAAGAGATAAAGCATTGGATTTGTTAAAGCAAATGGAAAAAGAGATGGTTTTAAGTAAAACTATGGAATTCTATAAGCTTAAAATTCAAGAATCAAATGCTTTCGCTAAACCAGAAAAAAATGAACTAGAAAAAGCCATAAAAGAGAATCCCAAAGAAGAACAAAATTATATCGATTTAATACTTCTATACTCGGAAAGTAATCAAGAAGAGAAAGCTTTTGAAGTGGCGAAAAAATTGGCTGAAGCTATACCCAATTCAGAATGGGCAAAAATAAGCTTATTCAAATTCTATCTTTTGGAAAATAATGGTGCCGAAGCATCACAAACCTTATTGACGGTTTTAAAGAATAATAAGGTAGATATGAAAATAAAACAGCGTATGTTGAACGAATTTCTATTGTTTGTGGTTAAAACCAATACCTACGAGCCTGAGCTCTTGCAAGCTGTTGATTATGTTTCTTCCGATACCAATGTGAATTCACCATTAGAAATAGGTAAATTCTATTTCAACAAACAACTCTTTGATAAAGCGAGTGTTTATTTAGAAAAAGGATTAAAAAAAGAGCCAGAAAACTTTAATACGGTTTTATTGCTTATCCAATGTTATGATAAAACTCAAAATTTTGAAGCCATAGTTAGACTTACAGAAGATTATATCGATTTATTCCCTTCTCAAGCTATCTTATATTATTATGCGGGTTATGCTAATAATAAGGTAGGGAATTTCAAAAAAGGGAAAGGATATTTGGAAGACGGATTAGAGTTTTTAGTAGAAGATGTTGCTCTAGAAAAGGAGTTTTACAAACTTCTAGCAGTTGTTTATAAAAACTTAGGGGATCCAAAAAAAGAAAGCAGCTACTTAGAAAAAGCTAAAGAATTAGAAAAAAGAAAATAATAATGAGAAAAATTTTTCCATTAGTACTAATCGTAGTATTGATCTCTTGTAAGAGTAAAAAAGGGATTACAAACGGAATAGCTGTAAAAGAAATTACGACTTCAAAAATTATTCAAGGACATTATAAAAATAAGCAAGATTTTGAAACAGTTGCTATACGTGCCAATGCAAAATATAAGGATGAAGGACAATCCCATTCCGTAAATGCAGATATTCGTATCCAAAAAGACAAAATGATTTGGATCAATGTTAAGATGCTTGGATTTCCTCTTGCAAAAGTTTTAATCACGCCCGAAAAAGTAAGTTATTATGAAAAAATCAACAACACTTATTTTGAAGGTGATTTTAGTGTTTTAAGTAATTGGTTAGGTACCGATTTGGATTTTACCAAAGTGCAAAACTTATTACTAGGAAATGCGGTTGACAATTTGAATGCCGGAAAATATGACAATTCAATTGAAGATAATTTATACAAATTAGTTGAAAAAGGAGTAAATGAAACTCAAAAAGAGTTTTATTTTGAGTCCGCACATTTTTTATTGAAGAAAGAGCTTATAAGCCAGCCCAAAGAAGATAGAAAAGTAGAAGTTCAATATCCTACACACCAAGAACAAAAATCTATTTTTCTACCCAATGAAATTCAAATTAAAGCTATTCATAAGGAAGAAATTAACATCTCTTTATTCTATAAAAGCATCAGTTTTAATGAAGAACTGAATTTCTCTTTTGAGATACCTGATGGGTACGAAAGAGTGGATGTTAATTAAACGTCTTTTTAAATTAAAAACCAAGTATCTTTGTAAAAACAAATATAATGAACCGTTTACGTCAAGTCTTATTTTTTTTCTTTCTCTCTTTAGGAGCTTTTGCGCAATTGTCGGAACAAGAGAAGTTAGAACAACGAAAGGAAGAAATTAATAAAGAAATAGCTGCTTTTAAAGCTTTATTAAAAGTAGAAAACACGAAAGAGAAATCGGTTCTGAATCAAATTGCGGAACAACGCGCTAGAATTCGTCTAAGCGAACAATTAATTAGCACTACTTCAAGACAAATGCGATTGCTTGATGATGATATTTATTTGAAGCAATTGGAAATTAACAAACTGAATCGCGAACTCAAGATTCTGAAAGAAGATTATGCTAAAATGATTGTAAAATCCTATAAAAGCAGAAATGATCAAAGCAGAATCATGTTTGTTTTGTCTTCTCAAAATTTTTTACAAGCCTATAAACGCATTCAATATATGAAACAATATGCTAGTTTTAGAAAAATGCAAGGAGAAGAAATAGTTGAAAAGCAAGAAAAGTTAATTGAGACGAAAAAGAAACAAGAAGCAAGTAAAAAAGAAAAACAAAAAGCATTAGCGGAAAATTTAGCTGAGAAAAAAGAGCTCGAAACACAGAAACAAGAACAAGAAAAATTAGCAAAAGAACTTCAAAAGAATAAAAAGAAGTACACCGCAGAAATTGATAAGAAAGAAAGAGAGCGAAAAGAAATTGACCGAAAAATTAAAAAGTTAATTGCAGATGCCATTGCTGCTGCCAATAAGAAAAATGAAAAGAAAACGGGTGTAAAATCTTCGGGGTCATCTTCTAAATTTGATTTAACTCCAGAAGGAAAAATCGTTTCTGATAATTTTAAATCTAATAAAGGAAAATTACCTTGGCCTGTAGATAAAGGATATGTACAGCTAAAATATGGTAATTATCAAGATCCAATTCATAAAAATGTAACCCATTTAAATAGTGGAATTGAAATTGCAGCTTTACCAGGTACTTCTGCAAGAGCAGTTTTTGATGGAGAAGTGTTACAGGTGCAAAAAATCAATGGAGATAAAAAAGCAGTATTCGTTAGACATGGTGACTTTATCACGGTTTATCTCAATCTTGAAACGGTAAGTGTATCTGTAGGTGATAAAATTTCAGTAAAACAAAATCTAGGCAAAATTATTACTGATTCCTCAGGAAAAGCCATTTTGAAATTTATGGTATACCAAAATGCAAATACGTTAAATCCAGAACAGTGGTTGTCTAATAAATAATAAAACTTTAACAAAAACGGCAAAAAAAATGTATCCAAGTTAACAAATTGTAGCCGTATGTTTGTAATGGTTAATAGCAGTAATTTTTTCTACTCGAGAAAAAGTTTAAACCCGAAGGTTCACTTCGGGTTTTTTTATGCTTATAAGTTAAGTGTTTGATGATTTTGAAACTTTAACAAAAATGGCAAAAAAAATGTATCCAAGTTAACAAATTGTGGTTGTATGTTTGTAATGGTTAATAGCAGTAATTTTTTCTACTCGAGAAAAAGTTTAAACCCGAAGGTTCACTTCGGGTTTTTTTATGTTTAAACGTTATTTGTTTTAAGGCTTTGAAATTTTAACAAAAACGGCAAAAATACTATATCCAAGTTAACAAATTGTGGTTGTATGTTTGTAATGGTTAATAGCAGTAATTTTTTCTACTCGAGAAAAAGTTTAAACCCGAAGGTTTACTTCGGGTTTTTTTATGTTTAAAAGTTATTTATTTTAAGGCTTTGAAATTTTAACAAAAACGGCAAAAATACTATATCCAAGTTAACAAATTGTAGTCGTATGTTTGTAATGGTTAATAGCAGTAATTTTTTCTACTCGAGAAAAGTTTAAACCCGAAGGTTCACTTCGGGTTTTTTTATGTTTAAAAGTTTGTATTTGCTTATTTGTAAATTTTAACAAGAAAGGCAGAAATCTTATATCCAAGTTAACAAAATTCAAGCGTATATTTGAAATAGTTAATAGCAGTAAATTTTTCCAAATTAAGGAAAGGGTAAAAATTTTAAAGGCCGAATTTCTCATTTTTTCGGCCTTTTTTTATGCGCAAGAATGAAGCATAAACTTTAACAAGAAAGGCAAAATTATTGTATCCTACTTAACAAGATTCAAACGTATATTTGGTGTTAGTTAATAGCAGTAAATTTCCAAATTAAGGAAAAAGGGTAAAATTAAAAGGTCGGTTCTATCTCATTCCGACCTTTTTTATGCTAAAAATGTAAATTTTAACAAATTCGGCAAAAAAGTTGTAACCATATTAACAAATCATAGTTGTATATTTGTAATGGTTAATAGCAGTAATTTTTTCTACTCGAGAAAAAGTTTGAAAAGCCGGAGCTCATAGACTTCGGCTTTTTGCATTTTATAAAGTGGCTATTCATATAGAAAGCAACGATACACACTAAGAGATTCCATTCAGTAGTTCTAACGCACGTGTAATGGTTTTTACATTTTCAAAAGTCAATAATAATCGTAAACCACTTTTGGTTTGTTTCTCTTTCATTTTGCAAATATTTCCATTTTGTTGTACATATTGTAGTACTTTCATAAAACGATTACTTTGATAAAAATTACTTTGTTGGTCACCAATAAAATAACCAATCATCTTTCCTTGTTTTATCACTACTTTTTCAATTCCCATAGCAGTAGCTTTCCATTTTAAACGCACACTGTTTAATAAAGCTACAGCCGGTTTCGGTAAAGGACCAAAACGATCTATTAACTTTTGTTCGAACAAAACTAAATTTGCCTCGTCTTTTATGAGGTTTAATTCATTATACAAATTCAAACGTTCTGTAATGTTGTTGATATACTCATCTGGAAAAAGAATCTCAAAATCAGTATCAATTTGAATGTCTTTTACATATTCTTTCGTTTCTACATCATTATCTTCTGGATATAACTCCGCAAATTCATTCTCCTTTAACTCTTCTATGGCTTCGTTCATGATTTTCTGATAGGTGTCAAATCCAATTTCATTGATAAAACCACTTTGCTCACCGCCTAATAAATCACCAGCACCTCTAATTTCCAAATCTTTCATGGCAATATTAAAACCGCTTCCTAACTCACTGAACTGTTCTAAAGCTTGGATTCGTTTTCTAGCATCATCTGTCATGGCAGTATAAGGTGGTGTAATGAAATAACAAAACGCTTTTTTATTACTTCTTCCTACACGACCTCTCATTTGGTGTAAGTCCGATAAACCAAAATTATTGGCATTATTAATGAAAATAGTATTCGCATTGGGAACATCTAAACCGCTTTCAATAATAGTGGTAGCAACTAAAACATCAAATTCACCTTCCATAAAGGAAAGCATTAACTCTTCCAGTTTTTTACCATCCATTTGACCATGACCAATACCTACTTTGGCTCCTGGAACCAAACGTTGAATCATTCCAGCCACTTCTTTGATGTTTTCTATCCGATTATTGATGAAAAACACTTGTCCGCCTCGCTCAATTTCATAAGAAATCCCATCGCGAATTACTTCTTCGTTAAAAGAAATAACCTGTGTTTCAATTGGATATCGATTGGGTGGCGGCGTGGTAATAACTGATAAATCACGAGCAGCCATCAAAGAAAACTGCAAAGTTCTTGGTATAGGCGTTGCTGTTAAGGTTAACGTATCTACTGTTTCTGAAATAGTCTTTAATTTGTCTTTTACGTTTACACCAAATTTTTGTTCTTCATCTATAATGAGTAAGCCTAAATCTTTAAATTTTACATTTTTATTGACCAATTGATGCGTACCAATAAGAATATCTAAAGTACCTTCTTCTAATTCTTTTAAGGTTTCTGCCTTTTGTTTGGCGGTTCTGAAACGGTTAAGATACCCTACTTTTACGGGTAAATCTTTTAAACGTTCTGAAAAAGTACGGTAATGTTGGTACGCTAAAATAGTAGTAGGAACAAGGACAGCAACTTGCTTGCTGTTGTCTACTGCTTTAAAAGCGGCTCTAATGGCCACTTCTGTTTTACCAAAACCTACATCACCACAAACCAAACGATCCATAGGTTTGTCGCTTTCCATGTCCATTTTTACATCATTGGTAGCGGTTACCTGATCGGGTGTATCTTCATATATAAAAGAGCTTTCTAACTCTTTTTGTAAATAACTATCCGGTGCAAAAGCATAGCCTTTTTCTAATTTTCTTTTGGCATATAACTGAATCAAATTAAAGGCAATATGTTTGACTCTTGCTTTTGTTTTTTGTTTTAAAGCTTTCCAAGCATTGCTTCCTAATTTGTAAATTTTAGGTGGTGCACCATCTTTACCATTGTATTTTGAAATTTTATGCAAGGAGTGAATGCTCACATAAACAATATCATTATCAGCATACACTAATTTTATCGCTTCTTGTTTTTTACCTTCTACATCAATTTTTTGTAAGCCACCAAATTTTCCAATTCCATGATCAATATGTGTTACATAATCACCTACTGATAATGAGGTTAATTCTTTAAGTGTAATGGTTTGCTTTTTTGAATAACCATTTTTGATGTTGAACTTATGGTAACGTTCAAAAATTTGATGATCGGTATAACAAGCAATCTGTAACTCTTCATCAATAAATCCTTGGTATAAAGGGAAAACAACTGTTTTATATTGCTTTCGAGTTGCTTCATGATGCTCAGAATCAATGTCTTCAAAAATATCGTGAAAACGATTGGCCTGATTTTCATTGGCACAAAATAAATAGTTGGCAATATGATGCGCGTGATTATCACTTAGATTGTTTAATAATAAATCAAACTGCTTGTTAAATGAGGGTTGGGGTTGTATATAAAACTCGAATGTCTTCGAGGTTTTAAACATGGGTTTTGTATGGAGTTCTACTATAGAGAAGTCCAATGCCTTATGTAAAAACTGTTTTTCATTTAAGAATAATTCTTCAGGAGTAGCGTGTTTAATATCGCTAGATAATTTATGAAAAGCTTCACTCGCTTTGTCAAACATTTTATTCAATTGTTGTCCTAACAGTTCGGTATTTTGTATAAATAAAACGGTTTTTTCATTGATGTATTCTAGAAAACTTTCTCTGCTTTCTTGCAATAGTTTGTTTTCTACATTGGGAATAATACTAATCTTTTTTAGCTTTTCTACAGATAATTGCGTTTCTACATCAAAACTACGAATGCTGTCTACTTCATTGCCAAAAAACTCAATACGATACGGATGATCGTTAGAGAATGAAAAGACATCGACAATTCCTCCGCGAACTGAAAACTCTCCTGGTTCGGTTACAAAATCTACGCGTTTAAAATTATATTCAAAAAGGGTTTCATTGATGAAATCGATAGAAACTTTATCGGAAACACTTAATTTTAAAGTGTTTTTTTCAAGTTCTCTTCGGGTAACTACTTTTTCAAAAATAGCATCTACATAAGAAACAATAAGGGCTGGTTTTTTGCGAGAGTTAATTCGATTGAGAACTTCAGCTCGTAATAGAATGTTGGCGTTATCGGTTTCTTCAATTTGATAAGGCCTTCTATAAGAACCTGGATAGAATAAGACATCTTGGTCGTTAATTAAATGCTCTAAGTCATTTAAATAATACGCAGCTTCTTCTTTATCATTAAATAAGAGTAAAAAGGGCACTTCTGATTTTTGAAACAAGGCGTGAATTACAAAAGAAAAGGAAGAGCCTATAAGTCCGGTAACATGTATCTTATTAGAATGGGTAATCGATTCAGAAATTTGAGAAATCTTAGGTAGTTTCTCATATTTTTGGATTATTTCAGAAGCTTTCAAGATGAATCAGTTTGTTTTTAAATTAAAAGATTATTTCTTTTTTATCGTATCTGTTGCTTTATTTTTGTCGTTTTCAATAATTTCTTCTTGAAATTTCTTATTGGCTAAACGGGTCGTATCCAAAGCACGAATCATGTCGTCTTCTCCTACTTCCTTAGGAATTGCTTTTTTAATAAAGACTTCGTCCCATTGGGTGTAAACTCCTTTTATTTCTTCATTAATTTCACCAATTAAAGCGACTACTTTTTTTTCAGGAATTTCTTCAAGATGTATATAGGTGTCTAATGATTTAATCTTAGTGTTTAAAGTAACCAAACGGCTTTTTACTTGAGGAATATTAAATGTCTCTGGAACTCTCAAACTTAAACTATCGGCTCTTTTGGAAACATTTTTAATCTTCAATTGAAACGCTAATAACGATGTTTTAGGTTTTTCTTGAAGTTCTCTTTTAAACTGTTCCCAATGTTTCCATCCTTCAATGGTTTTGTTTACTTCTGGTCTAGCTTCAGGAAAAACAAATTGCCATTTTTTTGAAATCGTTTCAAAGACAACTTGTTTTTTTTCTGCTAATTTTAAAGATTCTTCGTTTTGTTTTGAAAAATCATCACAGGAAAGTAAACTTAGAGATACTATAAATGCAACTAGGTATTTCATTTTCATTTGTAATTAAAGCAAAAATACTAATGTTTGTTCAAACTTAGATTTATTTAGGTATTTTCTTAACATTTCACAACTAAATAATTTCTCAAAAATGAATACGTCGTCCTTACGAAAACCTTATATTTGTTCTCAAATTTCATTTAAAGCATGGATACAAAAATTTTAATCATTGGTGCTTGTGGACAAATTGGCACAGAACTTACTGCAAAATTAAGAGCTACTTACGGGGTGGACAATGTTGTTGCATCAGATATTCGAAAATTAGAGAATGATGTGGTGAACAATGGTTTGTTTGAAGTAGTAAATGCTTTAGATTACAATCAAATTGAACATTTAATTGAGAAATACAAGATAACCGATGTGTATTTAATGGCAGCATTACTTTCTGCAACTGCCGAGAAGAACCCTGCCTTTGCTTGGGACTTAAATATGAATTCGTTGTTTCATGTGCTCAACTTAGCAAAGGCAGGAAAAATCAAAAAGATATTTTGGCCTTCTAGTATTGCCGTTTTTGGTCCTACAACTCCTGCTAAAAACACACCGCAATACACTATTATGGAACCTACAACAGTGTATGGTATTTCAAAACAAACAGGGGAAAGATGGTGTGAATACTATCATAACCAATATGGTGTAGATGTAAGAAGTATTCGTTATCCAGGTTTAATTAGTTGGAGTACAGAACCGGGTGGAGGAACCACCGATTATGCGGTTGATATTTACCACAAAGCCATTACAGAAGGAAAATTTACCAGTTTCCTTTCCGAAAATACAGGCTTGCCAATGATGTACATGGACGATGCTATTAAGGCAACCATCAGTATTATGCAGGCACCAAGCGAACAAATAAAAATTCGTTCTTCTTACAACTTAGCTGCCATGAGCTTTACTCCTAAAGAAATTGCAGCGGAAATCAAAAAACATTATCCAAATTTCACCATCGATTATGCTCCCGATTTTAGACAGAAAATCGCGGATAGCTGGCCAGAAAGTATTGATGACACTAGAGCTAGAGAAGATTGGGGATGGAAGAATGATTACGACATGGAGAACATGACGGTGGAAATGTTAGAAATGCTTACAAAAAATGTTTATTAGTTAAATTATTGTTTTTTTGGATGTTGTGTATACTAAACGGCTACTTTTATAGTTTAGCTATCAGAAAACAAACAAACAAAAAAACAAACAACATGAAACTACCTTTACTATGGAAGCGCTTCTTTGCGTTTGCAATGCTTCTTTCTATGTATTGGGTTACAGCCCAAACCCAACCTTTTCCTGCTAATCTCACTTTTTCTAATGGTTTAATGCCAACCAATAAAAATGATGCGGATGCAAGCAGTAGTTATACGACTTGGAAAACCAACTTTATCGAGGCTTGTTCCAATGGACGTTACAGGGTGCGATTTGATAATCCGAATGAAACGGTTTCGGAAGGAATAGGCTACGGCATGTTACTAACAGCTTATAAAGCCGATCAAGCTACTTTTGATGGGTTGTGGAAGTATTACAAAGACAATAGGAATTCGAATGGCGTTATGAATTGGAAGATTCAAGGTTGCTCGGTGTCTACTTTAGGGCAAAATGGTGCAACCGATGCGGAATTGGATGCGGCCATGGCACTTATTGTTGCCGATTACCAATGGGGAAGTCTTGGAACAATTAATTATCGAAGCGATGCGGAAACTTTAATTGCAGCCATAAAAGCACATGAAATTGAAGCCAATACCTATGTTTTGAAACCAGGGGACATGTTTGGTGGGAGTTCGCTTACCAATCCTTCTTATTTCGCACCGGCTTATTACAAAGCTTTTGGTGCGTTTACCAATGATACTGCTTTTTGGAATGCAGTGGTAACCAATGCGTATGCCGTTATCAATGCGAATTTAACTCAAAATAATGCAGTTGGAGGTTTGGTTTCCGACTGGTGTGCCGCTTCTGGAGCTTATTCTGCTCAAAGTAATGGCTATCATGCACAAGGGCATACCTATTATTATGATGCTGCAAGAACGCCTTGGCGTATTGCGGTGGATTATTTATGGTATGGTGATACTTCGGGGAAAGTATATGCTAAAAAATGTTCCGATTTTGTACGCGTAACTTTAGGTGGTACGGCTAATATCAAAGACGGTTACAATCAAAATGGAACGGTTACGGGACAATATCACAATGCAACTTTTGTAGGTGCTTTTGCTTGTGCTGCTATGGCTGGAGAAGACCAAGCGCACTTAGATGCTTCGTATACCGATTTGAAGAATTTAAATGAACCCAATGCATATTTCAATCAAACCTTAAAGACCATGTACCAATTCCTGCTAACGGGTAACTTTTATTTGCCTGCTAATGCGACACTTTCAAATACTACTTTTACTACGAACGCGAATGAGGTCGTGATATATCCAAATCCTTCGCATGGAATTTTTACTGTAGTTGCTACAGAAGCGACTCAAGTAACCGTTACCAATATGCAAGGAAAAATTGTTTTAGAAACACCAATCCAAGTAGGCAACAATCTCGTAGATATGAGTCAGCAAGCGCAAGGCGTTTATTGTATGAAAATAACACAGCAAGGACAAGCAATCTTTAAAAAGATGGTCCTGCATTAAAAATACATCCTTATTTACAAAGGACACTCGAGCAGGAAGAGGGACCTGTTATAATCCTCATCTCAAAATTACTTAGTATAACCGTCTATTAAAGCATCCTCTATGGGTGCTTTAATTTTTATAGCAGCATCCACTTGGTCATTTGGAACAGTCATAGACAACACATAATGTTTGATTTTCCACGCTTTACCTTCTTTAACCAAAACACCACTTCCTCTACAAATTTTCATTTGGGTATTTAATAATTCGTCAAACCAAGCCGTTTTACCATCTTTCGAAACAAAAATATGTCTTTCCAATGGTGTAAAACTCCAGGCTTTCCCTTTGTCAAAATAAGGTTTTGCAAAAGCGATAAATTCTTTTTTGTCCCAATTTTCGGTAGCATCGGTTCCAATGAAAATCGATTCATCAGCCATTGCGTTGAAATAGTCATCAAATTGCGCTTTTGCTGCAGCTTGATGCCAAGCATCTAATAAAGCATGTATCGTTGCTTTTTCTTTATCTTTGTTTTGAGCCACTACAAAAGAGGTAAAGCAAAGAAGTAGGAGTATTTTTTTCATGAGTATCTAAGGTTTTGTGCTATAAAAATAGTAAAAAGATTACACTAATTGATTTCCTATTTTACAAGTACCTTTCCTTCTAAAAATCCTTCCCTATGCTGTACTCGACTTTAATATGGCTTTGGTATGGCTTTGATACGGCTTAGTAGCTTTTTATAAACCAATCTTTTTCCGCTGTTCCTTAGAATTTTTCACCATGTTGGGATTGGTCTAAACCAATTTCTTCGGATTCTTCTGTAACTCTTAAAGGAATAATCGCATTGGTAAACTTAAACAACAAATACGCACCTCCAAAAGTAAAAATAGAAACCAAAAGTAAAGCAGTCATATGATGCGCAAAAACACCCCAACCGCCATGTAGTAAACTCGCATCTTCGCCATGCGCAAAAATAGCGGTTAAAATCATTCCCATAATACCACCTACACCATGACAAGCAAATACATCTAGAGTATCGTCAATTTCTTTTAGACGTTTCCAATACACCATTTTATTCGATACAATAGCGCCTATAAAACCAAAGAAAATACTTTCCGGAATGGTCACAAAACCAGCAGCGGGTGTGATGACTACTAAACCTACCACAGCTCCAATACAAGCTCCTAATGCAGATACTTTTCTTCCGTTGATGCGATCAAAAAAGATCCAAGTAATCATGGCTGAGGCTGAAGCAATGGTAGTAGTTGCAAATGCCATGGCAGCTGTACCATTGGCAGCTAAAGCCGAACCCGCGTTAAAACCAAACCAACCAAACCAAAGCAATCCGGTACCTAAAACTACAAAAGGAATGTTGGTAGGAATATGTTCGTTGTTTTTGCGTTTTCCTAAAACAATTACTCCCGCTAAAGCTGCAAAACCAGCACTCATGTGTACCACCGTTCCACCAGCAAAATCTTTAACACCAAAAAAGTTTCCTAATAAACCATTCGGATGCCAAATCATATGACATAGTGGAGCATAGATGATTAAAGTAAACAAACAAATGAATAATAAAAAGGAGATAAAGCGGATGCGTTCTGCTAAAGCACCTGTAATAATTGCAGGTGTAATAACGGCAAACTTCATTTGGAACAAGGCAAATAAAATAAAAGGAATACTCGCTCCTAAACTTGAATGTGGTAGTACTTCCACTTGGTCAAAAAATAAAAAATCCAAGGGATTCCCAATGATACCATAGGTTTGGTCTCCAATTGTAATTCCGATACTATCTCCAAATGACAAACTAAAACCAACAGTTACCCAAAGCAAGCTAATTACGCCTAAACAAATAAAGCTTTTCAACATGGTCGAAATCACATTTTTTCTCCCCACCATACCACCATAAAAAAAAGAAAGTCCCGGTGTCATTAATAGTACCAAACAAGAAGCGGTTAGTAACCAAGCCACGTCGGCAAAATTAATAGCAGTAGTGTCTAAGAATTGATTGGAAACAGCTGCTGGTTGGTGCGACCAAAATAAAGAAGTCAGTGCGATAAGTACAATAATTACAAAAGAGGCAATCCAGCGTTTTTCTAGTGTCATTTTTATGTTATTTGATAGTTAACCCTATTTTTTGAGTAGTAAAAATATAAAAATACTCACTTTAAAGAAACGTTACCCTTTAAAAAAAGACGCCAATTTTAAATAATTATTATTTTAATAAAATAAAGTCTTTATTTTGAGAAATCCTCATTTTGAAAACCTTAATTTCAGTTGAAAAAGTAGTTTTATCAAAATAATTCCCTAAACTTCAATAGGTTATTGTTTTTATTTGTAAGACATTGGTACAAAAAAAACATCCCAAAGCATCGAAGGGATACTAGGGATGTTTTCACAAATTAAAATTTAAAAAATAGGAGTTGTATTGTGGGTTGAAATATTCCTTTTCTCGATACAATTGTATCCCTTAATTTTAGGGATACAATCACTCGAAATGACGGAATTATTTCCGAACTAAAATTGGTACTCTTTTAGGAATGTAAACAACGGTTTCAAAATCCTTTATTGCTTGATTATTTTAACCGTGGTTTGTTGGCCATCAGCTGTAATTTTTGCGAGATACATCCCTTTGGTATAACCTGCTAAATTCAATACCGTCTGACTTTCCTGAGGCACCCGTATTTCTTGTAGTTTTTTGCCTAAAACATCATAGATGGCAACCTGTTCGATTCTTTGAGTAGTTGTCATCGCAATCGTAACATTATCTTGAGTCGGATTTGGATACAACGTATACGCTAAAGACTCAAAAGAAGTGGTTTTTAAAGTCGATACAGTATTCGCAATAGTCGTTAGTAACGAATACTGATTGAACGCATCTTGACCCAGTTCCCAAATCATCATACCGCCCAAGCCTTCGTTATAAGCAAGCGTTACTTTGTCAGCCATCGTAGGACGACCGTTATAATATTCGTTATAGCCATTCGGGTCATTTCCTATTTGATCCACATCGGCATTGGCAGGATTGGCAGCTACAATTTCGCTGTAATTTCTATCCGGTCCTGCCGTAGTGGAATTTATAAAAGAGTGACTGTAAAAAGGCACCCCTAAATTCAGTTTGTCAGCTGTAACATGCGATTTCCAAAAAGTAATCGCACTTTGCGCTTGTGCATACGAACTATGTTGGCCTGGGTTGCTCGGTTGCCACGGGCCCGTATAATCATACGCCATGATGTTGATAAAATCGAAAGCAGCCAAAGCTTGCGGTGTAATTACACTAAATAGCGTGCCACCCGGTAAAGCAGCCGTCATTAATTTGTTTTCAGCATCTAGAGCTGTTTTTAATTCTAATACGAACGGACTGTAATTGTTGTTTGCTGCAAAATCCCATTCCAAATCCACATCGATACCTGCGATATTATTGGTTACCGTATAATTCACCAATTGCGTAATGAAAGCCGCACGCGAACTAGAAGAAGCCAAGACCGCATTCCAGTGGGTCACATTGACCACACCACCACCAATAGACAGTAAGATTTGGATACTAGGATTAGAGGAAGTGATGGCATTTTTTAGAGGTGTAATATCGGTTACCACTAAATTCCCAGAAGCATCTGGATTTCCAAAAGAATAATTCACATGAGTGATTTTCGTAAAATCGATTTGGTTAACCGCATACAAGCGATAATCGGGTACGTAGCCAATCACGCGAGTCGTTTGAGCTGTTAGTAAAGAGCTTCCTAAAAGGAATAGCAAAGCAGTTCTTTTTTTCAAAAAAGTAATTGTAGTTGTCAGCATGTTTGTTTTGTTTGTAAGTAGTAAGCACTACTATGTTTGTTGTTTCAAACATAAACAGAATGTAGGGATTAAAAAAATATTTTAAACGAATGACGTTTTCTGTTAAACGAACAGCAGTTTTTGAAGGGTGAAAGGAAAGATAGGTATTCGTTACTTAATTGAGTTGAAAGTATATTAAGTTTTGTTTTCTACAAATTAAGTTCGGTTTAAACCAAATCAAATTCGGTTTATTATGAATTAAGTTTTGTTTAATGCGAATTAAGTTTGGTTTAATGTGAATCAAGTTTTGTTTAATACAAATTAAGTTTTGTTTAATGTGAATTAAGTTTTGTTTAATACAAATTAAGTTTGGTTTAATGCGAATTAGATTTGGTTTAATATGAATCGAATTGATAATAAGCAAAAAGACAAGTTTTAATTTTAATACATAAATGTTTGTTAAAATGATTTTTTTGGCACAGCAATTGGATTGCGTAAAGTAAGTAAAAAACCAAATGTTGAATTTAAAACTTTAAAAGATGTCACGTAGAAAATTAGCGCGAGTTTTAGACCTTGAGAAGGGAATTACTCGATTATCAGCAGTAAGAAGTATTGATGCTTCTTTAGATTTAGGAAATGGTATTACGGTTCCTAATTATGAAACCGAACTTAATGCGATGTCTAGCAAATTAAGTGCTTACAACACGGCCTTGAGTACCATTGACAATTTGTATAATGATTGTATCGCACAAATTGCAGTATTAAAAGACTGGAACGAACGCATTTTAACAGGAGTAGCCACTAAGTTTGGTAAAAACAGTTCTGAATATGAAATGGCTGGTGGAAAGAGAAAAAGTGAACGCAGAAAACCGACCTCTAAAAAGTAACGCATGAAAAATTGGATTTAAAAACCATCAGGTGTAAGCTTGGTGGTTTTTTGTTTGGGGTTATTTTAAGGTAGAGGAGGTAAAAAGATTTTTTAATTACTTTTCTAAAATTATTAATATCTTCATAAAAAATAAAAATATGGACCATTGGGTTTTAAAATCAGTAGCAGCTGATGATTTATCTTATATAAGTAATGACGGTTATGCAGACGAATTAAAAACTAAATATGTTTATGATAATTTTGTTCCAAATCATTTACAAATTAAAAAAGGAGATATTGCTGTTATTGTAAATAAAGAAAGGGTTCTAGGAATAGTCAAAATATCTAGAATTCTAATTTATAATTCAACAAAAACGAGGAGAAGGTGTCCTGTTTGTAATAATACAAATTATGAAGAAAGAAAAACGAAACTACCTAAATTTCGGTGTAATCAAGGACATGAGTTTGAAGAACCAATTACAGAAACTGTAGCTATAACTCAATATGAAGCTTATTATAGTCAATCCTTTATTGAACCTAAGCAAAAAGTAACTATAAACAAACTTCGACCATATTACAGTAATGGGTATAATCGAAATATGTCGATGCAAAGTTTATCTAAATCTTTTTTTATTGAATATTTTAAGAACGAATACGACCAGTTACTTAAAGAAACTATTTATCCTGAGGCTGAAGATGCAGATAATAATCTTTTAAATGAGATTTTTTCAAATGATTATGTTCCTAACGGAAATGATGAAAGGAGTAAAATTTACCAATCTATTATTCAAAGGAGAGGGCAAAAAAAATTTAGAGAAGCGGTTCGAGATATGTATGGAGATAAATGTGTTATTACTGGGTGTGAAATTTTAGAAATTTTAGAAGCTGCACACATTAATCCGTATAAAGGTGAAAAAGATAACGACCCTTCAAATGGCTTATTAATGAGAGCTGATATTCATACCTTGTTTGATTTGGATTTGATTGGGATTGAACCTAATGAGTTTAAGGTGTATTTGAAAGATACTATTATTATAAGTGAGTATAGAGAACTTGAAGGGAAAAAATTAAATTTAAAAGATAAACAATATCCAAGTAAAGAAGCTTTAAATATTAGGTGGAAAATGTTTTATAAAAAACAAATATTATGAATAACTACTACAGAACGATATTGGATGGTAAAATAAAAAAAGGATTAGCGGATGCAAAATCAGCTATTGAAATGAAGCACCCATATTTAACAGGTAGATTAAGAGAAATTGTTTTACAAGAATTGATACAACCGATGCTTAATAATAATTACTCAATGGGTAATGGTAAAATTATTGACTATAAAGGTGTGTTATCAGGCGAAATCGATATATGTATTTACAGTAAAAATCTGCATCCTCCAATATTTTTTTCTTCAAATGATAAAATAGGATTATTTCCTATCGAATCTGTACTAAATACTATTGAAGTTAAATCGGAATTCAATTTTACCAATGTAAAAGAAGCTTTTAAGAAATTCAATCAATTAGATAAAGAACTTATAATAACAGCTGGATTCCATGATGAAAAAGATGATGTTGTTCCTACCTATTTTATAAAACCTCATTATTCCCTATTTACTTTTGATACTCGCTTAAAAAACTATAGACCCAAAAAAATATTGGAGATTTATAGTAAAATTGATAAAAATTGGGAACATAATCCTCTTATTGCTAATATTTGTATTGCTAATAAAGGATGGTTGTGTAATACATCTAAAGGATGGATACATAAATCATTCGATGAAGTAAATATAATTAATGAAGAAATAATTGGCTTTCTATCTACTTTAGTTAATGACTTGCCTAGAATTGAATTTAGTAGAGGCAATCCAAGAATAGGATATTATTTGTTTGATCCATTAGATTTAGATAAATTGATAAATGGTAAGTTTATTAATAAACCGTGGGGAGATGGTGAATTTATTTTTAAGAATTCATTTTAAGAATTTACATTTTTACAAAATCAACACCGACTCTTGCAGGGTGACCAAAAGCATGATTTGCCATTCTTTGAGTGTAATCATTTCTTAATGTTGTTATATATTCAACATCAAAATAGTTTAAACTTTGTTCAAACTCTTCCTTTGTATATTTATTTGTAATATCCCATATTCTGATTTTATTATCTATTAATTTATTGTTTTGGACGTTATAAACTTTAGGTTTAATGTAAAAAGGGACATATTGTAAACTACCTAATTCAGATTGCTTTGTTGATATTTTATTTATTATTTGAAGTAATGTTTTAATATCGTTTTGTAATTTTTTTATATCGTCCTTAGAATTAGATAATGAAGGTTCTTTAATTCTTTTTAAAATACTTTCATTAAGATTACCCCAATCAATAGCTTTTCCGTTAGGTAAAAAACTAATAAATCCTGTGTCTCCTAATTTTAATGCGAGTTCAATATTCTGAAACTCTTTTCCTTTTACAAAATAAAAATTAAAATCTATTTTTTTGGGTTCATAACAGTCACATAAAGCTGTTATACATAGATAATAATTATTATCATTATCTTTAAATACATCACCAAAATTTAAATTTGGTATACTATCTGGATGTAGACTCTTTACCGATACTGAATTATAAAACACATTTAGTTGAAATAAATCCTCTACAGAAGGTGGATTGTTTTCTAATTCTTTACTTTTAAAATTAAGAAAATCTGTATTTATTAGTTCGAGTTTAGCAGTCCTTAGTTTTAGTGTAGCTTGTTCAATTAAAAGTTTTTTTACAATTGTACCAAAAGTTTTATCATTTTTAATATGATTTCGAAACTGGAAAAGTGCCTCCGTTGATGATTTTAATATAGTCTCGTCAATAAAGCGCTCATTTGAATTGAAAACTGATTGCATTTCTAATCCAAGTAATTGAAAGAAACTTCCTTTATTTTTTATAATTACTTCTGATATACGTTGTAATAGTTTTGTGATGTCTGAATCTTCTGTAAAATCTTTTTTTAATGTTAGTACAAATGTATTATTAATCATAAAAGAATTATCACCAGTATTCAAAACTTCATATTTTCTTATTGTATCATCAGGAAGTATAAACTTGTCAATATTCAGAGATATGTGTATTAAACGAATTAAATAACTTTCCGACTTTGTTTTTAAATGTTCTATCGGAAAATCAGTAAGGTTAATATTTTCTTCTGTAATAAATTTACTAATTGTTTCTTCATCTTTATTTACAATATCATCTAAATCATTAATTTCAAAAAATGAGTATTCATTTTTAATAGATTCAAAATCTTCAGTTTTTAAACCAGAAAAAAAAGCATCTAAGAAAAGTGGAATTTGATTAAAATTAGTTGAACTAGAATAAATACAGCAAAAGTTTATGTAAGGTGCACTTACTGCTTTATTCAATAGTTTTAGTGAATACTCTTGTCCTACGTGTTCTGCTAATTCCCAATCTAATAAAATTAGATCTTTCCCTTTAAATAAATATTCCAAAGTTTTAGGTTCGTCTAAATTTGATTTTTCAAATTTATGAACAGCTAAATTCTTTCCATTTTTTTTAAATGTATCAAATAACTCAAATGATAACTTTTCTTCCGCTATATCAGGATTTATATCTGTTCCAGAATAAAAATCTTTTGCCTTTTCATCAATAAAGATTGCATTATTAATTGATGAATTTAATATATCAAATGCTTTTTGACTATACATTTCTTGCAGTTATTTGATTAATCACGAAGCAAGCTCCGTTTAAGGTGTTATATTTTTTATCATTTGTTGCTTTAATATCTAAATTGGCTTCATTTAAACTTTGTTTTGATAAATAAAGCCCTATTCCTCTACCGTTCGGACGTTGAGAATAGAATAACTCAAAAATTTTATCAAGCCTGTATTCTGGTATTTTTTCTCCAGAATTGGCGATAATAATTTCTTTGGTTTCAGTTATATAATCAAGTTTTATGATGCGTTGTTCTTTATTACGCATCCAATAAATAGCGTTGTTAATAATATTAATAAAAACTGTATGGATTACGGGTTCTTTAATGTTTATAAGATGTTTTCTAAAATCATCTGATACATCAAACACTATATTATATTCACTTATTTGGTTCTCAAAAAATTCGAGTACATAACTATAAATCGTTTGTCCAGAAATGTCTTTAGATAGTGCTCCTGAAATTCTATATAGCGGCGAAAGAAGTGCATATTTATCTTCCAATTGCTTAAAGTTCTTTTCTAAAAATCCAAATTCTTTTATCGAACTAACCGTTTCATTTTTATTCAATTCAATTAATTGTCCGTTAATCTTTGCGTATAATTGATTAAACTCGTGGTCGATTATTTCAACTGCAATTCCTAATTGAGCGGTATCTCTGGTTTGTTCCCATTGATATTTCATTTGGTCATATTGAGCTTTGTAAGCTCCTTGAACTTGTTCTTCGTCAATATCGAAAGACAAACGTTTGATATGGTCAACTAACGGGAACAAAGTATTTCCTGCTTCATCCGAAAGTTTATTATACAATTTTTCAACTTCCTCTGAATATTGACTAATTTGTTCTTTTGTAGAGATGCTGCTAATTAGTTTTTCTTTATTTTCTGACAAAGCATCAACTAATCTTTTTGCTCTTTCTCTATAATTTTTATTAAGGAACGTTGTCTTTTCATCAAGTTGTTGCCTGTATTGATTAAGTGATTTTTCTAAAGAAGAAATGTATGAATTGTACTTTTTGGTAAAATCAATTTTTAAATCACGAATTTCTAATTTGTCTTGTGCTTTTTTGTCTAATGCTTCTTTTCTTGGTGTTACAAGTTCAATATAATTGTTGAGTCTGTTTTCAAATTTATACAACCTTTCCTTTTGTGTTTCAGTTGGTTTATATCGTTTGGGAACTTTGGGGATTAATCCCTTCAGTTCTAAATCCAATTTTTGAAGTTCATCTAAAATACCCTCAACTTCCGAATAAGTTATGTTTATATTCTCAAGCTTTTCATCTAATTCATTTAGAAGTTTTTCATATTTTGTTTGATGTTCTTCTAATTTTTTTGGATAGTCATTTAACGATTTTGTAAAAGCAGTTTTTTCAGCTTTTTCCCTTGCTTTATCTGCTGCTAAAGCTTTATTTTGATCTTGAGTTTCGTTTAGTTTATCTCTAAAAATTGATTGTTTAGGCTCTGTTGCAAAAAAATCTTGTGCTAAAGTAACAAAGAAACTAATAGCATCATTTCTGAAAGCTCTATACTGAGCATTATTAATTAATCCCTCTCTACTTGATTTATCTTTTAAATTAGAATTTCTCTCCCTGGATATATCTAAATAACCAAACATCCTTCTGTAAGAAAAGAAATATGTTCCAGCTCTTTTTGAACGTCTTTCTTCAAAGCCTAAAAAATCATAATCAGATCTACCATAAGGAAGAACCCTAAAATCATCTCTATAAATATAAAAGCCACTATATTCCTCGATTTTAGCCTTTATTTTGTTATAGGCAACTTCATTCAATTTTGATGATTTTTCCTCTCCGTGATTATAGCCTAACCTAATAGGTATTTCACCATAAAAAGATCTGGCATCTTTTTTACGACTACTTACGAAAGTATATGGGACGACTTGATCATAAAACTTAATTAAACCATTAAATTCACCTTTGCCGTCAAAAACACCATCGATAAAAATATCTGCTAAATCAAAATCACTTTCATTAAAAAATTCACCTTTAGACTGTAGTAAATCATAGGGTAAATCTTTGTTGTGAATTATAAAAGAAGTATTAATTTTAATCTTACTTTCTTTAAATGGATTAGTAAAACCAATTAAGTTTGAAATTACAAAATTTCTATCCTCAATATCATCTATATCTTTTTCAGATAAATCAACGATTTGATTTATCGGATTGAAAACTAAAAACATTGTTCCGTGAGCATCATCTGACTCAAAAAACGAAATAATATTGTTTAAAATTGATTCTTCAATTATAGCGTTTTCAGTTTCTGAAATAATATCCGACTTTAATTCAGCTTGCTTTCCTTCCCAAATTGGTTTATTATCTATATCAAATTCTTTTTCAAAATTTGTTAAAAACATTTCCTTCAACTCGAAAAACTCATTACTCAAAGAGTTTACATTTTCAACTGATTTAATTGGAATAGTAATGTCATCTAAAAAAAGATTATAATTTTCCAATAATCGCCAATCAAAAAATACAGTTTGCAAAGGATAACCTATTTTCTTTGTAAGCATCAACATTGGATTACCTAAATAGGCTACAGACAAACGCCCGATACCTTTTTCCCCTGCTTTAATACGAGGTCTTTTCCACAACGTATCTTCGGATTCTTCTTCTAATTCTGCTCTTGATTTTGAGTCTGTACCAAGAACTAGCCATTTATCCAAAACATCAGTTGTAGACATTCCTTTACCGTCATCAGAAATTACAAAATAAGATTTTGAAAGTCCATTATAACCTTGTTTAAATAAATCTGCTTTTAGATTATCGGCATAAGCATCATAACCATTTTTCCACAACTCAGTAATGGCTGTTGGCAAATCGGCAATTTGTCCTTTTCCTAATAAATCAACTGCTCGAGCTTTGGTTCTAAATTGCATTTGTATGGTTCTTAATTATTGCTTTTGCGATTGAGGCAGCATATTTTGGTGGAACAGCATTTCCAATCATTCTAGCTGCATTAGCAATACTGGTTGCTTTAAATTTATAGTTTTTGGGAAAGGTTTGTAAAACCGCTCCTTCACGTATGGATATTGCTCTATTCTCTTCAGGATGCGCAAATCTACCGTTTGAAATACTAAAAAACTTTGTTGTTATAGTAGGGGATGGTCTGTGCCACCACATTCTACCATAAGTATCTTTAAAATTTGTTATATCGTTTTTATGGCAATCAGGTGCTAAATTTTCATCATGTGCATACGACATTCTAGAACCACCGTCTTTTTCAGTAAGGTTTAATCTATCAATGTTTATTTGTTTCAATCCAGCTACTGTATGCATAAAATCGGTTTCGTCTTTATGACCTGCCTCTACTTTTGGAAAACCATTATGTTCCCCTATGGTATCAAAAACTGTTTTAATTTTTCCTTTGTATTTTATAGGTTCGAGTACATTGCTATTAACTCTATTGGCAATTAAAGTTAATCTTCTTCTACTTTGTGGTACACCATATTCCATTACATTATGTATACCATGATGCACTTTGTAACCGTTACTTTCTAACCACAATATGAAATCTTCAAGTCCGCTTTCTTCTTTTTTTCTAATTACACCTGGTACATTTTCAACTACAACATAACCAGGATTAAAATATTCAACAAAACGTCTAAATTCAATTAATAAACTTTTGGATTCGGAAGATTTATTTCTATCCGTGTTTATGATGCTCCAATATTGGCAAGGGCTACAGCCTATAAGAATGAGATTGTCGTCGTTTTTTTGTAAATTTAATTGTTTTTGAAGTTCTTCTTCTTGGTAGTTGAATACATTAGCATGAATGAATTCTGCTCCTTTTATATTGGCTTCGTAAGTATCTTTACAAGTAATATCATAGTCAATACCAGCTAGGATTTTAATACCAGCATTCGCCATACCTGAACTCATACCGCCACCTGAACAGAAAAAATCTACAGCTTTTAATTGTTTGTTTGTCATGTATAATAATGAAGAAAATAATTATGTTCAAAAATAAATAATTTAATTGAATAATAATATTTTCAGCTCTGAATAAGAATATAACTAATTACAAGTTAGTAATTTTATTTATAATTGGTAATAATTTTCAAAAAAAGTATAACTCTCCCACGCAAAACTACCTACACCCACCGTACTAGTACCCCATTTCTTTTTGGGGTAGAGGAGCGTTACTTTTTTTAGAACTGTCCCTTTAGCTTTGTAGTCACATTTAAAAAACTTAGAAGGATACTAAGTGTAAGGAATAATTCAACTAAAACAAATAACATCATGAGTACAACAGATCCAAAAATTATTGAAGAACAATTTGAACAAAGTAAAAAAGACTTTAAAGCCACTTTAGACAGTCAGTTAGCAACCTTAAAAGAAATGGGAATGGCAGTGGCCGAACCTTCACTTGCTTATGACGAAGCGCCTATGATGCGCAGAGCCGCTAGCGGTACTTCCGAACAAATATCGGCTACGGTACATTGGTGGGGCGTGGATATTGTAATGAACAACAAACTGACAGAAGATATCATTTCTGGTATAACAGGAACTGGAGCAGTGGGTGGACTTATTGCGTCTGCTTTAGGTGCAGCGGGTGTAGTTACAGGTGGTATTGCAACGGTAATTGGAGCTGGTATTGCTGCTGTCGTAGCGATAAAAATAGCGCAAATTAAAATAACGAATAATGGAAACGGGGTGCATTGGCCGATTACTTGGGTACAATGGGCAGCTTTATTGGCGGCGGTTCCTGGAGGACCAGCTGCAATTTTAGCGGCAGGTGCTTTGTTTTTACATCCCATACGTAACTAAGCGATGTAATAATTCAATACTAAAAGGAGTGTATCATGCACTCCTTTTGTGTTTCTACTTTTCTACAGGAAAAATCCCCTATTTAAAATAGGAAAAATCCCCTTACAATTCTAGTGTAAGTCCTTGGAAGCGTTTGACTATTTGTTGGTTAATTTGTGTATTCTATTTCAGTACTTGGCGGTTCATAAGAAATAGGATACCAAAAAAACAAAACAAGCATGGACTTAAAAGTTGTAATTGAGCAATTAAGTAAATTAATTGATCCTTCTCAAACCGTTATCGACATTACCAACATTGCCACTTTAAATGATGGTGATGATTTTTTGGAATCGAAGTCTCCCATTGTTTTATCTATCGTGAATATTGAAGAAGATAAAACTCAAAAAAACCAATCGGTTTACCTACGAAATACGGTGGATGAAACTTCCATTTCACGCTATACACAACCTACGCAACATTTGATTATTTCCCTCTTATTCAGTTCCTATAATACAGATTTATCCAAATACTTAGACGGTATTGATAAACTGAAAAATATCATCCATTATTTTCAATTGAATAAATCTTTCTTTTACAAAAACGATCATTCAGAAATGATTGACTATGCGACTTTCTCAGCCAAAACAGACGTGGAAAAGGAAGATTACGAAAAAGTAACCACAGAATTTGTGAGCTTGTCTATGGAACAATTGAACCAAATGTGGTCGTATTTGGGGTCTAAATACATGCCGTCTGCTTTATACAAAATGAGATTGTGTACCATCCAAAATACCCCAACAGTTAGCGAAAAAGTAGTGAAAAAGATTGGTATTGCGCTTTGGGAAAACAATCCGCATAATCCTATAGGACAATTAGAGTCGAACGAATTTGAAAGTTAAAAAAAAGACAATATAAACAATAAATAAAAATGTCATGAATGTAAGTTCTCTTAAAACACCGGGAGTGTATATCAATGAAATTGATGCATTTCCTCCTTCGGTTGCGCAAGTTGCAACTGCTATTCCCGCTTTTGTAGGATATACCGAAAAAGGACCTACGGTTCCTACTCGAATTACTTCCTTTATGGAGTTTGAACAAACTTTTGGTGGAGCTCCTGCTCCTAAAGCCATAACGGTTGAGTTAGACGGTAATTTAATGCCTACTGACAATTGTAGTGTTGAAGAAAGTAAATTTAAATTATACAATAGTTTGCGTTTGTTTTATAGCAATGGTGGAGGCGTTTGCTATATCGTTTCTATTGGCGATTATTCAGCAGCTGTAAACAATGATGCTGATTTTGTAACAGGGTTGAATTTATTGAGAAAGTTTGACGAACCTACGTTATTATTATTTCCAGATGCGATTAACTTAACTGCGGAAAAATTAGGTTTGGTACAACAACAAGCCTTATTACAATGTGCAGATTTAATGGATCGCTTTACCGTGATGGATGTAAAACAAGAAAGTGATTTAGTAACTGATAGTGCCAACTTTAGAGATCGTGTAGGGAACCAAAATCTAAAATATGGTGCTGCGTACTATCCGTATCTAAAAAGCGCTTTCCCGTATACGTATCGTTTTAGTGATATTAATGGTGTTGTAGGAGGTAAAGTGAATTTTAAAGGCATTTTTTCAACCAATACAACTGTTAAAAATAACATTGAAGAGTTTGAAAAAATTGCAACAGATGTGGCTGCCTTACAATCGGCTTGGACACCTACTGAAGTGGCTGTACCAATTGATACCCATGCCAAGTTAAAAACCGCTACAGATGTATGTTGGACGTTATTAAAAACCATTGGTAAACCAATTGCACCTACCTTAACCAGTACAAAATTACCAGCAGTAGCACAAGATTTAGTGACCAATTTCTTAAAGAAATATGCACAAGATTTAGTAGACTTTAAAAAAGCCTATGAAGTATTAAAAAAAGCAGATGGAACTACCGATGTAGATGATTTATCCGCTTTAGATAACGATACGGCTTTTAAAAGCGTTTGGGGAAATATTTCTGCCTATACAGAATCGGCTCCAAACCCGTATACCGATTTAATTAAAGTTGCAGTTCCTGCAGACGGGCCTATTCCTGCTCACGATGAGCCAGATTTTGGAAAAATACAATTGGCTATCCAAAAATTAAACGCGGCTATTATCAATGCAACGAATAATGTGTTGCAAAGTATGGACGATTTCCTACTTTTTGAAGAAAACAATTTGGTTTCTCAAATTCCATTTTATGAGGCTATTGTTGCCAAATTATCACAATCCATGAATACCGTTCCTGCTTCTGGGGCTGTGGTTGGAATTTATGCACAAACCGATAATACAAGAGGTGTTTGGAAATCACCAGCAAATGTGAGTGTTAATGGAATTATTGGTTTAACGGATGATGTAAACGATGCCGAACAACAAGACATGAACATTCATGAAACGGGTAAATCGATTAATGCGATTCGCAAATTCACAGGAAAAGGATTCTTAGTTTGGGGAGGTCGCACTTTGGCTGGTAATTCTAACGATTGGCGTTATGTTAACGTAAGAAGATTGGCAAACATGATTGAAGAATCGGTTAAAAAAGCGTGTATGCAATTTGTTTTTGAACCCAATGTAGCCTTAACCTGGGTAAGTGTTAAAGGGATGATAGATAACTATTTAACCACATTATGGAAAGATGGTGCTTTAGCAGGAGGAAAAGCAGAACATGCCTTTTTTGTAGCTGTTGGGTTAAAGGAAACCATGTCGGCTCAAGATATTTTAGAAGGAAGAATGATTGTAAAAATCGGTTATGCTCCTTCAAGACCAGCAGAATTCATCATACTTGAATTCAAACAAATGCAACAAAAATCATAACGAAATTAGTAACAATTAAAAATATAGCGATATGCCTAATACAGATTTTCCGTTACCAAAGTTTCACTTCAGCGTAGTTTGGGGTGGTAGCAAAATAGCCTTTACAGAAGTTTCAGGCTTGAACAAAGAAATGGATGTTATTGAACACCGAGTGGGATCGAGTCCTAATTTTTTCAAAGAGAAAATGCCAGGTTTACAAAAACTAAGCAACATCACTTTAAAAAGAGGAGTTTTTGTAGGAGACAATGAATTTTATGAGTGGTACAATACGGTGGCTCAAAATACCGTAGAGAAAAGAACGATTACCATTTCTTTATTAGATGAAAATCAGGAACCAAGAGTGGTTTGGACGGTAAAGGATTGCTTTATAGTTTCTTTAAAATGTACCGATTTAAAATCGGATGCCAATGAAGCTGCGATTGATACGGTTGAGGTTGCCAATCATGGATTTACTGTTGAATATAAATCGTAAACAATATGCCAAGTAACGATCCTATAGTAGGTTTTCACTTTTCTGTCATCTTTGAATTAGTACCTCAGTTTTCAATTGATACTAAATTCCAAAGTGTCAATGGATTAAAAGTTACTATGGAAACGGAATCCTATGCGGAAGGAGGTCAAAATAAGTTTAAGCACAACTTTCCCGTTCGTTCAGGATATCAAGATTTGGTATTAAAAAGAGGATTAACGTCTGATTTATCAGGACTATCCATGTGGTGCAATCAAGCCTTAGAAGATTTTATCTTTTACCCAGCCAATTTGGTAGTTTCTCTATTAAACGAGAATGGAAATCCCATTAAAGTTTGGTATGTATCTCATGCAATTCCAGTGAGTTATGAATTTAGCGATTTGAATGCAGAAGAAAATAAAATAGTGATTGAAACGATTACACTGCGCTATAATTTTTATAAAGAATTACCCATCCCTAACTTTTAATTGATACGAAATGGCTATAGAAATCAAAGAGTTACGTATTAAAGTGACCGTTGTAGAAAATGAGGTGCATTCTTTTGCTTCAGAATCCAAGATGAATAGTCAGAAATGGCAAGAAATGAAATCGGCTATTGTGAAAGAATGTACTACTAAAGTATTGGAGAAAATTAAAGAAAGATCAGAAAGATGATACAAGGTATATTAGGGATAATAGATAAAATGCGCATTGAGGTTTATCCGACCAAAGACTATTCGGAACCGGAGAAAACCATTTTTGTGCAGTTGAATCCAGAGAAATATTCCAAACGTCATAAGGTTGATTTTTGTGAAGGACAAGCCATAGGAACTTCTGGAGCGGATTTAAAATTCAATCGAATTGAAGGAGAAGAGGTAAATTTTGAATTCCTTTTTGATAGTTCCGGAATTGTACCACCTGGAAAGATTAAAGATGGCAATGGAGAAGCTTCTCTTTTAGATGCCGTTGGAGACTTTGCCAATGCTTTAAAACCAGCCATAGTAAATCCTTTTGGAGAAGTAGAAACCGTTGAAAAGGAAGTCGAAGGATTTAGAAGCTTACTGATGGATTACAATGGTACAACCCATCAAACGCCTTATTTGAAGTTGCTTTGGGGGAGTTATAGTTTGAATTGTCGAATAAAAAGCATGGACATCGATTATACGCTTTTTAGAAAAGACGGTCGCCCTATTCGTGCCAAAGTAAAATGTGTTTTTAAAGAGACAATTGACTTTAAAAAGATGGTGGAGAAAGAAAAGAAGAGTTCTCCAGACTTAACACATGAACGAATGATGAAGATGAATGATAAACTCACGCTGATGTCTGAAGTTATTTATCAAAATAACACGTATTATATAGATGTAGCTAAGAATAACAAATTGTTGAGTTTCAGACAAGTGCCTGTAGGCCAAAAAATACAATTTCCACCCATTAAGAAATAAATTATAGCAATGCCGAATCCTTTTTTTCCATCAGATACCCTATTAAAGCTTGAATTTTTAATTAATAATAAAGATACAGGTTTGGATAGTCTTATGACTGAAGCTAAGGTACATTTTGAATTGAATAAAATTTCCTTTGCAAAGTTTACATTCATTGGTTCACAAGAAAATTTGGAAGAAAATGAAACGTTGCCTTTAGATGTATTAACTCAAAGCCCAGATAAATCACCTTTAGAAATTGAAGTGAAAGTAAGTTTTGAAAACGAATCTAAAACCTTATTTAAAGGGATTATCAAAGCATTAGATAAGCAGTACGAAAACAATCAAATTGTAGCTAAAATAGAATGTAAAGATATTGCTTTTCGTTTGTCTCAATCCTCTAAAGAGCCAGAAAATAACAATCAAACCTTTGAAGACAAATTAACATTGTTTACCAAAGATTTAACGTTAAGCGATAATTTATTAGGTCAAGGTTGGGGAGAAGAATTCATTACACACAATACGTCAACTACACCTTGGGATTATTTGATTGGGTTTTTAGATTCTATTGGAATGATGATTGCCTTACGCAATGCTACTTTTATGGCCATTGATATTACAAACCCCCCACCTGAGCCTATTTATATGGCTGAAAATGGTATTAATGTATTTGCTTTTACAGGTAGGTTAGATGCTGAAAAGAGAAAGTCGGAAGTGACTATTGAAAGATGGGATGTGGAAAATCAAGAAACGGCTCGTGTAAGCGCTTCTCAAAGTACTTCTGAAAACACACATACCGTTCGTTTAAGTGAGACGGTTTTACAAGAAGGAACCTTACAACGAATTGCAGATACCATTATGGCGAAGAGTAATATTGCTTCCATCATGGGTAAGGTAACGACTTTTGGAAATCTTGTTGCCAAAGCTGGAGATTACATTAGTTTCAATAAGGTAAACCCTGAAATTGATAATAAAGTTTTATTGATTACTCAAGAAGAACATACCATCGAAAATGGGTGTTGGCGAACCGAATATAGTTTTGGGCTAGAAAGTGAAAAAACATTTACACAAAATACCAGTGCTGGAGTAAATAGCACGCATGCAGAAATTGGTCAATCCAATACGATTAATGGTTTACAAATAGGAATCGTTACCAAAATTGTAGAAGATCCAAAAAATCAGTTTCGCATAAAAGTGCGCTTGCCACAAATTTCCGAAAGTGGTGAAGGGGTTTGGGCAAGATTGGCCACCATGAGTGCTTCTGACAACATGGGTAGTTTTTTTATTCCTAGTGTGGATGATGAAGTAATTGTAGGTTGTTTAAACAATAATCCGGATACACCAATTATTCTTGGCAGTTTATACAGTAGTAAGAAACCAATGCCGTTTTCTATTACAGAAGATAATTTTATAAAGGGTTTTGTTACTAAAGAAGAGAATAAAATTGTTTTAGATGATGAAACCCATACAATTGAATTAGTGACTAAAAATGGCAACTCCCTGAAAATTAGTGATGATTTAAAGGGGTTTGTCATTGAAGATGAAAACAAAAATAAAATTACCATGAATGATCAAGGCATTTCAATTGAAAGTTGTAAAGATTTTAATGTAAAAGCTACAGGAAACATCAAAATTGAAGGCGTGAATGTCAATGCAGAAGGAAGTGGTAATATGGTTTTAAAAGGAGCTATGATTAATTTAAATTAACAATGGGAGCAGCAGCAAGAAGTACCGACATGCATACTTGTCCAATGACAACGGGAACCGTACCTCATGTGGGCGGACCTTTATTACCGGGAAGCAATTCTACAGTGCTTATAGGAGGATTACCCGCTTCGGTTGTAGGAGATAGTTGTGTGTGTACAGGGCCACCAGATTCTTTAGTAGCAGGGTCTTCTTCCGTATTTATTGCTGGAAGTCCGGCCGTTAGAATGGGCGATTCAACCGCTCATGGAGGCGTAATTACTGGAGGTTGTCCTCAAGTGATGATTGGTGGATAAAATAATAGTGAAATTACTCAAGGGTAACCTTTAAAAAGAACAACAATGAAAGAAAAATCATTTTTAGGAACAGGATGGAGTTTTCCTCCCACATTTAAAAACCAAACCAGAACTATTGAAATGGTTTCCGATGAGAATGATATTTTTCAAAGTTTACAAATATTACTTTCTACAGAATTGAAAGAACGCATTATGCGCTCCGATTATGGTTGCGATCTGAATGCTTTATTATATGAGAATATTACTGTTACGTTACTCACAAAAATTAAAGGCATTATTGAAAATGCCATTCTAAAGTATGAACCTAGAATCGATTTAATCGAAGTAGATTTTTACACCGAAGATAGTAATAATGGAATCCTAAATATTGCCATTATCTATAGAGTGAGAGCTACCAACTCAAGGAAAAATTTTGTATTCCCGTATTATTTAGAAGAAGGAACATTTGTAAAAAAATAGATGGGTAAACCCAAAAAACAACATAAAAGTTCGCTTTAAACTAACACAAATTAATGGCAAACTATGAAAAATTGTAACTCAATATTATCTATACATGAAGGCATGGGAACGACTCAAAATGACAGAGTCAAACCTGCTTTAGATGTTCATTTTTTTCTTTTAGAAGAAAGAAATGAACAAGATTTTATTTTGTTTGTACAGCGACTTTCTAAATATGTAAAATTTTTTAATGAATTTGATACTCATGAAGGAGATTGGTCTGCTTTTTATCAAAAAGAATCTACAGCCATATTAATTTATTTAGCAAGTTGGAATATCGAAATACTACAGCAAACTTTTGAAATTAAGAAGAATGAAATCTATTTAAATACTGATTTTGCCATCCAAAAAGACATACTGTTAACCTATTTTAATCAAATAGAATCAGAATACAATTCCTTTTTAAAAAGTGCTACACTTTTGGATGATGAGATTATTGAAAAAGAAAATTTAATCGCTTCTTCTTATTTAATTACGAATAAATTAGTAGCCATATACGCTTTAATTGAGGCAACTACTGATATTCCTGCTTTACTCAAAAACTATGTTTTTATTAAAACAACCCAACAACTTTTTGGCTTGTTGTTGTCTTGGAAGAATTTTTCAGAAAAAGCCATTGCCAATCAATTGCAAAATTATTCCAAACACACGCCTCATTTTGCATTGTTTTTAGCTTTTTTGAAATTACTTCAAGTTGTTAAAGATAAAATCAATGAATTTACAAAACAGCAACTCGATTTTTATTATAAAGACGTATTAAAAATTGAAACCAAAGAAGCACAACCCGATTATGTTCACTTAGTAATTGAACCTTTTCAAACAAAACCTTTTTTGATTTCAAAAGACACCCTGTTTTTAGGAGGAAAAAATGCTATCGGTCAAAAAAAATATTATGCAGCGACTCAAGATGTGGTGATCAACCAAATTAAATTAAACTCTTTTTTAAGTTATTCCCGTCAAGCGGATACCTTTTTTAACGCGAATAAATTGTTAGAAGCAAACGGTCAAAATAAAAGCTTTGATGTGTTTACCAACGAGAAATCGGTTTTTAAAGAAGGTTTTATGATTGCCAGTCCGATTTTGTTTTTGCAAAGTGGAGAACGGCATATTTATCTTCGATTCAATGAAACCAATCATACAGCAAGCGATTTTGATTTCTATTTAACAGGCGAAAAAGGAAGCATTGAAGTGACTCAAAAAAGTGATATAAATAACTTTTTTCCCAATAAAAAGTACATTCATTTAGTGATTCCTGCCACTGAAAAAGCCATTTTACCGTTTGACGCAAAACTGCATGAAGGTTTTCAAGTTGCGACCTCATTTCCCGTTTTAAAGATAATTCCTAAAAATAAAAACGTACTCACTTACCTTCAAAGTGTCGCTATTACCATTGCGGTTCGCAATTTTAAATCGTATGTTTTGAATTCCGATTTTGGCAGTATTAATGTTGAAAAAGCCTTTTATCCTTTTGGAGAATTCCCTAAAAATGGGAATGGAATGAACTTGAGTTCGAATGAGTTCTTTATGAAGAAAAATGCCATTGCTTCTTTAAAGGTCGATACTCTTTTAAGTGATAAAAGGGAATTGATAGAAGATTATGTTGAAATATATACGGGTAAAGAGGTAAAAGATTGGATGGAAAATAAAGTCACGCTTTTTCAATTGAACAATGGAAAATGGGAAAAAGAAACCACTTCTAATCTTCAAAAGATAACCAATGAATATCCGCTAGAGGAATACCATTTTGATGCAATTGCAACAGATACGATTGTTTCCAATGGGAAAATTAGAATTCAATTGAATCACTCTGATTTTGATGGAGAAAAGTACATGCAAAGATACATTGCGGCTAGTCAGGATAAAAAAGTATTACCTTATAAGCCTAGAATTGAAGAGTTTGTTTTTAATTATACGGTTTCTGAAAAAATAGATCTTACGATTGATACAAAAACAGCCAATCCTATTGCAATATTTCAAGTGGAACCTTTTGGTTATACACTAAAGAAAAATCAAAAACTTCGTTTTGCTACATTACAGGAAAAACAAGGATATGTGTATTTTGGTTTTGAAAAAGTAGCACCGAATGATGGATTGAATTTTTTAATACAATTAGAAGAAGGAACTGCCAATCCTTTTTTAGAACCGGCTGCACTTTCTTGGCATTATTTATCCAATAATACCTGGCAAGTTTTGGAACAAAATGCAATAGGCGATGAAACCTATTCCTTAACACAATCTGGATTAGTTTCAATTACGGTTCCTCCATTTGAAGCGTCTACCAATACGTCTTTAACACCCGATTTGTTTTGGTTACGCTTGTCCATTTCAAATACACAAGCCATTTGTAAATTTTTAGGTGTTCATGTGCAAGCTTTTAAAGCAGTACTAACCGATTTTGAAAATAGCAATGCGGTTTTCTTAGAGCCTACACCCAAAGAGACCATAACAAAAGCTTATAAAACCCTATCTGGAGTTAAAAAAATAATCCAACCCTATGTTTCCTTTAATGGAGTTGCTGCAGAGCAAGACGAACATCTTTATATGCGTTCCAGCGAGCGTTTGAGACATAAAGATAAAGCGATTACAACATGGGATTATGAAAGAATCATTTTAGAGGCTTTCCCAGAAGTATATCGTATCAAAACCTTAAATCATTATCGCTACGATACTAAAATATCGAATGTAGCGGCTGGTTATGTAACCCTAATTCCTATTGCGAAAACATCGTTATCCGATCAAGTCAATTGGAAGCCCTTGTTGAGTTTGAACAAAATGCAACGTATTAAAGAGTATTTATATACAAAAGCATCTTCACAAGTACGAATCAATGTAAAACCACCACAATTAGAGCGTGTTGAGGTTAGCTTTAAAGTAAAATATCATGTTATAGCGGGCGTTGACACGCGTTTATATACGGCTCAACTTATGGAAACGATAAATGCTTATTTGAGTCCGTGGGCGTATGAAGTTTTCGACGATATTAATTTTGCAGATGAAATTGCTTTTTCATCCTTAATTCAATTGATAGACAACCAAGAGTATGTAGATTATATCACTGATTTTAAGGTGACCCAATATCAATTAGACGAAAATGGGGACATCATAGGAAGTGCTATTCAAAACTTAGCACAAATTGTACCTCAAAGCGATTTTACCTTATTCGCTCCAACAGAAACACATCATATTCAAGAAATTAAATAAAAAGTCATGCTAACAGAATATTATATAGAGAAAGATAGAAAATTACTTCCCTCACAAGACTTTGACTTTTTGTTAAAAGAAGGATTGCGATATATTGAACAGTTTGGATCAAAATTTTGGACCGATTACAACCCGCATGATCCAGGAATCACTATTTTGGATGTTTTATGTTACGCTATTACAGAATTAGGGTATCGCGCTGATTTTGACATTAAAGATTTGCTCACACAAGCCAATGGTAAAATTGAAAATGATACTTTTTTTAGTGCAGCATCTATCTTTACGAATGCGCCAGTTACGGTATTAGACTATAGAAAACTACTTATCGATTGCAACGGAATTTCAAATGCATGGTTATTACCCACTAAAAAGGAAACGGATTCAAACGGGTATTTTATACCTCATGAAAGTGAAACCCTAATGTATGTAAACCCCGTTGAAGACAAATTAAGTCTTAAGAAGGTAGACAAAAACAATACCTTATTAGAAGTCTTAAAAATTAGAGGGTTACACAAAGTAAAAATCGAATTAGATGAAGATCCTGTTTTAGGCGATTTAAATGCTTTAGTTTTAGAATACGCTTTTTGGGAAAATAACCGTTGGGTGAACCTAAAAATTGTACCTCATTTTACAGCGTGGAATGATCCAGAAGCGCAATTGTTTAAAAAAATGAATAAGCCTTCAAAAATTACCATTGATGAAGTGAAGGTTATGAATGACATTGTGTTTCTAAAAGTGAATCGATACACAAAACCAACCGATTCTTTGCGTTTCAGGATTTTTGTAGACGATCCTTCTGAGAAAGAAGAAACGGTTCATTATTTTTCCAAAGAAAAAAATGTGTGTGATGTTATATCGCTATTCGAAAAAAAGAAAGATAAAATTCAAGAAATCTTTTCATCGGTAGCTATAAAACTACATGAAAATAGAAATTTAACAGAAGATTATTTATGTATTGAAACTATTGAGAAAGTTGAAATTGGTATTTGTGCCGATTTTGAATTAGAACTTGGAGCTGATGCTGTAGAAGTAATGACCCAAATTCAATTGGCTATCGATGGCATTATCAATCCAAAAATTAAGTTCTACACCTTATCACAATTAGTACAAGAAGGCATACATTCGGAAGCTATTTTTAACGGACCACGATTAACGCACGGTTTTTTAAAAGAGGAAGAAATTATTCAAGCCTCTTTACCAACTGCCATTTATGCTTCAGATATCATTGCTGCAGTAATGGAAATAAAAGGCGTTAAGTCTGTCAAAAATCTAATGATGACGGCTTATAATGCTTTGGGGAAACCCATCACAGGAGCCACTAATCAAAGTTGGGTATTACCGCTTTCTGGGGAAGTGAAACCCGTATTTACTGCAAATAAGTCCAAATTATTACTTTTTCAAAAAAACATCCCCTTCCTTTTAACGGAAACCCAATCCATGTTAGTGGAACAAAAAGTAATGTTGTATCAATCCCAATTCAATCAAAAGAAATTAGAAAATACAGCCAATGATTTTGAAATAGAGAATGGTACGCATTATGAATTGAATCAGTATTACAGTATACAAGATGATTTTCCGAAAACCTATGGCTTGGGTAAAAATTATGTTTCGGAAAAAGCAACGCCGTTAAGAAAAGCTCAAGCCAAGCAACTCAAAGGGTATTTGTATTTTTATGAGCAAATTTTAGCCGATTTTTTTAGTCAATTGTATCATGCGAAAGACATTTTAAATAGTAAGCCGATTCCACAAACCTATTTTTCAAAATTTTTGAATACAAATGACGCAACTGGCGGAGATTTTTATTCTAAAGAACTGTATACTGCAAGCTTAGAAGCAAAATTAGGTACTGGTGAATCCGACTATGATGTTTCTCTATACGAATCCAAAGCTACTTTTTATGATAGAAGAAACCGCGCTTTAGATCATTTAATGGCCCGTTTTGCTGAGAATTTTAATGAATATGTTTTTATGATGTATGAGTTGTCTCAAAGCACTTCAGGCATGGGGTCACTCACTTTCAATTATGAAAATTTAATAGAAGACAAGCAACGTTTTTTGGCCAACTATCCTAAAATTAGTAGTCGCAGAGGATTAGGTATTGATTATTTACATGCCTCAATAGATACAACCACAAAAGCACTTGACTTTTTACCTTTTTGGAATACCAATCATCGTGGTGGCTATGAAGAACGAGTGGCGCGATTGTTAGGAATTGATGAAATACCGTTGCGCAATATTGTAACAGAAGAAAATCCACAAACACAATGGACTGTGGAAACAGCATCTGGAAATTACGTTTTCAAAATTATCGCACCAGCGGTTAATCTTCAAGAAAAATGGGATTGGGCTCAACTTCATTTTCTAGACCAAAACTTGTATAAAATAAATAAATATGGAGCGTATTTTTATTTGTACTTAGAAGATAATACTCATAAAATAGCCAAAGTAGATAAAAAATTCAATTCTGAAGTGGAAGCTTATGATTATTTGGTAGCCATGATGCATAGTATCAATATCTATTATGAAAACTTCTATTGTTTGGAACATATTTTATTACGCCCTTTTAACACCTCTCATTTTAAAGATGAGGATTTATTAACCGTTTGTTTAAATGACGATTGTAAAGATGAAGCGAACGAAGATCCTTATTCTTTTAAGGCTACCATAGTGTTGCCGGGTTATGTTTCCCGATTTAAAAATATCCTCTTTAGAAAATATGCTGAAAAGATATTTAGACAAGAAGCACCAGCGCATTGTTTGTTAAAAATTTGTTGGGTCAATCCAAGTGATATGTTAGGTTTTCAAAAAACATATAGAAAATGGTTAGAAAATTACAGGCAATTTAGATTGCATTTTTGTGAAAATACACTTACCGAATCAGAAAAAACAAAATATCAAAAAACAGCACAAGAATTAATAGCAGCTTTAAAAGAACTGAATACACTTTACCCAGAAGGCAATTTGTACGATTGTCAATTAAGTGAATCAAATAACCCTATCGTTTTAGGTAATACATCATTAGGAACATTATAAAAAAAATAACATGGAAGCATATAACAACTCAATTTATCCTGTTTTTGAGGCCGATCAAGTGTTGAGTCAGAAAGAACTTAATGCTTTGGTAAGTCATTTAGAAGAACAAGATCGTCTGACTAGAAAAAATCTCATAGGAATAGGAATCGTTTGTGGATTAGATATAACATTCCCAAATACGAAATCTGTAGCGATTGCTTGTGGAACAGCCGTTACTTCTTTAGGTTTTCAAATGGCTTGGAAAGGAGCTACTTTTACCCAATTCAGAGACTATGAAATTCCAGATACTTTTTTAAAACCAGATTATACAAGAGAGCCTTATTTACAGTCTATTTTTGAGCACAGTGCTTCTTATGAAACAATAAAAAAATGTGTTGAATTACTTCCTAATACTGCTACGGGTCCAGATGTTCAAGTAGTGCCTGATGCTTTTTTTGAAGATAAAATTATTTTACTTTTTTTAGAAGTAACACTTATTGATCAAAAGAACTGTGTGACTACCAATTGTGATGATAAGGGTAAAAGAATGGAATTCAATGTAAGACCTTTAGTTATTCCGTTAAATGAAATTACAGAAGAATGGCTCACCAAATATCCTTCCACCAAAACCTATGATGCCTTAACATTTCCTAGATATAATGTTTCAGAACAGTTTAAAAAAATAACTACTGCAGCTGAGGTTTTAGAAGAATTTAAAAAAGTAATTAAAAACAACTATTTAAAAAATGTATCAGATACCATTCAAAATGTATATACTGATTTTCAAAATATAGTCACTAGTTCAGATGGATTATCGGTGTTGGAACAAGCTTTACCCGTTTTAAACCAAACGGTTGCTATCTATCAAGAAGGGCTTTCGGTACAGTATTTATGGGATTGGATTTTTGATATCACAGAGGCCTATAATGAAATTGTTGCTTTTAGTAAATTGAATCCCTCTTTATGTTGTGTAGATGAACAACTATTTCCGTTTCATGTGGTTTTAGGAGGTCTTACATCAGTAGAAGAAGCCTATAGAACCCCTTTTATTCCTACATTAAATTCAAGTTATGAGACCAAGGCTAAACGAAAAGAAATTACCTTTTTATTTCAGAAATTAGCGCTTCTCATTAACAGTTTTGAAATTCCAAAGCAGACCACTATTAAAGTGACTCCTTCTATCCTTGGAAGAGCTACTTTAAGTGAAAAAGCAATCCCTTTTTATTACAATTCAATTGAGGAATTAAATAAAAAATGGAATCCTAAATTAACAGCAGCAAATAAAAACGATACCATTTTGTCGTATCATGCAGATGCATCTAATTATACTGATAAAGATGCTGTAAAACAACCTTTACTATATGATTTAGAACCCTATAATTTTTTTAGAATAGAAGGTCACATTGGTAAAAATTATGAAGAGGCTTTAGTGCAATTAACCGGACTGAAAGACAATTTTAATTTACCTTTTAAAATTATTGCATTAAATGCGCAATCTTTCTTGAATAAAGAAGTAGACATAAAAAAACATCAAGGTGATTGGGGCGATTTGGAATTGGATTATGATATGTCGAGAACCAAAGTCTTTAATATTACACAAGCAGTTGTAAATTGGATTACACTAAATAAACAAAAGATTATTTCCGAATCTTTAATGACTGAAAACACCATTGCATCTCTTAAAAACATTCTTACAGAAGTTAAAACCTTACTTACCGAAGATTTGACCGAATTCCTTTCCAATTACAAAGGATTTTATGAAATCTTCAAAAATTTGAACGTACTGTTTTTATTTCATCGTTTTTGTTTGACCTTAAACCGAACTAGTCTTTCGGTTATTGCAGAAGATTTAATTGATCATTTGGATGAAATTAACGAATTGTTTTTAGAAGATCCTTTTACTGTCATTTATAATGAAGCCCTTAAAAGATGGTCGCAAATTTATAAAGAATTGTTCTTAAGTACCTTCTTAGAAAAACATAAAGGAATGGAACACAAAGCAGGAGTAACCAAAGGAGGTACTTTTATTATGGTGTATTCTGATAGTAGTATTTTCAAAAAACAAGTGATTCCCTCTAATCAACTTACATTACTGACAACGATTACCAATTACAATGCGGCTATCAATTTGGGAGAAAATTCGGATAGTATTAAAGATGAAATTAAAGATAGTGTGGTTTTAACCAAGACCAATTTTAAAGAGGAATTACCCTATAATCCAGATGCTCTAAAAGACTGTAAAGAGCAAACGGAAGTCATCAAACAGAATTTAATCAAATTGGCAAATTATAATTTGTCTACCAATTATCCGAAATACATGCAAGACTTCTTTGTGGGTAATTTAGGTTCCTTACTGCAGTTTGAGCCTAGCGAATCATCCAATCAAAACAACATACAGGAAAAAGTAATCCTTGCCGATTTTTATATTCCTTATCTATGCTGTTCGCAAGGAAACAATATCAATATCGTATTGGGAAATCAAGAACCTACTATTGGCGATTTTGACCCAACAGATTTTAATACTGAAGATTTTCAAACCAACTAAAATAACATAAAAAAAACAATATTATGGCAACTAGAAACTCCGTAGAAACTAAAATAGCAGCAATTAATGATAGAGGAAACAATACTGCTGCTGAAGTTAGAGACGTACTAACTGAAGTATTAAATTATACTGAAAATCAAGCTAGTTTAGAAACATTTCAAGTTGTATCTGCAAGTCCTATTGAAAGTACTACAAACGATAAAAAATTATTTTTCTCCATTAAAGGAATAAAAGGAGAAACTGCTAACATGACTTTGGTGGTGAAGCCCATTCCAAATGCAACTCCTACAGATTCGAATCAAGTAGTTTTTATGGTACCGTTCAATCAAACTACTGGAAGTTTAACAGTTGAAAACTTCAATTTATTAGCAGGAAATGATGCAGAAGGAATTCTTCCATTAATAGATAACCAAAATTTTTTAATATACACAATACCTCTTTATGGAAATGATCCTGCTCAAGGCACTCTTGTTATTGCTTTAGCTAGAAATTATGGAGATTACAATAACATGATGCTATTGTCTATTTCTAACTTCAGAACAGGTGTAATTTCCACCTCTATATCCATGCACGTTCAAAAATTTGAAGAATCGTTAATTGATAATGTAACTAATGGAAACATTAATGTGGCAGTGGGTCCGAGAGCTAAAGCTACAAAGCCAACAGAGAAAGATATTATGGTATTTTTCAACCAATTGTTTAGTAAAAAGTAAAAAGTAATGCACCTTATTCAGCAACATATGATCGAAATTGAATGCGCTTCCCAAAGTTTTGGAAAAGAGCTACAAAATCAATTGAGTATGCTGTTAGAAAAGGAGTTTTATCCAAAACTAGAACTATTGCTTCAAAAATATGATGTAAAAAATCACATTTGGAATATCGATTGTTTGTCTTTGGAATTACCCATTCTTTCTAAAAAATATTGGAAGGAAGAATTTATTGAAAAAAGTTTACTTCAAATCGAAGATTATTTAAAAATGAATCGTGATGCCAAAGATTACGATTCTAGTGATAATCAATGGAAGCATTTAATTACCAAAAATGATTTGGCAAAAGCTTTATTATTTGATTTTCTAAAAACGGGCTTAGTGAAAGAAAATAGTATTTCAAAAAATATAGAATCTATTGTATTAGAAATAACGGTGGACCAATACTTCTTAGAAGAATTACTTTCTCTTTATAAAGAAGATTTAGACAGTTTAATACGTTGGATTTTTTCTATTCCAGCTTCTTTTAAAAGAATTGTAAACAAAAAATTAAAAGATTACTCGAATGAAATCATTTTTGTTTTAACTGCAATTTTTGAGCAAGAAGTAAGTAGTCAAAAAAAGTTAGTTAAAAAGACTTTTGATAAGATTACTCAAAATAAGGTAATTGAGAAGCAATGGTTTGAATGTGTGCAATGGTTTGTTTATCTCAGTAAAAATACTATTGTATTTCAACAACAATTAAAAAGTACGTTTTTTAGAGTAGCCAAAACATTTTGGAATTTAGATTCCAATGAGGTGGTCTCAATTGGTAATTTTATTGTAGAGAAAATGCATACAAATAATAGTATTGCGAAAAATGAAATAACTGTTTTTTTTCAGAATTGTTTGTCCAACAGTGTTACTACTACTCAGAATGAGTTAACAACCGTTAACGAAGTATATCAAAATATAAAAAACGATGTTTCAAACGGAACATTTGAAAACAATAGCACTCAAGAAACAATATATGTAAGTAATGGAGGTTTAGTGCTTTTACATCCTTTTTTGAAAATGCTTTTTGAACAATTAGACTTTTGTACTTCGGAAGGAATTTGGAAAGATAAAATGCAACAACATAAAGCGATTTTGCTAACCCAATTTTTAATAGATGGCTCAGACCGATTCAGAGAATCTGATTTGATTTTGAACAAGATTTTATGTGGTTTTGCAATAGAAGAAATTGTTAATGTGAAAATAAAATTATCAAAAAAGGAAAAACAAAAAGGAATTCGATTATTAGAAGCTGTAAAATCGCATTGGAAAGTAATGAGCACCTCTTCAATCGAAGCCTTACAACAAACATTCTTGCAAAGAGAGGCTAAATTAACGCGTTTACCAAATCAGGAATATGAACTTTGGATCGAAGAAAAAGGAGTTGATATATTATTGGATCAATTGCCTTGGGGACTGGGTACAATTCAAACTCCTTGGATGGAGAATTATCTAAACTGTCATTGGTATTAATGACCTGAAAAACTATTCTTTATGGCAAAAGCGGAACAAATTCTTCAAAATAAACCACCAAAAAAGAAAGCAAAACCTTTTTTTACAACTACTAAAAAAGTAGCGGTAAAACTTAATGAGGTGCCTAAAAAAAAGGAAACTCCAGAAGTTGTTAAAAAAGATGCTACTAAAAAAAAAGCTCCTAAAAAAGAAGTCAAAAAAATACCTAATAAAAAGGTAGCGGCATTGGCTTTAAAGAAACCGGTCAAAGAAATCGAAGCCACTTCTAGTAAATATCAGAAACACAAAGATAAAGAAGTAGTTTCTAAAGAAACAAAAGAAGCTTCTGTTTTGCCTGCAGTGAAGACGAATCGTGTTGTAGCAAATAAACATCAAATCGACTTGATGAATTCACAAACGACGGGTAAAGATCCCGATCCTAAAAAATTTGATGAAATAAAATTTAAAAAGAAAATTAAAGATCAAATTAATGAAACTGCTAAATCTAAAGCTGAAGCAAAGAAAATTAAAAATAATGGGGTTGATGATGCCGTAACGGAAAACATTGGAACATCATTAGAAGAAGAAAAAACTAAAGTAGGTGGAAAAGTAGAGCAAACTACAATTCCAGCAGGAGAGTCTCCAATAACACCAAAAGATGAGGTAGTTAGTAATGAACCAATACCTTTAAAACCGCTTGTTCCACCATCTAAAACGCTTACTGCTCAAAGAAAAACATTAGCACCTAAGGCAAAACCTAAAGAGGAAACAGATTTTACCAAGGAAACAAAAGTATTGGATGATGATTACAAAAAAAATAATATATCTCAAGACAAACTGCAAAACAGTAATGAACCTAGATTTATTGCTGCTGACAATCAAAAACAAAATTCTGAAGCAAAAGCAGCTGAATTAACAGCACAGCAAAGAGCAGCAGAAAAGAAAACGATTGCTAAAACTAGCTTCGCTAATAATAAAGCCATTAACGGAACATACAATGAAATGTTCACGAATAATAAAAATATAAATGCAGATGGTTTTAAAAATCAAAATGAGAAAAGTAAGGAGGAGACAGCCATTAGAAATAAAGTCAGTACTGAACTTGACAGGATTTTTGATAAGACTAACAAAAAAGTAATTAGTTGCTTTAAAGCAATAGATGATTATATAAATAAGGATTTTAGCGAAATGCTAACCAAAGCACTTGACACGTTTTCAGAAAGAGTCGCTCAATTATTAGACGATAATGACGGAATTGAATGGCTTGGTAAAAAATTAACAGGAACAAAAGTTCAAAGTGAGAGTGAAATTTTTGAAATTGCTAGAAAAGAGTTTATTGATGATATGGATCGTCCTATCGATCTATTAGTGAAAGAAGTAGATTCTAAAATGAATGCAGCAATAACTGCAATTTACGACGGAAACAAAGAAAAAGATACTTTTTGGAACAGTCAGGATAAAGAAACACAACAAATCGCAAAAGATATTAAGGATGATAGCGATTCTAAATTTACAGAATTAGAAAGTTCTGTTGAGGCCAAAGAGGGTGCTATTATAGATACAGTATCCGATAAATTTACAGCTGCATTAGATGAACTAGATGAACGCTTTGAAAAAGCCAAACTTGAAAATATGAGTTGGTTAGACAGAGCTATAGCTGCCGTTAAAGCTGTAATTAATACAATTATTGAGCTTAAAAATTCTTTGCAAGCCATGGCCAAAAAAGCGGCAAAATATGCAGCGCGAATTATTGATGCTCCTTTAGAGTTTTTTGGAAATTTAGCTGATGGAGTTGGTCAGGGCTTTAGTAACTTTAAAAAGAATATAGATAAACATCTTGTGAAAGGAGTTTTAGAATGGCTTACGGGTTCTATGGCAGGCTCTGAAATTATTTTACCCAAAGAACTCAACTTAGAGGGAATTACCAGTTTGGTGTTGCAAATTTTAGGAATAACTATAAAAAAGATAAAAGGATTAGTAATAGATATAATAGGGAAAGAGCGTTTCGAATTTATTGAAAAAGGAGTTGATGCAACAATTGCTGCTGGAAATAAAATTCTTAATATTTTTCAAATATTAAATGAAAAAGGACTTTCAGGGCTATGGGAGTTTATCAAAGAAGAATTCAGTGACTTGAAAGAAATGTTAGTTGAAAATGTAAAAACATTCGTGATAGAAACCATAACTAAAAAAGCGTTAGAGTTTTTATTGTCTTTATTGGTTCCTGGTGGCGGATTTATCAGAGCGGCACAAATGATTATAAAATTTGTAGTTACATTATTTCAAAAAGCGGCACAAATTATTAAAATAATTGATGGTATAATTGATAGTTTTGGAGATATTTTAAATAAAAATTTAGCAAAAGCAGCTGAAAAAGTAGAAAATGTATTTAGTGGTTTTTTAAGTTTAGCCATTAGCTTTTTGGCTGCTATTTTGGGTTTAAATGGCATAGTTGCTAAAGTACAAAAATTCATTCAACAAAAAATTAGACCTAAGATTGACAAAGTGTTGAAGGGTATTGCTAAAAAAATAAAAGAGGTTGTTACTAAAATCGGACTTACGAGATTAATTGATAAGTCTATGAAAGCAGTCGAGAAAGGCAAAAATTGGGTAGATGATAAGAAGAAAAAAGCAAAAGATACTGCGAAAAAATATGGTGAAAAGCTATTAAATTGGTTAGGAATCAAGAAAAAATTTAAAGCTGTTGATGGGAATATGCATACCTTATTTTTTGAAGGTTCCAATAAAAAGCCCAAACTTATGATTGCAAGTGATAAAATGACTTTTGACCTTTTCATAAATAAAATAACAGTAGATTCAGAGAAAAAAGAAGCGATTGCAATTAGCGCTAAAATTAATGCCATTTTAAATGATGATGTTTCCAAGATAACAGATGAAAAAACAAGAAATTCAAGAATTAAAGAAAATCAAAATAAAATAAATGCTTATTTAGAAAGAATATCAAAAATAGCGAGTAAATATTTTAAATTTTCACAGCTACCTGTTTCTAAAATACATTTTGATACCATTTCTCTTGGAGGTGGCGTTATGGGTAAAAAAATGCTGGCATTTCCTTTAACAAGTAACCATCCTGAAGGGACAGAATCGACGGAAGACAAATCGAATCCAGCCTATAATAAAATTGATAAAAGAGGTTATAAAAATGGTTCTTTTTACGTAAAAGGACATTTATTGAATAATAATTTAGGCGGTCCAGGTAGTTGGATAAATTATACACCACTACCAGGAGCAACATTTAACACGAATGTTCACTATCTCAAATATGAAAAGCCATTAAAAGGAGCAATAGAAAAGCAAGAGATTTTTTATTATAAAGTGGAAGCTATTTATAAAAGGTCTAGGCCTGCTTCAACAAGCTCTGATACGGCAATAATTTCTGATATAAAAGATGGAGAAATTACAGTTCCTAATGCATTTAATATTGAGATTTTTAAGTATGATTTTAATGCAGATACGCGCTCGTACGAAAAATCGAAATCACAACCTAATTTTGCAGGAAAAAAATCAGAGGACGTTGTAATTAATAATGATGCTTATTATGCTAAAGGAACTTCAACTGGTGTTGCGTCAAAAATTTATTCTCTAAAAGGGAAATCATTAATGCAATTGTATAAAGATGGTGTAGATCTTGATGTGGCCAAAAAGATTATAGAAAGACAAGATAAAAATTTATCCATAACCGATTATTTCAATCAAATTGGGGTTAAGAAAGAGATTTTATTAAATCTGATAAAGAGAAAAGATGAGAGTTATACTGATATATCACAAAACTAAGAAATATGCCTTTTGACACTTTAAGAAAATATATAATAACGCAACTTTCAGAGTTAAACTCTAATGAAGAGATTAATTTTGAGAATTCATTCGTGCAAACTTTACAAAAAGAAACAACACATGAAGAAGCTGTAATTTTGCTTTTAGCATTAGTACCTCATGTAATTCCAAATTTTTTCGACGAAATTATTAAAGAAATATATCCAGAAGGAGGTGATTTTCCTGAGTTTGGAGGCATCCGTTTAGATAATCATAGAGGAATGTTACCCACAGGTGAAACCGTACAATATATTTTAGCGAAAAATGATTTGAATTATCGTTTAGAAATTCAACAAATATTTTCTCAAGAACATTGGTTTTTCAAACAAAATATAGTTTTACTTGAAGAAGTTAAAGATGGAGAGCCTCTGATGAGCGGAAAAATAATATTACCTAAAGAAATGGTTCATTTGTTATGTTATGGAGAAACAATCAAACCTAAATTTGGGACTAATTTTCCAGCCAAAGAGGTCACTACTTTAATGAAGTGGGAAGATTTAATTGTCAATGAAACGGTGCTTTCTCAAATTAAGCAAATTAAACTTTGGATCAAACACCAAAAAACGCTTTTAGAAGAATGGAACATGAAAAAACAAGTACTTCCAGGCTACAGGACGTTGTTTTATGGGCCTTCTGGTACAGGAAAAACGCTTACAGCTACATTATTAGGATTGGAATTTAATAGACCCGTATATCGCATTGATTTATCACAGGTAGTCTCCAAATTTATTGGCGAAACTGAACAAAATCTTGAAAAGATATTCAATCAAGCAGAGCATAAAAATTGGATTTTATTATTTGATGAAGCAGATGCTCTTTTTGGAAAGCGTACGAGTACCAAATCTTCAAATGATAGATATGCCAATCAAGAGGTAAGTTATCTTTTACAAAGGATAGAGAATTTTAATGGTTTGGTTGTTTTAACTTCAAATTTTAAAAATAATATAGATGATGCTTTTTTAAGACGATTTAATTCCATTGTTAAGTTTTCTAAACCAAATACAGAAGAAAGATTGAAATTATGGCAAAACGCTAAACCTAAAGACGTAGTAATTGACAACGAGTTGTTGTACCAATTAGCCTCTAATTATGAGTTAACAGGTGCTCAAATTGTTTCAGCGGTGATGCATGCCTCTTTGCTAGCTATTGAAGATAATCAAAAGTATTTGTCAAAAGAAAATTTACTCATGGGTATTAAAGAGGAATTTAATAAAGAAGAAAAACAGTTTTCGATTTTCAATAAAGTATAAAATAAAAAAGAGCAACAGAAATGTTGCTCTTTTTGCTTCTTCCGATAGCTATCGGAACTTGGGCTCGAACCAACCCCGATAGCTATCGGGGCTCTGATTAACAGTCAGAATATTTTTCTACTAGTTTATCAATAATTTCAGGATATTTTAAAAGATTTTGAATGTATGTTTTGCTTTTCATATTTTTAATATGTTTTTCAATTGAAAGGGCTTGTTTTTTAGTAGTACAATCAATTTTTAGGAATAGAATCCAGTCAGTAGCATTATAGGTAAATTTTCTAGTAGTAGCATTTTTATGAAATTCTAAACGCAAATCAAAATCTGAAGTATAACCGATATAAAATCGATTTAGTTTTTGAGAATAAAGAATATAAACAATACTCATATTATAAAATCATATAATAAAAAAAAGAGTATCAGAAATGATACTCTTTTTGCTCCCCCTCTTGGGCTCGAACCAAGGACCCTCTGATTAACAGTCAGATGCTCTAACCAACTGAGCTAAGGAGGAAGGTGTTACACCGTTTTTGCGAGTGCAAATATAGAACACAATTTTATATTTGCAAACATTTTTTTCATTTTTTTTTAATTTTTATTGAAGAAAATTTCGCTTACCCAAATATAAATATCTTTACCAAAAGTTAAAGCCATCAAAGTCAGCAAGATAATCATTCCAGCGGTCTGAACATAGCCCATTGCTTTATCGCTTAAAGTTTTTCCAGTAATCATTTCTGCAATGGTAAAAAGGGCATGTCCACCATCTAATCCTGGAATGGGTAATAAATTCATAAAGGCTAAACCGATAGAAAATAATGCGGTAAAATTCCAAATAAATTCCCAATTCCAAGAATCTGGTAAACGTCTAGCGATACCAATTGGGCTTTGTACTTGAGTATAGGCTCCTGTTTTAGGTCTAGCAATTAATTTTAAACTTTGAACATTATACTTAAATAAAGACCAAGATTGCTTTACAGCTTCTGGAAATGCAGCAGCAAAGCCTAATTTTTCCACAACTGTGAACTTTTCTTCTTCTTTATCATCCAAACCAATACCTAATTTTCCTGTTTTATCTAATTTAATAGGTAGCGTTACTTCTTCTCCTTTACGTAAAACAGTTAGACTAATTTCTTTTTCTTTATTTTCAGATAAAATTTTATTCAATGCTTTATTCGTTTCTACAGCTGTGTTGTTCACACGAATAACTTTATCATTAAACAGTAAGCCTTGTTTTTCTCCAATTGAATTTTCAGCAAAACCGCTAATGATACTGTTTTTTAAATTATAATTATAGGCTAAGCCATAATTACTGAAATTTGTCAAGCTAGTATCTACGGCTGTTGTAACAAGAACTTCATTGTTGTTTCTGTTCAAAACAAGAGTGATGGAATCTGCTTTTAGATTTTTCATGGTATCTACAAATTCATCTACATATGTAAATCGTTTTTCATTGACACCTACAATTTCATCATATTTTTCGAATGTATTCTTTTTTCCTTTGAATGAATCAATAAAATAGTGGTTCATTTCTGAACGCGCATGAACAAAACCTCTTCCTTCTTTTTTTATAATTTCACCTTTTTGTTCGTCGGTTAATAATAATTCCACTTTTTCTCCTTGACGATCAATTTCAATTTTGTCTCCAAAAAGAACACCCATGGTCATAAACTTGAAATCATCATAAAATTTACCGTCAATAGCAACGATTTTATCACCGTTTTTAAAGCCTACATTTTGTCCAACTTCACCAAAAGATAAACCGTTTTTTTGTAGTTCTTCCGTAGAAATTACTTTTTTACCAACAGTTGTATACATAATAGTAAAAATGAACCAGGCTAATAAAATATTTACAATGATACCACCTAACATTATAATTAATCGTTGCCAAGCTGGTTTAGATCGAAACTCCCACGGTTGCGCTTCCTGTTTCATTTGTTCCGTGTCCATGCTTTCATCAATCATTCCTGATAGCTTAACATAACCACCTAATGGTAACCAACCAATACCCCATTCAGTTTCCCCAATTTTTTTCTTGATTAAAGCAAATCCTGCATCCATAAACAGATAGAATTTTTCTACCTTAACTTTAAACATTTTTGCCGTTATATAATGACCAAATTCATGAAGAATAACTAATACTGAAAGTATAAATAGAATTTGAGCTAATTGAATCATGTGTTTTTTAATTTTTTTTAATGAAAAAGCAAAAGTAAGGTTTTCACCTTACTTTTTATCATTATTTTTTTATGAGATTATTTTTTTATAAAATTTTTATGAATTACACCTTCAGAGGTATTTATTTTTACAAAATGAATACCAGTAGCAAGACCTTCAGTAGAAAATTCTGGAGTATAATTTGTTAAAACCAACTGACCTAAAGCATTGTAACATTCTACTTTTTCAATTGTTATTGAATTTGGGAGTTGAATTTTAATATTATTACTGCTAGGATTAGGATATAAAGTAATGGTTTCTGCTAATTCGAAGTTTTCATTAGCTAGAGTAGCGGTACTGTTTCTAGAAATAATATGTTTATTTGGGTCAAATATAACATCAGTGACTGTAAATGGCACTGAAACAATAAATTCTTCTCCATTCGTTTGATGATTAACCACCACATCATGGGTTTGTCCAGAACCTCCCACTAATCTAATTTCTAGAGGCATTTCAAAATAAGAAACACTAGCGTCTGATTGCGTTTGAGAAACGGTAATTTTAGCTTGTCCAGCACCCCAATTTTGTGCAGAAATAGTATAGGTTGGGTAACCTTGACCGTATAACCAATCGTTAAAAAATTCATCTAAACTACTTCCGTAGAGGGTTTCTAAATGTGATTTTAAATCTGTAGTTATGGCATATTTGTAAGCTAAATTACTATCTGCTAAATAATTTTTAATAGCTTGAAAAAAGGCTGTATCTCCCATTTTCCAACGCAACATATGAACCACCATCGCACCTTTGTTATAGGTTAATCGACCACTAAAAATGCGATTTACATTTAATGCTTCTGTATCTGTTAAATAAACGGCTCCATTAGTAGCTGATGTAATGCTACTTATTTTATTGGTTTTCCATGAAACAAAGGATGCATCACCATCTAAATTTTCAACGACTAATCCCGATAGATATTCTGCAAAACCTTCATTTAACCAAATGTCTTTCCATGTACCGCAAGTAATTTTATCACCAAACCATTGGTGTGCTAATTCATGAGCAATTAAATTTCTGCCAAAACTATTCATGAAAGAAACCGTTGTGTGTTCCATTCCACCTCCCCAACCAAATTGAGCATGTCCGTATTTTTCATTATGAAAAGGATAAGGCTCGAATAAGGTTTCAAAAACGTTCATTACAGGTAGTGTTACTGCTAATTGCGCTTGTGCGGAAGAAAAATTCTCAGGATAAATGTAATTTACAATTGGGAAATCATTTGGAGCTGTTCCAGCAGTTTGTGTGAATATTTGGTAATTCGTCACGGCAATAGCAACTAAATAAGCAGGAATGGGATAGCCATGATGGAAATGAGTGGTTTTGGTTCCATTTCCATTATCTATAGCGCTTTGTTCTAATCCATTTGATACACTCACATATGTATTTGGTGCAGTAAGATAAACATCAATACTTTCGATTTTGTCATTTAAATCTTGTTTGCAAGGCCACCAATCTCTAGCTCCAAAAGGTTCGGAAAGAGTGTAAATTACAGGAGTGCCATTATGAGTCGAAGCAGTAAAAGCTTGTTCTCCAGTAGCAGGAGCACCTGAATAAGTTATTACTACGTTTCCAGTATTTCCAGTGGTTAATGTTGATGGTAAAGAGATGACAACTTCATTGTTTGCATTTTGAACAAAACTCAGAGTTGTGCTATTCATGGTTACACTACTTACTGTTAATTGATTGGTTAAATCAAAAGTTATGGAAGTCATATCTGACAAAGCGGTAAAAGTAGTAGTAACTTGACCTGAAATAAAGTAAACTGCTGGATCTAATGTAAATCGTAATTCTTGGTACGTAACATCGTAGTTTTGAGTATTCGGATTGATTCTAACTTGTTGTAGAGATGCCGCTGATTTCATTTCAGCTTCCACCATTCTATTAAATTCTTCAGTGTCATTTTGAGAATAACTTATCCAAGAAAATACTATAAATAAGTAAGCAATTTTTTTCATGTGATGTAAAACGTTAGTTTAGGTTTGGTTTTTGATGTAAATGTAGAAAATTAATCCTAAAATGAGAAACTTTGTGTGGGTGTAACACAGTGATTTAGCGAAATGTCATTTTCGAAATGATCCTCTATTTTTTCTTCTGGATCAAAAAACGAAACACCTATTTTGATAACCTCATTTTTGCAAGAACTCAAAAAACGATCGTAAAAGCCTTTTCCATAACCTACTCGATTACCTTCTTTATCATAAGCTAACAGAGGAATAAATACCACATCAATTTTTGATACGGGAACTTCTAATCCATCTACTGGTTCAGGAATATTGTATTCATTTTTTTTAATTTTGGTATTGTCAGTAAGTAAATAATGTGTCATAGATACGGTTTCAAAATGAGATTTAGAGAGTACTACTTCTTTGTCTTTTCCTGCTAAAATTTGTAAAATATATTCAGTATTAACTTCTTTTTGTTCTTCAATAGGTAAAAAAAGATGGTAATAAGTATGTTGCCAAATATCTAGTTTTAATAATTGGTTGGCTATAGCTAAACTTTTTTCTTCCAATTCATTTTCAGAAAATTGCTGCCTTAATGCTTTGTATTTTAATCGTAATTCTTTCTTATTCATTTTCTAATTGAGTTGAAATATGGAAAATAGCATCACCTTGATACACAATAGCTCCGTCATTAGCATTAATAATGTAACCACTGTTTGGTGCTTTTACTTTATGCTCTACTTTACCAAAAGGATCTGAAATCGTGGCTAAAACATCTCCTTTAGTTACATAGCTACCTGTTTTGGTTAAACCAATAAATAGACCAGAATATTGGGCTCTTATCCAATTGGACTTTTCTATAAAAAGTGTTGGATCTACTGTAAAATCAGCATCTTTTTTTGGATTAAGCATGTCGAGATGAAATAAGAAACGTTTGGCTCCATCGATTCCTTCTTGTGTAATTTCAGTATTTAAATCTAACGATTTTCCACCTTCGAAAAGAAGCATCTTTACACCTAATTTAGTACAAACGCTTCGAAACGAACCCGATATATTTTTGGAATACAAAGTAAAAGGTGCTTTGAAAACTTTTGCCAGTTCTTTGAGTTCAGTATTGTTTTGTACAATTCTAATTTGTGGTGCATTGAAGCGACTGGCACCTCCAGCATGAAAATCAACTGCATAATCAAGTAAAGGGACTATTTCTTTTACTAGGAAATGCGCAAACCTACTCGCTAAAGAACCTGTTTTACTACCGGGAAAAACGCGATTTAAATCACGTCCGTCTGGAAATTGCCTGCTTTGGTTCACAAACCCAAAAATGTTAATAATTGGAATACAAATGATAGTTCCACATTTTGGTTTATTAATTTTGCGTCGAATAATTTGTCGGACAATTTCGGTACCATTAATTTCATCGCCATGCAATCCTGCACTAAATAAAACTACTGGGCCATCAATTTTTGAACGCTCTATAATAATTGGAACCTTAAGTTTGGTCATCGTGTGTAGTTTGGCAATTTCCACTTCAACTATTTTACTTTCTCCTGGCAAAATGCGTTCTCCTAATAAATAGATAGCTCTGTCTTTCATCGTTTTGTAATAAGGTGCTAAAAGTAAAAAATCTATTTAAAAAATTATAACGCTCTGCAATTAAATAAAATCTGACAATTTTAGTAACTTTGTTTACTGATTTTTTATAACCTCATTTTACTTAAATAGCAATCATGCAATCATCTCTAGAACTTCAAATACAAACACTGCCTGATAATCCTGGAGTGTATCAATATTTTGATAAAGATGATAAGATTTTATATGTTGGTAAAGCGAAAAATTTAAAGAAAAGGGTTTCTAGTTATTTTACAAAAAGCCATGACAATTATAAAACTAGTGTTTTAGTAAAAAAAATTGTTTCGATAAGACATATTGTAGTAGCTTCAGAATCAGATGCGTTGTTACTGGAGAACAATCTCATAAAAAAATTACAACCGAGATATAATATTCTTCTAAAAGATGATAAAAGTTATCCATGGATTTGTATTAAAAATGAACCTTTTTCTAGAATATTCCCCACTAGAAGAATGGTAAAAGATGGCTCAGAATATTATGGGCCGTATACCAATTTTAAAATAGTGAATACCATTTTAGATATGATTAAAGAGTTGTATCCATTGCGAACGTGTACATACGACTTGTCTCCTTCCAACATTCAATCGGGTAAATATAAAGTCTGTCTTGAATATCATATTGGAAATTGTAAAGGGCCTTGTGAAGGATTGGAAACATTAGAAGCCTATCAAAAGCAAGTGGAAGCTATTCGTCAAATTTTAAAAGGTAATTTTAAAGACAGTTTAAGAGATTTTAAAAAACAAATGATGGAATTGGCTGAAGACATGCAGTTTGAAGCCGCTCAAAAAATCAAAGAAAAAATTGAGGTTTTAGAAAGTTATCAAGCAAAATCTACGGTTTTAAACCCAAAACTTTCCAATATAGATGTATTTTCCATTGTTTCTGATGAAACCATGGCCTATGTAAACTTTCTTCAAATTTCTTATGGTGCTATTGTGCGTTCTCATACCATGGAGATCAAAAAGAAATTGGAAGAAACAGATGAAGAATTATTAGAACTAGCGGTTGTTGAACTAAGAGAACGTTTTAAATTAAAATCAAAAGAAATTATTTTGCCATTTCCTTTAGCATTAGGAGAAAATTTAAAAATTACAGTTCCGCAACTGGGTGATAAAAGACAGGTTTTAGATTTGTCGCTACGCAATGCTAAATATTATAGAATGGATCAATTGAAACAAATAAAAATTGTTGATCCTGATAGACATACCAATAGAATTATGGCTCAAATGCAGAAAGATTTGCGTCTTTCTGTTGAACCAAGACATATTGAATGTTTTGATAACTCTAATATTCAAGGAACAAATCCAGTTGCAGCATGTGTTGTTTTTAAAGATGGCAAACCTAGTAAAAAAGAGTATCGTCATTTTAATATAAAAACAGTAGAAGGTCCAGATGATTTTGCATCTATGGAAGAAGTGGTTTATAGAAGGTACAAACGGTTGTTAGATGAAAACGAATCGTTACCACAATTAATTATTATAGATGGAGGGAAAGGCCAATTGTCATCTGCTTTAAAAAGCATAGATGCTTTAGGATTGAGAGGTAAAATAGCCATTATTGGGATTGCCAAAAGATTAGAAGAATTATATTATCCAGGTGATTCTGTCCCCTTGTATTTAGATAAAAAATCCGAAACCTTAAAGGTGATTCAGTATTTAAGAAATGAAGCGCATCGTTTTGGAATTACACATCATCGGGATAAAAGAAGTAAAGCTGCATTAACGAATAGTTTAGAATCCATTCCTGGAATTGGTGAAAAAACGATGATTACGTTATTGAAACATTTCAAAAGTGTTAAAAGATTGCAAAATGCAACAGAAAAGGAAATTTCAGAGGTAGTTGGTGTTTCAAAAGCCAAAAAAATTACCGACTTTTACAAGGAAAATAAACTCAATTAAATTTATTTTGAAGGCGAACCTCCATGAAAATCGAATTTTGAAAATTGTGAATGAAACTTTCACAAAAAACATCGTTTTCTATAGTCTGTTTTCCGTTGTTTATTTTCTTTTTTCTTTTCAAGTTCAAGCACAGGAAGATTTACAAAAGCCAAAAATAGGCTTGGTGCTTAGTGGTGGTGGTGCAAAAGGATTAGCACATATTGGTGTTTTAAAAGTAATTGACTCTCTTGGAATAAAAATTGATTACATTGGAGGAACTAGTATGGGTGCTATTATTGGAGGACTATACGCTTCAGGATATTCAGGAGAAGAATTGGATTCTTTATTTAGAGAAGTAGATACAGATGCTTTGTTACAAGATTATACTCCTAGAGAATCTAAAACTTTTTACGAAAAACGAAATGACGAAATTTACGCTTTTTCATTACCCTTTAATAAATTTAGATTAGAATTACCCAAAGCTTTGTCTAAAGGATTGTATAATTATCATTTAATTTCTAGGTTAACCAAACACGTTTCTTATATCACAGATTTTGATAAACTACCAATTCCCTTTCTGTGTATTGCAACCGATGTTGAAACGGGACAAGAAGTTGTTTTGGAAAAGGGAACTTTGCCCAAAGCTTTATTAGCAAGTGGTGCTATCCCAACCTTATACAATCCTATTCAAATTGATGGGAAAATGTTGATTGATGGCGGTGTTGTCAATAATTATCCAGTTGAAGAATTATTAAAAAGAGGGGCCGATATTATAATAGGTGTAGATGTACAAGATGGTTTAAAAAAATTAATAGATATTAAAGGAGCAACTGGTGTTTTGTCTCAAGTAACCAATTTTTCTATGATTGAAAAAATGGATAAAAAAAGAGAATTAACCACAATATATATAAAGCCAAATATTAAAGGATATACTGTTGTTTCATTTGAAAAAGGTGGTGAAATTGTTGAAAAGGGAGAAAAGGAAGCACGTAATCACTTAAAAGAATTGATTCCATTACAAACTCAGTATAAAAGGCCTGCTATACAAAAAGAAGCTTCTAAATTATTATATATAACCGATTTGGAAATTAATAATTTGGATAAATTTACTAGAGCGTATGTAGTTGGTAAATTGAAATTTAATAGTAACTCAAAAGTGGAATATAAAACGGTTGAAAAAGGAATTAACAACTTAAATGCCACTCAAAACTTTGAATCTATCTTTTATTATTTCAAAAAAAATCATGTTGGAGAAAAACTCGTAATTGACGTTGCAGAAACGAAAAAAAATACGTTTTTAAAATTTGGATTGCATTACGATGGCCTTTTAAAAAGTACTGTATTGTTAAATGTTACACGAAAAAATTTATTAATTAAGAATGATGTTTTTTCTTTAGATGTTGGTCTAGGTGATAACTTTAGATACAACTTGAATTATTATGTGGATAATGGATTTTATTTGAGTTACGGATTTACTTCCAAATATGTAGGTTTAAATCGTAATTTGGAAAATGACTTTTCGGGCAATGATATCTTAAGTAGTTCAGGTTTAAACTCCCTTAATATAGATTTTTCCGATTTTTCGAATCAAGCCTATGTGCAAACTATTTTTGCACAAAAATTTTCATTAGGAGTGGGCGCGGAATTAAAACATTTGAAAATTGAGTCACAAACCGTTATTGAGAATGTGGATCCTGTTATAGATGATAGTGATTATTTTTCTTTATTTGGATTTTTAAAATACGACTCTTTTGATAATAAATATTTTCCTAAAAAAGGATGGTATTTTGTGGGTGACTTAAAGCCTGTTTTGTATTCTTCTGATAGAGCAAATAATTTTGAAAAATTTACCATCGCAAAAGCAGACGGTGCTATTGCTTTTACCTTGCATAAAAAATTCACCTTTAAATTGCAATCAGAAGGAGGGTTTTCAATTGGTGAAAATCGTGTGCCCTATTTGGACTTTGCTTTGGGTGGTTATGGCTTTACGCAGATTAATAACCTAAGACCTTTTTTAGGATATGATTTTGTGGCTTTAAGTGGGAATAGTTATGTAAAAGGGAGTGTGGTTTTGGACTATGAAGTTTTTAAAAAAAATCATCTTAATTTTACTGCAAATTATGCAAATATTGGTAACAATATTTTTGATGATGGAACTTGGATTGAAAAACCAATGTATAGTGGATATGGTTTTGGATATGGTTTGGAAACACTAATTGGGCCAATTGAAATTAAACATTCTTGGTCACCAGAAACAAGAGATCATCATACTTGGTTTAGTATAGGTTTCACGTTTTAAATTTTTTTCCGATATTTGTATATATGAAACAATGGGACAACTTATTAATCCATTTAAAATTCCTCATCAAGAGAAATCCTGAATGAGTTCTATTAATGTGCCAATTGTCAAAGTATCTATTTTTAATAGATGTTGACACGTTAACGAATTGTTGAATTAACACATTAAAAAAATGCCAATATATCATAAACTTGGATCAATTCCTCCAAAAAGACATACACAGTTTCGTAAAGAAAATGGAGATTTATATTACGAACAACTATTTGGTACCATAGGTTTTGACGGAATGTCTACCAATATGTATCATGAACATAGACCTACACAGGTTAAAGAAATTAAACAGCAGTATAGTGTAGCTCCAAAAATTGCCAAAGCAAACAACATTCAATCCTATAGATTAAGAGGATTTCAAGTAACACCGCAAGAGGATTATTTAGAGAGTAGAAAAATCGTTTTAACCAATTCCGATTGCCATATTGTTTTGGCTGCTCCGAAAAAATCAATGACCGATTATTTTTATAAAAACACCGATTCCGATGAAGTGCTTTTTATTCATAGAGGAACGGGTAAGTTAAGAACCATGTTAGGGAATTTAGATTTCAAATATGGAGATTACTTGGTTATTCCTAGAGGGATGATTTATAAAATTGATTTCGATACGGAAGACAATCGTCTTTTTATTGTAGAATCAAGAAGACCAATATATACTCCTAAGCGATATAGAAACTGGTTTGGTCAATTATTAGAACATGCTCCTTTTTGTGAAAGAGACATTCGTAGACCTGAAGAATTAGAAACCCATAATGAAAAAGGAGATTTTGTAATTAAAGTGAAGAAGAAAGACGAAATTTTCGATATGGTGTATGCAACCCATCCCTTTGATGTTGTGGGTTATGATGGTTATAATTATCCTTACGCATTTTCAATTCACGATTTTGAACCCATTACAGGAAGAATTCATCAACCGCCTCCAGTGCATCAAACTTTCGAAACAGATGCTTTTGTAATCTGTTCTTTTGTACCAAGACTTTATGATTATCATCCTTTGGCAATACCAGCACCATACAATCACAGTAATATAGATAGTGATGAGGTGTTGTATTATGTAGATGGGGATTTTATGAGTCGTAATGATATTGAAGCTGGTCATATTTCTTTGCATCCAGCAGGAATTCCACATGGACCACATCCTGGAGCAGTGGAAAGAAGTATAGGGAAAACGGAAACACAAGAATTAGCCGTAATGGTGGATACTTTTAAACCTTTGATGGTTACGGAAGAAGCTATGAAAATAGCTGACGAAAAATACTACCAATCTTGGTTAGAATAAGCTATGAATTATAATAAATTATCTGCTGAACCTATTGCATTAATTTTAGCGATTATATCGTTAGTCCTAGGAGTTTTAGGTTGTTGTTGCTATGGTATACTTGCTTTTATACCCTTAGTATTAAGTATAATTGGATTAGTTCTTGCGAATAATAGTTTAAAAGAATATTATCAAAATCAGGAGGCTTTTTCAATACAAAGTAAGAATAACGTAAATCTAGCTAAAACTTTAAATATTGTTTCAATAGTTATAAATGGAATCATTTTTTTATTTGGAATTATAGTTTTACTTATTTATGGAACTATTATTTCAAGCAGTGTTTTAAAAGGGATACAACAAAAAGATAATTTTGAAAAGTTAGAGTATCAATTGGATTCACTAGAGACGCCTTACGAATTTCAAGAAGAAAGTAATACTAAAATAGACACAACACAAATAAAATAAAAGTAAAAATCATGTCAAAAGAAATAAAATCAGTAAACTACGGTTTAGAAAAAATATTTGAAGGAGCACAAGACTTCCTTCCATTGTTAGGTACAGATTATGTAGAATTTTATGTTGGTAACGCAAAACAAGCCGCTCATTTTTACAAAACCGCTTTTGGTTTTCAATCGTTAGCTTATGCAGGTTTAGAGACGGGTGTAAAAGACAAGGCTTCCTATGTATTAAAACAAGACAAGATTCGTTTGGTATTAACTACAGCATTAAACAGTAATTCGCCTATAGGAGAACATGTAAAAAAACATGGAGATGGAGTAAAAGTTATAGCGCTTTGGGTAGAAGATGCGCGTAAATCATACGAAGAAACAACAAGTCGTGGGGCAAAGTCTTATTTTGAGCCTATGGTTGAAAGTGATGAAAATGGAGAAGTGGTTCGTGCAGGAATTTATGGAGCTTATGGAGAAACAGTCTTTATTTTTGTAGAACGTAAAAATTATAATGGAATTTTTATGCCAGGTTATAAAGAATGGAAATCAGATTATAACCCAGAGCCTGTAGGATTAAAATTTATTGATCACATGGTGGGTAATACCGGATGGAATAGAATGAACGAAGCTGTTAAGTGGTTTGAAGATGTGATGGGATTTGTAAATTTTCTTTCGTTTGATGATAAACAGATTACTACCGAATATTCTGCTTTAATGTCGAAAGTTATGAGTAATGGAAACGGAAGAATCAAATTTCCAATCAATGAACCTGCAAATGGTAAAAAACGTTCACAGATTGAAGAATATTTAGATTTTTATGAAGATGAAGGTGTGCAGCATATAGCTGTTGCTACTGACGATATCTTAAAAACTGTTTCAAGTATGCGTGCTAGAGGAGTAGAGTTTTTAAGTACGCCTCCACAAGCTTACTATGATGCAATACCTGAAAGATTAAAAGATCATATGGCGAATTTTAAAGAAGATATTTCTGAGTTGCAAAAATTAGGTATTATGATTGATGCAGATGAAGAAGGGTATTTATTACAAATTTTTACGAAGCCCGTTGAAGACAGACCTACACTATTCTTCGAAATTATTCAACGAATGGGTGCAAAAGGGTTTGGAGCGGGTAACTTTAAAGCCTTATTTGAGTCGATTGAAAGAGAACAAGCATTGCGAGGTACGTTATAAAATGCGAAAAATATTTAATATTATTAAAAAATACTATTAAATGATAATAATAATTCTGTTAAAAGAGTTAAAGTTGACATTTTGATAAATAATCTTCAAAAAACCATATACATTTGCACTCGCAAAAAAGGAGATAGATTCTATGTCCAATTTTGTTAGTAAGTTTTCATAATTTATAGTTTTTGGTTGGTTAATAGCATAAAAACTCAGTCATTAATTTTGACTGGGTTTTTTTGTTTCTTATTTTTGGAACAGAAATTGCACTCTTTTCTTAAAAAATAAAATTATGAAAAAAATTATAGTACTACTTCTAGTTTTTATTTCTACAAATTCATTTGTTCAAAAAGAGGATGCGTTTACCACAGGAGAGTGGTTTAAGCTTCGTATTCATTATGGTTTAGTAAATGCAGGATATGCTACTCTGGAAATTAAAGAAGCTGTCAGAAACAATCATAAGGTACATCATGTGCAAGGAAAAGGGTGGACCACTGGAATGACAAAATTATTTTTTGAAGTTAAAGATGATTACCAAAGTTTTTTTGATAAGGAAACAGGTAAACCGTATCAATTTTTAAGAAAAATTGATGAAGGAGGATACACTAAATATCAAGAAGGATTCTTCAATCAAGATAATAATACGGTTCGAGTTAAAGATTATAAAAATGATACAGAAAACACCTATTCCGTTCCTGAAAATGTGCAAGATATAGTATCTTCATTTTATTATTTACGAAATCATCCCAAAATTGATACTTTAAAAGAAGGAGAATCTATTACGATAGATATGTTTTTTGATAATGAAACTACAAAGTTTAAGTTAAAATATATTGGTAAAGAAGATATAAAAACTAAATTTGGAAAAATTTCTTGTAAAGTTTTCAGACCTTACGTTCAAGCAGGAAGAGTTTTTAAAGAAGAAGAAAGTTTAACTGTTTGGATTTCAGATGATGACAACAAAATTCCAGTGCGAATTAAAGCGAGTTTAGCGGTTGGATCATTGAAGGCTGATTTAGATGCTTTTAAGGGATTAAAACACTCTTTTAAAGTAAAAGTTGACTAATGGAAGTAACACCAGAATTACAGCATCAATTAAATAGAATTGATGAAAAGTATAAAGCAATTAATCAAAATACAGAAACACATCTCGAAGGCCTTTTATGGTCTAAGCCTATAACGTATTGGGATTACATTCAAACCGATGCGCTTCTAAATTTGCAAATTCAAAGAACCACATTGCCTGATGAAATGGTCTTTATCATGTACCATCAAGTGAATGAATTGTTGTTTAAAATGATTCTTTGGGAAATTGATCAATTAGCGCATACAACTATGCCTACAACCGATTATTTCACTGAAAAATTAGGTAGAATAAGTCGTTACTTTGACATGTTGACCACTTCTTTTACCATCATGACAGACGGAATGGAACCTGAACAGTACTTAAAATTTAGAAATACGCTAACACCTGCTAGTGGTTTTCAAAGTGCCCAATATCGATTGATAGAGTTTGCAACCACAGATTTAATTAATTTAATAGACAATCGTTTTAGGGCTACCATAGATAGAAACACACCTTATGAACACGCATTTGAGCATTTATATTGGCAAGCAGCGGGTAAAGATTACACAACTGGTGAAAAAACGTATCTGATAAAAGAGTTTGAAAGAAAGTATAAAAAAGTGTTTTTGGATTTTATGGAAGAATATAATACCATAAATCTTTGGAGAAAATACAAACAATTACCTCAAGAAGATCAAAACAATAACGCATTGATTGATGCCATGCGCCATTTAGATAAAACAATAAACATTACATGGGTAATGGGTCATTTTAATGCTGCTAAAAAATACATTGAAAGTGTACCTGGAAATCATGAGGCAACAGGTGGAAGTGATTGGAAAAAATACATGTTGCCTAAATATCAAAAACGAATATTTTTTCCAGAATTATGGTCAGATGATGAAATAGCAAACTGGGGTGAAAATGTTTAAAATTAAAAAAACTAATATATTGAGATACTTAGCACTATTACTACTGATAACCATTATTTTCTCTTGCGACAAAAAAGAAGAAAAAAAAGAAGTACCTAAAAAAGTTGAAAAAAAGGAGCCTATTATAAAAGAATATGGTTTTATTTTCAATAATTATAAAGTAGTTCGAGATACTATAAAATCAGGAGATAATTTAGGGCTAATTTTTGACAAATATAAATTGCCAGATAGTTTACGTACTTTTGATGTAGTTGAGAAAGTGAAAGATTCTTTTAATCCTAGAATGATTAAAATTGGAAAGCCTTATCTTTTATTCTTAGATAAAAATCATCCCAATGAATTACAAGCATTAGTCTATGTGAAAAATCCAATAGAATATGCGGTTATCGATTTTAGAGATTCCATTCATGTGAGTAATAAAAGAAAAGCAACCTCTTTAAAAAGAAGAACTATTGCTGCTGAAATTGAAGGCTCTTTTTCTGAAACTTTAGCAAATGCAGGAGCTAGTCCTGCGCTAGCCTCTCGATTAGCAAAAGTGTATGAATATTCTATCGATTTCTTTAAAATTCAAAAAGGAGATAAATTTTGTGCAACTATATATGAACGTTTTATTGAAGATTCTATATATGCAGGAGTTGAAAGCGTAGAGTCTACTTATTTTAAACATAGAGGAAAAGTGTTTTATGCGTTTCCTTATAAATTAAACCCAGAACAAAATTTACCAGACTATTATGATGAAAATGGAAATGGTCTAAAAAGTATGTTTTTAAAAGCACCTTTAGACTATTTTAGAATATCTTCTCGTTTTTCGGGAAGACGTTTTCATCCCGTGCAAAAAAGATGGAAAGCACATAACGGTACTGATTATGCTGCTGCAACAGGAACTCCAATTAAAACGACCGCTTCAGGAGTTGTAGAAAGAGCAGGTTATACTTCTGGTAATGGTAATTATGTGAAAGTGCGCCATAATGGTACCTATTCTACACAGTATTTACACATGTCTAAAATTCTAGTTAAAAAAGGGCAATATGTTACTCAAGGTCAAGTAATAGGAAAGGTAGGTAGTACAGGTTTAGCTACAGGTCCACATGTGTGTTATCGATTTTGGAAAAATGGCGTACAAGTAGATCCTTTACGATTGCAATTGCCTAGTGCTGAACCTATGAAAAAAGAAGCGAAAGAACAATATTTAAAATACATTGAACCTTTGAAAAAAGAGTTAGATAGTGTAATGACCACTAAATTTAAAGAATAATGACTTTAGAAACAATCAATCCGTCTGGAACAGTTGCTTGGCAAAAATTAAGAGCTCATTTTGAAAAAATGGAATATGTTTCCATGAAAGAAATGTTTGTAAATGACAAGCAAAGAGCTGAGAAATTTAATATCGAATGGCACGATTTTCTTGTTGATTTTTCTAAAAATAAAATTACAGAAGAAACGATTAATTTATTGGTCGAATTAGCAAATGAAGTAGGATTAAAAAATGCTATTGAAGCTTATTTTTCTGGTGAAGCTATTAATCAAACTGAGAACCGCGCAGTCTTACATACCGCTTTAAGGGCAAAAGAAAATGATGTAGTTTTGGTAGATGGAATCAATGTAATGCCAGAAGTATATCAGGTTAAAAAAGACATTCAAAATTTCACTTCAGAAATTATAGATGGTACAAGAAAAGGCTATACAAATAAAACGTTTACCGATGTCGTAAACATTGGAATTGGAGGTTCAGACTTAGGACCAGCCATGGTTGTTGAAGCCTTACAGTATTATAAGAATCATTTGAATGTTCATTTTGTTTCCAATGTAGATGGAGATCATGTAAATGAAATTATTAAGAAATTAAACCCTGAAACTACACTTTTTGTTATTGTTTCAAAAACATTTACAACCCAAGAAACCCTTTCTAATGCAGAAACAATTCGAGCTTGGTTTTTAAATCATGCAGAACAAGAAGATGTTGCCAAACATTTTGTAGCAGTTTCTACTAATATTAAAAATGTAACACAATTTGGAATTGCGGAAGAAAATATTTTTCCAATGTGGGACTGGGTTGGAGGACGTTTTTCTCTTTGGAGTGCTGTAGGTTTAACTATTAGTTTGGCTGTTGGTTTTGATCATTTTAATCAATTGTTAGAAGGTGCTAATAAAATGGATACTCATTTTAAAGAAACTCCTTTTGATAAAAATATACCTGTTGTACTTGCGTTATTAAGTATTTGGTACAATAATTTTTTTGGAGCTGAAACAGAAGCTTTAATACCCTACACACAATATTTGCAAAAACTAGCTCCTTATTTGCAACAAGGTATCATGGAAAGTAATGGTAAAAGTATCGCTCGTGATGGCAATCCTGTTAATTACCAAACTGGAACAATTATTTGGGGTGAACCTGGGACTAATTCTCAACATGCTTTTTTTCAATTAATTCATCAAGGAACTAAATTAATTCCTACAGACTTTATTGGATTTAAAAAAGCCTTGTATGGAAATAAAGACCACCATGATAAATTAATGTCTAATTTCTTTGCGCAAACTGAAGCTTTGCTAATGGGAAAAACAGAAAAACAAGTACAAGCTGAATTTGAAAAGGCAAATATAACAGGTGAAAAAGCAACTTTCTTATTGCCTTTCAAAGTTTTTGATGGCGATAAACCAACAAATACCTTATTAATCGAAAAGCTAACACCAGAAACTTTAGGTTCTTTAATTGCGCTTTACGAACATAAAATATTTGTACAAGGTATTATTTGGAATATTTTTAGTTATGACCAATGGGGTGTAGAGCTTGGCAAACAATTAGCAAATTCAATTTTATCTGAAATACATACTGGTGAAATTAAAAATCACGATAGTTCTACGCATTTTTTGTTAAAGAAATACTTACAATAAAAATAGATTTATATTTTGAAAAGGCATATTTACAAAAATATGTCTTTTTTTATTATATTGAATCAGCTTTTTTTATTTGAAAATAAAGTTATAAATACCAAATGATATTTGTTGTTTGAAAGGTGATTGTATATAAAATGATAATCTTATTTCATAAATAATGATTTATTTTGAAAAATATGCGTTGTTTTAATTAATTTTTTGATAATATTTTTATTTTTTTTAATATAAATGAAGGTTATTTAAAATTTAGTATAAAAAAAAGATACAATTGCAATAAAATCACCTCTTTTGCAATGTTAACATTTACTTAACATACAACTCAAATGCTTGTGCCAATTTTGCAAAAAAATTAACAACAAATGAGAGTTTTTAAAAAATTAATGATGCTTGGGTTATTTTTATTAGCAACCCAAACCATTTTTTCTCAATCTAAAATAACTGGAACAGTTATAGATGGAGATTTTAACGGACCATTACCTGGTGCAAACGTATTTGTAAAAGGTACAAAAGATGGAGCGACAACAGGATTTGATGGTAAATTTGAATTTACTACTACTATGACTTCAGGTGAAATTGTAGTTTCTTATTTAGGTTTTGAAACTGTAGTTATACCTTTTTCTGGTTCATCTAATTTAGGAAACGTTTCTTTAAAATCAAATGAAAATCAATTAGAGTCTGTAGTTTTAATTGGTAAAGGTGTTATTGACGTAGCGAAAGACAGAAAAACACCTGTTGCTGTATCAACTATTAAAGCAACTGAAATCCAAGAAAAATTAGGGAACCAAGAATTCCCAGAGATGTTAGTAAACACACCATCTGTGTATGCTACAAAATCTGGTGGTGGATTTGGAGATTCAAGAATCAACATTCGTGGATTTGATCAAAGAAATATTGCAGTAATGATTAACGGGGTTCCTGTTAACGATATGGAAAATGGAGCAGTATACTGGAGTAACTGGGCTGGATTATCTGATGTAACTTCTGCTATGCAAGTTCAAAGAGGTTTAGGATCATCCAAATTAGCAATTTCTTCTGTTGGAGGTACAATCAATGTAATTACTAGAACTTCTGAAATGAAACAAGGAGGAGTAGTTTCTGTTGGTGTTGCTAACGATGATTACTTAAAAACACAAGCCTCTTATTCTACAGGTAAAATGGAAAATGGTTTCTCTACTTCTATTTTATTATCTAGAACGCAAGGTAACATGTTTGCTGATGGAACAAAATTCGAAGGGCATAATTATTTTATAGCTTTCGGTTACGAATTAAACGAAAAACATAATTTCCAATTTACTTTCACAGGTGCTCCACAATGGCACAACCAAAGAAGTTTTGCAAATACTATTGCAACCTATTTACAATATGGAGATCCAGTTAATAAAATACCAAATACAAGATACAATTCAGATTGGGGTTACTTAAATGGAAGAGAGTATTCTTGGGTTAGAAACTTTTATCACAAACCAGTTGCTTCTTTAAACTGGGATTTCACAATCAACGATAAAATGAAATTAACGACAGTCCTTTACGGTTCTTGGGGACGTGGTGGAGGAACTGGAAATATTGGAAAAAGTCCATTCTCATATAAAACTGTTGATGGTTTAGTTCCTTTTGATGATTTTGTTGCTTTCAATAGAGGTCAATATAATCCAGCTACAGGTCAATCAGTAACACCTATTACTGGTGCACAAGTAAGTCAAAATGCAAATGGAGACTATCAAACTAGTAGATCAGTTGGTTTTACAAGAAGAGCATCTATTAATTCACACGATTGGTATGGTGGTGTAATTAACTTAAACACTAAATTAACAGATGAATTAACATTAGATTTTGGTATTGATGCACGTACTTACAAAGGGTATCATTTTAGAAATATTAATGATAGATTAGGTGCTGATGTTTATTTAGACAATAGAGATATTAATAATCCTGATAGATTATTATATGAAACTTATGAAGCAACTCCAAGTTGGAATCCAATAACTAATATTAAAAATCAAGAAAAAATTGAGTATAACAACAATGGTTATGTAAGATGGTATGGTGCCTTTACTCAATTAGAATATGCGACTGATAAATTATCTGCATTTATTCAAGGAGCAGTTTCTCAACAAGGGTTTAGTAGAGAAGATACTTTCATATATTTAGAATCAGATCCATTATACAAAACTGATTTCGAAAATATTCTTGGAGGTAATATAAAAGGAGGTGCTAATTATAACATTGACGAAAAAAACAATGTATTTGCTAATGCAGGTTATTATTCAAAACAACCTTTCTTTAATGCTGTATACAGAAACAATCAATCTGTTGTAGCTGATGATTTAACTAATGAAAAAATCCTTGGGATAGAAGCAGGATACGGATTTAATTCTCCTTACTTCAATGCCAAACTGAATTTATATTATACTTCTTGGAAAGATAGATATCAAAGATCAAGTGATTCAGATAGTTCTAACAGAGGTGGTTATTATGATATTAATAAATTAAATGAAACACATTCAGGGGTTGAATTAGAATTAAATGCAAAACCAATCAATAAGTTAAATATTAACGCAATGTTTTCTTATGGAATGTGGGATTACAATGGAAATGCTGAATTTAATAGATTTGATCAAAATAACACTTTACTTGGTAATGGTGATATCTATCTTGATAAAGTAAAAGTTGGTGATGCCGCACAAATGACAGCTTCATTTGGAGCAGGTTATGAAGTGTTAAAAGGATTAAAAGTAGATGCTAATTATAGATTTGTAGATAAATTATACGCAAGTATTGATCCAGCGAGATTTTTAACTGAAGATAATAAAGGTACATTAGAATTACCAAATTACGGACTAATGGATGCTGGTATTTCTTATAAAATGTTAGTTGGTAAAGATAAAGATAAGTCAGTAAGTTTACGTTTCAACATGAATAACGTTTTAAACGAAATTTACATTGCAGAATCTAGAACTAATATTTTTGCAGATGATTTGGTTAACTCAAGTAACCCAGCTGCTGGTACTTACGCATCAAATAATAGATTATACAACGGAGTAGCTGATGCTAACCAAGTATTTTTTGGATTTGGAAGAACTTGGAACTTTACTTTAAGATACCAGTTTTAATATAAATTCATGCAACATTATAAAACCGCTTCACAATTTTGTGAAGCGGTTTTTTTATTTTCCTATCTTTGTTACATAACATTTAAATGAACTAGTATGTATACCACTTTACAATCCGCCCATTCTATATTTGCTTACATTGTTTTAACGGTTTTATTTTTAGCAGCTGTTAATGCTATAATGGGAATAGTTTCTAAAAAATTATTTACTGATAAAGACTTGCGCATTTCTTTATTTGCATTAATTCTTTCACACATGCAGTTGCTAATTGGTTTAATTTTATACTTTATTTCTCCTAAAGGATCTGCAATGCTAGGTGAAATGAAAGATTCGGCTATGCGATTAACTTCATTAGAACATCCTTTAATTAATATTATCGCTTTAGTATTAATTACTATCGGTTGGTCAAAACATAAAAAAGAAGAAAGTAATAATGGAAAATTTAAAAAGATTGCCATTTTTTATACCATCGGTTTCTTATTAATTTTATCTAGAATTCCTTGGACAAGCTGGTTAAGCTAATTCTTTAAAAAATAGAGAAGATGAAAATTTATAGTGTTACCATACCATTTTTACTTCTTCTTATTAGTATCAGTAGTTTTACTTGTAAACAAAACGAACCGTTTTCAAGTAAAACTATTTTTTTAGATACCTTAACAAAAGACACGGTTCTGTTAGACACCATTGTTGTCGATTCTATTATCGTTGAAATACCTACTCCTATAGTTTTTTATAAGGAAAAAGTGCATGCTTCTTATTACCATGATAAATTTAATGGTAAAAGAACAGCAAGTGGTTCCATTTTTAATAATTCTGAATATACTGCAGCACATAAAAAAATACCTTTTGGAACTCAAGTTTTGGTTACTAATATAGCTAATAATAAAACGGTTATTGTTACAATAACAGACAGAGGACCTTTTACAAAAGGTAGAGAAATCGATTTGTCAAAAGCGGCTTTTATGGAACTCTCTGAGCATAAAAACATTGGATTTCTTACCGTAAATCTTCAAATACTAAAAGAATAGAATCAGCTATAGCTGATTTTTTTTTGATTTACATTTAACAAAAAATTAAGTTCGTTTAGTTCGGTAATTAACGAACCTAGAGTATCTTTGCAGGAAATATTTTATGATGCAGGAAGAAAAACAAGAATTAATTGAAATGTTTGGTGTTCATTTTGAACAATTATACAACATTCCTCCATTGGCATCCCGAATTTTAGGTACTTTAATTATTGATGGATGTAAATCAGGACTAACTTTTGAAGAATTAGTGGATAAAATGCAAGCAAGTAAAAGTTCCATCTCCACAAATTTAAATTTACTTTTAAAAATGGAGAAGATTTATTACTTCACGGTTTTAGGGGATCGAAAAAAGTATTTCAAAGCCTCTCCTTTAAGTCAGCGTTTAAATAATTACTTAACCTTGGTAAACAACGAATTACTTTTAATTGATAAAATTATAAAGTACAGAGAAAAAAACACTTGCTGTTCGCAAGAGAAAATCAATTTGTTAAATAGTTATGCTTATAAAGAACACATGGAAAAAGCAGAGCAACTTTTGCTAACAACCATTACCAAGTTTAAAGATATAGAAGAAAAAAACCAATTAAATAAATAACCTAGATTCTCAAATGAAAAAAAAATATATACTAAGCGCTATAGTGTTGTCTTTCGCTTTTTTTTCTTGTAATAAAAAAGAAACAGCCAATCAGGCTCCACCAGTCCAACCTTATAAAGTAATTGAAGTAGGAAAGTCGAATACGACTTTATTAGCGGAATATCCCACAACTTTAGAAGGAATAGTAGATGTAGACATTCGTCCAAAAGTAGATGGATATATTGAGAAAATATATGTAGATGAAGGACAAGAAGTAAAAAAAGGGCAATTGCTTTTTAAATTAGAAACGCAAATGGCTACACAAGATGCTGGTGCCGCTAAAGCTAGAGTAGATGCAGCTCAAGTAGAAGTAAATCGTCTTGCACCTTTAGTTGAAAGAAATATTATTAGCGATGTACAATTAGAAACCGCTAAGGCAAATTTAGCTTCTGCAAAAAGTACATATCAAAGTATTATTGCCAGAATCAATTATGCAACTATTAAAAGTCCAGTTAATGGAATCGTAGGAACTTTACCTTTCCGTTTAGGGAGTTATGTTAGTAGTCAAACGCGAGAGCCATTGACAAGAATATCGGATATTAGTTCCATTTATGCTTATTTTTCAATGAACGAAAAACAGCAATTAGACATGATGTTACATGCTGATGGGAAAACTTTTCAAGATAAAATTGCAAAAATGCCTCCAGTGAAATTAATTTTAAGTAATGGAGATACTTATGAAGAAACTGGAAAAATTGAGACCATGAGCGGTCAAGCAAATACACAAACCGGTTCCTTTAATGTAAGAGCGAGCTTTAAAAACCCTAATAAATTATTACGCTCTGGTGGAAGTGGTTCCATCCAAATCCCTACAAGCTTAAATGAGGTGATTTTAATTCCTCAAAACGCAACTATAGAAATGCAAGACAAGCGTATTGCTCTAATTGCTGATAAAGAGAATAAGGTAAAAGCAGTACCTATTGAAGTACGACCCGTTCCTGGAGGAAAATATTTTGTAGTAGATAGTGGATTAAATGAAAAAGATAAAGTTTTAGTGGAAGGTGTTGGAATTGTGACCGAAGGTACTCCTATTCAACCGCAAGTAGTAACAATAGAAGAAGTGGTTAGCCCATCAAAAAAATAAATACTAGTAAGTAACATATGTTTTCAAAATTTATTGACAGACCCGTATTGTCAACAGTGATTTCTATTATCATTGTTATTTTGGGAGTGCTTGGGTTAATCTCACTTCCTGTTTCACAATACCCAGAAATAGCACCGCCTACTGTAACGGTTGCCGCAAATTATCAAGGAGCAAGTGCTGAAGTTGTAATGAATTCGGTAGTGATTCCATTGGAAGAACAAATTAATGGAGTTGAAGACATGACGTACATGACTTCTACTTCTAATAATGACGGTTCAGCAGTGATAAATATTTATTTTAAATTAGGAACAAATCCGGATTTAGCTGCTGTAAACGTACAAAATCGTGTATCAAGAGCTACTCCATTATTGCCACAAGAAGTAACGCGAGCAGGAGTTACTACTGCGAAAAGACAAAGTGATAATATTTTGATTTTTTCACTCTATAGTGAAAATAAAGAATATGATATGACTTTTCTTCAAAACTATGCCAATATCAATATTTTACCTAAAATCAAGCGTGTTCCAGGAGTGGGTGAAGCGGTAATCTTTGGTCAAAAAGATTATTCAATGCGTATTTGGTTAAAGCCTGATGTTATGGCTGCGTATGGCTTAGTACCTTCAGATGTAACCAGTTTATTAGCAGAACAAAACATTGAAGCAGCTCCAGGGCAATTAGGTGAAAGTGCAGATCAATCTTTTCAATATACGTTAAAATATAAAGGACGTTTACAAAGTACGAAAGAATTTGAGGAAATTATTGTACGTTCTACTGAAAACGGAGAGATTCTTAAACTGGGAGATGTAGCTAGAATTGAATTGGGTGCTGTAAATTATGCCAGTAATACGTTAACCAATGGAAATCAGTCGGTGGCTATTGCTATTGCGCAAACGGCTGGTTCCAATGCACAAGAGGTAATTGAAGGGTCTCTACAGGTATTAGATCAATCTGCTGTTAATTTTCCTAAAGGAATTAAATATACTACCTTAATTAATGCGAATGACTTTTTAAGTGAATCCATTACCAAAGTTATTCACACTTTAATTGAAGCCTTTTTATTAGTGTTTGTAGTAGTATTTATTTTCTTGCAAGATTGGAGATCCACACTTATTCCTGCTATTTCCGTACCAGTAGCAATTGTAGGAACCTTCTTTTTCTTGAGTATTTTTGGTTTTACCATCAATTTATTAACCTTATTTGCTTTAGTACTAGCCGTAGGAATTGTAGTGGATGATGCAATTGTAGTGGTAGAAGCGGTCCATGCCAAAATGGAAGCAGGAGAACATAATCCTAAAAAAGCAGCACACAGTGCGATGAACGAAATTAGTAGTGCGATTATTTCGATTACTTTAGTCATGTCCGCGGTATTTATTCCCGTTTCTTTTATTAATGGATCAGCAGGGGTTTTCTATAAACAATTTGGATTAACATTAGCGGTGTCTATCGTTTTATCTGCGATTAATGCGTTAACGCTTTCTCCTGCTTTATGTGCTATTTTCTTAAAACATCATGAAAAGGACGAAGAGAAAAAAGGCGTGTTAAAACGTTTTTATAGTGCTTTTAATGTCGCTTTTGACGCTACTACGGTAAAATATAAAAAGTCGGTCGAGTTTTTCATCAAACGCAAATGGTTGGCCTTTTTAGGAATAGCTCTTTTTGCAGGAATTTATGTTTTATTGTTAAATGTTACCCCAAAAGCTTTTGTACCAAGCGAAGATACAGGAGCCATACTTTCAGATGTATCACTTCCTCCAGGAACTTCATTAGAACGAACAGAAGAAGTTTTATTGCAAATTGAAAATAAAGTAAAAGACATTCCTGAAATAAAAGAAGTACTTCGGATTTCTGGACGAAGTTTAATCAGTGGTACAGGAAGCAATTACGGAATGGTAATTGTAAAATTAAAACCATGGTCTGATCGTCCTGAAAAGAATCAAGAAGTGACAGCCATTGTTCAAGACTTGTTTAAAAGAGCAGCAGCTGTAAAAGATGCAAGAGTCTTATTTTTTGCGCGCCCTACTCTAGTTGGTTTTGGTTTTACCAATGGTTTTGAGTTGCAATTGCAAGATCAAAAAGGAGGTTCTATCAAAGAATTAAGTGAAGTGAATAATTCGTTTTTAAAGGCTTTGAATGGTAGACCGGAAATTAAATATGCAGCCACTTCTTTTTCACCAAATTATCCGCAATACCGAATCGATTTGAATGTAGCGGCGATTAAAAAATCAGGTTTAGCAGTTACCGATATCTTAGGAACCATGCAAGGCTATTATGGAGGAGTATATGCATCCAACTTTAATAAATTTGGAAAACAATATCGCGTGGTGTATCAATCGGAACCTCAATTTAGAAGTGACCCAGAATCATTGAATAAAATTATGGTTCGTAACAATAAAGGTCAAATGGCTCCTATTTCTCAATTTTTAACCTTAGAAAAAGTTTTTGGACCCCAAGCCATCGACCGATTCAACTTGTTCACTTCGGTGAAAATTACAGGAGCACCTAATGAAGGTTTTAGTACAGGAGATGCCATTAAAGCAGTGGAAGAAGTAGCCAGTCAAAGTTTGCCATTAGGTTACGGATATGAATTTTCAGGAATGACAAGAGAAGAAATTAGTGCAGGAGGGCAAACCCTTTATATTTTCTTATTGTGTTTAATATTTGTTTATTTCTTGTTAGCGGCTCAATATGAAAGTTATATGTTGCCTTTTGCGGTGCTACTTTCTTTACCAGTAGGTTTGGCGGGAGCTTATGTTTTTGCTTACTTTTTTAATGTAAGTAACAATATCTATTTGCAAATTACTTTGATTATGTTAATTGGATTATTAGCTAAGAATGCCATTCTTATAGTAGAATTTGCTGCTGAAGCGAGAAGGAAAGGCTGGAGTATTGCACAAGCTGCAGTTCAAGGAGCTGTGGCACGTTTACGACCTATATTAATGACCTCTTTCGCTTTTATTTTAGGATTGTTGCCTTTAATGTTGGCTAAAGGAGCAGGAGCTATTGGTAATAATGCTATTGGAACAGGAGCTATTGGAGGCATGTTAATAGGTACCGTTTTAGGAGTGTTTATTATTCCGGTTTTATTTATCATTTTCCAAGCTTTACAAGAAAAAGTAAGTAGTAAAACTATAGAAACGACTCAAAGTGAAGAAGCTACAATTGAATAAGAAATTTAAAATGAAAAAGCCATATATTATAAAAAGTATCCTTTTATTAGCGAGTATTTTTTTGTTACAATCTTGTTTTGTAGCCAAAAATTACGAAGCGCCTAAAGTAACAACCGATAATTTATATCGAACAGAACTTAGTAATGATAGCACTTCGATAGCGATGCTCTCTTGGGAAGAATTATTCTCGGATGCTTTATTACAAGGATATATCAACGAAGGACTGGAGAACAACTTAGACATGCAGATTGCACTTCAAAATATTACCGCTTCTGAAGCAATGATGAAACAAGGGAAAGCAGGTTATCTTCCTACATTAACAGCCAATGCAACTTGGACACATCAAGAAACCTCTGAAAATAGTCAGTTTGGAAGGCTTTTTAGTAGTATTGATCAGTATGAGTTATCTGGTAAATTAAGTTGGGAAGCCGATATTTGGGGAAAAATAAGAAGTAATAAAAGAGCTTCTTTTGCTCAATATTTACAATCACAAGCCGCAAAGCAAGCGATACAAACGCAATTGGTAGCCAATATCGCTTCTTTATATTATCAGTTGTTAGCTACCGATGCGCAAATACAAGTAGTTACTCAAACTATCGAAAATAGAAACACAAGTGTGGAAGTTATTCAAGCCTTAAAAAAAGCGGGAAGTGTAAACGAAGTCGCAGTACAACAAACAGAAGCTCAAAAATATGCAACTGAAATTATTTTGAAAGATTTGGAATACAATCGTAAAGTCTTAGAAAATGCATTTAACCAACTGTTAGGAAAAGCTCCAGGAGCCGTTGCTCGATCTACTTTTGAAGAGCAACAAATAGAAGCAGATGTTTCCGTTGGATTACCAGCCTATTTATTAAGTAAAAGACCTGATGTTGTAGCTGCAGAGCTCAATTTTAGGAATACTTTTGAATTAACCAATGTAGCCAGAAGTTATTTTTACCCTTCGTTAACGGTAAATGCAACAGGTGGTTTACAAGCTTTAGAATTAAAAGATTGGTTCAATACTAAGTCTATTTTTGCGAATATAATTACGGGTTTAACACAACCTATTTTTAATCAACGTCAAAATAAAACGCGTTTGGAAGTGGCCAAAGCCAATCAACAAAAAGCTTATTTACAATATGAAAAAGCCTTGTTGGTTGCAGGAAAAGAAGTCTCTGATGCTTTGGCTAGTTATGAAAATGAAACCGATAAATTAACGATTCGTGAAAAGCAATTAGAAGCATTAACGAATGCAGCTACCTATTCAGATGAATTACTTCAATATGGTTTGGTTACCTATTTAGAAGTTCTAACAGCAAAAGACAATGCCTTAAATACTGAAATTAACTATATCGACAATAAATACAAACAAATGAATGCCGTAATCTCATTATACAAAGCATTAGGCGGTGGAAACTAATTAAAGCCCTGTGAAAGCAGGGTTTTCAACTTTATTTTCTATGGATCGAAAAAAAGAAATCATTGAAAAAGCATTAACGCATTTTCTTAAAAATGGAAGCAAAATCATTACCATGGATGATATTGCCAATGAATTTCGATTGTCTAAAAAAACGCTCTATTGTCTATTTGAAAATAAAGAAGCACTTATAACAGAAGCAATCGATTTATTATGGCAAAATTTTTTAGAAGAAGTGGCGGTAATCAAAAGCAAAGAAGAAAATCCGCTCTTAAAAATTATCGCTATTTATAAAGTTGGTATCGAAAACATTAGCAATATCAATCCGGTTTTTTTATTTAGTTTAAAAAAATACCATCCTGATGCTATGGATGTGTACAAACACTATAAAGTATTCATGTATGAAAATGTAGTCCGACCTTTATTAGAAGAAGCTAAAACCAAGCAATTAATTCGAAAAGATGTAGATGTCGAATTGTTTCATAATATTAATTTTGAAGATATCGATGAAAAATTATGGAAATATAAAGTGTTTGAAAGCTATTCTATACCTCAAGCAATTGAGTATTTTATCATTCTTAAATTAAAAGGAATTCTGACCAAAGAAAATTTCGATTTATTCTAATTTTTCCAACTACTAAACGGATTTTTACTCAAATAACTGTTGTAATAGCGTTCATCTGTAGTTACTTCTTTTCCTAACCAATCGGGGCGCTCAAAGGTTTCATCTTCTCTTAAAAGCTCAATTTCGGCTACTACTAAACCTTGGTTTTCACCTGAAAAAACATCTACCTCAAAAACATGAACCCCTACAATAACTTCATAACGAGTTTTATCAATCATGCCTTTCTCACAAAGCGTTAATAATTGTTCAGCTTCTTCAATCGAAATTTCTTTTTCCCATTCCATTCGTGTCATGCCTGAACTTGTGCTCTTACCTTTAATCGTCACATAACCACTTGCTCCTTTTATTCGAACACGAACGGTTCGTTCCGGAACACTCGATAGATAACCTTGTACAATACGATTGTGTTTCACCGCTTCTTTTATAAAAGCATTTGAGGTCACTAAAAATTTACGTTCAATTTCAACCATAAGTATTTTTCTTTTTTGAAGCAATTTCCTGCTATCCGTTGCAATCTTTTATTGCTAAATAAACCAGTTGCTTTATCAATATTTGATTCGCAATAAAAGGATTTTCACTACTATCAGGGCTAGGGTAATCAAATATACTATAAATTTGTAATATGGAAGAAGGAATTCAATATCGAAAAATTATTCACATAGACATGGATGCTTTTTATGCTTCTGTGGAACAAATGGATAACCCCGATTTGAAAGGAAAACCACTAGCTGTTGGAGGAAGTGAAGTGCGTGGAGTAGTAAGTGCTGCGAGTTATGAAGCACGTAAATTTGGAGTGCGAAGCGCCATGAGTGGACTACAAGCCAAACGCAATTGTCCTGATTTAATTTTTGTAAAACCTCGATTTGATCGGTACAAAGAAATTTCTAGAAAAATTAGAAAAATATTTTTTGAATACACTGATTTGGTGGAACCGTTATCTTTGGACGAGGCTTATTTGGATGTTACTGTAAACAAAAAAAACAATCCCAGTGCTTCTTTAATCGCTCAGGAAATTAGAAAGCGCATTTTTGAAGAAGTAGGTCTTACCGCTTCTGCGGGTATTTCTATTAATAAATTTGTTGCTAAAGTAGCTTCTGATTACAACAAGCCCAACGGACAAAAAACGGTTAATCCAAAAGAAGTTGAAGCTTTTTTAGAAAAACTAGACATTAAAAAATTCTACGGAATAGGGAAAGTGACAGCAGAAAAAATGTACCAATTGGGGGTTTTTACAGGATATGATTTGAAACAAAAACCATTAGAATTCCTAGAAAAACATTTTAGTAATAGTGGATTGTATTATTATCAAATTTGTAGAGGAATTCATAACAGTCAAGTTAAACCCAATCGCACGATTAAATCGGTTGGAGCTGAACGCACTTTTTTTGAAAACCTTTCTTCAGAAGTATTTTTAGAAGAAAAAATAATCAGTATTGCTAACGAACTAGAAAAACGCTTGCAAAAAAGTAAAATTGCAGGCAAGACCATTACGCTAAAATTAAAATATTCCGATTTTACATTGCAAACGAGAAGTAAAACATTACCCTATTATATTTCCGACAAAAGTTTATTAATTGATGTAGCCAAAGAGTTATTGTATCAAGAACGATTAAAAGACTCGGTGCGTCTTTTGGGATTATCCTTGCATAATTTAAACAATCAAGAATCTAAAAAAGCAGAAGAGCCCAAACAAAAAAGTATATCCATACAACTCCAATTTGATTTTAAAGGATACTAAAAAAGCAACTCCGAGGAGTTGCTTTTTTAGATATTTCATCGGATGAATATTAATCTCTACTAGATAATTTCGCTAGAAGTCTTAAAAATTCAATATATAACCATACTAAAGTAATCATTAATCCCATAGCACTAAACCATTCCATATATTTTGGATAGTTTCTTTCTGCTCCCTTTTCAATTTGATCAAAATCTAAAAATAAATTTAAAGAAGCGATTACAATTACAAAAACACTAATTCCAATACTCATTAATGAGTTGCCTCTGTGTACGGGTTCGAAATTAATGAAAAAAGATAGAATCCAAGATAATAAATAGTAAGTAGCAATCGCAAAAGTCGCAGCAATTACGACAGATTTGAATTTTTCAGTAACTTTTACAATCTGGTATTTGTACAAAGCAAAACAAATAATAAAAGTTACAAAAGTGCAACTTACTGCTTGAATTACAATTCCTGGATATGCTGCTTCAAAAAATGCTGAAATTCCTCCAATAAATAAACCTTCAAATAAAGCATAACCTGGAGCTACCCAAGTTGAGGTTTCTGGTTTAAAAGAAGCAATTAAAACTAATACAAAACCTACAATAGCTCCACCAATTGCAAACAACATTGGGTTATAACCATTGTAAGCTAGTAACCATGTTCCTATAGCAGAAAATAATAAGGTTGCTAATAGAATAAAACTTTTATTCATAGCACCACTAACAGTCATTGTTTCTTCATAAGAAATAACAGTTGCATCTTCAAAAGTTCTAGAAGTGTTATTAAATGCTTTAGATCCTAAAAAAGGGTTTTTCGATTTTAAATTCATATGATTTACTATTTTTAACAAATATACACATTATTCTATTTCAGAAACACGTAAGGTGTTTACCATCCCTTTTTTAACAATTGGCATGGCTGCTAAGTTAATTACCATATCACCAGGCTTAACATAACCTCTTTCTTTACATATTTGATTTATATCATCTACTGTATCATCAGTACTCACAAATTTATCATAGTAATACGCTCTCACGCCCCATAGTAAGTTTAATTGCGTTAATATACGTTTGTTAGAAGTAAATACTAAAATATGAGATTTTGGTCTCCATGCCGAAATTTGAAAAGCGGTATAACCACTATTTGTTAAAGTTGTTATGGCTTTAGCAGCAATATCATCAGCCATAATGGCAGCATGATAACAAATCGATTTAGTAATAAAACGTTTGGTACGTACATGAGGAGCATTTAAAGGCACTTTAATAAGTGGAGAATCTTCAACGCTTTCAATAATACGTGTCATGGTTTCAATTACTTGAACAGGATAATTTCCTACAGAGGTTTCTCCAGAAAGCATTACTGCATCCGCTCCATCCATAACAGAGTTTGCTACGTCGTTTACTTCTGCACGAGTAGGAGTTAAACTGGTAATCATTGTTTCCATCATTTGCGTAGCAACAATTACAGGAATTCGAGCTGTTTTTGCTCTATGAATTAATTTCTTTTGAATTAACGGTACTTGTTCTGCAGGAATTTCCACACCTAAATCGCCACGAGCTACCATTAAAGCATCGCAAAAAGCAACAATTTTATCAATGTTTTCTACTGCTTCTGGTTTTTCAATTTTAGCAACAATAGGAATTTTATGATCTGAATGTTTAGCAATCAAGTCTTGTAATTCTTCTAAATCTTTTGGAGTTCTTACAAAAGATAAAGCAATCCAATCTACTTTATTTTCAATAGCAAAAATGGCATCCTTAATGTCTTTTTTAGTTAAAGCAGGTAAAGAAACTTTCGTGTTAGGCAAATTAACTCCTTTTTTCGATTTTAATGGACCTCCTTGAATAACTACCGCTTCAACTTCTGTCTTTTTATCTGTTTTAACGACTTCAAAAATAAGTTTACCATCATCTAAAAGAATACGTTCTCCCGCATTCACATCTTTTGGAAATGCTTTGTAATTCATGTATACTTTAGAAGCAGTTCCTAAGATGTCTTCAGCTGTTGTAAAAGTTATTTTATCCCCTTTGGCAACGACAACATCTTCTTTCATTACTCCAACTCTCAATTTGGGTCCTTGTAAATCACCTAGAATAGAAGTAGTATAACCAAATTCTTCATTCAGTTCTCGAATCATGTCTATCCTTTCTTTTACATCTTCATAATCAGCATGTGAAAAGTTAATTCTGAAAACATTAACTCCAGCTTCGATCATGTCTTTTAAAACTTCTTTTGAACTAGTTGCAGGTCCTAATGTGGCTACAATTTTGGTCTTTTTTGTTGTTGGCATTTTAATTAAAAAATTAAATTATTTTTTGATTTAAGTTTGTTCTGGTCAATACGGTACACCATGGAAATTTGGGAAATCTTTGAAAGTTTTTGAATTATTCTTTCTAAAGGAAAAATAACTGTTTCCATATTTTCAATTTTCAAAATATAATCCGCTTTTTTAAATTCAGGTACCACATACATTGTAACATCTACCGAATCGAAAATTCCATTAGTTGTTTTTTCAGAGGGAATAGCTGTTGCTTTATTTTCAAATACATTCCAAATGATATCGTTAACTTCATCATCAAAGATAAAATGACTGAACTCGCTTTTACCTTCTTTTGTTTCTATTTCGATATTCGAATTACTTTTGCTTAGCTGAATTTGTAATGCTTTATTAATAAAATAGGCTAAACGATAGTCTTCAAGGCTAGAATGTATGGCAATAAGCTCATAATCTATCGAAATAAAATCATTTATTTGAATTTTATGAATAGCCATATCTCTTAAAAATAAGTTGTAAATATACTATTTAAAATAAATAAAAAGTATTGTTTTTAAAGAAGTTAAGGATAGTTTACTAACGAAAACGTTTTAGTTACGACTTATAATCGTTATTTTTTGTCTATTTTTTCTTGAAGCGCAAAATAGGCTCTTTTGGCTGCTTTTTCTTCAGCTTTTTTCTTAGATGTTGCTCTGCCTTTGGCTACTATTTTTTGATCAATAGTAAGTTTAACCCCAAAATATTTTTGTTCTTCAATGCCCGTATCGTCAAAAACATCAAAATTGAATTGTTTTTTTTCTTTTTGACACCATTCTATAACTAAGCTTTTATAGCTAATTACTTTTCCTTCTAATTTTGGAATGTCAACATAAGGCTCAATAACTTTGTCATAAATGAATTTTTCACAAAAAGGAAATCCTCTGTCTAAATAGATGGCTCCTATAAATGCTTCAAAAATATTTCCATGAATATTTTCTCCAAAATGTTGTGGATTTACTTTACTTTCCACAAACTGTATCAAATTGAAATCTCTACCTAATTCATTTAAATGTTCTCTACTCACTATTTTAGAGCGCATTTTAGTAAGATACCCTTCGTCTCCCGTGGGTACTTCATTATATAAATGAGCTGCGATAACACTACCAAGCATAGCGTCACCCAAGAATTCTAAACGTTCATAATTAAAAGGATTTCCGTTATCGTCTTGTTTGTTAGAGGAGCGATGCGTAAATGCTTTTCTATAATAACGTAAGTTTAAAGGTTTGAAACCTAGTATTTTGGTAATTTTTTCAAAAAAAATCCCGTCTTCAGGAGAACGGGAATTTTTTATTATTTTTTTAAATAATTTACGCATATAACTTATGCTTCAAGTTTTTTAAATAATACACAAGCATTGTGTCCTCCAAAACCAAAAGTATTACTCATAGCAATCTTAATAGCTCTCTTTTGAGCTTTATTGAGAGTTAAATTTAATTCTGGATTAATATTCTCGTCTACAGTTGTATGATTAATCGTCGGAGGAATGATACCATTTTTGATGGCTAAAATAGAAGCAATAGCTTCAATTCCACCAGCAGCCCCTAATAAGTGACCTGTCATAGATTTGGTAGAGTTAATATTGATATTTTTAGCATGATCACCAAAAACAGCACTAATAGCTTTTAACTCTGCAACATCTCCTAAAGGTGTAGAAGTTCCGTGTGTATTAATGTGTTCAACTTCTTCAGGTTGCACACCAGCATCACGTAAACAGTTTTCCATTACTGCAATTACTCCAATTCCTTCTGGATGAGGTGCTGTTAAATGATACGCATCTGAAGACATACCACCACCACCTATTTCACAGTAAATTTTAGCCCCACGCGCTTTTGCATGCTCATATTCTTCTAAAACTAAAGCACCTGCACCTTCACCTAATACAAACCCATCACGAGTAGCGTCAAAAGGTCTTGAAGCGGTTTCAGGACTGTCGTTTCGTGTTGATAAAGCATGCATCGAATTGAAACCGCCCATTCCAGCAATAGTTACTGCTGCTTCAGAACCACCTGAAATGATAACATCACACATTCCTAAACGAATGTAATTGAATGCGTCAATCATGGCATTCGCAGATGAGGCACAAGCAGACACTGTAGTGTAATTAGGTCCCATAAAACCATTTCGCATAGAAATGTGAGCTGGAGCAATATCGGCAATCATTTTAGGAATAAAAAAGGGGTTAAATCTCGGTGTTCCATCTCCAGCAGCATAGCTTAAAACTTCCTCTTGGAAAGTTTCTAAACCACCAATTCCTGCTCCCCAAATTACACCTACACGGTGTTTGTTAATATTTTCAGGTGTAATACCTGCATCTTTTATCGCTTCATCACTGGCAACAATAGCATATTGCGAAAATTTGTCTAAACGTCTCGCTTCTTTTCTATCGATAAAGTCTTCTACTTTGAAGTTTTTAACTTCACAAGCAAATTTAGTCTTATGCTTCTCTGTATCATAATAGGTAATGGGAGCGGCACCACTTTTTCCGCTGATTAACGCATCCCAATATTCTTGAATGTTATTTCCTATTGGAGTTAGCGCTCCTAAACCAGTTACAACAACACGCTTTAATTGCATATAAATATGTTTTGATTATATAAAAAAACCCAAAGTGCTTTTAATAATAACTAAAAGAAACAATGGGTATTACATAGTTTATTTTTATGATTGTAATACAATCAATGTTTTCTACTAATAAAATAAATTTCTGGTTATAAATATATAAAAATATAATTAAAAACTTATTTAATCGAATCTTTAATCATAATTTTAATATAACTAAAGATAACCTTATTTCTATAAGGTGAAGAGAAAAGCGAAACAAGAACACCCATTTGATACTCCATCAAATGAGTGTTTTGATATTATTTCTTAGCTTCCTCGATGTAAGAAATAGCTTGACCTACAGTAGCAATGTTTTCAGCTTGATCGTCTGGAATTTGAATATCAAATTCTTTTTCGAATTCCATAATTAGCTCAACAGTGTCTAATGAATCAGCTCCTAAATCGTTAGTGAAGCTAGCTTCAGCTACAACTTCATTTTCGTCAACACCTAATTTGTCTACGATAATCGCTTTTACTCTTGATGCAATGTCTGACATAATCTTTTAATTTTAATTTAATTTGTTGGCAAAAATAAAAAACTTTATTTTAAAACAACCTTTTTGTTACTAAATAAGACTACGAAATTAAAAAAAATAATTCACAAAGACTTCATTTTTCTATTTTTTACCAATTATTATTCTTTTTTTTGTGTAATAAAAATTACAGGATAATGAAAAAAATAGTCATATTTGCTTCTGGTACTGGTTCCAATGCCGAGAAAATAATATTACATTTCAAAAAATCAAATCTAGCACACGTAGTCGGCATCTTTTCTAACAATCCTCGTGCCAAAGTTTTGCAACTCGCTGAAAATCATAAGATAGATGCTGTAGTTTTTACGAAAGAAGAGCTTAATGAAGGAGCTGTTTTAAAGCAACTAAATGCGATTCAGCCCGATTTGATAGTATTGGCTGGTTTTTTGTGGAAATTTCCAGCTTCCATTATTCAGCATTATCCTAATAAAGTGATTAATATTCATCCTGCTTTACTCCCTAAATACGGAGGGAAAGGCATGTATGGAATTCATGTGCATCAAGCGGTATTAGAGAATAAAGAAGAAGAAACAGGTATAACCATTCATTATGTGAATGAGCATTACGATGAAGGGGCTTATATTTTTCAAAAAAAGGTTGCTGTTACTGATTGTACAACTTCAGAACAAATTGCTGAAAAAGTGCATCAATTGGAACATGAGTTTTTTCCAGTTGTTATCGAATCCCTATTAATTCCATAATTTTATGCACGAAGTACACATATATACAGACGGTGCTGCCAAAGGGAATCCTGGGCCAGCTGGTTATGGTGTGGTAATGGAATTAGTAGGTACTCCTTATAAAAAAGAATTCTATGAAGGATTTCGTTTGTCTACGAATAATAGAATGGAATTATTGGCAGTTATTGTAGGTTTGGAAAAATTAAAAAATCCTAAAATGAAGGTGCTCGTAGTTTCAGATTCTAAATATGTGGTAGATGCTGTTGAAAAAAGATGGGTATTTCAATGGGAAAAAATAAACTTCAAGAATAAAAAAAATCCTGACTTGTGGATTCGGTTTTTAAAAGTATATCGTAAACATCAAGTCGATTTTAAATGGGTTAAAGGCCATAATAACCATCCTCAAAATGAACGTTGTGATGCCTTGGCTGTAATGGCTTCGCAACAGGAAAAATTATCCATTGATGCTTTTTATGAAGCAAATGAACAGTCTTTTTAAAAAAGATTTTCTGCATTTTAACTTTTATATATATTTTCGAGAAACTAAAGTCAAATTCATTAAATTTGCCTCTTAAAATTTTAAAAATCATGTTACAGGTAGCATTTATTAGAGAAAACAAGGACGAAGTAATTAAACGATTGGCCAAAAGAAATTTAGAAGCTAAGAGTTTGGTGGAATTAGTAGTTGCACTCGATGAAAAAAGAAGAGCAACTCAAGTAGAATTAGATAATATTCTTGCAGAGTCCAATAAGCTATCCAAAGACATTGGTGCTTTAATGAAAAGTGGTGAAAAGGCAAAAGCGGAAATTTTAAAAGAAAAAACAGCAAAGTTTAAAGATCAAACTAAAGAGTTAACCGAAACTTTAAACGCAGTTACAGAAGAATTACAAACGGAATTGTATAAAATACCAAATCTTCCAGCTGAAATTGTGCCAGAAGGAAAAACACCTGATGATAATCTAAATATTTTTGAAGAAGGTGCTGTACCTCAATTGCATGAAGGTGCTTTGCCTCATTGGGAATTAGCTAAGAAGTATGATATCATTGATTTTGATTTAGGAGCAAAAATTACAGGTGCTGGTTTTCCAGTATATAAAGGGAAAGGGGCTAAGTTACAACGTGCTCTAATTACCTATTTTTTAGATAAAAATACGGATGCTGGTTACCAAGAATTTCAAGTGCCTCATTTGGTTAATGAAGCTTCTGGTTTTGGTACAGGACAGTTACCAGATAAAGAAGGTCAAATGTATCATGTAGGAGAAGATAATTTGTATTTAATTCCTACTGCTGAAGTACCAGTGACCAACTTATTTCGAGATGTGTTATTAAATGAAAATGAATTGCCAATCCTTTGTACGGGTTACACACCTTGTTTTAGAAGAGAGGCAGGTTCTTATGGAGCGCATGTAAGAGGTTTAAATCGTTTGCATCAATTTGACAAAGTTGAAATTGTGTGTATTGAACATCCTGAAAAATCATATGAAGCTTTAGATGGAATGGTAGAACATGTAAAAGACATTTTAAAAGAACTAAAATTACCGTATAGAGTGTTAAGATTATGTGGAGGAGATATGGGATTTGCTTCAGCTTTAACCTATGACTTCGAAGTTTTTTCAACTGCTCAAGATCGTTGGTTGGAAATTTCTTCTGTTTCTAATTTTGAAACGTTCCAATCGAATAGATTGAAATTACGTTTTAAAGATAAAGAAGGTAAAAATCAACTAGTTCATACTTTAAACGGAAGTTCATTGGCTTTGCCAAGAGTACTAGCTGGAATTTTAGAAAACTATCAAACTCCTGAAGGAATTGTAATTCCAGAAGTTTTAAGGAAATATACTGGTTTCGACATCATTAACTAAATCGTTAATCTTCACTTAATAATGTACTAATTTAACGCAAAAGTGTTACTTTAGTACATTATTTGTTTTTTGCCAATTCCATGAAAAAAATTGCGTGTACTATCTTCTTTTTTATCTCACTGATTGTTGCTGCTCAAAGTGAACAATTGGCGTTGGATTATTATGAAAAAGGAGAATTTGAAAAGGCACTTACTTTATTGGAACAAATTGGTGCAAAACAACCTTCTAACTATTATTTTTTTCAAAGAATTATTGATTGTTATCAACAATTAGAGCAATTTGATAAAGCCGAAAAAGCCATTTTAGAACGCAAAAAAAGATATGACCAACCTATATTATACATCGATTTAGGCTATAATTATCAATTGCAAAAACAAGAAAATAAGGCCATCAAGCAATATGAATTAGCACTCAAAGAGATTGAAAATCAACCCGCTTATGCCTATCAAATAGGAAGTGGTTTTGAAAAAAAAGTGCTAGTAGAATGGGCTTTAAAGGCTTACGAAAAAGGGCAAGAAGTAAATCCTGAATTGAATTTTGATTATCAAATAGCCTTATTACAAGGGCAATTGGGAAATATTGAGCTCATGACCGACAAATTATTAGATTATGCGTATGAGAAACAAGATAATACAGCTATTGTCCAAAATTATTTAACGCGTTTCATAGCCGATGAAGCACAAAGTACTTTTTTAAATTATCTTAAAAAAACATTGTTGCTTCGTACTCAAAAAAATCCAGATATATATTGGAACCAATTTTTAAGTTGGTTGTATGTACAGCAAAAAGAATATGGTAAAGCATTTATTCAAGAGAAAGCCATTTATAAAAGAAATCCAGAGAGCTTAAATGCCATCTTATCTTTAGCGTATATGGCTGTTGATGATAAACAAGAAGAAGATGCGATTTCGATTTTAGAATATGTGTTAGAAAACACCAATGATGTTTCCCAACAAGTTGCTGCTCAAACGCTTTTAATGCAACTCAAAATGGAAGAAGCAACTCCATCTGACTATTCTAAAATAGATAGTGAATTAAATTACTTGTTAGAAAAGTATGGTTTTCAATCTACTACAGTTGCTTTAATTAAATTGCAAGCACATTTTAAAGCTTTTTATTTGAATCAACCCCAAGAGGCTAGTTCGTTGTTGAACAAAGCATTAAAGTTGCGATTGAATAATAGAGAAATTTCAGAAATAAAAATGGAACTCGCTGATGTATTACTTTTCGATGAAAAATTCAATCAATCGATATTATATTATGCTCAGGTGGAAGAAAACATGAAGAATGACGTTCTTGCGCATGAAGCTAGTATGAAGATGGCCAAAGCCAATTACTATAAGAATGATTTTGATTGGGCATTGCAACAAGTAAAAGTTTTGAAACAATCGTCGAGTTTGCTTATTGCTAATGATGCGGTGGAATTATTTTTATTAATTAAAGATAATTCATACGAAGACAGCACCAGAGTAGCGCTAACAAGTTTTGCAAAAGCCGATTTGTTGTTGTATCAAAATAAAGAAGAACAAGCCTTAAACGGATTTATTTCTATTTTAGAAAAACAAAAAGGAGATGCTATTGAAGATGAAACTTTATATAGAATTGCAACGATATATAGTAAAAGAAAAGAGTATCAAAAAGCAATTGATTACTATAAACAAATTTTAGAGCATCATGCTGATGGAATTTACGTCGATGAAGCTTTGTTTTTCTCAGCAGAAATTTATAGGAAATATTTAGATGATCCGGAAAAAGCAAAACCACTCTATGAAAAAATGATTTTTGAGCATGCCGATAGTATTTACTTCACCGAAGCGCGAAAACAATTTAGAATACTAAGAGGTGATGCCAATCTTTAAAAATAAAATAAATTAGATTAATAACTAAAGAATGATTATATACAACGTTACTGTAAATATTGATGAAAGTGTTCATGACAAATGGTTACAATGGATGCGTAATAAGCATATAGATGATGTCCTTTCTACCGGACTTTTTATTAGTGCTAGAATGGTGAAAGTTTTAGTAGAAGAGGAAATGGGCGGAACAACTTATTCCGTTCAATATTTCACAGATTCCAGAGCAAAATTAGAAGAATATTATAAAAATCATGCGTCTAGATTGCGTGAAGAAGGATTTAAACTTTTTGCAGATAAAATGTTAGCTTTTAGAACCGAACTTGAAGTCATGAGCGAACATTATGGAAAAGAGAATTAACTAAAGCCTTTCTTTATAGAAGTAAGTTAACAAAAGTACTTCTCATTTTAATTTCTAAATTCAAAACATGTCAGTTAAAGCAAAAAAACATTTAGGTCAACATTTCTTAACCGATGAAAGTGTAGCTCAAAATATAGCCGATACCTTATCGCTAAAAGGATATCAAAAAGTTCTAGAAATTGGACCAGGAATGGGTGTTTTAACCAAATACTTATTGGAAAAACCAATTGAAACCAATGTAATCGAAATTGATACCGAATCGGTTGCCTATTTAGAGGAGAACTATCCAAAATTACACGGACATATTATTTCTAAAGATTTTTTAAAATATGATTTAAACGAAGTTTTTAAGGGAGAACCTTTTGCAATTATTGGTAATTTTCCCTACAATATTTCGAGTCAAATTGTTTTTAAAACCTTAGAAATGCGACATCAAATTCCAGAATTTTCTGGGATGTTCCAAAAAGAAGTGGCGGAACGCATTTGTGAGAAAAAAGGAAGCAAAGTATATGGTATTTTATCTGTATTAACACAAGCTTTTTATGAAGCAGAATATCTTTTTACGGTCGATGAACATGTGTTTAATCCACCACCAAAAGTAAAATCGGGTGTGCTACGTTTAACACGAAAAGAAAATTTTGAGTTGCCTTGCGATGAAAAACTATTTTTTTCGGTAGTAAAACAAGCCTTTAATCAAAGAAGAAAAACCATGCGAAACAGTCTTAAAAGCATGATAAATTCTGATAATTTAAAAGAAGATAGTATCTTTGACCTGCGTCCGGAACAACTTTCATACGAACAATTTATAACATTAACTCAAAAAATAGCGGCCGATGGAGTTTAAAATCAGTAAAGACTTATTAGATGAATTAGAAGTTCTTATTCAAGAAAATAAGGAAAAGGAAGTATTAGACCTACTTCAAGACATACACTTTGCTGATATTGCTGAAATCATGGGAGAAATGCAATCTCATGAAGCTATTTATATTTTTAATGCATTAGATTCCGAAAAAACAGCCGAAATTCTATTGGAATTAGACGAAGAAGTTCGTGAAAAAATTCTTAGAAGTTTGTCTGCTAAAGAAATTGCAGAAGAAATCGATGAGTTAAGTACCGATGATGCTGCCGATATCATTGCCGAATTACCTCAATCTAGAAAAGAAGAAGTAATTTCTGAGTTAGAAGATGTTGAACATGCAAAAGACATTGTTGATTTATTACGTTATGACGAAGATTCTGCTGGTGGTTTAATGGCAAAAGAGTTAGTAAAAGTCAATGAAAATTGGAATGTACTCACGTGTGTGAAAGAGATGCGTGCCCAAGCTGAAAATGTTTCTCGCGTGCATTCTATCTATGTAGTTGATGATGAAAATAGATTAAAAGGAAGGTTGTCTTTAAAAGACCTTTTAACCACTTCTACCAAAACTCCAATTAGCGAAGTATACATTCCAAAAGTAGATTATGTAAAAGTCAATACCGAAAATGTAGAGGTTGCGAGAATCATGCAAAAATATGATTTGGAAGCTATTCCAGTGGTTGATGAATTAGGAAGATTGGTGGGGCGAATTACGATTGATGACGTGGTCGACGTGATTAAAGAAGAAGCGGATAAAGATTATCAGTTGGCTGCGGGTATCTCCCAAGATGTGGAAGCTGACGATAGTATTTTGGAACTAACAAAAGCACGATTACCTTGGTTGGTTTTAGCTTTATTTGGTGGTTTTGTTTCGGTTCGTGTTTTAGGAATTTATGAACCAGCTATGGAAGAACACCGTAATTTATTCTTTTTTACACCGCTTATTGCTGCAATGGCTGGAAATGTAGGAGTGCAATCTTCTGCGATTATAGTACAAGGTTTGGCAAATAATGCCTTATCGGGTTCCCTTTTAAATCGATTATTAAAAGAACTTTCTTTAAGTTTATTAAATGGTTGTATTCTGTCTTTAATTTTAATGTTAGGGAGTCATTTCTTATTAGGTATTGATTTTCAAACCGGAATGACTGTTTCTTTAGCGTTATTATCTGTAATTATAATGGCTTCTTTAATAGGGACTTTTATTCCAATTATTTTGGATAAATATGGAATCGATCCTGCATTGGCAACAGGTCCTTTTATCACAACGAGTAATGATATTATGGGAATTATTATCTTTTTTACAATTGCCAAAGCCATTTTAGGGTTTTAAAATCTTTCTTTCTTTTTTTAAAATATAGTTATCTTTAACTTTTAAAACAAAGAAATGAAACCCAATACCATCAAAATTTTACATATCGATTCCAATCATCCTTTGCTTTGGAACCAATTAGAAGCTGCAGGATTTATTAACGAAGCGGATTATACCTCTTCTAAAGAAGCAATTGAAGCCAAAATTGAAAATTATAACGGAATTGTAATTCGTAGTCGCTTTAAAATTGACAATACTTTTTTAGATAAAGCGAAAAATCTGCAATTTATCGCGAGAGTAGGTGCCGGTTTGGAAAGTATCGATTGTGAGTACGCACAAAAAAAAGGAATTCACTTAATAGCAGCTCCTGAAGGGAATCGAAATGCTGTGGGCGAACATGCATTAGGGATGCTATTGTCGTTATTTAATAACCTCAATAAAGCGGATGCAGAAGTGAAAAATGGGAAATGGAACCGAGAAGCCAATCGTGGCCATGAATTAGACGGCAAAACAGTGGGTATTATTGGTTATGGAAATATGGGTAAAGCTTTTGCAAAAAAATTACGTGGTTTTGATGTGGAGGTGTTGTGTTATGATATTTTACCCAATGTGGCTGATGCCAACGCAAAACAAGTCACCTTAAAAGAGTTACAAGAAAAAGCAGATGTGCTGAGTTTGCATATTCCTTGGACACCGGAAACCAATAAAATGATAGACGCTACTTTTATTAATAGTTTTACCAAGGCCTTTTGGTTGATTAATACCGCAAGAGGTAAAAGTGTAGTCACATCCGATTTAGTGGAAGCCTTAAAGAATAAAAAAATACTTGGAGCAGGATTAGACGTACTAGAATATGAAAAATTATCTTTTGAAACGCTCTTTGAGTCATCTCGAGCGGAGTCGAGAGAATTACCAGCTGCTTTTTCCTATCTTTTACAAGCGGATAATGTATTGTTATCACCACATATTGCCGGTTGGACCTTTGAGAGTCATGAAAAATTAGCGCAAACAATTGTTAATAAAATTAAAGCACTGTATTTTGAAGAATTTGAAAAAAAAGAAGATATTCGTGTAACAGGAATTGGAGGATTCTTTTTTAAAACGAATGATTCAAAAGAGGTAAAAAAATGGTATCGTAAACATTTAGGGTTTAATACTGATGCTTATGGTGCTACTTTTTGGTGGAAAGATACAAATGGGAATGATTGTTCAACGCAATGGAGTCCATTTTCAAAAGAGACCAACTATTTTGAGCCTTCGAAAAAAGAGTTTATGCAAAACTTTAGAGTACACGATTTGGAATCACTTCTCAAAAAATTATCGCAAGAAGGTGTAACAATTGTGGGGGAAATGCAGACATATGAATATGGAAAGTTTGCTTGGATTATGGATTTAGAAGAGAACAAAATTGAGCTTTGGGAACCTGTAGATAGCGCTTTTAAATAATTAACTAAATAAATTAACAGAGATGGAAACAACAAGACCCGTAGAAGAATGGAATCAACCTACACAACCACACCAAGAAAATAAAAAAGTAGTAGCTGGAATATGTGCTATTTTATTAGGAGGACTTGGAGTGCATAAATTCATTTTAGGATATACCAACGAAGGAGTTATAATGCTAGTAATTACAGTTTTAGGGATTGCATTGTCTTGTTTTGTTATTCCACTTTTTGGAACATTTATCATATGTACAATTGGATTAATTGAAGGGATAATCTATCTTACTAAAACAGATGAAGATTTTTATCAAACTTATCAAGTTAATAAAAGAAGTTGGTTTTAACACCATAAAAAAAGGCTCAAATTTGCACTGCCCCCAAAAAGTTAGACACTATTTGGGGGTATTTTTATGGAAAGAAAAGTCAAGTACGATTATGCATTTAAATTAGAATGCGTAAGATTAGTTTTAGAAAAA
>NZ_VDCZ01000008.1 GCF_006491645.1 Flavobacterium profundi
TTTTTCTAAAACTAATCTTACGCATTCTAATTTAAATGCATAATCGTACTTGACTTTTCTTTCCATAAAAATACCCCCAAATAGTGTCTAACTTTTTGGGGGCAGTGCAATCATAGGCTCTTTTTTTATGTAAAACATGTGTTTTTATAGCATCATTCCGCCAGAAATCTCAATGCGTTGACCGTTAATCCAATTTGCGTCTTCCGTACATAAAAAGGCCACTACCCCTCCAATATCATCGGGCAAACCCACTCTTCCTAATGCAGTCATAGAAGATATAAACTGATTTAAATCTTTATTGTCTCTTACAACACCTCCACCAAAATCAGTCTCAATTGCCCCTGGTGCAACGGTGTTAACCCTTATTTTTCTAGCACCTAATTCTTTTGCTTGATAACGGGTTAAAACTTCAATACCGCCTTTCATTGTCGCATATGCTGCATATCCTGGTGTCGTAAATCGGGCCAATCCAGTTGAAATATTTACAATACCGCCACCATCTTGTAACATTGGAACTAATTTTTGAGATAGAAAGTATACGCCTTTCAAATGAATGTTGAAAAGTAAGTCAAATTGTTCTTCAGTGGTTTCTTCAAATGACGCATGAATTCCAATTCCTGCATTATTGATTAAGAAATCAATCTTTTCAGCTTGAAAGTTTTCTTTTAAAAGTTTTTCTAAATTATCTTTAAAAGCATCAAAAGTGTTGGTTTTGGAAGTGTCCAATGAAATACTGGCTGCTTTTTGACCCAATTGTTGCACTTCCTCTTCTACTTTTCCCGCTTCTACTGAATTACTATGATAGGTAAAAACAACATCAAATCCTTTTTTTGCTAAGCTGACAACCATGTTTTTCCCTAAACCACGGCTACCACCCGTTACTAATGCAATTTTGTTTTTGTTCATGATTATTTTGTATTTTTATTATAAGAACAAAGGTACTTATTGCAACCTCTAAGAAGTTACAACCAACAAGCAATAAATTGTAAATTTCAATCAATTTGAAGCAGATCGATACTTTAAAGGGGTAAGTGAGGTTTGTTTTTTAAAAAAATTGGAAAAATGAGACAGTTCCTCAAAGCCTAAACCAAAGGAAATGTCCGAAATATTCCAATCCGTTTGATGCAAGAGTATTTTGGCTTCTTTAAGAATACGATTATTAATGATATTTGTTGTAGTCTTACCCGTGCTTTCTTTCAGTACTTTATTCAAATGATTCACATGTATAGACAATCGATCCGCATATTCTTTGGCAGTTTTTAATTCTAACCGTTGTTGTGGAGCTTCAATTGGAAATTGTCGTTCTAATAATTCAATAAATAAGGACGTAATTCTACTGGTCGCATTCACTTCTGAATAGGTTGCATTCACGGGTTGTAATTTCTGGCCTTGATGAATCAATTCTAACACATACATGCGCAACAAGTCATATTTATAAGTATAATCAGAATTGATTTCCTTTTGCATTTTTTCAAAAATGTAGTAGAACTCTTTAACTTCTTCATCCGTAAGTTCAAAAATTGGATATCCATCGGGTTGAAAAATAGGTAGGGTGTTCAAAGCAAGCTGACTTTGGTTCTTTACCAAAAAATCTTCTGTAAAAACACAAAAATAACCTTCTTGATTTTCATCTATTGGATAATAATGATATGGAATTTTAGGTGTTGCAAACAATAAAGCATTGTTTTCTATGGTAAAGGTTCTATCTGCATATTCGGCCTTGTTTTTACCGCAAATCAAACTTATCTTATAATACGACCTTCTATTGTATGGCATAACAGCCTGTTCTTTGTATTTGGCCATCACTTTGGGAATCTCAAAAACATTAAAATGACCAATGTCTTCCTTAACATCATGGGGTAAGGCAACATTAATGTCGTTATAAAATGTTTCTATTGATATGGGTTGGTCCATAGCTCCTTTTTTGTAAAAATCAAATATACGAATAATAGTAATAAAAAATATTTTTTAAAAAGCAGTAGCAAAAAAATGCTACTTTCTTATAATATAATTTCCTATATTTGATAAGATAAGACTTATTGTTATGTACCAAAAAACAACCCTTTCCATAAAAACGCCTTGTAGTGAAAAGTTCGACAATTTTTTGCAAACAAAAAAAGGAGGCTTTTGTACTACTTGTCAGAAAGAAGTAATCGATTTTAGAAATTGGAACGATGAAGCTATTGCAAACTATTTCAAAAACACCACGCATAAGACTTGCGGTTTGTTTGCGGAAGACCAATTGAAAATCTATTCACACTCAAATTTTCAAAAAATACAGCATAAAAAGACTTCATTAAATGTTGGAATAGCTAGTTTTTCTTTATTGTCTTTATTAGCTGTAGGTACTGCAACTGCGCAAACCAAAGAAAACCCTGAAATCGTACAAACACCTAACCAGCAAAAAGAGAACCCACAAACAGAAGGAATAATTGTTACGGGTATCGTTTCGGATGAACTTGGACCTCTAGCAGGTGCAAATGTTGCTTTAAAAAATTCTAATATAGGTGTTACTACAAATTTTAATGGGGAATTTACTTTCCCCAAGCCTTTAAAAAAAGGAGATATACTTATAGTAACTTACGTTGGATTTGAATATCATGAAGTTGTTGTTTTAAAAGAAACAAATTCCATTTTTTTGAAAATGAATAATTTATGTGATACTATAACTATGATTGGAGAAGTAACAGTTGCTAAAGAATACCATTCAAAGCCTTCTTTTTTCCAAAGAATTCGCAATTGGTTTAGAAATGATTAAAAAAGGAGTGGTTTGGATTCTTTTATATTTACCCTGCATGCTTATTGCGCAGTTGTCTGATTTTAAAACTATCGATTTAACAAAAGCAGATAATATAGCAGAGCAGTATCAAGGAGCAAGTTTGGAGAGTTTACCTATTTTATCCTATAATTTAACAAACAGTTTAACAACTGATGTTGAAAAATTTAGAGCAATTTATACTTGGGTATGTAAGAACATCGAAAATGATTACTATGCTTTTGTTAAAAATAAAAATGGTCGTCAAAAATTAAGAAAAGATAGTATAAAACTTAGGAATTGGAATATTTCATTTAGTAAGAAAACTTTTGAGAAATTAAAAAAAGAAAAGAAAACTGTTTGTACGGGTTATGCTTATCTTATTCAAGAAATGGCTCAATTCGCAGGTTTAAAGTGTGAAATTATAAACGGTTACGGAAGGACTGCTGAATATAATATTAAAAAATTAACACAACCAAATCATTCGTGGAATGCAGTCTATTTAAATAATAAATGGTACTTATGTGATGCCACTTGGTCTGCTGGTTTTTACGATATAAATACCAATCGGTTTATTTCCAATTATAATGATACTTATTTTTTAACTGATCCTATTTTATTTTCTAAAAATCATTATCCTATTGATTCTAAATGGTTGCTAACTAATTCTAAAGGTGTAATTGAAAACTTTATAAACGGGCCAATTGTTTACAATAGTACGCATACTCATGGCGTAATTGCAATTCAACCTAAAACCTTACAAATTGAGTGTAAAAGAGGTGAAGAGATGACTTTTTATTTGCAAGACAGTAAACCCATTGAAATAAGTTATCTATCGGCCGAATTGGTTTCTGGTTCTTATAGAAAAGCGAATGAAATTACGGTAACTCGTTTAGATAACCAACTTCTAGAAATTAAAACTACATTTCAAACAAAAGGAACCTACGACTTGCATTTTAAATTAAATGAAACGTATTTAATTACCTACAAGATTACCATTAAAAAAGAATAAGTGTTTTGTAATTCCCTTGTTAGTAACACATATTAAAGTTGTATAAATACTATAATTATATTTTATCTATAGAAAGTTTAAGGTAAGGTTATAGTAACTTTATAGTTAATCTTATAGCTGTTTAAACTTATTCATAAATGCAATCTAAAAGGTTTTGTAATTTAAATAGCATAGCGAAAGTGTACTATTACAATTAAAATAAGTTATATTTGCGTTGTATATACACGGTTTTATGTCTGCACATCATCAAAATATTAGAATAGCAGTGGATGCTGTTGTTTTTGGTTATCAAAAATCAAAATTATATGTCTTGTTAATCCAACAAAAATTTGGTAGCCAAAATACCTATTGGGCTTTACCTGGCGGTTTGGTTCAGGAAGATGAAACGCTTATTGAAGCTGTTAAAAGAGAACTGAAAGAAGAAACAAATGTAGCAGTAAATTATTTGGAACAATTGTATACTTTTGGTGATGATATTACTCGAGACCCTAGAAATAGAGTCATTTCTGTAGCCTATTTTGCTCTAGTTGATTCTTCTAAACTTACTTTAATTGCTAATACAGATGCTGATCATGTGTCTTGGGTAGAAATTGATAAAATTCCCAATTTAGCATTTGATCACAATGAAATTGTTCAAATGGGACTACAACGCTTGAAGAATAAGTTAACGTACCAGCCTATAGGGTTCGACTTATTACCTCAAAAATTTCTTTTTTCACAATTGGAAAATTTATATATGACCATTATTGGTAAAGAAATTGACCGACGTAATTTTAGAAAGAAAATGTTAAGTTTTGGATTTATTACCGAAACCGAGGAATTTGCTAATAAAAAAACTGGGCGTCCAGCTAAATTATATACCTTCAATGTGAGTGAATACAAACGCCTTGAAAAAGAAGGAATTTACTTTGAAATTAAATTAGCGTAAAAAAAATACAAAATAAAGTTTGGTCAATAAAAAATTAAGTTTTAAATTTGTGTAAAATAAACGCAAATATTATGATACTTAATTTAGACCCTTGTTTTGCACCGCTTGGAACTCAAAATGCAATTGCTTTTCAAAGTTTTATTTTTTCAGGTGGGGAGCCACATATAAAGATTGCTGCGGATTTCGATATCTCAGAAACCGTTTCTATTACTCATAGACTGAATTCTTTTAATGACTTAGGTTTGTTTTGCTTGGCAATAGATGCCCTTCGAAGAATAGGTGTAAAAACTATCAAAGCAATAATTCCTTATTTTCCTGCAGCAAGACAAGATCGTGTCATGATACCTGGTGAACCTTTGTCTGTTAAAGTATATGCGGATATTATCAATGCATTACAGTTAGATGAAATCCAAGTTTTGGATCCACATTCAGAAGTTACTCCAGCCCTTTTAAATAACTGTGCCGTAATTCCAAATTACTATTTTGTTGAAGAAGTGATTCAAAAGATAGGAAACGAAGTCTTATTGATTTCTCCTGATGGTGGTGCTTTAAAGAAGATTTATAAAGTATCAGAATATTTAGGGGGTGTTGAGGTAGTGGAATGTAGTAAAAGCAGGGATGTAAAAACAGGAAAACTGTCAGGCTTTAAGGTCTATTCAGATGACCTAGAAGGGAAAGATTGTCTAATTGTTGATGACATTTGCGATGGAGGTGGCACTTTTATTGGTTTAGCAGAAGAACTAAAAAATAAAAATGCAGGTAATTTATACTTAGCAGTGAGTCACGGTATTTTTAACAAAGGATTTGAAAGTTTAAGTGTCTTTAAAAAGATATTTACCACCAATTCTTTCAAAGATATTGTTAACGATAAAGTAGAAGTATTACCATTAATTATAAAATGAAAACAATCTATAAATCACCAGAAAACATTGATAATAGAAACAAGACAAGAAAATCAATTTTCCTAGCAGGTTCTATTGAGATGGATAAAGCGATACATTGGCAACATAAATGTGAACAAGTTTTGTCAGAAAAATATATTATTTTCAACCCAAGAAGAGACTCGTGGAATAGGAGTTGGGAACAAACCATAGACAATCCTCAATTTAAAGAACAAGTTGTTTGGGAATTAAATGCACTTGAGCAAGCCGATAATATCATTATGTTTTTTGCAAATAATACCCAATCACCCATTTCATTATTAGAATTAGGATTGTTTGCACATTCTAATAAAATGAAAGTTGTAGTTGAAGACGGTTTTTGGAGAAAAGGAAATATAGATATTGTCTGTGAAAGATATCATATTCAAAAATATGATTCACTAGACATTTTGTTAGATGAATTAATTAAAGCGTAAAATGAAAAAAATAGCCATTTTAACAGGAGCAGGAATTAGTGCAGAAAGCGGTATTCAAACCTTTAGAGATGCTAACGGGTTATGGCACAACCATAAAGTCGAAGATGTAGCTTCACCTGAAGGATGGAGAAAGAATCGCGAATTGGTATTGGAATTTTATAACCTAAGAAGACAACAATTAAAACAAGTGGTACCTAATCAAGCGCACCATTTAGTAAAACAGCTAGAGGATCATTTTGAAGTACAGATCATCACACAAAATATAGATGATTTGCATGAGAGAGCAGGTTCAACCCATATTTTACATCTTCATGGCGAATTAAATAAAATGTGTTCGTCTCTCAATAGAAAAATAACCTATGATTGCTTTGATGATATCAAAATAGGAGACAAAGCAGAAGATGGTTCCCAATTACGACCTGATATTGTTTGGTTTGGTGAAGAAGTACCTTTGTACCCTGTGGCTATTGAAATGGTGAAACAAGCCGACATTTTTATGGTAATTGGGACGTCTTTACAAGTCTATCCAGCAGCTAACCTTTTAAACTTTATAAAAGACGATGCGCAACTGATCATTATCAACCCAGACCATGATGGAGGCAATTATGGAGGAAGAGCTATTTATATTAAAGAAAAAGCAACCATAGGAATGCAAAAAGTATTTGATGTATTAATAAAGGGAGGAGATTAAAAAAATAAACATATGAAATTTCTTGTAAGCAAAGGAGATATTACAACAATGAAAGTTGATGCAATCGTCAATGCTGCTAATACTTCTTTATTAGGTGGAAGCGGTGTAGATGGCGCCATTCATAAAGCAGGAGGAAACGCTATTTTAGAAGCATGTATGGTTATAAGAAACAAACAAGGCGGTTGTAAAGTAGGTGAAGCGGTTATTACTACTGCTGGAAATTTGCCTTCAAAATATGTCATACATACCGTTGGACCAGTTTGGAATGGCGATAAAGAAGAAAAAAAGCAGTTATTAGCTAGTTGTTATAACAATTGCTTACAATTAGCTGAAAAACACCAATTAAAATCAATCGCTTTTCCAAACATAAGTACAGGGATTTATGGTTTTCCAAAGAAAGAAGCCGCTCAAATAACCATAGACACAGTTCAAAAATTTTCTGCAAAGAACTTAGAAGAAATAACCTTTGTCTGTTTTGATGAAGAAAATTACAAGTTGTACAAACAACTTTTAAAATGAAAATAAAATTAAAAAAATATACAGAACAACTTTTAGAATGGCCCAAAGACGGCCATCATATCATGGCGCAATATGACCATGAAAAAATAATCGTTTACCAATCCTATCGAAAGGAAATAGGACATTTTGCAGCTGAAAATCAATTTTTTGGAGGTGCTTTTAGTTTGGATCGAATGACTTGGATTAAACCTATTTTCCTTTGGATGATGTATCGCAATGGTTGGGGAACCAAAGAAGGACAAGAAGTCGTTTTGGCTATACATTTAAAACTTGAAGCGTTTGAAAGGTATTTGAAAAACGCCGTTTATTCTTCTTTTAATCAAGTGGCAGGAATAACACAGGAAGCATGGAAAGATGCGATTAAAAGTTCAAATGTACGCTTACAATGGGATCCCGATCATGATCCTTATGGGGATAAATTAGACAGAAGAGCTATTCAAATTGGATTGCGAAACGAATACATTCGTACTTTTTCAAAAGAAGATGTGCTTTTAATAGAAGATATATCTCCATTTGTTGCAGAACAATATGAGTTCGTAAAAAGTAAAGATTTAGATAAATTGTTAATTCCTGAAGAAAAACCATTTTATTTCTCAGATGAAGAATTGAATAGAAAATTAAAGATTTCTAAATGAAATGACTAAACATGGAGTAAAAATGAATGAAAAAGAAACTAAAAATATAAGTAAATTTCTTAGTTTAATACTAAGACATGCTCCTGAAACCATCAAATTAAAATTAGATGAGAATGGCTGGGCTTCAGTTAATGAGTTGATTGAAAAATGCAACCAACATCATAAAAAATTAAACACTGAATTACTAGAATATGTAGTAATCAATAATGATAAAAAACGATTCGCTTTCAATGAAGACAAAACTAAAATAAGAGCGAGTCAAGGACATTCTATTGATGTAGCGTTAGAATTAAAAACTGTTGAACCTTTGCATTTTTTTATCATGGCACTGTAGATAAATTTGTGGAATCCATTAAAAAAGAAGGCTTGCAAAAAATGAGTCGACAACATGTGCATTTGAGTCAAAATAAGGAAACGGCTATCAAAGTAGTAAGTAGAAGAGGAAAACCTGTTATTTTAAGTATCAATGCACCTAAAATGCATGCAGATGGCTATTCTTTTTATGTGTCAGAAAACGGAGTTTGGTTAACAGACCAAGTACCTGTAGAATATATAGAATTTTAATATGTTACAAGTTAAATTAGTTTACAGAGAAGAAGCATTAGGCAACGCTTGGAAAGAAGATTTTAAAGATTGTCCAAATGTAGAAATCATAGGACAAGATATTTTAGAAGTTCCTTGCGATGCTATTTTTAGTCCGGCCAATTCTTTTGGTTTTATGGATGGTGGATTGGATTTACATATTTCTGAGAAATTAGGTTGGCATTTACAAGAAAAGTTACAAGCTCAAATTGCTCAATTAGATGAAAAGGAATTACTCATTGGAAAATCTATTACGCTTACTACAGGAAATGATACCATTCCATATTTAATTTCTGCACCTACAATGAGAGTACCTATGAGTTTTAATATTGCATCTTCTGTAAATGCTTATTTAGCTATGAAAGCGATTCTAATAGCTTGTAAAAACAATGAAGCTATTAAGACGGTAGCTATTCCTGGTTTGTGTACAGGGTGTGGTCGAATGCCTTTTATTATTGCATCCAATCAAATTTTTTTAGCTTACGATGAAATAATTAATGAAAATTATAAAGACTATCAAACATTTGGAGACACTCAAAAGTTTCAATACAGATTAAATGAAAAGGGATTAATTTGGGATTATTAAAATGCAAAAAAGGACTTTAGTTTTTGGAGACATTCATGGTGGTTTAAGAGCTTTGCAACAACTATTTGAAAGAGCTGAAATTACTACCAATGATACTTTAATTTTCTTAGGAGATTATGTTGATGGTTGGAGCGAATCTGCTGCGGTAATTCAATTTTTAATTGAGACAGCTGAAAAACAAGATTGTATTTTTATTAGAGGCAATCATGATGTATGGTGTGAAAATTATCTTAAAACGAATCGGATATCAGATGAATGGTTATTTAATGGTGGACAATCAACTTGGGAAAGTTATAAGAATAGAGAACAAGATTTTTTAAATCATATCAATTTCTTTGAAAGAATGAAAGATTATCATGTGGATGCACAAAACAGATTGTTTATTCATGCTGGTTTTTCTTCCATGCATGGACCAAGTCGAGAAGTGTATTCGTCTAATTATTCCTGGGACAGAAGTTTGTGGGAAACAGCAATTGCTTTAGATGATAGAATAGAAAAAGATAGTGTTTTTTATCCAAGAAGATTAAAATTGTTTGCTGAAATTTATATTGGTCACACGCCAACAATTAACTATGGTATACCAATACCCATGCATAAAGCTAACGTTTGGAATGTTGATACTGGAGCTGCTTTTATGGGGAAAATATCGTGCTTAGATATAGAAACTAAAGAATTTTGGCAAAGTGATGTAGTGCAAAACTTATATCCCAATGAAAGAGGGAGAAATAATTACAACGTGAAATTGAAGGAATAGACTTTTAAAATATATTTTTAAGAATAAAAGATAAGTAAATAAATAAAGAGATTTATATAAATTGATAATACTAAAATCATTATATATGATGATTTGAAGTAAGATTTACGAATGTATCTTTGAGTTAGATAACTGAAAATAATAATAAGAAAATAAAACTAAAAATATGAGTGACGATTTAAAACCAAGATTCGTTGATGCTTTACGAAGAAACAACGATCAAATAAGAGAAGATAGAGCAAACGCTATTGCAGAAGATTCAGAATTAATCTACAGAAGACGTATTGAAGATATCGAATTAAAAATAAAACGTTTGGAAAGAGAACAAGAAAGTAGTATCGACATCAGTCCGTTAGACAAAAACAGTTTAACTTTTGCCGATTTCAATCCAGAAACTTTTGTTCAAAAAGATATTGAATTGTCTTTGAACATCAGAAACCTAAAGATTCAATTTGAAATAGCAAAAACTAGATATGAATATTTATTTGGAAAAACATTGTAATCATGGGAGGAACAAAATATAATTTTAGTGCACGTCTTAGTAAAGCAACAGCAGAAGGATATGCTTCAAAAGCTGCCAATGAAATTTTTAAACAAAATCAATTAAGAAGAGCTCATGAGTCAATGAATCCTAACGGAGTAACCTTTAGAGAAGCAAGAGATTCTGAAGCAAACCCTAATTCATATCCTATCATTTTAGGATTAGACGTTACTGGAAGTATGGGACATATTCCACATGAATTAGTAAAAGAAGGGTTACCTAAATTAATGGGTGGTATTATTGATGGAGGTGTTCCAGATCCAGCACTTCTTTTTCTGGGTATTGGAGACCATGAATGTGATAGTTATCCATTGCAAGTAGGACAATTTGAATCTGGTGATGAAGAATTAGACATGTGGTTAACCAGAACTTATATCGAATCAGGTGGTGGAGGCAATGCTGGAGAGAGTTATCTATTAGCTTGGTATTTTGCTGCTTTTCATACACGAACAGATGCTTTTGAAAAAAGAGGTCAAAAAGGCTTGTTATTTACGATTGGAGACGAACCCAATTTAAAAACATTACCTGCTTCTGCCATCAAAGAAATCATGGGTAACGGAGAACAAACGTATAGCGATTTAGAATTATTAGAAGAAGCTAAAAAAAAATACGAAGTGTATCACATTAGTGTTTTACATTCTGGAAGAGCTCAAACAGCAGAAATTGGATGGAAAGAAGTATTAGGAGAAAATTGCATTTCTGTTGAAGATTATAAAACCATTCCAGATGTGATTAAAACCATTGTATGTGAAAGACACAAATCTGGATTTACTGGAGATTCAGGTGTTTCTGGAACAACAGGGTTCGATCATATTGATATGTTATAAATGAAGAATGCCAAAATTGTTATAGGTTTAGGATTTGGAGACGAGGGAAAAGGCATCACCACCGATTTCCTTTGTAGCCAAAACCCAGATGCTATAGGCATCCGCTTTTCTGGAGGCCAACAAGCGGCACACACTGTAATGCTTAATGGGAAAAAGCATGTGCATTCCAGTTTTGCTAGTGGAGCATTGCGTGGCTTACCTTCTTATTTTAGCGAACATTGCACAATTCATCCGTCACTTTTGTACAATGAATTTTTAGAATTAAAAGAAAAAGGAGGAAATACCAACTTATTCATTCATCCGTTAGCTAAAATAACCACGCCTTTTGATGTTTGGCAAAACAAAAATAATACAAAGAATTTAACACATGGTTCTTGTGGCAAAGGAATTGGAGCCACCATGAAGCGCAATGAAGGCGCCTACAAGTTATTTGCTATTGACTTAATTGGACCACAAAATTTCCTAATCGAAAAATTAAAAAATATAGCATCATATTACGGTGTTTCCAATGATAATCAGTTGGAAAACGAAGTTGCCTATTTCTTAGACTGTATTGCAAAAATAGATTGGAAAATTTCTAATTACGATATCTTGGAAAACTATAAAACCCTTATTTTTGAAGGAAGTCAGGGTATCTTATTGGATATGGATCATGGCGTGTTTCCCAACGTAACGTATGCGAATACAACCTCCAAAAATGCAGTAGAGATTTGTAAACAAGTACACATTGAAGATATAGAGTTGTTTTATGTAACAAGATCTTATATGACAAGACATGGAAGCGGTTGGATGCCAAATGAAGAAACGCTTGAACTAATAAATAATGAGGAAGAAACGTGTGTATTTAACGAATATCAAAAAGAACTGCGATTTGGAAAATTAGATGAAGAATTGTTACTTCATGCTTTACGAATAGATCAAATATATTCAAAAGCAACCCAAAAGAGTTTAGTAATTACTTGTTTGGATCAATACAAACACAACCTTAATATAAATAAATTAAGCGCTACATTTGATGCCATTTATGGTTCTTACGGACCAGAATCAAAGTTTTTTAAACAAATAAAATAAAAGTTATATGAACCCATTACTGTTAACAGACGGTTATAAAGTTGATCACCGAAGACAATATCCAAATGGAACAAGTTTAGTATATTCCAATTGGACACCTAGAAAATCTAGAATTGAAGGCGTAAATGAAGTGGTATTCTTTGGATTACAATATTTTATCAAAAAATACATCTTAGAAGATTTTCAAAATCATTTTTTTGGGAAACCAAAGGAAGAAGTGGTGCAAAAATATGCACGTCGCATCAATAATTATTTGGGTGAAAATCAAGTTGGAATTCAACATATTGAAGATTTACATGATTTAGGATACATTCCAATGGTATTCAAAGCCTTACCCGAAGGTGTTAGTGTACCCATTCGTACACCCATGTTTACCATGTATAATACCCAATCGGAATTCTTTTGGTTAACCAATTATTTTGAAACTTTACTTTCAGCTGTAGTTTGGTTGCCATGTAATTCGGCTACTATTGCGAAGCAATATCGCAAAATTTTAGATCACTATGCGCAAGATACTGCTTCCATTCCAGAATTTGTAGATTGGCAAGCACACGATTTCTCTATGCGTGGTATGGCTGGTATTGAAGCAGCGGTTCTTTCTGCAGCCGGACATTTATTGAGTTTTACAGGAACAGATACCATTCCTGCCATTGATTTTCTAGAAACCTATTACAATGCCAATTCCGATACTGCTTTAATTGGTGGTTCGGTTGCAGCTACAGAGCATTCGGTAATGTGTATGGGAACAACTGAAGGAGAATATGATACCTTCAAACGATTAATTTGTGAGGTGTATCCAAAAGGGATTGTGTCCATCGTTTCCGATACTTGGGATTTATGGAAAGTACTAACCGATTATTTACCACGATTGAAAGAAGAAATTATAACGAGAGATGGTAAAGTGGTGATTCGACCAGATAGTGGTGATCCCATTCATATTTTATGCGGTAACCCGAATGGAAAAACCGAACAAGAAAGAAAAGGTGTTGTAGAGTTACTTTGGGATACTTTTGGAGGAACAATTAATGCGAAAGGATATAAAGAACTAGTTCCACAAATTGGAGCGATTTATGGCGATAGCATTACGATGGACAGAGCGACGAGAATATGTGAAGAATTAAAGAAAAAAGGATTTGCATCTACGAATGTGGTTTTAGGAATTGGTTCGTTTACGTATCAATACAATACTAGAGATACGTTTGGTTTTGCCATGAAAGCAACTTATGGTGAAGTAAATGGAGAAGGAAGAGCCATTTTTAAAGATCCTATTACAGATGATGGTACCAAAAAATCGGCTAAAGGTTTAATGAAAATCGAACTTTTAGATGGAAAATACAACTTAAAAGATGAAGTTTCTTGGGAAGAAGAACAACAAGGTGAAATGCAAGAAGTGTTCCGAGATGGAAAATTATTGGTGGATCATGCTTTGGAAGATATTCGTAAGCGAGTGAGGTAATTTGGAAATAAAACAGTTCATTTTGACGAAAGAAAAATCCCACTAGGTAAAACTTAGTGGGATTTTAATTCAATATAAATATTGATTTAATTACCTCTATTGTTATAGTATTCAAAGCCGCCACTATATGTATATCTAAAATTTTCATTGTTAGATAGTGTTACATCTATTGCTAATGTGTAATTTGGACTAGTTCCAGAAACTGTAACCGTTCCATCTGTAGCAGTTAAATAGCTATCTTCTAGGTCATTGAAATCGTTATCATTATTTCCATCTATTTGAATACCTAACTGATTAAAAAAGTTTGAAGATGGTTGCGGATTTAACATATCTCCATTTTGTACATAAGTATATACTCCATTTGAAAAAGAAGAATTATATGAAAACATTTGAACATTTAATAAAATGGATGCGTTGGTAGCTTCAAAACCAAAATAAGACATTGGTTCAGCCAAAATAGTTAAATTTCCATTTGTCATTAAAAAATCAAATTCAGCATGTGATTCACTTGAAAACCTGTAATTATCTACAGCAGTTGCTTTAGAAATTTCATATGATTTACCATTGACAGCTAAACGGGTAGAGGATTGATTTGAATCGTCATTGTCATCTTTACTACATGAAAGAAGTAAAATAGATAAAGTAAAAACAAGTAATTTATTCATAAATTTTGGGCTATAAATTAAAAAAAACAAATATAAGGTTATTTAATTTTTTTTGAATATTTAACTTTAAAAGTTTTTATTCATTTTTCCATTCGAAAGATTTTTAAAATAAAGTAATTTGTTTTTTTAGATCTTAATCAGTATTTGAAGTAGCATGCTTTTTTAGGAAATTAAAAAAAAGATTGTTTTTTAAACATCTTCTTTATCCATAAATCTTAAAACTTCTTCCCTACTTCTTATAAAACAAATTATGCTCCACATATTCCCAAACTGTACTAGGTAACATCGGGACAACATTTTTGTTGTTTTTAATGCTATTTCGAATAAAAGTCGAAGATAATTCAATAACGGGTGCTCCAACTCTATGAATCTTAGGATGATTGGCAAACTGTTCGTCCATGTCACCCGCGTTTAATCTAGGATACACATAAATGTCGTGATTTTCTAGAATTACCTCATAGTTTTTCCATTTGTGTAACGAGTTTAAGTTGTCTTCGCCCATAATTAAAGAAAATTCGTACTTCGGATATTTTTCTTGTAAATGTGCCAAAGTATGAACGGTATAATTAGGCTGAGGAAGTTTAAACTCAATGTCAGAAGGTTGAATATTGGTGTAATTTTCTGTAGCCAAATGTACCATGTGCAACCGATGATAATCATCTAATAAAGTACTCTTCTTTTTATGAGGATTATGAGGGGTAACCACCATCCAAACTTGATCCAAATCGGAATGTTCCGCCATATGATTGGCAATGATTAAATGACCAATATGAATAGGATTAAATGTTCCGAAATATAAACCGATTTTCATGATTTTAGTGCTCAGTGGTTAGTTGTTAGTCCTTAGTTTTTAATGTTTTGTGCTAAATTACTTTTTTTAATTTTTTAGCTTTTTTGAAAAAGAATGTATCATTTTACTTTCTTCTTCAATCAAAAGCATAATTTCATTAAAAATTTTTTCATCTAAATTGAATTCTAATTCTTTTGCAAGAATAAGTTGTGTTTCTAATTCGTTTAAGGAACCTCTAGAAATATTCAAAAAATGATGGAATGATTTGTCTGTTTGACGTCCAAAACCTTCAGCAATATTAGAAGGAATAGATACACTAGCCCTTTTAATCTGACTGGTCAGAGCATAAATCTCTTCTTTAGGGAAATTCTGAGTTAGTTTATATACTAGAACAACAATTCTAATACCTTTTTGCCAAATAAGTAATTCTCTATAAGACTTAATCCCACTCATAAAATAGTTTATCTAAATACTAACTACTAGAAATTCACTTTTTACTAAGTACTGAGGACTAACCACTAAGTACTATTTTCCAATAAATTCCTTCACCAATTGATACGCTTCTTCTTTCGCAGTATCTAAATCGTAATTTTTAATAATTTTATCAAATTGTGGAGCCGTGGCTAATTCCACCGAAGCTTTAGCAATACGCATATTAATTTTATCTTCACTTTCGGTAGAACGTAATTTTAATCTGCGTTTCAATTCATCTACACTAGGAGGTTTTACAAAAACGGCTAAGGTTTCTTCTGGGAATTTGTGTTTAATACGCAAACCGCCCACCACATCAATATCAAAAATAACATGTTTTCCTAATGCCCAAATGCGTTCCACTTCTTTTTTTAATGTACCGTAAAAATTATTGGTATACACTTCTTCCCATTCAATAAAATCTTCGTTTTTAATGTGTTGTTTGAATTCTTCCCATGAGATAAAGTAGTAATCTTTTCCATTTACTTCTTCTCCTCTAGGATCTCTCGTAGCACAAGAGATAGAAAATTCTAAATTCAAATCAGGTTGTTCTAATAAGTGTCTTACAATGGTGGTTTTTCCTGATCCAGATGGTGCTGAAAACACAAATAATTTTCCTTTTGTCATTCTTTTAAGCTTTAAGCTTTAAGCCAAAGGCACTAAGCTTGTCGTTGTGTTGTAGTTTATTTTTATGTTTTTTATAAAACATTCAATACTTGTTCTTTAATTTTCTCCAATTCGTCTTTCATCATTACGACTAATTTCTGCATTTCTGCATGATTTGACTTGGAACCCATTGTATTAATTTCTCTTCCCATTTCTTGCGTAATAAAACCTAATTTTCTACCATTGGCTTCTTTTCCATTTAAGGTTTGTAAGAAATAATCCAGATGATTTGTCAAACGCACTTTTTCTTCCGTAATATCTAATTTTTCAAGATAATAAATTAATTCTTGTTCAAATCGATTTTCGTCAACCGTAACTTTTAATTCTTCAATTGCGGTTTGTAAGCGTTCTTTAATATTTTTAACACGTTCTGGATCTAGCAACAAGGCTTGTTCCATATACAAACGAATATTGGCAATACGTAATTGAAATTCTTTTTCCAACGATTTCCCTTCGTCTTTTCTGAAGGTTTGAATGTTTTCTAAGGCTTCATTTACAACTAATACAATTTCAGACCATTCATTTTCATCAATTTCATCACGTTCTGTTTTAAGAGCATCAGGCATTCTAACCGCCATTTTCATTAATTCTGTAGCATCAGCTTCCGGTAAAATGGCTTTCATTTGATTGATGTAGGATTTGATTACTGGAGTGTTCACTTTTGCAGTTGTTTCTTCTCCCGTAACTTCGATATATAACGAAAAATCTACTTTTCCACGCTCTAATTTTTGTGAAATATCATTGCGTAAACTTAACTCCATTTCTCTATAGACAGAAGGCATGCGCATATTTAAATCCAATCCTTTACTATTTAGAGATTTAATTTCAACATTTATTTTTTTATTTGGCAATTGCTTAGTGGCTTTACCAAAACCAGTCATGGATAGTATCATATCATATTTTAAAAAGAAGTCAAAGATAAGAAATAGTGAGAAGTGATACGTAAAAAGTAACTAGATATTTCGAAATAAGACGATTTGCAAATTATTCTTTAGGAATGGCTTTTTTTTGGGTAACCAAATAAACACCTATAAAAATAAGCAACGCAGAAATTAATTTTACATTATTTAATTCGTCTTTTTGTAAACTTATAGCAATTATGGTGGCAAATAAAGGTTGTAAATAAATAAAAACGGAAAGGGTAGTAGGTTTCAATTCTTTCATAGCCATTAAATTGATTAAATAGGCAAAAAAAGTGGTAAATAAAACGACAAAACCTATGTTGTAATAAATGTTAGTAGGAATGTTTTCCCATTGAATGGCTTTAAATTCTTCAAAAGCAAAAGGCAATGTGAACACCAACCCAAATGTATAAATCCATTTTATAAAGGTAAAAGCATGGTACTTTGAAATTAATTTTTTAACAATAATCAGATATACGGCATAAGACGAAGCATTTACAAAAACTAAAAAATTACCTAAACCGGCATTCGTACTATCACCAATGTCTTTTCCATATAAAATTAAAATGGAGGTTCCAGTTAAACCAATTAAAATGCCAAGGACTTTTTTAAATTCAATTTTTTCGCGAAGCAAAATGGCCGATAATATTAAAACGACTATAGGTGCTGTAACCATAATAACGGAAGCACTAATGGGTGAAGTGTAACTCAGTCCTTTAAAAAATGACAATTGATTGATGACAACACCAAATAAAGATGCTGCAATAATTCGAGGAAAGTCTTGAAGCGCAATTTTTTCCTTAGGACCAAAAAAAGTAAGCGACCAAAATAAAATAGACGCGCCGATAACCCGAATCAAAATAAAAGCATACGGTTGTACATAAGTAGGCATCACATCTTTTGCAATGGTAAAATTAGCTCCATAAATCAAAGCTACAAAAGTGGCACCTAAAAGCGCTAAAGATCTTTTACTCATTAGCTTAAGGTATCTATGGCAGCTTGTACCGATTTGGGACTATTACCCACAAATATTTTATCCTCCACTATAATTACAGGGCGATTTAAAAAGGTATAATGCTCTAAGATGTAGCGTTTGAAATCATTTTCTTGTAAAACTTCTTCTTTTAATCCCATTTCTTTATAGAGTTTTGCTCTTTTGCTGAATAAAACTTCATAACTATTGGTCAAAGCGTACATCTCTTCTAATTGTTTTACACTAATAGGCTCTTCTTTTATGTCTTGAAAAACAAAGGTGTCTGTATTGGGCAATGATTTAATAATACGTTTACAAGTATCGCAAGTTTTTAGAAAGTAAATTTTTCGCATGAATTCTTTTTTACAAAAGTATAGATTAAAGGAATATAATTAAAGCGCAATTTCTAGTTCGCCTTTTTCAATAGCTTTTTCTAAATGAGCTTCAATAGTGGGATAAACTCCAAAAAATTTAGCACCATCTTCTAATTTTAAAAGGACAATCCAGCCGTCTTTTTTTTCTTTAATTTTATTCACAACGACTACTTTTTTTCCAAGTAATGCTTCATAATTCTCAAAACCACCTCTTTTTTTAATAAAATTTGTTTTTGGAAAATAAATATGTTGATACGCATTATTTGGAACAGACTTTAATACATAGACTTTTTGAATCTCTTGTTGATGTGTTGTTTCTTGACTGTAAGTATTTGCAGAAAAAAGAGCAAAAACGAGTACGATAAAATGATATAAAGCTTTCATATGTTGAATTTTTACGTGTATCAAATAAACTACTAAATTAGTTTGGAAAATAGCTTTATAAAAGAGCCATTCGTTAAAATATAGTTAAATTAATAAATTCCTATTTGGAAGAGGTTTATTTGTTGTCAAATTCGTTTTTTAACCTTGATAAATTAAGTATATTCGTAAGAAATTTAGCGATATGGATACACTTTTTCGAATTACAAAAAATATAAGAAAACAGTTTTTATATTTTATGGATCATTATACTTTAGAACAATTAAATACCATTCCACAAGGATTTAGTAATAATATAATTTGGAACATTGGACATTGTATAGCTACCCAACAATCGTTAATCTATAAATTGTCTGGCTTACCTATGCAAGTTTCAGATGCATTTATTGACACCTATCGAAATGGAACAATTCCTACAGGTAAAACTACTCAAGAAGAAGTAGATTATATTAAAAGTATTTTATTTACTACTGTAGAGCAAACACAAGAAGATTTTTCAAAAAATATTTTTGTTACTTTTCATGAATATACAACAAAAAGTACTGGTTTTACTATGGAAAATGCTAATCAAGCAGCTGAATTTAATAATTTTCATGAAGGGATCCATTTAGGTATTATACTACAAATTAGAAAATTCCTATAAACGTAATACCTTAGTAAAGATAAAAGCAATGAAATTCAATACAAAAACAATACATGGTGGGCAACATCATGAAAAAGTTACAGGATCAGTCATGCCTCCTGTATTTCAAACTTCTACTTATGCACAAACCTCTCCAGGAAAACCTGTTGGTGAATATGAATATAGTAGAGCTGCAAACCCAACAAGAACAGCTTTGGAAGATGCGTTAGCAAGTATTGAGAATGGGACTAGAGGTTTGGCATTCGCTTCAGGATTAGCGGCTACAGATTCTGTAATGAAACTATTAAAGCCGAACGATGAGGTTATTGCAATGGATGATTTGTATGGCGGAACCTATAGAATGTTTGCACGTATTTATCAAGATTTTGGAATCAAATTTCATTTTGTAGACATGACCAATTTGAAAAAATTGGAAAGTTTAATCAATGAAAACACGAAGTTAGTTTGGGTAGAAACGCCTACTAATCCATTGATGAAACTAGCCGATATTGAAGCAATCGCAAAGATTACAAAAAAGAATAACCTGTTGTTTGCAGTAGATAATACATTTGCAACTCCTTATTTGCAAAAGCCTTTAGATTTAGGAGCTGACATTGTTATGCATTCCGCTACAAAATATTTAGGGGGTCATTCCGATGTTATTGCGGGCGCTTTAGTTGTAAAAGATGTAGCTTTAGGAGAAAAGTTGCATTTTGCACAGTTTGCAACTGGAGGCACACTAGGACCTATGGACAGTTATTTAGTTCTTAGAGGAATTAAAACCTTACACTTAAGAGTACAAAGACATTGCGAAAATGGTGCAAAAGTTGCTGAATTTTTAAGCAAACATCCAGCAATTAAAAGAGTATATTATCCAGGTTTGGAAACGCATCCTCATCATGATATTGCGAAAAAGCAAATGATAGGCGGTTTTGGTGGAATGGTGACTTTTACTTTTAATTCTGGAAAGCTGGAAAATGCTGTTCGATTTTTAGAAAGAGTAAAAGTATTCACTTTAGCAGAATCATTAGGTGGAGTTGAATCTCTAGCAAATCACCCAACATCTATGACACATGCTTCGGTTCCAGCAGAGAAAAGAGCGGAAATTGGTATTACAGATGATTTAGTTCGTTTAAGTGTAGGGGTAGAAGATATTGACGATTTATTAGCAGATTTAGAACAAGCACTTCAATAACAAATCCTATACATTTTTATAAAAAGAAAAGCCTAGATTTTAATCTAGGCTTTTCTTTTTTAGTATATTTTATTTTTTTAATCTAAATAATAAATGTAACCAAAGTTCAACCAAAGATTCCAATCATTAGATTTGTTTTCTTTATATAAATCAGGATTTTTTCTTAAACCATCAACCCAGTCTGAAAAATAGTATTGCCATCTCAACTCTACAAAAAGATCCGATAATTCTGTCAATTTATATCTTGTACCAACACTAGATACTACCGAAAAAGTGTTTCCACCTTCTGAAGAATACCCGTCAGGTAAATATGAAGGATAAGTTGTAGCAGTAGTTCCTAAAGGCCCAAGTTCTGAATAGGTGTTGTTTTGAAAAAATGAAAAATGAGCTCCTAAACCTATAAAAGGTGCCCAAGCACCATTTCTAGCAGAAGTAAATTCTCTAATACTCCATGGATAATATTCTAATTGCATACCGATGTCAGTTACTTTAGCTTCGCCTTTCATAGCTTTTAGTAAGCGGCCTAGTTCAGAGTCTTTATCTGCATATTCTCCAAAATGCTCTAATTTAGTACTGTTGAAAGATAATTCAGAGCGCAATTTGAAATGATCATTAAAATAGCTATCAGGACTGTAACAATTACATTCTGCACGATAAGCAAAATTGAGATAATGTACAATACCAACTGCAAATCCTGTATTTCCTTTATTGGTTTCGAAATCATGTCTAACTCCAAAGTCTGATTGAAAAGCAACACCACCCACAAAAACTCCTAGTTCGTGGGAAAATCCTAACTGTGAGTTTCCATAAAATGGTATAAAAACAGTTAAAAACAGCAGGTTTCTTAATATTTTAGGCATCTTAAAAATTTTTCATTTATAGACAAATATATAAAATCTAAAGACAGGTAAAAATTTTTTTCTTTTTTTTAGATAAATTTTTCTTAAAAAAGAGATTTTAAGGTGTTTTTTTTAGCAATTTAAATACGACATGATTTAATTAAATGTATATTTGCACCGCAGTTACGAAAACGTTTTCATTAAGTAAAAACGGAAACTAAATTTATTACAAATTAAACCCAAAAATCATGAAAGAAAGTGTATCATCTTTTATTGAAGCTGTAGCTAAAAGAAACCCAAACGAGCCTGAATTTATGCAGGCAGTTAAGGAAGTAGCAGAAACTGTTATTCCTTTTATCGAAGAAAATAAAAAATACCAAGGCAAAATGCTTTTGGAAAGAATGGTTGAACCAGAAAGAGTAGTAATGTTCCGAGTGGCTTGGATTGACGATGCTGGTAAAACACAAGTGAATAGAGGTTATAGAATACAAATGAATTCGGCTATAGGTCCTTATAAAGGAGGATTGCGCTTTCATCCTTCCGTTAACTTAAGTATTTTAAAGTTTTTAGCTTTTGAACAAGTATTTAAAAACTCTTTAACTACTTTGCCAATGGGTGGTGGTAAAGGAGGTTCAGATTTTGACCCTAAAGGAAAATCTGATGTTGAAATTATGCGTTTTTGTCAAGCTTTTATGACAGAATTATCAAGACATATTGGTGCTGATACAGATGTACCTGCTGGAGATATCGGTGTAGGAGGTAGAGAAGTAGGTTACATGTTTGGTCAATATAAAAAATTAAGAAATGAATTTACTGGAGTTTTAACTGGTAAAGGAATCACTTTCGGTGGGTCTTTAATTAGACCAGAAGCTACTGGATATGGCGATGTTTATTTTGCTCAAAGCATGTTAGCTACTAAAGGTGAAAGTTTTTCTGGAAAAACAGTTGTAGTTTCTGGTTCAGGAAATGTAGCGCAATATGCTATTGAAAAAGCAACTCAATTAGGTGGTAAAGTTGTTACTGCTTCTGATTCATCAGGATATATTTATGACGAAGCGGGTATTGATTCAGATAAGTTAGCATATATCATGGAAATTAAAAATGTAAATTATGGTCGTATCAGTGATTATGTTGCAAAATATCCTAACGCTAAATTTGTTGAAGGGAAACGTCCTTGGGAAGTGAAATGTGATATTGCTTTACCATGTGCAACTCAAAATGAATTGAACGCTGATGAAGCTAAAACATTAGTAAGTAACGGATGTATCTGTGTGGCTGAAGGTGCAAATATGCCTTCAACTCCAGAAGCAATTGAAGTATTCCAAGCAGCTAAAATTTTATTTGCTCCTGGAAAAGCTTCTAATGCTGGTGGTGTAGCTACTTCTGGTTTAGAAATGTCACAAAATTCTTTACGTTTAAGTTGGACTAGAGAAGAAGTAGATGAAAGATTAAAAGGAATTATGGCAAACATCCACGAATCTTGTGTAAAATATGGCAAAAATGCAGATGGATATGTTGACTATGTGAAAGGAGCTAATATTGCTGGATTTGTTAAAGTAGCAGATGCCATGTTGGGTCAAGGTGTTGTATAATTTTTATAATTAGATAGAATTAAGGCTTACTTTACAGTAAGCCTTTTTTATTTGTTTATGGCATACCTAAAATTAATATTCTGCGTTTATAGTATATTTGTAAAAATTATAATCATGAGGTTAACTTTTCTTATTTTCATTTTACTCGTAGGTCAATGGTGTTTCCCACAAGGAAATTTGTTATGGAAAGGGTATTTCTCATACAACGAAATTGTAGATGTAGAGGTGTCTTCTACAACTTTTTTTGCCGCTACCGAAAATTGTATTTTTTATAAAAATACAACGCAGCAAGATGTTAATATCCTCAATTCGATTAACGGTTTTAAACCAAACGCTATAACGGCAATTCATTATTCGGAAAGTTTTAAAAAAACCATAGCTGGTGATCAAAATGGGCTACTAATATTGGTAAATGAAGATGGAACCATCATTACAAAAGTCGATATCATTGAAGAAATACCAGTTGCACCAAATAAGAAAAAAATAAATGATTTTTATGAATATCAGGAAAAATTATACATTGCCACAGATTATGGAATATCGGTTTTAAACCTAAATACATTAGAGTTTATTAGTACTTACTTTATTGGAACTTCAGGTGAAGAAGTTGAGGTATTGCAAACTACAGTATTAAATGAAGAACTTTATGCTGTAACGAGACAAAGTGGTATTAGAAAAGCAAGTTTGTCAAACCCTTTTTTATACGATTATAATCAATGGCAAACCTTTGATAGCGGCTATTGGTTAGGAATAGTCACTTTAAACAATCAAATTGTGGCTATGAGTACCGATGGGAATACTTACCGTTACAATGGATCTTTTCAAAGTATTCTCAATCAAAGTCAAATAGGGAGAAAAATAAAAACAAATGGTAATGAACTTGTTGTTACTACTCAAAACAATGTTTTTGTTTTGGATACGCAAGGGAATCAATTGGCACATATCACTGTGATTCCCGATTTTGATGTTCAATTTACTGCTGCGCATGTAGTTAACGGTCAAATTTTTATTGGTACCGAAATGAATGGAGTATTTGCTACTACATTATCTAACCCTTCGCTATTTGAAAATATTACACCAAATGGGCCTTTTAGAAACAACATATTTCGGGTAAAAAAAGCACCAAATCAATTGTGGGCAGTTTATGGAGACTATTCTAGAGAATATAACCCATATCCTTTAGATCAGTTGCCAACTAGCAGCTATTCTTCTAATAATGGATGGGTAAATATTTCCTATGAAGACGTATTACAAGCGAAATCGATTTGCGATTTAGTAATTAATCCAAATAACTCAACTCAAATCTATTTTACCTCTTACTTTTCAGGTATAGTAAAAATGGATGGTTCAGACATTACTTTATTAAACAGTACCAATACAGGTCCAAACGGATTAGAGTCTTTGGTTTTGAGTCCACCTGATCCAAACTATGTTGATATAAGAATCAATAGTCCTGCTTTTGACAAGGAGAATAATTTATGGGTTACAAATGCTTTTGTGGAAAGAGCCATTAAAGTTTTAAGAAGTAATGGTCAATGGCAATCTTATAGTGTGGATGGGATTTTGTCTGATTATACTGTTGGACGTTATGGATCTATGGCAATTGACAAAAACAATACAAAATGGATACCTGCCTATAATGAAGGTTTGCTTGCGTTTAATGATCAAATGAATAATAAATTTATTGTAATTGATTTTGCCAATAGTAATTTGCCAGACAAAGTTGTTAATTGTGTTGCTATCGATAACCGAAATCAAGTATGGATTGGAACCGCTAAAGGACTAAGAATACTTTCAAGTGTGGACCAATTCTTGTCTGAAAATGAGTTGTCAACAAATCCTATTATCATACAGGAAGGAGATTTAGCTCAGGAATTATTTTATCAACAGGCTATTTTGGATATTCGTGTGGATGGTGCCAATAGAAAATGGGTTTCCATTGCTGGTGCAGGTGTGTTTTTGGTGTCTTCTAATGGACAGCAAACACTTTACAGATTTACAAAAGCGAATTCACCACTACCTAGTGATAATGTAAATGATATAGAAATAGACGACGTTTCAGGTGAAGTATTCTTTGCTACAGATAAAGGATTAGTGTCTTTTTTGGGTACTTCCACAAAAGCGAGTGGTGATTTATCTAATGTTTATGTATACCCTAACCCAGTGCGACCTGAATTTTCAGGAACCGTTAAAATAGCGGGATTGACTGATAAAGCTAATGTGAAAATTACAGATATAGAAGGTAATTTAGTCTATGAAACAACTTCTGAAGGAGGTACAATTGAATGGAATACTTCTGCTTTTGGAAATTATAATGTGGCTTCGGGAGTTTATATGATTTTTATTGCTACCCAAGATGGATTGGATTCAACTGTGAAAAAAGTAATGATTATTAGATAATGCTTATAAAAACAAAAGCAATTGTAATTTCTTCTGTAAAGTATAATGACAAAAGTTTGATTGTTAAGTGTTTGACAAGAGAAGAAGGAGTGCAGACCTATTTTATACACAACGCTTTTACGGGTAAAAATAACAAGCAAAAAAAGGTTTTTTTTCAACCGTTGAATCAAATTGAAATTGAAGCCAATCATAATCTCAAAAAAAACTTGCACCGAATCAAAGAGGTTAAAATTTATTATCCATATCATTCGGTTTATTTAGATATTACAAAATCCTCTATTGTATTATTTTTGTCTGAAATGCTGCATTATACTATTAAAGAACATTGGAAAGACGAACACTTATTTGATTATTTAGAAACATCTTTGCAATGGTTTGATACACACGATGATAGCTTTAATTTTCATTTGATATTATTAATGCAGTTGACCAAATTTCTTGGTTTTTATCCTCAAGAAAATCATATCGAAAATAATTTTTTTAATATAAGTGAAGGCGTTTTTACGGAGTTCCCTGCGTTACATTCTTTATCTGAAGAAGAATCGATGCTTTTAAAAAAATTACTTGCTTTAAATATATATACAACAGAAAAACTTTTTTCATCTAATCAAAGAAGAATTTTACTTAAAACAATCATTGATTACTATAGTTTTAATATTGAAAACAGTAAGAAAATTAAGTCAATAGATGTTTTAACACAAATTTTCGAATAGATATAATTTGTGATTTTTAAAAAATTGAGCGTAAAAAGAATCAGTTATTCAACTCTTTCAAATTTTTGTGAATAGCCTTCCAAAGAAAAAAAATCTAAAATTAAATATCCATTTTCCATTTTAAAGAAAATGGTAGCAATGTTAGTCCCTTCGCAATTGGTGTGAATTTTTTTGTCCAATACATCGTAAGTCCCCGAAGTCCTAATTTCATCGGAATAAGGATTACATAATGAGGTATTAGTAGTTATAATTCCGTTATTTTTAAAAGTTAAAGTTCTTGTGCTTTCTATGGGAAGAAAAGTTCCACTGCCATCACCCGGATCTGCTAATACTTCAATTAATTTCCAATTACCAACAAACTCATTATCTGGACAGTCGTGATCATCATCACTACAAGAAAAGAAAAGAATAACTACAATAAGAGTAAAAAAAGTTTTTTTCATGACGTTGTACTTGTTCGTTTTCATTCTAGATGATTTTTTTGCTAAAAAGTTGCGCTGTAATAAAAAAGAATTTTCATAGTCAAGTGATTACGCGAAGCAGTTCTCTTTCTAGTCTGTCAAAATTCTCTTCGTTTTTAGAGCCTGCGAAAGATTTAATTTTTTCACATTCCGTAACCGATTTAAAAATCATTCGAAAAGCAATCTCGGAACTTTTCTCATCTATTTTTTTAAAATGTATTTCCATGTTGAATAATGGTTGAGAGATTCTTTTCCAAGCCACTAATTTTTCAGGTTGTACAACCGTAAAAACCGATTCATTTTCATAATTTCCTTTTTCTGGACCGTGCATAGTTAAAACCCATTTTCCATCGGGTTGTAAGTTAAACTCATGAATAGTATTCGTAAATCCTTCAGGACCCCACCAATTTTTTAAATGTTGTGGTTGTGCAAAAGCTTGATATACTTTTTCAACAGGTGTTTCTAAAATTCTAGAGCTATAAATTTCATTTTCAGCAATCATATTTCAAACTTTTTTAGTCTTTCCAGTTTTGAAGGCGGTCTAAATATAAATAACTTTCTACAAATTTACGGTGTTCGGGTGACGTCATCTTTTCTAACAATTGTAATGCAGAAATATAACTTGCTAAATTTCCATTTGAAGAAAGAAACTTACCATCCTCCATATAGGTTACCAAACTGTCGTTTTGTACTTTTAAATTAGGATAGTCTATCTGCAATTGTTTTCCTCCTCCAATCCAAGTCACAATCTTATGTCCGTCTGCTATTCCTGAAGCTCCAATTAATTGAGCTCCACCACAATTACTTACTGTGTACTCAGTCTCTTTATTTTTATTCTTAATAAAATCAACTATATTTTTGTTGTGTACTTGTGCATACATATCATAGGCACTTGGAACAAATAGTGCGGTTAGTTTTGGACAGTCTTCAAACGTATAGTCTGGAACAAAGTGTAACCCTTCTTCGGTTGTAATTGGGTTTTTAGTTTCGGCAATTGCAACGACATTAAAAAGTTGTTTGCCATCTTCTGTTGGTTTACCAAAAACGTCTGAAGTTGCCACAACTTCACTCTGCAAAGCACCATTGTACATCAGCAATCCAATTGTAGGAAGTTCCGGATTAAAAGGTTTTAGATGTTTGGTAAAAGTGTCTGATTTACTTGCTATTACTTCTTTTGAAGTTTCTGTGGCTTCCTTGTTTTTGTTATGGGAAGTACAAGCGATTAAGTTTATAAAAAAAAGACCTAAAATCAGTAGATATGCTTTCATTCTTTGAGTTGTGTTTGTAACAAAATAAGAGTATCAAAGTTACGTAAAGTATTTCTTAAAAAAGGATCAAGAATATTAGAATTAAAATATTTTATCCTTTTTCATTTATGAGCCTTTAAAAAAGCTACTAAGCCCTTTTAAAGCTTTATATAAGTGGAGTAAGATAGGAGGAATTAATGCAACAACAGACTACCCCTCTTTTTTTGGTTAAAAAACCCCCACAATTATTTGAAATTTAGTATTTTCGCATCTTCAAATTAGAAAGCGATATAATGAGTACTAAATTTACTGAATATAAAGGACTTGACTTGCCAACAGTTGCGTCTGAAGTATTGGATTTTTGGAAAAAAGAAAACATCTTCGATAAGAGTGTGAGCACTCGTGAAGGCAATACCCCTTATGTGTTTTTTGAAGGACCTCCTTCAGCAAATGGATTGCCTGGTATTCACCACGTAATGGCACGTGCTATTAAAGATATTTTTTGTCGTTATAAAACGCAAAAAGGATTCCAAGTGAAGCGTAAAGCAGGTTGGGATACACATGGATTGCCTGTAGAATTAGGTACCGAAAAAGAATTGGGTATTACTAAAGAAGATATTGGCACTAAAATAACGGTAGCAGAATACAACGAAGCATGTAAACGTACGGTAATGCGTTATACTGATGTTTGGAATGATCTTACCGAAAAAATGGGATATTGGGTAGATATGGAAAATCCATATATTACTTACAAATCCAAATATATGGAAACCGTTTGGTGGTTGTTGAAGCAAATTTATGATAAAGATTTATTGTACAAAGGCTACACGATTCAACCGTATTCTCCAAAAGCAGGAACGGGTTTATCTTCACATGAAGTAAATCAACCGGGAAGTTATAGAGATGTTACTGATACTACTGTGGTAGCTCAATTTAAAGCAATTACTGCAACATTACCAGGTTTTTTACAAGGATTAGGAGATATACATATCTTAGCTTGGACTACTACCCCATGGACATTGCCAAGTAACACGGCTTTAACAGTGGGACCAAAAATAGACTATGTTGTAATTGAAACTTTCAATCAATATACGTTCCGACCTGTAAAAGTGATTTTAGCAAAAAGCTTAGTAGGAAAACAATTTGGAAAAACCTATTTTGAATCAACAGAATCTAGTGATTTTGAAAACTTCAATGAAGGTGATAAAAAAATTCCTTTTCAAATCATAAAAGAATTCAAAGGAGCTGATTTAGTAGGTATTCGTTACGAACAATTAATGCCATTGGTGTTGCCAAATGACAATCCAGAAAATGCTTTTAGAGTTATTGCTGGAGATTTTGTAACTACAGAAGATGGAACAGGAATTGTACATACAGCACCAACTTTTGGAGCAGACGATGCTAAAGTGGCGAAAGAAGCTACGCCTGAAGTGCCACCTATGTTAGTTAAAGATACTAATGGGAATTTAGTACCTTTAGTAGATTTACAAGGAAGGTTTATTCAAGGTTTAGGTGACTATTCAGGGAAATACGTTAAAAATGAATATTACAACGATGGAGAAGCACCAGAACGTTCCGCTGATGTAGAAATTGCCATCCAATTAAAAGAAGAAAACAAAGCTTTTAAGGTTGAAAAATATGTACACAGTTATCCGCATTGTTGGAGAACGGACAAGCCTATTTTATACTATCCTTTAGATTCTTGGTTTATTAAAGTTACTGAAGTAAAGGAGCGTATGTTTGATTTAAACGAAACCATTAACTGGAAACCAAAGGCAACTGGAGAAGGACGTTTTGGAAATTGGTTGAAGAATGCAAACGACTGGAATTTATCGCGCTCTAGATATTGGGGAATACCCTTACCTATCTGGAGAAATGAAGAAGGAACAGAAGAGATTATCATTGGTTCTGTAGAAGAGTTATACTTTGAAATTGAAAAAGCAATAGCGGCTGGTTTCCAAAAAGAAAATCCATATAAGGAATTTGTGATTGGAAACATGTCGGAAGAAAACTATGAATTAGTTGACTTACATAAAAATGTAGTAGACAACATCGTTTTAGTTTCTCCTTCTGGTAAACCAATGAAACGCGAAACCGATTTAATTGATGTTTGGTTCGATTCAGGTGCGATGCCTTATGCACAATGGCATTATCCCTTTGAAAACAAAGATAAAATTGATGCAAATAAAGATTTTCCTGCCGATTTTATAGCAGAAGGTGTGGATCAAACGCGTGGATGGTTTTATACACTACATGCTATTGGAACCTTAGTTTTTGATAAAATTGCGTATAAAAATGTGGTTTCAAATGGATTAGTACTAGATAAAAACGGACAAAAAATGTCGAAACGTTTAGGTAATGCAGTAGATCCTTTTACCACTTTAGCAGAATATGGACCTGATGCTACACGTTGGTATATGATTTCAAATGCCAATCCTTGGGACAACTTAAAGTTTGATATTGAAGGTGTTGCAGAAGTAAGAAGAAAATTCTTTGGAACACTATATAATACTTATTCTTTCTTTGCGTTATATGCCAATATTGATGGATTTAAGTACAATGAAGTAGAAATCTCTTTAAATGAAAGACCAGAAATTGATCGTTGGATTTTATCTGAATTGCATACTTTAATTAAAACTGTAGATGAGGCTTATGCTGATTATGAACCAACCAAAGCAACACGTGCTATATCTGACTTTGTACAGGAAAACTTGAGCAATTGGTATGTTCGTTTGTGTAGAAGAAGATTTTGGAAAGGAGAGTATGGAACAGATAAAATTGCAGCTTATCAAACGCTTTATACGTGTTTAGTAACCGTTGCTAAATTAAGTGCTCCAGTTGCTCCATTCTTTATGGATCGTTTGTATAAAGATTTAAATGCAACTACTGGGAAAGAAGTTTTTGAAAGTGTACATTTAGCGGAATTCCCTGTGACGGTTGAAAACTTTGTTGATAAATCACTAGAGAGTAGAATGTGGAAAGCACAGACTGTTTCCTCTTTAGTATTGTCTTTACGTAAAAAAGAGATGATCAAAGTGCGTCAACCGCTGCAAAGAGTAATGATTCCAGTACTTGACAATACTTTTAAGTCTGAAATTGAGGCCGTTGCAGACCTAATAAAAGCAGAAGTAAATGTAAAAGAAATTGAGTTGTTAGATGATGCTTCAGGCGTATTGGTAAAACAAATTAAACCAAATTTTAAAGCATTAGGACCACGTTTTGGCAAAGATATGGGTCTGGTTTCCAAAGAGATACAAAATATGGCGCCAGAACAGATCAATCAATTAGATAAAGACGGTGAAATAATGCTTGAAATATCAGGAAAAAGTATTACTTTAACAACCGAAGATGTGGAGATTTCTTCACAAGATATTCCGGGTTGGTTAGTAGCAAATTCCAATGGAATAACAGTAGCATTAGACATTACGATAGATGATCAACTACGTAATGAAGGTGTTGCAAGAGAGTTAGTAAATAGAATTCAGAATATTAGAAAAGATTCAGGATTTGAAGTAACGGATAAAATAAAAGTTCATATTCAAAATAATGCGGTAATAGAGCAATCTGTATTAGAAAATGAAACGTATATTAAGTCGGAAACACTAACCGAAGAATTAATTTTTATGCCTAAAATTGATAATGGTATAGAAATTGAGTTTGATGAAGTAAAAACAGTTGTGTTAATATCGAAATAGGGTCTAAAATAAACTCTTTTTAGATATGATTTATTAGTAATAACCTTAATACATAGAATGATGGTTGATGAAAAATTAAGATATTCAGACGCAGATTTAGCTGAGTTTAAAGAAATTTTATTAAAAAAAATAGAGAAAGCACAAGCCGATTTGGATTTAATTAGAAGTGCTTACATGAATGATTTAAATAATGGTACTGACGATACTTCACCAACTTTCAAGGCATTTGAAGAAGGAAGTGAAACCATGTCAAAAGAAGCAAACTCACAGTTGGCTACTCGTCAAGAAAAGTTTATTAGAGATTTAAAGAATGCTTTATTCCGTGTTGAAAATAAAACGTATGGTGTATGCAAGGTTACAGGTAAATTAATTAGTAAGGAGCGTTTAAAAGTAGTTCCTCATGCCACTATGAGTATCGAAGCAAAAAATTCGCAACGTTAATCTTATTATAAAATTACATTAACGCTCCTACAGGAGCGTTTTTTTTTAGTAAAATCCTTATTTTTGTTCAAATTTTAACAGAATGTCATTAAAGAAAGCTTATATAATAGTTGTCCTTATTCTACTTGTTGATCAAATCTCTAAGATTTATATCAAAACACATTTTTTTATTAATGAAGAAATAAAAGTTTTTGGTTTAGACTGGTTTCGTATTCATTTTATTGAAAATGAAGGGATGGCTTGGGGAGCAGTAATACCAGGTGAGTATGGAAAGCTAGCACTTACTCTTTTTCGCTTACTAGTTGTTCCTGGTATAGCTTGGTGGCTTTGGGATTCGGTTAAGAAGAAACAATCCAAATATTTAATTGTAGCAATCTCTCTTATTTTAGCAGGAGCAATAGGTAATATTATTGATTCTGTTTTTTATGGTGTTGTTTTCAATGATAGTTATCATCAAGTGGCAACAGCTTTCTCTGGTGATCCATACGGGACATGGTTTCATGGTGAAGTAGTAGATATGTTATATTTTCCTTTTTGGGAAGGTAACTTACCCGAATGGTTGCCTTTTTGGGGAGGTAAACATTTTTCCTTTTTTAATGCTATTTTCAATATTGCTGACATGGCCATATCTACTGGAGTAGGTATTTTAATTGTATTTAATAAGAGAGCTTTTGCGAATAAAAAGGAATAATTGTTCTATACTTACTTTCAACTTCTTATTTTTTCCACTTAATTAAAATAGCAAAATAGATTTTAAGCTATGTTTTTATGGGTATCAATGATTGCTTTTTCGTTTTTATAGTCTATCCATGCTTGGCCTTTTCTTTTTCTCATGAAATTATCAAAATGGCGCATGATAAATACATTGTACACTGCTTTGAAAAGATGTTTCGGTTTTTTAGGTAACGCTCTTAAGCTCATCGAAAAACCTGGTGTTATGTATTTCATGTAATGCCAATATCCTTCAGGCATGTATAACATTTCTCCATGATTTAAATTACAGATAAATCCTTTGGCCTTTTTTAAAGCTGGGAATTTTTCAAAATCAGGATTTTCAAAATCAATATCTTCTCTTGAAATCAAGGAGTGAGGTATCTTATATAAATAAGGTGTGGCTTCTTGTGAAAATAAAATGCATTGTTTTTTTCCGTGAAAATGAAAATGTAAAATATTGGAATAATCAATATCATAATGCATGAATACTTTTGAGTTCTCTCCGCCAAAGAACAACATAGGAAGTTGTTTGATTAGTTTTAATCCAATTTTAGGCCATTTAAAATCATTTTGGAGTGCAGGGGCCTCTTTCATTAAGTTGTATAGAAATATACGGTAATTTGTAGGTTTAGATTGTAATAAATCAATATAATCACTCATCTTCATTTTGGCATGAGCTTCATTAAAACCATCTTTATACGAAACCGGACGATCGTCATATAAGGGTACCGTTTTGTCTCCAGCAATTGATTTAATATATTCTAAGTTCCATTTGGTATATGCAGGCCAGTCTTTAGTTAATTTCTCTATAACTACTGGTTTTTGTTTTTTTACGTAATGCGTATAAAAATCTTCTTGAGAGATGGTCTCTACACGTTCTATTTCATTTAAATGTAGTGAAGACATATAAAAAATGCTCTAAGTTTTCTTAGAGCAAATTTATTTAATTGTTATCAAAATTTTAAAAAATTAAGAAAACTTTATTTTCCTTTTTGTGAAGCTTCTAAATTTCTTTCAATCACATGTCCAGGTCTAGTCCATTTTGGTTTTTCTCCAAGTGGTTGATATTGTGAATTTTCAGCTTCAACAGTTTCGGGTTGCATTTTTTTAATAAAAGGTTTTTGAGGTTCTAATCCTAATAATTCAAACATTTTCATGTCTTCATTTACATCAGGGTTAGGAGTAGTAAGCAATTTATCTCCTGCAAAAATAGAGTTTGCACCTGCAAAGAAACACATGGCTTGGCCTTCTCTACTCATTTGAGTTCTTCCAGCAGAAAGCCTTACTTGAGTTTCTGGCATTACAATACGTGTAGTTGCAACCATTCGAATCATATCCCAAATTTCAACTGGTTTTTCATTTTCCAATGGTGTACCTTCAACTGCAACTAAAGCATTAATTGGAACGGACTCCGGTTGGGGATTTAATGAAGCTAAAGCAACTAACATTCCAGCTCTGTCTTCAATTTGTTCTCCCATACCAATAATTCCTCCACTACAAACGGTTACGTTTGTTTTTCTTACATTTTCAATAGTTTCTAAACGGTCTTCATAACCTCTAGTTGAAATTACTTCTTTATAATATTCTTCGGAAGAATCTAAATTATGATTGTAGGCATATAGCCCAGCTTCTGCTAAACGTTTTGCTTGATTTTCGGTAATCATTCCTAAAGTACAACAAACTTCCATATCAAGTTTGTTAATAGTTCTTACCATTTCTAAAACTTGATCAAACTCAGGACCATCTTTTACGTTTCTCCACGCAGCTCCCATACAAACTCGTGATGAACCTGAAGCTTTTGCTCTTAAAGCTTGCGCTTTTACCTGAGACACTGTCATTAAATCATTACCTTCAATATTGGTATGATAACGTGCTGCTTGTGGACAATAGCCACAATCTTCAGGACACCCGCCAGTTTTTATCGAAAGTAGTGTGGAAACTTGTACTACATTTGGATTATGGAATTGTCTATGTACACTTGCTGCTTCAAATAATAAATCCATTAAAGGTTTATTATAAAGTTGAATAATTTCTTCTTTAGTCCAATTATATCTAATCGTATTCATTAAAATTCTTTTAGTTTTCAAAAGTAGCGAATTAGTTTTGAACCAAAAAAAATTATTACTGCAATTAATATTTAGAATTTACAACCACATCTTTCCAATACTGCATTAATGCAAATGAACCAATTAAACTTGAGGCAATACCTTCAAATAATAAAACACTAACATATTTAATAATATTGGTTTTCCCAACAAAGAAAAAAGTGTCAGATAGTTTACTTAAATACGATTCTCCACCTTTTAGATAGACGAAAATAATTAAACCTACAATTCCAAGAAACACACCTATAATACCTGTTTTAAAACCAGAAATTAAATTCTCCAAATAATCTGATTTACCGTGATGAAAATTGTATTGTATGGTTCTGTTTATTCCATATAACACAATAAATGCGTTCAAAATTCGTAGGTAATTTTTATCTGCTAAACCTACCATGTCCATAGTAAGAAAAAATAAGCCAATCCCTAAAAAAATGAGAAGGCCATTTTTAATTTCAATTGAGTTTTTCATAATATGTTGATTTTTTGTTATCTATAAAGGTACGAAAAAATCATAATCCTTTGATTATCAAATTATAAAAAATAGTTAATTGTAGTCTAAAAGCCATTCGTTATGAAAGAAATAATTCCATTTGGCTTTCGCCATATCATAGTTCGGGTCAATTAAAAGTTGGTACGGTTTTCTATTGATTGAATTTTCGCACCTGATGTAAATTGATATATCCTTTCCTTTGTATTCTTGTTTTATTTTTTGACAATATTGCCAAATAAAATCGGGTTTAACGGGTAGTTGTCTGGCTTGTTTATAAGATAGATTTTTAGTGTAATCATATAGCATACGTTGCTGGGTAGAGTTTTCAATAACTTCAAAAGAAATATGACCACTTCTTTCTCGCAACATCATTCTCCAGCTTAAACGGTGTCCTTCTTCTGTCCATAAAACATCTCCTTTAATAAAGTAATGTCGTAACGGTAATAACGATTGAATGATAAGATATGGAATAAATAGGTAATACCAATTGTATTTTTGGTTGTAATTGTTTGATTGTGTTAAAACAGGTTCTTTTTTTCTAAAAAAAAGCTTTCTAATTGTATCAGGCTCATAGAAAAATAAAGCAAAACTTAAGGCAAAAAAAGGAAAAATGCCAATTTGTAAAACAATCGCATTAAAGAGATGAAAACACAAAGAAGCTATTAAAGCTAGAGTTCTTGTTTTTTTATATAAGAGTAATGGAATAATGAATAAATCATATAAAATTCCTGCATAAGCAATAAATAAATAAAACCATTTGTTTGCAAAGATTTCCAGAAAAAAAGGATTACTAGTTGTTCCTTGTAAAAGATTTTTGGTAAAAGTTCCGTCAAGCCAATCGGGATAAATTTTTGCTACAGAAGCGTAAAAATAAACTATTGCAATTTGAATGATAAAAATACAATTGATCCAATAGGGAACAACTTTTTTTTCTTTAATAAAACCCCATTTTATGTCTAATGAATGATATCTGTTTGCGGGTAAAAAAATCATGATATAGCTTATCAGCATAAGCAAGTAATAATGATTATTATACGATGATTTTTGCATCAAATAAACACCTGTCCACAAGATGGAAAAACTAAAAATTGCTATTCTATAGCGAAGGCCAAACATAATTAAAAGGCCCAAAATCCCCATGGCTAAGAAGTAATAATACATTCCATTGCCCGGTAGAGGTTGTAGCCATTCAAAACCAATAAAGCTGAAAGTAAATTGAGGTGTAATAAGTACATTTTTTACCCAACCCGTTGCAATTGCACCAAAACTTTCGCAAGCTATTAAGAATCCAAAGAAAATTCTAAAAACAACTAATGGAGCGATGTCAACAGTTTTGAAAAAAGATGCTTTCATGAATAGTTTTTTAGTCTAGACAAGCAATATAGTTTATCTTTTTCTAGTTGGTCTTTTAAATCGGATAAAGAATCATATTTTTTTTCTTCTCTAATATGTTCCAAAAAGCCTACAGTAATATTCTGATGATATATTGATTCATTAAAATCAAACAGATGGACTTCAATACTTTGCTCACTATCCGATACTGTTGGATTGGTGCCAATATTCATCATTCCATAAAACATTCTATTATTAACTTCAACTGTAACCATATAAACGCCATTTTTAGGTACTAATTTATAACTTTCATCAACTTGTAAATTAGCTGTTGGAAAATGAATGGTTCTACCCAGCTTTTTTCCTTCTACAACTTCTCCATGTATCGTATAGTTGTATCCTAAAAAAGTATTGGCTGTTGCGATGTCTCCTTCTAGTAAAGCATTTCTAATTTTAGTCGAACTAATGGCAATTTCGTCTATCTCCTTTGCGGTTATTTGTTCTACATCAAAATTATATTTGGTACCAAAATTAATTAAATCTTCAATGGTTGCTGTTCTGTTTCTGCCAAAGCGATGATCATATCCTATGATTATAGCGCAAATGTTTAATTGGTCGACTAACACATTTTTAACAAATTCTTCGGCAGTAAGTCGAGAAAATTCTAAATCAAAAGGATGGATAATTAAGTGATCAATATTATAGGAAGCAATTCGTTTTTTCTTTTCTTCAATAGTATTAAGAAGTTTTATGTCTAAATCTTGTTGTAATACCATCCTTGGATGTGGAAAAAAAGTAAGTAAAACACTCTCAGCTTGTTTTTCAAGGGCTAAATTGTGTAGTTTGTTAAGTACTTTTTTATGACCTATATGTACTCCGTCAAAAGTGCCTATGGTAACAATAGTTTTTGTAGTACTAGTAAATGAAGAAATAGAATTAAAAATGTTCAAGGCTAAATATTTCTAGCAAAAATAAGTATTTTAAGTTCAGTTAAAAAAAAAGATTAGTTTTTAATAAAACGTAATGTCTTATATTCGTTTATAGTTCATCTCATAAACCTATTACGTTTTTAAACTGAGACTTATTTTATAAAAGATTGTTTTTTAATATTGGGTATAGGTAAAATTGAGAGTAGACATAATGTGTATTAATCATAAAAACATTAGTTATAATGTGATTTTTGAAACTAAAAAGGTTAAATAATCTTGAATAATTATTATATTTGTTTCAAACAAAACAAATTTTATAAAATATTATGAAAAAATTTTTACTTATGCTTTTTTGCCTCTTTTTAGTGAGTGCTTCTTATTCACAAAAAAGAGCGTTTTGGGAGAAAGTTTCCCATAAAAATGTTCAAAAAAATAAATATGTCCAAAGAGAATCTTTTCCAGAGACTTATGCGTTAATGGATTTAGATTTAGTTTCAATGAAAGAAACATTGGCTAGTGCATCGGATAGATTTTCAAGAAATCCAAAAGGTGTTATTATTACTCTACCTAACTCTGAAGGAGAATTAGAACGTTTTCAAGTATATGAAGCATCTAATTTTGAACCTGAACTTCAAGCACAATTTCCTAATATTCGATCTTATGCGGGTAATGGAATAGATAATCCTCACTCTCGTTTAAGAATGAGTATAGATCCAAGAGGATTAAATGCAATGATTTCTAGAGTAGGAGGAGCAACTGAATTTATAGAAACGTATTCAGTAGATGGTAAAACGCATGCAATATATCAGTCCTCAAGAATTAAAGGAAAAGTTCCTTTTACATGTTCTACAGTAGATGAGGTATTAGTTACTGATTTAACGAATAGGGCAAATTCTGTTTCAAGATCAAGTTCAGGGCAACTATTGAACTTTCGATTAGCTATGTCTGTTACTCCTGAATATACTACTTATCATGGAGGTACTAAGCCATTAGCTCTCGCAGCTATCAATGTTACTTTAACTCGTGTTAATGGTGTTTTTGAAACCGACTTTGCTATACATATGAACTTAGTAAATAATTTAACTATTATTTACGATGGAAGTGGTCCAGATCCTTATGGAGCAACAGATGCAAACTACAACTCAGAATTACAATCAACCTTAACATCAGTTGTCGGAGAAGCTAATTATGATATTGGACATTTAATGGGTAACGTAGGTAATAATGGTAATGCAGGATGCATAGGTTGTGTGTGCGTAAATAATCAAAAAGGAAGCGGTTATACTACTAGTACAGTTCCTGTTGGAGATAATTTTGATATTGATTTTGTGGCTCACGAAATTGGACATCAATTTGGAGCAAACCATACTTTTACACACGGAAACGAAGGTTCTGGAGTAAATGTTGAGGTAGGTTCAGGTGTAACCATTATGGGGTATGCAGGAATTACCTCATATGATACTCATTTACATTCTATAGATGTTTTTCATGCAGCAAGTATTGCTCAAGTTCAAGCCAATATGGTTGGTAAAACATGTCCTACTTCAGTAGCAATAACACATTCGGCACCAGTTGTAAATGCTGGCCTTGATTATACTATTCCAAAAAGTACTCCTTTTGTTTTGACTGGTTCAGCAACTGACGCAGGAGGTGCATCTGGTTTAACATATACTTGGGAAGAATATGATAACGCTACTGGAAATACTGGTGCAGCTAGTGCTGCATCTGCAACTAAGACAAATGGGCCTAACTGGGTTTGTTATCCTGATACATCTATACCTGTAAGACATTTTCCAATACTGAATTCTACTATTGCGAATAGTACAACAACGGCTGGATTAGATGTAACAGCTGAAGCCTTAAGTTCAGTTGCAAGAACATTAAACTTTAGATTAACAGCTAGAGATAATGTTGCGGGTCAAGGGCAAACTGGTTTTGACGACACTGTAATAACTGTAAATGCTACTGCAGGACCATTTCTAGTTACAGCACCTAACACAGCGGTATCATGGGTTGCTGGTTCTAACCAAACCGTTACTTGGGATGTTGCTGGAACAACAGGAAACAATATTAATGCTTCTTTTGTTGATATTTATTTGTCAAATGATGGGGGTCTTACTTACCCAATTTTATTAGCTAGTAAAGTACCTAACGACGGTTCTGAAATTGTAACAGTACCTAATAATGTAGGAAGTAATAAGAGAGTTATGGTGAAAGGGAATAATCATGTGTTTTATGATATTTCAAATACAAATTTCAGTATTACTGCACCACCTTCAACTTTCTCTGTAGCGTTTTCTGGAGTTCAAAATATATCTTCTTGTAACCCTTCAACGGCTGTATTCACTATTGATTATGCAGCTTTAGGAGGTTTTAGTGGGACAACAAGTTTTGCTGCTACTGGAGCTCCTGCTGGTGCGACGGTGAGTTTTAATCCTAATCCAACAAATACAAATGGAACCGTAACTTTAACTCTAGGAAACTTGACAAGTGTTGCTGGTGGCGATTATCAAATTTTAGTAAATGCTACATCTGGAGGAACCACTAAAACTGTTCCTTTTTACCTTTCAATTGGTGTAAGTCCTGTAGTTCTAACTAATCCTGCAGATAATGCAAATGGAGTAAATACAAGTTTAACATTAAGCTGGAATCCTAGCCCTAGTGCAACATCTTACGATGTTCAAGTAGCCACGGATGCTGGTTTTTCTAATATTGTTAGTTCGGGTAATGTTACTTCAAGTTCATACTCTGCTTCTGGTTTAGCACAAGGAACTGCTTATTATTGGAGAGTATTGCCTAAAAACGCTACGTGTACAGGTACATTTAGTACAACTTATAAATTTACAACAGGAACTGTTTCATGTGGAACCGTTTCTTCAACAAATGTTCCATTAGCTATTTCTTCTTCTGGAGCACCTACTATCAATTCAACTTTAAATATACCTTCAGGTGGTAATATTTCTGATGTAAATATTACAATGAATGTTACACATACTTATGTGAGTGATTTAACGGCAACTTTAATAAGTCCATCAGGAACTCAAGTTATTTTGTTTGCAAATGTATGTACATCAAGAGACGATATTAATGCTACTTTTGATGATGCTGGAATAGCTGTAACTTGTAACACAACTGCACCTACTCTTACAGGAACTAGAATGCCTTCATCACCTTTATCAGCTTTTAACGGTCAAAACTCAACAGGAACATGGACATTAAGAATAAATGATGGTTTTAATGTAGACGGAGGTTCATTAAATAGTTGGAGTTTAAATATTTGTACTGTTCAGCCTTTAGGAACTGAAGAATTTGAATTAAAAGATTTCTCTTTGTATCCTAATCCAAATAATGGAAGTTTTACAGTTAAATTTATTTCTGAATCTTCAAACAATATTGATATTAACATATTTGATATTAGTGGAAGACAAGTATACATGAAATCGTTCTCAAATACTGGTAACTTCAATCAAAATATTGAATTAAATGATGTTCAAGCTGGTGTTTACATGGTGAGTGTAACTGATGGTTCACAAAAAATCATGAAAAAAATTATAATAGAATAATAGAAATATCATTTTACATTTAAAGGAGCATTAATCAATGCTCTTTTTTTTTGTAATTATCTGATTAATAGATTAATGGAGTTGTGTTTGTTTTTAATTGTTATATTTGTATGAAACCAAATAAATTAAACAATGAAAAAAACATTATTCCATTTTTTTATGCTTCTACTATTTTGTAGCGGTTACTCTCAAAAAAATATTTGGGAAAAAACAACTGAAAGCGAGGTGAGTACATATTTAAAAGTGACTAGAAATTCTATGCCTACAGCCTTTCAACTGTATAAATTAAACCTCTCTGATTTAAAAGAAAAATTATCAGCTGCGCCAAATGATTTGTCAAGACAAACGTCGAATGTAATCCTTACGTTTCCAGTTTCAAACGGGGTATTAAACCAATTTCGCATTTATGAATCACCAGTTATGGAAGATGGTTTAGCAATTAAATTCCCTGATATTAAAACCTATTTAGGAAAAGGTATTGATGATCCTACGGCAACAATGAGATTTAGTATAACTGAATTTGGATTGCATGCTATGATTTTGTCTGGTAGTTCTGGAACAACTTACATTGATACATATACTTCTGATTTAAAAAACTATATTGTTTATAACAGATCCAATTTACTTAGAACAAATGGTTTCGAATGTGGGTTTGATGAAATGAATCATGATATTTTTAAATCTGAAATGAATGATGAATTAAATAGAGCTAGTGATGGAAATTTTAGAGTGTATAGATTAGCAATGGCTTGTACAGGTGAATATGCTGCCTTTCATGGAGGTACAGTTGCAGGAGCTCAAGCGGCAATAGTGGTTACAGTGAATAGAGTTAACAGTATATATGAAAGGGATTTTGCTGCTAGGTTAACCTTGGTAGCAAATAACAATTTGATAATTTATACTGATGGAACTACCGATCCTTACACGAATAATAGTGGAGGAGCTATGTTAGGAGAGAATCAAAGTAATGTTACTAGCGTTATTGGAACAGCTAATTATGATATTGGACATGTAGTAAGTACTAACGGAGGTGGAGTAGCTGGGCTAGGAGTAGTTTGTAATAATACTCAAAAAGCAAGAGGTGTTACTGGAACTAGTTCACCTGTAGGAGATCCTTTTGATATTGATTATGTAGCTCATGAGATTGGGCATCAATTTGGTTGTAACCATACTTTTAATGGAAGTAGCGGAAGTTGCGGTGGTGGTAACAGAAATAATGCTACAGCTGTAGAACCAGGAAGCGGAACCACAATAATGGCATATGCAGGTATTTGTTCTCCTCAAAATGTTCAATCAAATTCCGATGCACATTTTAGTTTTATAAGCATAGCAGAAGCCAATACAAGAACTTTGTTAGGAACTAGTTGTGCAAATACTACAGCTAATGGTAATTTTGCACCAGTTGTAAATGCAGGACCAGATTACGTCATTCCAAGAGGAACAGCATTTATATTGAAAGGTAGTGCAACAGATGCAAATGGAGATGCATTAACCTATTGTTGGGAACAAACCAATACACAAATATCAGTTCAGCCTCCTCAGCAAACTGCTACATCTGGACCGAATTTTAGATCTAGATTGCCTGTAACTTCTCCTGAAAGATATATGCCAAGAATACAAGATGTAGTAAATAACAATTTAGCACCCACATGGGAAGTTGTGCCAAATGTAGCAAGAACAATGAATTTTGCGCTAACAGTTAGGGATAATAGGGCTCCAAATGGAGGTCAAACAGGGATTGATGAAATGGTTGTAACAACAGCATCAGTTGGTCCTTTTTTAGTAAATATACCAAATACAGCAGTTTCTTGGGCTGTAGGAACAAATCAAAATGTAACTTGGGATGTTGCAGGCACTGATGCAAATGGTATCAATGCTTCTTATGTTGATATATTACTTTCTACAGATGGGGGAATTACCTACCCAATTCTTTTAGCAAGTAAGGTGCCTAATGATGGTTCAGAAATCATTACAGTTCCAAATAATCCTGGAAGTCAAAATAGAATAATGGTTAGAGGATATAATCATATTTTTTATGATATTTCTAATACTAATTTTACCATTACCACAGCACCTTCTTCTTTTTCAGTTGCTTTTTCAGGTGTAGCCGGAACACAGAATATTTATAATTGTTCCGGAGCGACTGTAAATTTCGATATTAATTACACTACATATGGTGGTTTTAATTCAAACACTACATTTAGTATTTCAGGTAATCCAGCAGGTTCAACCGTTACATTTACTCCTAATACAATGAATGCTACCGGAGTTGTTACACTTACTCTAGGCAATTTAGATGCAGTTGCTGGAGGGGATTATCAAATTATTGTGAGTGCTACTTCAGGTGCAATAACTAAAACAGTTCCCTTTTATTTGTCACTAGGTATCAACCCAGTTCTACTAACAAGTCCTGTTAATAATGCGAACGGTCAAAATACATCGTTAGCCTTAAATTGGGATATTAATCCTAATGCAACTTCTTATGATGTTCAGGTAGCAACAGATAATATATTTACAACTATTGTAAGTTCTGGGAATGCGACTACAAACTCTTATAGTGTTAGTGGTTTATCTCAAGGCACAAGTTACTTTTGGAGAGTATTACCTAAAAACGCTACTTGTACAGGTGTTTTTGGAAGTCCTTTCCGTTTTACTACAGGTACTATTTCTTGTGCTTCAACTTCTTCATCTAATGTACCAGTAGCCATTTCGTCGTCAGGTACACCTACGATTACATCTACTTTAAATATTCCATCAGGGGGAACTATAGCAGATGTAAATATAACGATGAATGTTACTCATACTTGGATAAATGATTTAACAGCTACTTTAACCAGCCCTTCAGGAACTGTCGTTCAATTGTTTTCTAGAGAATGTAACCCTAATGCAAGTGTTAATAATGTAGTTGCCACTTTTGATGATTCTGGTGTTGCTATTGTTTGTGGAAATAATCCAGGAATATCTGGAACGGTAATACCAAGAGAATCTTTATCTGCATTTAACGGTCAAAGTTCAACAGGTACTTGGACCTTGACTATTTCAGATGCTTTTAATCAAGACGGAGGTAGCTTGAACAGTTGGAGCTTAAACGTATGTACCGTTCAACCCCTAGCTTCGGAAAGTTTTGATTTTGAAAACTTTGCTTTATATCCTAATCCTAATAATGGAAACTTTACCGTTATATTACTATCTAGATCATCTAATGATATAGCAATAGATGTTTATGATATGAGTGGAAGGCAAGTGTATCAAAAATCCTTTTCTAATACAGGTAATTTTAATCAAGACATTACTCTAAATAAAATACAATCAGGTGTTTATTTAGTTGCTATTTCTGATGGAACAGCTAGAACTGTTAAAAGAATGATTATTGAATAAGGTTTTTTATTCTTTGAATACTAAAAAGCCCTTTGTTAAAGCATAGGGCTTTTTTATTGAAAAGTTACGTTTATTGAAGTGATTTTGTGTGTAGTATTGCTAATTTCAAAATCAAATTGTAATAGATAAACACCTTCTTTGATACTTAAGGATAATTTGCCTTTTTCAATGAGATAGTACCCTGCTTCTCCTTTACAGAAACAATGTTTACCAAAAAGGATATGCTTTTCCTTAAGTTCAGTATTTTTTAATTCTAAATTGTCTTTTGCATGTTCAAAAGGGATTAGTATTTCTTCAGTATAATTACCGTCTACAGCATCATTAATTTCTTGCTTGTTATACGTATATTTAATTAAAGAAAAGATATTATCATCTTCAAGTGTATAAGAAATACCATTTATTTCATCCCTTTGAATAATTATTTTTTTATTTTTAAGTATTGAAACTGTACAATTTCCTTCTGAGGGGCAATTTTTAAAGTTTTGTTTAGCAACAATGCCGTTTTTGTTTATATCAGGATGTATTTCGTTGTTTTTAATTGGACAACAAAACATAAATAACACACAAAAAATAATACTTATAATTGCTTTCATTATATTTTTAATTATCTCATATAAAGATAATTAAAAATAAATTATTTACCATTAAAGGTATTCATTGTATTGTTTAAACCTGCTAAAGCAAAGGATTTAATAATTTCTGTAGCTACTTCCAATCTTTCTTTTAATTTTTCTTTTTCTTCTTCGCTCCATTCTCCAAGAACATAATTTACTTGTTGTCCTTTCTTAAAAGTATCACTTATACCAAAACGAAATCTTGGATATTCAGTTGTGTTTAAAAGCAATTGTATGTTTTTTAGTCCATTATGTCCGCCATCACTTCCTTTACTCTTGATACGAATTGTTCCAAATGGTAAATTTAAATCATCAGTAATTACCAAAATATTTTCTTTAGGAATGTTTTCTTTTTCCATCCAATATTTAACCGCTTTTCCACTCAAATTCATGTAGGTATTTGGTTTTAATAAAAACAATGAGCGGCCTTTTATTTTTACTTCAGCAACATCACCTAATTTTACGGTTTGAAAACCACAGCTTTCTTGGTTAGCCATATAATCTAACACTTTAAAACCAATGTTATGACGTGTGTTAACATATTCCAACCCAATATTTCCTAAACCTACTATTAAAAACTTTTTCATAGAATCTATATTCGTATCATTTGTTTTGAAAATTCTTTTTAGCCATTTCATGTTGTAATTTATTTGTTTTAAAATGCCCTTTTTATTTCCATATGTTCGTACAACAAAAATAATTTCTTTTAACCAGTATACAAAGAATTGTGTCTGACTTTACCATTCTAATACCATATTAAAATAAAAAAGCACCAGTAAAACTGATGCTTTTGAAAATATAAATAATTTAAAATTATTTTTTCTTTTTGTCTCCAGCTTTTGCAGCTTTTGCAGCTTCTTGAGCAGCTTTCATCGCAGCACGAGAAATTCTTACTTGACAAACAACTGTATTGTCTGGGTGCATTAATTTAAAATTATCTGTTTTAATTTTTGTAACATATAATTTATTACCCATTTCAAGTGGAGTGATGTCAGCTTCAACGAAGTCAGGTAAATTTTTTGGTAATGCTTTTACTTTCAAACGACGTTGGTTTAAACGTAATACACCTCCAGCCATAACACCAGGAGATTTTCCTACTACTTTCACAGGAACTTCCATAACGATTTCTTTGTCATCGTTTAATTGGAAGAAGTCAATGTGTAAAATTTTGTCAGAAACTGGGTGGAATTGAATGTCTTGTAAGATAACATCCATTTTTTTACCTTCTAATTCAACTACAACAGTGTGTGCGTTTGGAGTGTACACCAATTCTTTGAATGCTCTTTCATCTGCTGTAAAATGCACTGGTTGATTTCCTCCGTAGATAACGCAAGGAACCATTCCAGCATCACGTACGGCTTTAGTTGCTTTTTTGCCTACGTTTTCTCTTTCTGATCCTTTAATCGTAATTGATTTCATTGTTAAAATATATATAATTAATTAAAATTCAATAAATTATAAGGTAAATTACATTAAGAATTTACCACTTATAGAGTTGTTGTTTTGTACCATATGCATAACTTCTGCAAATAAATTGGCACAAGAGACCACTCTTATTTTTTTTGATTCTTTCTGTAAAGGAATAGAATCGGTTACAATTAATTCTAGTAATTTAGAATTCTCTATTTTTTCATATGCGCTACCTGATAAAATGGCATGAGTACAAATAGCTCTAACACTTAATGCGCCTCTTTCCATCATTACGTCAGCTGCTTTAGCTAATGTTCCTCCAGTATCAATCATATCGTCTACAAGAATAACATTTCTTCCTGTAACATCACCAATTAGTTCCATCGTGTCTATTACATTAGCTTTTTTGCGTTGCTTGTAACAAACTACTACATCCGATTCTAAAAACTTAGAGTATGCATAGGCTCTTTTAGAACCACCCATATCCGGTGAAGCTATAGTTAAGTTTTCCAAATTCAAACTTTTTACATAGGGTAAAAAGATGGTTGATGCGAACAAATGATCTACTGGTTTTTCAAAAAAACCTTGTATTTGATCGGCATGTAAATCCATAGTCATGATACGCGTAGCACCAGCTGTTTCTAATAGCTTAGCTACCAATTTTGCTCCTATTGGAACTCTTGGTTTGTCTTTTCTATCTTGTCTTGCCCAACCAAAATAAGGAATTACTGCAGTAATATGACGTGCAGAAGCTCTTTTTGCTGCATCAATCATCAATAGCAATTCCATTAAATTGTCTGAACTAGGAAAAGTAGAACAAACAAGAAAAACGCGTAGACCTCTTATTGACTCTTCAAATGAAGGTTGGAATTCTCCGTCACTATATTTTGAGAACGTAACTTTACCTAGTGGAACACCATAGCTTTCTGCTATTTTTTCCGCTAAGTACACACTCTGAGAACATGCAAATATTTTTGCTTCAGGCTCGTTGTATGACATCTTAAATTGTTGTTTAGTAGTTGTTTAGTGTTGTGTTGTATTAACGAGGTGCAAATTTAGAAATAAATTTGGACTCTGAAAGTAAATTTTCAAGTATTTTAGTTTAGTTTTTTGAAAAATTAATTACATTTGCACTCTCGAAAACAAAAAAATCTAATTTTAGATTTGTTTTATTGCCTTGGTGGCGGAATTGGTAGACGCGCACGACTCAAACTCGTGTTCTTCGGAGTGTGGGTTCGATTCCCACCCAAGGTACTAAAAGCTTCAACATTTGTTGAAGCTTTTTTATTTTAAAATCTCTTTATTTACTCTTCCTGAAGCTATCCATGATGATATAACTCCTAAGGGTATAATGGTTCCAATAACTAATAGGATGTTGGTTAATTTAAATTGTACTGGGTAGGCTATACTGGAAGTAATCATTAAAACTGAAAACTGCTGTTGAATTACAATTAGAAGTGTTCCTATTACTAATCCAAACAAAAGTCCAAATAAAGTAATGATAATGCCTTGTATGAAAAAGACATTTCTTATCTCTTGAAAGGTTAGTCCAATATTATAAAGAGTATTGATATTTTCCTTTTTATCGATAATTATCATAACAATAGCACCAGCTAAACAGAAAAGTGTTAAGATGACAATTAAGGTGCTAAATAAATAAATGAATAAATTTTCTGAATTTAACATCTTATATAAGGAGTCATTTAGTTGTGCTTTTGTTTTAATAATTACCTTGTCTTTAAAAATCTTCTTTAATTCTATAACAACAGTTTCTTCTGATGCGTTAAGGGATGTTTTAAACTCAAGGCTGCTGATTTGGTTACTTTTGAAATCAAATAATTTTCGAGCCAATTGAATGTCGCAATAAACATATTTCCCATCAATATCCTCATTTATATTAAACATGCCTACTGGTTGTAAGGCAATAATATTAAAAGCATTTTCACTTTTTTCAATAAGTCCCTTACCTGGTTTTGGGGCATAGGCATCTAAGGTGTTTTGGTAATCAAATAATCCTAAAGAAAGTTTTCTAGCAATTTCACTTCCAATTATTGCTTGATTGGAATTAGGACTTATCCAATTACCAATATATACGTAATCACTAGTTTTAGTTACTTTACTAAAAACACTATCAACGCCTTTAATTGTGGCTATTTGTTCTTTGTTGTCATATTGAAAGAGAACTCTATCCTCTATTATTTTGCTAAAAAAGGTAATGGATTTGTTGCTTTTTAGTTGCGATTCTTCTTCTTTGGTTAGAATAAAGGATTTTCCAATACGGGGTTCAATTTTGAAATCAGGGTCTGAAGAATTACTATAACTTAAGGTAAATTCTCTTAACCCACTAAATATAGATAAGAATACAAATAAAGACATCGCGCTTGCAACAATAGCTATAGATGAAATTATAGTTATAGTATTAATTGCTGAATTTTTACTAAAACTAACAGCGTATCTTTTGGCTATGTAAAATGGTAAATTCAAGCTTACGATTTCTTTCTTTTGTCTAAAAGATCTGGATTTAGTACAGGATTCTCTTTCCCGCTTAAAGCATTGTCAATTTTTTCAATGTAATCCAAGCTATCATCTATATAGAAAATAAGATTAGGTACTTTTCTTAATTGATTTTTTACTCTTTGAGATAAATCATGTTTGATTAAAGGAGTGTTTGTTTTAATTGCATTTAAGATTTCACCTGCTTTGTCAGTAGGAAAAACACTCAAAAACACTTTAGCAATAGATAAATCAGAAGTAACGTTTACTTTAGATACCGAAATAACTAAATTGGTAATTCCATTTTTTCTTATCTCTCCTTGCAATATATCTACCAGATCATTTTGGAGTAATGCACCTATTTTTTTTTGTCGATTCGTTTCCATGTTGCAAAAATAAGCAATAAAGTAGAAACTTTGCTTTATTTGTTATTTTGAAACGTATCTTTTTCAGATTTTTTCATAGATGATTCGATGGCAAATATTAAATGTTTGCAGAAAGTCTTATATCTTTGTTGAATAGAAAAATGAAAAATTGTTAGAATGAAAAAAATTGAACATATAGGAATTGCAGTTAAAGATTTACAGGTTTCAAACAAAATTTATGAAAAATTGTTAGGAGTTCCTTCTTATAAAGAAGAAGAGGTTGTAACTGAAGGTGTGAAAACTTCTTTTTTTCAAGTGGGTCCAAATAAAATAGAATTGTTAGAAGCTACAAACGAGAATAGTCCTATTGCGAAATTTATTGAAAAAAGAGGCGAAGGAATTCATCATATTGCTTTTGATGTGGAAGATATTTTAGAAGAAATGGAACGATTAAAGCAAGAAGGTTTTGTTTTGTTAAACGAAAAACCTAAAAAAGGAGCTGATAATAAGTGGGTCGCATTTTTACATCCTAAAGAAACAAATGGAGTTTTGGTTGAGCTTTGTCAAGAGATAAAATAAAATAATAAAAAATGTTGCAACGAAAAAAAAATAGTAGTAATATTGCATCCTCAAAATAAAGTCTTAGACTTTGTTTGTTGTAACAACATAAAAGTCGTAAACAACTGGTCCTATAGCTCAGTTGGTTAGAGCACCTGACTCATAATCAGGTGGTCCCTGGTTCGAGCCCAGGTGGGACCACGTAAAATTAGCCTTAACCCCTATAAACAAGGGTTTAAGGCTTTTTTGTTTTTAAATTTAGCCGACAATTAGCCGACAATTGATAAATTATTTAATTTTCCAACCTACTCTATAGAAGTTTTCAACCTCTTTAATAAAAAATTGATGTTGTACTTCTTTGTGTCTTTTAAATAATATTTTTAGCTTCCATTGATTAAGCTCATCAAAATCTAGCCATACTGCAATTATTTTTTTTGCTTTCTCATATTTAACCACATGAAGTTCTCTTTTTTTGTACAATGGATTGTACAACTGTATGTTTTCATCCAGCTTTGGAGTTAGCTGTTTGAAAATTTGATAAATTTTATTTAATTCATCATCATTCATTTTTTCTTTTTATGCAAAATTCGTATTTTTAAAGTAATTAAAAATACTCTTATGAAAGATAGAATAAAAAAAGACATCGAAAAATACAAAAAGGAGAATGATAAAATAAAGGAATTAGCCAAAAAGGACATAGATAAATTTAAAAAAGACATTGGTTCAAATGAAGACAACAAAAAAGGAATGTAATTATTTTACATTCCTTTTTTAATGATGACTTAGTAATCGTATTATAGAATTTCTTTACTAAATATATTGTACTTTAATTCACCAAGTGGAATTGATTGATACCTATGTTTGTCGAAATAAGCATAACTATTCTTATAATCTAGTGCATCTTTTTCAACTTTCATGGTTGCATCTGCATCAAACTGAGAAGCTGAACCACCACGCATTTTTCCATCTTGAGTTCTCTGATAAATCACAAAGAATAATTTTCCGTTGTAACGCTTTCTTATATCTTTATCTAAGTCTATGCCGTTATACAATTTTCCAAAACTGTCAATAAAAACAATTTCGTAATTATCAATAATTTCATAGAGCTTTAATGGATTTTCAGGTAATGAACCCATTGTGTGTACTTTGTCTTTGTTTTCTTCACTTAGGTATTCATCTCTTTTTCCAGTAAACAAACTTGAATCAGGATGCTCTTCTAATGATAAAAACAAAGGATTATATCCAGCAGATGCCACCATATTAATAATTTGAAACAACAAACGTGTTTTTCCTGCGCCTTGTGGAGCATCAATGGTTATTACAATACTTTCACTAGGCTTTACTTCTAAATCTCCTAAAAACTCTCCTAATGGTCCATAGAAGTCAAAATAATTAGCATTTCCATTACTACCGCAATCTGCCATAGATTTAACATAAGGGTTTGTTGGTCTATCTCTAACTTGTTTTCTTTCTACTGTTGGTGTTATTCTTGGTTCAGGTATCTGCACTTCTTTATTCTCAATTGATATTTCACTATTTCTTACCTGAACAGGATTATTCTCAATAACAGGAATTATAGGTGTTGGAATTATTGGATTAAATGTTTGTGCAATATTTTGATTTGGAATAATTATTGTTTCTACTGGAGAATTTTCAATTTCATCGATATCAATTGAACTATTTAAGCCTTTTTTTTTTACCTTGATAACATTACCTGTTTTCTCTTGAAATTTATAACCTTTATGAAGTTTTCCATTTTTATCAATCCCTGAACACTTAATTCTATTTGTGCATAATGATCGGGGCGAACTTAAACCAAATTGAAAAACATCAACTTTTTCAGTTGGCTTTTTAATGTATTCATTAAGTGCAGAAATTGCCTTTTCAGAAACATCATAAAATCGATTTTCTTTTGAAAGGTGAGTTCTATTCTTTTTTATACTATTTAATAGCGTTTGTGCTTTTTTTACATCAGGCATTGTACCTTGAAAAGAAACAAACCGTTTCATTAAATTAATTATTGGAGATACCTTTCTTCCAGATGCATATTCTTCTATTTCACTGAAAAGAGTTTTATCAGTAAAATTAATTTTTACATCTTGTTGTTTTGGTTCGGCATAATCTTTATAAATAGTAGTGATTTTTTTAAGTACTTTATTAAACAAATCGGCATCTTCAGAAGTTTTTCTAACTTTTCTTTCAATTGCAGCTTTGTTGAATGCATTGTAAAGAAGTTGAATTTTTCTAAATGGATGATAAATTTCGTCTTGATTAATCATGTTGAAAAACCTTTTGATTAATAGAAATTCAAAAGAGTAGTTATCAACTTCTTTTTGCTCTACTGTTTTGGTAATTTTCTTTTTAGAAGTTGTTTTTGAACTATTATTTTCTTTGATTTTGTTGTCTTTTGAAATTTCTTCATTAAAAAAATTAACGTCAGGATATCTTTCTTTTAAAATTTTACCAAGCGTCTTTTTAGTAAAATAAAAATCCAATTCTAAAGACTTAATATTTTGAAGTTCTTCAATTGAAATATACCCTGCTTCAGACATTTCAATATCACCATTAAGAATTACATATCCGAAAAAGCTATCTTCTTTTGGTTCATAGTCCAAAATAAACCAATGACTTTGTCCATGAAAATAATGCGCCATTACTATACTATCATGAAGTGGCTTGTTCTGTCTTTTAAGTGCGGATTTGAAGTCGTTTTCTAATTCAGAAATTAGATTAATAAAAAAATCTTTTTCTTCTGAATCTTCATAACCTTTTAATACCTTTTGTTGATTTAAAGGCATAACATTTTTTAAATATTTTGTATTATCTAATGCCTTGCCAATTGTAATTTTTTCGGCTAATTTTAAGTGTTTTTCGTTTATCTCAATTTCATCATCATCAGTATTTAAAATTTCATAATTTGCCGAACTATGTTCTTTAATAACTTTTATAATTGTTCCAAAAGCACCTTTTTCGGAACCCGAAACAATTTCTACATAATCTCCTTTTTTAAATAATGGAGTATACTTTGACTTTTTAGCTACTTTTTTTCTTACATCATCATAAAGTTTCGTCATTTTATTTGCTTCAGCAATAGTTAGGACTAAACCATCATATTTTTCAGCTATTTTTTCTGCATTTTGTTTTTCATCATTCGAGAATGTATAAGCAAAATTTTGATTGTCGGTAAATGAATAACCGCTATCAATGGTCTTTTTCGTTAAATAATTGCCGTCTTTATAGATTACAAATATTTCTTTTTCTTTTTTTGAGGTAGGCAACAATGCATTTATTTTTTTAAAAAATAAATCTACAGTCTCTTTTATATCATCATCATCGTTGTAAAATTCAACAATTTCGTCAATATCTTCTTTTAGATTAGTAATTTCTTTAGGTAATTCTTTCCAATTAATTGACCCTTTTTGGCTTCGGTAATTTGAAATTGTTATCATATTTTTTGGTTAAATGGTTATACTATGCTATTAATTTTAATTTAATTTTCAAAGCTTTGGCTTTTGCCTTTGCTAGTCTTAATCTTCTATCTTTATCAATTGGTATACTTTGTGACTTATTTTCAATACCAGGAATGCTACAACTTGTGTGATCGATATCACTAAATTTATAACTCATAAGATAATTTAACGAAGAAAAATCTTTTACTCTATCGGAAAGCTCACCGCCCTTAATTGAGTATTTCTTTTTATCCTCAATAATTTTATCCATTAATTTTTCTTGAAATTCTACTGTATTAATATTTTCAAGTTCAGTAGCTGTTAAAAGCAATTCTTTTTGAATTTCATCTTTTATAATTTCTAAATCTGTATTTTCAGAATAACCTCTTAATTCAAATATTGTTCGTTTGATTTTTAGATACTGAGAAAGCGTTTCTTTATACTTCTCTAATTGATAATTAGTGAGTTTATGAACTATTCTACTGTATTGCATATTAACGGTAATTAGTTCTTTATCATCATAATTTTGAGTAATATTATTAATGCTATCATAAAGGCTTTGATACTTCTCAATTATGTTTTGTTTTTCCTTTGTAAAACTCTCTAACTCATAGTTTCCAATTTCATTAAAACTTAAATCATCAAAAAGAATAAGACTTTTAAAAGATGCTTTTTTCTCTAAAATTGATTTATGAAAATGAGTACGGAAACTTTCTAAGTTTTGTTTTAAAGAAGTATAATTTTCTAAATCTTTAAAATTATTATTCAGCACTATTACTTTTCTTCTCAAATCTGCATCAATTTGTTTCAATTGATAACGTAGTAAAACGCCCAAATCTGTAACCAATGCAAACTTAACTTCATTAGGGTCTAAGGATTCCTCGTCTAACACATTTCCTCTATCAGATTTGGACCATAAATCATTAATTCGTGAGGTCTTTTCTTCTAATTTTTGGAAAACAAAGACATCCATAGAATTTTCCATTAAAGGCATAACTATACGTACGTATCCAAATTCATTTTTTTGTCTCCAAACTCTACCCTCTAATTGCCTTAAATCAGTTGGATTCCAATTTGGATAAAGATTATACAGAACAGTAGATTTTTTTTGTAGGTTTAACCCCTCTTTAATTGTTGAAGTTCCAATAATTATTTTACAAACTCCCTCGTTAAATGCTGCTTTAATTTTTTCTTTATTGGCTTGGGTAATACCCGAAGTGATAAATTCTACTTCATCAACCTTTTGTTTCGGATTTGACTTTAAAGAAACGCCTTTTTTATAACCTAATTCTTTCTCGAGATATTCTTTTATATATGGAAAAAATTGCTTTCCTCTATCGATATAAATAACTTGACCTGAAACTGGCTCGTTTCTTTTTTCATGCCATTGTTTTACTGTTTTGATACATTCCAAAGTATATTTTATCTTAGGACTGTTTTCAATAAAATCTAAATAATCTTTTGGAGTGCCACTATATAAAAATGGTGACAAAGCATTATTTAATGATTGAGACATTAAACGTAATAGTTTGCCTGGATCATCTTGTGAAGCTCCTTCTGAAGCTTCTGAATTAATTCTTCGTTGATTAGCTTCCTGAATAGGATTCATTTTAAGATAAGTAAGCAGCTGCTTATCCTTTGTGAGTTTCTTTACCAATCCATCGTCTGTAATAATTGAAGTTTTAGGTAAATTAATTTTGCATGGTCTTGGAATGTTTGCTTCTTCTCCAGTTTTAAAATTAATATGTGAATTAATTAATTTTTGAAGCGATATCCTATTGTTAAATGACTTGACAACATTTTTTTGTTGAATTTCACCATCAACACCTACTGCATCTTCTGTGGTTTCTGAAATATATTGTTCAAAAAAGGTTCTAATGTTGTAGATACCCCATGATTTCATATAGTCATAAGCAACAAAAGATAACATTGAGTAAATTTCTAATGGACTATTTGTAAATGGTGTAGCGGTAAGTAGCATTACATTTCTTCCATAAGTTCTTTGAATGTAATTACATAAAAAGAATAGTTTAATTCCTCTATTTGAGGGTTGCCCACCTCTAATATGAAATTGTTTACCGGATTGCTTATCTGCTTTTACTTCTGAAAAAACATTTTTGAAATTATGTGCTTCATCAACAACTATATAATCAAAACCTAGTGTTTCAATATCTGCAATAGTTTCTTTATTACCAACTCCAATGATTTCTCTTAATTTTTCATTTTCTTTTTCAGCATCTCTTTCAGATTTATCATCGTTTTGCGATAAGATGTTAGCAAGTTCTTGAAAATGTTCATCAGAAGTTTCTTTACTAAAACCAATCTTTTGTAAACCCTCATAGGTAACTAATGTAATTGACCTTTCAGGAACTTTCTTTTCTAAATCAATATGAGAATAATCAGAGCCTAAATTGTACCATTCATTAATAGTAATGCCTGTACCTGTTAAAATACCCTCTTTACCGTCAATTCCAATAATTTCAGCAATCCAATTTTTGTAAGTAGGATTTGGAACTGCAACAATAGGTCTTTTGCATTTACCTGTGTTTAATGCATTTGCCATTTCGATAATTGCTGTAATTGTTTTTCCTACTCCAACATCATAAGCGACAATTCCTGAACCAACTAATTCTAAGAAAGCAATGCCCTCTCTTTGAGCATCACGAATGGAAAGTGGTAATCCATTAAAAAGTTTAGAAACCTGAAAAGCTACTGGTATTTTATGATATTGTAAAGGCGCAATCGCATTAAATTTGGAATTGTATTCTGCATCTAATCTTACTTGGTCTCTATACTCCAATCCAGTATGTAAGAAAATCTTAAATAACCTTTCACCCTCATCTCGAGTAATTTTTTTAATGGACTTCCATTCAATCTCATCTATTCTTCTTGGTTTAGATTCATTGTTAAGATAGTAGTTTATTATCTCGAGAGAACGAGTATTATTAAACATATCATCAGGTAAAGCTCTTAACCAATCCTTAAAAGCTTCTTGTAGTGTTTCAGGTTCTCTAAGTACAATATCTTTAATAGAATTAACAACGAAAGACTTTGCAGTCTCACCAATTGCCAAAAAAACAGGTCTTTCACTTACAACGGGGTTTGTAATTGAAAGGACTTTAGGTTTTAGCTTTTCTAATACTTCCAAATGATTATTGTAAGTAGAGATTCCATAATTTGAAACTATCTCTTCTTCAATTTTTTTTGTCTTAGCTATTTTTTCATATAAATTTCCAAAAACGAAAACAGGGTAGGGAACAAGCTCTGCTTTATTATTAGAATTATCGACGAATAATATACCTCTTTTGACAAAATCAATAATTTGACTTTTAGTAGGTTCTTGGTAAAAATCACCCCAGTTTTTCATTGGGATTCCCTTTTTATTTCTATACCAAATCCATGCATTTATTTCATCTTTTGAAATGCCAGGATTATGTTTCTCTATTGTTTCATCTAAGGTATAAATAGGTTGTGATACTTTCCCTAAACCAATTGGTTTTAAAATTTTTTCAAAAAACCTTTTATTCTGATCGATAAGTGCTTTTGTAGAAGCTTTAAGTTCACCTTTGTAAATTTTCATTTTGCGATGTGGTTAAATGGTTGCTTTTATAGTAATTTAATTCTCATTTTTATAGCTTTTGCTTTTGCTTTTGCAATTGCTATTCTTTTGGATTTATCGTTAATCATTCCTGTAACTCTCAAAACATCTTCTTTTGTTCCTTTAATCATCTTAGGAAAAAAAATAGACGAAGATTCATACTCTACACCTGCAATTTTTTCAGGATGTAATTCAAAAAACCTATTGTTCGAGGTTATTTCTACAAAATCCATATTATAAACTTTCTTCAATATGAATAAAACATTCTGAGATAGTAAATTGTTCTTGGACCATCATAACAATTATTTTATCTTCAATTTCTTTATATCCATTCTCTGATTGAATAAAATCATAGATTTTTGGAGCGTTTTCCTTAGTTATTAAACCAAGTTCATTTTCAATTGCTTTTCTGATTTTTTCTTGCATCTTATTTCCTTTTAAAAATTAATATATCTGTAGGTACGTCGGTGTTTTTAAAGACTTTTGGTAATCTATAAGCATCAACAAATTCAGCATATTGTCCAATTAGTTTTTTTTCATGCATATAGGTCTTATCATTTCTCATAAAGTTTTGTGCAGTAATAAAAACAAGTAAACCTCCCTTTTTTAATAACTTCATTGATTGAAGCATAAAGAACATTTCTACTTGCTTGATTTTTAAACTAGAAAAATAAGAAGAGTAAAGATTTTTATATTTTCCGTAAGGAGGATTACCAATAACTAAATCAAAAGGATAGTTGTCTAAATTAGTTACTTCATTCTTCAAGACACTTGTATATCGAGGTGCTTTTAAAAATGCTGTTTCAAAATAGTTATTGAAAATTGTAGCTTCAGGAACTCTTTTTTTTGCAATTTGATAGTTTAAATTATCCAATTCAAATGCAGTAATATTTTTTGGATTTTTAATAACTTTTAGAAAATTACCTGTACCACAACTTGGTTCCAAAATTTTACCTTTTGTTTCATTGAAACCGTATCTAATTGCCAGTTGATACATTACTTCACAAATCCATATTGGTGTAAAAAAAGAATAAAGCCTATTTGTGCCATCGTTAGGCTCAAAGGCTTCTAAAATACTTAAATCTTCATTGCTTAATGAAGATTTAGTAAGTATTTCTTTAATTAAAGAATTACTCATGGCGGTGTAGTGGTTAAATGGTTATTCCAAAGGTTGCTCTAAAATATAAGTTTGACCTAAGGCTTCTACGATAATTTCAGTTTTCCAACTTTTCAAATCGGTGAATTCTTCAAAATTAAGCAATTCATTTACAAGGTGCAAATAGTTAGTTTCAATTGTAATATCTTTGATAATAGATGAATTATAAGCTAGTATTTCTATTTGTGTGATATCCGAATTGGCTTCCCCAATTAATACATTATTACGATATACTTTTATCTTTTTTACCGAAACTAAACCTAAAGTATTTATCGAAAAATCATATTGAGTGGTATTGGTAAACTTTACAGAAATATCGAATAGTAACTTAGTTCCTTTAACTCTAACTTTATAAATACTATCGATTTTAAATAGTAAATTATTAATTACTGTTTGATAATCTGCAATCTTTTTGGACCCATATGCAGTGATTAATCCAAAAGCTGCTAAGCCAATTGCTATTTTTGTTTTTGTAGTTAGTTTCATAGTTTTTTTTGAGTTAAAAGATTATATCGTTAAGTGAAAATGTTGTATTTCTCACCAATTGAGTTAAACTTTATTTGTACTTCTTTTGGATAGGGTTGTGAATACTTCTTTACTATCCATAAATCATTCAAAAAAATTACTTCGTCATCGGTCATTTTATCAATGATTCCAATTAACTGTAAATCTGCATCACTATCCGTTATACTTCTAATGTATTCTTTAAGTTGTTTTCTAACTAGATCTGTTTTGATTGATTTTTTATTTGATGCAATAAGTATTCCTCCAATAGCCAATAACCCAACAGGTATTAATATATTTTTCATAATTAAGGTTTAAAAATTAAACTAAAACGATATAATAAGAAAATGATAAACAAAAGACCCAAAAATGCAAAACCTAATAGCCATTTTGGATAGACATTTACTTGTACTTCTCTTTCAACTATTTTTATTGATTGTTGTTTTTTTTGTAGTTTAGAAATACTATCTGTTTGGGTATTGATAGTTTCTTGCATATTAGCTATGGTATATAAGAATTGAGTTTTCTCATCATAAAACATTTTATAACTGTTTTCACCGCTTTTTTTGTAAAAATTAATCGATTTTAAAGCGTTACGATATTTCTCATTACACAAGCTGTCACAGTCTTTACCTTGTCCAGTTTTTAAATCTGGCATATAACTAGAACTACTATCTTTAATTTTTTTAGAAATTTCGACTACTTTTTTTACACTTGTATTATGGACTAAGCTATCAGATTTTTTCTCAATAGTTTTTGTCTCAGTCACTTTTTTGGAACGACAAGATGTGATGCATGATAGAGTGAGTATCATAGCTAAAAAAATAAACCAAAAGGCAAGTGCTTTTTTCATGATTTTCCTATTTTGTTATTACTGCATTGTGAACATTGTTTTTTATAAAGGTCTAGTTCTCCTTTTATTTTTTTATTTTCATCTGAAATCCTTTTGTTTTCTTCCTGCACAGTTTGAATTTGTTTAGTCATTCTTTCAAATTCACTATCCATTCTTTCTCTAAGCTTATCTACAAGGTCGATTGTTTTTTCAGCTGTTGTAATTTTTTCTTGATCACTTTTTGAAACTTCCTGATTGGATAAAGCTTCTATCTTTTTTATTTCTGCTTTTCGACTTTTCCAAGCAATGTAAATTGCAAATATGGTGGTTGAACCAAAAAAATAGTTTAGTATTTGGTGAATATCCATAAACAAAAAGATTAAGAATTAACCATTACTGTCCAACCTCTACCTTCTAAAGTAGTTTTGTCCGTCAATCCTTGACTTCCAGGCGCATTATTTCCTCCCAAACTTACATAGCCATTGTTTAAATTATTGGCTACTAATGTGGCAAGTATAGAATCAATTTCAGCACTACTTAATACATTACCTCCAAAATCTAAATAAGTCAATAATGGATTATTTGAAATATTAAGTGTTGACAAAGTGTTATTATTGAATACTAATTTTTCTAATAGCGTATTTGTAGAAATGTTTAAAGCACTAATAGAAGTTGAACCGATATTTAGTTCTTTCAAATTAACTAAAGCAGAAACATCTATTGAATTAATACCGTAAGAGAATTGAAAGTTCACAATTTCCAATGCAGTATTATTTGACAAATCTACACTTGTCATAGTTCCGTTTAAATTAAACAGTTCCAAGTGCTTTAAATTTACTAATGGTGATAAATCCAAAGAGGAAAAAGGATTAGCACCTGCAAACAACCTTTCTACATTTACGTAATTGGTTAAATCAATAGTTTGAATGTTATTGCTTGACATAAATGCATCCATAGGAGTATATAGTCTTTCTACTGCTTTTGAAATAGCGGTTATAATTTGTGGCCTTCCAATACTTTTTTTAGTAGTGAAAGCGTTTAAATAATTCATTACTTCAGTAGTAATCGCTTCGATGTTTGGTGTAGTTGGCATAATTATATTTTTTTTAGATAAATTCGTCTGTAAATTCGTCTGTGAATAATTCAAATGCATCAGGTTCATAAACCCTCAATTCAAAATAATTATAAGGGATACAGTCATCCGATAAAATTCCATTTTTAGTAGTTACAATGTAGGCTTCTGTTCCATCAACTCCAGTAGCTATTTTTATGTTAGCTACATCATTTTCAAGAGTTAAAGAAGTTGGAATAATGTTTGGACAAAGAATTAACGTTGCATAAAAATTATCAGGAATGCTAGTTTTATAATTTCCTAAAGAATTACGTGTAAAACTTAAATTAAATTGTTCAAAATCATTATCCAATATTTCTAAAGATGGATTATTTGTACCATTTTGAGCAATAAAACCTGTAATGGTTTTATATTTTCTTGAATAATTGGTTTTAGATACTGGTTGAATATTGCCAGTATAGTTGTAATTGATTGAACCTACTGATCCATTCCCATTAAAAAACTTTTGAGTAGAAATTTCTTCCGTTAAATCGGTAAAATTATCGTACTTAATTTTTAATAATTTGGGTAAATATGCAGGGTCATATATGTTAGCTTCTCCATTAAGATAAATATATCCATTTGGCATCATCGAATTATCATCGGTTACTGTCATACCAACATTTATACACTCTTCTAAGTCTAATGTTTTACAGTCAATACGACAAATGAATTTATTGTAAAGGGAAGTAATTACAATCTTCCCATTAAAAATGGTCATCCAATGCGGATGCGGTCTTTGAGTTCCATCTAAGGTTGTAGTTAGTTCACCTGAATTCCTTAATTCAGTACCATCTAAATTCAAAACATCAATACCAATTTTATTATAAACTCCTGAAGAGCGGTTTACCCAAACAATGAAAATTTCATCATTGTAGATGTAAAACGGATAAGGTGAATTGATTCTTTTGGCAGCTGTGGTTCCAGTGGTATAAATTATTTGAACTGAATTAAAAGACAAATCCACTTTTACTAAATAGGCTCCTGAATTACCGTTAGAAATTAGCGTATAGATATAACCTCGATACACTTTTAACGTATCAGTTGAACCAATGTAACCCGTTCCACTTGGTAATTGAAAATAGGTTTGCTCTTCTAAATTGTACGGATTAATTTTACCTAAAATTACAGGTTGACCTGTTACTCGATTTGATAAATACAAATAGTCTTCATAGAAAACCATACTGTGAACAAATGTAATTCCAGTTAAAGCCTTATAATTAATCGCTTCATAGACTAATTTATTCGATTTAATTTGGCAATTAATTAGAGAAACGATAATATTATCCACTCCAAAATTACACGTCAAGAAAAGGTCATTGCCATTTCTGACAATCTCGTTAATATTGGTTATGGTTGTTCCTGGTATCGAAAGAACAAAAGTTCGATACGTATTGGTTTTATAAACTAGTTCATTACCCTGAGCCGAACCAGCGATATAAAAATCAGCAGGCAAGTCTTTGGTTGTATTATTGAATATTTTGCCAATAGGTATAAATAAATTATTCATTTCTTATCTTTTTAATAGTTAGGGCTGTAAGGGTAATAAGTGCTACACCTGTAAAAGTGATTAAGCTTTTTTTTTAAACACAAAGGATTTTAAACGGTCAAGCCACCCTTGTAAAAACACACCTCCTAGACTTTTGTAATGATTAATTCTTTCTATCATATAAAGCTCGTGTAGTTGTTCTTGATTTACTTTGTTAATTGCTTGTATCGTTTGATTACCAATTACACCATCAACTGCTAATGCATAACCAAATTTTTGATTTAAAACACGTTGCACTTCTTTGGCTGCTAAACCAATTCCTGCATTTACCCCATGATCGATAATGATGTTTGCAACAGATTGATTGCTTATTGAATCTCCACGCATTACATTCCAATACCATAGCTTGTAAATTTGGACCGCAGTACTTTTTGGCATAATACGCATATCAGTTTCTGTGGGTGGTCTTTTAATCCAAAGCTCATAAGTTTTTGCAGAAATACCCCAATTGGTTCCTACTAATTGTCCTAAGCTATTATAGTTTCCTGAATCTTGAGAATGCTTTTGATAGCCACCCTCAACATTCTGAAGTATTTTTAAAAAATCATTAAAATTTGCCATAATCATTATACTTTAAAAATTGAAGCAAAGGGCATTGCTGCCCAATGCTGTCAACCTCGCTACTAATACAACTAATAAAAAAAGAAGTATCTTAAATATTTTTATTTCGAATAGACACTATACCCAAAAAGGCTTGCAAGAATAAGTATGCATAACCAACAAGGCTTCTTTTTATAGGTTCCAGTATATCCAGGTAAATTGGTAAACGCATCTTTCATTAAAATGGTTTTGTAATTCAGATTAAGAACAATGTCTTGAATTTGTTCTTTCCCAACGTAGCTAATAGCTACTTTAGAGTAATTATTGATATTAAAATCAGAGATAGAAAAATCCCCTTTTGCATCAGTAACTACTCCATAAGGAACTCCATTAAAACTTGGGTAATCCAAAATGCTTACGTGTGCCCCCTCGAGTGCTTCTCCAAACTCATCTACTACTTTGCCTTTAAAAGCAACTATGTTTGTTTTCGTTTCCATTATATTTCTCTATTAACTTCTTTATGAGCCACCCAACCATAACCGTAAAAGGTATCTAAGGACCATGCTACATCTACAACATAATAATACTGTCCGCTTGTAACTCCTCTGTACACTCTAATAATTTCTCCGATAGTTTGTGAGTACTTCATAAAGTCTCTTTTTACGCCACTGTTTTGATATTCACCGTTAACTTCATTGGCTTTATAGATAGTAGTACCGTTTGGGTTTAAAACTTGAATTGTCGTACCAACTGTAAAAGGTGTTTGTGGCTTAATACTTCCATCAGGATTAAACTGACCTTCATATTCTGATTTAGCACCTAATGAATCAAAGAACTTTTGAAGTTCTCTATTGTTTAATTCGCTTAATACATCAGTCAATAAATTACTATCGAACAGCACTTTATAGGCTTTTACTACATTTTCCAAAGAAGAAACTTTTAGAGCCAAACTATTAAGTTGTGCTTCATCAGTTCCATCAGGAATGGTAATAGAGCCAAACGGCCACGCATCAATTTTGTCAATGGAAAACATGGCTTTGTACATGACCATTGCTGCTTGCACATCAGGTAGATGCGCATATTTCTCCACAAACTTTTGCTTTTGCCATTCTTTATATTTTTTCCAACCATAATACCCCGCAAAGGCAATACCACCTCCAATAACTAATGTTTTTGTGGTTCTAATCACATCGGGATTTGTGGCTAAGGTAGCAACTGCTAAAGGGTTTGATAGTTGTTTTTTCATTTTATAAAAAGGTTTTTAACATGGCGAATTTAGTGGCTGAACTCAAATAAGCTCTAGCTTTACTATTATCTGACAAAGAAGTTAATCGCTCTAATTCTTCGGTAGATAAAGCTTTTAATTTCTCAATTGCTTTAACTCTTTTAAGTTCATCAATCGAGTTTTTTCCAGTTATAATTACATTAGCCATTTTAGATATTGTATTTAGTTATTAATTGTTGTAATTCTGCTTTAAATTGATCGTTACCCATAAAGTTTAAAGTAGCTCCTACAAAGTTTACATCTTGATCAGAAACCTCATTTGCAGAAATGTAATCTACAAAATCACGTTTAACGTCTGATAAATTGTTTAATGGACTATTTAATGCAGTAGTAGTAGGAACTTGTCCACTTTTCATTGCAACCATATTGGCAAATACTTCAGGTGCTTTTTCAATAAGTTTTTCAAAAGCAGGTGAATCTAAAAAGGATTTGTTTTCCATTTTAGCCAAAGTAATAGCCATAGTTTTTTCCTGTTCTGAAACCGCTAGTTTACTTTTGAGTTCTCTGTTTTCAATTTCTTGTAAATCAAAATCCTGTTTAATTTTTCTGAGTTCCTCTGTGCGCTCTTCCAAAGTTTCTTTCATCGCTTCGTACTTATCTGCTTTACGAACCATATCTCTTGTTTCAGGTGCAGATAATCCAAAAGGACTTCCTAATGCTCCATAATCAATAGGATTTGGATTAATGGTTGGATAGGAATAATGTTGTGGTATTGCCTGATTTGTAGGTAAGTGATTGGATGATGTTGCAACTGGTAAATTTTGAGGTTTGTCACTTTCAGCATCAAATTTAATGGTGTAACCCATACCTCTTACTTTTACATTTGTATTGCCTTGCTTTTTGCGATGCTCAATCCAAGCTCTTGTTTTGGTGCTTGGATTTAAAGACAAAATGTATTGTTCTAAATCTTCGTTTGGAATGTCTTTATAATGAACATTTTGACCTATTCGCGTATCGTTATTTAGATTGGTAATCCAAATGAAATTCTCTGGATTCTCTTTTAAAAAATTAATTGTATTTTGAATTGAACTCATAATATGTAGCGTTATATTATTGATTACATTTATCTTCAGATACTTTTAAACATCTAAAGAGTAGGTTTTTTCCTGTTTCAGATTGAAAAATAATTGACACGTTATTGCCTTTGTCGATTTCTAATCCGTTTGTATGAATGGGAAAACTTTCGTCTTTATCATACAAGACACCATCAATAATAACAGGTGCATCTCCTAAATTTTGAAATACAGGGTTAATACATCCCTCAAGAGGGAAAGCATCTATACTATTATTAATAGTAGCTCTAACGTAGTTTACTTTTTTCATCTTAACACTTGCTTGAATCTTGGTTTGTTACTACTGCAAATAAAACTTGAACAGTAATATTATTTGCTCTACTTGGAGTGTAAGCCGAAAGTCTTATGTTATACTCATACCCACCTTCGAAATCCACAGGGCGTAATGAGTTTAAAAATCCACCTCCTGGTTGTTGTTTGGAAAAGGATAAATCACTAGGGCTTAAAACCTCATTTCCATTGTTAAGGATAGATAAATTAATTATTTCACCTGAAGTATTTCCAGTATTTACTTGTGCAATACCAATTACTTTTCCATCAGGTAATTTTATCGAGGTAGAATCTACGGTGGAGTTTGCAGCTGGAAGAGTAACATTAATGATTTTGGTTTCAAATTTTTTCATAAAACTTAAAATTAAAAAAGCCTTACCTTACAATAAGGCAAGGCTTTTTAGTTATGGTTGTGGTTAAATGGTTTCGAGAATATTATACGTCTGACTTTTTAGAAGTCTGAGCACCGTTGATTCGTAAATACACGTAGTGTTTTACTCCTGCATCTAAAGTTACTCCTGGAGGGAATTTGATTTTTGCAGTTATTTCTCTATTATCAGCAAAATAATGAAGAGTTCTTAACTCTTTATAAGCATCTGAAATTTTGAAGCCATCTTTGTTATTCAAATCTTTAATAGGCATTCTTAAAACTTCTCTACCCTCTTGTTCTAAGATAAATACTGCATTACGCAATTCTTTTGGTGCATCCGATACATAATCAATATTACCTGCTAATCCTGAAGCAGCATTTGTAGCATATCCAATTGCAACTTCGTCAAAGACAAAGGCTCTACCTGTTTTTAAACGGTTTTTATCAAAAGAGTTGATACCGTCTACACGTTCATCAGTTGCATCTAAAAGGTCGATTGTTCCTCCTCCTGAAATTTCTTTTTTAAGTTCTAAAACTTGATCTTGTAAGGCAACATTATTTTTTTGAAAATCAGACTGTAATTGTGTTGATAATCTTTCTTTAATTCCGATTAAGAAATTAATAGCCATTACGAAAAAAACTTTGTTATTCATGGTTTTGTGGTATTAAATGGTTTTTGTTTTTACTAAATTGTTTTTAAAATGATTTTTTGATTGAATTAAACGCCTAAAGGTGCTCTACTTGGTAGCGTAACAGGTTCAGCTCTTTCTAAAGGTGTAGTTCCTTGATTCCAAGAATACGAGCTATTCAACATTTTTGCGCTTACTGGAGCAGGTTGTACGATTGTTTCTGCATTGTGTCCTACAACGGCATTGATGAACTTACCAGTAGTTTTACTGTTGTCTTGTGCATCAATTGCAGGGACTAACAAGTCGGTAACGGCATCGCTACCTTGTTTGATAGCCATTCCTACTAAAGCCGCTTGTGCAACTTCTCCTGCGGTTGTTTTTGTGTCTATACACGCAGCTCCAACTAATGCAGCTACAGCAATTGCACCTTTTTTGTAAGAGTTAGTGCTTTCAGGCATAACTGCCGCCACACCGTCTGAAAGCTTTGCTCCAATAACTCCTGCACCAATTTTAGTAGCTTGACCTACTACTGTTTTTTGTGTCGGTTTCTTAAACATGGTTTTTGTGGTTTAAATGGTTTTTAAAATTATTTAAGGAGTTTTTTTATTATTAGGCTAACTCCAAAGCCTATTCCTATTTTGGTTACTAAACTATATCCTTTTTTCTCTGTTGGAGTAGTGGTATTTCCATTTGTATTTGATGAACCTGAACCACCACCTGTATTTGTGTCTATGTTGCTGTCATTATTCCCAATTGTAATCTGTTTTGGTAAGTAGACTTCAACAATTGCTTCAAATGTGTTGTAAATTCTTTTTAGAATTGGTTGTAATTCTGTTAAAACTCCACCCGAAGAGATAAGTAACTTAACAGTTTTCTTTTCATAATTGGTTTGCCCTTGCATTTGAGAAGAAACCACTTTTAATACTGGAATTACCATAGTTTCAATTAATAAATCTCTAAGCTCTAATGCAGGTTTTGAAAGTCCTTTTAGCTCATTGTATTTGTGATACTCTTTTAAAAGGGAAACTCTTTTTAAAATGGCATTGATTTTTTCCAATTTCGCCTCACTAAAAGCTTGGTTTTCGATAGCCAAAACATCATTGGTGATGTCTTGAATAATCAAACTCAAATCGTTTGAAAAATCGTCAAGTAACATTTCTTCATTAAAAGTAGGTTCGTACAAACCTCTTGGGTCATTCTGTAGATTTGCAAGAATCTCATCATACTCGTTAAAGGTTCCTCTTTGCCAAAAAGAGCTTCCACCTGATCCAATGTCTTGAGCCAAATTGGAAAAACTTCCGATTTCTGACGATATTCCAAAAGTGGCAGTATTTAGTGAACTATCTACAAAACTCGCTACTTTAACAATAAGTCTTTTTAAAGCTCTACCCAACCATCCGTTAAGTTGTTCCTGATTGTATGTGTATTGGTTATTATACATCTGCAACGGTTTTATTTTTGTCGTCTCCTTTAAACATATAAGCACCAGCTGCTAAAACCATAACTACGCCTGCCACAGTACCAAATCCTGCTTTGGTAACTTGTTGGTTTTTTGGAGGTAAATTACTATAGTTGGTATCTCCATTTGTATCATTGGTGTTTCCTGTAGTACTATCTCCTTGTCCCAAAACTGAAAAAATAACTGGTGCAGTTGTTAAGATAGTTTGCATTACGCTAGCAAGATTAATAGACGATGATGCTACATCGCTATTTAAAGCACTTTCAATTTCAGGTGTTAAAATAAAAGCAGGGATTTGTTCTGTTTTAGGTTTATTGTTAACTGAATAACTATGCTCTGAAGCTACGATATTTACTCCTAGATTAGTTCCCCATAGATAAACACCATCAAAATAGTCTTTTGAATTGGCAAAATGTGTGAAATTATAAGGTGTTCTATCAGGACCAATTTCAAAGTATGTTACAATGTGTTTTTCAAAAGCAAGTCCCAAAACTTTCCAAATTTTATTATCAAAGAAAGAAAGTAGAAATTCAAAAGATGCATCGGAACAAGGGTTCCATCCTTCACGATATTTTGTAATATACGTTAGTACTAATGCGTTTCTTTTTAACCAATACTCAACATAAATTTTATGAACGTCTTCAAAACGCTTTTCTTCTATTGCTTTATTGTATTTAGCAATAATAGATATAAAGTATTTTGTGATTTCGGGGATTAATGCTTGTAAACGGTTTGCATCAAATGCCGTTCCGCCCCAACATTTAATTGAATTGAATAGTTTTGATAGATTTAAGTCTTTGAATAATTTTGATACCCAATCAAAATTAATATCACTCCCATCTTCATTGGCTGCTAAATAATTGATCGGGTTTTGTTCCCCACAACTACACGCTAACATTTGATAATCATATGGATTTTCAAAATACATTTGCTTTTGATTTTCATCTAGTGGACTAGCTAGTCCTATGTGTGTTAATCCTGACATACTTAAATCGTATTTTTCATTATAATTAACTTCTTTATTATCATGTGTTGTAGCGTCAATCACATAGTAACCTAAATTAGTTGGTACAATTACATAAACATGACTCCAATGATTTGAACCTCTTAGCTTTACTTTCCTAAATGAATGCGGTATATCCAAATTCAGCAGCAGACAGGATGCTAAAACGCTATACGATTTACAGTCTATTCCTTTCTTTCTGTAATACCAAGCACTACTTGGAGCAAATAATTTTTGAACGTTAGTATCTATGTTATACTGAAAATGGGAATACAACCATTTGTAAATATTAGATACTGTTTCTTGAATTGTTTCTCCTTTTAAAAGTGGAGCAACTTTTTCAAGTTGTTTATAATATTGTACAGTCCATTGTTGCATAAATTGGAGTGTATCGTAAGTGTTATGGTTATCATTTTCATTATCAAAATGATGCACATTGTTTTGAAATCTTGGTATCAATTTCTCATATTGATATCCAGGCATTATGTTTCGATGCAATTTCCTATTTACTCTTGATATTATATCCATAATAAAAAACCTATTACATTAATAATTAATACGCCTGTAATAGGCTTGTTTTACTTAATAACTAATCTATGTCAATGAATCAGAGTTCAAATGTATAAAGCTAAAATTTAGCGTTGTAAGGATTTGCAAGGATTTGCAAGGATTTGCGAGGATTTGCAAGGATTTGATAGGATTATCTAACATTTGCAAGGATTATCAAACATTTTATTTTTAAAATGTTTGTTTTTTTAACTATTTTTGGAGAACCATTTAACCACTTTAGTATGAGTAATAAAGAATTGAATTTTAAAACAAAAAGTGAAGTTTATAAAGATTTTCCTAAAGTTTCTGAAAGGATTTTAAGACCTTTAATTAATGAAACTATTGCAAGGGTAAGTGGCATTTCTTTAAAAGAAGCTAAAGACAGAAAAATAATATACCCGAGAGAATTAGAATACATTTATAAAGAATTAGAATAAAAAAAGCCACTTATATAAGTGGCTTTTGAATTACTACATTAATATTTTTTTATAAAAACAACCTTAATCATAACTACATTGACCATCACAACAACAATGAGGTGGAAACAAACTTCCATCTTCCATAATATCTTCTTCGTTATAATCTTCCCAATTTCCTGACATTTCTACATTGTGTAGATATGTATCACATGTAAATCCGTCACAATGAGAACAAGGTTTATGACCACATTTATAGCATTTTTTTTCATATTGAGTTAATTTTTTGTTCTTTTTAATTATATTTTCAATTTCTTCTTTTGTTGGACTAAATTGGTTTGGTTTAAGCATAGTTTATAGTTTTACTACATTAATTTTTTTTTTTGTCCTAAAATACATTGATGTTCCAAATAATCTGTAATGATAGACGTCTATTTCCTTTTCCATAAATACATAACAGCAACCATCTAAATCCTTTGATACAAACTTATCATTTTTTTTTAAGCGATCTATCTTCATAATTTTTTTGTTTTTCTGCTAATAAAAAATTAAATAATTCTTCTGCATTTTTATTTTTTCCAAATTTCTTTAAAAAGTTATCATAAGCAAGTCTTAATTGAAAAGGATTAAATAAATCTTCATTTTTATTTTTTTCGTTAGTCATAAACTGCAAGGTAGCTGTCTGTCTTCCTGAACTATCTGAAGTAAGGAATACTATTGGAGCTGCATTAATTTTTCTTTTGAATTGTAATGCAATTTTATCACACTCTTTTTCTAATCTAACAGCAAAGTCGAACGCATTTTCAACTGGACCTTGCACAACCATTCTAATGTTATTTTTAATCATAATTTTTATTATTAATTTTTTTATTGAGTGTTAATTTTAAGAGTTCTTAATCAACTAAAACAGTTAGATTTTTTAAATTAATTAAATCTGTATGCAAACTTGGTGGTTCATCGTAAATTTCAATCATTTTAAATTCTCCTGGCATTTCTATAATAGAAGAAACTAAATATTTTGAATCTGCATATATTACATAAGTTTTCTTTGGTATTATTTTTTCATAAACATTTTCAATTTCTGAAAATCTATTAGGATAATTGAATAATACAAACCAATCACGTTGTGCATCAAAATAAAAAATTTCTTTGTTTTCTATATCTATAATGTATTTATTATTCCACTTTTTTATCGTTTCTTCTCTTTGATTGTTAGTCTTAATCATAATTTATAGTATTAGTTATTTTTATCGAATTTTTATTTTAAGAGACTTTTTTTAATCGTCCTTAGCTTTATTTCATATTGATATAAAATTGCTTAAAAACGCTTATTTAAAGTCAAAATGTTATTTTGAGTAAAAAATGATTTTAAGCCTATTTCTTATTAAACGTGTCGTTTTGTACTTTCCGTTACCTAAAACTTCCTCAAAAAGCCTTATTTTAAGTTCTTCGTCCTTTAGATACTCTGAAAGCTTATTTGCTGAAGTAATTTTGGTGTTTTTAACGTCATTCTCTTTTGGATTTTCTAAAACCAAAATGAAGAAATTTTTATTAATTTTTGCGTTTAAAGGCTTATCTGATTTTAGTGCTTTTGACATAATAATATACTTTAAATTGTACTTTATTTTTTTAGTGTTTTTTTAAAAATTAAATATTATTTAATAGTTATAGATTAAATAAATTGCTAGTCCAAAAAATGATATTACCCAAAATGTTGCTATAAATAATAGCATTACTTTTATCAGTTTATAAAATTCATATTTATTCATTTCTGTAATTTTAATAGTTAATATTATAAGTATTCCAACAAATAATTTGTCCTTTAAATGGTAATTGATTTGAAAACCAATTAATAAAATCTTCTTTATTAAGTCCATCATTATTAGCTAAAATATCAATTGAGTTGAAGGCTTTGTTATCAATTAAAATTGATAAATCATTTCTAATTTCTATCTGATATACTTCCTTTATTTTAGTATCAGGTGCTACGATAATTTGTTTGCTATGATATGGTCTACCACTCCAAACTCTTGGTGAGAAATAATCACCTTTTTTAAACCGATTACCTTTTCTAATTGTATGCTTTTTAGGGTTCATCAAAAAGCCTATTTTTGAAACGTTAGCGTAATCATCTATCAATTGTTCTAAATGATAGTTTTGCATTATGATACCATGATTTGCCCAAAACTTAGCTAGAAAGTCTGTTTTTTCTTGTTGCCTTTTATGACCAACTGGAAAAAATCTTGAGATTATTATTACTTTAGACATTAGTTATTTTTTTTTAGTTGGCTTTTCTGTTTTCTTTAATGCTATTTGATAAACCTCATTTTTATTTGTGTAATGGTAAGAAGTTTCACAACAAGAACATTTTACAACTGGCAAATGAATATTGCTTATTTCTTCAAAATCTACTTCTTTATCCTTGTCGATTGTATTACCACAAACCAAACAATTAATGGTGACTGTAAATTCTACTTTGATTTTCAGTATGTCTTTATTATCATATACACAGATGTCATTTTTTATAAAATATTCTAGATTTTTATTTCTTTGAATGACAACATCACGATGTTCTTGTTTGGCTAGATCTAGTTTTTCTTTTCCAACATAGTCAAATTCTCTTCTCATAGCTGTAGGCTTTTTAATTGTTGGTCCAGTGTAAATGAGTACTTAGTTTTAACGTTACGTTCAAACGTGGCGTTACTTTGGTTTTGCCATAAACATACTTTTAATAAAATCGCAGATTCAGAAGCTTTTAGGGTTATTGTATATCCTTTTTTGGGTTGCTGTTTTTCAATTTTATTTCTAAAGTTGAACCATAAGCGCAACGCTAAATCAACGTAAATAATGGCATTTAGAAAATCTGATTGTGAACGTAAATTGGATGCTAACGAATTTTGATATTCGTGTAATTCATTTTGTAATACTTGAATTTCTTCTTGTGTTACATTTTGTATTTTTATTGTTTTCATTATTCATAGATGTATTTAAGTGTATTAGTGGCTACATCATAAATTTGAATTTTATTGTAACCTTTTATTTGAGATGACAATCTTTTAACCATTGAATGAATTATATTTTGATCAGGTTTATTATTGTGCTTAATAGGTGAGTACCAAACTTGATTAGGCTTTCCTTTTGGAAACAAAACCACCATTTTAAGCTTACTTTCTGTTTTGCTCCAAAATGGCATTTCGTCTCTTTTTTAAGTTAGACTTCATTTGTTTGTACTTTGCATTGGCTTGTTCCTGAGTATGAGCAAATACAATGACTTTGTTTTTCTCAAAGTAGAACTTCTTGTTTCCTTTCTTCAGCAGCTGCTTTTCTTTGTAATTGTAAAGCCATTGTCTTACTTTTGGAATAATTACACTTCTAACGAATAATGAAATGAGATAAAGGGTTGCTAAATAGCAAATGATGTTGATTGTTTTCATGTGGTTAAATGGATTTAAATTATTAATGTTTATATTGAAAATGTTATGCTGTCATTTTCTTTTCTTTATACTCTAATATTGCTGGAATGTTATGAGAGAGAATTTTATAGAACCATTCAGGTGGAACTGCATTGCCTATAAGAGATATTGAGTTCTTATGACTTAATTCTAATCCTTCCCTAGTAAAAAAATCACGTGGGAATGTTGAAATTTCAGAAAGTTCCTCAGCATCTAAAAATCTTGTTTTTATATCAAAATCATGTAAAACAGTCACTAATTGATGTTTGTTAACCTGTAATATTGGCTTCAAAGGTTTATTAGTAGATTGAGTATTTTGTTCAGGATTCCCATTACTATTATAATATTGACATAAAAACTGAATTTTCTCAATCGTTGTTACTAATTGGCTAGTATCTCTACAAGGTTGAGTTCTTAAAGGAGAAGAAGTAGATTGAGCCTGATTATTTCCATAATACTGTGTTATAAATTGTTTAGTTGTAACAAGCATTTTAGTTTGCCTTTGTAACTGTGTCCTTAAAGGTTTTGTAATAGGGTCAGATGTATCTCCATAACAATAATCTGCAATGAATTGCATTTTCTCAACTGTAACAAGTTGATGTCTATTTTCACTCGTTTGTGTTTTTAAAGGCTCTGAAAGTTCAGTGATTCGCTTTATACCTTGTTTTCCACCATAATAACTACAAATAAATTGATGGAAATCGGGAGATTCTTTTTTTATTCCGTAGGCTATACGTTTTTGACTATTAGGTACTAAAGGTTTTCTTAAATTTTTTGGTAACTCAGTATTAAATTTTCTTCCAAAAATAGAATGTCCATGATTATCTAAATCAATAAATTTTTCGCAAGCAATCCATTTTTCTTTTCCATCAGTACCATTTTCATTGTGAGTATATTCAGGAAACGAACAATCTATACCTTCTTTATAAAAAATTGCAAAATATCTTGTTCTTGTTGTTGGGATTCCATCATCGGCAGCACATCTTATACTTTCAATATATTCATATCCCAAAGATATCATTGCACTTTTCCATCTTTCGAATTCTTCACCTGCTCTTTCTTTTATTGGTTTTCCGTTTTCATCTAATGGCCCCCACTTTTTTACTCCAGGTACGTTTTCAACTGTGAGTACTAATGGTTGTAAATATTTAATGTACCGGTACAATTCCCAACCCATCATATAACTCTGTTTATCTATAGGTCTTGAACCTTTAGCATTACTATGTTCATCACATTCAAATGATGCCTGAATAATGTCAACCTGTTCAAGTTCTTTTTCGTCTTGAACGTAAATATCAGACCAATATACTTTTGTGTTTGGTAAATGAAAATTGGCAGTTTTACAAGCTATTTTATCATGGTTTAGAACCCAAAGAACTGATATGTTTTTATCTTTTGATGCCCCAGTTGCACAACCTAGTCCACCTGCAAAAAATTCACCATAAGTAATTTTGTTTTTGTCAATAGGAAAACTACTAAAATTTAAATTATACTGTTGTTTATTAATTCTCATAATGTGGTTAAATGGTGTTAAGTATTAATAATTATTTTAATTTTTTATATTCTTTATTTTCTTTTACCCAAGCTTTATACTCTTTCAAAATAATTCGACATTTGTCTTGAATTTCTTGATTTTTGTAGTACAGACACACATAAGCAAAATTTCCAATATTGCGTACATTCCATCTGTAAAAATCTGTTGAATCATAAGGGTCAATATCTTTGAATTGTTCTTTAATAAATTCTTCGTTATTTAAGTTTTTAATAAATGTTGTATCGGCAAATAAAGACTGCATTTTCAAGCTATTAAAAGCTAAATGGTATTCAATAACTTCTTTGTGTTCAGGATATAAATTATCCCAATTTTTTGAAGCAATTTTTATCATTTCTTTTCTTATAAAAGGTTTAATAAATACTATAATTAGAAAAATTAAATTAGCAGTAAAGAAAAAATTTGAAAATCCTGATTTGAAAATGAACAAAGTAATCATGGGTTAAATGGTATTAATTATTAAATTATAAAGTGAATTTTTGTTTGTTGAATTTCATAGTTAGTAACTAGAATTTCTGTATTTCTATTCTTAATGTTTTTCCTTGTTTTCAAGGTCGTTACATTCATTTTGTAATCTGAAGCAAAATCTAAAATTGGTTCGTAATGAAATTCAGATAAAGCGCATTTAATTCCGCAGTTTACCATGATTTTAAAACAATCTTCTGTATCTTTTACGGTCCAGTTCTTTAATTTGTAATTATTATCTCTGTCAAGATAGTTTGGATCTAGGTAAACAAAACATTTGTCTTTTGGTAATACTTTTTTACTAAATGATATTTTACCAATCACATTCCTAAAATCATCATTTGTAATCTTTGCGTTTTGTAACCTTAAAAAAGTATTTTCAATGTTTTTTAGAATTGTTTTTTTGGAATTATCTAATCCAAGTCTTAAAGTGTCTCCTTTACCTACAAAAGTGAAATTTGATAAAAAAATGAAACGTAAAGCTTTTCTAATAGGTTCAATTTCTGTATTACATTTCCAATAATCAATTAAGCTTTCAGTTATCGGTAAAATTGTAAGTTGATACTCAAATTCATGTCTATTATTCATTACAACATGGTATAAATTGGTAACATCATCATCATAATCATTCAAAATTGAATATTTAGGCAATGGAGTATGGAAATAACTACCACCTGCACCAAAAAACAATTCAATGCGCATTTTATGTTCAGGAAAGCAATTAAATAACTCTTTACACATACTTTTTTTATTTCCAAATCGGTTTAAAATCATAATTCAAATTATTCGCAAATCATGTAAATTGATTTGCAGGTATTTAATTCTAAGTCGTTTTCGAATAAATCTCCTGTTGCGTTTTTATCTTTTCTATAATTTACTACATCTTGAAAACTTGTATATTTTACTCCGTTATCTGTAATTTGGTTTCTGTACCTTTTCGGAACTCTATCAGGTTTAAAAAATGTTGATTTAGCTTTGTTTTCTGCTTCATTTACTTTTTTTACTATATCTGGAAAGTCTTTTATAATTAAATCAATTTCTTTCTGAGTACACATGATACATGGGAAGCATCCTACCCTTGAAAATCCTTTGAAGTATAATGGATTAATTTTATATCCTCTATTTAGAGAATAAGTAATAACTTCGTTTGCTGATGCATTAAAAAATGGTCTCAAAATATCATCAGTATAGTTTTTACACCATTCAAAAACTTCTTCTTTTCTATAAGTATGATATTTTTCATCTTCTTTACCTTTGGCTAGCCGTTTAATTGCTTTTTCAAGTTTGTTTTTTTGTGCCAATGATAATTTATCCTTTTTTGATAAGTTTTCAATTATCATTGAATTTGTTTGATATGGTTCAAAATAGTATTTGAAATACCTACATTCCTCATTCATTTTGGAACGTGATTCACTCTCATCTGATCTAATTCCTTGTAAGATTATAAGATTTTCTTTTTGTTCTAATACAAAATCAATCATTGGAATGACTTTTAATTCTGTAGTACAAAATTTTGATTTAGATGCTGGAAAACGTTTTTTCTTAATTGCTAAATCAACCATTCCATTATATACTTTTGATTGTAAATTAAAAAATGTAACTCCTAATTTTTCAATTACATATTTGACATGAGCATAAGTAATATCATGCTCCCACTTTGTATCACAAAATACAGCGATTACATTTTCTAAACCATATTTTTCAACTGCATATAAAAGTGTTGCTTGACTGTCTTTTCCACCGCTAAAAGGAGCTATTATTTTCATAATTAAAATGTTTTAGTTTTTTTTACTGAGTAACTCATTAATTTTTCTGTAAATTTTAATCGGTATTGTTCAGGGAGATTGTTTTTGATGTAATCGAACGTATCGTTTAACGATAGTCGGTTATTCATAAATCTTTTAATTACTAAATCAAATTTCTTAGCATAATTGATACGTTCTTTACGTTTCTTTGCGTTTAAAATGATTACATTTTCGTTACTTATACGTTCTTGAATGTCTTTTTTATGCTTTTGAAAAGCTTTTTGAGTGTATTCAAAACCAATCTCTTTAGGATTTGTTCTTGTAAAATCTAAATATTGATTCGGGTATAATGGTTTTACATTGTATTTTGTAAACCATTTGGATGCATGGTTCAATCTCCAACGGTATTCTTGTAACTTATCTACCATTAAATCTTTGTGGTATAAATAGCCATTTTTAGCAATTAATTTCTTATCCATCCATTGATTGTAAGCTTGTAGCCAAGAACCAAAAAACGGTGAGCTGTTTTTGTATAATCTTGCTAAACTTTTGAAAAAATCTTGAATAATTAGTTCTTTAAATCTTTCTCGAGGAATAGTCCCGTACTTGGATTCGTGGTATAAATATCTGATATCGATAGGAACATAGTTATTATACTTGCCTAATTTCAAATTATTGCAAAACCCAATCTTATCTTCAATTAAAATTTCGAGATTTTCTGAAATTTTAACATTTTTCGCGCGCCCCTCTGTTTGCTTATTTTCTAACTGTGAAGTGGTGTTATTGTAAAAAGCAAATGAATTATCAGGCGAAGCCGTTCCTATCTCAAGAGAATTGTTATCAACATTCTCTTTTATTTTACTTTTATTTACTTTAGTTACAGTAATCTCTTTGTTATTGCAAAAACTTTTAGCGGTTCGGAGCGTAACGCATTGATTTTCAAGGGTTGTTAATTTTTCGGTTTTGAGGTCTAAAACAACTAAAATTTCGGGGTTTATATGCACTTTTACACCTCTTCTGTGACCGCAAAAAGTATAGTCAAAAAACACACCTGCATCAATTAAATGCTTTCTGTGATTCTTAATCGTTTCGTTGGTTACTGAAATACTCTTAATACCGTTTCTTTCTAACTGGGTAATCTTAACGGAATTAATTTCAAGCATTTTTAACGGTCTCTCTTGAGTAATACCTAAATCCTGAATTACTTTTGTATTCTGTTTTAATTGCTGTGCGTATTCGTGAAGAATGTTTTGGAAAATTAGCTCTGTAGGATATTTAAGAATGTGAAGCTTTTTCTTTGGTAATTGGATGCCTTTTTCAGTAAAAAGTTTATCTACTTCCTTATTATAAAAGCTAGCTGAATACGTTTTAAATTTCTTAACAAAAACTCTTTTCAACGTTTCCTGCATTTCGGAAAGTATTACTAATTTGCAACTCTCGTTGTATTTGGCAATGGATTCATTTTCAATTTTACGTTTATCATTGATATCGGCTACATAAACCCTGAATTTGTCCATAGTAGCTGCAAAAGATTCGTTTTCAAGTATTGGCCATATTGCCTTTAATGGGCGTTCGTTAAACGCAGATGCAACGTAAATTTTTGGTTTTTCTAACGTGGGTTTAACGTCTTTAAACGTATCGATAACGTCACGTCGAATAACGTTTACTGGAACGTTATTTTGCGTTACAGGAGTTATTTTCCCAAAAATATTGGCGTGAAATAACTCTCCAATTTTCGCTGGATTGCTATTATTGTTATTCGACCTCATATCAATTTTTGTTTAGCGAATTGATATATATATTCGTTCCGAAAACAATGATTGCGAATGCTGAAAGACAAATAACAAATGAGTTAATATCTTCTTTTAAGGTTTCTTGATTAGATTTTCCTGTTACCCAAAAGTAAAGGAATAGAACTGTTAAAAATACTATGAAGTATAGTATGGCTTTAAGTGGTGAAAATTTCATGGTACGTGTGGTTTTTAAATGGTAAATGGTTTTATTTTATTTCAGGTTCAACAACTTCTATATTGTTAATTTGATTAGTTTGAATTTTATGTATTTCTTTTCTTTGTTGAATAAGATACAGTTGTAAATGGCTTACTGGCTGTATTTCGTTGTCTTTTTCAATTAGTTCTTGCAGGCTTTCAATATCTGTGGTGTATCGTGCTTCTTTTTCGTTTAAATTCTGAATATTTCCCATAATATTTTTTTTAAATTAATTACATCGTCCTATTAAAATAGTATTGTCTGTTTCATCAAATTCGACTCTATCAGCTTGTCCATAACAATCACAACCTTCATGATATACTAATGCATCTTTTGGACATTTTTCTAATAATTCGATTAATTGTCCTACATTTAAAATTTTATCTTTAACTTCATTGTTAATGTTTACTAGTGCCATTTTATTTGATGTTTTTAAATTTATGATTCAACTTCCAAAGCTTTCATTTCTTCATCTGAAGCTTTTTTAATTCTTTCAATATAACTTTGAATGCCTTTTACGGTATTTTGGTTTCTTGGATAATCGTATCTGTTTTTCAAAGCAGTATCTAATTGATGATTATAACCCTCACGAATTGCCCACCTGTATTCCAAAATTAATTTAGATGTAAGTAAATTTCTGTCTTGAGTTACTTTGTCAACTTTTTCTAATGCTACAGTCATATACCAGTCATAATCTTCTTTAGTGTAAGTGACAGGTTCAGGAAGCTTTAATGTTATTAGCTCTTTTAAACTGAATTTTTCTTCGCTTTCGCGTTTGTAAACTTCATTTTCAGTAATTAAATGCATATCGTTCATGTTTTAAATTAAACTTAACCTTTCAGAAGAGAGCGATGTTAACCCAAAAACTCGCCCTCAACGTCAAGGATTCACACGTTTTGTAACGTGAAGTGGTATTTTACGGTTGGTTAAATGGTCGAGAGTAGCTCTTGTATTACATCCTTCTTGTATTGATCAGGATTGTATTTTTCTACGTAGCTTTCAAAACCAATTGTTCTTGCTACTTCTAACTCACGTTTAACGATATCCATCATTTGTTTTCTTTTGTAAATGACTTGCGTTACTTTGTCCAACTTTTTAAAAGCAGCTGTTGCTTCTATTATTTTATTATTTGTCATAATTTTTACTTAATTTTGGACCGTTAAGCTGTGGTGGCTTAACAATCTACACCGTTCATGGTGTGGTTAAATGGTTGAGAGTGGAGTGGTATCCACTCTCTTTTTTTATGTTTAAGACTCAACAATTTTATAATTCTTCTGAAAATCTTCATTTGAAACACACTTATTGTAGCCCCACTCGTTCTTAATGATATAGAAACCTATCTCTACCTTAATTTCATCCAATTTGTTATCAAGAAAATTTAAAACTTTTATTTGTTCATTATTTTCGATAATAAAGTATGATTCTATGTGATTACTTAAGTATTCACATTCTAGTTTCTTATTATCCTCGCTTAATTTGTATTTATTCTCGTGTGAAGGTTTAAAACTTTTTGGAACTAAATTACTAGAAAATAATGCTATCCTTTCTTGTTCTTTATGAAATGCTATATAATCACCTATGGCTATTTCATTTTCATATAATACATGGTTTTCTATAGCAATATTTAATGATTCTTTTAATTTGTTAATTAAATTAAAGTTTTCATTGTTTAAATGAAGTAAAATATCTATTGATTCGTGTATTATTTGTCTACAAAATCCACTCTTTTTCATGTTTATTTTATTAGGATTAAATTTTTTATAAGTTCACTTTTCTTGTATCTGCGTTCATTTCCAATTGCATAAGCCTTTATTATGCCATCCTTTTGCCATTTAATAATAGTTTGAACGCTAACCTTATAAAAACCTGCTACCTCTTTTTGTGTAAGTAGTTCTTCTTCTTCTTCTTTTGGCTTAACAAATTCCATTACTTCGTTTTTAATTAAACGAGAAAGCTCGAGTGGTGATAAATTTGTAATTTGTACTGCTTCCATAGTAATTTTTTTAAGGTTTGACGGGCGCTCTATTCTATTTTACTAACTTTTATTTTTAAAAACACAACCCAATATTTGTAATTCAAAAGATTAATGTAACCGCATTAATCAATTTTTAAAACTATTTAGTACCACCATATTACGAACAAGAATGAAAATTTTCTTATAAATAGTTTTTATTACAAATTAAACAATGAACTTACTTTTAGTGAGTTAGCCATGCTTACTCTTTAGGGTTGTGTTTATGGTTATAATGTTTTTTATACTTATTGTTCCTTTGGCACAGTTTTAGTTTTAATTCTCGGATAAATTATAGAATCTATTGCATGAGTACTTAAACCAAACTCCGTAGCAGTTACTGAAAGAGCCTTCGACCCTCTTCCAGTAATTTTCTTCAATTCCTCATAACGAGATTTAATTTTCTCATTCCTCTCTTTTTTAAAATCTGCTACAGTCATAATTTTTTCGTATTTTGATACGACAATATTACATATATTTTATAATTAAGACAAATATTTTATAACTAAAATACATATTTTTTATAAATTAATTCTTAATTAATTGACTTTCAATTGTTTAAATAACATAAATTTTATAATGAAAAATTATATTTCTAATAATTTGTCATTCTTAGTTAATAAAATGAATTGTTCTAGGGATGAGTTTGGTGCAATGTTTGGATTAAATAGAGGTAATATTTCATTTTATATAAATGAAAAATCTCAACCTAAAATCGAAACGATACAGAGCATCTGTGATTATTTTAAAATTTCTATAGATGATTTTATTAATAATGATTTATCTAATAAAAACACCTCTTTAAACACCTCAAAAACAACTAACACAGTAGATTCTGAAATCATTACTAAAGAAATTCAATTAAGAGATGACTTAATTGTAGCTTATAAGGATAAAATTGAATTGTTGACTAAACAAAACGAGGAAATACTTGTTCGACTTGAAAATAAGGTTGATCTTGCTACAAGTAAAATTGATGAATCTGCAATTTTAAATCAAAACATTTTTAAGGAACTCGAGGAACAGTTAGAATATATTAATCTTAAGGAAAATTTAGAGAAAGCAAAAAAAATGGTTTCTAATCCAACCAAAAAGAGCTAGTTAATAATTCTCCAAAAGAAGTCATTTAGAGTATTCTCTTTTTTTGAATCGTTAATGTTTTTAACTTCTTTTTCTACGTTTAAAATAATAGAAATATATTCCTGCTCTGATAATAAACCTTTTTTAAGTTTATCCATAGCTTCAGAAACTATAAAGTTGAGTTCTTTATAACTAGAATTTTTATTGCTTTTTAAACCCATTAATTTTTATCTGCTTTTTTGATTTTTAAAACTGTTAAATCAAAGATATTTTCAAGTAATTTTAGTTTAGCATTTTTTTGTTCTGTTTCTACTTTCTCTTTATTCATAATCATTGAAATTAGAGAAATAACCACTAACAAAGCTAACGAGAATCCAAGTACATAAATATTAAAATAAGACTTGTTATCGTAATCATTTGAAAAAAATATCCAGTAAAGAGATAAAGAAATTATATAGATTGGGGCTAAATAACTTATTCTGTAAGGTTTAAATTGTGCTGCAATAATAATAAGAAATTGGCTTATCATCATAGATAGCCAAAACACAAAATTTGTAGTAGAGTTAAATCCGTATATGTTTTTAAATTCAATATTGTAGTAACTTACAAACAAGTCACTTAACAAAATCATTCCTGATACAAGTACCAGGAATGAAGCTATTAGTCTTTTTATCATTTTTTAACCATTAGTCTTTGGTCTTCCGCCACCTCTATCGATATCCTCTTCATCAGTTACTGCTGGAGGAACCGTAGTAGCATCTTCACCACCTTTAATTGTTTTCAAATGTTTGTTGGTTAATTTTTTAACCTCAAAAGTCATAACTTTTTTCATAATAAAATGTTTTAAAATTAATAATACTATAAAAGTATTAATTCTCTAAAACAAACATGATATAACAAACAGCAACTTCTACAAAGAACGTATTTTATTTGTTAAAATTATTACAGATAAAATGTATTTAATGTTAAAATTATATACGTATAAATACGTACAAGGTTATAAAAGGTACGTATTTACACGTATTAAAAAATCAGTATAAATACGTATTGACTGGTTAAATAATTACAGTTTATTTTGTGAATTAATACTAAATAAATATTTTACCATGAAGAAAATTTTAACATTATTATTGTTTGTTGTATCGTTTTCAGTGCTTTCTCAAGAAAAAATCAGTACAAGCGTAGAAGAGTACAATTATCTATTAGAAGAGCTGCCAAAAGAATTGGCTCTAGGAAATAAAATGAAAGATGGATTTGAATTAAAAAAAATTGAACAAAATACATTTAAAGAATTCACTTACACTTACTTTTTATACTGGGACACAAAAAACAATGTAGCTAGAGCTATGCTTATTTCTGCAAAAAAGGGAGATGATAAAGAAAGATTGCTATGTTTGCCATTTAACAATAACGATTTGCTAGAAAAGTTTTTTAAAGAATCTGAAAAACTTGGAGCTAGTATGAAAATGTATTTTGATTATTCCATTTACAATGTATTACAAAAATCTATCGAAAAAGTAGCTAATAGGAAATAGCTTTTTAAAAATAGTTGGCTAATTCCAAAGCTTGGTCGGAACTGCTTTTTCCAATATATGTCAAAAACATTTTTTCGGTGCTGTGTCCAGTTGCAGAAATAAGTAAAGAAGTAGGAATGGTTCCGTAAAAATTTGTTGCAAAAGAACGTCTACCAATATGTGAAGTTACTAATTCATGTTTTTCATATTCTTTAAACACTTTGCGATTTGTATCGGGATCGTTTTTTCCTCCGAAAACTAAATCTGTAATTCCAGCTTTTTTACAAACTATTTTTATTAGAACATTATATTTAGGGTCGGTAGTTTTTTTCGGAAAATTACCGTTTCTCTTTTTTAAAATTGCAGTAACCTTTGGGTGCAATGGTAAAACCATTTTTTTACCTGTTTTTTGTTGAGAAAACTCAATTAATTGCTTACCTGAATGAGTAATAACCATTTCTTTTTTGAATCTCATAAAATCTGAAATTCTTTGTCCTGTATAACAACTTATTAATAGCCAATCTCTAGCTTCTTCTTGTTCCTGGATGCCTATTTTTAGATTTTCAATTTTTTCTAATTCTTCAAAAGTTAAATAAACACTAATTGCTTTTCTTTCTGTAGTACGAATTTCTTCTAATTCATTGCTTATCGTTAATCCTCGTTTCTTAGCGTGCTTACAAATGGACTTAATTACTTTTAAATTATTAGCAATAGTGTTTTTGCTATATCCATTTGTTAGATTATAATTTTCAAATTCATTTTTGAATTTTATATTAATATCTTTAACTAAATACTTTTTCTTGTATTCTTTTTCAATTTTGATTAGTTTGTTCTTTACAACATTAATTTTTAATACTTGCCTATGGCTTATATCGTTTTTTCTCTCTTCTAAATAAAAATTAAAATAATCAATTAATGATGTTGGAACTATACTTTCCTCTTGTGGATTAAAAAAATTTTTTAGCCATTGTAAATTTATTTCCTGATCTAAATTATTATTGTAGTAATTTAGCAACTTAGTTTTAAGTTCTTGCAATTCGAAATCAAGATTTTTAAATTCGGCATTCTTTAAATTTTTTGGACGTTGTTTAGCAGCACTCCATTCTGAAGGATTAATAATGAAGTTTGTTTTTGTTTTAACATCAACCTTACGACCATCTATTAATCTAACATAAATATTTGCAGGATTATTTTTTGTCTGAATTAAAAATTTAATTGTAGCCATGTTTTATTTTTTTAAGCAAACTTAAAGAAAAAGCCGACATTTAGCCAACAATTACTTTAATGGTTTTTAATCAAATATAATGAAATATACAAAACATCTTATATTTAAAGAAGCCTTTGTTTATTTGATTATATTTGATTTTATTTGATTAAAGATATTTGAGTTCAGGTGGGACCACAAAACAAAATAGCCTTCATTGAAGGCTATTTTGTTTTTTAATAAGAAAAACATTTTTAAAAGTTTTTGTTAAAAAAAAATTGTTTAATACAGAAATATTTATAATTTCGTAAGTAATAAAATGATTGGCCTCAATTTATTCATATAATATTAAAGAACAATTTTCTTTTAAAATAGGAAAAAGTTTTTATTTTTGTAACCTAATGGAAATTATGATGAACAAAAGACTTATTCTTTTATTAGTTTTGTTGTCTTTTCAGAATGTTTTTTCTGATTCGACACCTCCGCCACCACCACCAACTCCACCGCCAGGGTTGCCTATAGACAATGGAGTCGTTGCTATGATATTTGCAGGCTTGATTTTTGGTTATTATATAGTAAGAAAATTCGATTTTAAAAAGAATTATCTATAATTCTTTTACACTCTTAAATCTTGTATTCTTTTTACATATTTTCCTATAACATCAAATTCTAAATTTACTATTGTTCCAACTTTAAAAGTTTTAAAGTTAGTGTTCTCATAGGTATATGGAATAATGGCTACTGAAAATTGATTTAATTTTGAATCTACAACAGTCAAGCTCGTTCCATTGACAGTTATTGAGCCTTTTTCAATTGTAATATTACTTTGAGTTTTGTCATACTCAAAAGTGAAATACCAACTTCCGTCTGCTTCTTTAATGTTAATGCAAATTCCTGTTTGGTCGACATGACCTTGAACAATATGACCATCTAAACGATCACCAAGTTTCATGGCTCTTTCTAAGTTTATTTTATCATTTAGTTTCCATGATGAAATTGTGGTTTTGTCAATCGTTTCTTTAATTGCAGTAACGGTATAAGTGTTGTTTTCTATTGCTACAACCGTTAAACAAATGCCATTATGAGCTACGCTTTGGTCGATTTTTAATTCATGGGTAATGTTAGATTCAATTTTTAAATGTAAGTTTTCTTGCTCTTGACTTATTTCTTGTAGAGTTCCTAATGTTTCAATAATACCTGTAAACATAACTGATTTATTTTACTAAATTTGTAGCTCAAAAGTAAGCAATAAATACTAACTAGTTATGGTTAAAAAAGCAGAAAATATAATTGTAGGAATATCAATAGGAGATTTGAACGGAATTGGTCCAGAAGTAATCTTGAAAACCTTTGAAGATAATAGAATGCTTGAGCTTTGTACTCCAGTTATTTTTGCAAATGTTAAAATCATATCTTTTTTAAAAAAGAACCTAGCTTTAGATTCAAGTTTACATGGAATCGATTCTTTAGAGCAAATTGTTTTAGGGAAAATTAATGTTTTGAATGTATGGAAAGAAGGTGTAAATTTAGAATTTGGAAAGAATGATGATGTAGTTGGTAAATATGCAATAAAATCTTTTGCTACAGCAACAAAAGCACTTAAAGACAAGCAAGTAGATGTACTGGTTACGGCTCCAATAAACAAATATAATATTCAATCTGAAGATTTTAAATTTCCTGGACATACTGATTATTTGGACAAAGAGTTGTCTGGAAATGCTCTAATGTTAATGGTTCATGATAAATTAAGAGTAGGGCTTCTTACCGACCATATTCCAGTAAACGAAATTTCAAATTATTTGACAGAAGAATTGTTGGAAAGAAAAGTGGGGACAATCGTAAAAACCTTACAGCAAGATTTTGGTATTTCTAAGCCTAAAGTGGCTATTTTGGGTTTAAATCCTCATAGTGGTGATAATGGTGTTATAGGTGATGAAGAAGAAAAAGTGATTAAACCCGCAGTAAAAAAAATGTTTGATTTAGGTCAGTTGGTTTTTGGGCCTTATGCTTCCGATAGTTTTTTCGGTTCTTTACAATATGAAAAATATGATGCTATTTTAGCTATGTACCACGACCAAGGTTTAATTCCTTTTAAAACCTTGTCTTTTGGTAATGGAGTGAATTATACAGCAGGATTAAATCGAATACGTACTTCTCCAGATCATGGGACAGCTTTTGAAATAGCTGGAAAAGGAATTGCGAAACATGATTCATTTAAAGAAGCGGTTTATTTAGCTTTGGATATTTATAAAAAGCGAAATGAATATCAAGAACTTACAAAAAAGCCTTTGAAGGCAAAACAAAATTAGTTGTAAACAAAAAAATGTTTATAACATGTTTGAATTTATAATAATTTTATATCTTTGCAACCCCTTAAAGAAAGGTTGACTGTTGTTATGAAAAATTTAAAAGCATATTTAATTCAGTTTTCTGGATTAAAAATCGGAAAGCATCAGTTTGAATATCAGTTAGATAATTCGTTCTTTGAGCACTTTAATTTTGAAGAATTTAATAGTGTAGCTATTAAAGTAGATTTAATTTTAGAGAAAAAAAACACGATGCTTGAGTTGAATTTCAAGCATAAAGGAATAGTAAATGTTCCTTGTGATTTAACGAATGAGCCTTTTGATTTGCCAGTTAAGGGTAAATTGAGGTTAATTGTGAATTTTGGAGATTCATTTAATGATGAAAATGAAGAGTTGCTCATTTTGCCACACGGTGAGTTTCAGGTAGATGTATCTCAATATATATATGAAATGATTGTTCTTTCTGTTCCATTTAAAAGAATTCACCCAGGTGTAAAAGATGGAACTTTAAAAACAGATGTTTTAGATAAATTAGATGCATTATCTCCGAAAGAAGATAAAAAGGAAGAAGAGAATATAGACCCAAGGTGGGAGAATTTAAAAAAACTATTAACGGATAAATAATATAGTAAAATGGCACATCCTAAGAGAAAAACCTCGAAAACGAGAAGAGACAAGAGAAGAACGCACTATAAAGCGTCTGTTCCTCAAATTGCAACATGTCCTGTTACAGGTGAAGCACATTTATACCACAGAGCTTACTGGCATGAAGGTAAAATGTACTACAGAGGTCAAGTAGTAATTGATAAAGCTGAGGCAGTAGCTTAATTGCTTCAATGAAATAGAGAAAAACTCTCACGCAGTGAGAGTTTTTTTGTTAATATGCATTTTGTTATATTAATAACTTTATTTTACACAGGTTTGATTTTTTTTTTGTAATTTCAAACACTTTTTTATTAAGCGATTATTAAAAAAGAAAAATTATTTTTATGAATAAAATTACAGCCGCAATAACAGCTATTGGCTCATATGTTCCTGATTATGTGTTGTCTAATCAAGTGTTGGAAAATATGGTAGAAACCAACGATGAATGGATTACTACTAGAACGGGAATAAAAGAAAGAAGAATTTTAAAGGAAGAAGGCGAAGGAACTTCCTTTTTGGCAATAAAAGCTGCTCAAAATCTATTTGATAAAGCTAAAATTGATCCAAAAGAAATTGATTTAGTAATTATGGCAACGGCAACTCCAGATATGCCAGTTGCTTCTACAGGAGTTTATGTTGCTACTCAAATTGGAGCAACAAATGCTTTTGCTTTTGACTTACAAGCAGCATGTTCCAGTTTTCTTTATGGAATGTCTACCGCTTCTGCTTACATACAATCCGGAAAATATAAAAAAGTCTTATTAATAGGTGCAGACAAAATGTCATCTATTATTGATTACACTGATAGGGCTACCTGTATCATTTTTGGTGATGGAGGTGGAGCTGTTTTGTTTGAGCCTAATGAGGACGGATTAGGGTTGCAAGATGAAATCTTAAGAAGTGATGGAGTGGGTAGAGAGTTTCTAAAAATTGAGGCTGGAGGTTCTATTTTACCAGCTTCTGAAGAAACTGTAAAAAACAAACAGCATTATGTATTTCAAGATGGGAAGACTGTTTTTAAATATGCAGTGTCTGGAATGGCTGATGTGAGCGAAAAAATAATGGAAAGAAACCAACTTACACATGATGATGTAAATTGGTTGGTTGCACATCAGGCCAATAAGAGAATTATTGATGCTACCGCTAATAGAATGGGAGTTGAAGAGTCTAAGGTATTAGTAAACATTCACCGTTATGGCAACACTACCTCTGCAACTTTACCGTTGCTATTATGTGATTTTGAGAGTCAATTAAAAAAGGGAGATAATATTATTTTTGCAGCCTTTGGAGGTGGCTTCACATGGGGAGCGATTTATCTGAAATGGGCTTATAATAAACAATAACAAACCAAACCAAATGTCAAATAGTATGGATATTAGAGAAATTCAAAACCTAATTAAATTTGTAGCTAAATCAGGAGCTACCGAAGTAAAGTTAGAAATGGATGATTTTAAAATCACCATAAAAACTACAAGTGAAGGTGCAGAAAGTACAACTACTTATGTACAACAAGTTCCCGTTTCTAATGCTTTACCACAAGCTCCAGCGAATCAACCTGTTGCTCCAACAGCTCCAGTAACTCCACAAACAACTAAAGAAGCGGATGACAATTCAAAATATATTACTATAAAATCGCCAATAATTGGTACTTTTTATAGAAAACCAGCTCCAGACAAACCTGTTTTTGTAGAAGTAGGTAGCTCGGTTTCTAAAGGTGATGTAGTTTGTGTAATTGAAGCTATGAAATTATTTAACGAAATTGAATCAGAAATTTCTGGTAAAATTGTTAAAATATTAGTTGACGATTCTTCACCAGTAGAATTTGACCAACCTTTATTTTTAGTTGATCCATCTTAATAAAGTTAGAAATTAGTATTTAGAAGTAATTACTTCTTTTTGTCTAATTGACATATTGTCTAATTATCTAATTAAAAATATTATGTTTAAAAAAATATTAATTGCAAATAGAGGGGAAATTGCCTTACGTGTAATTAGAACCTGTAAAGAGATGGGAATTAAAACTGTTGCTGTTTATTCTACAGCTGATGCAGACAGTTTACATGTGCGTTTTGCAGATGAAGCAGTATGTATTGGGCCTCCTCCAAGCAACCTTTCTTATTTAAAGATGTCTAATATTATTGCTGCTGCTGAAATTACAAATGCAGATGCAATACATCCTGGATATGGTTTTTTGTCTGAGAACGCTAAATTTTCAAAAATATGTGAAGAACATGGTATCAAATTCATTGGAGCTTCTGCTGAAATGATAGATAAAATGGGTGATAAAGCTACAGCTAAAGCTACTATGAAAGCTGCAGGTGTGCCTTGTGTTCCTGGTTCTGATGGTATTTTAGAATCTTTTGAACAAGCTCAAAAAATTGCAAAAGACATGGGATATCCTGTGATGCTTAAAGCAACAGCTGGTGGTGGTGGAAAAGGAATGAGAGCGGTTTGGAAACCTGAAGATTTATTAAAAGCATGGGAAAGTGCTCGTCAAGAAGCTGGTGCTGCTTTTGGTAATGATGGGATGTACATGGAAAAATTAATTGAAGAACCAAGGCATATAGAAATTCAGGTAATTGGAGATTCTTTTGGTAAAGCTTGTCATTTATCGGAAAGAGACTGTTCTGTTCAAAGAAGACATCAAAAATTAACAGAAGAAACACCTTCTCCTTTTATGACGGATGAACTTCGAAATAAAATGGGAGATGCAGCGGTTAAAGCAGCGGAATTTATTAAATATGAAGGAGCTGGAACTGTAGAATTCTTGGTGGATAAGCATAGAAATTTTTATTTTATGGAAATGAATACGCGTATTCAGGTAGAACATCCAATTACAGAACAAGTAATTGATTATGACTTAATTCGCGAGCAAATTTTAGTAGCAGCAGGAGTGCCTATTTCAGGTAAAAATTATTTTCCACAATTACACTCTATAGAATGTCGTATCAATGCTGAAGATCCGTACAATGATTTTCGCCCTTCCCCAGGTAAAATAACGGTTTTACATTCTCCTGGAGGGCATGGTGTGCGTTTAGATACGCATGTATATGCTGGATATACAATTCCGCCTAATTATGACTCTATGATTGCAAAATTAATTACTACTGCTCAAACAAGAGAAGAAGCAATCAATAAGATGAAAAGAGCTTTAGATGAGTTTGTTATTGAAGGAATTAAAACGACTATTCCATTTCATAGACAACTTATGGATGAACCGGATTATGTTGAAGGTAATTACACCACAAAATTTATGGAAACTTTCGTAATGAAAGAAAAAATAGAAGATTAACAATAAAAAAACTCCCGATGTGAATCGGGAGTTTTTTTATTTAGTAGTATGTACTTTCTATTATAAACTTGCTTTTAAGAACTCTCTATTCATTCGAGCAATATTTTCTAATGAAATACCTTTTGGACATTCAATTTCACAAGCTCCAGTATTGGTACAGTTACCAAAGCCTTCTTCGTCCATTTGTCTGACCATGTTTTGAACGCGTTGCGCGGCTTCTACTTTACCTTGTGGTAATAGGGCATATTGAGATACTTTTGCACCTACAAAAAGCATTGCAGAGCCGTTTTTACAAGTTGCCACACAAGCACCACACCCAATACAAGCAGCTGCCATAAATGCTTTGTCAGCGTCATCTTTTGGTACAGGAGTTGCATTAGCATCTATTGTGTTACCTGATGTGTTTACAGAAACAAATCCTCCCGCTTGCTGAATTCTATCAAACGAACTTCTATCAACAACTAAATCTTTTACAACAGGGAAAGCTTTACTTCTAAAAGGCTCAATGTAAATAGTATCACCATCTTTGAACTTTCTCATATGAAGTTGGCAAGTAGTTGTCCCAGTTTCTGGTCCGTGTGCTCTACCGTTAATATATAAGGAACACATACCGCAAATTCCTTCTCTACAATCATGATCAAAAGCAACTGGTTCTTGTTTGTTGTTAATTAATTGTTCGTTTAATTGGTCTAGCATTTCTAAAAACGAACTTGCAGTAGATACGTTATCTAATTTGTAATCTACAATTCCTCCTTTATCATTCGCGTTTTTTTGACGCCAAATTTTAAGGTTTATATTTATGTTTTTTGCTGTACTCATAATTTCTTATTTATAGTTTCTAGCTGCAATTTTAATGAATTCATACTTCAATTCTTCTTTGTGTAATTCTGCTTTAGTAGTGTCCTGGCCTTTGTATTCCCAAGCACTTACAAATGAGAAGTTTTCGTCATCACGTAAGGTTTCACCCTCAGCATCTTGATATTCTTCTCTAAAGTGTCCTCCACAAGATTCATTTCTTTGTAAGGCATCCATTGCCATTAATTGACCTAATTCCAAGAAATCAGCAACTCGAAGAGCTTTTTCTAATTCTGGATTAAGTTCATCAGCATTTCCAGGTACATATACGTCTTTGTAGAATTCGTCTCTAATTTGACCAATTTCTGCAATAGCTTCTTTCAGTCCTTGTTCGTTACGCGCCATACCCACCTTATTCCACATTACATGTCCTAACCTCTTGTGGAAATAATCAACCGATTTTGTTCCATTATTGTTTAAGAACATATTGATGCTATCTTTCACATTTTTTTCAGCTTCAGCAAATTCAGGAGCGTCAGTAGAAATTTTACCCGTTCTAATTTCGTCAGCTAAATAATTGGAAACCGTATAGGGAAGTACAAAATAACCATCGGCCAAACCTTGCATTAATGCTGAGGCACCCAATCTATTTGCACCATGGTCAGAGAAGTTGGCTTCACCAGCCACAAAACAACCTGGAATAGTTGATTGTAAGTTGTAATCTACCCAAACACCACCCATCGTATAATGCACTGCAGGGTAAATTTTCATAGGGGTTTCATATGGATTCTCATCTGTAATTTTTTCATACATTTCAAATAAGTTACCATATTTTTCTTCAATCCATTTTTTACCTAGAGTGATGATTTCTTCTTCCGAAGGATTGTGATTTCCTTGTGCATAAGCCACTTCTTTACCTTTATTTTTAATTTCTGATGAGAAATCTAAATAAACTCCTTCGTTTGTGTCATTTGCTTCAATTCCAAAACCTTCATCACAACGCTCTTTTGCAGCACGAGAAGCTACATCACGAGGTACTAAGTTACCAAAAGCAGGGTATCTTCTTTCTAAGTAATAATCTCTATCTTCTTCGGCAATTTGTGTTGGTTTTAATTTGCCAGCACGAATAGCTTCTGCGTCTTCTTTTTTCTTTGGTACCCAAATACGACCTGAGTTACGCAATGATTCAGACATTAACGTTAACTTCGATTGATTTGTTCCATGAACAGGAATACATGTTGGGTGAATTTGTACATAACAAGGATTTGCAAAAGCTGCTCCTTTTTTATGAATTTTCCAACCTGCACTTACATTACTACCCATTGCATTAGTGGATAAGAAATATACGTTTCCATAACCACCAGAAGCAATAACTACTGCGTGTGCAGAGTGTCTTTCTATTTCACCTGTGATTAAATTACGTGCAATAATTCCACGTGCTTTACCATCAATTTTTACTAAATCTAGCATTTCGTGACGGTTGTACATTTTTACTCGGCCTAAACCAATTTGTCTTGATAAAGCGGAGTAGGCACCTAGTAATAATTGCTGCCCTGTTTGTCCAGCAGCATAAAAAGTACGTTGTACTTGTACACCACCAAACGAACGATTGTCTAACATTCCGCCATAATCACGTGCAAATGGAACACCTTGCGCAACACATTGGTCAATAATATTTCCTGAAACTTCTGCTAAACGATGAACGTTTGCTTCACGTGCTCTATAATCACCACCTTTAATAGTGTCATAAAATAAACGGTAAATACTATCTCCGTCATTTTGATAATTTTTCGCAGCGTTAATACCTCCTTGAGCAGCAATTGAGTGTGCTCTACGAGGCGAATCTTGAAAACAAAATGCTTTTACATTATAACCCATTTCTCCTAGAGAAGCAGCAGCTGATGCACCTGCTAAACCAGTTCCTACAACTATAATGTCTAATTTTGGTCTATTATTTGGAGCAACTAATTTTAAGTGGTCTTTATAATCAGTCCATTTTTGATTTAATGGTCCTTCTGGTATTTTAGAATCTAACTTCATATGATATCTGATGTTGATTATTTAGTAAAATGAATATATAATGGGATAATCGCAAACAATAAAGGAACAATTACAGCAAAAGCTTTCCCAATAAACTTGATTATAGGAGTATATTTAGGGCTGTTTAATCCCAAAGATTGAAAAGCACTTTGGAAACCGTGCCATAAGTGAAAACCAAGTGCAAACATGGCTAAAACGTAGCCAATTGTAAAGTATAAACCATATTTAGCATCTCTAAAAAAGGCTAAGGTAATTTTATATAAGTCTTTATATAAATCTGCTACTTTTACATTTGCTTGCGCATGGTATAATTCCGTTTTTTTAACCAATTTAAATTGCTTTGGAGCATGATTATGTTCGTCTGTATGAGTTCCAATTTCTACTTGTTCTACTGGGTAATATTGTCCAGCTTGTGTTCCAACATAAAAATCTTGTTTCATACCAGGTTGACCTTCTATTGATTGTGTCATTAGTGGCATGTTTTTGTCAAAATGCATTTTTGCCCAAAAATTTACCATGTGAGTAACAATGAATACCAAAACAATTGTTCCTAATAGCGCCATGTTTCTAGATGAAAAACTGCTATTTGCAGAAGGATTTGATTTGGCATACCCAATTGGTCTCGCTTTAGCGTTTTGATACGTCAATAAAAATCCATCAATAGCATGGAAAAGAATGGAAATGTACGTTAAATAAGAAAGAACTTTTACTGCAGGATTAGTGGTCATAAATAACGCATACTGATTAAAATTCAAAGCATTATTTGGTACTAAAAGCTGAAGATTTCCAGCCAAGTGACCAGCTAAAAACAAGCATAAAAATAAACCTGTAAGAGCCATCCAGTATTTCTTAGCAATAGATGACTTTAAAAGTGCTGATTTTGCCATAATTTAATTTGATTGTTCAAGTTTTAAAAATCAAACAAAAATACAGCATAAAAAATTTAACTACAACCTTTTAGTGGTAATTTATAATGAATTTAAAATATGTTTAATTGGGTTTGTAAATCAAAGAGTTACCTAGTAAATGTTTATTTGTAAGAGGGTTCCAAACCTCTAATTCCCATATCGATTACGTTCTCACCAGCGGTTGGTTCGTATTTTCCGTCCATATTTACTTCTTCCCATTCAAAACTATTGTTTGTAGATAAAGATAGTGTAACAATGATGTCTTTAGTTTCAGTTCCGGTAATGACTAAATTAGATGGGAATTTACCTGTAACAACGCATGAACCTTGTGGAATTGCTGAAGTAGTAGCAATCGGATTAGGAACTGTAGTTGATCCTTCTGGAGCTTGACCAGAAGTAGCATAAGGGTAGTTATGTAGTCCTAAAGCCCAATATCCTTGAAGTTTGTTAGCGTTTACATTAAAAATATTATTTCCTATTTGATGTGTTGTAATATAAGTGTTGTAGCCCACAAAACTTTCTAAAGTTGCGGTGTAATTTGTGTTGTTGTTTAAGATGGATATATCATAATTTTGATACGATAAAGAAACTCTGACATATTGATAGCTTCCTTGGTTTACTTCTTTTAAAGGAATAGACAAGAAAGTCTCGCCACTAGAAACAACAGTTGCTTGTGTAAAATCGATTGCTAAATCTCCTCCTGTAAGGGTTTCTGGAGCATGATACAAAACAGTTCCATCTCCAAGCTGTGTATAAGCATTTGGACTTAATTCAAAATAATGGGCACTTATACTATTAAAAACAGGTGATTGAGCAGCGTGACCAGATGCAACAACTGCGGGTTGACCTAAATTATCAAGTCTTTGTTGATTTGGATTAAACTCAAATTTAATTATTAATTGAGGTTCATCATTTACTAAATTATCGTCCTTGTCAGAACAGGAGAAGAAACTTATCCCTAATGCCAAAATAAATATCGGTAAGAATTTCTTCATTTTTGTTCTAATGGGTTAATAATTTTTGTTTTAGTATGTTAGAAGCACTCTTATAATTAAACGTGTAAATGTAGTATTTTATTATTAACAATCCGGTTTAAATGTGTTAAAAATCTACATTAATACTATTGAATTTTTTTTGATATAAAACGTTGTAGAATTATGAATTTTAATGTAGAATAGAGTTATTTTTTTAAAATTCATAAAAATCCTTGAAAATGCTATTTTCTAGTTTGATAGGAGATTGTTTTTAGGTTCATAATTGTAATTTTAACCACTTAAAAAGAAATACTATGAAAGTTGGAATTGATGCGATATCTTTTGATGTAGCCAAATTACATTTACCTATACATGAGTTAGCCAAAGCAAGAGGAATTGAAGCTGCAAAATTAGAAAAAGGATTAGGATTGTTAAAAATGACTTTCCCAGATGTACATCAAGATACTGTAGTTTTTGGAGCGAATGCACTCACGAAATTGATTTTGGAACAAAACATTAATTTAAATGAAATTTCCAGAATTTATGTAGGCACAGAAAGTAGTATAGATAGCTCTAAGCCGATTGCTTCTTTTTTGGTATCTTTAATGGAACAAAAATTTGGTCAAGGATGTCTTTCTCATTGCGATGCGGTAGATTTTACATTTGCCTGTATTGGTGGTGTAGATGCAATGCAAAACTGTATGGATTTTGTGCGATTATACCCAGAAAAAAAAGCCATTGTAGTTACTTGTGATATTGCAAAATACGATTTAAATTCAACGGGCGAATATACACAAGGTGCTGGTGCTTTAGCTATGTTGATTACTTCTAATCCTAGCATTATAGCTTTTGAAAATCATTGGGCAACCAGTACAAAAGGAGTTTTTGATTTTTTTAAACCGTATCGAAGTATTGCTAAATCATCTATTACTGGAAGTGATAATAACGAAGATTGGTTTTCTAGCTTAGAAACTGAAATTGAAATTCATAAAGACCAGCCGGTTTTTGATGGACAATATTCAAATCAATGCTATATGGATAGAACCAGAGAGGCTTATTTTTTGTTTAAAAAATTGAAAAATTCAGAAGAAACAATTTATAATTCTTGGGCTAGTATTGTGATGCACCTGCCTTATTCTTTTCAAGGTAGAAGAATGTTGACAGAAATTTATGCTTTGGATTCCAAGGAAATTGAAATGGATGTGCAGTCATTGGATTACCAAAATAAATTAAAAGAAATAGGAAAATCAGAAGCGTATCAAAATTTTGTTACTGAAAAATTGCAACCTGCGGAAATAGCTTCTTCATTAATTGGTAATTTGTATACAGGATCTGTTTTTATGGGATTATTGTCTACTTTGTCTCATTTTTATGCGAATGATACTCCAATAGAAGGAAACGTTTTTGGTTTTTTAGCCTATGGAAGTGGTTCGAAATCGAAAGTCTTTGAAGGGGTTGTTCAAAGCAACTGGAGAGCTGCTTTAGAAAAAACACAGCTTTTTGAAACTTTAGAAAAAAGTCACAAAATAGATTTTACAACCTATGAAAAATTACATAAAAAGGAAGTAAAAAAAAGTGTTTGTTTTCCCAAAAAGGAATGGGTTCTTGATTTGATTGAAAAAGAAAACCCTAATTTAATTGGGGCGCGATATTATAAATGGATAGAGTAATACAGTTTTTTTAACTGTATTTCTCTATGTATTTGTTCACGATTAAATCGGTGTTTTCGTTGCGTATTTTTTGTTCCAACTGAATAGGAGCGGCCGCTCTTACAGAACAATCTTTAACCGCACAAGTTTCACAAGTAACGCCTACAATTTGTTTGGTAATATTTTCGTTGTCAATAAATTTAAATTTTTTCTTGAGTGCAGGTGTGATGAGAATACCCACAGAAATACTTCTAATATGGTCTTTTTTAAAGGGGTCTGGAGTGGCAGAAGAAAAAACTAAATATTCATTTTTACTGTTTTCATAACAAGAAATTTGAGCATCAAAAAAATGTGTTTTATTTTGTTTCAAAGACTCTACCATCGTTCGAACAGAAACCCATCTTCTGCAGTAATGTTCGTTCATTTCATTGGCATGTGGTTCTTGTTGATTGGTAATGTGTAATTCTTTTTTGATTTTATAATTGTCGCTTCCAATTTTGTGCGACATGCGTAAAAAGAATAAGTTTTTTAACTGAAAATCTTTGGGTAATAAATTGGTTAATCTTTGGTAAAAAGATTCTGGAGAAACTTTGAAATCGGTTATTAGTTGAACAAATTCTTGTGGTTTTGGATCTTCTTTGGCTACAAAAACATTTAATTTTTCAATCATTTTTTTTCTAGGTAAGAGTAAGGCACCTGCAAAATAAGAAGCGTAGAAATTATTTAATACCTGATCAAAATTTTCAAACTTAATCCAGCTAAAAGTGTACAATCGTTCTTCAATTTGTAAAAAATTATAGGCTATTTCTTTGGCAAAAATAAATGCTTTTTGCGAATCGTCTACATCTGTTGAGATTAACAAAGTTTTGCTTTTGGCTACAAAAATCGAACGTAAATCGCCTAGTTCGTTTTGTTCTTTAAAAGTTAAAATTTCAATTTTGTAGTTGTATTCTTCAATTAAGATGGATTGCAATTCCTCTAAAGCTATTTCTGCGTCTAAATCTATGTGAAAGGCTTTGGCAAAATCCAAAACTTTTTGTTCTAAATCTTCAAAATAATTATTTTGTGCTTCTTGATAGGAGCGTAAGGAAGCTAAGAAAAAACTTTCTCTAGATAAATTATAATGTTGGGCAATTTCAATGATGGTGCTAATAAAGGCATTTACTTTCGCAGGTGCATTAGCAATGATATCAATTAAATCACTTTCCTCAATTCCAAAGATATCTAAGGGGATTTCTTTTAAGATTCCTGAATTTAAAATTTCACCAATGGGTGCTAAATTATTATCCAACTTCAAAGATACCATGTTGTCGTAAGAAATATCTAGTTTTTCAGATAACAGAATAATCTTATCTGTCTTTGGGTATTTTTTTCCTTTTTCAATCTCATTTAAATACGACTTGGATAGCCCAGTTATTTTGGCTAAGCCAAATAACGACAAGTCTTTGTTAGTCCTTGCCTGTTTTAATTTTAAGCCAAAAATAAGCTTGATATAATCTCTCTCTAAATTCATAATTTCAAAGATACGCTATTATTTAAAATCACAAAAAAATAATTTTTTTATATTTTAGCGTACGTTCGCTTGTTTTGTAAAAAACTTTTTTATAATATTGTACCAACAAAAACAATAAGTCATGGAAAATCAATTAGAAACAACAGCAAAAGCATTTGAATTAGCTCCAGAAGCTACTGCAAAATTCCCTGCTATTTTAACAGAAGAAGCGATTCTTTTTTTAACAGAATTACATGAAGTGTTCAATAAACAACGATTGGAATTACTTGAAAAAAGAAAAGTACAACAACAAAAGTTTGATGAAGGAGAGTTGCCTTGTTTTCCAAAAGAAACGCAAGATATTCGTGAAAAAGATTGGTTTGCAGGCACAACTCCTGAGGATTTATTAGACAGAAGAGTTGAAATTACAGGTCCAGTAGATCGTAAAATGGTAATCAATGCGTTGAATTCTGGTGCCAAAACGTTTATGGCAGATTTTGAAGATAGTACTTCTCCAACTTGGGAGAACCTTATGAATGGACAACAAAACTTAAAAGATGCTGTTGCAAAAACGATTTATTTATTTGACGAAGCAAAAAATAAAGAATATAAGTTAAATGAAAATACAGCGGTTTTATTAGTAAGACCTCGTGGCATTCATTTGAATGAAAAGCATATCTTAATTAATAATGAAGAAGCTTCAGGTGCTTTGGTTGATTTTGGATTATATGTTTTTCATAATCATAAACAGTTAAAAGAAAATAATACCGCTCCTTATTTCTATTTACCCAAATTAGAACATTACTTAGAAGCGAGATGGTGGAATACTGTTTTTGAATTTACTGAAGAATATCTAGATATTAAAAAAGGAACTTTAAAAGCTACCGTTTTAGTAGAGACGATTACGGCTAGTTTTCAATTGGATGAAATTATTTATGAATTAAGAAATCATATCGTAGGGCTAAATTGTGGTCGTTGGGATTATATTTTTTCATATATCAAGAAGTTTAGAAATAATGATAAATTCTTAGTGCCAGACCGTGATCAAGTAACGATGACGAGTCCTTTTATGAAAGCGTATTCGGAATTGGTTATCCAAAGATGTCACAAAAGAAATATTCATGCCATAGGTGGAATGGCTGCTCAAATTCCTATTAAAAATGATGAAGCAGCTAATAAAATAGCATTTGACAAAGTAAAAGCCGATAAGGAACGTGAAGTAAAAAATGGTCATGACGGTACTTGGGTCGCACATCCAGATTTAGTGCCCGTTGCAATGAAAGTTTTCGATGAAAACATGCCTACTAAAAATCAAATTCATGTAAAACGAAATGAACTTTCGATTTCAGAAGCTGATTTGTTAGAAGTACCTCAAGGAACGATTACTGAAGCGGGAGTTCGTAAAAACATCAATATTTCCGTTTTGTATATCGCTTCTTGGTTGAATGGACAAGGCGCTGCTGCTTTAAATCATTTAATGGAAGACGCTGCAACAGCAGAAATATCTCGTTCGCAATTATGGCAATGGCTTCGCAATGGCGTAACCTTAGATAATGGCAAAGTCTTAACGGAGAAATATTATGATAAAATTGCCATGGAAGAATATGAAAAAATTAGAAACCAAGTAGGTGATGAGAATCATGAAAAATACCATTATAAATTGGCCGAACAACTGTTAGATATTTTGGTAGTGAATTATACCTTCATCGATTTTCTAACCCTAACTGGATATAAATACATTTAACACAACCTTTATTTATAAAACACAATGAAAACAGTAGAAACAAGAATTCAGGAATTAGTTACAGATTGGTTAACCAACGAAAGATGGAAAGGAATTGAACGTCCTTATACCGCTGAAGAAGTAGTTAAATTACAAGGTTCTTATAAAATTGAACATAGTATCTCAAAATTAGGAGCTGAGAAGCTTTGGAAAAAATTAAATGCGCAAGATTATGTAGCTGGTTTAGGTGCTTTAACTGGTAACCAAGCGATTCAAGAAGTAGAAGCAGGTTTAGAAGCCATTTATTTAAGTGGATGGCAAGTAGCTGCGGATGCAAATGTAGCTGGTGAAATGTATCCCGATCAATCTTTGTACCCTGCGAATAGCGTGCCTCTTGTTGTGAAAAGAATTAATAATGCTTTGTTAAGAGCCGATCAAATTCAAGTGGTAAATCAGGTGCCAGAAAAAGATAGAAAAGATTATTTAGTACCAATTGTAGCCGATGCGGAAGCTGGTTTTGGTGGAAATCTAAATGCGTTTGAATTGATGAAATCCATGATTGAAGCGGGTGCAGCTGGTGTACATTTTGAAGATCAATTGAGTTCTGCTAAAAAGTGTGGTCATTTAGGAGGAAAAGTATTAGTACCTACACAAGAAGCAATTAATAAATTAGTAGCGGCTCGTTTGGCAACAGATGTTATGGGTGTTCCTGCTTTAATTGTAGCAAGAACAGACGCTGATGCTGCGAATCTTTTAACGAGTGATATTGATCCAAGGGATGCTAAATTTATTACAGGTGAAAAAACGAGCGAAGGTTTCTTCTATGTGAATGCAGGTATTGAACAAGGTATTGATAGAGGGCTGAGTTATGCTCCTTATGCAGATTTAATTTGGATGGAAACCAGTAATCCTGATTTAAAATATGCAAAACAATTTGCGGATGCAATTCATGCGAAATATCCAGGAAAGATGTTGGCTTATAATTGCTCGCCTTCCTTCAACTGGGCGGCAAAATTAACGGTTGCAGAAATGGAAACTTTTAGAGAGGATTTAGCAGCAATGGGGTATAAATTCCAATTTATCACTTTAGCAGGTTTCCACGCTTTGAATACGAGTATGTTTGAATTATCAAAAGCGTATAAAGAAAGAGGAATGGCAGGTTATTCTGAATTACAAGAAAGAGAATTTGCTCTGCAAAAAGATGGTTTTAAAGCAGTAAAACACCAAGGATTTGTAGGTACTACCTACTTTGACGCGGTTCAAAATACCGTTACTAACAATAGATCTTCCACTACAGCAATGAAAGATTCTACTGAGGTAGCGCAATTTTAATATTTTTAGTATAATTTGGTTTGACCAAAAAGCCTTGAGAAATTTCTCAAGGCTTTTGTTTTTAAATGTTGCTTTTATAAATTTATAGTAGAATAGTATTTCTCTTTAATTTCTTACACTATATTTTAATACCATATCCAGATAAATATTCATTTATTGGACTTAAACCAATTTCTTTTCTCCAAAAATCGACCTTTTCTTTATCTACTAATGGATAAAGTTCATATTGTTGATTTTCTTTATTATATTTTACTTGTGTTCCATATTTTTGAGGTCTTCCTTCACTAATTTCAATTCGGTCATATAAATAGGCAAAACTTTGTGAATCGGCTTCCTTTTTTTTACACAAGTCTTCAATTGTGCTTACATATTTTTTTTGCGTTTGTAAATCGGCATGTTGAATAATTAAAAATGCTGCTTGGACGGCATTATTTCCAACTAAAGATTTTTTGGGAAATCCTTTCTGTTGTATTAATTTTTCTAACTTTTCTAAGTTTTCTTTATTAATATTGTTTTTAACTTTCCATAAAGTATTAACTACTGTGGTATTTTTCCCGATTTTTCTTTCTGCTAAATGAATTTGAAAATAATACGCTTGATCTAAAGCTCTCATTTTCCATAATTTTTTTGCATATTCTTTATCTACTATTATAGTTTTATATTCTAGTTCTATTTTGCTAATTAGTTCATCTTCAAAAGAATTCCATCTTTTATCCGTTCTTAAGTTTAAAAAGTCTGGATCAAAGAGCGGATTTAATTTTATTTCTAAATCTAAAGACTCTCTTAAAATAGCGAAACTTTTATCGAATTGAGAATCTTCAGCTAGCGCACAGGCATAATTATATAAATAATTTGTATCTCTATTCCCTTTTTGATAATTCGTTTCAAATTCTATAATGGCATCTTTAATTTTACCTTCTTGCATTAAACTATCCGCTGGAGTCAAATCCAAATCATCAAATTGAGAAAAACTAAAAGAAGAAAAAAATAATAAAAGGTAGAGGGTTTTTTGGATCATATTTAAGTTATTAATTAAAGCAATTTAATTTCTTGTTTCCTAATTTTTTATTTTAACGATGTAAGAAATTTTTTAGTATTTATAAAAAATTTTAAATTCTATTTTATTAAACTTTCTTGCTTTCTGTAACTTCTAAATGGGTAAAAACAGCTTCATTTCCTTTCTTGATATGAATACTATACTTGGAAGGAAGTACATATTGTTTGTCATTATCTCCTTTTTCAAAGATGGCTTTTTTATATTTTTTCTTCCATTTAGAGATCACGTCATCTGATAAGATGTAATTGTATTCAACTAAATTTAAGCCTTTTTTAGCGGCTATTTTTTTAGAAAAAACGGTTAAACCAAATTCATTTTCAATGGTAATTTCAACTTCTTCTGATGTGTTGGAATAAAACCAAATTTCAGCTTTAGGTTCAAAGGGTTTTGCCCAAGTGCTCCAACTTGAACCCCAACGATCTGATTTTTTTATCGAAGGAACTTCATAAATATACAGTGATTTAGAAAGCACTTCCGATGTTAGTCGCTGTATTTTATCGATATTCACTTTGTATAATGAACGGCCATGCGTACCCACAATTAAATCTTTGGCTTTAGGTTGGATGACCAAATCATGTACGGCTACAGGAGGCATCTGGGATGAAAAATCAATCCATGATTTTCCCTTGTCTAAAGAAACAAACAATCCATTATCGGTACCTACAAAAAGCAGATTTTCATTTTCAGTGTCTTCTAAAATAACATTTACAGGACTTTGAGGTAAGTTGGAACTAATGTCTTGCCAATTGGCTCCATTATCTTCAGAAAGATAAACATAAGGTTTAAAATCATCATTTCGATAACCATTTAGAGTAGCATAAACACGTTCTTTTTTAAATTGAGATGCTTTTACTCTAGAAACCCATAAGTTTTGGGGTAATTGACTTGAAATGATATTCCATGAAATACCGCCATCTTTGGAAAGATGAATGATTCCATCATCAGAACCGGTATACAATAATCCAAATTGCAACGGACTTTCAGAAATGGTGGTTAGTGTGCCGAATGCTACATTACCTTCTACACTACCGTGCGTAAGATCTGTTGAAATTTTTTCCCAAGTTGTACCTTGATCCATCGAACGGTGCAAAAATTGAGAACCCATATACAAAATGTCTTGATTGTGAGGAGATAATAATATAGGAGTTTGCCAATTGAAGCGGAGTGGTTTTTCTTTAGTACCTTTTGGTAATGTTGGAGAAATAAATTCTTGTGTATTTTTACTTCTATCTAATCTAAAATAATTACCAAATTGAAAACCCGTATACACAATGTTAGCATCTCTTTTGTCAATTTGTACTTGCATACCATCACCCCCCATAATACTTTCATAAGGATATTTTCCTTCTTGCTCCCATGCATCTGATTTTTTGTAATTATTGTTGGCAACCCAAACCCCATTATCCTGTAAGCCACCATATACATTGTAGGATTCATTATGGTCGATATTTACAGCATAAAATTGGCCTAAAGCCTCATTGTTACACTTTTTCCAATGTGCACCATTGTCGTAGCTAATATTAATTCCTCCATCATTCCCGTTAATAATGTGATTGGGGTTGTTTGGATTAATCCAAGTTACATGATGATCTGCATGGACATTTTCAGTACTAATATTTTTCATAGTTTTTCCACCATCATTAGAAAAAAGCAAAGGAACACCACCAAAATAAATACGGTTTTCGTCTTTTGGATCAACTGAAATGTTCCCAAAATAATACCCATAACTGTAGTATAAATCATCTATGTAGTTTTCATGAGTGCGTTGCCAAGTTTTTCCGCCATCTATAGATTTGTAGATTTCACAACCAATAACTTCTGTTTCAAAAAGCGCTTTATTGGCATCTTGTAAAACAGTTTTCACTTCCGTTGGTTGCAATTGACCTTTTTTAACCCAATTTTTAAGCGTTTCTGCACGGTATTTTTCTGTTAACCCGTGTTTTTTCAAATACGAATTTATTTCTTTATTGGGCTTTTTTATAAAAATTGAACCAGGAGCACTGAACATGTCAGATTGTGCTGTTTTTTTACTTTTTGTTATTGCTTCTTCTACAACTGGTCTGTTATTTTGATTGTCTAATATAGCATATAAAATATTGTGATTAAAAACTCCTAAACCAATTCTTCCTACGCCGTCATTGTTTGGAAATCCACTCCCATCTCTAGAAATTAAATGCCAAGTTGTACCACCATCTTCACTTTTGTAAATTCCTGAACCCTTTCCATTGCCTTTAAAATTCCAAGCTTTTCTTTCTCTTTCCCAAGCTGCAGCATACATAATTTGAGTATTGTCTGATGCTACGGAGATATCAATGATTCCTGTATCTGGATTAATGAATAATGTTTTAGTCCATGTTTTTCCGCCATCAACAGTTTTAAAAACTCCTCTTTCTTCATTTGGAGTATACAAATGTCCTAATGCACCTACAATAATTTCATCATTATTTAATGGGTTTACCCAAATCCTGCTAATATGATGACTATCATTCAAGCCAATATTTTTCCACGTATTTCCTTTATCTGTTGATTTTAACACACCAATTCCCGAATATGAAGAACGTGAAGAATTCACTTCTCCAGTTCCTACCCAAATGGTTTCTGTATTCCAATCTACTGTAACAGAGCCACAATTTAATGTAGGAGCCGTATCCATTACAGGCTCAAAAGAAGTTCCGTTATTATTGGTATACCAAAGACCACCAGAAGCATATGCAGCATAAAATTCGGTTGGATTATTTGGATTTACAGCGATATCAACAATTCGGCCACTCATTATGGTAGGACCAATATTTTTAAGGTTTAACGCATTTAAATCCATGTTCTGACCAAATGAGCTTGGTACAAATGCTAAAAAAAATACCCAATAAATTGCTTTTTTCATAAGAAAATAATTTCCTCGAAAATAACCAATTTATTGGGTATAATAAAATTTTTTGTTGGGTTACAGTCCTAAATTTTGTATTGCGGAATCGTCTAGGTTGTAATTGTAACCTCTCCAAAACGTTCGATTATCTCCAAAATATTTCCAAACAACTTCTTTATTTGGAGTTACTTCCCAATAACCATAATCACCTTCCGTAATTAACGTATTTCCATTTTTGAGTCTTACAGCACCAGATATTTTATCGTAGAATAAATCAGGATCTGTAAAATTCCAAACCATTTGCGGTTCGTTTGATGCTGTAGTTGATAATTCAAAGTTTTGAGGCAGAGCTAATTCGTAAACTGTAGATTGATTTACATTTAATCCGTTACAGTAAATGAGCATGTTTCCTTTTCCAGGAACTTCTTTTTCAATTAAATTTGGAAAATGATTATTGAACAAAAAGCGTTCTCCAAAGGGATGATTGTAAGCACTAGGGTTACCAAAGCGATATAATAAATCACCACCTTTATTGTAATTTCCACCTGAAGTTGATGCTGCTTCCATAGTAGTAGTGCTATGATCGATTACCCAAACTTCACTATAAAAATTAACACTCATATAGATAACGTCTTTTTCTTCATCATAATCAATTCCATTGGCATGCATAATATCTCCATCAGGACGATTATTATAAGAAAAATTAATTCGGTTTGGATACTGATTAATTTGACCATAATTAACTAATGTAGTATTGGTGTCTTGTACAATATGATCATAACTGTGCCATTCCCAAACCACTTGATTGGTTTGTGGATTAACTTCAAATAAAGCTTCCGGAAAAATATCATTGGCTACTTCAACACCATAATTTAATGCTTCAGCAGGTGTAACTTTTTCCCAAACTAAAAACAAAACATTTCCATTTGGTAATAAATCTACATCGTGGTGCGCAATTTTTGAATCATCAGCACACAAGTATTCCCATTTAGTAGAGCCATCTGAATTAAGTATACTGATAATGCCACCATAACCACCTAATGTTATTGCTGAGGGAACTTTTTTGAATTGGGCTAATAATTCTCCTGTAGGCAGAATTTCAATATCATTTCCAAATTTCAAATCAAATTGCCATTCTTTTACATTGTAACCTTGTTTGTTGACTAAGTAGCAGTTTCTTCCACCGTTTTCAATAGCAAAAACATAACTGTCATCAATTTTATCAGCTTTGTATATTTGGACTTTTTCATCTAAATTTACTACAGGTTCATTTATAGGTTCATTTTTTTCAGAATCGTCTTTAGAACAACTAAAATTTAAAGTTAAAACTAAAAGTAAGATTCCTTTGTAATACTTTTTCATGTTCAATTTTTTATTTGGTAAATATAACCATTTTGTTTAAAAACGTTTTTTATAATCATTTTAGTTTTTAAATAATCTCCTTATTTTTGAAGATAATTACGTATCTAATGGCTACTTTACCTAAAAAAAATAATTTTGAAGATTTTATAAAGACTTTACTACCAAAGGATTGTTTGGAAAATGAAGTACTTGATGCTTTAGGCTATTTTAAAAAAGTGCTACTAAGGAAAAATGAATTTTTAGTGAGTGAAAATGAAATTTGTATTCATTTTTGTTTTGTGGAGAATGGTATTTTACAGCATGCAATTGGTGTAGAAGGGGAGGAACGAACTACTTATTTGGCTTTAAAGAACACCGTAACTTCTTCTTTAAATAGTTTTCTAAATAAAGTACCTTCTAGAAAAAGTATAAAAGCAATTGTTGATAGTAGTTTATGGGTAATAACACTAGAGGATTTCAATTACTTATTACAACATAATAAAGCCTTTCATCAGTTTTACTTTTATTTAATTGAAAAACAAATTTGTTTAATTGATGATTATCGCATTGACTTGCTAACATTAACACCTGAAGAACGCTATAGAAAATTGCTGGTTAATGAAACTAAATTACTTCAAGAAGTTCCCTTGCATTATTTGGCTTCTTTTTTAGGAATTTCTACACGTCATATGAGTCGCATTCGTAAAAATATTTTATAATTTTTTGAACACAGATTTGAGAAATTTTTAAAATTATTGAAATTTCTCAAATCTGTGTTCAAATCTTAAATAATTCATATAAAATAAAAATTAAGCCATTTGGCTACTGATTCAAAAAGATAGTTTGTGTATTTTTGATACATAGTTTATCTAAATATTCTAAAAATCGAGAAATCTAAAAATCTAAACCATGAAATACCATCAAATAGACAAAGACTTATTTATAAAGAATCGTAGAAAATTTGTTTCTCAAATGAAACCGAATAGCGTTGCTATTTTCAATTCAAACGATATTTACCCTGTTTCAGCAGATTCTACATTACCTTTTGCGCAACATCGCGATATTTTTTATCTGAGCGGTGTGGATCAAGAAGAGAGTATTCTCTTGCTTTTTCCAGATGCACCTTATGAGCATTTGAAAGAAATTTTATTTTTAAAAGAGACAAATGAGCACATTGCTATTTGGGAAGGAGAGAAACTAACAAAAGAAAGAGCTTTTGAAGTTTCAGGAATTAAAACAGTTATTTGGTTACAAGACTTTCATAAAACATTAAAGGAAATCATGGCTTATTCAGAAACCATGTATATCAATACCAATGAGCATTACCGCGCCACTATTGAAACAGAAACGCGTGAGGCACGTTTTGTAAAATGGTGGAAAGAAAATTATCCTGCACATAAAGTTGAAAAGTCAAATCCTATTTTACAGCGCATACGATCTGTAAAAGAAAGCGAAGAATTGGATTTAATTCAAAAAGCGTGTGATATTACTGAAAAAGGGTTTCGAAGAATTTTAAATTTTGTGAAACCTAATGTAATGGAATACGAAATTGAAGCTGAATTTGCGCATGAGTTTTTAAGAAACCGATCTAAAGGATTTGCTTACACACCTATTATAGCTTCAGGAAACAATGCGAATGTATTGCATTATATTGAAAACAATCAGCAATGTCATGAAGGGGATTTACTATTGTTAGATGTGGGTGCAGAATATGCCAATTATTCGAGCGATATGACCCGAACCATTCCAGTTTCTGGAAGATTTTCTGAGCGTCAAAGAGCGGTTTACAATGCAGTTTTAAAAGTAAAAAATGAAGCTACAAAAATGTTGATTCCGGGAACTTTATGGAAACAATATCATGTTGAGGTTGGAAAAATTATGACTTCTGAACTATTAGGTTTAGGGTTGTTAGACAAAGCAGATGTTCAAAATGAAAATCCGGATTGGCCAGCCTATAAAAAATATTTTATGCATGGTACTTCACATCATATGGGATTAGACACGCATGATTATGGGCTTTTATATGAACCGATGCAAGCGAATATGGTTTTCACAGTGGAACCTGGAATTTATATTCCAAAAGAAGGTTTTGGTATTCGTTTAGAAGATGACGTGGTTATCCAAAATAATGGTGCGCCTTTCAATTTAATGCGTAATATTCCTATTGAGGCTGACGAAATTGAATCGATAATGAACAGTTAGTGTTTAGAGTTCAATTTTTAATATACAATTGAAACGGTTTGCGATAATGTAAGCCGTTTTTTAATTGTACTTGTTAATTTCATTTTTGTATATTCATCTATTAATATATAATTTGAATATGGAATACGTTTTAGAAAAAATTATTGAAGCAATTGATGCGGCAAAACCAAATCTACCTAGTAAAGAAATTCTTTCTACAATTGCATTTAAATGGAATAATAATGAATTAACAACATGGGATGGTGGATTTGATTTAAATGAAAAAAAAAGAGAAAAAATCGTCCATTTATTAGCGCCAAATTTTATCAAAAAAGATTCCAATTATCTTGAAATTCTACGCTTTTTACTTAGTCAAGAGATTGAAAACTGCTGTGAAGGTGAATTTTGTACAACTACTTTACGTAATTGTTATGACTATTTAGCTAATTATAAAAATTTAGAAGACGTACTGCTTTTGCTATCTGCTAATGATGATACCAGTTTTGATGCTAATTCAGCCTTATTTAAAGATCGGCTTTTTTATAATGGTTATACCAATGTTATAAAATATATAAAATCTCAAAAAAATATTGACAAAGAAATTATAGAAAGGTTTGAATATTATGGTAATTATTTTGGATATAATGCTGAATAAAAAATTAAAGCTATTATTGCCTATTCTATTACTTTTAATTTGTATTCAGAATGTGAGTGGTAAGAATGGTAATCCGAAGTTAAAAAATAACTGTGAAGGAAAAGTACTTACCATTACAACAGCAATCAAAATAAAACATAAATATTTCTTTTTTAGAAAAACCAATCATAAAAGAGTTACAAGAATTGATGAAATAGTAAATGAAAATGGTGCCGTTTTAATGAAAATTAAGATGAAATCTTCTGAAAAGGGTGATACTTATGATTTTCGAAAATTTCACAGATTAGTACTTGTAAATAAAGAAATTCATGAGGTTATTTGTATAGTTAACCAAGAATTTGGAAGACTTATTATTTATAATTTTTGTGGAGAAAAAATGACAGAAGTCGTTGTTAAATCTAATGAATTATATAATAAATATAGGTTTTAAAGCAATCTAGTTCCTTAACTTCTTATCTTCATTAATACTTCATTTTGAATTTTAAGTACTTTGTTTTCTTCTTGTAATTGGGCTATGAGTTGATCTTTTTCCGTAATTAAACTTTTATCTTTTCTGTTTTTTGTTGTAAAATCTTCTGGAAGTTGGTCTGCGATTTCTTTAAAAAAATTGTGTTTTAATGCGTAGCAAATCTCAATTAAGATAGCTGTTTGGATACTACTGTTTCTTGTATAATTTAAAATAGAAAGTCCTCTTCTATTAATGGCATTGCCTAATTCTGTCTTATTAATTTTATACGATTGTATATAATCAGCAAGTATTTTTCCTGTGTCAATATTATTTTTTCCTTTTTTCATATACTTTTTATATTTAAGAAGATATATTTTAGTATTCTTTTCACATTAAAAACGTCATTAATGACTGTTTTATGTTTAAAAATGATATTTTTTATATCAAAAATAATATTTAAAATAACACTAGCAAAAATTTTAATTTAAATTTTGACCAATTTAATGTTAGTAGTAAATAGTATAGTATTATAAATAAAATTAAAAGTATCACTAGTAATATTTTTAAGGGCAATATAAATGTATTTTTAAAGAATGGTAAGGCTTTTTAAAAAAGAATAATTTTTTATTACTTTTTAAAATCACTACTGACAAACCGTTGTCATAAACCGACTTTACCTTTGTAAGGTAATCCAATAAATTATACATTATGAACACAGTATCAGTACCACAAGTAATTAGCCCGGAACATTTATTAAAACATTGGCAAGGACATCGCGCTTTAACAAGACACGTAATCGAAGCCTTTCCAGAAAAAGATTTTTTCGAATTTTCAATTGGAGGTATGCGTCCTTTTTCAAAATTAGTATCCGAACTTTTAGCCATTGGTGTTCCTGCATTAAAAGGAATTGTTAATAGAGACGAACAGCCTTATTCTGAAGCAGCTGTAGAAAATTTAGCGACAAAAGCAGCTTATTTGCAAAAATGGGACGAAGCAACGTCAGAAATTAATCAGTATTTTAAGCAAATTCCAATTGAAGATTTTGAAAAAACATTCAATCTTTTTGGGCAATACGAGTTTCCTATCATTGAAAATATTTTTTATTTCATTGATAATGAAATCCATCATCGCGGACAAGGTTATGTTTATTTAAGAGCTTTAGGAATTACACCTCCTTTTTTCTGGACTAGAGCGTAATTAATACTTAGAACTCCGAAAATGACTAGTTGTTTTCGGAGTTCTATTGTAATAAGTTTGTTTTATAAATTTCTAGCATTTCCAACATTCTGTCTTTTAGGCGTTGGGGTTCTATAATCGTTGCATAATCGGCAAACATTAAAACCCATCTTGGAAATCCGTTCTCAATATCCCTGCTTAAAAAAGTCATTTCTAACTGTTGGCCTATTTTTTTTTGGGATACAAATCCATGATATTTTTTTTCAAAGTCTAAATATTTACCAATTTTTTTGTCGACCAATAAGACTACTTTAGTGGTAGGACATTCTTTTTCTTTATTTAAGTAAAACTCTAGAGGTTGGTGTTCTTTAGTAAATGCCACGTCTTTATTTTCAATGCCTTGAATGCGGTCAGCTCTAAATTGGCGGTAATCGTTTCTTAAGTGACAAAAGCCAAAAATATACCAATTGTTATTGTCATGAAAAATACCGACAGGTTCAATACTTCTTTCAGAAGCTTCTTCTGCATCAAATGCTTGGTAATTTAATTTGACTTGAGTCTTATCAGCGATGCTTTTAAAAAGAATACTCATGGCATCTGGTACTTTTTCGTTGAAGAGATTCACGGAAGGAGGTTGCATGATCACTTTAGATTCGATAGAAGTTAGCCAATCTTTGTCTGTATTTTTTAAAACCGATTTTATTTTGAACATTGCAGAAGCATAATGTTTTCCTAATTCTTTATCGATAAACGTTTCCATCAACTTTTCCGCAGCAATAAAACTACTAGCTTCTTCACGGGTGAACATTACAGGTGGTAAACGATAACCCTCTACTAAAGAATAACCTACACCAGCTTCACTATAAATAGGGACGCCAGAGGCTTCTAAAGAACGAATGTCTCTGTAAATGGTTCGTAAACTTACTTCAAAACGTTCGGCCAGTTCTTGAGCCTTTACAATTCGTTTGGATTGTAATTGTATAAGGATAGCTACAATTCGATCAAAGCGTTTTGGTGATTCATCCTGCATAAAAAATCCTTTTTTCAAAAGTAAGTATTTAAATGAAATTACTTCGGGTATTCCTTTTGAAATTCTATTTTTGCACTTATGAAACACCTCAAGTTTAAAAATAGTACACTTGCTTATTCTGATGAAGGAGAAGGCTCAGTTATTGTTCTGTTACATGGCTTTTTAGAGAATAGTAAAATGTGGCATAAAATTGTACCTGCATTACTTTTTGAGTATAGAGTTGTATGTATTGATTTATTAGGTCATGGCGAAACAGAATCTATAGGATATGTTCATACGATGGAAGATATGGCCGATGCAGTATATCATATTCTTCATTTCTTACATTTGGAGAAAGTTGTTCTAATGGGTCATTCTATGGGTGGTTATGTAGCATTGGCTTTTGCCGAATTGTATCCAGAAATGATGGGAGGACTTGTTTTAATGAATTCGACTGCCAAAGAAGATAGTGTGGAACGTAAAGCAAATAGAGACAGGGCTATCTTGGCAGTAAAGCAAAATTATAAAAATGCCATTAGTATGTCTATTGCTAATTTATTTAGTGAAGCAAATAGAGAAAAACTTAGAAAAGAAATTGAATGGGCGAAGAATGAAGCCTTGCAAACATCTTTACAAGGTATTATAGCAGCTCAGGAAGGTATGAAAGCCAGAAAGGATAGAGAAGCACTATTGCATACTACTTTATTTCCTAAAATGTTGCTATTAGGGAAAAAAGATCCTGTTTTGAATTATGAAGAAAACAAATTACAAGTTGAAGATACGAATGCAGCATTAGTAACATTTAATGACGGTCATATGAGTCATTTTGAAAATGCTCAAGAACTAGAAGATGCGGTCTTGTCTTTTTTGAAAAAATGTTAAATAGATTCCTTTAGAGGTCTTTCTTCGTCGAGTATTTCTAAAATTAAAGCAATAATTTCTGTTTTAAATGCTTCTAATATTTCATCTGTAATCATAGTTTGAGGAATTACCCCTCTTCCTTTTCCTAAGCCAAAAGGCATAAAACCGGCTTTCATGTTTTTAAATGAAATGATGCCAGCTTCAATTGGGTACGAATCAAATTCAGATTTATTTCTAAACATTAAAGCATAACAAAGCAATTGAATTATTTTTTCGTTTTTTATATCAGAAGTTAAAGCTTCAAAATCATTTATTTTTAATGTGTTTCCATCAACTTTTCCTGTTTTATAATCAATAATTCGAATTACATTCTCTCTAATTTCTATCCGATCTACATTTCCGGCAATTTTAATTGGATAGGGAAGTCTTTCGTCATCAAGTAAGGTTTCAATTTTTTCTTCAAGGGCTATTATTTTAACAGCTTCACCGGCTTCAATAGTGTTTTTTTCTACTTGTAAAAAGTTATAAATATTTCTTTTCGCTACTTCAAAAGCTAATAGATTTTTCCCTTTTTTAATTTCTCCTTCTTTGTATACCAATTTAAATTTTTCTAAAGTAGTCGAGTCAATCTTTAAAAGCATTTCTTCAATATCTTTAACAGATAAGTATTTATTTAAATAAGGGAAATATAAAACTTCCAATACTTCATGTATAATAGTTCCTAAGGTATTTACTGCGATATTTTCTTCTACTTCATCCATTTCATTTATGCGCAATACTCGTTGAAAGTAAAACTGTATAGGGTTGCGTATGTAAGATGTAAGCGAAGAGGGTGAAAACCCCTTTTTTGTGGCAATTTCTTGTAGTCGTTCCATGAGTAAGCTCGATTTAGGAACTTGTATTGAAGTATACGCTTTTTCAGGTAAAACAGCATTATAAATTTTGTGAGATAGGATATGTTTAGGCTGTTTTTCGATTTCTAATTGCGTTAGAAATCTACTTTTTTCACCTGCATCTATGCCTTCATTGTCTGAATTATATAATAGATAAATGTTTTTAGCACGGTGTAAAAGATGATAAAAATGATAACTATAAATAGCATCTTTTTCTTTATAAGTAGGAAGTCCTAATTCGCGTTTTACATCATAAGGGATGAAAGAATTTTGAGATTTTCCAGAAGGAAATTTTCCTTCATTTACGGAAGTAATAATTACATTTTCAAAATCCAATACTCTACTTTCAAGCACTCCCATTATTTGCAAACCTGTTAAAGGTTCTCCTTCAAAAGAAACTTCAGCCAAATCAACAATTTGTTTGTAAATATCATTTAAAGTTTCGATGTTGTTGATTTTATTGGCATGTTTATCGCAATAATTTGTCAATTGATTGATAACTTTATAAAGAGAATAAACAAATGTTTTGCTTATTTTCTCTTCTTCATTTTCATTGTTTAAAAAGGATTTAATACTTAATAGAATATTACTTATTCTATTCAATATAGTAATTGGTTCATTTTTCCATTTTGTAAATATCAGATCAAAAAAAGTATTCTTTTGATTAGGATATTTTTCGTCTTTGAGACGAAGTAAGGTTTCTATAGAGAAAAAAGTAAAATTATTATTGTGGATGGTTTGGATAAGTTCTTCTACTTGGAGGTAAGGCTCTACTAAGGGGTGATTAAGAATCTCTAAAACTTCTTTATAATATAAGGTATAATGGGTTGCGTTTCTGTTAATTGCATTGGTGTGAAGTTTGAATAATTTGCTAATTAGTAGCTGAGCTGGGTTGTTTTTTCCAGAATAGCCCATGGTTATATTCAATGCGTTAACTGAATTTGGTATTGCATATAATATGGGTATAAGTAAATTTTCATCTCCTAAAATGATAGCGGTTTTAGTAGAATTAGAATCATTTGAAATTAGTTCTTCGACAATTTTTCCAGTTATTTTCGCTTGACCAATAGTTTTAGGAGTTCCAATTATTTGGATATTTTTTTCTTGTTGAAAATCTTCTGTAATCCATTCGAAAGGTTGCGTTACATAATTTTTCCATTGATTTTTAAAACGTCTAATGAACAATCCGGCATCATGATAAGGATTGCTGATAAAATACGCATCAATATCCCAATAGATAGAAGCTTGTTCGTTTGAAATTAGATGTAAAATTATTTTTTCTTCAGCTTGGTTAAGTGCATTAAAACCAGCAAAGATTAATTTTTTATTATTTATTTCATTGGAATAGTCTTTTAAAAGCGCAATAGATTCTCTATAGATTAAACCTTGATAGCCGCATTTTTTGTTTTTTAAATGCGTGTATAAAGAAGTATAGTATTCCGGAATTTTATTCCAAAAATGTAAATTATTATCAATTAAAGAAGTGGTGTCTTTTGGTTGTAAATCCCATCTTTTAAGCGCTTCTATGTCTTTTAAATAGGAAAAGACAAAAGTAGGTTCTAATAAATAGCGATCTATTTCATTAAAATCCTGCAACAGTGTTTTAGCCCAATTTGAAAAAGTAGTGAAAGGTTGTATTTCTTCTAAAGGAGTTATCTTGGTATATACATCATAAAACTCAAAAAGTATTTCTATTGCATCAATTGTTCGGATGCCAGAAATTTCTTGAATTAAATCTTCAATACTGGTTATTTGTGGTGCAAATATAGTTTGACTTGTATGATTGTGTAAGGCATCTAATAAAAAAACTTTAGCCCTTTTGTTAGGCAAAACTATAATAATCTCTTGCAGGTTTTCTTTATCTTGTGCAAGAATGTGTTTTGAAAGTTTATCTAGAAAAGTATCATTCATAGTATAAAAATAAAAAAAACGCTCCGATTATTCGGAGCGTTTTAACTTTATTTTGTTTGGAAATTATTTTACTAATTTCACTTCAACTCTTCTATTGTTAGCTTTACCTTTAGAAGTTTTGTTTGTGTCGATAGGGAATTTCTCTCCAAATCCAGTAGCACTTAATCTAGTAGCGTCAATTCCATTTTCAATTAAGTAAGCCTTAACAGCTTCTGCTCTTGAAGTAGATAATACTTGGTTTGCTTCTTCAGCACCATCAGAATCTGTATGACCTTCAATTGAGAATTTAGAATTTGGATACTCTTTTAAGATAGCAGTGATTGCTTCTAAAACTGGGTAAGTTTGTTTTTGGAAAGTAGATTTACCTGAATTAAATAATATAGTTTTAGCATAATCATTTAATTTTTTAACAGCTTCGTCAGAAACTTCAGGACAACCATTGTTAGCTACAGTACCAGCTACTTCAGGACAAGCATCATCTTTATCGAAAACACCGTCTCCATCACCATCAGGCCATGGACAACCTTTGTTAGCTCTATCTCCTTTAACTGTAGGACACTCATCGTCTTTATCAGCAACACCGTCACCGTCAGCATCTGGACAACCTTTCATTATTTTTGTTCCAGCTACTTCAGGACAAGCATCTTCTGGATCGATAATTCCGTCACCGTCAGTATCAGGACAACCATTGTTCTCTGGAGTACCAGCTAATTCAGGACAAGCATCATCTTTATCAGCAATACCGTCTTTATCTGTATCAGGACATCCGTTTAAAGCTTTTAAACCAGCAATTTCAGGACAAGCATCATCTTTGTCATACACACCATCACCGTCAGTATCTTTACCTCCAAATTTGAAAGAAAGACCTGCAAAATGTTGAATGTGAGTTGGTACGTCAGCATCAGCTACTCTGTTTTCGTCAAATGAGTGTTTGTAAACAGATTGTAATTGAAGACCAACATTTTCAGTAAACCAAAAAGTTAATCCTAAACCTCCGTTAACAGTACCTGCAGAAGCATCACCGAAGAAGTTATAACCACCACCTACGTTGATAGATGGATCTAACCAAGTAGATTTGATTAAATCTTGAAAGCTATATTTAATAACAGCATCTACTGCATAATACGATAAGTCACCAGGATTTAGAACAGCATCTGTGCTTTCAGTTCCAGGTACTCTTTCTAACCATTTGTCAATTTTATTAACAGATCCTGTTAAACCAATAGAGAATCCATCTCCTACATATCTAGATACATTTAAATAAGATACAGATGGTAAAATGTTCCAATTGTCATCAGCGTTGATTAATTGGATGAATTGTGGGCTAGAATTACCTTCGGCACTTACCTTGGTATCAACCGCGTTTACTCCAAAGGACACAGCCCATGGATTGTCACCGTTCTGTGCTTGTGTTGATAAACCAGCAAGCAATAAACCAGCAGCAAATAATTTGTTTAGATGTTTCATACTTTATTAATTAAATTACAATGCGTTATAATTAGAACAAAAATACTATTTTTTTTTAAATACAAAAAGTTTTGTTAAAAAAAGTAAGGGGTATTCAGTTTTTAACTTATTATTTTTAAAGATTTACCTACTTCTGTGAAAGCATTTATGGCTTTGTCTAGGTGTTCTTTGGTGTGAGCAGCAGAGAGTTGTACTCTGATTCTTGCTTTTTCTTTTGGAACAACAGGAAAAAAGAACCCAATAACATAAATTCCTTTTTTTAACAATTCATCGGCCATTATCTGTGATAATTTTGCGTCATATAGCATTACTGGTACTATTGCAGCATCACCATCAATGATGTCAAAACCTGCTCTTTTAATACCTTCTTTAAAATAGTTAGTGTTCCATTCTAAGGTATCTCTTAAAGAAGTGTCTTTTTCTAATAATTCAAATACTTTTAAAGAAGCTCCAACGATAGATGGTGCTAAAGAGTTGGAAAAAAGATATGGTCTTGATCTTTGACGAAGTATTTCAATAATTTCCTTTTTAGCTGTTGTGTATCCACCCATAGCTCCACCTAGAGCCTTTCCTAAAGTACCAGTAATAATATCTACTCGACCCATAACATTTTTTGCCTCTAATGTTCCTTTGCCTGTGGCTCCAATAAATCCTGCAGCGTGACATTCATCTACCATTACTAATGCGTCATATTGATCTGCTAAATCACAAATTTTATCTAGAGGAGCAACTAGTCCATCCATAGAAAATACACCATCAGTAACAATTAATTTAAAACGATGTCCCGCTTCTTTGGCTTTAATTAATTGCGCTTCTAAATCTGCCATATCATTGTTTTGGTAACGGTAACGAGCGGCTTTGCACAAACGAACACCGTCGATTATTGAAGCATGATTTAAACTGTCTGAAATGATACAATCTTCTTCCCCTAATAAAGGTTCGAAAACACCACCGTTAGCATCAAAGGCAGCGGCATATAAAATAGTGTCTTCTGTTCCATAAAATTGAGCTATTTTTTGTTCTAGTTCTTTGTGGATGTCTTGAGTACCACAAATAAATCGAACGGATGACATTCCAAATCCATGAGAATCTAGAGCGTCTTTAGCAGCTTGAACGACTTCAGGATGTGACGAAAGACCTAAATAGTTGTTTGCACAGAAATTTAAAACGGTTTCTCCGGTGGAAATTTTTATTTCTGCTCCTTGAGGAGATATAATAATTCTTTCTTTCTTAAATAGTCCATTTTCTTGTATGGAATTTAATTCGTTTTGTAAGTGTTGTTGTATTTTGCCGTACATTTTTATAAGGTTTGTTAGATTACAAAAGTACTATTTCTATTTTTTCTCCAATGTAAACCAATACTTTTTTTACAACTTCATAATTCATTTCTTCAATAATTTTGGCATAGTCGTTAATTTGCTTTTTATATTTATCAGTTGCAGCACCCGTTTTATAGTCAAGTAGATAAGCTTTTTTTTCCTTAACTACGATTTTATCTGGTTTTACATTTCCATATCCTTTTTTAATAATGGTTTGTTCGTTAAAAATAATACCTTCATCATCAAAAAACACTTTTAATTCAGGATGATTAACAATTTGTGTAAGTTGTGTTTCAATATCTTTTATTTGTGAATTCAGAATCAAGCCATTTTCTACGGCTCTTGTTAGTGCATTCTGTATGTCAGTGTTTGTTGAAATATAGGATAAAATTTCATGAAGTAGATTTCCAAATTCTATTGCTTTTTGTTGGTCAGTATTCCACATTAAAGCTTCTCTTTGCGCAATTTTAATCTTTCTACTGTCTAATTTTTCGGTAACTACTTCGATTGTTTTTTGGTTTTCAATGAAGAAGTTTGTGGAAGAAACTCTTTTAGAATTTCCGAAATCATAATTTAACCTGCCTTCTTCAAAAAGATTTACATGCTGAAGGAATTCAATAAAATAGGAAGATAGGTTATTTGGTAATCCCATTTTCGAAATTTGGTGATTGGAAATAATATACAATTGTTCTTCGGCTCTTGTTAAAGCAACATATAAAACATTAATGATATCTAAAATTTCTTCTTGTGTTTTTTCAAAATAGATGTTGTTTCCTTTATTACCATATAGCGCAACATCTTTTTTCTGATTCACTAAGGCTTTAGGGAAATTAATAGCTTCTTCTTCGTCAAAATCAATCCATAATTTATTTCTACTATTCGCTGAAAAATTTTCCTCCGCAAAAGGATAAATTACAACTGGAAATTCCAATCCTTTAGATTTGTGTATCGTCATAATTCGGATGGCATTATTGCCTTCTGGAGAAGGAATGCTTTTTTTATATCCCACTTTTTCCCAATAAGAGATAAAATCTGAAATACTTGATTGTGTTTTTTGATCACGTTCGAGTACTAAATCTAAAAAATATTGTACATAAGAAGTGTTTGCTTTTTCTTTAATAAATGTGGCTACGATAATTTCTACCGCTTCATAAAGGGATTTCTTTTTACAATTTTTAAAAGAAATAGCGATATTTATTGTATGTAAAAAAGCTTCAAGGTCATTTTCTGATAAATCTTTTGCACTTGCAATAAAATCATGAATGGGCATTTTATTTTGATTATAAGTTGCAATATAATATAGCATTCGTGCCTTTGCTTCTTGATCTTTATTGTTTTTTAAATATTTTAAAACATCTAAAATTAATTTTACTTCAGTTGCATTTTGAATTAATAAAGTTTCTGATGACAATATAGGAATGCTTTTTTCTGTAAGATAGTTTGCCAAATAAACGCCATCAATTTTTTTTCGAGTTAAAAGAACAATGTCTCGATATTCAAAATTATTATCTAAGACTTGATAAATGGTATCTAAAGTTTTTTCCAGATACAATTTTGTTTTTAAAGAATATTCTTGTTCCTCTTCATTGTTTGAAGTGTCATCCTCAGAAATAGCTATAAAGGAAAGGTTTACATAACCTCCTTTTTTACTGTTGGATTTTTGATAACTATGTTCGGCATACAGTTTTTTATAGTCTTCATTTTCAAATTTTTGGGATAGAAAGGAAAAGAAATCATTATTAAATTGAATGACTTCTTCGTAGCTTCTATAGTTGGTCTCGAGTTGTATGGTTTCTTTGTCCTTATTTGAAAAAGGATTATTGTGATCTTTACTGAGTTCAATAAACTGTTCTGCTTTTCCGCCTCGCCACCTGTAAATAGATTGTTTTGGATCACCAACAATCATTAAGCTTCCCTTAACACCATGGTCTTCACTTGATAAAGCATTGTCTATTAAAGGAATTAAATTTTGCCATTGCATGACAGAGGTATCTTGGAATTCATCAATAAAAAAATGACGGTATTTTTCTCCTAATCTTTCATAGATAAAGGGAGCTGGTTGATTTTGAATTTCGTTGAAAATAATTTTATTAAAATCAGAAATCGATAAAATATTTTGTTCTTCTTGAATTTTTTTAAATTCTGTATGAATAGAATTTAGTAGGGAAAGCGGATTAATATTTTGTAAAAAGGCTTCGTAAAAGGCTATTTTGGAGATGTTTTGATAGCTTTCTTCTATTATTTTTAATACATCAGAAGCGATTGCTTCAATTTGGTCTCTATCTTTAGCATTTTTATTTATAGCAATGTCATCAAAAGATTGGTATTTGTAATTGTCTTTAATGGATAAGGTGTTTTCACCAATTTTACTTAAGTGATTTGGAAAGGTTTTTCTTGAAAATGAATCTAACGAAATTTGATTGGATGCTAACATATCAAAACCGGCAGCACTCAAAATTTTATTTTGCTCTTGATACAACTGAATTTTATCTTTTAAAATAGTTTTAATGTATTTAAAATCGTCAAAAGTCTTTTCTTGAAAAGCATCAATTTCATTAGCATTGTTTTCGTTTACTAAAAGTTTTGAGATTTCAAACAACTCATTTGAAATATCCCAATTCTTATCTTCATCCGTTTTATCTTTTGTAAAATCGATGAGCAGGTTCGTTAATTGTTCGTCTTCACCTACTTTTGAAATTAAAACATCAATAGCTTCTTGAAGCAAGGTGTCTGTGTCGAGGCTTACTTCAAAATGAGGAGGTAAATTTAAATCTTGTGCAAAAGATCGAATCACTTTATGGGTAAACTTATCTATAGTAGAAATTCCAAAAGCTGCATAATTATGGATTATACTTTTGATAATGGCTTTCGATTTGTCTTTTAAAGTAGCAATAGATAGGCCAGTTTCAATACTTATGGTTTTTAAAAAAGCCTCAGCTTTAACAGAAGGAATGTCTTTTGAAAATTCATGTAAACTGTCTATAATGCGCGATTTCATTTCTTCTACCGCTTTATTGGTAAAAGTAATGGCAAGGATTTTTTTATATGCCTCATCACCTTTTGAAAGGAATACAATTTTTAAGTATTCTTTTGTTAAAGTATAGGTTTTTCCTGATCCTGCGGATGCATCATATAAAGTAAATGCTGCTTTTTTCAAATGTTATATTTATCTTAATTATACCGGTATAGTTACTTTCTATTTTTTAATCCAAAGTTAAATTTATAACTTTGAATTCACTAATACTAATTATAAAAAAAATAATATTATGGCATTCGAATTACCGAAATTACCTTATGCATACGATGCATTAGAACCACATATTGATGCAAAAACAATGGAAATTCACCACTCTAAGCATCATAATGGATACACTACAAATCTTAATAATGCAATTGAAGGAACTGATTTAGAAGGGAAAACAATTGAAAATATTTTGATTAACTTAGATATGAATAACGCTGCAGTTAGAAATAACGGCGGAGGTTTTTATAATCACAGTTTGTTTTGGACTGTTATGTCTCCTAATGGTGGAGGAAAACCAACGGGTGATTTAGCTGTTGCTATTGATACTGCTTTTGGTTCGTTTGATGCTTTTAAAGCGGAATTTGCAAAAGCTGCAGCGACTCGTTTTGGATCGGGTTGGGCTTGGTTATGTGTACACAAAGATGGTAAATTAGAAGTGTGCAGTTCAGCGAATCAAGATAATCCTTTAATGCCAGGAATTGGTTGTGGAGGAACTCCTATTTTAGGACTTGATGTTTGGGAACATGCTTACTATTTAAATTATCAAAACAGAAGACCTGATTATATTGAGGCATTTTTTAATGTAATTAACTGGACTGAGGTAACCAGAAGATTTGCAATGGAAAAATAAAGCTTTTAATTAAGTAAAAAAAAGGGATTAAAAAATTAATCCCTTTTTTTATGCAAAAAATTTGGGGCAAAAAAAAAGGTGAAATTACTTTCACCCTTTTTGCCCCAAATCTACCATAAAACTTAACCTACTAATTTTCTGGTAGTGCTAAAGTAGTATGGATTTAATATGCGCGCATAAAAAAATTGTTGAAATGTAAAAAAAAACGATAAAATGTTTTTTTAATACTAAAATTCGTATATAGAAAATTTATGGCAAAAAAAAAGGTGAAATTACTTTCACCCTTTTTGCCCCAAATCTACCATAAAACTTAACCTACTAATTTTCTGGTAGTGCTAAAGTATAGTAAGTGTTGTTCTTGGCATAAAAAAATTGTTGAACAACACAAAAAACCGACGAAAAGCTTTTTTTAATACGCGCGAGCGTCTTTCCCTTCGTAAAAATTCATAAATGCTCTATTAACCACTCGATTTCCTCCTGCTGTAGGATAGTCACCTGTAAAGTACCAATCACCTAAATTTTTAGGACAAGCTTTGTGTAAATCAGCTACTGTTTGATAGATTATTTTAATTTCTGCACGAACGCCTTCAGGTGTTAGCATTGCTGCAATTTTATCTGAAATTTCTTCATCTGTAAAGGGTGCATAGATTTCTTTTACATAGTTCACCACTTCATCATCTTTAAAAAGTTCTTGACTTTTTGATTTTTTATAGACTTCGTCTACAATGTGATATAGATTACGTTCTTTTAATAATTCCAAAGCAGCTTTAAAAGCAACTAGACCTTCCAATTTAGCCATGTCAATACCATAACAATCTGGATACCTAATTTGAGGTGCAGATGAAACCACCACAATTCTTTTCGGCTGTAAGCGATCCATCATTTTGATAATGCTTTGTTTTAAAGTTGTACCTCTTACAATACTGTCATCAATGATAACTAAATTATCTTTGGGTTTAACCACACCGTAAGTAACATCATAAACATGCGCTACTAAATCATCTCTGCTACTGTCTTCTGTAATAAAAGTTCGAAGTTTTGCATCTTTTATAGCTACTTTTTCTGTGCGTAATTTAACCGATAAAATATCTTGTAACTTTTCTTCAGAAAGTTGGTCTTTGTTTTCTAAAATTGACTTGATTTTTCTTTGATTTAAAAAGTCATTCGCAGCTTCAACCATACCGTAAAAAGAAGTTTCTGCAGTGTTCGGTATAAAAGAAAATACGCTATTATCCGTATCATAATCAATGGCTTTTAAAATAGAAGGAAACACTAATTTACCTAGCTCTTTTCGTTCTTTATAGATTTCTGCATCACTTCCTCTTGAAAAATAGATGCGTTCAAAAGAACAGGCTTTTTTAATAAGTGGTTTTCGAACTTCTTCTATAAATACATTTCCATTTTTTTTGATAATTATTGCATTTCCTGGTTCCAGCTCTTTTACTTCTTCAAAAGGAACATTGAAAACTGTTTGAATTACGGGTCTTTCTGAAGCTACAACAGCAATTTCATCATCTTTATAGTAATAAGCAGGTCTAATTCCAGCTGGATCTCTTAAAACGAATGAGTCTCCATGTCCGATTAATCCTGCCATGGCGTAACCACCATCCCAATTTCGAGAAGCTCTTTCTAGAATTTTAGGGATATTTAAACGTTCTGCAATAACAACAGAAGCTTCTTTTTTGGAATAGCCTTCGTTCTTGCATTTTTGATATAAATCGGTTACTTCATCATCAAGAAAATGACCTATTTTTTCCATTACGGTAACGGTATCAGCTAATTCCTTTGGATGTTGGCCTAGATCTACTAAGCTTTGGAACAATTCTTTAACATTGGTTAAATTAAAATTTCCAGCCACAATAAGGTTGCGATGCATCCAATTGTTTTGACGTAAAAAAGGATGTACGCTTTCAATACTGTTTTTTCCAAACGTTCCATAGCGAACATGTCCTAAAAATAATTCCGCGATATAAGGAATGTTCTTTTTTTGTAAATCAATATCATTAAGATATTCTGGGTGTTCTGCTAATTCATTACTGATTCTTCCGTTAATTTGTGAAAAAATATCCTGAATTGGTTGAGCATGATTGGAACGAATTCTACTAATATATCTTTGTCCTGGTTCAATATCCATTTTAATGCTAGCTAAACCAGCACCATCTTGACCACGATTGTGTTGTTTCTCCATTAAGAGATACATTTTTTGAACACCATAAAAAGAGGAACCATATTTTTCTTTATAGTATTCTAAGGGTTTTAATAGTCTTAATAATGCAATCCCACATTCGTGTTTAATAGCGTCACTCATAAAGTTGTTGTGTTGTTTGAGTAATTAGTGTTTTTGATGAAAATTTATTATTAAAAAAGCCCCGAAAATTCGAGGCATATGACTTTAATCTAATTCTATTTCAAATTGCGTTAGCGCTTTAAATTGTTGTAAGCGAGCAATTACTTCTTCTTTTTCTAATGTTTCCATTCTTTCTGTTCCAAATTTTTCTACACAGAATGATGCTAAATTGGAACCGTAAATAATCGCGTTTTTCATATTGTCGAAAGCAATATTTTCGCTTTGTGCAATATAACCAGCAAATCCTCCTGCGAAAGTATCACCAGCACCCGTTGGATCAAATACTTCTTCTAATGGTAAAGCAGGTGCGAAAAACACTTCTTTATTGTGGAACAATAATGCACCGTGTTCTCCTTTTTTGATCACCACATATTTTGGTCCCATAGTATGGATTTTTTGAGCCGCTTTTACTAATGAGTATTCACCAGATAACTGACGTGCTTCTTCATCATTAATAGTAATTACATCGACTCTTTTAATTACATCCAATAATTCAGGTAAAGCACAATCCATCCAAAAGTTCATAGTATCTAAGACTATTAATTTTGGTTTAACCTCCATTTGGTCTAATACACTTGATTGTACTAATGGATGTAAATTACCTAATAAAACTACTTCAGAATTTTTATAATTGCTAGGTACTACAGGATTAAAATCAGCTAATACATTTAATTCGGTTACCAAGGTATCTCTTGAATTTAAATCGTTATGGTATTTGCCACTCCAAAAGAAAGTTTTACCACCTTTCACAATTTCTATTCCTTCAATATTGATGCCTTTATTTTCTAATAAATCTAAATGTTCTTTTGGAAAATCTTCTCCTACTACAGAAACTATTGCTGCATCTACGTTAAAAAAAGAAGATGATAAACCAATATATGTAGCTGCTCCTCCTAAAATTTTATCTGTTTTTCCAAATGGAGTTTCAATAGCGTCAAATGCTACTGTACCCACGATAAGTAATTTATTCATTATATCCTTTTTGAAATAAGTTGCAAAGATAAAACTTTAGTTTAAAACTGTAAAGGTTTTAATAAAGTAAAATTGCGAATCTATTTTGATATAATTTTTCTAATTTTATACTATAATTTTATTTGTTAAAAGATGAGAATTGCAATTTTTCAAACAGCGTTAATTTGGCAACAGCCTGAAAATAATCGGAACCTTATTGAAAAGTACCTGCATACCTGTAAAGAAACTTTTGATCTTTTAATTTTACCGGAAATGTTCACCACTGGTTTTACCATGACTCCTTCGGAAATAGCCGAGTCCATGAATGGAATTACAATACAGTGGCTAAAAAATCTTGCAAGAGAGAAAAAAATAGCTGTAACAGGAAGTTTGATTATAAAAGAACAAGAGCAATTCTACAACCGTTTGGTTTTTATTTTTCCAGATGGTACTTTAGAATGGTACGATAAAAGGCATTTATTTTCACTAGCTGGCGAAGAAAAAGTATATACGAAAGGGAAAGAGAAGCGCATTATTGAATATAAAGATTGGAAAATTTGTCCTTTAATTTGTTATGATTTGCGTTTCCCAGTTTTTAGTAGAAATGTTGAAGCATATGATTTATTAATTTATGTGGCCAATTGGCCAAAGCCGAGAATTAATGCTTGGAATGCTTTGTTAAAGGCCAGAGCCATAGAAAACATGGTGTATACTGTTGGTGTTAATCGCATTGGAACCGATGCGAATGAATTAGAATATACTGGAAGTTCTCAGGTAGTAGACTATTTAGGGAATGAAATACTGAATGCTCAAGATAAACAAGGTATCTTTGTTGTTCAAATAGATAAAGAAGACATGTTGGAAACCAGAAAAAAATTGAATTTTTTAAATGATAGAGATGTTTTTCAACTTGAGTTTTAAAATATTCTTTAGTCACCAATTCTAAATTCTTGTTCTACATCCCAATTGGCCCTTACGTCAATTTTTTTAGAGTAATAAATTATTTGTTCCGCTTGTTTTTTTTCTAAATAATTTCCGGTATCCCAAATGCCGTTTTTATTATCATCGTAGATAATTCGTAACGTGTAAATTCTGGGTTCTATAGATTCGAAATAAACGGGTTCATTATTTTCTCTACTTTCTGAAGCGACGACTTCTCCTTTGTCTGTTAAGATTTGAAGAATAAAAGGAAAGCGGTTTGCATTTTTAACAGTGACATTTAAATTACCATAATCGGATAGTGCTTTAGTAGTAAAAGAAAAGGAAAGAGAGTCGTTTTTGGTATTATAAAAATCTTCGACTGCTTCAGGTAGAAAATTCAGAGTATATTTTTGGTTTTCATCTTTTTTAAAATCAAAAACAATTTCTTGTTGATATTCTTGGTATTCAAAAGTAAAATCTAAAGCAATGGAATCTTTATTCATCAAATTAATTTTACTCTTGTCTATGTTTACTAATGGTGTTTTGGTCTTAACCACGAAAGCATCTCTAAAATTAAGATTTCTTTGTGAGGTTTGAATTCCTAAAGAATCCGTTTGTTTTAATTCTTTAATTTTACTTGTAAAAGTCTTTGAGTAATTTCCGTTTTCAATAGTAAATTGCAGAGAATCTGCTTGTATAGTTGGGATAAATATCTGAATGGAATCTTTTCCTTTTTCGGGATATTTAGTCATTTTCAAGGGGATAGTTTCACTTCCATTGGTTGCAGTAATGGTTGTTTTTTCAGGATTTCCTTGAAAACCCATATAAAATTTGTTGTTAGATTGTTGAATTGGCTTTTCGGCTTTAAAAATGGTCTTTTCTTTAAAAAGCTCTAATTCATAAACGGTATCGTTAGGTAAAGATATAGTTTGTTCCAAGAAAGCAATTTTGTCTGATTTAGGATCAAACTTGTAATTGTTATTGTTGTCTTTCAGCGCAATGATTTTATAAGCACCAGCTTTTATATTTTCGAAAGCAAAGAACTTTAAACTATCTAAGGTGTTCGTTACATAAAGAGGTGTTTCGTTAAAAATAGTTGAGTCTTTAAAAGTAGTAGCGTCATATAATTGTATGGATACAAAATTATCGGGCTTTTCTTCGTATGCATCTTTTATTTTACCAACCAAAGTTAAGGAGTCAATATAACTACCTGTTGAAAAAACATACTTAAATTGAGAATAAGGATTACCTTCATTATTGTCTGTTATACTTTGTCCAAAATTAAAACTGTAGGTTGTGTTTGGCTTTAGTGTATCTAAGATTTTTATAGAAATGAACTTGCTTGCACTTCCTTGAGGAACAATTATGGGTTGGGTTTTAAAAGGTGGAGAAATAATTAATTGTTTGTTGATGTTTTTTACTTTAATAAGTTCGTCAAAAACAATTCGTATCTCATTACCTTTAAAATTAGTACTGAAGTTTTCTGGGCTACTTGAAATTATTTTTGGTGCAATAGTGTCTTTTGAACCACCTGTAATAATACCTCGTTTTGCGCAACTACTTGTAAGTACTAAAAGCGATAAAATAACTCCAAATGTTATGATATATATATTTTTCATGCCTTCTTTTAACTAAACGCTTACAAAATAACAACTATATTTAGTGTAAACATAATTTTTTGTTTTTTTTTATGACTGTGTATAAGCTAAGGTAATGACACTCACTTTTGCGTTAGGGATTTTTAATAATGCTTTGGTACAGGCTTCGATAGTAGCTCCAGTTGTAATTACATCATCTATTAATAGAAAATGTTTTCCATTGGATTCAGTGCTATTTCGTACTTCGAATAAATTTTTACTATTCGTTTGTCGTTCAATTTTATTCTTTTTGGTTTGTGTTTTTGAATATTCGTTTCTGAATAAAAGAGCGTTGTTGTAAGGAATGCTTAATTCATTAGATAAACTGATGCAAAAAGTCTCAACCTGATTGTAGTTTCTTTCTTTTAAGCGTTTGGGATGAAGTGGAACTGGAATTATTTCATCGATTTGATATTTTTCTTTTAAATGCTGTAATGACGGAGCATAATTTAATCCTAAAAAAGTGCCAATTTCTTGTTTGCCTTTATATTTTAATTGATGAATGAGATTTTGGACAATACCTTCTTTATGAAAATAGAGCATGGAATAGGCAAATTCTAAATCGACTATGCCATAAAATTTATTCAAGGTATCATTTTGTTCTAATAGATGATGGTGTGTATAAGGTAAATGATGAATACAGGAACTACAAATTATTTTTTCATTGTTTAACAAAAGTTCGTTACAACCATAACAAAGTGAGGGAAATAATAATTTTAACAGATTTTTATGCATTACACCGATAATAAAATTAGAGAGAATTAAAATTCAGTTAATTTAATCAAAAATAGAACTTAATGGCATTCAAAAAAAGGACAATTATTAAAATTTCATTAACTGTTTTAACCTTTTTGGTGTTATTATTAGTTTTTGGATATTATAACCTTTGTGCTAAATACGATCTTTTAGTGGATCAGTCAACAATAGAAAGTAAACTACTTCAAAATCAGTTTGATGAAATTCTTAAAAAATACGATTCTCTTAATTTAGTGATTGAAAAGAATGAAGTGGCTGAGGTTGAAAAAGTAGTGGTAGCTGCTCAAGAAAATAAAAAATTTTTTCTGTCCACTTCTTGGAATATTAATCATGAAAATAAATCCTTAGAAAATAAAATAAATCTTTTAAAATCTAAGATTAATGAGGATTCTGACGAAATAATTAAAATCAATACGATACTTACGCAAAATAAGAAAGAATTAGCACAATTAGTTTCTCATAAAAAGAATGAATATATAGGGCGACATGAAAATTTAAATGCCATAAATTTAAATGCTAGAGGCGTGAAAATTTTATCGGATTTGTATTCTAAAAATAGAGAGGGTAAAATTCAACAAATTAGAGTTTGTTTTACATTAGAAGGAAATGAATTTGTAAGAAATGGGAATAAACAATTGTATGTACAAGTTGTGAATCCTAAAAATCAAATCATATCTGTTAAAGACACCCATTTAGAAGCCAATAATTTGAAACTAACCTACAGTGCGAAAACGGAGGCAATGTATTCCAAGAAAGACTTAGATGTTTGTACGTATGTAGATTTAGAAGCAGACAAAACCATAAAAGGAAAATATATTATTAATGTTTACAATTCTTTTTGTAAAATTGGTAGTACTATTTTCGAATATGAATAATACTCAAATTATTCACAAAAAATCTTTTCTTTATTTAAAACCTATTTTTACTTTTGCAACATGGCAAAACAAGATGATTTATTTAAAAATGTAATTTCGCATGCAAAAGAGTACGGATTTATTTTTCCGTCAAGCGAAATTTACGACGGACTAAGTGCAGTATATGACTATGCACAAAACGGTGTTGAGTTAAAGAAAAATATACGCGAATATTGGTGGAAAGCCATGGTGCAAATGCATGAAAATATTGTAGGAATTGATGCTGCTATTTTTATGCACCCAACCACTTGGAAAGCTTCAGGTCACGTAGACGCTTTCAGTGATCCATTAATCGATAATAAAGATTCCAAAAAAAGATATCGTGCTGATGTTTTGATTGAAGATTATGCTGAAAAAATCAATATCAAAGCACAAAAAGAAATAGAAAAGGCTAAAGTACGTTTTGGTGATGCTTTTAACGAAGCAGAATTCGTAAGTACAAATGAACGTGTTAAAGGATATTTAGATCAAAAAAATGCCATTTTACAGCGAATGGCACGTTCTTTAGAAAGTGATAACTTGGCTGATGTAAAAGCGTTGATTGAAGAATTAGGAATTGCTTGTCCGGAATCGGGTTCAAAAAACTGGACCGAAGTAAGGCAGTTCAACTTAATGTTTGCAACAAAATTAGGAGCATCTGCTGATACAGCAATGGACTTATACTTGCGTCCAGAAACCGCTCAAGGTATTTTTGTAAACTTTTTAAACGTTCAGAAAACAGGACGCATGAAAATACCTTTTGGAATTGCGCAAACAGGAAAAGCATTTCGTAATGAAATTGTAGCAAGACAATTTATTTTTAGAATGCGTGAGTTTGAACAAATGGAAATGCAGTTTTTTGTAAAACCAGGTGAAGAAATGCAATGGTACGAGTATTGGAAACAAACCCGTTTGGCATGGCATCAATCTTTAGGTTTAGGTGCAGAAAATTATCGTTTTCACGATCATGAAAAATTAGCGCATTATGCGAATGCTGCTGCAGATATTGAATTCAACTTTCCATTTGGTTTTAAAGAATTAGAAGGAATTCATTCCAGAACTGATTTTGATTTGAAAGCACATGAAGAATATTCAGGTAAAAAATTACAATTCTTCGATAATGAAACGAACTCTAGCTATGTGCCATATGTTGTGGAAACTTCTGTTGGTTTAGACCGTATGTTTTTAGCAGTTTTTTCAAAAGCATTGCAAGAAGAGACTTTAGAAGACGGTTCGACAAGAACAGTGTTGCGTTTGCCTTCTGTTTTAGCACCCACTAAAGCGGCAGTTTTACCATTGGTTAAAAAAGATGGGTTACCAGAAATCGCTCGAGAAATCATTGAAGATTTAAAATGGGATTTCAATGTAGCCTACGATGAAAAAGATGCTGTTGGAAGAAGATACAGAAGACAAGATGCGTTAGGAACACCATTTTGTATTACTGTGGATCATCAAACCTTAGAAGACAAAACTGTAACCATTCGTCATCGAGATTCTATGGAGCAACAACGTGTTACTATTTCTGAATTAAGAGGAATTATCTACAACGAAGTTTCGATGAGAAATTGGTTGATGAAAATGAAATAAGTATAGTGTTACACTAAAAATAAAATCCCAAATGAAACCATTTGGGATTTTTTATTGTCTTATCAAACGGAGTCTAAATCTTTTTCTGAACTCTGAATCTAACTTCTAATTTTCAAGTGCATTCCAACCTCTAGCTTTTAAAGGGATTTTAGTATCGGCTCTTGTAATCAAATGGACGCCTTCTTTTTCTTCTACCATGTGTCCAATTACTGAAAAATTGGGATTGGCTTTAATTTTATCAAAATCTTCCATTTTAATTGTAAATAACAATTCATAATCTTCTCCACCGCTTAAAGCAATAGTGGTAATGTCAAGATTGAATTCTTCACAAACAGAAATTAATTGAGGGTCAGCTGGGATTTTTTCTTCATAAAGATTACAACCCACTTTGCTCTGTTTACACAAATGAAGTATTTCTGAGGATAAACCATCTGAAATGTCAATCATAGAGGTAGGTTTTACGTCTAATTGAGCTAACAATTCTTTAATATCCGCTCTAGCTTCAGGTTTTAATTGTCTTTCAATTAAATACGAATATTGTTCTAAATCGGGTTGGTTATTAGGATTCACTTGAAAAACTTGTTTTTCGCGTTCTAAAACCTGTAAACCCATATAAGCAGCACCTATATCTCCAGTTACCACTAATAAATTGGTTGGTTTTGCCCCATTTCTATAAGCAACTTCGTCTAAGTCTACTTCTCCTATGGCTGTAATGCTAATAATTAATCCTTTTTGAGATGAAGTGGTATCGCCTCCAATAATATCTACATTGTAAACCTTAGCGGCTAATTTTATTCCTTCATATAATTCTTCAATGGCTTCTAAAGGAAAACGGTTAGACATGGCTAAAGATACCGTGATTTGTGTAGGTTTCGCATTCATAGCACAGATGTCTGAAAGGTTGGCTACTACTGCTTTATAGCCTAAGTGTTTTAAAGGCATATAGGCTAAATCAAAATGAACTCCTTCAATTAATAAATCGGTAGAAACCACTACTTTTTTATTTTCAAAATTGAGTACTGCTGCATCGTCTCCAATACTTTTAATGGTAGATTCGTGATTGATGGTAATATTTTTGGTCAAATAATCAATTAAACCAAATTCTCCTAATTCAGCTAAACTGGTTCTTTTTTGGTTTTTGTCTTCTAACATGTGATTTTTTTTGCAAAGATAGTATTATTTGAAGTAATCGTTTGTTATGGCGAATAGGAAATGTTACTGTACTTGTAAAGAAATTACAAGTCTAATTCTTGAAGTTTGTCATAAATAAGGTAACTTTCGTATCCTCTTCGTAAAAAGTAATCAACAAATTTTTTGTTTTTTTTAGGTCCTTTTCTTTCTTTTAGGTTTAACCAATGTTTTTCAGCAAGGGAATTAAAGTGACTCACATACTTCTCTTCATCAATTTCTTGTAAGGCTAACTCAATGATTTTTGAAGAAATATTTCTAAATTTTAATTCGTTTTTAATTCGCAGTTTACCCCAACTCTTATAGTTGTGCTTTCCTCTAGTAAAACTTTTAGCAAAACGCTCTTCATTGATGTAGTTATTTTCAATTAAATGAATCAGGATTTTCTCTTTTTCAATTGAACTCACTCGGTAGGAAAAAATCTTTTCTTCCACTTCTTTATAACAACGCTCTTGGTAGGAACAATAATACTCCATTTTTGTAAGAATATCTTGTAATGAGAGGGTTAGCGAATTGTTTTGGTTCAAAGTCTTAACGATTTAGTAAAGTAAATTTTGAACAAAAATACGTATTATTAAATATTTTTGTCTACTTTTAAAAGCTATTTTGTTATTAACCAAATCTTTAAAGCTATTAACCAATGAAGCTAAGATTACTATTAATTACCCTTTTTATGGGGTATTTTGCGTGCGCGCAAGGTTTAGAAGATTTCTCAAATATCCCCACTGCTAGTTCAGGAACTTATTTGTCTAGAACATGGACTGGAACAGATGGTGTTACTTGGAATGCTACTGCTGCAAGAACAGATCAAACGTTAAATGGAAAAGCAATTTGTACAAGCGGTTCAGGTTCAGTAACTTCACCAACATATGCTGGTGGAATGGGTGTTTTAAATTTTTCATATGTACGTGCCTTTACAGGAACTGGTTCGAGAAGTATTCAAGTATGGGTAAATGGATCTCAAATTGGAGCAACAATAACTGTTTCTCCAACTTCTGATGTTGTAGCTACCTATAGTCAACCCATTAATGTATCCGGAAATGTTGTTTTAGAATTACGAACTTCAGGGAATCAAATTAAAATTGATGATATTTCATGGACTACGTTTTCTGCTTGTTCCCCACCAGCAGATCCATCTGGAAGTATTTCAATCACTGCTGGTTGTGGTTCCTCAAGTTTATCCTATTCTTCACCAAGTGCCACAGCTTATTGGCAAACTAGTGCTACAGGAACAGATACTTCTTTTCCAACAACCTCTTCTTACACTGCGACTGCTTCTGGAACGTATTATGTAAGAGTATTTAACGGTTCTTGTTGGTCCACAAATGCTGTTTCACAGTCCGTTTCAATTGTAAATTCAGTATCAATAACTACACAACCTACCAATCAAGCAAGCACTACTGGAGCTACAGCAACATTTACTGTTGCAGCTAGCAATGTTGCTTCTTATCAATGGCAAGTCTCAACCAATGGAGGTAGTTCTTGGTCTAATGTGGGGACAAGTTCAAATAGTTACACTACACCTGCAACAACTTTGACTATGAATGGTTATTTGTATCGTGTTTTAGTTTCTGGAACAGCTCCATGTGGCGCTGTAACCTCTTCTGAAGCTACTTTAACGGTTACTACTGGGCCTTGTTTAAGTCAATTGACTTTTTCGAGTGCACCTTCAGGCTGGTTAGAAAATTCTATTTCTTATTCTGGTGGAGAGGCTGTTTTTGGTGCTACTACAGGTGACTTAACTACAGTGTCTTTATCGAATCCTACTTCATTGACTTTTGATTTAAGAAGAACCACTAATACAAGTGCTAAGGATTTAATCATAGAGGTTTCAACAACAACTCAAACGGGAACTTTTACAACAGTAACTACTTATAATTTAGGTAATACTACAAGTGGAGGTACTACTTCTTGTACTGTAGATTTATCTTCTTATACTGCTTTTTCAACAGTTTATATACGATTTAGGAAGGTTTCTTCCACAACTTCTCCTTGGTACATTCAAAATGTGAATGTTTTTTGTGGAACACCACCTTCTGGTCCAGAAATTAATGTAACAGGTAATGGTATTACTATTGTAGATGGTGACACTTCTCCCTCTTCAACTGACAATACTAATTTTGGAAGTGTACTAATAAGTACTAATATCGTACAAACCTTTGTAATTCAAAACTTAGGTACAACGGATTTAAATTTATCTTTGCCTATTACTTTGTCAGATACATCTCTTCCTCAGGAATTTATAATTACCCAACCTTCAGTAAGTACTATTGCTGCGGGTGGTTCAATATCCTTTACCGTTACTTTTAACAGTGCTGTTGCAGGATTGTTTACCAATACTATAAATATCTCAAACTCAGATACTGATGAGTCGTTATACAACTTTGATATTTTAGCAATAGCTTCAAATTCAGCGAGTGGAGGAACTACTTTTAGACCGGGAGAGTTAATATTTACGGGTTATGACGGACAAATTAATGGAAGTGGAGCGGAAGATGAATATTTAGTCGCAACTTTAGTAGATATTTTACCAGGAACTGTATTTTCAATTGTAAACTCTAGGTATGAAGCTGGTGCCGCAGCTGGTGTGAGAACCAATAAATGGGGAGGCGGAGGAGACGATCCTAGTGAATCTCCCTATCAAGCTGATATTACGTATAATGGCAGTACTTCAATTCCTGCTGGTTCTGTTTTACAAATTATTACTAATGGCACTGCAAATTGGTTTGGAACTATTAATGTAATTACCAATAATGTTTCTAGTAATAGAACTTCAGATTTTTCTGGTAGTGTTTTAGGAGGAACATTTTTAACACCAAATATTTCTACAAGTTCTCCTGATCAAATGTATTTAGTACAAGGAAGTTTTACATCTGATGGAACTATTGATGCCAATCAAGCAAACTATTACTTATCGGGTACCTTGTTGCATGGATTGACAAATAGGGCCGCTTGGGTGCCTTTAGCAAATGCCTGTAGTGGTTCTAGTGCAACTACTTCTGCAAACCCAAGGGAGTCAAGATTACCTGCTGCATTAACTTGTTTTAATGTAGAAAGTATTAGTACAAGTTCTGTAAGTGGGTATTATGAAAATGATAAAGAACATGGAACAGCTTCAATTTATCAAATAATTAATGCTGTAGCAGATGTTTCCAATAATTGGACTTTAGGAACTGGAAGGTATAATTTGAATCCGACGAATGTAGTTGCTACTAGTGCTGGTAGAACTTTTGTGATTGGGCCAAGTAATCCTTCAGGTCAATGGGTTGGTGATGTAGATACGAATTGGTTTAATTGTGCGAACTGGTCAGGATTAGCTGTTCCAGATGTAAATACTGATGTGATTATTACTTCTTCTGCAACTAATGTAGCTAGAGTTGATTATACAGCAGCGTATTCAGATATTTATACTGATTTAGCAGTTTGTAACGATATTTCAATTTTAGGGAGTAAATTAGAAATTTTGGCAAGCAATAACAATGTTTTAGAAGTTTTTGGAGATTTATTAATTGATACTTCTGGAGTTTTAGATATGGATGATTCTAACTCGGGTACAACAGATGGGCGGCTTCTTTTACATGGAAATTGGACGAATAACCTAACCAATGATGCTTTCGAAGAAGGTAATGGAACTGTTGTATTTAAAGGGGTAACAGACCAAGTAATCAATACGGTTGCTCCAGAAGGAACTGAAGTTTTTTACGATGTGGTTTTAAATAATAACTTTACAACTAGTGTTTCCAATAATTTAATTGCTTCAGGTGATTTACATGTTGAGGTTGGAAAAATGGTAACTGTAAGTGCAGATGATTATATTCAAGTTAATAATGATTTAACAGTTGATGGAAACGTAACTGTTTTAAATGATGGTTCTTTAATTCAAGTTAATGATGCTGGTGTAAATACAGGAAACATCAACTATGAGAGATCTACAACGGGTAGTTCCTTAGATTATGTATATTGGTCTTCGCCAACAGAGTCTAGTAGTACACCAACTAGCGGTTATGTGTATATATGGAATCCAACTCAGCCTAATCCAAATGGAGGTTATGGGTATTGGAACCTTGCTTTAGGAACTTCCATGGATGCTGGAAAAGGTTATATTATGAGAGATGTTTTTTCAAGAACATTTACTGGAGTGGCAAGAAATGGAATCATTGCAGTGCCAATTGAAAGAGCAGATTATACTGGAACAGATTATTCTGGGAATAATGGTGTAACCATCACTAATTTAGACGATAATTTAAATTTAGTTGGTAATCCTTACCCATCTTCAATAAATGCAATAGATTTTCTTCTGGCTAACCCTAACATTGAAGGAGCAGTAAGAATTTGGACACATGGAATAACACCTTCAACAAGTATTCAAAATCCGTTTTATGGATCATATCAGGCTAATTACTCAATTAATGATTATGTAATATATAACAGTACAGGAGCAAGTTTTGGTCCAAGTACCTTTAATGGTATGATAGCAGGTGGTCAAGGTTTTTTTACAATTATGAATGATGGTGTAGCTGCAGCTGAAACAATTGTTTTTAATAATTCTATGAGAGATAAAGCTTATGATAATAGTCAGTTTTATCGAACGGCATCGGGATCAGTTTCTAACAAGCATAGAATATGGTTGGAATTAAAAACAGATGTTAATCAATCTGCTAAAACTCTTGTCGGGTATGTTGAGGGTGCAACAATGGGTAGAGATAGAATGTTTGATGCTGTAGCTTTAGAAGCTACGCAAGCTTCAATTTATTCCATAATAGAAGGGAAAAACATGAATATTCAAGGAAGATTTCCTTTTAATGATGACGATATTGTTTCTTTAGGTGTTAAAATAACCAAAAACGGAAACAATACTATTGGAATTTTCGCTTTAGATGGTCTTTTTTCTGATCAAGATATTTTTCTGGAAGATTTGTATTTACATGTTATGCATAATTTGAAAACAGCACCTTATACATTTGATGCTCCAAAAGGAATTTTTAATGACCGATTTGTATTGCGATTTAAGAATACTAGTACCTTATCTGATGAATTAATTCTATCTGATACTAATCTTGTTGAAATACATACAGGTTCGTTTATCGAAATAAAATCAACTTCAAAAAGTAATATTAAATCTATAATAATTTATGATATCTTAGCTCGAAAGATAGTTGATGAAGAAAATATCAATCAAAGAGAAGTAATGATACAAGCGCTCAATAGAAATAGTGCACCAATAATTGTGTTAATTGAATTAGAAGACGGGTATAAAGTATCCAAAAAAATTATATTTTAAATTTTCTTACAAAAATGAATCAAAAAAACTGCTAAATGGCAGTTTTTTTCGTTTAAATGTAAAAAATATGCTAAATAATTTTATATTTGTTGCATTAACCGAGTAGAAAATTACCTATTAACCAACCAATAAATGAAAAAAATTTTACTTTCATTGACACTACTTTTCTCTATTTTGAACGGTTTTTCACAAAAACAGAATGGATGGAAAAAAGTAGATAAACTATCCTTCTTAGATAACCATGAAATAAGAAGGTCGTCCTTGCCTTTAGAATACGAATTGTTTGAATTCGATTATCAAATCTTTAAATCTAGCTTGATAAATGTCCCGAAAAGAGAATCTTTAGCTGGAATTTCAAATGAAATTGTTTCTATTCCAAATCCTAAGGGTTTCATAGAGCAATATCGAATCGTGGAAGCTTCTAATTTTGAAGACGAATTGCAAAATAAATTTCCTGAAATTAGATCTTATTCAGGACAGGGAGTAAATAATCCTTCCAATACAATCCGATTTAGTGTTTCGCCCTATAATGGGATAAGTGCAATTATTCGTTCGGGTTCAGAACAAACTACTTATATTATAGATCCATTATCAATGGATTATAAAACCTGTATCGTTTTTGATAGAGCAAAATCAAAAAAGGCTGAAGGAGAATTTATCTGTACCACAGAAGAAGCAATTCAAAGAGTGGGTAATCCTAATGAAATGGAGAGTTCTTTCTTGAGAGATGCAGACGATTCTAATCTAAGAGTATTTAGAATGGCTCAATCTTGTACAGGTGAATATGCAAATTATTTTGGAGCAACAAGTGCAGCACAAGTAAACTTAGTCTTAGCTGCTTTTAATGCAACCTATACACGTGTAAATGCTATTTTTGAAGCCGACTTTAATTGTACAATGCAATTAATAGCAACCACTACAAATGTTATTTATTACAATGCAGGCTCAGATCCATATTCAGACTCTGCTAATATGAGTAATTGGAATTCACAATTACAATCTACATTAACAAGTGTTATTGGAAGTGCTAATTATGACATCGGCCATCTTTTTGGTGCAGATGGTGGTGGTGGGAATGCAGGTTGTATTGGTTGTGTATGCGGTACTTCTACTCAAGCTTGGACAAGTAATGGTTCTGGTAAAGGAAGTGGATATACCTCTCCTGCTGATGGTATTCCATATGGAGATAATTTTGATGTAGATTATGTGGCTCATGAAATTGGACATCAACTAGGTGGAAATCATACTTTTTCAATGAGCACTGAAAATAATTCGGTTAACATGGAGCCAGGTTCAGGAGTAACGATTATGGGTTATGCTGGGATTACAGGTGCAACAGATGTAGCCAATCATTCTATTCCTATTTTTCATGCAGGTTCAATTCAACAAATAACCACGAATATAAAAAGTAAATCGTGTCCTTCAATTGTACCTCTTTCTAATGCTGTACCAGTACCAACCGCTCCAGCTACAAAAACTTTACCTAGAGGTACTGCCTTTAAATTGATTGGTTCAGCTACAGATGCAAACTCAGGAGATGTTTTGTCCTATTGTTGGGAGCAAGTAGATGACGCAACAACTGTTGGTGCAGCAGCTTCTTATCCTACAGAAACTAAAACAAATGGTCCCAACTTCCGCTCTTTTATGCCAAGTAATGTTGGGATAAGATATTTTCCAAGAATGCAAGACCATGTGGCAAAAGGTGTAGCTGGAAATCAATGGGAAATAATACCAAATGACGCTACTGCGAATAGAACTTTAAATTTCAGAATGACTGTTAGAGACAACAGGCCTGGAGGGGGAAATAATAAAGGCGTAAATACTGCGGTTACTTTCGACAGAACTAAAGGTCCGTTTTTAATAACTTCACAAAATACAACGGGAATTAGTTATACGCAAGGTTCCACTCAAACAGTAACTTGGTCGGTAAACGGAACCAATACCATGACAGGTGCTTCTAATGTGAATATTAAACTTTCTACAGATGGCGGACAAACCTATCCTATTACTTTAGTAAGTAATACGGCTAATGATGGTAGTCAAAATATTACGATTCCTAATGTGGCTGCACCATTTTGTAGAATTTTAATTGAACCTACAGGAAATGATTTTTATGCAATAAATACAAAAGATTTTGCAATCGGATATGTAGTGAATTATGCGTGTAATACCTATACTAGAACCTTAACTAGTGGAAATACAATTACTACACAAAATCCATTGGCTTATCAGAATTTTTCTTTAAATGTACCTGATAATGTAACTATAACTGATGTGAATGTGTCTTCAAATATAACACATTCTAGAAGAAACCATTTATATGCTGCAATTCAGAGTCCGAATGGAACTTTTGTGCCTTTGTTTCAAGATGGTGGATGTGGAAATACAATTTCAGATTTAACTGGAACTTGGGATAGTGATTCCGTTAATCCTCCAGCTTGTGGTGCATCTGGTAATTTTGGAACCATGAGACCTGTAGGAGATTTGTATCTTTTTAATGGAGAATCATCTCAGGGGAACTGGTATTTTAGGGTAGCTGATGTTACTACAGGTAGAGACGGAACATTAAATAGTTTCCAAATACAAATTTGTTACATTACAAGTATTACAGAATCTCCTAATGCGTGTGGAGTTATTACTACAACATGGAATGGTACTTCCTGGTCAAATGGTGTGCCTATCAAGAATGTAGCAGCCATTATTAATGGAGATTATACTTCAACTGCAGATTTAGAAGCTTGTTCTTTAACTATTGGTTCTGGAGCAAATGTTGTCATCAATTCTGGACATACTTTAACCATTACTAATGAGGTAAATGTTGCTGCTGGTGGTTCTTTAACAGTTAATAATAATGCAGCTTTAAAACAAATTAATGGAGAAGCAAGTAATACAGGGAATATAGTTGTTAAAAGAAATTCTGCACCAATGATTCGTTTGGATTATACAGCATGGGCTTCTCCTGTTATTGGACAACAATTATTAGCGTTTTCACCTAATACAATTACTACTCGTTTTTACGAATATTTGTATACAGGAACAACAACGCCAACCGCATATCAATCTGTAAATCCAACTACAAATTTTGCAACAGGTAAAGGATATATGATTCGAGTAGATAATAATTGGTCTGCAATAACTGCTGCTTCTTATAACGGGCAATTTACAGGAGTACCTTTTAATGGTAATTTGACTGTAGGTTTAGGAAAAGGATATAACTTATTAGGAAATCCTTATGCATCTCCAATAGATGCGGATCGATTCTTACAAGATAATGCAACGACTGTTGGAGCACTTTATTTTTGGACACATACAGTCGCAGCAAGTGGAGGCGTTTATCCAGTTAATAATTATGCTTCCTACACTACTTTAGGAGGAACTGCTGCTGCTGCTGGAGGGCAAACACCTAACGGTAAAATTCAAACAGGACAAGGGTTTTATGTAAGAGCATATGATTTTGGAAATGCTGCTTTTACTAATGCACAACGTGTAAACGCAACTACGAGTACACAATATTTTAGAACCACAAGAGAAGAAAATAATACAACACCTGAAACGCATCGTTTTTGGTTGAACTTAAACAGTACTTCAGAAGCTTTTAATCAAATTCTAGTAGGTTATAAAGATGGAGCTACCAATGGTGTGGATAATTTAATTGATGGTAAAATGTTAGATACAGCTAATACTACTTATATCTACAGTATTATTAACGATAATGAATATGTAATTCAAGGAAAAGGATTGCCATTTGAGGATACAGATAGTGTGGCTTTAGGTTTGAAAGCTGGAGTATCAGGCAGTTATACGATAAGTTTAGAAACTATGGACGGCTTGTTTGCAACTCAAAATATTTATTTAAGAGATGCTTATACAAATACAATTCATGACTTAAAACTAGCTTCTTATGCTTTTACTACTCAAGCTGGTGCTTTTACCGATCGTTTTTCAATTGTGTATAGAGAGAGTACTTTAGATACTTCAACTTTTGTGAACGATGCAGCAATTGTTGTTTATTCGCAAGAGCAATCCATTGTTATAGATTCAGGAAAAGAAATGATTAAGAAAGTAAGTGTTTTAGATGTATTAGGTAGAACGCTTTTTGAAAGCCCTTCTTTAAATCAAAACACATTTGCTATAACTTCTCTTGCATCGACAAATCAAGCTTTATTTGTTAGAGTAACTTTAACAAATGGACAAGTGATTAATAAGAAAATTATATTTTAGATTTTTATTGAGAATAACGAAATGAGTTGTCAGAAATGGCAACTCATTTTTTTTGTAATTATATTATTTTGTAACTTTGGTTTACAAACCAATAAAAAAGAATGGAAAACATAAAAAGTTACGTTGAAAAAAATAAAGAGCGATTTATAAATGAACTAATAGAATTGTTGAAAATACCATCTGTAAGTGCTGATAGCGCTTATGCACATGATGTTATTATGACTGCTGAAGCTGTAAAAGCAAGTCTAGAGAAAGCAGGATGTGATTTTGTAGAGTTATGTGAAACACCAGGTTACCCTATTGTATATGGTGAAAAAATTATTAATGCTAATTTACCAACAGTTTTAGTATATGGACATTATGACGTGCAGCCTGCAGATCCAATTGATCTATGGACATCTCCTCCTTTTGAACCTGTAATTAAAACCACTGAAATACATCCAGAAGGAGCTATTTTTGCGAGAGGTGCATGTGATGACAAAGGACAGATGTATATGCATGTTAAGGCTTTCGAATACATGATGGAAACCAATTCTTTACCTTGTAATGTAAAATTCATGATTGAAGGTGAAGAAGAAGTAGGTTCTAAAAGTTTAAGTTGGTTTGTGGAAAGAAATCAAGAAAAATTAGCAAACGATGTAATTCTTATCTCAGATACAGGAATGATTTCAAATACACAACCTTCCATTACTACAGGTCTTCGTGGTTTGAGCTATGTTGAGGTTGAAGTCACTGGGCCGAATAGAGACTTGCATTCAGGTTTATATGGTGGAGCTGTAGCTAATCCAATTAATGTTTTAACCAAAATGATAGCTTCATTACATGACGAAAATAACCATATTACTATACCTGGTTTTTATGATAAAGTGGAAGAGTTATCAGCAGAAGAAAGAGCTGAAATGGCTAAAGCTCCTTTTTCACTTGAAAAATATAAAAATGCCTTAGATATCGATGACGTTTATGGAGAAGCTGGATATGTAACCAATGAACGCAATTCCATCCGACCTACTTTAGATGTAAATGGTATTTGGGGTGGTTATACTGGTGAAGGTGCTAAAACAGTTATAGCTAGTAAAGCTTATGCCAAAATTTCGATGCGTTTAGTTCCTAATCAAGATTGGGAAGAGATTACCACTCTTTTTAAAAATCATTTTGAATCGATTGCTCCTAAATCGGTGAAAGTGGTGGTTAAACCACATCATGGAGGTCAAGGATATGTTACACCAATTAACAGTATTGGTTATCAAGCGGCAAATAAAGCGTATACAGAAACTTTTGGAGTGCCAGCAATTCCTGTTCGCTCAGGAGGAAGTATTCCTATTGTGGCTTTATTTGAGAAGGAATTAAAAAGTAAAACTATTTTAATGGGCTTTGGGTTAGATAGCGATGCTATTCATTCTCCAAACGAACATTTTGGAATTTTTAATTACTTGAAAGGAATTGAAACGATACCATTATTTTACAAATATTTTACAGAAATGAGTAAAAGCTAAATTCTATTACACTAAATAAAAAAGAGACCGTTTTATGGTCTCTTTTTTATTTAGTGTAATTGTAGTAAAAATTGTTCCACTTCTTCTTTTTGAAAGGCATATTTTTCTTGCAAATAGGTGCCTTTTCCCATTCTTCTATAATATTCTAGTCCTTTATTTGCAAAATCCTTAAGATTGAAATTGGAAGCCATAGGAATTAAGGGAAATTCTTTATGGAATAACATTTCATAATAGGCTTGCCATTCTCTTTCATTTTTATCTTCAACAAGGCTATCAGGAGCTTTTTGTCTCACATGAAGCATTTCATGAGCCAGTAAATTTAGAATTAAAGCAAGCGGAAACTCAAAGACATTTTTAGGAATTTGAATTTTTTGGGGTTGACCCAATGCGCCAATTGTTACCATTACGATAAAACTAGGTTTTGCCACTTCCGTTAATTCAAAAGAATCAAAATTAGGATGATTTAAATGATAGGTTTCAATTAAAAATTGAGCAGCTTCAACTGTCAATCCTAATTTGTGAAAGGTATTGACGGTTAGTTCTATTTCTTCAAAAGGCATCATAAACAAGCGGAATGAAAAGGCTGCTTTTTAAAGGGTCTCTTTCAGCCATTTAAAAAATTCTCTTTGCCAAACTAATCCATTCTGTGGCTTTAAAATCCAATGATTTTCTTCAGGAAATAACATAAATCTACTTTTTATTCCTTTCAATTGTGCTGCTTGAAACGCTTCTTGACTTTGGCCCATTGGTACACGATAATCTTTCGCACCTTGAATAATAAAAATAGGTGTATCCCAGTTGTTAACTAAGTTAATTGGATTAAAATCGGTATAGGATTTTTGAGCGAGCTTATTATTGGTTTCCCAATAAGCACCACCCATGTCCCAATTGGTAAAAAATACCTCTTCTGTAGTGCCATACATACTTTGCGTATTAAAAATACCCGCATGAGCAATAAATGTTTTAAAACGTTTTTTATGAATTCCAGCTAAATAAAATACGGAATAACCGCCATAACTAGCTCCAACTGCTCCTAATCGAGATTTATCAACATAATTTTCTTTTGCTACATCGTCAATTGCGCTTAAATAGTCATCCATTACTTGGCCACCCCAATCTTTACTAATTTGCTCATTCCAAGCAACGCCATGACCAGGCATTCCTCTTCTATTTGGAGCCACAATTATATAATCTTGTGAAGCCATAACTTGAAAGTTCCATCTAAAGGAATAAAATTGAGATAAGGCTCCTTGTGGTCCTCCTTGGCAATATAAAAGTGTGGGATATTTCTTAGAAGCATCAAAATTAGGGGGTAAAATAACCCAAACCAACATCTCTTTCCCATCGGTAGTTTTTACCATTCGTTTTTCTACTTTAGGCAAGTTTAATTTAGCATATACATCAGTATTAACATGGGTTATTTGGTTCCAGTTTTTCTTTTTTAAATTGTAGCTGTATATTTCATTCGCATGATTCATGTCGCTACGTGTAACTAAAACTGTGTCATCATTAAATCCAATAATTTGATTTACGTCAAACTGTCCTTCTGTGATTTGATTCACTCGAACCGCTATTTTAGTTAATCCAGGAAAGTTAACTTCAAACAATTGTTTCGTTCCATCTATTGGAGCTAAAAAATAGACTTTTTTACCATCTTTACTCCATGTAAAACTATCAACAGTACCATCCCAGCTAGCGGTAAGATTAATATCTAATCCTTTGTGGCGAACAATAATGTCATTTTTATCAGCCTCATATCCATCTCTTTTCATTTGTAGCCAAGATAAATCACCGTTTGGTGAAAATTGAGGTGCTACATCATACCCTGGATTTTTTTCTGTTAAATTTTTGGTAGTTTTAGTAGCAATATCATATTCATATAAATCGGTATTTGTACTAGTTGCATACTCTGTTCCTGTTTTCTTTTTACATACATAAATTACTTTCGATCCATCTAGGGACCAAATGTAATCTTCATCACCACCAAAGGGTTTTTGCGGGCAATCATAAGGTTCTTTAGAAAGAATATCAATCTCTTCATTTTTAGCATTCGTTAAGATAACATGATTATGATGACCATCATTATAGGTGTCCCAATGGCGGTAATCTAATGCATTAAATATTTGGACTTCACTTTTATCTAATTCGGGGTAAAAATCTTTGCCATGTGTTGGGTCAATTTTTACTTCCTTATTGGTTAACGTCCATTCGCCATGTTTGTTTTTATCTTGTATTAAATCACTATAATTTTTAATACTTGTTGCATTGCCTCCTGCAATTGGAATACTGTAAAATTCTGAGTTAGACTTGTTTTCTTCCATAGAAGGGGTGCTCACTTTATAAATGATGTTTTTGCCATCATTGGAAATTCCCAATGGAGAAATGCGACCCAATTTCCATAATAATTCAGGAGTCATTACATCTTGTGCGCTTGCGGTTATTCCTGCCATGCTAATCAATATTAAAGCTATTTTTTTCATTGTGTTTGCTTTTTTATAAAGTCTAAAATTAGTTATTTTTAAAGAAATAGACGTTTAGAAATTCATAAAATAAAAAAAGACCTTCAATTAGAAGGTCTTTTCTGTAAATAGATATTTTAAAATTATTGTTTGATAAAGCGTTTGCTTATAGTTGTTTCGCTGTCTAAAATTTCTATAATATAATTTCCAGCCGGTAATGAAGTTACATCAATAGATTGGTTAGTAATTCTACCATTTAATACATTTTGTCCAACTAAGCTATATACTCTAAATGTTGCTTTATCACTAACAGATGTTACATTTAATAGTGATGAAGTTGGGTTAGGGTATAAAGTAATCTCTGGTTGAGCTACAAAAGTATTTTCTTCTTTACCTGATGAAGTAATGTTTACAGTATAATCCTCTACTTGTCCGTAAGTAAATGTTTCACAAGTTGAAGGTATACCGTTATACTTCATTGAAACCCTCATTCTAGTTGCTCCTAAGCTAGCGGTTGAAGGAATAGAAATAGTTCCACTTATAGGTGTTGTTTTAGAAGCTGCTCTAGAGTAAACTAACTCCCCAGAATCTGCAAAATCACCGTCTTGATTGAAATCAATCCATACAGCATATCCTTCGTTATAAATTGTTCCTGTCCATAAAGGAGTGATAGTAATAGTTTGAGAAGTTCCTCTAGTTACATTAGTTGATTGAGATGTAAAGTCTTCGTAACCCGCTGTTCCTGTAGAAGCATTGTTAATGCTACCATATACGACACGAGCAATTCTTTCATCACTAGTATTGTTTCCTTGAGAACCACAATATGTTACTGTGTTTGCTAAAGTAGTAACATTTACAACATTACTAGAAGCAGACACGTTACCAGCAGCATCTTTTGCTTTTACTGAGAAACTATATGTTGTTGAAGGAGTTAATCCGCTTACTGCAAATGTTCTTGCTGTAGTTGTGCTTCCAATTAAAGTAGTACCTCTAAATACATCATATCCAGTAACTCCTACGTTATCCGTTGATGCTGTCCAAGACAAGTCGGTAGTTATTTGAGTCGTTCCAGATGCTGATAATGTTGGCGCAGATGGTGCAGTTGTATCTGAAGAACCTGCTACAAGATTTACAGTATAATCTTCTACTTCACCATAAGAGAATGTTTCACAAGCTGTTGGAACGCCGTTATATTTCATAGAAATTCTCATTCTTGTTGCTCCAGTTGCAGCAGTAGAAGAAACTGTAAAACTTCCAGTTGCTGGTGAAGTTGTGCTTGAAGCTTTACTCCAAACTAATTCACCTGCATCATCAAAATCTCCATCTTTGTTATAATCAATCCAAGCTGCATAACCTTCACTATATACTGTTCCAGTCCAAGTTGGAGTTACCGTAATTGTGTAAGCAGAACCTTTAGTTAAACTAGTAGAGATACTTGTGAAATCCGTATATCCGTTATTACCAGTTGAAGCATTGTTGATTGTGTTCAACTGTACTCTTCCAATATATTCATCAGATACAGTATTCCCTTTACTTGAACAGTAAGTTGGATCTGTAGTTCCAGTTAAAGTTGTAACGTTCGCAGTATTACTATTAGAAGATAAATTTCCAGCAGCATCTTTTGCTCTAACTGTGAAACTGTAAGTAGTTGCAGGCGTTAAACCAGTTACATTATATGTTGTTCCAGAAGCAGTACCAATTTGAGTTCCTCCTTGATATACATTATATCCTGTTACTCCTACGTTGTCAGTTGAAGCTGTCCAAGATAAATTAGTTGTCGTTTGAGTTGTTCCAGAAGCTGTTAAGTTTGTTGGAGTAGATGGAGCAGTGGTGTCGTTACCAGATCCAGCTGTAATAGTGAAATTAGTATTAGAAACATCAAAGAAAATGTGATTGGTTCCTTTTACCATAATTCTACATTGTGTAGAGGGTGTATTTGGAATTGTTACTGCTTGTGAACCATCATTAGGAGTTGAAGCTAATAAAGTTGACCAAGTTGAGCCACCATTTGTAGAAATTAGAATATCTACATTCGCACAGTTTACACCATTTGAAGTAGTTCCTGCTACATTCCAAGTAATCGTTTGTGATGAGTTTCCAACATAAGAAACCGCAGTATTAGGTGAAGACACGCTAAATGGACCAGCTGTGCCATTTACGGTAACAATCATGTCATCACTATTGTTTGCACTTCCTCCAGCTCTGTTATCACGAACTGTAAATCTAAAGTTCATTGTTCTTGCAACAGTTGGTACAGCTTCTACAGTAATTTCTGAACCAGAAGTTGTTGTAGCTCCAGCTAATACTCTAGAAATTTGAGGGAAATAACGAACTGGTGAAGTTGTTGGTGTGTAAGATCTGAAGGTTGGACCTGAAGTTTTAGTAGCACTTGCAGCTGAACTTGCTCCTGTTTGAGAAGAAGAAGCATTGTCAAATTGTTCCCAGCAGAATGTTAGTGCATCCCCGTTTGCATCCGTTCCAGAACCTGTTAACATAAAAGGAGTTCCTTTTGGAATCGTGTAATCTAAACCAGCATTAGCAGTTGGTACAGAATTACCTGTATTAGTTACTGTCGGACAAGTTTTGTTTTTGATGTTATTTGTAACTTGTTGAATACTTACAGCATGAAAATAGGCATCAGAGTGCGGTTGGATATCTTGACTTGTAATACCTGCATATCCCATAATAGTTGAACCAGAACCTGGCTCCATATTAGCCCCAGTTCCTTCGTTGCTCATAGAAAACGTATGGTTTGCACCAAATTGGTGACCTAATTCGTGAGCTACATAATCAATATCGAAGTTGTCTCCAGAAGGAATTCCGTCAGCTGGAGAAGTGTAACCACTTCCTTTTTGATTGTTTACACAAACACAACCAATACAACCTGCATTTCCACCACCACCAGATGCACCAAATAAATGACCTACATCATAGTTTGATTCTCCAATTACAGATGTTAAAGTAGATTGTAGTTCATTGTTCCAAGCTCCTCCTGCTCCAGAAGAAGCACTAGAGTATGGATCTGAAGAAGCACTTGTGTAAATTACAGCATCTGTATTAGATATTAAAACTAATTTTACTCCAAAATCTTTTTCAAAAACACCATTAACGCGTGTCATAGTGTTGTTAATCGCTGCTAATGCATTTGCTTTTGTTCCTCCAAAATAAGCAGTATATTCACCTGTTACCGACATCGCTAAACGGAAAGTTCTTAATTTTGAATCATCAGCGTTTGGGCGTAAAGCATCACCGTTGTCAGGAGACATTTTGTGACTTACTTCGTCAATAACACTACACTCAAATTTAGAAAAAGCTGCTTTTTTATCTGTCTTTTTATAAACAGTGTACGCAGTTAAATCGCTAGTATATGGCTCAATAAATTCAGCAGCTCTATCCGCGTGAAGCATCATTGCTTGAAATCCAAGAGGTGAAACACTGAAATAAATAGTTGAACTAGGGTTATCTATACCTTGACCAACATAGGATTTGATTTCTGGATATCTTGCTGCTAAATCTTCATCCATATTTGAAAACTCAATAATTTGATAGCTTTCTAATTTACCATTTGAATTTGGAAAAGATAAAACAACATTTGATGCTGAAGCTCTAGAATTTTTGTCTGGTGCAGCTTTTAGCTTTTGTTTCATTTTTTGGAAATCCAATGAAAATAATTTCGGATTTTGAATCATTGCTTTGTTAGCAACCACTTCAGTATTTGCTTTTTTTTGAGTGGTAACCCAAAATGAATCTCCCTTTTGCCCAAAAGAAAGACTTGTAATTGCCAGAAAGGCAATTAAAAGGAATTTTTGTTTCATAATTTGTTTTTGTTTTGTTTTTAGCACGCCAAATATATATAATATATATGGAATAAAATTACATTTTAGCTATAAAAAAACTTAAATATTAATATAATAATTATCAATAATTTATTTTTATTAATAAAATACTTATGTTTAGTGGGTTTTTTGTATTTCTAAATAATTATGAAATTCCTTTTTTTTGAAAAAATATATGTATTTTCACATTCTTTAAAAGAAATATTAAAAATGAAGAAATTAGCGTTGCATTGGCAAATTTTATTAGGGATGGTTTTCGGAGTAGTATTTGCTATTGTTTTAATTCAATTCAATTGGGGAAAAGATATAATTGTAGATTGGGTTAAGCCTTTTGGTACTATTTTTATTAATCTTTTAAAATTAATTGCAGTTCCTTTAATTCTAGCTTCTCTGATTAAAGGGGTTTCTGATTTGAAAGATATTTCGAAACTTTCAAAAATGGGAGGTAGAACAATTGGTTTATATTTGCTTACTACCGTTTTTGCAGTTTCTATAGGGTTGGTAATTGTCAACATTGTAAAGCCAGGAAGTTATTTGTCGGAACAAACGAGACAAGAATTAGTTGAGGGTTATGCCAACGATGCAAATTCTAAAATTGCTTCTGCTGAAAAACAAAAAGAAGCAGGTCCTTTACAAGCTTTAGAAGATATTGTGCCGAGCAATATTATTGGCGCTTCAGCTGATAATGGAAATATGCTACAAGTTATCTTTTTTGCTTTGTTTTTTGGAATTGCTTTAATATTAGTACCGCAAGAAGTTGGTGCGCCAGTTAAAGCATTTTTTGACGGTTTTAATGAGGTAATTCTCAAAATGATAGATATCATAATGCTTGCGGCACCTTATGGTGTATTTGCATTACTCGCTGCTTTAGTTGCAGAATCCCCAAGTATCGATTTATTTCAAGCGTTAGGAATATATGGTTTATGTGTAGTAGTTGGGTTAATTATCATGATTGGGGTTTACTTATTAATTGTATACGTATTTACGAAACGAACACCTAGCTATTTTTTAAATGGTATTTCTCCCGCACAATTGTTAGCGTTCTCAACAAGTTCTTCTGCAGCAACATTACCGGTTACTATGGAACGTGTGGTGGATAATTTGGGTGTAGATGATGAAGTAGCCAGTTTTGTATTACCAATTGGTGCTACCATAAATATGGACGGAACGAGTTTATATCAAGCGGTTGCAGCTGTATTTATTGCACAAGCTTTTGGTATGGATTTAAGTTTTGGTGTTCAACTAGGAATTATTGCAACCGCCACTTTAGCCTCCATTGGTAGCGCGGCTGTTCCAGGAGCAGGTATGGTAATGTTAGTAATTGTATTAGCTCAAGCGGGTATTCCTGAGGCAGGTTTAGCCTTAATTTTTGCGATTGATAGACCACTCGATATGTGTAGAACCACCGTTAACGTAACTGGAGATGCAGCGGTATCAATGGTTGTAGCGAAATCGGTAGATAAATTAACATAAGATGGAAGATTTTCATTGGACAAAGCTTTTTAACCCTGAGTTTTACATCACCATGGAAGTGGGTGGAATTCCTATAGGAATTTACATGGTTTTGTTCATTGTTTTTGCTGAAACAGGATTGTTTGCAGGTTTTTTTCTCCCTGGAGATAGCTTGCTTTTTCTCTCGGGTATTTATTCAAGAGAATTAGTACAAACTTTTTTTTATATCCCTAGTGATTTTTCAAATGTTACTGTTTTGTCTTTATTAATAGCAAGCGCAGCTACTTTAGGTAATATGTTTGGTTATTGGTTTGGTGCTAGAAGTGGACAATTTTTATATAAGAAGGAAGATAGTTTCTTTTTTAAGAAAAAATACTTACTTCAATCCCAAGATTTTTTTCAAAGACATGGCGGCAAAGCTATTATTTATGCTCGCTTTCTACCTATTGTTAGAACGTTTGTTCCTATAATTGCTGGAATTGTTCACATGAAAAAGACTAAATTTATGTTCTATAATGTATTGAGTTCTTTAATGTGGTCTTTCTTTTTGGTTTTTGCAGGACATTATTTATATGGTATCTTTTTAAATGAATTTGATATTGATTTAAAAAAACATATTGAAAAAATCATCCTAATCTTAATTGGTGTTACCACTTTTCCTTTAGTGATGAAAGCTATTAAAGCCAAAAGGGAAACTACTAATCCTGAGATATAATGTTTAGTTATTGGGAATTAAAAAATTGGTTTACCAATATAGATTTTACCATTGTAGGTAGTGGGATTGTAGGTTTGCACTGTGCGCTTAGCTTGAGAGAAAAATTTCCAAATGCCAAAATTTTAGTTTTAGAAAAAGGAGTTTTACCACAAGGAGCGAGTACAAAAAATGCTGGTTTTGCTTGTTTTGGAAGCATTTCGGAAATAATTCATGACTTAAAAAATCACAGTGAAGAAGAAGTAATTCAATTAATTCACAAAAGAGTAACTGGGCTAGAATTGTTGAGAAAACGATTAGGAGATACTACTTTAGATTTTAAAGGATATGGTGGATATGAGTTGTTTTTAAAAGAAAATAAGCTTTTATATGAAGAATGTATAGACCAAATTTCTTTCGTAAATAAACTTTTAAAACCTTTGTTTAAAAGCGATGTATTTCAAAAAAGCGAAGATCATTTTCGTTTTAATTCGATTTATAAACCTCTTATTTTTAATTCTTTTGAAGGACAAATAGACACTGGAAATATGATGCAAGCGTTACTAAAACAAGCGGTTGCTAATGATATTTTAATCCTTAATCAACAAGAGGTAACTTTTTTTAATGATTTGAATGATAAAGTGGAAGTAGTTACCAATGAAATCTCATTTGTCACTCAAAAACTGCTTTTCGCAACGAATGGATTTGCCGCTCAATTAACCCAAAATGAATTGCAACCCGCCCGAGCACAAGTTTTGATTACAAAACCAATTGAAAATTTACATATAAAAGGTACTTTTCATTTAGACGAAGGCTATTATTACTTTAGAAATATTGGAAATAGAGTGCTTTTTGGAGGAGGTAGAAACCTCGATTTTGAAGGTGAAACCACCACAGAATTTACTCAAACAAAAATTATTGAAGACCAGTTGGAGCTATTATTAAAAACTGTAATTTTGCCAAATACTGCACACGAAATTGAACAGCGTTGGAGTGGTATTATGGGTGTTGGAAAACAAAAAAAACCTATTGTAAAACAACTTTCTAATAATGTGTATTGTGGAGTGCGATTAGGAGGTATGGGTGTAGCAATAGGTAGCTTAGTTGGTAAAGAATTAGCAGAATTAGTATAGCGTATGGCAAAAAAAACTACTCCTAAAAAGAAAAATACAAAAACGGCCAAAAAAAGAACTTTTGGTCAAAAATTATTTCGTTTCGTTTGGAAAACCGTTCTGTGGTTTAATATTATAAGTGTTTTTTTTGTTTTACTTTATAAATTTGTGCCAGTCCCTTTTACGCCATTAATGATAATAAGGGCTTTAGAACAAAAGGCAGATGGGAAAGAAATGAGTTATTCCCACCATTGGGTTTCTATAGATAATATTTCTCCTAACTTGCAAAAAGCGGTCATTTCAAGTGAAGATGGTAAGTTTTTTGAGCATAATGGTTTCGACTTTTCAGCCATGCAAAAAGCTTTTGAAAAAAACCAAAAAGGTAAAAAGATTAGAGGTGGAAGTACCATTTCGCAGCAAACTGCAAAAAATGTTTTTCTTTGGCCTGGTAGAAGTTATATTAGAAAAGGATTTGAAGCTTATTTTACTTTTTTAATTGAATTATGTTGGAGTAAGAAACGCATTATGGAAGTATATTTGAACAGTATAGAAATGGGTGATGGTGTTTATGGAGCTGAAGCCGCTTCCAAATATTGGTACCACAAACAAGCAAAAAGTTTATCTAAATATGAAGCGGCTGGTATTGCAGCAATATTACCAAACCCTAGAAAATACAATCCAGTTCGTTCTACTAATTACATGAACAGAAGAAAAGCGACTATTTCGAAATATATTGGTTATACCAAATTGGAATATTAAAAAACACTAAAAAATAGAAAAGCCGAAAATTAATTTTCGGCTTTTTTTGTGCCCAAATTCTAGGTAAAAAGATGTTTTTTAAAATTATTTTAACTTTTTTAAAACCATGTGTTGCTTTTCTACGTAGATGATGAAAAGTGTAAAACTGAAACAATTAGATATTATGATTAAAAAACAATTACTATTTATTTTAGCTGTAACAACATTGGGATATGTGAATTCAGCTTATTCACAAAGTCCAATTAGTGGATTTATGCAAGGTAAAGGGAAAGGAAATATTTCTCTTTCATATAGTTCAGAGAAATATGATCAGGTGTATTTAGTGCCCAATTTAGCAGACGGAGTGCCAATCTTTAACGAAGTACAAATTTCAAGTGCTTCATTGTATGCTACTTATGGAATAACAAATCAACTTGACGTAGTTTTCTCTTTACCTTATATTACAGCAAAAGGAGATGCTTCTCAAGAAGTGTTGAATAACTTAGATTATGAAAACAAAAGAAGCGGGTTACAAGATGTTTCTGTTTTTGTAAAGTACAACCCTTTTTACTTTGATTATGGTGCTACTTCTTTACGTTTAATTGGTGCTGTAGGAGTAAAAACACCAGTTGGAGGTTATAAAGAAGATGAAGGGTTGCAATCTATCATTGCAATTGGAAACAGAAGCACTACTGTAAGTGCTATTGGTTTAGCGATGTTCAAAATGGATTCAGGATTTTTTGCTACAGGTCAGTTTGGTGGAAATTTTGCCTCTAATGAAGTGCCAAACTCCTATATATCTGAACTTAAGTTAGGATATGCCGTTTCAAAATTCTATGGAGATGCGTATTTAGCAAATCAATTTTCTACTAGTGGTGTGGATATTTTAGGAGAAGGATTTCAAGGCTTCTTTCCAGCAACAAGAGTAAGTTATACTAAAATTGGAGCAAATGTATATTTGCCAGTTTATCAAGAATTTGGTGTGGCTACGGGAATAAGCACCTTATTAGCGGGAAGAAATATTGGAAAAGCAACAGGTGTTTATGGTGCCTTAGTATACAAATTTTAATGACTAATTCTAAAAATTAATAAAATGAAAAATATAAATATAAAAAGTGCCTTATTTGCCTTTACTCTACTTACAACTTTCGTTTCTTGTGATAATGATTACAAAGAAGAGGCGCCATCCATTGCTTCAATTGCAGTTACAAACGAGGCTTTTAGTACTTTAGAAGCTGCTGCTATTCAAGGTGGAGTAGCTGTAGTTTTAAGTAATCCAAACCCAAATGACCCTTCAGGAGATTATACTGTTTTTGCTCCTACTAATGATGCCTTTGCTAGATTAGGATTAGTAGACGGAGGAAGTTTAGGAGTTCTACAAAATAGCTTTTTAACAAATACGTTATTGTATCATGTTTCCAATGGTAATTTATTGGCCAACCAAATAATGGATGGCGGTACATCAACATCTGCTTTAGGGGTAGATAGACGTTTTGTGATGAGAGAAGGAGATTTGTATATAAATGGTTCGAAAATTATAATTACAAATGTTTCTGCAAGTAATGGTACCGTTCATGCCATTGATAAGGTAATGTTAGCAACAGGTGTTAATATAGTGGAATCTGCTTTATTAATGAATGATGCAAAAGTATTTACTTCACCAGAACTTACGTTTTTAGTTCAAGCGGTTGTAACCTCAGGTTTGGCTCCAGTTTTAGCAGATGAAAATAATCGCTTTACTATTTTTGCTCCAACAGATGCTGCTTTTAAAGCTGCTGGTTTTGCAACAGTTGAAGATGTGGCAAATGCTGATCCATCATTTTTACAACAAGTATTATTAAATCACGCAATAGCAGATGGAGGAACATTTACTTGTGAGCAAACGAGTACCACTGCAACTACAGCGGGAGGCAATACACTAACATATAGTCCTTTTCAAAATGGGGTCTTTACTATTTTAGGAAATAGCAACACGACTCCTGCAAACATGGTAATTCCAGATATTTTATGTTCGAATGGAGTGGTACATGTTATAGATACGGTTTTACTGCCATAATACATACTACTTAACTGAAAAATAGTTAAATTGGAAAGTTCTTTATTTTCTAGTTTAACTATTTTTATTATAAAAAGGTTTTGTCTTATGAATTGCACTATTATAATTATTTTTTTATTTTATAAATCAAGTTTAGAAGAAAAATGTGCTTTTTCAGAAGAAAATGGAAGAGCAACTTAAAAATATAATTGTAATTTGTAGTTTTATAATCAATTGAAAACTATTTTTTTATATCTATTATTTATAATCTCTACAAGCATCTTACATGCTCAAACACCTATTTGTGTTCAATTAACTGAAAAAGATGGGTTGCCTGATTATGAAATTTATGATCTTATTGAAGATACAAAGGGATTTGTATGGATTGCTGCAAATAAAGGTCTTTATCGTTATGATGGTAAAGATTTTTTGCATTTTAATCACCCAAATAAAAGAGGGTTGTCTGTTTTTGGATTAAAATTGGATAAGAAAGGAAGAGTATGGTGTAATACTATTTCTGGACAAATATTTTATATAGAAAAAGAACAAATGCATCTTTTTGCCGATTTTCAAGATAATATTAATGGTAAGCTTCCCGAATTTATAATTGATGATGAAAAATTAATCGTTTTAACAGAAGAAGGTATAATTCAATTGGATTTGAAAACTAGAAAAAAAGTTGTAATAAAAGATACGAGTATTATCTCATCCATGTACAATGCTCCTTTTTTTTACAATGACAAACTCCACCTGTTGCACGGATCTAACTTACTGTCTTATCAACAAAAATCATTTTCTAAACTAAAAAGTTTCAAAACATTACTTTCTTCTGGAAATTATAAAATTATTCCTTTAGAACTATCTGATAATTTACTTTTTTCTATTTACTCAAATCAAATATTTTTCGAATATTATAATCATAATGTTTGGTCAAGAATACCCACTCCTAAAGAGATTGAACATTTGCAAATTAATCAACTATTTTATCATAATAAGGAAATTTGGATGGCTACCAATAAAGGTGTTTATGTATACGAATTGAATTTGAATGCACAATTTTTTTTAAAAAGAACACTTTTAATTGGTGAAAACTGCACCAAAGTTTTGAGAGATAAAAATCTAAATTTTTGGATTAGCACTTTAGATAATGGAATTTTTGTTTTACCTAATCTGGGTATTGCTAAGGTTAATAGTTTGGAACATGAAATAATAACCGATTTTGAATATTTCAATTCGAATACGTTATTATTTGGAACTATAGATGGAAAAATAGGCTGGTTTGATAGTGAAAATTTAAAAACGACTATTTTTTCTTTACCTTCTCAAGCTAAAGTGAATAAAGTTGTTTTTGATTCTTACAGAAATTTAATTTATATAAGTCAAGAAAACAAAGGTTATGTTTGGAATATTCAAAAAAATGAAATTTATAATTGTCCTCAACTGAGTTTAGCAAAAACCCTATTGGTTGAACAAGATGCGCTTATTTTTGGAACTTATAATAAATGTGTCAAGTTCAATTTTAATAATTTTGAATCCTATTCTGTTTCTAAATCCATACTTAATACTATTCCTAAAAATAATCCTACTTTGTTTATTTTTAAAAATGCAACTATACGCAATAAAAGAACTTATACTGCAGCTAAAAATAAAGAAAATGAATATTGGATAAGTTATGTGGATAATCTTTTTTACTATAGTAATGATAGTACATTCAAAAAAGTAAAACACAAAAACAAGCCGGTTTTTGCAGTTGATATTTTAACTGATAATGATGCTTGGGTATCCACTTTTGAGAACGGACTCTTATTGTTAAATGAAGATCAGGTTAAAAAATCTTATACAACAGACGAAGGTTTGTTGTCTAATTATTTAGGAAAAATTCAAAATGACTCCTCTTTTCTTTGGATTACTACAAATCAAGGTTTACAAAAATTTAACAAGAAAACAAACCAATTTAGCAACTTGTTAAAGAGTGATGGTTTAGAAACCTATGATTATTATGATATGCAAGTTATTGGTGATTACTTGTTTTTAAGTTCTAGAAAAGGCGTTTATCGAGTTCATAAACAGAATGCATTTAAAAAAAATATAACTCCAGATATTTTTTTTACTACTGTTGAAGTGAATGGAGTGAATCAAAAAATTAAAGAAAAATATGATCTTGATTTTGAGAAAAGTTCAATTAAAATATCGTTTAATATTACAGGGTTTCAAAAAGAAGCATTTATTGATTATGAATATCGATTAACGCCTTTAAATAAAGATTGGCAAAAGACTGATAATGGATTAAATGTTCTAAGATATAACAGTTTATCTGCTGGAGAATATGCTTTAGAAGTTCGTGCTAAACACAAAAATGGTTTACCTTCTCAAAAGAAAACCATAAGCTTAATTGTGCATGCTCCTTTTTGGAAGAAATGGTGGTTTTATGCCTCATTAGCAGTTGCTTTTTTACTCTTAATTGGTTTGTACAATTATTACAGAAATCAAAAGAAGACAAGAGAACAAGAATTAACTTTAGAAAAAACCAAAGTAGAAAGAGAATTGTTGTTTTCTCAATTAGAAAATTTACGCTCACAAATGAATCCTCATTTTATTTTTAATGCATTAAATTCTATTCAAGAGTATATCGTTACAAATGAAAAAGATATGGCAAGTACTTATCTAGTTAAATTTTCACGTTTAATAAGAATGTATTTAGATCATAGTAGAACTCAAGATGTTTTATTGCAAAATGAAATAAAAGCTTTACAACTATATTTAGATTTAGAAAAAGATAGATTTGAAGATACTTTAGAGTATGATATACAAATACAAGATAATCTTATTAGTCAGAATCTTTATATACCTTCTTTATTTATACAACCCTATGTAGAAAATGCAATTAAACATGGTTTATTGCATAAACCTTCGAATAGGCAATTAATAATTAAATTTTATATTCATGACAACCTTTTATTTTGTGAAATTTTTGATAATGGAGTAGGAAGAGTAGAAGCTCTAAAAATAAAAAGTGTAAGACCTGAAAATCATCAATCATTTGCAACTTCCGCAAATGAAAAAAGAGTTAATTTATTAAACCGAATGAGGCAAAATAAAATTAAAGTTTTTATTGAAGATTTGCAGGATGAAAATGGTCAAGCTTGTGGTACTAAAGTGATAATACAAATCCCAATTAAAAAAAATGAAAGCAATAATAATTGATGATGAAGCAAAATCAAGAAGACTGATTCAAATCATGATTCAGGAAAATTGTACAGAAATAGAGTCTGTTTTTGAAGCATCCGATTTAGAGTCTGGAGTAGCATTAATTAAGAAAGAACAACCTCAATTGGTTTTTCTAGATATTGAAATGCCAAAATATTCAGGTTTGCAAATTGTTGATTTTTTTCAGCCTTACGAAATGACTTTTGAAATCATTTTTATAACGGCTTATAATGAGTATGCGCTTCAAGCTTTTAAACTTGCAGCCATAGACTATTTATTAAAACCAGTAGACAAATCTGAATTTATACAAGCGGTTCGAAAAGCAAAAGTAAGTTTAGAAAATGAAAAAGTGAATCAAAATTTAGAAGAATTAAAAAAGGCTTTCCAACAATTGTCATTAAATAAAATGGCGTTAGAAGTTCCAAAAGGAGTTCGCTTTGTTTCACATGATGATATTTTATTATTTGAAGCTGACGGAATGTATACCAAAGTTTATTTAAAGGATAATCAAACCGAATTAATTTGTAAACCCTTAAAACATTTTGTAGACCAATTGCAACAAAAAGCTATTTTTTATAAACCACATCGATCTTATCTAATTAATTTAAAGTATTTAAAAGAATTGTCGAAAAATGATGGTTTTTATCTTGTTATGGAGAATCACAAATCTATTCCGCTTTCGAAAGAAAAGAAAGAGGAGTTTATGAATTTAATAAATGATGTTTTTTAAAAAAGGTCTTTCAGCAAAAAAAAAGAAGGTTTCAGCAAAAAAATTAAAAATATAGAAGGATTCCGTTACAAATTTGTTTCATAAATAATATAATTATGAAAATAAAATTACTTTTTTCGGGATTTTTATTCTGCTTAATTAGTTGGGGTCAAGTTCCCACAAATGGTTTAGTAAAAGAATATGATTTTACTTTTGGTACAAATAATCAGTATTTAACTTCAAATGTACAATCCAACTTGCAGTCAGGTGTAGTCAACCTATCTAGAACAGGCTTAAATGGTTCGGTTACAACAGATCGATTAGGTGAATCTCAACGAGCTGTAGTTTTAAATGGAGATTACTATCAATCAGGCGGAACAGAACAACAATTTGTTAATGCTTATACCATCAGCTTTTGGATGAAAAGTAGTACTGTTGATACTAATTCTAGAAGAATAATTGATCAAAAGGGAAGTTCTCCATCACATGGGTTTAATGTTATTCTATTTAATGGCAAAATTCGTTTTTTTCAAGATTTTGGTTACGGAAATACTTCCATTACAGATGTGGGAACTGTTTTTAATGCAACAGCAAATACTGTAGCAGATGGCTCTTGGCATCATGTTGTTTGTACGGTTAATTCGACAGCAACAAGCGTAGTACTTTCACCATATGTAGCTTGGACTATAAATTATTATTCAAAAGTATATATAGACAATGTGCTGGTTGGTACTGCAAATCAAACAGTAACACCTTCTTATACGAGCGGGCAATTAGTGCGAGAAGCGATAAACCGATTTCAACCTTTGTATTTTGGTAGTTACCCAGGAAATACTACAGCTACCAATAAATATACCGACTATCTAGATCAAGTGAAATACTATGAAAGAGAATTAAATGATTCTGAAATAAGCGAATTATTTTATGAGGGTCATCCGCAACAGCCTATTTATGTTAATGCAAATGCAACTGGGAATAACGATGGTACTTCATGGGCAAATGCTTATACTAATTTGCAAACGGCTATAGATAATAATTTTTATAAAGATGATATTTGGGTTGCAGCGGGTATTTATACTCCTACGAGTGGTGGTAGAAACTCAACTTTTTTAATTTCGGATAGAATGAATATGTACGGTGGATTTAATGGAACAGAGTCCACTCTTGAGCAACGTGATTTTAGGGCAAATGTTACTGTTTTAAACGGAGATGTTAATGGTAACGATAACTCAAACGTAAACCCTACAGAACCCTCACGAGCCGATAATCTTTATCATATTTTAACATTGAAAGGTCAAATCTCTAATGCAATAATAGATGGATTTACTTTTTCTGGAGCGAATGCAAATGGTACTAGCGTAACTTCAGGTACGCCAAGCGCGCAATATTTAAATAATAGAGGAGGAGCTGTCTTTGTTCATACCTATGTTTCAAATGAAAATATTAAAGCAACATTTTCAAATTGTACTTTTGATGAAAATACAGCTACCGATACTGCTGTCTATGCGAATTGGTTCTCAACAGGAGTTAGTCAAATGAACCATGACGTTAATTTTGAGAGTTGTATTTTTAAAAATAATTTTTCAACTCAAAATGCTCAAGTATTGTTTTTGGGATCAAATGGATTTGGCCAAACTCATATAGGAAAGGTAATAAACTGCTTGTTTTATAATAATACATCAATAAATGGACCCGCAGCAATCTATTTTTTTACAAGCACGGCTAATGGAGGAAATTCTTTAGGCGTTGTAGTAGAAGTAATCAACTCTACCTTTAGCTCGAATAATGGGAACTTTGGAAACACCATTCGATTTGATAATAGTCCAAGAGTTACAATGATTAATAGTATTGTATACGGAAATGGTAGCACAACACCTCTTTCGGGCTCTTCATATTATACAACCGTTAATTCTATTGTTCAAGGCGGACAAATGGGAGGAAGTGATACAGACCCACTTTTAGATATTGAATTTAAATTAACCGCTTCTTCTCCAGCTATTAATTCAGGAAATGATGCATTGGTACCTGGGAATATCTTAGTTGACTTAGCGGGAAATAATAGATTTGTAGGAACAATTGATAAAGGCGCTTATGAATATGATGCATCACTTGAGTCTAATGAATTTCAATCTTTTTCAGATTTCTTTATTTATCCTAACCCAACTTATGGTACGATCTATATTCAATCTCAAGAAGTAATTAAAAGAGTTGAATTGTACTCAATTGATGGAAGAAAACTTCTTGAAACTAAAAACAGTGTTATCCAAATTGATGATTTACCTTCTGGAATTTATCTAGTTTCTATAGAAGCTGAAAATAATACTAAAGGGTCACAAAAAATTATAAAACAATAATGATAAAAAGGATTTTGATATAACTCTTATTTCAACTGATTTAGTTTTAAATCGCTTAAATTTAGATAGAAATAAATAAGTTTTAGAAATTTTAATAGAAATAAAGTCCTGGGTTGGTCAGGACTTTATTTGTATTAAAAAGTAACATTTGATTACAATTTACGACTAATTATCATAAACCAAAATAAATAAATTATGCAAGCACATGAAATAGATTACCAAATTTTTGGTGAAGAAATGCAGTATGTAGAAATAGAATTGGATCCACAAGAGGTGGTTGTTGCTGAAGCAGGAAGTTTTATGATGATGGAAAATGGTATTAAAATGGAAACCATTTTTGGAGACGGAAGCAAACAAGAAGGCGGTATTTTTGGAAAACTTATTTCTGCTGGGAAAAGAGTTTTAACGGGTGAAAGTTTGTTTATGACAGCTTACCAAAACGTAGAATATGGCAAAAAGAAAGTTTCTTTTGCATCTCCTTATCCTGGTAAAATTGTACCTATTGATTTACAAAAATACGGTGGTAAATTTGTCTGTCAAAAAGATGCTTTTTTATGTGCTGCCAAAGGAGTTTCTGTGGGGATTGATTTTTCCAGAAAATTAGGCAGAGGTTTATTTGGTGGAGAAGGATTTATCATGCAAAAATTAGAAGGGGATGGTATGGCATTTGTTCATGCTGGAGGAACATTGGCAAGAAAAGAATTGCAAGCTGGAGAAATTTTAAAAGTAGATACGGGTTGTATTGTTGGGTTTACCAAAGATGTACAATATGATATCGAATTTGTAGGAGGAATAAAAAATACTATTTTTGGAGGTGAAGGTGTGTTTTTTGCCACCTTAAGAGGTCCTGGAGTCGCTTATATACAATCGCTGCCGTTTAGTAGATTGGCAGACAGAGTAATCCAAGCAGCACCACAAATGGGAGGAAAAGATAAAGGAGAAGGAAGTTTGTTAGGTGGTTTGGGAAGAATGTTAGATGGTGATAATAGTTTTTAGAGTTATTATTATAGTATAAAAAAATCCTGCTCATTGAGCAGGATTTTTTATGTGATAATTTTTTATTTTTCCAAATCTCTTACACCCATATTATAAAGTGCAAAAGCTTGAATATCTACATATTCTTGAATGATTGCTTCAGTAGATTTTCCTGCACCATGTCCAGCATTAACATCTATACGAATTAAAGTTGGGTTTGGCCCTGTTTGTTTTTCTTGTAATTCTGCTGCAAATTTAAAACTATGTGCTGGCACAACACGGTCGTCATGATCTCCTGTTGTAACTAATGTTGCTGGATATTGTGTTCCTGCTTTAACATTATGAACAGGCGAATACCCTTTTAAATAACTATACATTTCTTGACTTTGTTCGCTTGTTCCATAATCATATGCCCAACCAGCACCTGCTGTAAAAGTATGATAACGAAGCATGTCTAAAACACCTACTCCTGGGAAAGCTACTTTCATTAAATCTGGCCTTTGTGTCATGGTTGCTCCTACTAATAGTCCGCCATTAGAGCGTCCAGAAATAGCTAAATAATCTGTAGAAGTATATTTTTCTTTGATTAAGTATTCAGCAGCAGCTATGAAATCGTCAAAAACATTTTGCTTTTGCATTTGTGTACCGGCATCATGCCATTTTTTGCCATATTCACCACCACCTCTTAAATTGGGTACTGCATAAACACCACCATTTTCTAACCAAACAGCATTCGCAACACTAAAACTTGGTGTTAAACTAATATTGAACCCACCATAACCGTATAACATCGTAGGGTTTTTACCATTCAATTCCAAACCTTTTTTGTAGGTAATAATCATCGGTACTTTAGTGCCATCTTTTGAGGTATAAAATACTTGTTTTGATTCATAATTATCCGAATTGAAATCTACTTTTGGTTTTTGATAAATTTCAGATTTTCCAGTTTTTGGATCATACGAATAAATAGTTCCAGGTGTAGTATAATTGGTAAACGAATAATATAAAGTTGTTTCTTCTTTCTTTCCGCCAAAACCACCAGCAGAACCAATACCAGGTAAAGCAACTTCACGAACTAATTTTCCATTATAATCGTATTGTTTAATATTAGAAACTGCATCTTTCATATATTCAGCAAAAATGAAACCTCCTCCTGTAGAAATAGACAACACGTTTTCCGTTTCAGGAATTAAATCAACCCAGTTTTCTTGTTTTGGATTTTTTATATCAAACGTAACCAATCGTTGATTAGGTGCATTATAATCTGTAATAACATAAAACTTTGTACCCATGTTATCTACAATGCCATTATTTGTTTCAAAATTATTTACAATATTAATGATGCCGCCATTTGAATTTAGGTCTTTGTAATATAATTCATTTCCAGTGGTGGAAGTGGAAGCAGAAATAATTAAATAATTTTCATCTTCCGTTACATAACCACTAACATATCTTCTTTTGACTTTGTCTCCAAAAATGATTTTATCTTGTTTTTGAGAAGTACCCAATTTGTGAAAATACAATTTATGTTGGTCTGTTTTTGCAGATAACTCACTACCGTTTGGTTTGTCATAACTAGAATAATAAAAACCTTCATTTTTATACCAAGACATACCGCTGAATTTTACATCTACTAATGTATCCCCAATAATTTCTTTGGTATCTGTATTTACTACAATTACTTTTCTCCAGTCACTTCCTCCTTCTGAAATGGCATAAGCAGCTAAACTTCCATCTTTAGTGAAATTGATACCTCCTAAAGAAGTAGTGCCGTCTTTTGAAAAGGTATTGGGATCTAAAAAGGGTTCTTCTTTACCAGCTTCATCTTTTCTGTATAGAACAGATTGGTTTTGCAAACCATTATTTTTATAAAAATAGGTGTATTTTCCTTCTTTAAATGGAGCAGAAATTCTTTCGTAGTTCCAAAGTTTTTCCATTCTTTCTTTCAATGCATTTCGAAACGGAATTTTTTCTAAATAGCCAAAAGTGACTTCGTTTTGTGCTTTTACCCATGCTTTTGTTTCTTCGCTATGATCATCTTCTAACCATCTGTAAGGGTCTTGAATTTGTTCGTCAAAATAAGTGTCGGTAGTGTCTACTTTTTTAGTTACGGGATAGGTAACACTCATGTCTATTTCTTTCATTTCTTTTTTTTCTTCTTTTTTGCAGCTGACAATAGTAAGTACTGCACAAAGAAAAGTGATTGTTTTTTTCATTGGTTAGGATTTAGTTGTTTCACAAAAATAAACAATTGAAAAGGATGCAATTGTTAATGAAAACCTAATTATTATTTGAAACCTAATTTGATAAAATTTGTTTATTCTGTAATTTAAAAATCAAAATTCAAACCTAAAATAATAGTTCTACCCATGTTTGGAATACCATCGTTTTTCAATCGTGATAGATGCGCAATGTAGGTTTTGTCTAAGATATTGTTTGCATTTAAATAAATTCCAAAAGTATTTTTATTCGTTTTTATAGTTCCGCCAAAACCTAAATTAACTAAGGTGTAATCTAACGAGCTTGTTTCAAATGCACTCACATTATTTTGATTGAAGGTGTAATTAATTTGAGCAAAGCAATAGTTTTTGGTAAACCAATCCGAAATCTGAAATTCAGTTCGAATGTTGTTTTTAATTTGATTCGCAGGAATTAAAGGTAAAAAGTTTCCGTTTTCTTGTTTTCCAGTTACGGTTTCAAAACTGGTTCTTAGGTGTAACCAATCCAAAGGGTGTGGATGAAAATGAATTCCGGTTTCTCCACCAAAAAGCGTTGCGTTGTTTTGAAGGTATTCAAACACGTCATTATCGTCTAGAACTGCTCCAGTTGGAGAAATAAAAATGTAATTGGTAATATGATTATAAAAACCGTTAACAAAAAACTCAAAGTGTTCACTATTGTATTCTAGATTCACATCCGCTTGAAAATTCTGTTCGTTTTTTAAATTTGAATTTCCTATTTCATAACGGTTACTTCCTTCATGAACACCATTTGAAGTAAGTTCTGCTAAATTAGGAGCTCTAAAGCCTGAAGCTAGATTAATTCTTGAAATAATTTTATCGGTAAGAGTTGTTTTATATCCTAAAGCAAAATTGAAGCTTTGAAAATGGTTGTTTATTGCAGCAAAATAGCCTTCTTCTCCTTCTTCTCCATGTGTTGATGTTGTAATGTTTCTTCTATCATAGCGAATACCAGCTTGTATAGCATTTTTATTCCACTCATAATTAGAAGTCACAAAGAAACCATAATCATTTACAGTAGCATTAGGAATTAATAGCTCTTCTCCAAAATTTTCATTGGTTTGATGCATCCCTTGTGTTCCTATAATCGTTTCTATACTTTTCCATTTAGGTAAATAATATTTTAGATTGTAATTGGCTGTTTTTAATTTCATATGTAGTGCAATTTCATCTACAGCTTCTAATTCTTTACGATTGTTAAAAATGTATCCCAAATCAGCTTCAATTTTGGAATTTTTAAAGAAGAATTTATTCGTAAGACTTAAAATATGATTGTCAATATCTTGTTTTGGAAATAATGGGTTTCTAAATCCTGACGCTTCAATCTCTTCTTCTGGTAACCCCAAATCTAAATTATTGTAATTGTATCTAAAATCTGTTGAAAAATGAGAATTGGCAAAACCTAGTCCGTATTTTAAATCTTTTTCAATTGAACGTGTATTAACAATGCGTTCACCATTAGGAATTTTATAATCTGCTTGTGAATTATAATTGGCTCTCAATAATAATTTCCAGTTATTGGGAGAAGCCTTAAAACCAAATGAAGTATTGGTGCCTTGTGTATTACTATAGAATTGCTGATTTACATTAGTTGCAAAGGTGTTGTTTTTTGCAAATTTTTCTGGATTGAAATACAAAACACCTCCAATTGCATCGGAGCCATATAAAAGGGAAGCAGGTCCTTTAATAACTTCCACACTTTCAATTCCAGAAGCACTTAATCCTAAACCGTGTTCTTCTCCAAATTGTTGGTTTTCCAAACGAACCCCTTGTGCATAAACCAACACTCGATTGGAACTTAATCCTCTTATAACAGGTTTACCAATAGAGGCTCCTGTTGAAACTTGATTGACTCCAGCAATAGAGGCTACGCCTTCCATCAAAGAAGAAGCTCCATTTTCTTGCATTTGTTTTAAAGTTTGATGCTCTACTTTCATTACATTTTGAGACTGTATTTTGTTAAAGGAAGTAGAGACTACAATTTCATCTAAATGTTGTTCTTTTTCTTGTAAAGTAAAGTTTAACGTAACCTCTTTTTGATTACTGTTGATTTTTTCTGTTTTTTGTTCGTATCCATATAAATATACAACAACAGTTATATTTCCTTTTGGTATATTGGTCACAATATATAAACCGTTACTGTCGGTTTCAGCATAAGAATTGTTTTCAATAATATGAACAGCAACATTTTGTAATGGCGTATTGTTTGTTGAAGTTATTGTACCGGTTAAAGTGTTTTGAGCGTAACTAAAACTAGCTACTATAAGTAGCATGTATAAAAATAGGTTTTTCATTTTATTTCATTTAATAATATATAGGAATAGTTCACAAATAAGGGTGTTTATCTGTGAAAAGTATTTTGCTTTTTTGGCAAAATAGTGTACTACAATTAAATGAAATTAGGCGGACCTCTTAAAGAGAATAGACTTCCACTAAAGAAGGATAAGGCTTCTTTTACACTAAAAGAATACGGACTTTCTTTAAATGGGAAGTAAAAAGAATAAGTGAAGATTTTTGGTGACAAAAAAGAGGCAAATTTAAAATCACACACGTGACATTGCTCTTTTTCTGTAATTTGAATATGAAGCTGTTTTTTGTTGGATGAAGTATCAAGATTCTCAATTGTAGGATTGGAATGATGACGCAAAATATGTAAAGATTGATAACTCACAGCTAAAATAACCGCAAGCATTACTGCAAAGTTGAGTATGGCAATCTTTTGTTTCATGAATCGCAAATATAAAGACTTATTTTATTTTTTCTAATTCTGTATGAAAATAAATACTATTTTTAAGAAATTTAATTTTTTAATCCTATGAAAAAACTTTTGTTTTTATTTGTAAGCTCTATTCTGTTGTCATGTAGTAATGATTCTAATGATAATTCTGGTGAAACCACTAATTCTGTTGCTTTTTTTAAAGCTACTGTTGGTTCTACTACTTTAAATTATATTCAAGACAATTCAAGTAATCCTAGTTATTATAATCAACCTTATGTAGGTTATAGTGGTATAAGTAGTAATAGATCTTATTACTACGCTGCTGCTATGGTTCCTTTTAGCGGTTTTGATGATTTTCCTTCTTTAGAATTAACGATGCACAATATGTATCAGTCTGATGATGAAGCTAGTGAAACGGTTAATTTTAATACAACGTTTGCTGTAAAACCTGTTAACTTTATTACTTACGAACAAGATAATAATTTGGTAAAAGGGGTAAGTGTAACTTATAAAAATGCTAACGGTGATTTATATACTACTTTAGCGGGTAGTCAAGATAATAGTGCCATTATGTATAACACAGGTGTTGCTGGAACGAATGATTTTGGTTTTCAAACACAAACTATTACAGGATCTGTGAATTGTAAATTGTATAATGAAAATGACGTGAATGATGTAATCGTATTAACGAACGGTACATTTAAGCTTGTTTTTCAAGAGTTTGATTAATATTAAATCAAAATAGTTTAAAAAAAAGAGGTTCAAAACGAACCTCTTTTTTGATATTATACTAAATTGTTTTTAAGTAAGTATTCCGCTATTTGAATGGTATTGGTTGCAGCTCCTTTTCTAAGGTTATCAGCCACAATCCATAAATTTAAAGTGTTGGGTTGACTTTCATCTCTGCGAATTCTACCTACAAAAACATCATCTTTTCCTTCAGCATATAAAGGCATTGGATAGGTAAAAGTGTCTAAATTGTCTTGAACCGTAACACCATCTGTTTGGTGTAATAATTGTCTTACTTCTGCAACATCAAAATCATTTTCAAACTCTACATTTACAGCTTCACTATGTCCACCAACTACAGGAATACGAATAGCCGTAGCAGTTACTGCAATTGTTTTATCATCTAATATCTTTTGGGTTTCACGAACTAATTTCATTTCTTCTTTGGTATACCCATTGTTTTCAAAAACATCACATTGTGGAATTGCATTTCTATGAATCTGATATTTATAAGCCATTTCACCTTTCGCTCCAGCATATTCATTTTCTAACTGTTGCACAGCTTTTACACCTGTTCCTGTAATGGATTGATAGGTTGAAACAACAATTCTTTTAATTTTATATTTTTTATGCAGCGGTGCCAAAGCCATAACCATTTGAATGGTAGAGCAGTTAGGATTTGCAATAATTTTATCATCCTTAGTTAAAACAGAAGCATTGATTTCTGGAACGACTAGTTTTTTAGTAGCATCCATTCTCCAAGCCGAAGAGTTATCAATAACAGTAGTACCCGCTTCAGCAAATTTTGGAGCCCAATGTAATGAAGTTTCTCCTCCTGCAGAAAAAACAGCAATTTCAGGTTGCATGTCAACAGCGGTTTGCAAACCAACTACTTTATACGTTTTACCATTCCAAGCTACTTCTTTTCCAATCGATTTTTCAGAAGCAACTAAAATTAATTCGCTTACAGGAAAATTTCTTTCTTGTAATACTTTAAGCATGATTTCGCCAACCATTCCGGTAGCACCAACTACTGCAACTTTCATTTTTTTGTGAATTTAGTGATGCAAAAATATAGAATAATTTTGGTAGAATTACTAGAAAAAAAATATTTCACAAAAATTTATATTTGTAACATTTTTTTAAAAAAAATACCCTGAATAGATTTCAGGGTTTAGTTAGAATAGGTAGTGTAGCGGACTATTTATTTTTTAATAAATCTCTAATTTGAATTAATAATTCCTCTTGTGTTGGTCCAGCAGGAGTAGCAGGAGCAGCCTCTTCTTTTTTCTTCAATGCATTTACTCCTTTCACAATCATAAACATAACAAAAGCAACAATGATGAAATCAATCACATTTGTAAGAAACTCTCCCCAAAGTACTGCTACTTCTCCTTCTACAACTCCTTCTGCATTCGTAACGCCTTCATGAATAATAAACTTTAAATCTTTAAAATCAGATTGGAAAATCAAACCAATTAATGGAGATACAATACCGCCAGTAAAGGAAGAAACTACCTTATTGAAAGCCGCTCCCATAACGAAACCGACTCCTATGTCAATAAGATTTCCTTTCATTGCAAATTCTTTAAACTCTTTAAGCATAATGTCTTTTTTTAGTTAGTTAATTTGTTAAGTGTAAGCTAATTTAATAAAAAAACTTACATTATTTTAGTTTTTGTAAAAAACGCGTTTCACGCGTTGTGAAATTCCTGTTAAGATTTCGTAAGGAATGGTTTCGGTTACTGTTGCAATTTCAGTAATATTCGGGTTTTCCCCAAAAATAATCACTTCATCACCAGCTATACAAGAAATGGAAGTAACGTCTACCATTAACATGTCCATGCAAATATTGCCTAAAATAGAAGCTTTTTGATTTTTTATGACAACATACCCTTTTTCATTTCCCCAAGCTCTTCGAATGCCATCTGCATATCCAATAGGAATAGTTGCTACTTTCATGCTTTTATTTACCATAAATTTTCGGCTGTAGCCAATACTTTCTCCTTCTTCAACTTCCCTAATTTGAGAAATTACACTTTTTAAAGTACTTACATTTTGAAGATTATTTCTTTCTGCCTTTGAATTACCCATGCCATATAATCCAATTCCTAATCGCACCATTTCTAATTGCATTTCTTGAGCATAATTAAAAATACCAGAAGTATTTAAGATATGACGAATAGGTTGTATGTCTAAAGCGTTTATAATTTTTTGCGAAAGCAAATGAAAGCGTTCAAATTGTAACTGTGTAAAGTCGTCAAAATGGGTATCATCTGAAGCTGATAAATGAGAAAAAACACTTTTCACCATTACAAAATTATTGTTGCGTAAAAGAGAAATTAGTGTATCCATATCATTTGCTTCAAACCCTAATCGATGCATGCCTGTATCTAATTTAATGTGGATAGGATAGGAGGTAATATTTTTTTGTTGGGTCAATTGTAAAAAGGCTTGTAAACCCGTAATTGAGTAAATTTCTGGTTCTAAATCATAAGCAATCATGGCTGGAAAACTACTGTTTTCAGGATTCAATACCATAATGGGTAATGTAATGCCTGCTTTTCTCAATTCGATACCTTCATCTGCAAAAGCGACACCTAAATAATCAACGGAATTGTGTTCGAGTAGTTTGGCTATTTCAAAACCACCATTTCCATAACCAAATGCTTTCACCATAACCATGATTTTGGTGTTGGAATGCAATTTGGATTTGTAAAAATTGAGGTTGTGCGTTAAAGCATCCAGATTAATTTCGAGAACAGTCTCATGTTTTTTTTCTTCTAGAAGCACCACAATTTCATCAAAGTTGAAGCTTCGTGCTCCTTTTATTAAAATGGTTTCATTTTGAAAAGATTGCGTATTGAACTGTTTTAAAAAATCTATAGTCGCACCAAAAGCAATTACATTGGGCAATTCCGATAAATATTTTGAAATGGTTTCCCCAATGACAATGATTCGGTCAATATTATTATTTTGAATAGCCAATGCAACTTTTTGATAGAGCTTATCAATAGGTAAGCCTCCTTGGAAAATATCAGAAAGTATGATGGTCTTTTTAGAATGTAATTTTTGTTGCTCTAAGAAATCCAGAGCAATTTTTAAGGATTGGTAATCTGATGAATAGGAATCGTCAATTAATACACAACCGTTAATTCCTTTTTTGGCTTGCAGCCTAATTTCAACAGGATATAATTTTTGAAGGCGCTCTTGTATAATTGGGGTGTCAATCTTTAAATACAATAAAGTAGCCATACATGTCATGGCATTGTTTACTGCGATACTGTCTTGAAAAGGAATCGTTACTTCAAAACTGTTGTTTTGATAGTGTATTTGAATAACGGTTTTTTGGTTTTCTTGGGTTTTTATACTCCCAAAAACAGTCGCTTTTTCATCCGTAAGACTCCAAGTAAATGTGGGTACTTTAATGTGTTTTTCAACTACTTCATTTCTTGGAAGAATTACCACTTCACAAGAAGTAAAAAGTCGGGTTTTTTCTACTATTTTTTCTTCTAAGGAGCTAAATCCCTCTTCGTGAGCAATTCCTAAATGTGTAAATACGCCTATAGTAGGATGAATGATGTTTTCCAAATTCCTCATTTCATTTTTTTGAGAAATTCCAGCTTCAAAAATACCTAGATTGTGATTTTCATTGGTTCCAAAAATAGACAAGGGAACACCTACTTGTGAATTGTAACTTTTAGGGTTTCTTACAATGCTATAGTCCGGACTGAGTAAGAAATTCAACCATTCTTTCACTATTGTTTTTCCATTGCTTCCTGTAATTCCAATAATGGGAAAATGAAAGAGGTTACGATAATATTTTGCTGTTTTTTGTAACGCTTTAGTAGTATTTTGAACTGCTAAAAATGTGGCTTTATCCACATAATTTTCAGGTACTTTTTCTACTACGAAAAAGCGAACCCCTTTTTTAATCAGTTCGGCAATATAATGATGACCGTCATGGTTTTGCCCTTTTAATGCAAAAAATAAAGTTCCAGCATTATTCTGTAACGATCGGCTGTCAATTGAAATGTTCTCAATGATAAAATCATCAGCAATACCTGCGATTTTTGCCTGGATATGAGGAATAATATTTTGAATAGAAAAGGTCACTTATTCTTTGGCTTCTTTGTTTTCTTTTAAAGCTTTGTAAAAAGCAGCTCTACTAAGAGGTTCGTATTCTTCGGTTTCTCCAAGTAAAACTAATTTTTCATCTTGTGATTTCCTAAAACTATAATTGGCTAGGTTTCCAGTTCGAGTACAAACCGCATGTACTTTGGTTACATATTCGGCTGTAGCCATTAAATTAGGCATTGGGCCAAAAGGATTGCCTTTAAAATCCATATCCAAACCCGCTACAATAACACGAATTCCACTATTCGCTAAATCGTTACAAACTGATACAATTTCGTCATCAAAAAATTGAGCTTCATCAATTCCCACCACATCACAGCCTTGTGCTAAAATACGAATGTTTCCAGCGACAGGAACAGGTGTGGAACGAATTTCATTGGAATCATGCGAAACCACCATTTCATCATGATAACGAGTATCTACTTCAGGTTTAAAAATTTCTACTTTTTGTTTGGCAAATTGTGCTCTTTTTAAACGTCGAATTAACTCTTCTGTTTTTCCTGAAAACATCGACCCGCAGATAACTTCTATCCAGCCAAATTGTTCAGATTGGTTTACTGTATTTTCTAGAAACATTTTGTTTTTTTCAGTCGATTAATAGTATTTTCTGCTATTTTTGTAATGGGAACAAATTTATTAAAAAACCACCCATATATTCAATTTCTATTCTATAAAGTTATGAAGAAAAAATTAGAAGCCGAATTAATCAGTATTGCACATCGTGTTTTAAAATTAAAAAATCGTTCAGAAACTAAACAATTGCAAGAAGAAGCAAAGAAATTATACGAACAATTAACGATTCTACGTTTTTATGAGGAAAATTTTGAAGCGATTAAAGCGGAAATTTCACCAGAAGAACTAGAAGCAAAATTGGAAGCGCCTGTTGTAGCTGAAGAAGCAAAAACTGTAACTCCAATTGTAACAGAAGTACCTATGGAAATGAAGGAAGCGGTTCTGGAGGAAGTTGAAGAAACAGAAGAGGAACCTGTTTTAAAAGAAGAGGAAGCGCAAAAAGAACAACCTGCTTTATTTGATGGTCTTGCGATGGACGATTACAAAGAAGTGGATTTTGTAAAAGTGGAAGAGGTGGCTAAAGAAATTGAAAAAGCACCCGATATCACTTTTGAAAAAATAGAAGTGGCTGCTCCAGTAGAAGAAGTCGTTGAAGAACCAGTAGAAGAAGTTGCTGCCACAATTGAGCCAAAAAAAATGGAACCTGAAACTATTTTTGAAGCCAAGAAAACTTTTGATGAAGAACCTAGAACAATGTCATTAAATGATAGATTGACTCGCGGTATTTCTTTTGGATTAAACGATCGTATTGCTTTTGAAAAGAGATTGTTTGGCGGAAGTGCGCAAGATTTCAATCGAGTTTTATCGCAATTGAATACTTTCGATTCTTTCGAAGAAGCCAAAGATTTTATCAATGATTTTGTGAAGCCAGATTACGATAATTGGGAAGGCAAAGAAGAATATGAAACGCGTTTTTTAGAAATTATTGAGCGCAAGTTTAATTAAAAAATGGGAAAACTTTTTTTAGTACCAACGCCAATTGGAAATCTTGAAGACATGACTTTTAGAGCCATTAAAGTGCTCCAAGAAGTGGATTTAATTTTAGCTGAGGATACGCGCAATAGTGGGAAACTGTTGAAGCATTTTGAAATCAACACACCCATGCACAGCCATCATATGCACAACGAGCATAAAACGGTGGACAATTTAGTAAAACGAATGCAAGCTGGTGAAACCATTGCTTTAATTAGCGATGCAGGCACACCTGCTATTTCAGATCCTGGTTTTTTGTTAACCCGTGCGTGTGTCGAAAATGGTGTGGCTGTAGAATGTTTGCCTGGTGCCACTGCTTTTGTACCGGCTTTAGTAAATAGCGGTTTGCCCAATGATAAATTTGTCTTTGAAGGATTTTTACCCGACAAAAAAGGAAGACAAACGCGTTTTTTAGCCTTGGCAGAAGAAACCCGAACCATGATTTTATATGTTTCGCCACATAAATTGAATAAAACATTAGCCGAATTTGTGCAATATTTTGGTGCCGACCGAAGAGTTACAGTTTCCAGAGAATTATCCAAATTACATGAAGAAACCGTTCGTGGTTCAGCCGAAGAAGTTTTACAACATTTTGAAGCCAAACCCGCAAAAGGAGAAATTGTGGTTTGTGTGGCTGGGAAAAGTTTAAAGTGATATTGAAATTAAAGTGAACAGTTTGAAATGCTCACTTTAATTTTAAAAATAATTTTAATCAAATAGTTTATCAATGATTGATTCTAAAATTATAGCAGAACTTTTATCTTCTGACTGAATTTTAAAACTATAATTGAATGGAGTTCCATCAATAATGATTATTCCTTTACATTCGATTTTTGCAAGTTCGCTCTCAAGCATGTTTTTTGTTTCTAAAAAAATAGAATTAAAAAAATCATTTTCACTTTCTTTTGAAAGCTTGACATTGTTAATAAGTGTTACCATTTGAATGTTTTTAAAAATTAATATATTACTTGATACTTATATTAATAACGAAAAGTGTTTTTTTATGTTACACTTTTGTAAAATGTCTACATTTGTAAGAAACACTACATCATGACAACACATACCACAACGACCACTTGGAAACACAACATGCAATTTGAGTCTACAAATCCTAGTGGCGAAACCTTTTTAATCAATGCTGCTCCTGAACATGGTGGAGCAGGAGCCGGTTTACGACCAAAAGCATTACTGTTGTCTTCCTTAGCAGGTTGTTCGGGTTTGGATGTGGCTTCTTTAATTGAAAAAATGAAACTAGAAGTAGCCGATTTTAAAATAGAAACGATTGCTAATTTAACCGAAGAGCATCCAAAAGTGTATGATGCGGTTACCGTTGAATATCATTTTTATGGAAAAAATCTAGACGAAAATAAACTTCAAAAAGCGGTGAATTTATCAGTGGAAAAATACTGCGGTGTCATGGAAATGTTTCGACAATTTGCCAAGATTGATATTAAAACTATTTTTCATCACGAATAATTTATTCTTTTATATGACGATTTCTAATTTGATTGAAGCGATTCAAAAAGCTGAAATTGTAGCCTTCTCAGAAGTAATTGCAACTATAGATGCCCATTTTGAATTTACACCAACACGTTTTACAAATGGTGCTGTAACAAACGAAGCCAATACCAATAATGGTTCGTGTAAAGTATTGGCTTTTGCTAAAATGTACCAATTAGAGGCGAAAGAAACCTTGTTTTTATTTGGGGAACATTATCAAAAAGTACTAGCAACAACAGATGAAATGGATCATCAAAATATTAGAAATTTTATCAACTCGGGTTGGGATGGCATTTCTTTTGAGGGAAATGCTTTGGAATTGAAATGATTTGCTAATTGGGCTTAAAAATCAAATTCACTTTTAGGCTCGGATTTCCTATTTTTTTCGCTTACTAATCGAATGCGTATTTGTTTTAAAGTAGTGTCCTTTTCGATGTGGTATCTCGAATATATTCTTAAGCTATTATTTGTAATAGAATTGAAATAGAACTTTCTTTTGTAATTTGATAAATAAATTGTTCTGTCTGTTTGCCAAGTACCTACTTTTTTGTTGAAAGAATAAATACTGCCTTCTTTTTTAAAAACTACCGAATCTAATGGTATGTTTTGCAGCTTTTTTTCACTTGAAAAACTACTTTGAAGAGTGAAAACTTTATCGCATAACGAATCTATTTCTGTGTTTGTAATAACCTTCATTTTGGAAGGAAATAAATAGGATATATTTTCTTTGCTCGATTTACAGTTGCTAAGAATGACAAAAATCAAAAAAACAAGAACAGTAAACTTTTTCATTTATTCGATTTGCAAATCCACAAAAGAAAAGCTATTTCCACTGAACAAACCTTTATCAGAGAGTTTTAAATCTGGAATAACTAATAATGCCATAAAAGAAAGCGTCATAAAAGGAGCACGCAAGGTACTACCAAATGCTTTGGCTTTTGCATCAATTTCTTGGTATAATTTACCCGTTTCCCAACCGTCTTTGGCACTCATAATACCTGCAACAGGCAGTGATAACACCTTTTTTTCGGCACCGTTTACAGCACAAACACCACCTTTGTTTTCAATCAAGAGATTAACAGCGCTACAAATTTCTTCATCAGAAGTACCTACAACAACAATATTGTGACAATCATGAGCTACTGAACTAGCAATAGCTCCTTCTTTTAAACCAAAATTTTTAATAAAAGCTACTGCTATTGGAGCATTTTCGTACCGATTTACTACTGCCATTTTTAAAATGTCATTTTCCGTGTCTGAAACTAATTTACCCTCTTTCAAAAAAGCTTTATGATGGAGTTCATTTGTAATTAATTGGCCTTCTAGAGCTTCAATTACGCGAATGGTTTTGGCCGAACTCTTCATTTCAAAATCTTCAGGTTTTTTAAAAGAAGTACTAAAATTATTAGGCGTTTCAAAATCAATATCTGCTATTTTAGAAGTACCATTTTCGGCTACTAATGCACCATTAATGTAGGTTTGTTTAACTTGAAAATCAACCAAATCTTCTACTACGATAAAATCAGCAAAATCACCTTCACGAAGTATGCCTACATTCATGTTATAATGGTGTACAGGGTTGATACAAGCAGCTTGCAATACTTTAAAAACATCGATTCCTTTTTTTACAGCTCTAGCACATAATGCATTAATATGACTCACAATTAAATCATCTGGATGCTTATCATCGGAACAAAACATCATGTTTTCATAATGCTCTGACAACAAATCAATCAAAGCTTCAAAATTCTTGGCTGCGCTTCCTTCCCGTATAATTACTTTCATACCAAGGGCTAATTTTTCACTAGCTTCTTCATAAGTAAAACACTCATGATCTGTTGTAATTCCAGCAGCAATATATTTTTGCAACGGTTCGCCTCGTAAGCCAGGAGCATGACCGTCTACCGGTTTGTTGAAGTGTTTCGCCCACTCCATTTTTTTCAACACTTCTGTATCGTCAAATAAAACACCAGGGTAATTCATCATTTCAGCTAAATAATGAATGTCGGGTGAAGCTAATAATTCTTTGATATCATTTGCATCAATAACAGCACCAGCGGTTTCAAAAAAAGTGGCTGGCACACAAGAGGGCGCTCCAAAATGAAATTTTAATGGCACTTTTTTGCTGTTTTCAATCATATAATAAACGCCTTCTTTTCCTAATACATTGGCTATTTCATGTGGGTCAGAAATAGTGCCAGTAGTACCATGTAGTACAGCAATTTTAGCAAATTCTGAAGGAACTAACATCGAACTTTCAATATGAATATGAGCATCGATAAAACCTGGAAGGATGTAATTTTTTACTTGATGTTCTTTGGGTATAATGGATGTAATTTTTCCATTTTCAACAGTAATTTCTCCTGAAAATATTTTTTTGTTTGCGATATCTACAATTTGTCCTTGAATTTGCATGCTTTAGTTTTGAAAGTAATAAGTTCAAAATTAACTAAATTTTATTGGTATTAAAATAAGCCAACATCAATTTTAATAGTAAATTTGTTTTTCAATTGTATAAGCCAAAAGAAAAATCAAATTTCTAAAATTAACAAGCATGCGTTGGAACTTAAAATCAAAGCCAAATAAAGAAAAAGTACAAGCCTTAAAAGAAGTCCTTCAGGTAGACGAAATCATTGCTACCTTATTAGTTCAACGAGGTATTGAAACATTTGAACAAGCCAAATCTTTTTTCCGTCCCACTTTAAATGATCTTCACGATCCGTATTTAATGAAAGATATGGATAAAGCAGTGTCTCGCATTGAAACTGCTATCGCAAATCAAGAAAATATTTTAGTTTTTGGAGATTATGATGTTGACGGAACAACAGCTGTTTCCTTGGTTTCAAGTTATTTAAAAACGGATTATTCCAATGTTGCTACTTATATTCCAGATCGTTATTTAGAAGGCTATGGTGTGTCATTTCAAGGAATTGATTTTGCAGAAGACAATGGGTTTACACTAATTATAGCTTTAGATTGTGGGATTAAATCAGTTGATCATGTCGCTTATGCCAAAGAAAAAGGAATTGATTTTATTATTTGTGATCACCATCGACCTGGAGCGGTTTTACCAGATGCCGTTGCTGTTTTAGATCCCAAACGAGAAGATTGTACGTATCCCTATGATGAATTGTGTGGTTGTGGAGTTGGGTTTAAATTGATTCAAGCTTTAGGGAGAAATAAAGGGCAAACGATAGAGGATTTAGTGCCTTATTTGGATTTAGTAGCCACAGCTATTGCGGCAGATATTGTTCCCATGACTGGTGAAAATAGAGTTTTGGCTAAATTTGGTTTGGAAGTTATCAATTCGAATCCTAGACCAGGGATTAAAGCTTTGGTTCAAAATGTTAAAAAGAAAACCTTAACTATTACCGATGTAGTTTTCATAGTGGCGCCAAGAATTAATGCAGCAGGTAGAATAAAGCATGGTGATTATGCGGTTCAGTTGTTAACCGAGTTCGATTTAAAACAAGCCGAAACCTTTGCTCAAGAAATTGAAGAAAACAATGCAGAACGAAGAGGTTTAGACAAACAAATAACCAAAGAAGCGCTTCATCAAATTAAAGAAAACCAAGAAGAGACTCGGTTTACAACAGTAGTGTATGATGAAAATTGGCATAAAGGTGTTATTGGAATAGTTGCATCTCGTTTAACAGAAACCTATTATAGACCAACATTAGTGTTTACCAAAAGCGGTGATAAGTTAGCGGCTTCTGCACGATCGGTTCAAGATTTTGATGTGTATCAGGCTTTGGAAGCATGTTCGCATCATTTAGAACAGTTTGGAGGGCATATGTATGCTGCAGGAATGACATTAAAAGAAGAAAATTATTCGGTTTTTAAACAAGCCTTTGAAGATGTGGTAAAAGACACCATTAATCCCGAACTATTAATTCCTGAAATTACGATAGATATGGAAATTGATTTTTCGGATATTACACCAAAATTAGTCCGAATTTTAAAAGAATTTGAACCTTTTGGTCCCCAAAACATGCATCCTGTTTTTATGAGTGCTTCAGTTTTTGATACCGGTTTTGCCAAGACCTTAGGTAGTGAGGGTGAACATTTAAAACTATATGTAAAGCAATTTGAAACTTCGCAAGAAGCAGGAATTGGTGCCATTGGTTTTGGATTAGGAAAATATTTTCCTTTGGTACAAGGTAAAAAAGAATTTCAAATGGCGTATGTAGTTGATGAAAATGAATGGAATAATCAAGTGAGTTTACAATTGAATGTTAGAGCAATAAAAGAGAATAATGGCTAAAAAAGACCCTTACGCAGCCTTGCGTTTTAAAGAATTTCGTTTTTTCTTATTCATGCGTTTTGCAATGGTATTTGCTTGGGCCATGCAGTTTGTAATTATTGAATGGGAAGTATATAGTATTACAAAAGATCCATTATCCTTGGGTTTTATAGGTCTAATGGAAATTATTCCTGCAGTTGCAATGGCATTGTTCGCAGGACATATAGTAGATCAAAACGAGAAAAAAGCATTGTTAGTAAAATGTTTATTAGGTTTTTCTACAGTAAGTTTAGGGCTTTTTTTGATTACGATTCCTAGTATTCAAAAAGCATTGTCGGTTTCAAATGTATTGCTTATCATTTATGCATTGGTTTTTTTAGGAGGTTTGGTTAGAGCCTTTATAGGTCCTACAGTTTTTTCATTGTTATCTTTAATAGTTCCTAAAAAAACATATCCAAATGCTGCCACTTGGAGTAGTTCTACTTGGCAAATGGGTGCCATGTTTGGGCCTGCATTGGCAGGGGTTTCAATAAGTTTTATTGGAGTTCATTGGTCTATGTGCTTGGTTTTTGGTTTTACAGTTTTGGCTTTATTAGGGTTGAGTCAAATAGAGAGAAAGCCCATTTTAAATCCAAAAATTGGTGAGCCTGTCTTTCAAAGTTTAAAAGAAGGGGTGCGTTTCGTATTTAAAAACCATACTATTTTAGGAGCGCTTTCATTAGATATGTTTGCCGTTTTATTTGGCGGAGCAGTTGCATTATTGCCTGTTTTTGCTCAAGATATTTTAAAGGTTGGATCGGAAGGTTTTGGGATTTTAAGAGCTGCACCTGCTGTTGGCTCCATTGTAACCATGTTGGCATCTGCTTATTTTTCATTAAATAAAAATGCTGGAAAAAAATTATTGATTGCAATATTCATTTTCGGAGGTAGTATCATCCTTTTTGGTGTATCGGAAATTTTTTGGGTCTCAGTTTTTGCGTTGTTTTTAAGTGGAGTCGCGGATGGGGTTTCGGTTGTTATTCGAAGTACTATTTTACAATTACATACACCAGATCATATGAGAGGTAGAGTATCTTCTGTAAATTCAATTTTTGTTGGTTCTTCTAATGAATTAGGTGCTTTTGAAAGTGGAGTAACGGCTAAATTAATGGGTGCAGTGCGAGCTGTTGTTTTTGGTGGGTGTATGACCATTGGTACAGTTTTGGTAACTGCTTATGTGTCACCGAAATTTAGAAATTTGGATTTAGAAAAAGAAGTGGAAGACTTGGAAAAAGAATCTTAATTTTTAAAATCTTTTAATTCAAAATGTTCTCCGTCAAAAACACCATAAGTAAAATAACCAATCCAATCTCCAAGATTAATATACTTTGAGTTTTCATTTAGGTCGATAATCATGGGTAAATGACGATGTCCAAAAACAAAATAATGGTAGTTTTTTGTTTCCAATTTTCGTTTGGCATATTGAACGAGCCACTCGTTCTCCTCTCCTAAAAATTTAACATCTTCTGCTCCAGAAATCAATTTATTTTTAACAGATAAATATTGCGCTAAACGAACTCCAATATCAGGATGTAACCATCTAAAAAGCCATTTTGAAAAAGAGTTTGTAAACACTTTTTTCATTCTTTTGTAACCTTTATCTCCAGGTCCTTTTCCATCTCCATGGCCTATTAAAAAAGTTTTTTCATTAAAGGTGAATTCTTGATTGTCATGATAAACAGGAATGTTTAATTCTTTTTCAAAATAATCATGCATCCATAAATCATGATTTCCTACAAAAAAATAAATAGGTATTCCAGAATCCCTTATTTCAGCTAATTTTCCTAAAACTCGAACAAAACCTTTTGGAACAACTGTTTTGTATTCGAACCAAAAATCAAATAAGTCACCTAATAAAAAAATAGCGGTTGCGTCTTGTTTTACATAATTTAACCAAGCTACAAATTTCTGTTCTCTAGGAAAACTTTTTTCAGGAGTAGGAGCACCAAAATGTTGGTCTGAAGCGAAATAAATCTTGGGTGTTTTTTTCAAAGGTTTAGCAATTGATTTTCAAAGACAAAAATAAGCAAAAAAATATAAAGATTCAGAAACTTAAAAAATGCATTTTAACGATGAAAAAATACATTTTGTCGGTAGATATTTAATGGCATTAATTTATTGTTAACTTTGAAATATTAATCAAATTTTAACTAAAAACTTATAGAATGAAAAAATTATTACTTTTTTTCATGTCATTAGTAACATTTATTGGATATTCTCAATTACCTGAGAATTTCGAAGGAACCTTTCCCCCTACGGGTTGGGCAGTGTTTACTAGTGGTAGTGGAACTTCCAACTGGAATGTTACTACAGCAGGAGTGTTAGTGTATCCAGATGGAGGAACGCAATCTGCATACATTCCCAGAGAAAACGTTGGGCAAGGCAATACCTCCTACAAATGGATGGTAACTCCAGCTATAACAGGGCTCAATGCAAATTCTGAGCTGCGTTTTCAAACGAGGCAACAATTTGTAGGAAATTCTGGAACCATCTTTGAATTAAGATATTCTACAACTTCCCAAACAGATATTAATAGTTTTACGACTTTGCAAACTTGGGATGAAAATCAATTAAATACTCCTTATGATCAGTACAATGAAAAAGTAGTAGATATATCTTCTTTAGCTGCTTTTCCAAACGTATATTTTGCATTTGTTAAAGTGCATTTACAAACTGGGACTACAACTCCAACTTTTGGAGATGGTTGGTTAATTGATGCGGTTCGTTTAACTGAAGCGTGTTTACCACCTTCAGCACCATTATCTGAAATCAATATTACTTCTACTTCAGTTGAATTAAGTTTAGGAACAAATGGTTCTGCCACACAATGGGAAGTAGATATTTATCCAAATGGAGGATCACCTTCTGGAAGTGGTATTATTGTCAATTCAATGCCATTTACAATTTCGGGATTAATTCCAAATACAACTTATGAATTGTATATTCGATCGGTTTGTAGTGGAGGCGTAACAAGTGTATGGGTAGGACCTTTCAATACACAAACGCTACCTCAAGGTTTAGATTGTAGCGATCCTATTCAGATTACTACAGTACCTTATAGTACTACAGATAATACAAATGTGTATGGTAATGATTTTACGGGTCCACAAGGTTCAAGTTGTGCTGGTGGGTCTGCCAATTATCTAGCTGGTAACGATGTAGTATATGAATTTACACCAACTTTTACAGGAACTGTAAGTATTATTTCAGATCCAGTTGAAGGGAATTCTTCTTTATTTGTTTATAGTTCTTGTGCTAATATTGGTGTTAGCTGTCTTGAAGGTGTTGCTAATAGCGGTAGTGACCCTAGAGAGATTAACAATTTTTCAGTTACAGCAGGACAATCTTATTATATTGTAATATCTTCGTTAACTACTAACGTAGGTATAAATTATAATTTAGTCATTCAAAGGGAAAGTTGTGCTCAACCCACAGATTTAACAATCAATAATTTAACGAATACTTCTGTACAACTGTCATGGGGAAATCCAAGTGGTGCTACTTCTTGGGAAGTAGTTAATCAACCTGTAGGAACAGGTATTCCATCAAGTTCTGGAACTCAGACGAATAATAATACAGCCTATCAAGTTACGGGATTGAATCCTGGAACGAATTATGAATACTGGGTAAGAGCAGATTGTAACGATGGTACATTTAGTGCTTGGGAAGGACCATACACCTATATGACTTTGTTGTGTTTGCCTACAGAACAATGTAATTATGTATTCGAATTATGGGATTCTTTAGGTAATGGTTGGCAAGGAAATACAATGAACGTAAGCCAAAATGGAACTGTTGTTGCTGTTTTGACTGGGCCAACAGTTTCTGATGGTACCAATCATATTCAAGTTTCAGTTCCTTTATGTAACAATCAACCTTTTGTTTTATACTGGGATCCAGCACCTACAAGTTCTAACCCTGAAGAGGTAGGAGTTTCTATTATTGAACCAACAGCAAATAATGTGATTTTCTTAAAACAACCAGGAAGCGGTAGTGCAAATTCCCAACTATACAATGGTGTCGTACAATGTACCCCACCTACTTGTCCACAACCAACTAATATTGTGGTTTCGAATATCAATTCTGATTCAGCTTACGTGAACTGGTCGGATAACGCTGGAACTACACAATGGGAGGTTATCGTACAATTAGGAGGGATAGGTTATCCTGGATCAGGTGTTAGTGGTGTGCTAACATCAACAAGACCATTTGTAGCAACGGGTTTAAATTCTTCAACCATATATGAAGTTTATGTAAGAGCCATTTGTGGGGGTTCAGATACTAGTGTATGGTCAGGTCCTATTGTATTTGAGACTACTCCTGATTATTGTGCAGGAGATCATTATTATGATCCAGGAGGTGCTGCAGGAAATTACCCAAATGGGTTAGTAGATGGAATTCTTAATACGATATGTCCAAATATACCTGGAGACGTTGTTACAGTTAGTTTCAATTCTTTTAATACTCAAGCAAATTTTGATGTTTTAGAAATTTATAATGGGCCAAATGATTCTGGAGTTTTGCTTGGTTCTTTTTCAGGATCTAATCTTCCTCCAAATTTTACGTCTAGTGATCCAAGTGGTTGTTTAACATTTAAGTTTTATTCTAATGGAGCAACTACTTCTTCTGGATGGGATGCTACTATCACTTGTGGACCACCACCAACTTGTCCTGCACCTATCAGTTTATATTTAGTAAATACTAATGGTAATGAATTTACTATGGGTTGGACCGAAACGGGAACAGCTACTCAATGGGAAGTAATTTATATACCAAGAAATAGTACTCCTCCTACAGCTTCTGATACTGGAACGATAGTCAATTCCAATCCAGCTACACTTGTTGGTGTACCAACAGGAAGTTATGATGTATACGTTAGAGCAATTTGTGGTCCAGGGAACATGAGTGAATGGTCTTCAGTACCAATCATAACATATTCTTCAGATGGACTACAAGCATGTGGAAGTGTAGAAATAGATAACCCCAATAATGGAGTAATTGAGGTATGTTCCAATGATAACTGTGTCAATTTAACGGCATCTTATTTTGAAACAGGAGAAACTAATACTTACAGAATTGAACAAATACCTTTTAATCTTCCTTTTCAACCTGATAGTCCAACAGCTACCAATATTATAGATGATGATAGATGGTCTGATGTAATACAATTGCCATTTAATTTTTGTTTTTATGGAGAAGTATACACTTCATGTAGTGTTAGCTCAAATGGAGTACTTACTTTTAACTCAGTTGCTCCAGGTTCATTTTCTCCATGGAGTTTTAATCAAACAATACCGAATACTACCTTTCCAATCAAAAATGCAATTTATGGGGTGTACCAAGATACAGATCCAAGTGTAAATACACAACCAATTATAAATTATGAAATTTTTGGTAGCGAACCTTGTCGAGTTTTGGTATTTAGTATTGACAGATTAGCACAATATAGTTGTGGTACAAGTGTTCCCTTACAATCGAGTCAAATTGTATTATACGAAACCAGTAATGTTATTGATGTTTACGTTCAAAATAGGGTACCTTGTCCAACTTGGCAATTTGGAGTTGGTGTCCTTGGACTTCAAAATGCAGCAGGTACAATTGCTCATGTACCAGCTGGAAGAAATACAGGAGCTTGGTCAGCATCAGAAGAAGCATGGAGATTTATACCTGATGGGAATCCTAATGTAACTTTTGCTTGGTATAAAGACAATGTTCTTTATAGTACGGATACAGATATTAGCGTTTGTATAAATGCTACAACAAGGATGACCGCTCAAGCGATTTACACTTCATGTGATGGGGTTGATACACCTACTACTCAAACTGTATTATTAAATTACACCAATGAGTTTGATCCAACTTTTGACCCGATTGGTCCTATTTGTGAGGGTGAAACTATTACTTTACCAACCGCATCTTTAGAAGGTGTAACCGGTTCTTGGACACCTGATACTGTAGATAATACGCAAACAACAGAATATATCTTTACACCAGATCCAGGTCAGTGTGCAAGACCAACAAGTCTTGAAATTATTGTAAGAGACCAAGTAACGCCAAGTTTCATTCAACCTGCACCGATATGTGCTGGAGATGTTGCACCGGTGCTTCCTACAACTTCTGATAATGGTGTTACCGGTTCTTGGTCGCCATCTGTAGTAGATAATATGACTTCTGGACAATATACTTTTACTCCAAATTCTGGACAATGTGGTTCACCTTTTGTAATGGATATTACCGTTTTACCAGCGTGTGAATTAAATATTATAGCAACGGCTGTAAATATTCAAAACTGTGAAACTACTGGAAGTGGAGAATATTTTAATGTTACGGGTAATGGTACTGATTTAATTGGTCCTTCAGGTAATGTTTTCCCTAATTCCGATTTAGGAACATATGTTCAAAATTCAGGAAGTTTAATCTTAAATGGAGGAGAATTAAGAACACATAAAGGTACTTCTTCCAATATATGCTCAGTTGAAATGAAGTATAGAATTTACGAAGTGAGTGCAACACCTGGAATGTTTACAAGTTTAGCGCTTCCTTTATTAGATGACTGTAACGCAGGATCCTTCCCATCTGGAGGAACATGTGATCCAGGTGATCAAAAATGGAATGCTATTTCTGCTGTTGTAGATTTAACAACTTTAGCTCTTGGTAATTACCGTATTGATGTTTATTATGAATTAGTAGGTGATTATGATTCTACTACAGATTGTTTGGATACATTATTAGTAGATAACAATGGTAGTTATTATTCTGCAGAATTTGCAATTCAATCTACTCCAGTATTTACTTATGAAGACCCAACCTATTGTAATGCTACTGACGGTTCCATCACTATTTCAGGATTAAATCCAAGTGATGGTTATTCTATTGCTTATACTGATGATACTGTAGCGGTGGGGCCAACAACCTATTATGCAAATTTAAATGGTCAAATAGTTCTTAACGGATTAAATGCTGGAGTTTATACAAATTTTGACGTTATAATTAACGGATGTAATATTGGGAATTCAAATGATATAACATTAGTAAATCCGACTATTACACCGACATTCAACCCAATTGGGCCATTTTGTGCTGGAACAACTTTTAGTTTACCAGTTAATTCAAACGAAGGAATTTCAGGTACATGGAGTCCTGCTGTAAATAATTCACAAACAACAACCTATACTTTTGTGCCAAATGCAGGTCAATGTGCAGTAAATTCAGCTCCATATACCGTTGTTATCAATCAATTGCCATTTGTTACTCAAGTAACTGCGGAAGATTTTTGTCCTGGTTCTAATGCTTCGTTTACGATTACAGGTAGTCCAAATGCAACTGTTGATTATCAAATAGATGGTGGTACAACAGTAAATGCTACTTTAGACGCTAGTGGTGCTGCAACTATAGTGGTGCCAAGTCCGACTGATGATGTTATAATAACATTATCTCTAATTAATGATGGAACTTGTGTGAACCCTTTAAATAATACAGCAACCGCTTCAATTTTACCTTTGCCAACTATTACTAGCTTAGAGGCTATTAATAATATAGTTTGTATAGGTAGTGATGCAGCTTTCACTGTTAATGGAACTGCTAATGCAACAGTAAACTATAGTGTTAATGGAGGTGCAACTCAAACTTTAACTCTTGACGCAAGTGGTGCATATACCATTACAATACCTACTATAGATGACCCTAGTCAAGTAATGAGTTTAGAGGTTAGTTTATTGGAAATCATTAATTCTACTACTTTATGTTCGAATACATTATCAAATATAAATGCTACGGTTACTATAATTTCTGTGCCTTATGCAACAATTGATTCAGACCCTGAGCCAATCGGTACTATTGATCCAGATAATCCAGTTGCAAGATATTGTGTTGACGAAGGAGAAAGTGTTGCTATTGAAATTACTTCTCCTTTAACAAGTCAATTAAATTTCCCAACGGATATATTTATATCTGAAGTTACAGATGCACATACTTCTCCTACAAGAAAGTTGACTTATCTAGAGATTTATAATGGAACAGGTGCTGCGGTTAATTTAGGTAATTATAAATTGAGAATTTATAATGGTGGTGGTTATCCAACTGCTACTCCTGCTTTTGAAACCGCTTTGTCAGGCACCTTAAATAATGATGATGTAGTTGTTATAAAAATAGGAGATGGTGCTAATTTAGGTGGAGTTGTTCCTGATCTTTCATATGATGCTATAGAAATTAATAACAACGATAATATTAGATTGACAGATTTATCGGACAACGATATTGATGTATGGGGTCAAGATAATTATCCGCCATATCTTCCATTTGGTATTGGATATAATTATAGAAGAATTGCTTCAGGTACGGTTTTACCTTCTACAACATGGAATCCAGCGGATTGGGAGGCTACAGATTGGAATACAACTTTCTCAGACTATTCGAATGTTGGAGTTTATAGTTTGTATTCTGCAGATTATGATTTTGAATTAGCAATGTTAGATTTAAATAGTTTACCAAATGAGGTATACATTCCAATAGAAACAATCTCATTACCTAATGTGACATTTACAAACCCATTGGGAGTTGGAAACTATACATTAACTACTTATGATCGAGTTGTACAATGTTATTCTAAACCTTTCAAAATTGTGGTTAAGGAAAAAGCAGCATTTGATTTAGGTGAGCAAGAAGTTTGTCAAGGTTCAACTGTTGAGTTTCCTACAGTAGAAGTGCCAGAAACAGATGACTATGGGCAAATTATTTTGGATGGATCTGGAAATCCAGTTATGATTGAAGTGGATGGAACTTGGTCTCCTTCAAGTATTTCTACATCTACTAAAGGTACTGTAGTTTATACATTTACTCCAAACGCTACTAATAATGAAAGTTGTTATGGTACAGGTGAATTTACAATAACTACAATAAGTTGTACTATTCCTAAAGGATTCTCTCCTAATGGCGATGGCAATAATGACACTTGGGATCTTTCTAACTTTAATGTGAAAAAAGTGGAAGTGTTTAATAGATACGGACTTCAAGTTTACTCTAAGAATGATTACACGAATGAATGGGGTGGTAAACAAGATAACGGTAATGCGCTTCCTTCTGGAACATACTATTACACCATCGAATTCTATGATAGAGAAAGTGTAACAGGTTGGGTCTATATCAACAAAGGAGAATAAAAAATAATGCAGCTTTCATTTCTTAATGAAAGCTGCTTAACTACAAAATATTAACAATGAAAAAACTAATACTAGTTGCCATAGTTGCTTTAGGTTTTACGTTTGACACTTTTGCGCAACAGGATCCGCACTATACACAATATATGTACAATATGAGTGTAATTAATCCTGCTTATGCAGGGTCGAAAGAAAGTCTCTCTATGGGATTATTATACAGAAAGCAATGGATTGAAATTGAAGATGCTCCTACTACAGCTACTTTTTTTGGTCATTTGCCGACAGGTAAAAATGTAGGGTTAGGATTGTCTGTTGTGTCAGATAAATTAGGACCTGTTGAGGAAAATAATGTATTTGGAGATTTTTCTTATACATTGAATTTAGGAGATACTCATAAATTAGCCTTCGGAATTAAAGCAGGTTTAACCATGCAAAAAATTGGTTTATTAAGTGACGTTGATCCTTCTTTGCAAGATAATTTTATTATTGATCCGGCTTTTGGGCAAAATGTAAGTAATACTTATTTTAACTTAGGTTCTGGATTATTCTTTTATTCCGATAAATATTACATTGCTTTATCGGTTCCTAATTTCTTAAGAAAAACACATTTAACAATTAATGATTCTGGAACTCAATATGAATTTGGAGCAGAAACAAGTCACTATTTTTTAACAGGGGGTTATGTATTTGATTTGAATGAAAAAGTTAAATTCAAACCTTTCTTTATGTTAAAATCTGCTTTCGATGTGTCTCCTTCTTTAGACGTTTCAGCTAATTTCTTGTTTAATCAAAAATTTGAAATTGGTGCGACATATAGAATTGAAGATAGTTTTGGAGCCATGATTAATTATGCGGTTTCACCTAACATAAGAATAGGGTATGCATATGATCATATTGTCTCTGACTTGAAGGTAACCACACCTTCATCCCACGAGATTATTTTATTATTTGACTTGAACTTCCCAAGAAAAGTATCTCGTTCACCACGATATTTTTAATTTAAAAGCGATAAAGACATGAAGAAACTATATATAACCTTAAGTTTTGTAATCGCTAGTGGATTGCTAAGTGCACAAAACGCAAAGACTAAAGACGCCGATAAACTATATGAACGATTTGAATATATTGATGCTGCAAACGCTTATTTAAAGTTGACTGAAAAGGGATACGAAGATGCGTATGTTCAAAAACGATTAGCCGATAGTTATTACAATGTATTCAATACTACAGAAGCAATTAAATGGTATGCCAAATTAGTTGAAGGAAAACAACAAGATGCAGAAACCTATTTTAGATATGCTCAAATGTTAAAAGCGGAAGGAAAGTACGATGAAGCTAAAAAACAAATGGAGCAATTTGCTGAATTAAAACCTAAAGATGAAAGAGCTGTAGCCTTTAAAAGTAATCCAAATTATTTAACGGAATTAAAAGCTAAAAGGCCTTTGTTCGATATAAAACCATCAACAATTAGTAGTGATAAATCCGATTTTGGTGCGATTCTTACAGATGATAATTACATCTATTTTACTAGTGCCAGAAATGAAGCTAGAAAAACATATGGATGGAACGACCAACCTTATTTAGACTTGTATCAAGCTATTTACAATGAAGATGGAACTATGAGCGAACCAACGTTAGTTGAAAGTGTAAATACTAAATGGCACGATGGGCCTGCTACTGTTACAGCTGACGGAAATACCATGTATATTACAAGCGAAAGCTTTAATGAAAATAAATTTGAAAAATCAGAAGACAAAAAATCTAAGTTTAGTAGAATGTATCTATATAAAACTACTAAGCAAGAAGGTGGAAGTTGGTCTGATTTAAAACCTTTACCAATTAACAGCGTGGAATATTCTCTGCGTAATCCAAGTATTAGCAAAGATGGTAAAACTTTGTATTTTTCATCTGATATGCCTGGAGGTTTAGGAGGAGAAGACATTTGGAAAGTAAGTGTAAATGGTGATGAGTATGGAACTCCAGTGAATTTAGGAGATAAAATTAATACACCTGGCGATGAGAGTTTTCCTTACATAACAAGTGAGAACATGTTATACTTTTCTTCAGACGGGAAACAAGGATTTGGAGGATTAGACATTTTTGAAGCAGACTTAAATGCAAATACTGATGCAGTTAATATTGGTGATCCAGTAAACACAACAAAAGATGATTTTGCTTTTAGCTACAATGTTTCTAAAAAAATGGGATTCTTCTCTAGTAACAGAGATGGAGTGGATAACTTGTATATGGCAAGCCCAGTTTGTGGCGTGAATGCTATTGTAATAGTTAAAAACGCAACTACAGGAAAATTAGTTGAAAGTGCATTAATTAATGTTTTAGATAATGCAAATTCATTAGTTACTTCGGGTTCTAGTGATGGAACGGGTAGACAAAGTTTTGAAGTAGAATGTGATAAAGTATATACTTTTAAAATCTCTAAAGAAGGTTTTGAAGATGGTATTTTTACAATGCCTGCTTCTCCAAACGGATCTACGACTGTGGACGCTAATTTAGAGCCAATTAAACCAATTATTACTGAAACAGAAGTAATCTTACAACCGATATTCTTTGAGTTCAATAAGAGCAATATTACAGCGCAAGGAGCGGAAGAGTTAGATAAATTAGTTGTAGTAATGAATGAGCATCCAGAAATGATCATCTTCGCAAAATCACATACAGATAGTAGAGGAGGTGATAAATACAACTTGGATTTATCAGACCGAAGAGCAAAAGCTACTGTTCAATATATAATTTCTAAAGGAATAAGTAAGGAAAGAATCTCAGGACAAGGTTTCGGAGAAAGCGAACCAAAGGTAGCTTGTGGAAACGATTGTACAGAAGAAGAACATGCACTAAACAGACGCTCAGAATTTTTAATTGTAAAAAAATAGTGAATTAGTTAATATCAATTTTTATAATTAAATTAAAAACCCTTAAAGAATTTTCTTTAAGGGTTTTGTTGTTTTATATATTATCAGAAGAAAACCACTCTGCAAAAGAACTCTCCGTTTCTTGAAGTCGTAACGAGTGCAATTGAATACCACCAGGAAGACGGTCTTGTATTTTTTTAGCAAAATCAATTACCATATTTTCACTGGTTGGCTGATAATCTACTAAAATAACATGATGGCCTCTATCACTTAATTCTTGTGCTAATTCAACATGTGGTGTGTTTTTATTAAAGACAGTCGCATGATCAAAAAGATCCACAATTTCTTCTTTTACAATTTTTTTTAAATCGGTAAAATCAATCACCATTCCATATTTTACATTAGAAGTGTCTGTTATAGGTGTTCCAATAACAGTTACAGAAAGCTTATAACTATGTCCGTGTACATTTTTGCACTTACCATCATAACCATATAAGGCATGACCTGTTTCAAATGAAAACTGTTTTGTAATTCTAATTTTACTCATTTTTTATAATCCTATATTTCTGCAAAGTTACTAAATTTTAATTCTTGTTTTTTGTTGCTTTTTTCGCATTATATTTGCTCACTTTTTTTGAATAGCATTATGAGCGAATTTGTCTTAATTCCAAAATATGAGAAGGTTATCCAAGACCTATTACAACAACAATATAGCATTGTTGATGATTTTTTTTCAGTCGAAGAAGTAGAAAATCTTAGAGACAGTCTATTGAAAAAATATGAGGAAGATGAATTTAAAAAAGCAGCTATTGGCAATCAGTTCAATGAACAAATTATCAAAACAATTCGTGGTGATTTTATTTCATGGATAGATGAATCCCAAAAAAACGAAGCAGAAGCTGTTTTTTTCGATAAAATAGAACATTTTACAAATTATTTAAACCGTACTTGTTTTCTTGGAATTCAAGAACGAGAATTTCATTATGCTTTGTATCCAATTGGAACTTTCTATAAAAGACATTTAGATACGTTTCAAAATGATGATAGTCGAAAATTATCGATTGTTTGTTATCTCAATGAAGAAGACTGGACCGAAGATTTTGGAGGAGAATTAGCCATTTATAAAGATGATGAAACCATTAATGTATTTCCTCTAAAAGGAAGAATGGTTGTTTTTGAAAGCCAAATATTAGAACACGAGGTAAAACCGGTTCGTAGAGAAAGATTAAGTATTACGGGTTGGTTAAAAACCCGAAAATTATAATTTATAGGAGCACTACATTTTTTTTCAGTACACTTCTTCTCCCGTTTTCCGCGTTACAAGGTAACTTGCTACAACCGGGGCTATTTTACAACAATAGCCTTTTGAAAGCTTAATGTAATTATACTTTATTTTTGTTTAAATTGTGCTAATGCTTTTTTAGTAAAATCGGAAAGTACTAAACGACCAGAAATAGCGGCTCTTTCATATAAAAGTGTGTCCCAGTGTTCCGTTCCTTCCCACAAAACCTTTTTCATTTCTAACAATGCATCTGGATTATAACTAGCTAATTGTTCTGAAAATTGTAATACGGTCTCATCTAATGTTTCCATAGATGAAAAAACTTGGGAAAATAATCCTTTTTCGTTTGCCCAAGCGGCACTTTTCCACTGGGTGGCTTCTAATGTCATAGCTGCCATTGCGGTTTTACCTATTTTTTTTGTAACGGCTGGTTCAATAACAAATGGCCCAATTCCTATAGCGAGTTCAGACAATTTTATGGCTGCATTTTCATGCGCGAGTACATAATCACAAGCCGCTAACAAGCCTACGCCACCACCAACTGCTTTTCCTTGTGCTCGACCAATAATTAATTTTGGACACTTTCTCATGGCATTAATAACATTGGCAAAGCCTGAAAAAAAATGATTGCCTTCTTCTAAATTGGAAACTTGTAACAATTCATCAAAAGATGCTCCAGCACAAAAAGCACCTTCACCTTCACTTTTTAGAACAATTACATGTATATTTTCTGATTTTCCTACTTGATTGATCTCTTGAGTTAATTGATGTAATTGCAAACTAGGAAAAGAATTTCCTGCAGGATGAAAAAATGAAATGATAGCAATGTGATTCTGAATAGTTGTTGTAATACGAGGTTCCATGTTATCTTTTTAAACTAAAATGCGATTTAAATTCTTTTATATTTCCGTTTTCTTTATACTCAAGTATGAACCAATAATCCGAAGAAGGAAGGGGTTGATTATTGAAAGTACCATTCCAACCCTCACCATAAGGACTTATTTGCTTAATTAGCTTTCCATAACGATCAAAAATGTAGAGTTTGGCTTCGTACTCTTGAGGTAAATTTTCAATATTCCAAGTGTCATTATATCCATCTCCATTTGGAGTAAAGAAAGCAGGATAAGTAATAGCGTATAAATTCCTTGTAGAAAGTATTCCACAGCCTAAAATATCCCTCACATATACGGTATAGCTTCCGTTTGAAAGATTGGTAAATGTAGGACTCATTTGCCAAGTAATTTGATCCAAACTGTATTCATAAGTTCCAAAACCACCAGAAGCAAATGCTTCAATAGTAGCTAATCCTGAACTAAAATTAGGATTGATTACATTGGCTTCAAAAATTGAAGGTTCAGAAGAATAGGTGGCTACTATAGTATCAAAATTGGAGCAACCTGAAATAATATCTGTAACAATGACTGAATAAGTACCTTCTTCTGTTATTAAAAATTGTGAACTTTCATTACCCAAACTGTCTAAACTTGCATTCATTGGACTCCATTGGTATACATAATTACCAGAACTCATTGGTGTAGCATCTACTATTTGCGAACCTTGACCTGAAATTGGATCCACACAAAGGGTAAAATCAACGCCTAAGGTTAGTTCTGGAATAGCTACAACGTGAAGATTTAAATACGGTCCTAAACCAAAGCATTCGTTATTTAAGTTACTATCAATTCGTACCCATAATGTTTGTAAAGTTGGGATGCTATTTCGGAAATTAGTCAGATTTACTATTGGATTTATTTCAGCTAAAGCATCTGTTTCATTTTCATAGAAAGTTACTGTTACATTTTGGTTGGATGGGAAAAGGTTTTTAAAATGTTGGACTGCATCTCTATTTGGATTAGTAGTATCATTCAAATTGAAATAATCTATGCCATCATTATCTGGGTCATTCACATCTATATAATCATCACATTCGTATAAATCAAAACTATTATTTTGAGTAATTGTTGTAGCAGAAACAACTAAATTAACTTGAGTTGTGCGATAACAATTGTTAGTGTTTACAATTCTTGCCCAAACTATGCTTCCGTTCGGAGCTATATAATTCACATCGTCAGTGATTATGTTGGTGTTATTAGATGCACCTATTTGTGAAGTATGATACGTGAAGCTTACATTAGATTCATTCGATATAATGGTATTGGCTTGTGTTAAGTTAAAACTTGTTACAGCATCATTGTCGGTATCGCACTGTTTTAAAATAATATTGTTTTGAATGATGGGCAATGGGTGTACAATTAAATCTATTGTATTTATTGCCACACAATTTGTAATCGTGCTTCTTAATCGAACATAAATAGTTTTAGAGTTAGAATAATAATTATTGGGTAATGCATTGGTGCCTAATTCTGCTTCACTTTGTAATGCATGAAAAGTAATAGCAATGTTGGCTTGACCTTGCAAGATGTCATTATTCCTTGAGCTTAAAATAAAATCAACAAAACCATTAGTATCATCTCCATCTAAATTATTGTCGCATTGTTCATAAGGAAGAACTGGAAATATTTCGGGTGCTGTATTAATGGTTACTGTTACGGTTGCGGTAACTGCTTCACATCCTCCACTTGCTTCAATCGTATAAGTATAGTCTCCTGAGATATCGCTACTTGGATGAATAATGCCATCTGTTCTTGGGTTACCATTAAACGTCCATGAACCTGAGGTGTCTGAAGTTCCTAAAAGCGTAAATAAATCTTCGTCTGCATCAGAAGTACAATAAGATCTTGAAGTACTTAACCCCGCATTTGGTGCTGTTTGAATAGTTACAGTAATTTCTACAGTTTCTGTTACTGTAAAACCATCACAAGTAATGTCATATGTATATTCATAAGTGCCTGCTGGATCTATATTTGGATCGAAAAGATTTGTGCCACTATTTAATGCAGGATTCCATGTACCACCAGGAATTGGATTTCCTTCTATGGCGTCGTATAAATCAATAGTTGTATTTGAACAAACATCTATAAAAGTATCTATAGGTTGACTTCCAAAACCGGAGTAATAACCTCCGTAACCAGCTGAAACACCATCTGACCCAAAAACACCTACTGCTAAGGCTCCAGTAGATTCTACTACAATATCACCATTTAAGCCATCTATCCTGTAGGTTTCCCAACCTGAATTTCCATTTACAGACTGAGGTGATGAGGTTGTTGGCGTTCCATTTATTGTAATTGTTGAGCCCATTTCTGTAACCACAATAACACCACTTTGAGTATAAGGTTTGCTACCAATCACATTGTAATCAGGAATCATGTTCACACTTTTTTGCCAATAACAACTCAAAGGTGGGATGAAATTTAAACCTGAAGTGGCATCATTTTGATTTCCAGCTAAAATTTGATACAAATAAATGGGTTGATTACTTTCTATGTACATATTTCTATTGGTACCACTACCTTGATAGTTGTTTGATGGAATGGTAAAATAATCACCTGAGTTAAGTGTGGTTATAGGTGAGGTGTTTCCATTTACAAATACTTGTGTATTGTCTACGGTAGCAATTACTAGTGGCAATTCAGAATTATTACTACCATTTCCTTTAACTACAACATATTTTTGCCCAATATTGTTATATCCTACGATTTGATCGAGATTAAAATCTTGTCCCGAAGCTCCATTTCCAGGATCTGGACCAGTGCCTCCTGTTGCATTCCCAGTATTTACTACAATTGGTTTATCCGAAGTAATTAAAGCACCTATAAAACCATTTCTATTGGCTATTACGTCTGTATAGCCAGATAAAACGACAGATTGTCCTTTGTTCAAAGCAAAAGTTTGTGAAGTGACAGTAGTGGTACCAGTTGGCAGAATAAAGGTAACGCCAGGACCGTAATCAGAAACATTTACGGTTGTATTATCTTCAGTTGCCATGAAGCTTGTTACAAAATTTCTAATAGCACTATCATATAATTGAGGCAAACTTCCTACTCGAAATGATGTTCCTAAGGCTGTTCTCCCTTTTGGGACTAATATTTCTGCATGATTTTGAGATTGAACTCTAAAACTAACATAAAAATCTTTAGAAGCTTGTAAAATTAATCCTTTATCTGATTCAACGGTATTTACGTTATTTTGTCCTAAAAACATTATGGAAGGTTGGGAATTTCCAATAGTTATTCGAACGGGATTAGATTGTGATAGGGTAAAAGGGGAACCCGCTAAAGGAACGCCATTTCCTAAAGTAACTGTTACTTGAAAAGGAGCAGCTTCTGGTGTAGATAAATAAATATAATGGTCGTTTACTGTAGAATTAGATCGACAATGTAAAGGAGGTATCCAATGTTTATTACTAAGTTGTGAATAAGAAGAAAAACTTAGTAAGACCAAAAATAATATAGCTAGTAATTTTCTCATTATTAGGGATGATAAAATTAAAATTTCGTAAAGTTACTAAGTTTATAGCTTATTTTTTAAAAAAGAATTAGAAAAAGGCTCTCAATTGGATATTTCCATTATGAATTGTTTTGCTTGTCTCTGATTTCCTACCTTGATAATTAATATTAATGTCTAAATATTTAGTGATATTCTTTTGTAAGAGTAGCCTCCAAACACTGTTTTTACCTGATTGTAAACCTTGTAACATTTGAAAGGCAACAGGCGATAAGGAATTACCATTGAAATTATTATTGTAAAAAGAATATTCCCCATTAATAGTAAACCCTTTTTCACTATTAAAGGAAAAGGAACTTCCAATTCTATTTTGTTCTAATGATTCTAAAGCTAGAATCTGATTCTTTTGATTTTTATATTCGTAAAAAATATCCCAACTCGCATTTTTAGAAAATAGATAAGAGATTTTTGGGTAAATCGTATAATTGTTGATGTCAAAATTTCTGCTAGAATAATTTTCAGATTCAGTGGTCGTGTTTCCAATGCTAGACTGAAATTGTACTAGCCATGTTTTCGCTAGTAAATGATTGTACTGAAATTGATGGGAAAAAATATTGGTTTCTTGAGAACCAATATTTAAAAGGGTTTTAACTTTATTGTTTAAGTAGGTGTAAATCATAGAATGTTTTTGTTTACCTCTATTGTAAAACAAACTATTTCTAAAACTATTATTTAGACCAATGCTATTTTCATGGTTTGAAAAAGGATTTAAATCAAAAGTTGTAGCATCTCTACGTATTTTGCGTTCTATTAAAAACGAACTTTGATTATAAAAATAGGAGAGTAGCTTTTTCAAACCCGTTTCATTTTGCCAAACCAATCCATTGAAATTTAAAGATTGTGAGAATTTGTTTTGATGGGTTCTAATGAAAATTTGATTGGGTAAAAAAACACGAACATATTTTGCTTGATCTGAAAATGGGGCGACTTCAAATTCTTGTAGTTCTTGAACGCCATTAGTATTGTAATCATTCCACATGTATACTCCTTGTCCTGGCTCTACTTCTAGATAGGTAAATTCTTGTTGTGCAATGGTTCCAGAAGTAGTTTCATATGTAGTTGTGGCTTGTAGTAATTTATTGAAAAATGTATTGTTGTATAAAACTCTTGAATTGAATGAAGGTTCATCTTCTTTTTGAGGTTCTTCATATTCTAATAAGCGATAATTTGCAAAAATAGATAAGCTACTCGTATTTGTTTTTATTAATTGGGATTTTAAATAATAGGAATTGGATTGATTCACTCGTTGAATACTTCTACTTTGCAAACTGTCATTTATTCGATGTAAATATCCTAATTCTACATAAACAGTAGTAGAATCACCACGACCTACAAAAGCACCATATTCTAAAAATCTTTGACTGTTATTGGTAAAAGTTTCTGCAGGTAGTAGTTTTTCTTTATTGTTTTCAAATCGAAGAGTTGTGCCAATCCAATTCTTTTTGAAATGATGCCTAACTTGACTCTGATTTCTTAAAAATGTGGATTCTGAAGTACTACTGGAACTTTTTAAAGCACTAAAATTTGTTGAAATAGTGGTTTTTTTCATTTTTATGAATGATTCTACAAGATGTCTGTTTCCTGAGAAATTTTCAGAAAAATCTAGTTTCTCCAATTGGTATTTTACAAATCCATTTTGTTGTAAATTTAAATTCAAACCAGATGTCAGTAAGCTTTGATTGCCTAAAGGTGTATTTAAGTTCCAATCTCTATTAAATTCAATATTAAATAACCGTTCAATAGTTTTGAAATCCCTATTTATAAATTGAAAATTTCCAAAACCGTCTAAATTGTATTTTCCTGAAAACAGTCTTTGCGTTACTTCTATTTTGCCTGCTACTCCTTGATTATCAGCATCATCTAATGAAGAGTATAAATTTTTGTCGTTGTTGCTTATGGCAATTTCAAAATTAAGGTTGGTTTTTTCCGAAGGATTATAACCACCAAGTAAGGTTGCAATTTGAATTTTGTTCGGTGCTATTAAAGGTATAACGGGTTCATAGCTACCTTGTGGAACGCCTGCTATTGGAGCAATGTATTCATAGATTTTCCCAATAGTATTTGTATTCGAAAGGATATAATTCCCTTGGTTTTGTCCCACAAAAGTAAAACGAACATTATAAAGTTCGTCGTTAGGGTCGTTTGAAAACTCAAAGATTTCTGTGGTTCCTGAAAGTGCTTTTCGATACAAAATTTTATTTTCAGAATAGGTGTCTAAATAAGCAGAAGGAGCATTCATTAAGCTAGAATCATCACCTGCATTTTGTAAAACCGTAACTTGTTCTTCCGATAAATTTTGCTGAAGGGGTTGGTTTTTTATATCGTTTTCTGAGTAAACAAATCCACCAATTCTGAATTTTTCTTGTTCATGTTGTATTCCCGAATAAGCTAAAAAACGTGAGTAATTTCTGTCTGAAAACTGATATTCTATAATGATTCTCATTTCAGAGGTAATTTGGAAAAGTGATGTAAAAATAACTTCACCCGCATTGTAATCAATAATGTAATCGTTATTTTCTCCTCTTTTTAAAAGCACTCCGTTTACATACACTCTTTCAGAACCAGAAATCACCAGTACAAATAATTCACCATTATTTCCTTTTAGTTTATACGGACCTTGATTTCCTTCTTGCCCAATGAAGGTACTTCGAGCATATTGACCTCTAACTAAAGCTGCCGCTCCTAAAATGGTGGTTTTTTTTTCAGGTGTTCCCAATGTAAATTGGGTTGAAAGGCCCTGTACTTTTTTATTGAAATTTAAGAATTGAGATTGACGGTTTTCCAAAAATAAGTCTCCCGCTTTAACGCTCCAGTTGTCTGAGGCTAATTCGATGAAAATTTGATCAAATTCATCCAGTTTTTGTGAATAACCTCCTTCTTGTAAAGGAATATTGCTGTCTTGAATGGATGCTCGTATGCTAACTTTTTCTGAAATTTTACCTGTAATTTGTAAATCTAAATTAGAATTAACTACTGTATTTTGGTTGTTGCCCACAGTAATGCCTCTCGAGATGCTTCCAGACGTATTTAATCCTTCAAAAGGAATGAATCGATTTTGATTCGGTTCTTTGATAGTATAAACGACACCAGCTTCATTAGGTACTACTTTTTGTTCGTCGTAAATACTATATTTTTTGGTTAAGAACTCTGGAAATTTTAAATATTCAACTACTAAAGTATCTTGAGCGTTACAATTTTCATTAAAAACAAGACTGGCTTTTTGAAAATTAATGCTGTAATAGGTCGAATCAATTTTGTTTTGATTTTTGTCTTTGATTGAAAAAAAAGCAGGATTAATACTAACCGATTCTAAAAAAATAGTGTCTTTAGTAATAGGGATTTTTTTGGTTTGATAATGGTTTGTTCTTTCCTGACTGAAAGTAACAGAAAATAGCATACAAAAAATCCATACAAACCACTTTTTTGTCATAAATAGATAACTCCTATTTTTCAAAAGTAGTATTTATGGATTAATTTATTATAAAAAAACGTATCGCTTATTACTCTTTTGTAATAATCTGTAAGGTTTCTCTTGATATTTGTTTTAATAATACGGTTTTATTTGTTTCCACAATTTGTGTTGCATTTGCATCAAAATGTCTGATGGTATATAAAGATACATTTTCGTGGAAAGCAATCTTAAATTTTTGTTCTAGAATTTCTTTCACATCGGGAAAATTATGAAACTTATCTTCAATACATACGGAGAAACTAATTGCTGAATTTTGAATTAAGTTCACTTTTAACTTATGTTCGTGAAACAATGCAAAAATCTCACTAATATGTTCTTCCATTATAAAGGAAAAATCTAAAGATGAAAGAGACAGCAATAATTGATTTTTCTTAATAATATAACAAGGCAATTGTGGTTCTAAATCTGCTCCTTTGGAAACACTTGTGCCTGGTAAAAGTGGATTAATAAAAGATTTTACAAATAAAGGAATTTCTTTATTTTGTAGCGGTTGTAATGTTTTCGGATGAATTACACTTGCTCCATAAAAGGCTAATTCAATAGCTTCTCTGTATGAAATTTGATTTAAAAGTGCAGTTTCTTCGAAATAGCGCGGATCGGCATTTAAAACTCCGGGTACATCTTTCCAAATCGTTACACTTTCAGCATTCAGGCAATATGCAAAAATAGCAGCCGTATAATCGGAACCTTCACGACCTAAAGTAGTAGTGAAATTATTAGAATCCGATCCTAAAAAACCTTGTGTGATGTATAATTCATCTTTTTCAATTTTTTTGTTAATCAAGTTTTGTGTTTGTTCCCAATTCACATTAGCATCACGGTAAGTAGTATCAGTCTTAATGAAATTACGAACATCTAACCAGGTATTTTTAATACCTCTTTCGTTTAAATAATAGCTTACAATTGTAGTTGAAATTATTTCACCATAACTTACAATTTGGTCGTACACAAAATTATAGTTAGGAGATTTATTACTTCTTAAAAAGTATTCCAAATCATCAAAATGAGCATTAACAGTAAAGTATGCTTCATGATCTTCATCTGTAAATAAGTCTTGTAGTATTTGATTGTGGTATTTTCGAACCTCTTGTACGGATGGATGCAATTGGCTTGATTTTTCAAAATAATTTTTAATAATTACTTCTAAAGCATTGGTAGTTTTACCCATCGCAGAAACCACAATTAGTGTATCTCTAAAACCTACTTTTTCTAAAACAGAAGTTACATTTTTCACTCCTTCTGCATCTTTTACAGAAGCACCACCAAATTTGAAAATTTTCATAAGAAGACCTAAATTATTTTATTTTATATGTTGTTGATTACTTGTTTAATGTGGAAATGAAATGTGTAATACCTTCTTTGTTCATTTGTACTACTTTCCAATCTTGAAGTATATTCGCGCCACTTTTTTCATAAAAGGCAATTGCATGAGTATTCCAATCTAATACATTCCATTCGATTCTCTTAACTCCTTCTTGATGACCTTGTTGGATAATCTGAGAATACAAAGCAAATCCTGCTCCTGTTCCTCTTTTGTCTTCTTTAACCACTAAATCTTCTAAGTGTATAGTTTTTCCTTTCCAAGTGGAATAACGGTAATAGTATAATGCAACTCCAATTATCTCATTGTCTAGCTCAGCTACAAAAGTTTGGAATAAAGGAGTATTGGAAAATCCATCGCGTTCTAAATCTGAAACGGTAACTTCAACTGCATTTGGTTCTTTTTCAAATTCTGCTAGTTCTTTTATTAGTGCCAATACAGCTGGCATATCTTGAATGGTACCTTTTCGAATAATCATTTTTATATTTTTAAGCTAAATTACCATACTTTGTTTATATCACAAAAGATAAATTAGGTTATTTTTAAAGCTTCAAAATTAAACATTATTTTATATTTTTTCAACAAAATGTATTTTTGTAACAAAATTTTATATTTATGTATTTTAAAAATGTGTTAAGTGAAATTTTAAAAAATAGCTCACAATTTTAGTGAGCAATTGTGTTTATATATTTTATAAAAAAGCCGATATTTGCCACCTAAACACAACTACATCGATTTCGTAAATATGGAAGAAAAAAACAGAACCCTTGGTGAATTTATTATTGAAAATCAAAATTCTTTTCAATATTCTACAGGTGAGTTATCTCGCATCATTAACTCAATACGTTTAGCTGCAAAAGTTGTAAATTATAAAGTTAATAAAGCAGGTTTAGTGGATATAGTAGGCGCCGCTGGTGAACAAAATGTGCAAGGTGAAGATCAACAAAAGTTAGATGTTTTTGCCAACGAAACTTTTATCCAAACCCTAATCAATAGAGAAATTGTTTGCGGTATTGCATCAGAAGAAAATGATGATTTTATAACCGTGGCTGGTTCAGATGAAGGACACAATAACAAATATGTAGTTTTAATGGATCCGTTAGATGGTTCTTCAAATATTGATGTGAATGTTTCCGTTGGAACAATATTTTCAGTGTATCGAAGAATTACACCTATGGGAACACCAGTACAACTCGAAGATTTTTTGCAACCGGGTATAAATCAAGTAGCAGCAGGTTATGTTATTTATGGAACTTCCACCATGTTAGTTTATACTACTGGTCATGGAGTAAATGGTTTTACACTAAATCCTGCAATTGGTACGTTTTATTTATCGCATCCTAATATGCAGTTTACTCCTGATGGTAAAATATATTCCATAAATGAAGGAAATTACATCCATTTTCCACAAGGTGTGAAAAATTATTTAAAATATTGCCAAATGGAAGAAGGTGATCGACCTTATACGTCTCGTTATATTGGAAGTTTGGTATCTGATTTTCATCGCAATATGATAAAAGGAGGGATTTATATTTACCCTACAAGTTCAAAAGCGCCTAATGGAAAACTACGCTTATTATATGAATGTAATCCTATGGCTTTTTTAGCGGAACAAGCAGGAGGTAAAGCCTCTGATGGGTACAATCGAATAATGGAGCTACAGCCAGAAGAATTACATCAACGTGTTCCTTTCTTTTGTGGAAGTAAAAACATGGTTGAGAAAGCGGAAGCATTTATGAAGGAATCTTAATAATAAAAAAAGCGACCCATTTTGCACTGCCCCCAAAAAGTTAGACACTATTTGGGGGTATTTTTATGGAAAGAAAAGTCAAGTACGATTATGCATTTAAATTAGAATGCGTAAGATTAGTTTTAGAAAA